>NZ_JAHZOP010000002.1:0-517941 GCF_019928825.1 Streptococcus sanguinis | reverse complement strand
CTGTAAACTGTCGCCACGATGCCACGATTGAGCGGAATGAGGGAAGTTGAAAACTGAATCTGCTGCAATCCCTCATCAAAACGCTGCAACTGCTGCACAATCTCAGGAATATGCTGATGCTGATTTAACTTGTAAGTCACATAATTGTCATGCACATGGACAAAATGGCTGGATGCAGCTGGATTTTTCCCCGCCCCTGTCAAACCGCTCTTAGCATCAACAATAATGGAGTCCAGCTCAATAGCCTGAGCCTGCAGCAAGGGAATCAAGGCCAATTCTGTAGCCGTTGCATAACAGCCGGGATTGGCAATAAATCGCTTCCCTCTAACATCTGTAAACTCAGACAGCCCATAAATAAACTCTTTTTGGACGTAGTCTTCTGCTGGCTCTTTCTGATACCATTTTTTATAAATATTCCCTGGTAAACGATGATCGCCAGATAGGTCAATGACTGGAAATCCTGCTTCTACAAAATCTTTTGACAAATCTTTAGCCACTCCGCTTGACGTTGCAAAGAAAACAAGATCTGCTCGTCGCATAATTTCCTGACTGTCGAAAGCTTCTATTTTTAGGTCGCAAATCCCCTTCAAATGAGGATAAAGCTCTGACACAGGAGCCTCCATATCTTGACTGGCATGAAGGGAAACGACTTCTGCCTGCGGATGTTGCAGTAAAATACGGAGGAGTTCCATTCCTGAGTAACCAGTAATTCCTACAATCGAAATACGCATATTTTTAAAACACCTCCGTATAAATATGCGTTTTATTTTACGCGCATATTTTCTCTTTGTCAAGCATTTTATGTATTTTTATGCAATGTTTTTGGAAATATCATTAATTATGTGAAAGAACATTCATAATTTCTTGACTTAAAGCGGCTTTATTTGCTTCTCATACAGATAAGTAAGTGACCTAAGAGCACAGAAAAAGATCTACCCAAAGAGCAGACCTTTTTATCTATCGTTTATCTAACATTACAACTTCTCAGCAACCGCTGCTAGCAGGGCTGGAATAGCGGATTGCTTGCTGCCGCCAGCCATAGCCATGTCTGGCTTACCGCCGCCTCGACCATCTACAATCGGTGCCAATTCCTCAATCAGATTACCAGCATGGACGTCCTTGGTCTTGCTGGCTGCAAGAACATTGACCTTATCACCAATTGCTGCGACCAGTACGAGAACATCTGAATAGTCCTTCTGCTTCCAAGTGTCCGCAAAGGTACGCAGGGCACCTGCATCAGAAACAGAGACCTGACTAGCGATAAAGCTATGTCCATTTGCCTCTTGAACATTCTTGAAGACTTCACCAGAGGCCGCTGCTGCTGCTTTTTCCTTGAGCTCTGCGTTCTCTTTTTGGAGTTGACGTAGCTGCTCTTGCAGCGCTTCTACCTTGTGAGGCACTTCCTTGATTTGCGGTGCCTTGAGGGTCGCTGCGATAGCCTTGAGTGCCTCTTCTTCCTCGCGGTAGGCTTCAAAAGCTTCCTTGCTGGTGACTGCCAAGATACGGCGAGTGCCAGATCCAATACCCTCTTCTTTGACAATCTTGAAAATGCCGATTTCAGAAGTGTTGCCTACGTGAGTTCCTCCGCAAAGCTCGACTGAGTAGTCGCCGATGGTTACGACACGAACTTCTTTACCATATTTTTCACCAAAGAGCGCCATGGCACCCATTTCCTTAGCCGTGTCAATATCCGTCTCCACTGTCTCAATGGCAAGAGCTTCCCAGATTTTCTCATTGACTTCTTGCTCAATAGAGCGCAGCTCTTCTGCTGTCACCGCTTGGAAATGCGTAAAGTCAAAGCGCAGGAATTCTACTTCGTTCAGAGAGCCTGCTTGGGTTGCATGGTTACCAAGAACATTATGCAAGGCTGCATGTAAGAGGTGAGTTGCTGTGTGGTTTTTCATCACACGGTGGCGACGGCTGTGGTCAATTTCCAGTTTGTAGCTTTGACCCAGAGCTATAGGAGCCAAGACTTCTACAGTATGTAGTGGCTGACCATTTGGTGCTTTTTGTACGTCCCTTACTTGCGCTACCAGATTGCCTGCTCCATCAAAGATTTGACCGTGGTCGGCTACCTGACCACCCATTTCAGCATAGAATGGTGTTTCTGCAAAGATGAGGGCAGCTGTTCCTGTCTCAACAGCTTCGACTGCTGCATCATCCGCCACGATAGCAAGGAGTTCAGCTGTCAGCTCTTCTTTTTCGTAGTTAAAGACACTCTCTACGGTGATAGCCTGCAGGGTTTCATTTTGCATGCCCATTGAACCACCCTTGACAACAGAAGCACGTGCCCGATCTTGCTGCTCTTTCATAGCCGCTTCAAAGCCAGCACGATCTACAGTCATGCCTGCTTCTTCAGCAATTTCCTCAGTCAACTCCAGCGGGAAACCGTAAGTATCGTAGAGTTTAAAGGCATCTTGACCAGCAATAACAGTTTGTCCCTTAGCTTTCAAATCCGCAACAATTGTTTCTGCAAAGTGTTGACCAGAGTGCAGAGTACGAGCAAAAGATTCTTCCTCACTCTTGATAATCTTTTCGATAAAGTCTTTCTTCTCAAGAACTTCTGGGTAGTAGCTTTCCATAATCTTGCCCACAGTTGGTACAAGTTTGTAAAGGAATGGCTCATTGATACCCAATTTTTGACCATGCATTGAAGCACGACGAAGTAGACGACGAAGGACATAGCCACGGCCTTCATTTCCAGGAAGAGCCCCATCACCAATGGCAAAGGAAAGCGAACGAATATGGTCTGCGATAACCTTGAAACTCATATTGTCGACATCTTGGTCATATACCTTGCCAGACAGTTTCTCTACTTCACGAATGATTGGCATAAAGAGGTCGGTCTCAAAGTTAGTCTTAGCCCCTTGGATAACAGCGACCAAACGCTCCAATCCTGCGCCCGTATCAATGTTCTTATGTGGCAATTCCTTGTACTCGCTACGCGGTACAGCAGGGTCAGCATTGAATTGTGACAAGACGATATTCCAGATTTCGATATAACGGTCATTTTCAATATCTTCTTCTAAGAGGCGCACTCCAATATTTTCTGGATCAAAAGCCTCACCCCGGTCAAAGAAAATCTCTGTATCTGGTCCAGAAGGTCCAGCACCAATTTCCCAGAAGTTGTCCTCAATCGGAATCAAATGACTAGGCTCAACGCCCATAGCAATCCAGCGGTTGTAAGAGTCCTTGTCATCTGGGTAGTAGGTCATGTAGAGCTTGTCTTTGGGGAAATCAAACCACTCAGGGCTAGTCAAAAGCTCGTAAGCCCACTCAATGGCTTCATCACGGAAATAATCGCCGATAGAGAAGTTGCCCAGCATTTCAAACATGGTATGGTGGCGGGCAGTCTTTCCAACATTTTCAATATCGTTGGTCCGAATGGCTTTTTGAGCATTGGTAATCCGAGGATTTTCCGGAATAATGGTTCCATCGAAGTATTTCTTGAGAGTCGCAACACCAGAGTTAATCCAGAGCAAGGTTGGATCATTGACTGGCACCAAGCTGACAGATGGTTCTACAGCATGACCTTTAGTTGCCCAAAAATCCAGCCACATTTGACGAACCTGAGCACTTGACATTTGTTTCATGATTTTTTCTCCTTAAATTTTTTCTAAAAATAATTGCATTATGAGGACGAACTTTCCAGCATTTCGACATAATCAATAGCGACACAGAGGGAAATCACCAAATCTGAATAAGTCTCCTCATAGATATGAACCTGATAAGTAGAGGTCAGATGAAAGAGCTCCTTGGTAATCTCTGCAACGACTTGATTGCTGTCATCCAGCAGACGAAAGTTTAAATCCCAGATGTTTCCTTCAACTCGTAGCCCCAAATTATCAAATTTATACTTATCACGCAAAATAGTGAATTTCTGACGGATATAAAAGCTATGCCCGCTGCTGAGTTTAATTTCAAACTGAGGCAGGAGGGTTAGAAGGGTTTTGGTAATCTGACTGACGATTTGACCCTGACTATCATAGATAGTAAAGGTCTTAGGAATCTGGAAGAAAGAGCCTTCCACTTGGTAATCCACATTCCCTCGATCGTCCTTGATATCAAAGCGTTCGCCGCCTAAGCGAAATCTCTGTTTGACAAGATAGGTTTTCATTATGTTACCTCCACAGTCAACATAAAAGACAAGTTCCTCGTCTGAAGGGCGAAAAACCGCGGTACCACCTTCATTCAATGAACTTGTCATTCTCATTTCGTATTCTATTTTTCAAGATGAGTAGCATGATTCCCCGTCTCAGATGGCTCGCAGCACCGCCAATTCTCTGAACTAAGAACTTGAAAAATCAATTCTCACCAGTCTTATTATACTTGCTTATTGTCTTTTCGTCAACCTTATTCTGCGGCTGATGATGAAGCTTCTGCCGAACTGTTTTCAGCTGCTGAGCTGGACTCAGAAGTCTTTGAGCTGCTGGCAGCACTTGATGAAGAAGTTGAAGAGCCTGTCGTTTCAATATACTGAGCAAAGACAGATTGGAAAGCACTGTCCTTAACCTTGATGTTGGCATCTTTCAGCTCTTTAGCGACAACGCTTTGGATAAAGCTAGTATCTTTTTCTTTTTGCGCAATGATAATCTTTTTCAGCTTATCTTTGTAGTCTTTCCAGTTAGAAGATTTCTCTGACTTTTTGACCAGCTTAACAATATAGTAGCTTGCTGAGTACTGTGAATCTGGCACAGTCACAAGGTCTGAAACGCCATTTTCTTCCAAAGCAAAGGCAGCTTTTTTGACAGCATCTGGAACATCAGTAGAGCCAGAGTCAAACTTAATTTCTCCGCCTTTTTCCTTAGTGGCAGTATCGGTAGAGTTTTCCTTAGCGATTTGACTGAAGTCTGCTCCTTCAGCTTTAGCTTTTTCGAGAACTTCCTTACCTTTGTCTTCGCTGTCAACCTTAATGATTTGAGCCGTTACTTCTGGCGTGTAGTTTTCAAAGGCAGCCTTGTAGTTTTCATCAGTCAGCTCTTTTTCAGCAGCCTTCTTAACGGCATGCTCTACTAGCATATTGGTGCGGATTTGCTCCTTGTAGGCATCTTCGGTCAATCCGTTTTGAGCCAAGACTTGGGCAAAAGCTGTACCGTAAGCAGTTTTAGACTTTTCGAAAGCATCCTTAACATCCTTGTCTTTGACGTCTTTGCCGTATTTTTCTTCAAAGATGTCTTTGATAGCCATCTGCAGCAAGACCTGCTGAGCTGCACCATTGTTTTTCACTTGATCGTAAAATTCATTGACAGTAATCGTGTTTCCTTTCATGGTCACGATGTCCTTGCCTTCTGAGTTGGAACATGCTGCTAATACAGCGACTGACAAGAGTGTCACAGCTCCTGCAAATATTTTTTTCTTCATTTTATAATGACTCCTTATTCTTAAAAGTTCACGTTTTCTATTGTAGCACAAATTTGAATTGATATCTTAAATTTTACTAAAAATTTTTGGAAATTAGGAAAAAATCAGAGATGTCATTTTTTTCTAATCATAAGCAGCCCATCTCCTAAGGGAAGCAGACTAGAAGTTAAATCTGGACTGTCCAAAGTTGCGTCAAAAAGACTATGCAGACCTCGGTAAATTGCCCGTTGGCCACGCTTAATGTCCTCAAAAGGCTTGGCAACATCTCCGCCTTGAAAGACATCATCAATGAGGATCAGGCCACCAGGATTAAGGCGCTTGAGGACTTGGGGCAGAAAGACCACATACTTGGACTTGGCAGAGTCCATAAAGACAAGGTCGTAAGAATCATCCAGTGTCTCAAGCAAATCCATTGCATCACCTTCCAGCAGAGTGATCTGCTGACGGCTGTCATACTTAGCAAAATTAACCTTAGCCAGCTCAATCATCTCTGGATTTCGATCAATAGTCGTAATCTGAGCCTGAGGCGCATGCTCCGCCATCAAAAGGGCCGAAAATCCAATAGCAGTACCGATTTCTAAAATCTTCTCTGGCTGCAGACTTTCGAGTAGCAGGCGGAAGTAAGCCACTGTCTCATGGGGAATCACGGGCACATTTTCAGCTTTGGCAAAATTCTCCAGCTCCTTGAGTCCACCAGTGACCGGTTGGAGACGCTGTCTCATAAAGTCTACGACTTCCTCTTTGACCACTGGCCGGCGCATATTGGGATTAGAGTTTTGATTATAAGTTTCGACCATCTTATGCCAGTCCCAACTTTTCTACCAAGGCTTCAAATTCGTCCAAGCGACGCTCAAAAACAGCAAAAGCAGCATTTAGGTAGTCTTCTTTTTCCATGTCTACACCTGCTTTTTTGATGACATTGAGGGGATAGTCAGAATTCCCAGCTTTGAGATAGTCCAGATACTTATCCTTGTCTTCCTGACTGCCATGGACAATCTTTTCAGCCAAGGCAGAAGCCGCTGAAAATCCTGTCGAGTATTGGAAAACATAATAATTATAGTAGAAATGTGGAATCCGAGCCCATTCGTACTGAATCTGCGGATTGTCTTCTTTTTTCAGTCCATAGTATTTCTCGTTCAAATCAGCGTAGAGATCATTGAGAAACTCGCTGGTCAACACTTGACCTTCTTGGTCAGCCTTGTGGATAGCGTGCTCAAACTCCGCAAACTGGGTTTGACGGAAGACCGTACCTCGGAAGCCGTCCAAAAAGTGGTTGAGAATAGCAAAGCGGGTAGCATCATCTTCTACTTCTTCCAAGAGCTTCTCTGTCAGGATGTTTTCATTGGTCGTTGAAGCAATCTCAGCTAGGAAGATAGAGTAGTCTCCGTAAACATAAGGCTGGGTCTCACGGGTATAACTGGAATGCATACTGTGACCCGTCTCGTGCACCAAGGTAAAGAGATTGTCCAGTGTGTCCTGCCAGTTGAGCAACATAAAGGCATTGGTATCATAAGACCCGCCTGAGTATGCCCCTGAGCGCTTGCCTTGATTTTCATGAACATCAATCCAGCGCTCTGAAAAAGCTGTCTTCACTCGGCTCAAATAATCCTCACCCAGAATAACCAGAACTTCCTCAGACTTGGCCAAAGCTTCCTCATAAGTGAACTTGTAGTTTGTCTCTGACAAAGGGGTGTACATATCATACATCTTCAAGTCAGAAATGCCTAAAATCTTTGCTCGTAAAGCGATATATCGCTGCAAAAGAGGCAAATGCTTATTGACAGCTGAAACTAAGCTATCGTATACACTTTCTGGAATAAAGTCAGCTGATAAGGCTGCTTCACGGGCAGATGAAAACTTGCGGACTTTCGCATTGTAATTGTGAACCTTGACATTGGTCTGCAAAGTCTTAGCGTAGGTATGCTGATACTGCTCGTATACGCTGTAGAGAGCCTCATAAGCTTCCTTACGGACTTCTCGGTTCTTAGACTCAACTAGGGTAATATAGTTACCGTGGCTGAGCTGAACTTCATTTCCATCATCGTCATGCACCATCGGAAAGACGATATCTGCATTATCCAAAACAGAAAAGGTTTCGCCCGCTGCCCCAAAAATTTCACCAGCACCGGCCAGTAGTTCCTCTTCACGCTGTGTCAGGATGTGAGCTTTCTTTTTCAAAAGCTTGTCAAAATAATGCTGATACTGCTGCAAGGCTGGCTGCTCAGCCAAGAAAGCTTGGTACTGCTCTTCTGTAATCGCCATAAATTCGGGCTCATAGAAAGCAAAGCTTTGACCAAAGTCGCTGTATAGAGTCATACCTTTAGCCTGATACTCTTGGTACTTAGCCACACGTGTATCCTGGTCATTCTTCATATGAGCATAAGAATAAAGCTTTTCAATACGACGCATCAAGTCCAGCTGGATTTCAGTCGTTGTTAAGAGACTATCCGCTGAATCCAGCAAATGCCCAGCCAGACCAGCTGCTTTCTTCACTTCTTCTGAAACCTGCGCCAACTCCGCTTCAAAGGCTTCATCTGTTGGGAAAATGGTACTCAAATCCCAAGTATATTTTTCTTCAATTTCATTTCTTTGTTTTGCCATAAAAAAATCCTCCGACTCCCCTATTCTATCACAAAATTCTACTTTTTATAAAACTCAAGTACCAAAATCACATAGTAGCTAGGCAGACAGACTTAATTAATAAAAAAAACTCTTTGAACCTAATTCCTGACCAAAGAAAAATTAGATTCCAAAGAGTTCATTGCTAAATTTCTTCAAATTTCGTACCGCTGTTGTCTATAACGCTTACAACTTTTTTAGAAAATTGCCCTTTCATCGAGCTATCTATCTGATCTGCAGCTACTTTCACGCTCTCTTGAACAGTCTTTGCGACATCGGTAAAAAGAGTATCATAATTGCTTTGAAGGCTGCTTTTTTGAGCTAACAAAAGAGGAGCTAGAACATTCGTTATAATTTGCTTTTCTATTGCTTTTCTAATTTCTGCCAAATCAGATGTTTTAGATGGTGAAAAGTAACTTTTTACTGGTGTTGAAGCTATTTCTGATATAAACATAGGCTTTTTCCTTTCCTCTGCTCTAAACAGCAGATTTATTTAGAATCACGAAGATGAGAATAGCTATCTTCAATTTCCCATTCTAAACGGCGTCTCTGCTTAGAGAATGTTTCCAAAACTTTCTCATCTTTTAGATCAAGATTTTTCAGTTCCTCGCTGCTAGCCTCTTCCGCCAACATATCATAGGATTCTATATACTGATTTAGAGCTTGCCATTCGATACTAGTGTCCCTTTCTTGTTTCCGTAAAATAGCAGTCGCCATTTCATACTCTTCTTGTAGCATGACGGAAAAAGCTTTTTTCTTAGATAGGATGACATCTCGTTCTTTATCAATCTTCAAGCGTTCCCGCTGAAGTTCTGAGTAAAGCTCCTCCAACTCTTTTTCTTTTTTAGCTATATCCTGCTTCATCGATTGATTTGGTTCCATTGCTCAAAATCTCCTGCTAATGTCTGATCTTTAGCCAGCAGCTGCTCAATTCCAGCTTCAATCTGACCTTGCAAAACTTCAAAGATAGTTAGAAGCATCTGAAATTTAGACAATCGACTTTCAAAGTGCTCTTGTAAAGATCCGACCAATGATTGATAATCTGCACCTCCAGCCTGATAGGCTGCAGTCACCTCATCTGGACTAAGACTGAAGCCCTGAGGAACCTTTCCCAACTGCTCTGCTAGCTTTTCCGCTTCGCTAACAACCTGATCTCTAGCCTGCTGCAACGTGTCATAGCCTAGTTTGGTTACATTTACTAAATTTTGAACAGTTGCCTGGGCTTGAACACTGTCCAGATAAATCTTTTCATTACTGCTAAATCCACCCTTAAACAGATACTTCTTCATATTCTGGTAAGGAATCATATTGGCTTTGATGGTATCCTTGATAGTCGTCTTTCCTGTCCCATCCATAAGCACAAAATTTTTATTTTTATCGTAGATATAGCCCTCCATCATATGCTGAGCACCTATTTCCTTTTCGACAGTCGCAATATGATGTACAATACCAGCAGCATTTTCACTGCCAGATAAGCTGTAGCCTAAGCTGACGATATCCTTATGGTCGATATGATTAAAGATCTTATACTTAGCGCTATCCAGTCGTGCCTGCTGTTCCTTGGGCAAGAGAGGATAGATATTAGGGCCATTGTAGATATGGACTGTGCCAATATGGCGCATCTCCTCCTCTGTCAGGGTGGATAGAGCATACTGGATATCCATAGAACCCAAAGAGTGTCCGTAAAGATCAATCTTGGCATTAGGGTACTTACGAATGGTTTCCTTAAGATGCTTAGCCGCATCCTTAAACTGAGCCGGAGGAAACTCTTGTGTCTTTTTGAGATAACTAGCAGCTACCAAAATATTCGGTGCAGCAATTCCTGTCGTGAAAGTTCCGCCAGAAACACCTGCAAGATTTGATATAACATTCTTCCTCAGCTCATTAAAGGGATTTTTATTGAGAGAATTAAGGCTCTGCTTCACAGCTTGACCAGCATCTTTATTAAAGATTCCGACTACATTTCCTATCTTATTACTTACGTCTCGATCTGCCTTATCTAGTTCTTCTCGGCTTTTTTGAGTAATAATATTTTTTGAATGACGATAAACAAAAGGGGTAGCATATTCTACTGCACCTACAGGTCCCAGACGGTGAGATGCCGTCACAAAGTCTGTAGGCAGCCAATCCGTAACAGTATCGTGGATTAACTTAGGAGTGTGCGTCTTGGTCTGAGAGCCCTGCATCATGACTGTCACATCCTGCACCTGAGCACGCTCAGCATCCGAAGCGGAGTAAGGGACCGGAGATTGCTCAGGTCCTTTACCATTATTTGTAAATACAAAAACTTGCTCTTCATGGCCATTTACATTGTCGTATACCTGAGAAAGATTACCAATATATCCATTCTTACCAGCTATTGAATAATTTTTCCCAAATTCTAATTCACGATACTCTACCAAAGCTGCTGCAACATTCTGCTTATCATTGTACTCTGCATTATTAGCCATGTTAATTCTCTCCTAATAACTCACTCAATTCTTGTGGAATACCATATGATACAACTTCATATTCTCCAGTATCTTCTTCTTGAACAGTCATATCAATATTCAAAACTTCATTCCCATTAATAATTATATAAACATTTAGTCCACCCATAGGATTATAATCTAACTTATCCTTTTGAATTTCATAGGATTTAATCTTTCCTTCTGGTGTCAAAGCTTTAGGATCTAAACCTTTGAGAAAATTTTCCAAGGCTTTCTTCATCTTTTTACTTTCTGAAATCTGAAGAATTTCTTCTTTTTCTGACCGACTGTTTAGCATACTGCAACCTCCTAAAAACATAGCTGAACTGAGCGTGATGATACTCAGAAAAATAATAACTATTTTCTTCATGATAGCTCCTTTCACTTCTCATCTTTGCTAAAGCTGGAGCCTTAGCAAAAATGGGAAACTAGATTTAGATTAATGTTTTATATTGATTATTATACTATTTTTATCGAGAATATGAAAGCGGAATCATCGGAGATTCATAAATATAAAATGCTCTATCATATGTCATGTCATTCTCCCCTCAACTTCTTTGCAAGCTCACCAGATATTACATAACCTGTATGCTCTAATTTCCCTTCAGATTCTTCCATCAATGTTGTTTTAATAGTTAATTCTGGATCACCATTGATTATAAGTTCAACGATTACCCCCCCATAGGATTATACTCTAATTTATCTTTGTTAATTGAATATTCTTTTATAATCCCCTCCTCAGTCAATGCTTTAGAATCTTCCTGTCTTAGTAATTCTTCTATTGCTTTCTGCGCTTTCTTCCCCTCCGCAATCTGAATCATTTCTTCTTTTTCTGACCGATTATTTAGCAAGCTGCAGCTTCCTAGAAGCATAGATGAACTAATCGTGATGATACTCAGAAAAATGACAAAAAATTTCTTCATGACAGCTCCTTTCGTTCCTCATCTTTGCTAAATCTGATGCTTTATCAAAAATGGGAAAATGGATTTGGATTCATGTTTTATATTATCATTGTTTTTTCAGAAGAAAATGATAGCACAATTATTGTTAGAAAGTTGTGAAAGAAAAACCTTATTCTTCATTGACGTGTACGTTTCGTAAACTTGGGAGATAGTGCCGATGTAAGCAACATCTTCAACTATTCCAGCCCTCCAATATGCATGTTCCCATCAAATTCAAAAAATGAAATATTGACATGCTGTCGATCCTTATATCCCGTACTATCAATAGGATTTAAGCAGCCATCCATTTATACACCTCCAACAAGTTTGTCAAGTTTATCAGATGCAAAATAACTCGCTATTCTATATTCACCCGTCTTTTCTTCTAATACCGTCATACTCATATTTAACTCATGGTCATTATTGAGAACCACATAAACCAACATTCCTCCCATAGGATTGTACTCCAACTTATCCTTTTGAATTTCATAAGATTTAATTTTCCCTTCTGCTGTCAGAGCTTTAGGATCCAGTTCTCTCAACTCTTTCTCAATCGCCTTCTTCATTTTTGTACTTTCCGCAATCTGGATCATTTCTTCTTTTTCCGACCGACTGTTTAGAATGCTGCAGCTTCCTAGAAGCATAGCTGAACTAATCGTGATGATAGTCAGAAAGATGACAAAATATTTCTTCATGATGACTCCTTTAGTTTGTTACCTTTGCTCAAACTGATGTCCTAATGAAAATGGATTTGGATTAATGTTTTATCTTATCATTGTTATACTTTTTTTAGAAGTCTCAAGTACTCCAGTACGGATAAAGAGTTGTAAAGACAAAAACTCGTTCTCCATCACGCTTGATATTTTTATAAATTTGGGAGACGGTGCCTAAATAATCCTCCCTTTTACATCATATTCTTTACAACATGCATACTCCCATACTCATATAAATAAGTTCCACCAAGTTGTTTATCTTCATATTCTTTAACATCAACAGGGTTTTTATAATCAGGCGTATTACTTTTCTCCTCTAATTAGCTCGTTAAATTCTGGAGACATGCCATAACCACCCGCTTCGTATTCGCCAGTAGTTGAATTTTCTTGAAAAGTCATGTCTAATTCAAACTTCTTATTATCATTAATTATTAAATAGATGTCTAATCCTCCCATCGGATTGAAATCTAATTTATTCTTTTCAATTTTATACGTTTTAATCTTCCCCTCTGGTGTCAGAGCTTTAGGATCCAGTTCTCTCAACTCTTTCTCAATCGCCTTCTTCATTTTTGTACTTTCCGCAATCTGAATCATTTCTTCTTTTTCTGAACGACTATTTAGCATGCTACACCCTCCTAGAAGCATAGCTGAACTGAGCGTGATGATACTCAAAAAGATTACAAAAATTTTCTTCATGGTGGTTCCTTTCGTTTCTCATCTTTGCTAAAGCTAGCTGAATTAGCACGATTTAGAATTTTTAACTATCTAACTTATTACTTTATTATATTATACAGGATTCTCAAATATTCTAAAACTGAAAGGATAACTAAAAGTTTATGGCTTCATCAATGGGAAACTAACGATACTTAGCAATTTTCTCTTGTCATCTCATAAAAAGCCGGTGAATAAACAATTTGCAGATTTTTTTGCTGGAGATTGGCGTAATAATTCTCAAACTGCTGGTAATAGCCAGTCAAATCAGTAGTTATCTGACAGAAGGAGGCAGCTTGTATTGGGCGAATCTGTGGATAGAAATCCTCTGCAGTCTTAGTCAAGAGATTATCGCCATTCTGGTAGAGCTGGGCCTGCAGCCACATCCATCTAGGCTGCTGGTAATAAAGCTGACGGCGGATATAATTGCAGATCTGCGGATCTTGCTGGGCCAGAAAGCTGTTCATCTCCTGCTTTTGAAAGGGCAAACGCAAAATATCCAAAAGCCGGCCGTGACCAAAGGGAAAGTTCTTGGTCTTGTGCTGGACTTTTCCATGCAGATCTTCGTGAATCAGGTATTTTAGACGCAAAACTCGCTTTTCTTGATCCAGCTCCCAGAGATGAAAGCCCATATTTTTACTAAAATAGAGAAAATCCTTCTGCAGACGGGTTAGGGAATCCTTGAGCCAAAGTTTTCGCCCCAAAAGCCAGAGAACCTGATAGCCATGCTGGCGGTAAGAAAGCGTCCGTTCCTGCAGCCGTTCTATACTTAGAGGACTGCACTGGACTTCAAGCGCTAGTCTTTTATCAACTAGCAAATCAGCAATCTGCTGCAGTGCAGGCAAAAAAGTCTCCACCTCAACTTCTTCTGTCTGGACAGCCCAGCGAAAAAGCTCGGCCTTAAGGTTGAGGTGCTCAGCACTCTCATTTTCCCTATAAAAACGACACTCTTCTAGCGAAATATGCGCAAAATGCGGCTGCATAACCTTCCCTTTTTTAAAACGGACTGCCCCTGAACAAGCGGGGCAGACGAAATCAGCTCCCTTCTCAATCTTCTCCTCCAGAGCATTACACAAAAGCCCCTTATGATTTCGCGCCACAAACATATCCTAGCCCCCCCTCTAAAAATTTCTCTCATTTACTAAAATATTCGCAAAAGAAAAAAGAAACTATCTAGATAAAAAAACGAGTCGAGAGAGCATCTCTCCGACTCGTTTCTCATTATCCAAATAACTGATTTCTTTTTCCTTCTGGTAATTTTAGAAAGAGGGCCAGCAGACAGACCAGAAAGATAACTGCTACTAGAAATAGGTTCATTCCTTCGTAACCCCAACTGTCCAGAAAATGGCCGGTCAGATTTTGAATGAGAATGGTTCCTAGACTGCGGGCTGTCTGGACCAGAGCAATGGCTGTAACCAGGTATTTTTCATCAACCAGACTGGCTACGATTTTCAGGGTCACCATAATCAAAACCATGCCAGTCACATGTTTGGAAAGGAGAGTCATCCCGATTTTCGAAATCAAACCTAGGTCCAAGGCATAAACACTGTACTGGAGAAAGATGATTCCCAAACAGATATAAAGAAGCTTCTTCATCGAAATCTTGTCCATAAAGAGATAGGAATAAAAGATAAAAGGCGCTTCAACCAGAACTGATAAGGCAACGACAGTCGAAGCCCTATCCACCTCTAAGCCACTATGCTGTAGCATGGCCGGGATATAGGTATGACCAGTATTCCCCACCCCAGAGTAAAGGACGACCAAAAGGAGGTAAAAAAGATAGGTTTTGTTGGTCAAGAGTTTCCCCAGACCTGTCTGCTTGCGGATGTCCTTTTTATCTAAGGCTGCTCGGTCATGCTTGGGCTGGATTCCCAATAGTCCTAGACTGCTGATAAGCATCATACCAATAAAGACTGGGAAAATAGCCTGCGGTGCGACTCTTTGATAGATTAGTCCTGCCAGCTGAGATCCTAAGGCATAGCCGATAGTTCCCCAAATCCGAATCTTCCCATAAGTATAAGGACTTTGAGCCGCTAAAACATCCATGACTGGATTGACCCCGTTGATCAACATGAGAACCAGACTATACCAGACTAAGAGCTGCCAAAGCTGAGTTGCCTTCATAAAAAAGACAGCCCCAACCATCATGACTAAAAAACTAAAAAGGAAAATCTTTTTAATTCCCAAAGAATCGCTGATTATTCCAAAGATTGGCTGAGCCAACATGGAGGCAAAGAAGGAAGACGACACTACTAGAGATACTTGGGCATTAGAATAGCCTAAGTCCTGCATATAGACTGATATCAGGGTCGAAAAAAGAGAGTAGGCCAGAAAGAAAAAATTAAAAAGTAAAAAATGAGCTAGATAGCTGTTGTGAAACTTTTTTCGCATGAAAATCTCCTTAAAACAGAAAGAAAACTCAGCAAAATCACTGAGTTTTAGCTTGGAAAGTCATTCCGTTCGTATGTGACAGAGGACATTCCCTTTATTCAACATCTGTATTTCTACGACGTTCCTGCTTTGCAGCCTTGCGTTTTTGGCGACTGCGGTATTCAAAGTACAGAATGATCAGCAGGATGCCAACAGGCAGCAGAATCAACATCTTATCGCTGAAGAACACACCATACCAAGGCTTGCTTTCCGACTTGCTGCCAGTCACATTTTCAATGGCCTGAGCAACTGGATTCTCAACTTTCTCGACTTTCATTTCATCAGAGATCTTGCTAGACAAGGTCTTCAAGCCATTTTCAGCCTTGAGAACATTGTTTTCAACCTTGACTTTAGGCTCGGTTCCCTTTTTAACAGTAGCGTAGAAATCCTCAGGCAGCTTATACTTCTGACCATCGATCTCCTGCTCACCCTTGGAGAGGAGCTTTTTGTACTCGTAGTCCGCATATGCTTTCTCAATCAAGGCATTACCAAAAGGATGGCGGTAATACTCACCGTCTTGGTCAGACCAGTCGCCAACTCCCATAATCACAGCAATCATGCGCTGATCGCCACGCTTAATAGTCGCGATATAGTTGAAAGCACCGTTAGGGCTAGAACCCGTCTTCATACCATCTACTCCCTTGAGTGCGTATTTAGCACCTGGCAGGGAATAATTATAGGTGTCAAATGTTTCCTCGTAAGGAGTTCCAGCTTTAACCGTAACCTTTGCTTTATTAGTATAGTTTAGAATCTCAGGATGGTGATTGACAAAGTTATAGGCCAGAATCGCCAAATCACGGGCTGTTGTCTGGTTGCTGAGAGTATTATCGTAATTCTGAGGATTGTAATATCCCTTGAATGAAACTGCCGCTGCACCGCTGGCATTGAACCACTTGGTATTGGTCATACCCAGCTCTTGAGCCTTGGCATTCATCCGATCCAAGAAAGCATCTGGATCATTATCCGATAGATAATTGGCCAGCATGACAGTTGTCGCATTGGATGAAGGCACGATGGTCATCGTAATGAGCTCAGATACAGTGTAGTCCACACCTGCAACAATTTTATTATTAGAAATTTCATAAATATTAGCGATGGCCTGATCCTGAGGTGTAGCTGTAATGACCGTCTTTTCGCTGATTTTTCCTTCCTTAATCGCTTCAAAGACCAAGTAAAGCGTCATGAGCTTACTCATACTTGCTGGGTCACGTACCTCATCGACATTATCCTCCCATACAACATCGCCTGTACTGCCGTCAATAACGAGAGAAGACTTGGGACGATTAATCGCCTGAACATTATCATGCGGATACATCTTTTTAGCCATATCCACCAATTCATCAGCCCTAGCAGCTAATGGTGCTAACGAGGTTAGGAACGCAATTCCCAATAACAAAAGCTTTTTCTTCACAGGATCCTCCAAAGAACAATTATACCTATCTAGTATATCATATTTTACGCAAAGTCAACCATAAATCTAAAAATCCTACCTAAAAAATAGATAGGAAATTAAGAGACTCTTATCTGGCAAAGCTAGTTTTATAGCAACAACATTAAAATCTTAGTGTTTTAACAAGCTAAGTGCTTCCTTATCAGCTATAATCACAACATCCGGATGCTTCTGGAGAGCACTGCCTGGCAGCTCCTCCGTCACCTCACCCTCAACAGTCCCTGCTATGGCCTTGGCCTTAGCCGAACCGTAAGCAAAGAGGATGATGGACTTAGCATTGAGAATATTGCCAATTCCCATGGAAATAGCCTGAGTCGGAACATCTTCCATCTTGTCGAAGAATCGAGCATTGGATTGAATGGTGGACGGTGTCAGATCCACTAAGTGAGTCTGGCTGTCAAAACTGGTCCCCGGCTCATTGAAACCGATATGACCATTCGTACCAATTCCCAAAATCTGCAAATCAGCTGGATGCTCTGTAAGAAGCTGATTGTACCTCGCCACTTCTGCTTCTAAATCTTTCGCTGCTCCATTAGGCAGGAAGCTTGCTTTAAAAGGCTTTTGGTTAAAGAGGTGCTGATTCATGAAATAACGATAAGACTGAGGATCCTCCTCCTGCAAACCGACATATTCATCCAGATTGACACTGGTCATCTCTGAAAAATCAAGGTCGCTCTCAACAATCTGCTTGTAAAATTCTTCTGGGCTGCTTCCTGTGGCCAACCCCAAAGTTTTTGCTCCTTGAGCTAGCTTTTCTTTAAGCAGTTCAAAAGCTACTTTGCCACCTTCTACTTGGTTTTCCACTTGAATGATTTTCATTTTCCACCTCCACATCTTTTCTTAATTCTATTATATGGTATAGACCAATTTTTGTCAAGAAAAAGTCTGCAAAATAGACATACTTTCTAGTCGTGCTTGCTTCCTTTTGCGGCAAATCGTGTTATAATAGAGACATGTTTTTACTGATTGTTTTATTGATTTTATTTTTTGTCGGAGTCTTACTCTGCAGCTTGAGTTTCCTCATAAAAAAACAGCCAGGCTTGCAGATGCTAAGTTTGATTTTGGGTGGCTTGCTTACAGCTAGTCCCTTCCTACTAGCCGCCTACCTACTCTGGCTGATGAAAACAATATAAGGAGATACGATGAATACCGCTGATTTTGATTTTGACTTGCCCGAAGAACTGATTGCTCAGACGCCTTTGGAGAAAAGGGATGCTTCCCGCTTGCTAGTGGTTGATAAAGAAACGGGGACCTTCTCCGACCAGCACTTTGACCAGATTATTGATCAGCTCCAGCCCGGCGATGCCCTAGTTATGAATAATACCCGTGTCCTGCCTGCCCGCCTTTATGGTATCAAGCCTGAGACAGGAGGCCATGTCGAGCTGCTGCTGCTGAAAAATACTCAGGGCGATGACTGGGAAGTACTAGCTAAGCCAGCCAAGCGCCTCAGAGTAGGTGCTCAGATTTCCTTTGGGGATGGTCGCTTAACTGCTACTGTGGTAGATGAGCTGGAGCACGGCGGCCGAATTGTGCGCTTTGGCTACGAAGGGATTTTCCTAGAGGTCTTGGAAAGTTTGGGAGAAATGCCGCTTCCGCCTTATATCCACGAAAAACTGGCAGACCGCGATCGCTACCAGACTGTCTACGCTAAAGAAAACGGCTCTGCTGCTGCGCCAACTGCTGGACTTCATTTCACAGAAGAGTTGCTGGAGCAGATTGCAGCCAAGGGAGTCGAGCTAGTCTATCTGACCCTTCATGTCGGACTGGGAACTTTCCGACCGGTTTCTGTAGACAGCTTAGATGATCACGAGATGCACTCCGAATTTTACAGTCTGTCCGAGGAAGCTGCCCAGACACTACGTCAGGTCAAAGCTAAGGGCGGCCGTGTCATTGCAGTCGGCACGACATCTATCCGCACCTTGGAGACAATTGGCAGTAAATTCCAAGGGCAGATTCAGGCTGACTCTGGCTGGACTAATATTTTTATCAAGCCGAGATACGATTGGAAGGTCGTTGATGCTTTTTCAACCAACTTCCACCTGCCCAAGTCAACACTGGTCATGTTAGTCTCTGCCTTTGCCGGACGTTCCTTAACGCTTAAAGCTTATGAGCACGCTATTGCTGAGCGCTATCGCTTCTTCAGCTTTGGTGATGCTATGTTTATCAAATAACTATAGGTGAAAATTTATGAATAAAATTGAAAGCAGACACCGTCTCATCCGCTCCTTAATCATGGAGAAGAAAATCCATACCCAGCAAGAACTTCAGGAGCATTTGGAAGCAAACGGCGTCATTGTAACCCAGTCCACTCTTTCACGAGATATGAAAGCACTCAATCTGGTCAAGGTCAGTGAGAACGATACTTCCTACTATATCATCAACAGTATTGCACCATCCCGTTGGGAAAAACGCCTTCGTTTCTACATGGAGGATGCCTTAGTCATGCTGAGACCAGTTCAAAATCAAGTCGTCATGAAAACCCTGCCTGGTCTGGCCCAGTCTTTCGGTGCCATCTTAGACGCTCTAGAGCTGCCACAGATTGTAGCTACTGTCTGTGGAGATGACGTCTGTCTGATTATCTGCGAGGATAACCAAGGTGCCCTTGACTGCTTTGAGAAACTCAAAGAATTCACCCCACCATTTTTCTTTAGTAAATAAAAGCTGAGACAACATTGCCTCAGCTTTTTCTATTTACGATTTTTGCTCAATGAAACCCATTAGTAAATCAGCAAGCCATACTTGACTAGAGCAATGCTGTACAAATAAGATTTGAAGATGCTTTCAAAAAGGCAGCATTTAAGGTGTCGTAGCCAAACGATAAATGGCTTCCGCGTAAATATCCATGGCCCGATACAGATCATCTAAGAGCAATCGTTCATTGACCTGATGCTCTGTCTGATCAGCTCCCGGAAAGAGAGCGCCGAAGGCAACACAGTTAGGCATAGTACGAGCAAAGGTTGCCCCACCCGAAGACATGGCTGGACTGTTGTCTCCTGTTTTCTCCTGATAAATTGCCATCAGGGTGCTGACCAACTCGCTGTCCAAAGGTACGTAAAGCGGAGCCAAATAATCAAACTCCTGATAGGTCAGCTCGTATTGACTGGCTATCTCTGCCAGCTTTTCAACCAACTTATCCTTGTCTGCCAAGACCGGAATCCGCATGTCAATCCGAATCTCAGAGCGGTCAGAGCTTAAAGTCAGACCAGCAACATTAAAGGAAAGAAAGCCCGTCGGTTCATCAGACACAGGACCAAAGAGATGGCTGCCTGTTGCATCTTCACCGACCGCCTGAGCCAGAAATGCAAGAGCCGGATGCGAATCCAAGGGCTGCAAGACCTTAGCTAGGCGAATAATGGCATTGATTCCTTGGGCGGCATCCTTGGCGTGCTTGGGCAAGCCGATAACCGTTACTTCTTCTGCCGTTCGCTCATATTCATAACCTAAATCTTCCAATCCTGCAACGACTGACTCTAGTAGGCTGCCCGAATAGGAAGCCTTGGCAGGAACAACATTAAAAGCTTGACCAGCTTCGAGCTCTATAGTGTCAGAGCCAGGCCCTTTCAGCTTAAGCTGAAGAAGCCCCTTCTCAGCATAAGTCAAAGGGAAAGAAGAGTCTGGTGCAAAACCAATTGTCGCCTGCTCTTCTAGCTGGTTGTATCTTCCCATACAGCGCCAAAGCGTCTCCTCATCTGTACCAAAGATAAAGCGAACCCGCTTTTTAAATTCTACTCCGCTGTCTAGCAATGCTTTTACAGCATAAAGAGTGGCCATGGAAGGTCCCTTGTCGTCCTGCACCCCACGGCCGAAAATCCAGCCATCCTTGACAGTGGCTTCAAAAGGCGGCGTCTGCCAGTCCGACTCATCACCTGATGGAACAACATCCAAATGACAGAGAACGGCCAGGAGCTGAGCTCCATGACCGATTTCTGCATATCCGTAATAACCTTTAGGGTCGAGGTAGGTTGTAAAACCTAGCCCTCGACAGATTTCTAAAGTTTTTTCTAGGACATCTTGGATAGCTTGTCCAAAAGGTGTTCCATTTTGACCTTCATTTAGCACTGAAGGATAAGAAACGATTGTTTTCAAAGATTCAAGAAAATCTTCTTTAATCTCTTCCGTTATAAAATTTTTCATGGAATCACCTCAGCTTCTAGCTTATAGGAACGGTAAGAAAGTTCCTAGGAGTAAGAGACCAATACTGATAGCAATGATAGCTACAATCAGCTTGCCGATAAATTTCCACCAAGTACCGATATTGATACGTCCGAGTGCCAAAGCTCCCATAACGATACCAGAAGTTGGTGCAACCAGATTCAGCACACCTGAAGCAGATTGATAAGCTGTGATGATCAAGCTAGCCTTGACATTGACAAATTCTCCCAAAGGAGCCATGATTCCCATAGTCGCACTGGCCAGACCTGATGATGATGGGATAAGGAAGGACATCGGCAGGTAGAAAATGTAAGTCAAGACGATAAATACTTGTGATGATAGACCGCTGAGTCCTTGTTTACCCCAATTGAGGATAGTGTCTGTAATCATACCATCATTCATGATAACTTGGATACCACGGGCGATTGCTACGATTAGAGCTACGCTAAGCAGATCAGCTGCACCGTTCATAAAGGCAGAGATAATCTTGTCTTCCTTGAGACCGTACACAACACCAATCAGGATTCCCATGAAGGCAAAGAGCATCGCTCCTTCTGGGAAGTACCAAGTACCCAGTGCAGAAGTAGATGAACCAATAATCTTACCGAGTACTGGAAGACCTGTCAGCCAGGTATTGACATCCTTAAAGATAGTAATACCGAGATCTGTCCAAGGAATGAAACTCAATACCATAATGACAAATGTCATGATGAACAGGAATAGAACTGTTCTTTGTTTTTTGCTCAGAGTTGACTCAACAGATGAAGAAGTTTCAACGTTAAAGTGTTTCAGATCTTCTTCGCGAGTGCTGTAAACCAATGACTTGGTCGGATCCTTTTGAATCTTATCTGCATAGCGGTAAACAAACCAAGTGCTGAGAGCAGTCAGAATAACCAAGAAGATGAGACGAAGGACAATCCCTTCACCAGTTCCAACACCAGCAGTCTCTGAAGCGATAACAGTTGCAAATGGATTTAGCGTAGAAGCCAAACATCCGATTTGCGAACCAAGCAATATGATAGCCACCCCAGTCAGACTGTCAAAACCAACCGCCATCATCACTGGTACCAAAAGCGGATAGAAGGCCATGGTTTCCTCACCCATACCATAGGTAGTACCACCAAGGGCAAAGAGAGGCATCAAGACAACAATCAGCATCTTTTCGCGGCCCTTATACTTCTTAACGATAGAGGCAATTCCCACATCCAAAGCACCAGTTTCGTTAACAACACCAAGGAAACCACCCACCATGAGGATGAAGAAGGCAACATCAATGGCTGCGCTTGTCTCCTTAATCAAGGATCCTTCCTCAGGATGCGTGCCCAGCATAGCACGAATCGGTGCCATCAGGACATCCCAAATTCCTTGTGGATTTTGTGGCTGAGGCTGATAAACACCTTTTACAAAAGCCCCAGCTGGGATAATCCAAGTCAGCACTGCCATAATGGCAATGATTATCAACAATACGGTGTAAGATGAAGGCATCTTAAACCCTTTTTTTGTTTTTTCACTCATTTGTTTTTCCTCCTAAACGTTTTTTACGAGGTTACAAACCTGCATTTCCCTGCATGAGTAAACAAGAAAACGCTTACTTTGTTTTTATTTTACCATATTAACATTGAAAAAGCCAGTATTTTTGAAAATAATCAAAGATTTTCAAGAAAAGATTTCCATCGGCAATAGAGATTACTTACTATCGCTTTTCAGTCAATTCTATGCCTAGCCTTTTTCAATAATCGTGCCGCTCTCAGACTCAATCAGAGCTCCCAGATTTTCCAGAGAGGTAATAACTGCTTTCCCTTCTGGACGGCCATTGACAAAGGCGATAGCTGCTTCTACTTTTGGAAGCATGCTGCCTGGTGCAAACTGTTCTTGCTTGATGTACTCTTCCAACTGAGCAACATTCACATGTTCCAGTTTTGCTTGGTCTGGTTTGTTGTAGTTAACAAAGACATAGTCCACACCAGTCAAGACGATGAAGAGGTCTGCATCAACCAACTCTGCCAAGCGCTGAGAAGCAAAGTCCTTGTCAATAACGGCTTCAACACCAGTAAGATGGCCATTGTCTTCCTTGACGACAGGAATACCGCCGCCACCTGCAGCTACTACTACTTGACCTTGATTCAAAAGCGTACGAATCGTTTCAATTTCCTTGATATCCACTGGTTTTGGTGAAGCAACGACCTTACGCCAACCACGACCAGCATCCTCTTTGAAAGTCGCTCCGCTCTTTTCAGCTTCTGCTTTGGCTTCTTCTTCTGAGTAGAAAGGTCCGATTGGCTTGCTGAGGTTGACAAAAGCTGGATCGTTCTTATCAACTACTACTTGCGTCACAACAGAAGCGACATTCTTTTCAATACCTTCATCCAAGAGAGCATTTTGCAGAGCATTTTGCAGCCAGAAGCCGATGCTGCCTTCTGTCATAGCCACAAGAGAGTCTAGTGGGAAGGCAGGATTCTTTTCAGAGTCAGCTGCCAAGTGTTGCAGCAGCAAGTTTCCTACTTGCGGACCATTTCCGTGGGTAATGATAAGATCATCCCCGTTTTTAATCAATTTCACCAAGTGTTTAGCAGTTTCCACCAAGGCTTCCTGCTGTGCTTTCGCAGATGGGTCAGATGAAAGGATGGCGTTTCCTCCCAAAGCTACAACGATTTTACGATTTGCCATTTAATTTTCCTTTATTGCACTCCAAAGAATGCGCTTCCAATTTATTTTAGTAGATTTTCAAATTTTCAATAAGGAAATAAACATTCCTTATCATATAAAAGAGGGCCGGACTAAAGCTATTAGTCGCAGCCCTCATAGCTGTTGGTAAACGGTTTCTTATGTAAGATTATACTTTTGGAATGTAGAGGTTTCCAAGAGTTGCAGCCATAACCGCTTTAATTGTGTGCATACGGTTTTCAGCTTGGTCGAAGTGACGAGCATATTTGCTGCGGAAGACTTCGTCTGTTACTTCCATTTCTTCTACGCCGAATTTTTCAGCGACATCTTTACCGTAAACAGTATTTGTATCGTGGAATGCAGGCAAGCAGTGCAGGAAGATAAGGTCTTCATTGTCAGCTTTCTTAACCAGATCCATGTTAACTTGGTAAGGTTTGAGGAGGGCAACGCGTTCTGCAAACTTGTCTTCTTCACCCATTGATACCCAAACGTCTGTGTAAAGAACATCAGCGCCTTTAACTGCTTCGTCAGCATCTTCTGTAATCAGCACACGAGCGCCGCTTTCTTTAGCAAAGCCTTCTGCCAATTCAACGATTTCTTTTTCTGGGAAGAGTTCTTTTGGTGAGAAGATATGAACGTTGACGCCAAGGATAGCTCCTGTTACCAGCAAGCTGTTGGCAACGTTGTTACGTCCATCACCACAGTATACCAATGTCAAACCTTCCAGACGGCCAAAGTTTTCTTGAACTGTCAAGTAGTCAGCCAACATTTGAGTTGGGTGCCATTCGTCAGTCAGACCATTCCATACTGGAACACCTGAGAATTCTGCCAATTCTTCTACCATGCGTTGGCTGAAGCCGCGGAATTCAATCCCGTCAAACATACGGCCCAAAACTTTAGCAGTATCTTCTGTAGATTCTTTCTTGCCAAGCTGGATATCGTTAGCACCAAGGTATTCTGGATGTGCTCCCAGGTCAATAGCTGCTGTTGTAAAAGCTGCACGAGTACGAGTAGATGTTTTTTCAAACAAGAGAGCGATATTCTTGCCAGCAAGATAGTGGTGTTGAATGTTGCGTTTTTTCAAATCTTTCAAGTGAGCTGAAAGACCAATAAGGTATTCTAACTCAGCACGGCTAAAGTCTTTTTCTGCTAAGAAGCTACGTCCTTGGAATACTGAATGTGTCATTCTATTATTTCCTCTTTCTATTCTTTGAGTATTAGTAAAATACTGGATTCCTAAATTTCTTCACGTTCAAATGGCATAGACATACAGCGTGGTCCACCACGACCGCGAACCAATTCACTTCCGCGGATCTTAATCAAACGCAAGCCGTATTCTTCCAAAATCTTGTTAGTAACTGTATTGCGGTCATACACCACTACCACACCAGGTGCAATAGTCAAGGTGTTAGAACCATCGTTCCACTGCTCACGCGCAGCAGCTACGATATTGCCACCGCCACAGCGAATCAGGTGAACTTTTTCTACACCAAGGTTTTCTGCCAAGATTTCTGCCAAATCACCTTTTTCTTCAACAATCTTAAGTTTATCATCAACATAAGTCACAGAGTAAACGTGAAGATCGCCTTCGATTTCTGGGTGAATCGTAAATTTGTCGTAGTCAACCATAGTGAAGACAGTGTCTAAGTGCATGAACTTACGGTTGTTGGCAAATTCAAAGGCCAAAACTTTCTTGAAGCCAACATTTTTCTTGAAGATATTGACCAAGAGTTTTTCGATAGAAGCTGCGTCAGTACGTTGTGAAATACCAACCGCCAGCACATCTTTTGAAAGAACCAGTTCGTCCCCACCTTCGATACGTGTATCTTCTTCACGATTGTATACCAAATCTACTTTTCCACCATATACTGGGTGGTATTTGAAGATGTATTTACCGTAGAGAGTTTCACGATTACGAGTATCCGCATACATGTGGTTAAGCGATACAGCATTACCAATTGTAGCAAATGGGTCACGTGTGAAGTAAAGGTTTGGCATTGGATCAATAGCGAATGGATAATCAGATTCTACCAAGTCAGTCAAGCCTTTTGCTTCTTCAGGAATTTCTGGTAATTCAACTTTTTGAACCCCTGCCATTGTTTTTTCAACCAACTCTCGGTTATCTTTGATACCACGGAGCAGTTCGCGAATAGCCTTCTTGGTTTCACGGCCACGAATATTGGCCTCTTCCAGATATTCTTCGATGAATTGCTCGCGGATTTCTGGAGAAGTCAGTGACTCAGCAGCCAGCTGCTCAAGATAGAGCACCTCAACTCCTTCATTGCGAAGCGCTTGAGCAAAGTTGTCATGTTCTTTTTGTGCATCTTCCAAGAAAGGAATATCGTCAAAAAGAAGACGTTCCAAATAGTCCGGCTGCAAGTTTTCCAACTCCTTGCCAGGACGGTGCAACATAACTTTTTTCAGTTTTCCAATTTCTGAGAAAACATGAATTGGATGTGTAGACATCTACTATCCTCCTTTTTCTTTGCGGTTTAGGTTTTCCTAAGCCCGTTTACATGTACTATTCTAGCATTTAATGCTACCGCTTTCAAGAAAAAGCCTACATTGCAAATGTCAAATCCTTTGCTTTTTTCTATTTCTATTTTTATAATATTCTTCTTTAAAGCGTTTTCTTTGAATATTTTATCCATTATATTATTTTTGTGAATATTTATTTTTTAAAATAAAATCAGTACATGGTTAATATCAGAATATTTTGAATTTATTTAACAAAAAAGAAGCTAATCAAAATAGATCAGCTTCCAGCAAGGTATTTCATGAAATATTCTTTATCCTTAAAAGTTAATTTTTTATGCTCATATTCAATCCGACCTTCATCCAAGAGCTTTTTCAGAACTTGATTGACCGTTTCCCGGGTCGTAGCTCCTAGCTTTGCCAACTCTTTCATACTAATAGGAAATGGCAGGCCGTCTCCCTCCCTGCACAAATCCATGCAGAGCAGTGATAGAGACTGGATAACACGCTCACTGGCACTGGCCGCTACGACATTTCGCAATCTCAATTCCTGAAATTCCAAGATTTGCGATAGCCGCTTGGTAATGAACAACAGCTGGTCCACACTCTTCTTAGAATATTCTTCAAACAAATCGATAGGAATAGAGAAATATTCGACATTGGTGACAGCGCTGGCAGTGTAATGATAGCGTTCATCAAAAAACATTCCTCCATATGGGAAAACACTGTTTTTCTTGACATAATCCATATAAGAAAATGTGTCTGTCGAATCATACTGCTCAATCCGCACATAGCCTTGAGACAAGAGGAAAAGACGCTCACGACGATCCCCCGCAAAAAAGATAATTTGTCCTTTAGGAATCTTACGATACTGAATCTCTACAGCCAATTTATCGAAAAGCTCCACTGGCAGATTGACAAAGGCAGGATGCTGCCGGATATACTGATAATGCTCCTTGGTAATCATGATAACCCTTTTATTTGATACTTGATACCATTATAGCATAAATCCGCTTACAAATAGAAAATGCTGGCTGTAAAAGTAAGAAATCCTAACAAAACAAAGAGGTGTGCCCATTTTCTATTCATGGAATTTCTGTCAGCTTGTACTTTTTTGGGCAAATAATTGCCCACAATTATGAAAACCAAAGCAACCACCATCGCTGCTGTTTTACGGATATCAAATTCCTCATTTAAACCCCGATAAATGGTAGCTAGATACAGCGAAACAAAGGTAAAAGGAAATATCCAGCGAATAAGGTGCTTAAAGGTTCTATTTAAGATATCTTTAGCAACAGTAGACCAATAAATCATAACTTCTAGTAGCATCATGACAATTGGAAAAGCAGATACTATTAGAAACTTAGGTAAAAAAGCATTTCCTTTTCCAGATAAGTCAAAGTGAATAGCCAAGTTTTCTGGTAATGTTTGATAGACCCATACGGCATATAAAACTGGCAAGATCATGACGCCAAGCGCCCAACCTAATTCTTGTAAACTATTTTTTTTCATTTTCCTTTCCTCCTCCAAGAGATTGAAACCAAACAAGAATTTCTTCAAAAACCGTGACATCTAAGCTGTAATAAATAAAGTTCTTCTGCTTTTCCTCTATGAGCAGACCGGCTTTCTTTAGCTGAGAGAGGTGGTAGGATACCGTCGCAGGAGTCAGCTCAAAAGCTTGAGCAATTTCCCCAGCAGACTTCGGACCATGCTTGAGCATTTCAAGAATCCCCCTCCGAACTGGGTCAGCTAGAGCTTTAAGCGTTTGACTGATCCCCATGATTGAACCTTTCTTTCAGGTAAACTTTCAAAATTTTCTTGGTCAGAAAGACTAGTGCCACTGCTTCTACCAAGAGCAGAACCTCAACAGCCAGTGGCGGAAGAAAGCCTACCTGAGCCAGAGCAGGCGCTAAGTCAATCAGGGCGTGAAGTCCCAGCGCAGCTAAAAAATACACTGGAGCCTTCTCCTTGACCGCCTTCCAAACCCAGAAGGTCAGCAAGATTTGGATAAGAATAGCCAAGATCCGCTCAAGAGCCAAAAGATAGATGCTGCCAGCACTCATGGAACGGACATTGTCAATAACTGCTTGAGGAATTTGAGCCAGCGTCTGAGCATTCCCCTGAGTCACTACTTGAGCTATAACCCAAAAGTTTAAGAGACTGACAATACCAACAAACAGAGCCTCAATAGCACCATGCCCCAAGCCATAGGCCACACCATCCCTAAAGGTCAGTGGGCGCTTCTTTTGCAACCAGTAAAAGATGACCCAGCGGGCTGTTTCTTCAAAAATAGCTGCCGCAGCAATAGCATAAAGAACGTATAGCCAAGGTTTTTCCGTCTGCAAAGCGATAGTTCCATCAGCCTGAGGCTGTAAAACGATACGATGCAAAATATTTTCCAGAACTTGACTCGATAAATAAAAACCGACTCCCCCTAAAAGAAAGACTAATAGAGAAATGTGCTTGGTCTTTTTAAAATAAACCAAAGGAACAAGGACTGTCCCTAAAATCAGCAGCATAGCAATCAAGATATGAATGGAAATCATCGTTTTTTCTCCTAAACTGTTTTGGTTTTTTTCTAAATAGATTATACATCTTTCCTTTCTTTCTGTCAAATCTATTTCGAGTTTTTTCTAAATAACTTCAATCTAAAAATCATCAAGCTCTACTGCAATAAAAAACCAAAAATACGCCCAGACTTTCATCTAAAGCGTATTGATTTGTGATTTCTATTAGATTAGTTCATATTAACCCGATGCCATTCATTGATGACGTAGGCTAACTGACCAACTTGCTCAATTCCGACACCACTGATCTCATCACTGGCCTCGGTGCTACCACCTAAATAAGCCGTATAGAGAGCTATAATATAGGGCTTCTCTTCCATAACTAATGCATCCACATTGAGCGCCTCACGAACATATCCAGGCTTTTGATAGATGGTAATGTCACGCAGATAGCGCTTATAGTATTCACCTGGGAAGGATTCGCCTATATAATAAAGGATATCCTTGTACTTTTCCTGATTTTTAGACAAATACTCAAGGACCTGAATATAGTAGTCCGTCGTGGTCTTATTATTCTCACGGCTGATCGTCTTAATATCAGCCTTGGACTGACCGTAGCGACTAAACATATCATAGGCCTTTTCCATGCCGCCTAGACGCTCTGCTAAAGCGTAGGCTGGAGTATTTTCAGAATAAACCAAGGAATATTCCTGCATGTCTGATATTCTCATAGCACCGTTGAAAGCACCAACATAGTTATCATGCTCGCCCCTATATTCATAGTTTGTATTGGTAATATCAAACCGCTCGTCCATAGAAAGTTTGCCGGCAGCAACCTCATCTACTACCAGCATATTGAGAGGGAGCTTGTAGGTCGATCCCGCAGTCATAGGCTGGGTATCATTCATTGCAAAGGTCTTGCCAGTCGTCAAATCCTTATATGAAAATGCAACCTGGGAGGGTTCAATTCCCATTTCAGTCATATAAGCCTGAATGACCTGAGTCAAATCCAAATTTGCATAGTCAAATCGAAGTCCTAAAGCATCCATAGTCGGGCCGTCCGCCTCCATGACCTTCTGCTTCTCCTCTGGACTTTTTTCAACTGGCTTGGGCTTTTCTTCAACTGGTTTGGAATCAGACTTGACTTTCTCCTCCTCCTGTTCTTGCTCGCCAGACTTTGCAAGTTGGGCAGCCTCTTGTGCTTTCTTTTCAATGGCCTTATTTCGTTCGGTTATAAAAAGGACGATGAAGCCCAGCAGACAAATACAAGAAACTACAGCTACGATAATCGTTACAATTTTTTTACTCAAAACATTTCTCCTAGCATTTGTATTATAAAAAATTATGAGGAAAATAACAAGTGAAATCCAGAAAAAAGGTATTTTAAGCATTAAAAAAGGCAAATCTTTAATCGATTCGCCTTTTTATATATTGAAACTGCCTGTTTATTTCGCAGCAGCGTAAAGTTGGTCCACCTTTTTCCAGTTAATAACTGAGAAGAAAGCTTGAATGTAATTCGGACGAAGATTGCGGTATTTCACATAGTAAGCATGTTCCCAAACATCCAGTCCTAAGATTGGAGTTTTACCTTCTGAAATAGGAGTATCCTGATTTGCTGTTGAGGTCACTTCCAACTTGCCTTCTTTATTGACAACCAACCAAGCCCAGCCAGAACCAAAACGAGTTGTAGCCGCTGCAGTGAAAGCCGCTTTAAAGTCTTCAAATGATCCAAAAGTAGCTTCAATATCTGCTGCCAATTCTGCAGATGGTGATGTTTCTGCTGGTGTCATCAATTCCCAGAAAAGAGCGTGGTTAAGATGACCACCACCGTTGTTGATGACTGCTTGGCGGATATCAGCTGGGATAGACTCCACATCGGCCAATAATTTTTCCAAGTCTTCACCGATTTCAGGATGTTTTTCAAGCGCAGCATTAACATTCGTTACATAGGTATTGTGGTGCTTGTCATGATGCAAGTGCATTGTTTCTTCATCAATGTAAGGCTCCAAAGCATCGTAAGCGTAAGGAAGATCAGGTAAGATAATTGCCATTTGATAGACCTCTTTTTCTATATGATTATAAAAATGATAACGCAATCATTATAATTTTTCAACTATTTTGCTTGTAGCTCACCCGTCGCAATCTTGAGCAGAGCCAAATCAAACAGGTAATCTTTATCATACAGCCCCGACTTAATCTGGTAATCTGTTTCGATTAGACAGGCCATAGTCTTTTTAAGAAAGGCTAAACTCAGTGAGCGAGCATCCTTTAAGGCAAACTTGACTTGATAAGGATTGACCTTGCGGCCTAAATAGTCGGACAAATCAGACACAATCTGACTCTCAGCTCTGCCATTTTCTGCTAAAACCTTAACTTGCGTAAAGATACGAAACTGCCCCAGCATAATGGCAATAAGCTTGATTTCATCCTCACCTTGAAGAGTCAAATCTCGTACCAAACTTCTTGCTTCATCAATCTTCTGTTGCAAAATCAGCTGGGTCAGGTCAAAAATATTGTCCTGAAGAGTCTTGGGAATGGCCTCAGCAATGTCTTCTAAACCAATCCGACCGGACTCTTTATATCCTTTCAAGAATGCTAAATTTTTACTAACTTCACTGAACTGAAAACCTGATTTCAGCAGCAACTGATCGAAAGCTGTCGGAGCAAATTGTAATCCTTCTGCCTGCGCTTCCTTGCTGAAATAAGCCCGTAGATCTGCTTCCTTGAGTTCTGCAGCCTCAAAAATTTTCCCATCCCGTTTCAGCAGTTTGACCAGACGGCGCTTACTATCCAGTTTGCCTTCTGCAAAGATAACCAGACGAGTCGTATCTGCTGGATTTTCCAGATAATTTTCGAAAGATTTGAGTTCTTCATCAGTCAGATAGCGCTTCTTGGCTGTTGTCAAATCAGCAAAATGGTCCAAAATCACGATTTTTTCATCCGTAAAAAAAGGCAGACTGACCAAGTCCAACTCCACGTCCTGATAGTTTGCTTCTTTCATATCGAAAATAGCAGTGTTCAAATCGCCCGGTTGAAACTGAATCTGGCGGAGAAACTGCTCTTTCAACAACTCAAACTGCCCCAAGTCATCCCCAGCCAAAATGGTCAAAGCAGGAAGATTGCTTGGCGTGATTTTTTTAATTTCCTCAATAGCTAACACAGAAAGTCTCCCCTGCTTTATATTTCTTGTCAATTTTTTTCATGTATTGATTGTAACAAAAAAGAGTCGGAAAGTCTGCTATTTTCTTTGCAAATAAAATCTAATTTTTGAGTATATCTGCTATATAAATATGAACTGTCATTGGCTTCATTTTTCTTTGTTATGAAAAGCAATCAATGCCTCGTTCTGTTAAATCTTTTCTGCGAGCGACAGAGCAAAAAGAGCTGGAAAAATTCCAACTCTTTCTTTATTTATTTATTCTTGGTTTTCAGTTGCATCCTCTACACTGTTTTCAACTGGTGTAGAAGGTTGCTCCTCTTGAATTGGTGAAACAAAAGGATTATCCTCAACAGGTGCCTGAGTTCCAAAATCTTGAAGTGTTGACTGCTCAGGTGTTTCAGCAGTAAATGGATTTTGAACTGGTTCTGCTTGCTCAACTGCTTGGCTTTGATCAGAAACAGGTTGTTGTGGCTGTTGACCAAACTGCTGTTCTTGGAAGCCACCTTGCTGTGGCTGTTGGCCAAATGGTTGGTTTTGGACAGGTTGCTGTGGTTGCTGACCAAATTGCTGACCTTGGAAACCACCTTGTTGCGGCTGTTGACCAAACTGCTGTTCTTGGAAGCCACCTTGCTGCGGCTGTTGGCCAAATGGTTGGTTTTGGACAGGTTGCTGTGGTTGTTGACCAAATTGCTGACCTTGGAAACTACCTTGTTGCGGTTGTTGACCAAATGATTGATTTTGAACTGGTTGTTGTGATTGACCAAACTGTTGTCCTTGGAAACCACCTTGCTGTGGTTGTTGGCCAAACTGTTGGCCTTGGAAACCGCCTTGTTGTGGTTGCTTTTCATAGTTCAAGCCTTGATTGTAAGACTGTTGACCAAACTGCTGACCGTATTGCTGACCGTATGAATTCCCAACCATTTCAGGCTTAGATCCTTGACAAAGTAAAACAATCAAAGCAATACTACATGGAAGTGATACTAATCCTGCAATAATATTCAGAACCGGAATAAATGATAGTAAAAAAGGACCAACATACAGGAAAAGAAAAGCCCAATGATAACCAGCATCACGTAAACGACGGACAATGATAGCCAAATTAGGTACAAAAGTCGCCAGAGCATAGAGAATTAAGATGAAAATAAAGATTACAGCGAATCCTGCTCCAGCAAAGATTGCTGATGGATCTGGTTCATACCCATAAGTTGTGTCTTGAGCTGCTGAAAGAATACTTCCCACAGCAGATACCCAAAAAATGATAACTAGCGGTGCAGTAACAATAACATGACACAATACTACCCACCAGTAGTCTGAACGACTGGAACGGCCTGAAAAATCGGCATAGTGTGTCCAGAATTTTTTATATGCAGCAAACATAGAATTCTCCTCTATAATTTTTTATACCCATTATCTTATCACAAATGCATAAATAAATCAATATGACTTCCTGACTGAAGCTAAGCAGTCTACAAAGTATGAGCTGGCATCTTTAGCGCAGCTATCAATGAACTGTTTCAATCCTCCAGGAATTCCAACCAATCAAACGAATGGCTCCCTGCTGGTCAGTTCGATAGATGGCTGTATTAAGCTTCTCAAATCTTTCCAAGGTTTCCTGATGGGGATGACGATAACGATTATTCTGGCCAGCTGATATCAAGGCTAGTTTCGGCTGAATTTGCTCTAAAAACTCTGGACTGGAAGAGCCTTTGGAGCCATGGTGTCCTGCTTTTAAGACATCTGCTTTCAGCTGAGGAAAGCGCTGCAGCAGTTCAGTTTCTCCTTGCTTTTCCAAATCACCTGTAAACAAAAATTTTGTCTGAAAGAACTCCCCGTAGAGTACAATCGAATCATCATTTCCACCGTCGCCTGTCCTGCTAGGATAGAGAACCTGCAAAGCTGAGTCAAATACCGGAATCTCATCTCCTACTTCTACGACATGGACAGAAGTTTCTATCTGCTCCAGCTTTTGAACAAAATCAGACTGAGTCAGACTTCCTTTAGAAACATAGATTTCCTTGATGGAAAAATGTTGGGCTACCTCCAGCATATCGCCCATATGGTCGGTATCGGTATGAGTCAGGACCAATACATCTAGACTAGCAACGCCACGACTTTTGAGATAGGGAATCAAGGTCTTTTCTGCATTGGATGAAGTCTGTCGCTCCTGCCAAGCCTCCTTCTTTCCTATCTCGACTCGTCCTCCTACGTCAATCAAAATCGTCCTGCCCTGCCAGTCCCTTAGAAAAATGCTATCACCTTGACCAATATCCACCACTGTAATCTCATTTTGCAGCGGATGCTTTGTTAAGAAAAATAAGAGAAGAGCTAGGAAACTAAAAGACAAAAGCCAGCTTTTCTTTCTCCGAAAGTCATAGATTAAAGCCAAAACTAAAAGGAGGGCAACAAGTAGCCAGAGGTTGGGCTTCCCAAAAATCAAAGGACGCGGAGCAAAATCAGCTACCCAGCGAATCACACCTTCGAGTAACTCAAAGAAAAAATTGACTTGAGTGATTTTTAAAAGTGGTGACAAAATAAAAATGAGGGTTAACCCTGGCAGCATCAGCAAGTCAAAGAGTAGTGAAAATAGAAAAGTCAGAAGTACAGACCAAGGCTGAAATTCTGCAAAATAGTAGATTAGTATAGGCAAAATGCCCAATGAAATAGTCAGACTTTCCGCTAAAAGCTTCCGAATCAGCGGCAACTTTTCAAAATCCATCATAGAGATCAAAAAGGCATAAGCGCAGGACAAGACACCGCCCGCTGTCAGAAGAAAATTGGGCATGAGGATAAAAAGAACCATCAGTGTCAGAGCAAAATTATCTAATCTGGTCAGTCCTTGCTGGGCCAACAACTTCTGAACTAAGCTTCTGACGACAGAAACAGAAAAGCCTGTCAGCCCAGCATAGATAAATGAAAAAGGCAGCTGCAAGGCGTTTACTGTCTCCCTCTTCATCCCCAACCTTAGAAGAATTCTGCGAAAACCATCCAAAAAGAAACCTACCTGCATACCAGACAAGGCAAACAAATGGATGATACCCAAGCTAGAATAGAGGTCACTCATTTCCGCAAACTCTGTATCCAAGTCACCAAATAAGAGTCCAGTCATGTAATGGCTCATTGGACTAGGAAAATTATTTCGAATATAGACCAGCGCTTTTCTGCGCCAGACAGACAGCCAATCGAGTGGATTAAGGCTGGAAATTGGTCTTAGTGACTGAAGCTTATTGATTTTTAAGGTACGGTAAATCCCCTGACTCTTTAAATAAGCCTGATAGTCAAAGCCCGAAAAATTTCGTTGTTGCTGGGCCTGTCCAAACTCAGCTTCCATATCAAGGACGACCAAATCTGTCAGTTGCTGAAAAGCTTCCTTTTCACTGGCTGATTTGATCTTGTAGAAGACCTGATAAAGCCGACCGTCCGTTCGCCCTCGAAAGGATAGGTAGTCTCCATTGACCTTGATCGTATCTGGCAAAACTTGAACTGAGCTAGCTGAAGGAGGTTCCTGCCTAAAGACCTGCTCTGCCATTTCCCGACGAAGCAAGAAAAAGAGGACAAAAAAGAACAGGAATGCCAAAGCAGCTAGACTTTTTTTGAGGGGATAGCTGAAAAAGAGACGAAGCAGAAGGACACCTAGCCCAAAATAAGCCAAGGAACTGCCAGAATAGACTGCAAAATAGGCCCATACAAGGATGAAAGCTAGATAGATAGGGGTGAGGGGTAACTTTTTAATCCACTGTGACATATTCTTTCAGCTTTTCTAAGGTCTTATCTCCAATCCCTGACACCTTTTTCAGTTCATCTACTGACTTGAAACGGCCAGCACTTTCGCGGTAGGCGATGATGTCAGAAGCCCGCTTCTGTCCGATGCCTGAAATAGTCTGCAGTTCAGCCTCTGTCGCCGTATTTAGATTGACCTTGTCTGACTTTCCACCACTGGAACCAGCAGAATCAGAAGCTCCTGCTTGATGCTGGCCAGTCTGTGTGACATCGGCTCCTTCTTCACCAATCTTTGCCACATAGATTACTGCTTCATCTGTTAATTTTTGTGCCTGATTGATGGACTTAGCCTCGGCGTCTGCTGTCAATCCGCCAGCTTTTTGGATGGCTTCATGGACTCTCGCTCCTGCTCTCAGCTCATAGACACCAGGATTCTTGACCGCTCCCTTTATATCCACAGTGACTTGCCCACTCTCCTCTTCGTCCGCCTTAGCCTTAGAGACAATCTTTTCGCTTTCTTCATCAGCTGAGCTGGATGAGGAAGTTACCTCTTGACTTAAGGCGGCTACCTGATTTTGCGGCTGGTGATTTCCTTTGATGAGGAAAAAGCCACCTAGCACAGCGCCAACTACTGCCAGACCGACAAAGAGCTTATATTCTTTTAGCTTTTCAATGATTTCTTCAAGCATATTTTTCTCCTTTGCCTTTTTATTCGTAAAAAATTCAAAAAAATATGACAAACCGAAAGAATTTTCAGCTTGTCATATTTTAAAATCTTTATTTTGCAAGAAGTCGTATAGGATAGAAGGGGCATTGATGAAAATAGGAGCTATAATATCAATCTACTTTGCTTATCCTGTATATCCAAGCTTCTAACTTTTGAGCTCTACTATGTAAAAAAGCCAGATTTGCCAAAAGAAAAGCCATCACAAGCACGCTTAGAATTAGAAGCAGCGGCCAAGAAACTGACTGCTGATATAGATAAAGGATGAAGACTAAGATGAGTATAGGAAAAGTCGTCAAAGCTGTGAAGCCGCCCGGTACCCAGCGACGAAAGCGAAACACTTGCATGATATGGCCCAGCAGATGGAGGGTATGACAGAAGCCAGTAGCCAGAGCTAGCTCGGGAATGCGAAATAGAATTGCAAGCAGCAAAAGGATAAAAGCCAGCAAAAATTCCTCCGCAATCATTAGAGCAATACTTTCAGCAGAAAGATAACTTCCTCTCCTAGCAATGAACATCTCCTTTTGATAGCCTTGATGGTCTTGATTCTGAGAAATCCAAGGCCGAATCAGGATAATCTCATCAAACTCGTGCAGCATAAATAGTGATAAGGTTACAAAAGATAAAAAAGCAAGAGACATGGTATCCTCCTTATGAAACATACCAACATTATAACTCACTTGCATACAAAAATCAGCTCCCAAGCAAGATTGCTCAGCAAGCTGATTAGTAGCTTATTTTCTATGCTTATCTGGATCCCAGACAAAGCTAGCAAAAAAGCTGAAAATGATGGTCAAAATTCCAATCAAAATAGCAGGAATAAAGACAAAGGCACGTAAAATCCGTAAGAAGATATTGCCTTTCTTTTGTGTCTGGTAAGGGGCCACTTCAGCATCCAAACGGTCAAACTCAGCATGAACACGGCGGGCCACTTCCTCAACTCCCTCATCATTCATCTTCTTAATGTCTGAAATATCAATCGGATTACCAAAATTCATATCCACGCGCTCTCCAGCTGCCAATCCTTTGAGGCTCATAGGACCAGCATAGACTACTGGCATGATACGGACTTTAGCCATCTTAGCTATCACTGCCACTCCTCCCTTGACATCTGTAGAATGCCGGCTGCCGCTTGGGAACATAATCAGGGAGCGATTGCTCTTTTTAAGCATATTGACAGGGTACTTGATAGCTGACGGACCAGGATTTTCCCGGTCAATAGGAAAGGCTCCACACATGCGAATCCACCAGCCGAATACGCGATTTTCAAAAAGCTGTTTCTTGGCCATGAAAATGAACTGCTTGGGCTTGGTCGCAAAAGCCATGTAAACTGGATCCCACCATGTCCGGTGAGGGGCCACCAAGATATAATTTTCATCTTTTGAAGGAATCTTTTCTTTATTGTGGTAATGCGCATTGCCGTTCAAGGTCCACAGGATAAAAATCACTAAACCTCGCAAATAAGTATAAAACATAAACTCTCCTTATTTCAAACCAAAATTATACTTGAAATTTATTACATCCTTTCCCATTATACCCTATCCCATTATAGTCTGCAATATTTTTCCAAACTTTGCCTGTAACAGCTGATTCGGATAGCTATTTCCATAAAAAAATGGTATCATTATTCTCATGAACAAGAAAGAATTAATTGGTTTAAACCAAACCCAAGTAGATGAAAAGATTTCGCAGGGCTTGACCAACGATTTTACAAGTGACACCAGTACTAGTAACTGGCAAATCGTTAAGCGGAATGTTTTCACCCTTTTTAATGCCCTTAACTTTGTTATTGCTGTTGCCTTGGTCTCTGTCCAAGCTTGGAGCAATCTGGTCTTTTTCGCAGTCATCAGCTTTAACGCCGTTACTGGTATTATTACAGAGCTGCGAGCCAAACGTATGATTGACAAGCTCAATCTGGTCAGCCGAGAGCTAGTCACAGTCATCCGAGACGGCCAGGAAGTCAAAATTCAGCCAGAAGAAATTGTGCTGGGCGATCTGATCAAGCTGTCAGCCGGCGAGCAAATTCCCAGTGATGCCCGTGTAGTAGAGGGTGTTGCCGAGGCCAATGAAGCCATGCTGACAGGTGAGAGTGACTTGGTTCTAAAGGAAGAAGGCGCTGAGCTGCTGTCTGGTAGCTTTCTGGCTAGTGGGCAGATCTATGCTGAGGTGCATCATGTCGGAGCAGACAACTATGCCAACAAGCTCATGACTGAGGCTAAAACCCTCAAGCCTATCAACTCGCGTATTCTATACAATCTTGGGAAAATTTCCCGCTTTACTGGAAAAATTATCATTCCTTTCGGAATGGCTCTCTTCTTTGAAGCCCTGATGATAAAGGGATTGCCTGTCAAAAACTCTGTCATTACCAGCTCGACAGCTCTTTTGGGTATGCTGCCTAAGGGAATTGCCCTGCTGACAGTCACGTCACTTCTGACAGCTGTCATCAAGCTCGGCATGCGCAAGGTGCTTGTTCAGGAAATGTATTCAGTTGAAACTCTGGCTCGGGTAGATACTCTCTGCTTGGACAAGACTGGGACAATTACCCAAGGTAAGATGAATGTTGAAGCCTTGCATAGTTTGTCAGATAAGTTTTCTGATGAGACCGTCGGTCAAATCTTAGCAGCCTACATCCAAACCAGCGAGGATAATAACCCAACAGCTCAGGCTATCCGCAAGGGATACGGCCACCTGGAGCACACCTATACTAGCGACAATGTCATCCCATTTTCTAGTGACCGAAAATGGGGCGCAATGCATTTATCAAGTGTCGGAACCATCTTTTTGGGGGCTCCCGAAATGCTGCTGGACAGCAATCCTGCAGCGGTTGGAGAGGCTCAAAAACGCGGATCACGGGTTTTGGTACTGGCTCACAGCGACCAAGTGCTAGACAAACACAGTATTCAACTGCCTAAAGATATGACCGCTTTAGCTGTTCTGGAAATCACTGATCCTATTCGGGAGGGAGCGGCTGAGACACTGGACTACCTACGCTCTCAGGATGTTGATCTGAAAATCATCTCTGGTGACAATCCAGTGACCGTCTCCCATATTGCTAGCCAGGCTGGATTTGCCAACTACAACAGCTACATCGACTGCTCTAAAATCAGCGATCAAGAATTGGTTGAGCAAGCAGAAGAAACAGCTATCTTCGGCCGTGTTTCTCCTCATCAGAAAAAACTGCTCATCCAGACTCTCAAGGCCGCCGGTCGGACAACAGCCATGACCGGAGATGGGGTTAATGATATCTTGGCCTTACGTGAAGCAGACTGTTCCATCGTCATGGCGGAGGGAGACCCCGCAACTCGGCAAATTGCCAATTTGGTCCTTCTTAACTCCGACTTTAACGATGTCCCTGAGATTCTTTTTGAAGGCCGCCGAGTCGTTAACAATATCGGCCGGATTGCTCCGATTTTCTTCATCAAGACGATCTATTCCTTTATCCTGGCTATCATCTGTATCGCCAGTATCCTGCTCGGAAAATCTGAATACCTCTTGATTTTCCCATTCATCCCGATTCAAATCACCCTGATTGACCAGTTTGTCGAAGGTTTCCCGCCCTTTGTCCTCACCTTTGAGCGCAATATTAAGCCGGTTGAAAAGCACTTCCTCAAACGCTCCCTGCAACTGGCTCTGCCAAGCTCCATCATGATTGTCTTCAGCGTGCTATTTGTTCGTATCTGGGGCTCCAGCCATGGCTGGAGCGACATAGAAATGTCCACCCTAACCTACTACTTGCTAGGCAGCATCAGCTTCATGTCAGTCATCCGAGCCTGTCTGCCACTCAACCTCTGGCGCAGCCTGCTTATTATCTTCTCTGTCTTTGGCTTCTATCTATCAGCCTTTGTCCTGCAGCACCTTTTGGAAATTGCAACGCTGACAGCCGCAACTTTGCCAGTCTATCTGATTCTCATGGTCATTTTCGGACTTGTCTTTGTTGCCTGCACCATCAAGCAGAAATACAGATTTGATTAAGGGCTAGCTAAAAAAGAATTGTCATTTAAGCTCATGGAAACATGCGAGAGCCCTCGCATGTTTTTTTGATTGTGCAAAAACTTCCCATATCCCTTTGGAATCCTTACTAAATCATGCTATAATTGACTTATGAACGAAGCAAAACTAAAAGACGGAGAGCGCGTCAACCAGCTCTTTTCGACGGATGTCAAGATTATTCAAAATAGTGAGGTCTTCAGCTATTCGGTAGACAGCGTGCTGCTTTCCCGCTTTCCCAAGCTGCCTCAGCGGGGGTTGATTGTCGATCTCTGTGCTGGAAATGGCGCCGTTGGACTTTTTGCTAGCACTCGCACCAAGGCCAAGATTCTGGCAGTCGAGATTCAGGAGCGTCTGGCAGACATGGCCGAGCGCTCCATTGAGCTCAATGATTTGACCCAGCAAATGCAGGTCATTCAGGACGATCTGAAAAACCTAGGACGCTATATCACCGGCAGCAAGGTTGACATGATTCTCTGCAATCCTCCATATTTCAAGGTTGATAAGCAATCAAATCTAAACGAAAGCCAGCACTACCTTTTAGCCCGCCATGAAATCTCAACAAATCTGGAAGAAATTTGCAAGATTGCTCAGCGAGTCCTCAAATCCAACGGTCGGCTAGCTATGGTTCATCGACCAGAACGCTTTTTAGATATTTTAGACACCATGCAAGCCCACAACCTGGCTCCCAAGCGCATCCAGTTTGTCTATCCAAAATTGGGTAAAGAGGCCAATATGCTGCTCATTGAAGCTATTAAAGATGGTTCCCGCGACGGTCTAAAAATCCTGCCCCCTCTCTTTATTCACAATCAGGACGGCAGCTACACTCCGGAGATTCACGAGATTTACTATGGAAAATAAAGCCTATATGTACGTACTTGAATGCGGGGACGGATCCCTCTACACGGGCTACACAACGGATGTTCAAGCCCGACTCAAAAAGCATCAAGCTGGCAAAGGAGCCAAGTACACCCGCGCTCGGCTGCCAGTCTCCTTACTTTACCAAGAGGAACACCCTAGCAAGCCGGCTGCCATGTCGGCTGAAGCACTCTTTAAAAAGAAAACTAGACAAGCCAAACTGGCTTACATCAAAGAAAGGACTCAAAATGCCTGAAATCCAGTTTAAAGGCGACTTTCATCATATAGAAATTTCCCCAGATAGCCAGCTTGATATCGGTCAAGATGTCGTCTTCCAATCCTTTACCAGCCTCAGTGTAGCCAGTGGCGCACAACTCAAACTAGGAAACCGAGTTTTCTTCAATGACCACTGCACTGTCCGATGTCAGCACTCTATCGAAATCGGCAAGGACACCATGTTTGGCGATGGGGTCCGCATTTTTGACCATAATCATCAGTATTCTAATTACCATATTGAAAAGATTGATTTTACTGTTGCGCCGGTTAAGATTGGAGCAAACTGCTGGATTGGGGCTAATACTGTGATTCTCAAAGGTGTGACCATTGGCGATAATGTCATCATCGGAGCCAACAGCTTGATTTTCCAGGATATTCCCAGCAACTCTATCGCTATGAGCAAGGAAGAGCTTATCATCAAGGAGCGTCCACAGGGCAATTTCCATGCCTTTACGCTGACAGCTTCTGATACCTTGGAACAGCTGGCCTATTTAGCAGAAAATCTGCCAGACTTGGAATTTCACATAGCTGCTAAGACCAGTATTTCTCCTTACTTGGCCAGCTTTAAGGACTATCCCAATATCAACCTCTACACCAATATTCACCAGGATGACTTTATAGAAGATTTGCTTGATAGGGCGGATATTTACTTGGATATCAATCACTGGGGAGAGGTCGACCAAATTGTTCAAAGGGCTATCAGCAAGGGGAAGCCAGTTTTGGCTTTCAGCCAAACTGCCCACCAGCCTGAAGAAAATACTTTACTTTTTGAAGCGAACCAACCCCAGCAAATGGCTGATGAAATACGAAAATTCATGCAAGAAAAGGCTAGGACATAAAGGTCCTAGCCTTTATTTTGCAGTCGATATGCATTTTATTAATTTTATTCACCAGCAATTCCATTTGGAATGATGACTTCCTTGAGCAGCTGCTCCTCTTCCTTGATACGGACATAGAGGGTGATACAGTAGAGCGGGAAGAGAATGAAAAGAGCAAAGTAAGCATGACTGAGCAGTGCCAAGCCCACCAATTCTGGTACAACATTCAGGAAATAATTAGGGTGTTTGACATTGCGAAAGAGCCAGTGGTCGACAAACTTATGATCCTTAACCAGCATAAGCTTGATGGTCCAAACTGGTCCCAAGAGCTTAGCAACAAGGTAGAGCATAAACATAGAAAAGAGCAACAAGACAGCCCCCAATAGACTCACAAAGTCAAAAGCTGGCTTTTTCAGCAGCAATTCCAGAAAGCAAACCGCATAAAAAAGCATGTGCAGGTACTTCATGATAGTTGAGTTTTTCACCCCGTACTCTATGCCACCCTTGGCCAGAATATCCTGCTCATTCTGAGAGGATTTCCTCAAAAACACCAAACGAAAAAGCGACACAGCCACAAAAATCACTATATTGATTGTCATAAGACCTCCTAAAATTTAATAATACATTTTATTATATAAGGAATTCCGCAGCAAAGTCAAGACTGTTGTTTACAAAATGAGATCAAGAGATAAAAAAGCTGCGACTAGAATTTCTAAACAAAATCCCAGTCACAGCCTCTATAAATTATTCATTTAAACTAAGTTTCTCTCATCGGTCAGACATCACAAAATTTCAACATAAGTGCTGTATTTTTCCTTAACTTTCGGAGCGATATTGTCGTCCGTCACAACTGCACTGAGGTTGTCCAGCCGGTAAAAAGAATAGAAAGAATAGCTGTCAAACTTGCTGTTATCGGCTACAATATATTTGCTGATGGCATTGTTAAGGATAATCGCGTCGCCGTTGCCTTCCTCTTCATTACTGGTGGTAACATTATGACCGTCAATGCCATTCGCCCCGATAAAGGCCTTGGAAACCTTGATTTCTTTCAAAAGATTATTGGCAAACTGACCGACAAAGGTTTGAGTCTTAGCACGATAACGTCCTCCAATCAGAATTAAATCTAAATTGGACCTTTCTTTTAACTTTTCAAAAATTGGCAGCGAATTGGTGACAATGCTGATATTTTTGCCATCCAAATAATCTCCTATAAAATCCGTTGTGGTGCCTGACCCAATAAAGACCGTATCCCCGTCAGCAATCAAATCCGCACATTTACGGGCAATCTGCTTCTTCTCCTCAACATTCAGCATTTGCTTTTCTGAGTGGGAAATCTCATTGAGAGCATTTTTGACCTTCTTATGGGCTCCGCCATGAACTCGGGTCAGCATGCCCTGCTTCTCCAAGTCAATCAAATCTCGACGGATAGTCATATCCGTAACGCCCAGCATTTCTTTGAGGTTTTTCACAGCAACCACACCTGTTTGATCCAGTTCTTGCAGAATGATTCTATGTCTACTTTCTTTCATTTTACATTCTCCTTTTGCTCCTGAATTTCTTACAGACTCACCTTCACCTTATTATACAACAGTTCCAGCATATAAACAAAGATTTGTGAATTTTTTTATTTTAATTGACTGATATGTTGAATTTTGATATCGAAATTAGTTGAAATACTTTGAATCCTGTTCTATAGCAAAAATAAGGCGATTATTATTTACTTTGAAAAACAGGACTGCTTCAATCAGCATGATTAAGGAAACTACATTGGCTCATACTTATATTTCTGTGGGACAGACGGTAACCAGACTCATCGAACAAACAAAAAAAGAGAGAACTTGCATTCTCTCTCGACGCTAAAATTGTCGTCAACTCCAGTTAACACCCCGCTTTATTTATCACCCTTGTTACGGATAACAAAGCCGGTTTTCTTTTCGCTAGAAGTATTGCGTGGCTTCTTGTGGTCCTTGCGGTAGCGATTTTCTTTGTCAAAACGCTCGTCTTTGCGACCTTTCTTAAATTGATCGCGACGGCCACCTCGGTCACGGCGGTTGTCATTGCTGCGACGGTTGCTATTTCCGCCACGACTGCCCTTGCCTTTTCCGCCAAAGCCACCGCCAGACGGTTTAAATGGCAATGGTTTTTCACGGGCAATTTCTACTTCAGGAAGAGCATCTGGATCCTGCACCGTCAAGCTGAGGATATACATAGCCAGCTCTTCCGGACTGAATTCTGCTGCTAGCTTGCGGGCATCCTTGCCAAATTTCTCAAAGTTAGAATGGATGTTTTCATCCGCAAAATCGCGTTCAATCTTCTTAAGAGCAACTTTTTTCTTAGCTTGGAAAGCTTCCTCTGCAGTCGCTGGCTTGAGGCCTTTCATACGCTTCTTGGTCAGATTTTCGATGATCTGCAGATAGCCCATTTCATTTGGCGCTACGAAAGTAATAGACTGACCTGACTTACCAGCGCGACCAGTCCGACCAATCCGGTGAACATAGCTTTCTGGATCCTGCGGAATGTCGTAGTTGTAGACATGGGTTACACCAGAAATGTCCAATCCACGCGCTGCCACATCTGTCGCCACCAAGACATCCAGATTGCCGTTTTTAAAGTCGCGTAGAACGCGAAGGCGCTTGCCTTGGTCCAAATCACCATGGATACCCTCTGCTCGGAAACCGCGGATTTTCAGGCCACGAGTCAGCTCATCCACCCGGCGCTTGGTCCGGCCAAAGACGATAGACAGCTCTGGCTGCTCCACGTCCATCAGGCGGGTCATAGTATCAAATTTTTCATTTTCCTTGACACGGATATAATACTGATCCACCAGCTCCGTTGTCAGCTCTTTAGCAGCAATCTTGACATGCTCAGGCTCCTTCATGAACTTAACACCGATGCGCTTGATAGCATCCGGCATGGTCGCTGAAAAGAGCAAGGTCTGACGCTCTTCTGGCACACGTGAAATGATAGACTCAATATCTTCCAAAAAGCCCATGTTAAGCATTTCATCCGCTTCGTCCAAGATTAAGGTTTCAATCTGATTCAGCTTAAGCGCCTTGCGTTTGATCAAATCCAAGAGACGGCCAGGTGTTCCTACGACGATATGAGCACCAGACTTGAGGGCCTTGATTTGCTTTTCGATGCTGGAGCCACCGTAGACAGAACGCACCTTGACCCCCTTGCTGCGGCCAAAACGGAAAAGCTCTTCCTGACTCTGCACAGCCAATTCACGGGTTGGAGCGATAATCAAAGCCTGCACAGCAGGATTATCTGTATCAATCTTCTCCAAAGTTGGGAAGCCAAAGGCTGCTGTCTTTCCTGTCCCAGTCTGGGCCTGACCAATGACATCCTTACCTGCCATAGCAAGTGGAATTGTCTGCTCTTGAATAGGGCTTGCTTCTACAAAGCCAGCTTTTTCAATTTCTGCTAGTAATTCAGCAGATAAATGTAATTCATTAAATTTCAATGTTCTTCTTCTTTCTAAAGGCGGTGCGAAGCCACCTTATAAGGCTTTTGATACTCAACTATCGAAACATACCAAGTGCTTTTCTCTTGCTAAATCTCGATTTTCTGAGAGTATTCGCTCTTCTCTTCATAAATATGGTCTCTCAAGTCCAGGCACTAAAAAAGCGCCGACTCGGTCGCTAGTTCCCACTGAATAGAAAAACTGTAAGTTTTGCAACCTACCCAGTATACCATAAATAAGGTTAAAAAGATAGGACTTGACTGTAAAATATTTTATTAGAGATTTCTTTTGTAAAAAATGAAAATTTGAAAATCATTTTCAAAAACATTATAATCTACAAAGAAGAAAGGAGACAAGTATGAATAAATTTTTACGAGTGACTTTCATTTTACTATTCTTAGCTATGATGGGCGCGGCTATGATCCAGATTTTCCAGCCCCAGCTCTTGGGCAATGAGTCCATCTATGGTCTAGCTCCCTACTGGCAGCGGGAAATTGGTTTCTGGAATCTGGCTATTCTTCCTTTAGTCATTGCCGCCAACATAAAGTATGATTGGTTCTATCTACGTATGACTTTGCTAGCACTGATTCTGGGTGGGCTGGGCTTTGGCACCAACCATCTGCTAGGCTATCTGGAAAAGGCGAATCAAGCGAATCTACTGGGCTGGATTGAAAATTATCTGCTAGTCTTTTGCTGGATCATCGGCTGGGGACTGGAATATCGAAAAAGACAAAAAAAGTGATGAAGAGACTGTCTAGATAGGCAGATTCTTCATCATTTTTTCATTATTGACACTTTTCTATATTAGCTACCAGCTCCTCAGCAAATTGACTAGTGGTCAAAGCTGCTACTCCTTCCAGCTGACTGGCAAAATCCCCTGTCACTTTTTGCTCAAAGAGAGCTTTCTCAACGGCCTTAGTCAGGAGATGAGAGACCTCCGACCAACCAATGTAATCAAAGAGCATGGCTCCCGATAAGAGAAGAGAACAAGGATTAGCCCTGTTTTGACCTGCTATATCTGGCGCCGTCCCGTGAGTAGCTTCAAAAATAGCATGACCAGTCTCGTAATTGATATTGGCCCCTGGAGCGATACCAATCCCGCCCACCTGAGCAGCCAAGGCATCGCTGGCATAGTCACCATTTAGATTGGTCAAAGCAACAACGTCGAATTTTTCTGGATAGAGCAAAATCTGTTGCAGAAAATTATCCGCAATGACATCCTGGATGATTAGTTTTCCAGAAGCCAGCTCGTCCACATACTCTCTTTGAGCTAGTTCATAGCCCCATTTCCGAAAACCGCCCTCTGTAAATTTCTGGATATTGCCCTTGTGAACCAGAGTGACACGCCTTAGTCCTTTGGCTAGCGCATAGTCAATAGCTGCCCGTATCAGCCGCTCACTGCCCTGCTTAGAGATAGGCTTAATCCCAATAGCAGAGCTTTCTGGGAAGCGAATCTTGTCAACCTGCATATCCTCCTGCAGGAAATCGATAACTTTTTGGACTTCAGCCGTTCCACTCTCCCACTCAATCCCTGCATAGATGTCTTCTGTATTTTCCCGAAAAATCGTGATATCTGTCTTCTCTGGGTGCTTGAGCGGACTGGGAACTCCCTTGAAATAACGAACCGGCCGCAGACAGGCGTAAAGGTCCAATTCCTGTCTCAGGGCCACATTCAAGGAACGAATCCCTTCTCCGATTGGGGTTTCTAGCGGGCCCTTTATAGCTACCAGACAATCCTTAATCGTTGCCAACGTTTCGTCCGGCAGCCAGTCACCTGTCTGGTCTGCTGCTTTTTTCCCAGCCAAAACTTCCTTCCAAAAAACCTTTCTCTGACTTCCATAAGCCTTTTCCACTGCCTTATCAAAGACCAGCCGGGCATTCCTCCAGATATCACCCCCAATCCCATCACCTTGGATGTAAGGAATAATCGGAGCATCCGGCACCTGCAACCGCCCTTTCTCAAACAAAATCTTATCTGCCATTTTATCTCCTTCCAATGGGAAGATACTCCAAACCTTGAGCACCAATATAGTTAGAACGTGGCCGAATCAGTTTATTGTTCTTGCGCTGTTCCTGAATATGAGCAATCCAGCCAGCCACCCGACTCATGGCAAAAATCAGGGTGTAGATACTGCTGTCAATGCCCAACACATGGTAAACCGTAGCCGAATAAAAATCGACATTCGGTATCAGATGCTTGGTATGCTTCATATAGGCTTCAATTTCCACTGAAAGCTGATACCAAACCTCATCCTTGGTCCCCTGTGTCAAATCCTTAGCCATTTGACGCAGGTATTTTTCACGCGGATCTTGGGTCTTGTAAACCCGGTGACCAAAGCCCATAATTTTCTCGTGAGAAGCCAGCTTGCGGTCTAAGTAGGCTTGGCAATCCCCTTCCTCTCTGATCTCTTTCAGCATATCAAAGACACATTCATTAGCGCCACCATGAAGGGAGCCCTTGAGCGCTCCAACAGCTGCTGTCACGCAAGAATAAATATCAGTCAAGGTTGAGGCACATACACGAGCCGCAAAAGTTGAAGCATTGAGTTCATGATCGGCATGGAGCACCAAGGCACAGTTAAAGGCTTTGACTTCAAGCTCACTAGCCTCTTCTCCCTTGAGCATATAGAGGAAATTAGCCGCAAAGCCCAAATCCTCCCGCGGCTCTACCGGAGTCTGACCCGACCTCAGTCTGGCAAAAGCCGCAATAATAGTCGGCATCTTTGCCATAAGCTGGATGCTCTGCTCATAGGTCGCTTCTAGAGAAGCTTCCTCAGCATGGACATTATAAACACCCAAAAGACTGACCGTTGAGCGCAAGACGCTCATGGGATGAAGGTGCTTACGGGACTGGATAAGGATGCACTGCTCCACCGCATCGCTAATGGCATAATTAGTTCGCAGATCTTCTTCAAAATGCTTGAGCTCAATTTGAGTCGGCAAATGCAAATGCCAGAGCAGATAAATCACCTCTTCAAAACTCGCGTGGTGCTCTACCAATTCAGAAATATTGTAGCCTGCATAAGACAAAGAATCATCCACAATCTGGCTAATCCGAGTATCACAGGCAATGGTATCTTTCAAACCGTCCGTCTGACTCATGCTCACACCTCCTCTAATTTCTTTCTAACGACCATGGGCAAAATTCCTCCGTTTTCATAGTAACGGATATCCGCCTCTGCATCAAAACGCAGTCGAGCTTGAAAAGCTATTTTTTCAGCACCTTTCCGCGCTACCACGTCAACTAACTGCCCAACTCGCGGGTTCTGTGGCAGATTGATGTCGAAAGTCTCCTTGCCTGTTAAGCCCAGACTATCCGCATTTTCTCCCTCTAGATACTGCAAAGGAAGAATCCCCATCATGACCAGATTGGACCGGTGGATACGCTCAAAACTCTCTGCCAACACCACCTTGACACCCAAAAGATTAGCCCCCTTGGCTGCCCAATCACGGCTGGACCCCATACCGTAGTCTTTGCCAGCTAGGACAATGGTGTCAATTTGCTCTTCCTTGTAGCGCATGGCCGCTTCATAAATGGATAGCAACTCTCCTTTATAATCTGTGTAACCACCAATTTTCCCATCCGCCAATTCATTTTTAATCCGAATATTGGCAAAAGTCCCCCGCATCATGACCTCATGATTGCCCCGACGGCTGCCATAGGAATTAAACTCTTGGTAATCCACTCCATGCTCCATCAAATAGGAAGCTGCTGGGCTGTTTCTGGCAATATTTCCTGCTGGGGAGATATGGTCTGTCGTCACCGTATCCCCAAATTTTGCCAGCACTGCAAGATTTTTCAGTGGCTGAATGACTAAATCATCAGCTAAACCATCAAAATAAGGTGGATTTTGGATATAGGTAGAAGCCTGATTCCACTGATAATTTTGAGAAGAGGCTGTCGGAATCTGATTCCATTTTTCATTGTCGTCAAACACATGAGCATATTCTTTTTCAAAAAGCTGGCGCGTCACATATTTTTGAACATAATCAGCAACCAAGTCGTGCTCCGGCATCAAATCCATCAAATAGACAGGCTGCCCCTTTTGATCATAACCCAACGGCTCACTGGTCAGATCAATATTGGTATTTCCAGCCAGAGCATAGGCAACTACCAAGGGCGGACTAGCTAGGAAATTAGCCTTGACCAGTGGATTGATCCGTCCTTCAAAATTCCGATTGCCTGAAAGAACAGCACTAGCCAGCAAGTCAGTATCTGTAATCGCCTGAGCCACTTCTGCTCGGAGATTGCCTGAATTTCCAATACAAGTAGTGCAGCCATAGCCGACAACATTGAAACCAAGCTGATCCAGATAAGTTTGTAGACCACTCTTCTTGAGATAGCCTGTGACCACCTTGCTGCCCGGAGCCAAAGAAGTCTTGACAGTCTTTGAAACGCGTAAGCCTTTTTCTACTGCTTTCTTGGCCAAAAGCCCTGCCGCCATCAGCACATAGGGATTGGATGTATTGGTACAGCTAGTAATGGCTGCGATAGCCACATGGCCTGTCTTAATCGTCTCCTCATAATCAGAAAATTGAACCACTGCTGACTTTTCCAGCTCGCTCTCATCTAGACCAAAGCCTCGGACCCCCGCTTCTCTGACTAGACTAGCTTGAAATTCTTCTTTAGCAGCTGTCAATTCAATCAAATCTTGGGGACGCTTGGGTCCTGAGATGCTCGGCACAATGCTGGACAAATCAATTTCGACTACCTTGGTATAGTTCGGCTCAACCTTTTCATCATAGAAGAGGTGATTTTTTTGAGCATAGAGACGGGTCAGCTCGATATGATCTTCTGACCGATTGGTCAGACGCATGTAATTAAGCGTTTCCTCATCTATCGGAAAATAACCACAGGTAGCTCCGTATTCCGGCGCCATATTAGCCACTGTTGCCCGATCAGCTAGGCTTAGATTAGACAAGCCAGGTCCAAAGAACTCGACAAATTTGCCAACAACATTTTCCTGCCGCAAGATTTGCGTGACCTTTAAAGCCAAATCTGTCGCTGTCGCAATCTTAGGTAGCCTTCCCAAAAGACGAACACCAATCACCTCAGGAACTGGGAAATATGAAGCCTCACCTAGCATGGCAGCTTCAGCCTCAATCCCACCGACTCCCCAGCCCAGAACACCGATACCATTAATCATGGTCGTATGACTGTCCGTCCCAAACATACTGTCCGGATAGAGTTGGCCATCCTTCTCAATGATGACATCACTGAGAAACTCGATATTGACCTGATGGATAATCCCAGTAGCAGGGGGAACCGCACGGTAATTATCAAATGATTTTTCTGCCCACTTGAGAAATTCGTAGCGCTCATTATTGCGGACAAACTCTTGGGTCATATTGGCCTCTAGAGCTGTATCACAGCCATAAAAGTCCACTTGAACACTGTGGTCAATAACTAAATCAACCGGAATCTCTGGATTAATCTGATCGGCCTGACCTCCCTGCTTGACAATCGCATCGCGCATACTAGCCAAATCCACTACGACAGGAACACCCGTAAAATCCTGGAGAATAACTCGACTAGGCTTAAAAGGAACTTCTCCGCTTGGTGATTTAGCTTGATAATGCACCAAAGAACCAATGTTATCTTTTATTACATCAATACCATCTTCCTTACGAAGAACACTTTCTAATAATATTCGTATAGAATAAGGAAGTCTTTCTATATCCCCTCCTAGTAGAGCTGAGGCTTTCCAAAGGTCTATGTATTGGTATATTTTACCTTTGTAATTTAAATCGTTTAGGTATTCTGCCATATTTCTACCCCTCACTTATTTTAAATTGTTTTATATTATACTTTATTATGAAATTTTATGCAATAAGAATTATAATTTTTATGTTATATTTTCTAACACATAATAACAGTTTTTTAAATACAGGCAAACTGTACTAATAATTATTTTTCCAAGCACGAAAAAACAAGCACCATTCTCGGTGCTTGTTATAGGAAAAATAATTTCAAATGTTTACTTCTTATTGGCTAACCATTTAAGAAGCTTGGTCAGAAGTCCCCAGATGATTAGACTAATGACAACAATATAAATCCAGGCATTTTTATCATTAGACAAGGGCAGAGGAACATTCATACCAAAGAAACCCGTGATAACTGCGAGTACTGCCAAAAGGACCGAAATAATGGTCAAGACCGTCAAATTGTCATTCAGATTGTTGTTCAGGATATTATTGTAGGAGCCAGAGAGCTGGCTGAGAACTTGAGCAATCAGATCGGTCATAGAGACGAGCTGACGAGCCTCAATCATAGCATCCTCAAACTGCTCGGTTTCTAATTCATCAAAACGTCGGTAAATTCCATGACTTTTGATATGCTCTAGGAGCATACGATTCTGCTTAGCTGCAGCAACTAGATAGACCATAGAAGTTTCCAAGTCGGACAGGGCAAAAAGATGCTTTTTGGTAGTGGTCTGACGCAGAAGAGCATTAATCTCATCCTTGCGCTTGTCCATCCGCTCAACAACTGGATAGTAAGAATTGGAGATCAACTCTAGACTAGCAAAGAGAAACTTATAGACCGATACTGGCTCATGGCGCTCAGTATAAGCCTTCATCATATCCACAACATAGGCATTGTCCTGGTTGCTGATCGTAATGAGCCGTCTCTGTTGCACCACAAAGGTCATGGGAATCGTCTCATAATGTTCCTTATCTGTCGCTAGATTAAGGACATTGTAGATAAAGACAACAGTTCCATTCTCACGATTGTAGTCCATGTGAGCCCGCTCATTCTTATCCAGCGCATACTCGATGGTCTCTTTATCAATTTCATAATCCTGATAAATCCGGGCGTTCTTTTTGAAACTATCTGAGTCAATGTTGATCCAGACAGACTGATCTTTTAGTTTTCTTTCCAGAAACATGGAGCTCCTTTCTATGAGGTAGAATGATTCTCTAATAAACTAGCACCCAACTTCATAAACTCTTCCTGCAAGTAAATATGCAATGTCGAAGCACAAAACCAATCAAATTAACTACCTCGCCTGACGAGATTAGTCAAGTGGCTAGCAAGGGGCCAACTGAACTCGGCCTTAGTAACTTTAGTTTGTTATACAATCATAACAATCCCATTCACTACGACACGGAGTTTGGCAAATCGATTTTATTTGCCAAACGCAGTTAGTAAGGTACTTAGCCATGGTCCCATAGGACATGGCGTAGATTGCTTAGACTACTATGTAGCCAAGCAATCTTAGTACGTTACATCTTCTCTTCCAGTTTGACATCTGGATACTTGTCCGCGAACCAGCGCAGGGCAAAGTCGTTTTCAAAGAGGAAGACTGGCTGATCAAAGCGGTCTTTGGCTAAAATATTCCGGCTAGAAGACATACGCTCGTCCAAATCATCTGGTGAAATCCAGCGGACAGTCTTTTTACCCATAGGATTCATGACTACTTCAGCGTTGTATTCATTTTCCATGCGGTGCTTGAAGACCTCAAACTGGAGCTGACCGACAGCGCCCAGCATGTACTCGCCCGTCTGGTAGTTGGTATAAAGCTGGATGGCTCCCTCTTGCACCAGCTGCTCAATCCCCTTATGGAAGGATTTTTGTTTCATGACATTCTTAGCTGAAACTTTCATAAAGATCTCTGGAGTAAAGGTTGGCAGAGGCTCAAATTCAAACTTATTCTTGCCTACAGTCAGGGTGTCACCGACCTGATAAGTCCCCGTATCATAAACCCCGATAATATCACCAGCTACAGCATTGGTCACATTTTCCCGACTTTCGGCCATAAACTGGGTAACATTAGATAGCTTGGCAGACTTGCCAGTGCGAGGCAAATTGACACTCATACCGCGTTCAAACTCTCCAGAAACAATACGAACAAAGGCGATACGGTCGCGGTGGCGCGGGTCCATATTAGCCTGAATTTTAAAGACAAAACCTGAAAAGTCTGGGCTGAGTGGTTCGACTACCTCGCCATCTGTCTTCTTATGGCCATGCGGTTCCGGAGCAAACTTAAGGAAGGTTTCCAGGAAAGTCTGGACGCCAAAGTTGGTCAGGGCTGAGCCGAAGAAAACAGGTGTTAGCTTGCCAGCCAAAATCGCTTCTTCTGAGAATTCATTCCCAGCTTCGCTCAAGAGCTCAATGTCTTCCTTAACTTGCTCATAGAAAGGGTTAGAAGCAAACAGTTGATCGCCTTCTGCCAGAGTTGCAAAGCGCTCCTCACCCTTATAAAGCTCCAGCCGCTCATTGTAGAGGTCATAAAGACCCTCAAAGCTCTTCCCCATCCCAATCGGCCAATTCATCGGATAGCTGGCAATACCCAAAATCTCTTCCAGTTCTTCCAACAAGTCCAAGGGCTCGCGACCGTCACGATCCAGCTTGTTCATAAAAGTGAAGACTGGGATATTCCGATGCTTGACAACCTCAAACAATTTCTTGGTCTGAGCCTCAATACCCTTGGCCGAGTCAATAACCATGACCGCAGCATCCACCGCCATCAAAGTCCGATAAGTATCTTCTGAGAAGTCCTCGTGTCCTGGCGTATCCAGGATATTGACCCGCTTACCATCGTAGTCAAACTGCATGACAGAGGAAGTCACCGAAATCCCCCGCTGCTTCTCAATATCCATCCAGTCAGACTTGGCAAAATTACCTGTCTTTTTCCCCTTGACTGTCCCAGCTTCACGAATCTCGCCTCCGAAGTAGAGCAACTGCTCCGTGATGGTCGTCTTCCCTGCGTCCGGGTGGGAGATAATGGCAAAGGTCCGGCGTTTCTTAATTTCTTCTTGTAAAGTCATTTTCTTCTCTTTCTTTCATTTAGGATAATGGCGAATCTTAGTATTTGTTTTTTATTTTACATCGGAGTATTCCAACCTTTCAACCTACCTATTATAGCGGATTTAGCGCTTTTTTTCAATTATCTAAAGAAGATAAAAATCGCCCTTTCGAGCGATTCTATTCTCCTAAGTCAATGAAATTTCCTTAAAACCCTGACAATGGCACAAATTGCAACGATTGAGTTCAAATCCAGTAAATGGAGCAGGCAATTCTCTGGTTTCCAGTTCTTCTTTCTCTTCAGTTGTCATGGAAAAAATGACCTTATTCCGTTTCAAGAGATAGAGGATCAAGCCATCCGCCAGTTGTTAAGAAAGCCCAAAATTTGGGATGTTTCATTCTGCTAATAGAAGCGTCTAGCTCGACCAGCTTAAAGAGTTGATAGACAAATAGTCCGTTTGTTACTAGAAGCAAAGCAGGGCGTGATAAGGCTTCCTAATTTAAAAAAATTCCTGCCACATTAACTTGACAGGACTTGTAAACTTGAGATGAATTAACTGCGGACCAAACTTAACTGCTTTTTCCACCGTTTCTTAAACAATATATCAAAGAGAACCAGAGCCAGAGAAAGGATGACTGACACAAGAAGGTACTTTATCCATAGGGGGGCATCAGGGATGAAAGGCGGACTTTTTAGCAGACCGTAATTTCCTCCGGTCACTTGATTAACGCCGACTAGGAAAAGGTTGAGTCCAAAGGTGTAAGCTACAATCATGTATTTCTTGAGCAGGGTCTTGTCGTAGTGATTCATCAGATAAATCAAGGAATTAACCAAGAGGGCATAGTGGCCAATCAGGAAAGAAAAGCTGGTAATATGCGGGAAATCATAGGGGTCAAAAACTGGATAGCCCAAGGCAAATACCGCTCCGCTAGCTCCTAAAAGAGCAAAATACTGCTTGCTGCGCCATTTGTCTGGCAGAAAGACCACCGCAAACATAGCCAAGCGGCAATGATAGAAGGGCAGACTATTGGAAAAGGGAATTCGAAAACCAAAATACCAGCTATAAAGCATCAGCAGTTGAGCAATCTGAATCCACTTAAAAGCCTTGACAAAACGCGGATTATCATGGTATTTGAGTGAGCTCCAAATAGACAGCAAAACCAAAGCAATCATCACAGCATACCAAAAAATCGAGATAGGCGGTGCCACCGTTTTTGTCGTAGTTAAAAAATCTTTCATAAATCCTCCGTTAGATGATTAGGTTAGGGTGACTGTCTTGGTCTGCTCCACGCGCTTAAAAATGTCAGAAACCAAGCAGACTGCTGCACTTAAGACGATTGAGACAAGCAGATAATTGAGCAGGAGTCCGTGATTGCCAACAAGCGGCGGATCAGTGAGAAATCCATAAGAACCCTTTGTCAACATATTGATAACAAGCAAAAAAGCATTCATCATAAAGGTCGTCCACACCACTCGCTGCCAGCTCATAGAGAAAGTATGATAATATCTGAAAAGATAAATCAAACAATTTCCCAAGAGCGCCAGATGGCCGATGATAAAGGACAAAATAGTGATATGGGGAAAAGGATAGGGATCAAAAATCGGATAGATAAAGGCTACAATCGAGCCAAAAGTCCCCAAAAGTGCAAAATAAAATTTATAAACTGAGCGATTAGGCAGAAACATCAAGGCAAACATAGCCATTCTGCAATGATAAAAAGGCAGACTCTCAGACAGCGGGGCAGCAGTCAGCATATACCAAGAATAGAGGCTTATCAGCTGACAAGCTTGCATCCCGACAAATAGCTGCTGGTAAGGCTTCCGATTGTAGTAGCGATAGGAAAGCCAGATAATCGCAAAGACCAGCCCCAAAAGAACAAAATACCAAAGTCCTAGTTGAGGCGGTTCGGTTTTATAGGTTGTAAACATATCTCTTATTCCCATCTCCTAGGCTCCCATTCTAATATAAGGTTTGAACAAGGCTGAGTTTGCCTGTTGTTGCAATAATTTCTAGCTTTTTCAGACAAAAAGCATCCCAGAAACTTACTTAACTAATCCAAATACTGTTCTCTGCCTCCTTGATAAATCTCCCAAAGGATTTCCAACTGTTCTTTTGTCGTCCGCTTAGAAGATAATTCTGGTAGAGATTGGATATCAAAGAAAGCTAACTCTTCTATTTCTGTATTAGGCTGAAAATCTCCATCCTCTATCTGACACTCGAAGACCAGTTTAGCATATTGCTTACTCTGAAATTGAAATTTATTAGTATCAAAAATTGCAAGCAGACGCGAAACTGAAACATTAAATCCCGTTTCTTCTTGGACTTCCTTGACGATATTTTCCTTAGGAGATAGGCCGACTTCACAAAAGCCGCCTGGTAAAGCCCAAGTTTTCTCATTTTTACCCTTGACTAAACAGACTTTTCCGTCTCGAACCAGTACAGCTCGGACATCAATCAAAGGAGTGGCATAAAAATCCGTTGGGCGCAACAGCTCTGCCAATTCTTTCCCATCCAAATCTGACCAATCAGCCAGGAGGTGTCCCAAAAGCTGACGGAGTTCTAAGTAACGTTCTCGATCAAATTCATCACGACTAAATGCCAGTCCTGTCTCTGTAATAGAAAGGAGACGTTGAATGGTTTTTGCAGTTTCTTTAGTTTCCATCTTCCAAGTCCTCTACCAGCTTAGCCAGATTCATGGAATTGCTGCCTTTGAGAAGAATTTGGTCGGCAGGAGTCAGCTTCTCTCTGACAGCTTTAGTTAGTTGTTCAAACTGGTCTTTCTCGTCATTTTTGATAAAGTAATGAACCTTGCCTGGCGGGTAGATTTCCTTGGCATAGTCATAGAGGGCTTCCATGTCTTGTCCATAAAGGAAAAGGTCGGTCACAATTTCTGGATTGAGACTGGTAATCATCGAGCCATGCATGGACTTAGAGTCCGCTCCCAGCTCTTTCATATCCGCCAGCACTGCCAATTTTCGTCCGCCTGGATTGGCCGGAATGGTCGAGAAAGTCTCCAGAATCAAGCGCATGGCTGTTGGATTGGCATTATAGACATCCGATAGGATATCTGCGCCATTACCAGCTTTCTTCCACTCCGTTCGATTGCGGGTCAGCTCCAGCTCAGAAAAGGCTTGAGCAATAGCCGCCTCAGATACACCCTCCTGCAGAGCCGCATAGGCTGCAATCATGGCATTGGTCGCATTGTACTTACCGGTCACAGGCAGATCAATCCTATGCTCTAAAAAGTTGCAGTCAAAGCTCAAGCTGTCCTTGCGCTCTTCCAGACGCGTCAGGAAGATATCCGCATCAGGACCAAAGCGAACCAGTTTGCAGTCTGCTGGCAGAAATTCATTGACAATCTTATCTGCCGGAACAATCAAGAGACCATTTTCTCTTAGACCATCCGCAATCTGCATCTTGCCTTGGGCAATTTCAGTTCGGCTTCCGAAAAATTCTAGATGGGCTTCTCCGACCAGAGTTACAATGCCTGTCTTAGGTTTGGCCAGTTCAGACAAGAGATGGATATCGCCCAAGTGGTCCTGCCCCATTTCTAAGACAAGTTTCTCTGTGTCTTCAGGCATGTGAAGAACCGTATAAGGCAGACCGATTTCGTTATTGTAATTGCCCTGGGTCTTATAGGTCTTGTAAGTGGTTGCTAGTAGCTGAGCCAGCATATCCTTAGTCGTCGTTTTACCGTTGGAGCCTGTCACCGCCAGCACATCCACCTGCATCTTTTCCAGATAATACTGGGCCAAGCGCTGAAAGGCCGTCAGGACATCATCGACCAAGATATAAGCTCCCTCTGCCACTGGACGCTCAGATAGGGTGGCAGCAGCTCCCTGAGCAACGGCTGTTGGGATAAAGTCGTGGCCATCACGCGCTCCCTTAAGAGGCACAAAAAGGCCACCCGGCTCAATCAAGCGGCTGTCAAACTCAGCATTTCTAAGCGCAACATTTTCAAACTGAGTCACATCATTTTTCGCAGACAGGACTTCTGCTATTTCATATAAATCTAATTTCATACTTCTTCCTCGTTTTTCGGTTTGCTCGCAAAAAGAAAGGACCGAAAATTTTCAGCCCCTCTATTATATCATATTTTAGAGAAGATGCGCTTCTCTCTTAGCAAATGCCTCTTCAGCTAGGCCAACTAGTTTCTCAATCAAGTCAGGATAGGCCAGCCCCATATTTTCCCAAAGCAATGGATACATAGACCACTGGGTAAAACCTGGCATGGTATTGAGCTCATTAAGGAAAACCTGACCATCTTCTGTATAGAAGAAATCACAGCGGGACAGCCCCAGACCACCTAGAGCTCGGAAAGCGGCCTCTGCATTTTGACGCATCAGACTCACCACTTCTTCTGGAATCTTGGCCGGAATATCCATGGTAATTTTATTATCAATGTATTTGGCTTCGTAGTCATAGAAAGCCACGTCCTTGACCACTTCTCCAGGCAGGGTACTCTTGACGTCAACATTGCCTAGAAGTCCAACCTCAATCTCACGAGCTGTTACACCTTGCTCAACCAGTACCCGGCTGTCGTATTTGAAAGCCAGGTCCAGAGAAGCACGCAGTTCTGCTTGGTTTTCAGATTTAGAAATGCCGACACTGGAGCCCATATTGGAGGGCTTGGTGAAGACTGGATAGGTCAATTTCTCCTCGATTTCCTGGATTTTTTGCTCTAGATCCTCGCCATCAACTAGCGCCACATAAGGCACTTGGGCAATGCCTGCCGATTCCAGCACTCGCTTGGTCGTGATTTTATCCATGGCCAGGCTAGAGGATAAAATATTACAGCCGACATAAGGCATTTTGAGTACTTCTAGGAAGCCTTGAATAGAACCATCTTCGCCCATGGGACCATGCAGAACTGGAAAGACCACTGCTCCATCTTCGTAAATATCGCTAGGCTTAATCTTCCGAGACATATCCACTGTGGCATTTGTCATCAGTTTCTCATCAGCAGCTGGCTTTGCTTCAAATTCCTGAGTTTGGATAAAATCTCCATCCTTGGTGATGAAGTAAGTCTTCACCGAGAATCTATCATAATTGACAGCCCGCATGACGCTCTCAGCTGATAAAACCGAAACTTCCCGCTCTGCACTGCGTCCGCCATACAATAAAATCAATCTTTGTTTTGCCATGATTTTTCCTATCATTTTCTAAAAATAGTACGATTTACAAAAGCTGCCAGCCCGAGAAGAATCAAGTTCAAAAGCTTGGTTTTGCATCTACCTAGCTAGTCGATTCTTCTAAGCAGGAGCTTCTGTATCAGTCCGTTTTAGTATATCACAATTCCCAGCATTTTTGAACAGAAAAAAGGACTCTTCTAGCCAGCTAGAGCCAGAAAAATCCTTTATGTTTATAATTCCGTCCGATTTTCGATAGCGCGAATCAGCGTGACCTCATCCGCATACTCAATGTCGGAGCCAACCGCCAAACCACGCGCTAGGCGAGTCACCTTAATCCCAGCAGGTTTCAGGACACGTGAGATATACATGGAAGTCGCTTCGCCATCCGCAGTCGCATTAGTCGCAACGATAACCTCTGTCACCTCACTATCCATCAGACGAGTAATCAGGCTTTTGAGATTGATATCGTCCGGTCCAACGCCGTTCATAGGCGAAATCAAGCCATGCAGGACATGATAAAGTCCGTGGTATTCCTGGATATTTTCCATGGCTGACACATCCCGGCTGTCCTCAACAATCAAAATAGTTGATTGATCGCGCGACTGGTCTTGACAGATTGCACAAGGGTCTTCGTCCGTCAGGTTGCCACAGACAGAGCAGTAGCTCAGCTCACGCTTAGCAGCCAGTAGATTCTTGGCAAATTCATTAACATCGTCATCGCTCATGCCAATAGTGTAAAAAGCCAGTCGAGTGGCTGTTTTGATGCCAATGCCGGGCAGCTTAGAGAAACTGTCAATCAGCTTGGCAATAGGGGTTGGGTAAAGCATAAAATCCTTTCTCTATTCTCAAAAAATCTCCTCAAACCAGATTGCTCTATTTGAGCACTGACTGCATTAGCTTTCTATGTTTGCTGATGATTTTCATTGAGCACTAATTCATAGGGTGTTGTTGATTGTATAGATTGATAATATCACGAGTGATACTGTGGCTGACAGTAGAAGATAGGTCCGTATTGTGAGGGAACACCACCGCCACCGCAATCTGCGGTTTCTCACTTGGTGCATAGGACACGACATTGGTATTGATGGCTTCTTTCTTGCCCTTGTCCACAAAGGTCTCAGCCGTACCAGTCTTGGCACTGATTGGCACGATCTCTCCCTGGGAAATGGTTCGACCAGTCGTAAAGCCACTGCTGCCATGAACCACTTGATAGAAGCCTTGCTTGATAATGCTCATATCCTCGTCAGAGATATTAACCTGGTTCAGCTCCTTGGTGTCAATTTTCTGCACCAAATCACCGAGTCCTCCTTGGTCACTGTTACCGTAAATGCCTTCAACGATATGCGGAGCCACACGCTTGCCGTTATTAGCTACTGTTGAGGCATACTGAGCCAGCTGAAGCGTTGTATAGTTGTCAAACTGGCCAAAAGAATTGGTCAGATAGTTGGCAAAGGTAAACTTGTCTGGAAGATAGCCTGTGGACTCATTTGGTAGGTCAATCCCTGTTGAAGTTCCCAGACCATACTCTGCAAAGGTCGACCGCAGCTTTTTCATGGACGGATCCAGCTCATCAAAATCCAGCTTCATATCCGCTGAGTAAGGCGTCCCCATCATCTTCAGCGCTACCTGCACCATATAGGTATTGGAAGAGTATTCCAAGGCTTCTTGGGCTGTGATGGCACGTGAACCATACTGGGTAAACCAAGAAGTGATACTGTCCGTACCGCCAAAGCTAATCGGTTGGTCTGTCAGGACTTGGTTGCCGCTAATGGCATTATTCTCCCAGCCCGAGGTCAATGTTGCAGCCTTGACCACAGATCCCGGAACAAAGACATTGGTCATGGTTCCCAGAGCATCGACAGAGTTTTCTCCCGTTTCCAAATCATGACGGATGCCTGCCATAGCCAAGACGGCGCCAGTATTTGGATCCATAGCTACAGCATAGACACCCTCAGAGTAAGTCGCATTGCCACTAGCCAACTCTGCATTAAAGGCATTTTTGAGAATGTCCTCCACTCCCTGCTGGAAGCTCAAGTCCACCGTCAGCTTGAGATTGTCTCCCTTACTGCCGTCAGAGATATTTTCCACACTCTCCATATTACCATTTTTGTCCAGATGAATCTCCTTCTCAGCTCGCTTGCCTTGCAGGACTGACTCATACTGCTTTTCCAAATAGGAGGTCCCCACCCGGTCATTGAGAGAGTAGCCTTTTTTCAGGTAATCATCCACTTCCTCAGCTGGTAACCCAGTCTTTTCTGTCGAGATATTACCCACGATAGAAGCCAGCGAGGTATCCAAGACCTTACGGTCCCAGCCCGTTGAGACACTGATACCTGGCAGTTCCTTGCTGCTGGAAGCTAGTACAGCCACCTGCTCTGTTGTCAGCGGATCTGTCTGGATGGTTCCCGTCGCAAAGTTGGAAATTGCATTCATCTGACTAAAGAGAACAATAGCCTTTTTTTCCTCATCCGTATAGCCCAGCTGCTTAGGGTCAATGCTCTCAGCTGCCGCCTTATAGATTTTGGACTCGGGCAAGCGATTGCCATCTGTATCAAATTTCTTGTCCTTGGGCAGCTTTTCAACTACTTCCTGATAGACTGCACTGTCCGCCAAATAATAGTCCACCTCTTGGCGATCTGTCACCTCTGTATCGCTGACACTGACATAGGTCAGGAGCTTTTGAGCTGTCGCTCGAATCTCTCCAGCCGTCAGCCGGTTATCCCGTGTATAGGTCACCACCTGCTTGGTCGTATTTTCCACCAAGGGTTTGCCGGTAGCATCATAAATCTGCCCACGCACTGAGCTAGTGGTAATCTTGGTCTTACTGGCCTTGGCCAACTTATCCGTATAAAAGTCCTGATTGACCACCTGCATATAGCCCAGACGGGCAATCAAGGCTAAAAACAAAAACATCACGATTCCAAACAGCAGATAAAGCCTTCTGGTGATGGAATGACTGTCAAATTTTCTCTTCTTCCTTGCCATCTTCTCTCTCATTCTAGTAAAAGTTCTGACCTTTATTTTACCATAAATCCAGCTCGATGAATGTCTCAAAACTGATAGAAAATCTGAAAATGTGGACGAGTTAAGAGGAAATCCGCTAAACCTCGGAACAGAAAAGACTTGCCGGCTAGGCTTCCAGCAATCCTTGTCCTTCCTCTCTGGAAAAGCAAAGAACCTGAGAATAATCTCAGATTCCTTTAAGCTTATTTTCCAAGGTAGTATTCTTTTACTACGTTCAATTTTTCGTCGAATTCGAATACCAATGGTGGGAAGTTTGGAATTTCCACGTCCATGATTTCATCGTCAGACAGTTGTTTGATGTGCTTCACAAGGGCACGGATAGAGTTACCGTGTGCACCTACAAAGACATTTTTGCCATCTTTCAAAGCTGGAGCAATCTTGTCTTCCCAGAATGGAAGAGCACGTTCCAAAGTCACTTTCAAGTTTTCAGCATCTGGAATAACTGAGTCGTCAAGTGAAGCGTAACGACGGTCAGTGTGTGCTGAGTACTCATCATCACGTGGCATTGCTGGAGGCAATACATCGTATGAACGACGCCAGATATGCACTTGCTCATCACCAAATTGCTCAGCTGCTTCTGCCTTATTTTTACCAGTCAGACCGCCATAGTGACGCTCGTTCAAACGCCATGATTTTTCAACTGGTACCCAAAGCTGATCAGACGCTTCCAAAGCAAGGTTAGTTGTCTTAATCGCACGCTTCAATACTGAAGTGTAAGCTTGGTCAAACTCGATACCAGCTTCTTTAATCAGTTTACCAGCGTCGATTGCTTGCTGAGTACCTTTTTCAGACAAGTCAACATCAGCCCAACCAGTGAAAAGGTTCGCTTTGTTCCATTCAGACTCACCGTGGCGAGCAAAAACTAATTTTACCATTAGATGGATTCTCCTTTTATTTTCCGAGGCAGTCCCCGTTTATCTATTCTATTTTACAAAATTTTCGCCTAAAAAGCTAGCCTATTTCGTCAAATCAGACCTTTTTCAGCAAGAAAGCGCTTTTGTATTTCCTAGCAGAAACCTTTACCTTAGCACCCACCAGACAGATAAGCCTCATTAGCTTCCTTGAGCCACCAAGTCCGTCTCCTGTCTATCAACTGATAAATAAGCAGCAAGCCAGATACAATCCAGATGGAGAGCATATTGACAAAAATGAAAAGTTCTACACCCCTGACGTGCTGATCCGAAGTTAGGTAATCATACTTTGATATGTAATTATCTCCAATCACCTTGTAGACACCTGGCATTACTTGATTAATCCCAGCAAATACTGCCAAGAAAAAAGCTAGCTGCACAGGTAAGGAATAGATGATTTTATGAAAACGAACGAAACCCAAAGAAAAGCTAGTGAAACGCCTAGAACGCTCTCCAGTAAAAAAGAAGATAAAAAGAGGAAGATAAGCAATATGGGTAAAGTCAGATACTAGCGGTGTATGAGGTGTAATCGGAAAAAAGTCTCTAAAACCATAGTCTCCATTCCTCAAAAGCCAATTACTAAAATCTATTGGAAAACTATAAGATATAAATGCAATTAAGGTGATTATGATAAGTTTCCATTTCATAATCCAGAGTCGCTTCACTTTTTGATAAATCAGAAAAAGACGTGAGCGATCCACACTGTTTTGAGGAAGATTTTCCTTTATTAGCTTGCCACAGGAAGGACAAATAGGATAGTCCGATTCCCCTTCAAAAAGAAGATGACGGCATTCCAAAAAAGGCGATTCTCTGCTTCCTGATATCTCTTCCTCCCAATCTCTTCTCCAGAACATAAGACCTCCTAAAAATCAAACCTACCCACAAAGTAATACCCCTTAAAGATTTCGATACTACAGACTTATGGCGAATTTACCTATATTGTAAATCCTTCAGAACTCTTTGAATCTCTTTGTACAAGGCTTTATTCTGCTTTCATTATATCAAAAGAGAATTGGCCTGTAAAATAATAGCATAAGTATATAAGGGGTTGTACTTGAAATATCTGATCTTGCTAAGTGCTGTACTTGACTAGGTACCAACGTCTCTAAGCTCAGATGATATCCTGCGAACAAGCCTCGCTAAAACACATAGAAAAAGGCTAAGAGACATAAGTTCTAGCCTTACCTTTTATTAGGAATAGAATCTTAACGCAATAGCTGATTGCTCAAATTGCTGCTTTGAAGTTGCAGATTGAATTTGCAAAGCGAGTCACAACTTTGTCCGTCTTTAGGCTCCAAAAAGCTGCTAATCATCCTCGCAGTCACACCGCCTCCTGCTGGCATTGGGGGCATAGGCCATAGACAGTCGTTTGGCTTTGGGTGATGTGGTAGCCAGTCTGCACTTCAGCCTCATGCTTCACATCCGGAAGTTCCAGCTCCATATCAGCGATACGACCGCATTTTTCACAGATGACATTGAGGTGCTGATGGCCCATAAAGTCAAAGTAGGTCGTCGTATTATTGCGAACCTTGAGCTCAGCGACAAAACCCTCATCAATCAGAACCTTGAGATTATTATAGACTGTTGCCAGACTCATATTAGGAAAATTGGGCTTCAAGTCCTGATATATCATTTCAGCGCTAGGATGGTCGTGACTTTGGATAATATAGTCAATTACCGCCTTCCGCGTTTCTGTAATACGCACGCCCTTGGCGCGCAAATGGCCAATTACTTGGTCAAAATCATGCTGATGTTCTTGTTTCATTATTTGCTCCGTTATAGCCTCTCATCTAAGTCATTACCATTATACCATGACTAGGCTTACTTGGCTATTAAGAATGATTGTAAATAAGACCTAAAATTTTTTAATTCTATCAGTGCCTTGATTTTCCTGCCAAAAATAAAAAGCCTGCTATTCCCAACAAAAGTTGAGATAACAGACTTTTCATATATTCTAGATTTTCAAAACTTTTTACTGAAGCTTAATCTTAGTCACGCTGACGTTTGGTCAAGCCAACTGCTCCTCCAAAAGTCAAGAATCCAAGAATCAGCATCCAGATAGATGTATCTTGGCCGGTCTTAGGCAGAATTCGTTTCTTGCCAATCTCTTTAACTTGAGCATCTACAAGCAAGCGGTTGGTTACATTCATGCCTTCAGCTTGATTGCTGTAGCCTTCCACTTCGTCCTCGCGGACACTATAGATGATTTCTTTTCCATCCTTGAAGCGTGGCAGATTTTCAAAGCTGTATTTCCAGCCCATCGCCTCATCAACAGTTACGCTGATGCCTGTATCCTGTCCATCTGCGAGTAAGTGAACAAGGACACTCTTTGGTCGGCGACCTGCAGCGTTATCATTGTCAATCCAGATCACACTGCCAGTAAGCGTAGTTGAGTCAGATGCGAAAGTCCAAGTACCGACAAAGTGAACATCTGCACCATTAATAGTTGCTTCGTTCTTGTCATATGACTGGAAGCTCCAGCTGCCATCGGCTGTCTTCACTTCCGTCTTGACTGGCTGTGTTGGAGTAGCTTTAGTACCATCTGACAAGTTTGCTTGGTCGCTTGGAAGTATATCTTTCACTGCTTGCGGCAATTCTTTACCTGCTGTTCCACTAACGAACTCGTGAGTAGCCTTATAAGTTGGCGCTGGAGTAAAGTCCCATGTTCCAACAAAGCGAGCGTCCGCTCCATTGATAGTCTCTTCTGCCTTATCGTAAGACTTAAAGGTCCATGTACCTTCGGTTGTTTTCACTTCTGTCTTTGATGGCTGGGTTGGAGTGGCCTTAGTGCCGTCTGCCAAATCAGATTTATCGCTTGGAAGCAAAGCTTTCACTTCTTGTGGCAATTCTTTACCTGCTGTACCGCTGACAAATTCATGTGTAGCCTTGTAGGTTGGTGCCGGACTAGGCTTCGCCACAAACGTCCAAGTTCCAACAAATTTAGCATCTGCACCATTAATAGTTGCTTCGTTCTTGTCATATGACTGGAAGCTCCAAGTGCCATCAGATGTTTCAACTTCTGTCTTGACTGGTTGTGTCGGAGTGGTCTTAGTGCCGTCGGCCAAATCAGATTTATCAGTTGGAAGCAAAGCTTTCACTTCTTGTGGAAGTTCCTTACCTGCTGTACCGCTGACGAACTCATGCACTGCTTTATAAGTTGATGATGGAGTTGCTGTGAATTCCCATGTACCAACAAAGTGTGCATCCGCTCCATTGATGGTCTCTTCAGCCTTATCGTAAGACTTGAAGGTCCAAGTACCGTCTGCTACCTTCACTTCTGTCTTCGATGGTTGCGTTGGAGTTGTCTTAGTGCCATCTGCCAAATCAGGCTTGTCGGCTGGAAGCAAGTCTTTAACTTCTTGTGGCAATTCCTTACCTGCTGTTCCACTGACGAACTCATGAGTAGCCTTATAAGTTGGATTGGGGGTGAAGTTCCAAGTGCCGACGAACTTCACATCTGCTCCATTGATGGTCTCTTCGTTCTTATCGTATGACTTGAAAGTCCAAGTGCCATCAGCGGTTTTCACTTCTGTCTTCACTGGTTGTGTTGGAGTGGCTTTCGTACCGTCGGCTAAATCAGATTTATCGCTTGGAAGCAAGGATTTCACTGCTTGTGGCAATTTCTTACCTGCTGTGCCACTAACGAACTCGTGAGTAGCCTTATAGGTTGGCGCTGGAGTAAAGTCCCAAGTGCCGACAAAGTGCGCATCCGCTCCATTGATAGTCTCTTCGTTCTTATCGTATGACTTGAAGGTCCAAGTACCGTCTGCGGTCTGCACTTCCGTCTTAGTTGGCTGGGTTGGAGTGGCCTTAGTTCCATCTGCCAAATCAGGCTTGTCGGCTGGAAGTAAATCCTTCACTGCTTGTGGCAGTTCTTTACCTGCTGTCCCACTGACGAACTCATGAGTAGCCTTATATGTTGGCACTGGAGTAAAGTCCCATGTACCAACAAAGTGAGCGTCCGATCCATTGATCATCTCTTCTGTCTTATCATAAGACTTGAAAGTCCAAGTACCATCAGTGGTCTGCACTTCTGTCTTTGTTGGCTGTGTTGGAGTGGTCTTAGTGCCATCTGCTAAATCAGGCTTGTCGGATGGAAGCAAGGATTTCACTTCTTGTGGCAATTCCTTACCTGCTGTACCACTAACGAACTCGTGGGTAGCCTTATAAGTTGGATTTGGGGTGAAGTCCCAGGTACCAACAAAGTGCGCATCTGCTCCGTTAATCGTCTCTTCTGCCTTGTCGTAAGACTTAAAGGTCCAAGTGCCATCAGCGGTCTTCACTTCTGTCTTCACTGGCTGCGTTGAAGTAGCTCTCGTACCGTCGGCCAAATCAGGCTTGTCTGCTGGAAGCAAATCCTTCACTGCTTGTGGTAAGTCTTTACCAGCTGTACCACTAACAAACTCGTGGGTAGCCTTATAGGTTGGCGCTGGAGTAAAGTCCCAAGTGCCGACAAAGTGAGCGTCCGCTCCATTGATAGTTTCTTCAGCCTTATCGTAAGACTTGAAGATCCAAGTGCCATCAGCGGTCTTCACTTCCGTCTTGACTGGTTGTGTTGGAGTAGCCTTGGTGCCATCTGCCAAATCAGATTTATCGCTTGGAAGCAAATCTTTCACTGCTTGTGGCAATTCCTTACCTGCTGTACCACTGACGAACTCATGGGTCACCTTATAAGTTGGCGCTGGTGTAAAGTCCCATGTTCCAACAAAGTGTGCATCCGCTCCATTAATCGTCTCTTCTGCCTTGTCGTAAGACTTGAAGGTCCAAGTACCATCAGCGGTCTTCACTTCTGTCTTCATCGGCTGGGTTGGAGTGGCCTTAGTGCCATCTGCTAAATCAGGCTTGTCGGATGGAAGCAAGGATTTCACTTCTTGTGGCAATTCCTTACCTGCTGTACCACTAACGAACTCGTGTGTCGTCTTATAAGTTGGATTTGGGGTGAATTCCCAGGTACCAACAAAGTGCGCATCTGCTCCGTTAATCGTCTCTTCTGCCTTGTCGTAAGACTTAAAGGTCCAAGTGCCATCGGCGGTCTGCACTTCCGTCTTAGCCGGTTGTGTCGGCGTGGCCTTAGTGCCATTCTCCAGATTCTTTTCTGTTTCTGGTGTTAGGTCTTTGATTTCCTGCGGGAGTTCCTTACCAGCAGTGCCACTGACAAATTCATGTTTCTTTTCATAGAGCAAGTCAGTAGTAACTTGATTAGATGGTGCTGAAAGATTATCTACTTTTAAAGTCACGGTATTTGCAATCGTTGCAGCACCCTTTTCTGCTACCTTTTGATTGGTTGCAGTCTTGTAGGTAATGACAATATCCTGAGAAGAATTTGCTTTAACATACTCAGGTGTCATCTTGACCGTAACGGTCTGGCCTTTCTTTTCAATCGTGTAATCACGACCTTCCTGCAAGGCATTACCGCCAGCCTCAACCTTGAGCTCCTTGTAATCCAGACGCTCGTCAAAGGTTTCAGTCATCTCAATAGTAGTCGGGGTAGCCAAAATATCCTTACCAGGAACTGGAATCTTGAAGGTTCCCTTATAAGTCACCTCTTGACCTTCCTTAGCTGGAATCTTAACTGGATCCACTTCTAAGACTGGCTTGGGATCAACTTTTTCAATATAAAGACCAAAGACTGCCGAGCAAGCTTCTGTTGATAAATAACCGAAATTCAACGTGTTATCTGCAGAACGAACGGCCAAACCAGAGATGTTGTTTTCATTAGCAGCACCGCTAGTTGAAGTCGTTGCTTCCCAAATTGTCCGACCGCTCTGATCTGTTTGATTCAAAGCATTGGCATTGTTCATCAAGCGCTTATCAACAGCATTTTTATAATCATTAATATAGAAAGACTCTTTTAGACCAAAGCCGTCAACTACATCAATGTCAGTCGGTTTCATAACCAACTTCAAATCTGTATCCGAACCATCCGCATAGCGTAGCTCTGCTGTAACATCAGCCTCCACCCAGAAAGCTTTGTTCATAATGTTATTATGAGCAGTATCCACATATGGGATATTCCCAATCTCAAAAGCGCTTCTTTCCCACAACTCTGAAATAGAGAAAAATTCTACTGCATCTTTTTGAGCATCATTCATCTGAGCTTCTGCTGTAGATGAGTTCAGATAGTGGAGTGTTACCTTATTAAAAGTCAGATAGGCATCTACTTGTTTTCCATAAGCCGTTCCAACATTAGAGAACTTAAGAGAAAGCGGCTTATTAAAGACCTGATCTGCTTTTTGAGACTTGTCTACCTTGATGGTAAAATTTTCCATTTCTCCAGGGTAGACTGCTCCCAGATACTCATAGTTTGGATTAGTCAGATGAACCTGTTCAATCGCCTCTGACTTAGAAAGAACACTGACATTGTTAACATTCAAGTCAAACTTATGAATATTCAACTTGGACAAATCCGTTCCATCCTTCAGCTCCTCCAAGGCAGACAATGTCTGAATGGGGAGCAAAAAGATTGAAAAAAGCACAACAAATAATCCCATCAGCAAGCGAAATTTGTTGCCAAAAGGATTATCAGGGCGCAGTGAGCCCTGAAGTGGTTTCCATTTCATTTCTTACCTCCTAAACTTTTTCAATGATCTCGCAATCATTACGCAAAAAGAAATGTTCCCTTCATTTTATCATAAAGACTTATGATTTAAAAGCGCTTTTGCTAAAATTTTCAACTTTTTATTTTAAGTCTTTAAAAATGTTTGTCCTTTATCATTCTCTTTTGATTAGAGACAATCTCCTTCACTTCTTTGCAAAATAAAAACTCCAAGGAAGTTCATAAATTAACTTTCTCGAAGAGCCAACTTTCTTTGCTAAACTCAAGAACTGATAGCAAAAAGAAAAACCTGACATACTCGCCAGAGGCAAATGTGTCAGGTTTTAATAACCAAAATTATTTTACAGCGTCTTTAAGAGCTTTACCTGCTTTGAAAGCTGGTACTTTAGAAGCTGCGATTTTGATTTCTTTACCAGTTTGTGGGTTGCGGCCTTTACGTGCTGCACGCTCACGAACTTCAAAGTTACCAAAACCGATCAGTTGAACTTTTTCACCTTTTGAAAGGTACTCAGTTACAGCTGCGAATACAGCATCAACTGCTGCTGCTGAATCTTTTTTAGTCAATTCTGTAGCTTCTGCTACTTTTGCGATCAAATCTTGTTTGTTAGCCATTTAACAAATCCTCCAAATTTTTTCTGGGTTGATAACCCTAACAAATATTATCATATCTAAAAATAGCTTTCAGGTCAAGTACTAAGCCGCTATTTTCTAAATTATTATGGTTTTATTCGTAACGAATCAGCACAGCCCAAGCATTTTCCCCTGTATGTGTCTGAATAATGGACCCTGTTTCCAGCACTGAAATAGGTTTCTTGACATACGGCTGTAAACTTTCCTTCATTTCCTGGGCCAATTCTGGATCGCCTGCATAGGAAATTCCAATCTCAACCACTTGCTTATTTTGAAGACTTGCTGTCAAATCATCCAACCATTTTTTAAAGGTCTTAGCGCCCCTGCCCTTGACAATGGGCTCCAGCTGATGGTCCTTCATTTGCATGATGACACGAATATTGAGCAGGGAGCTAATCAGACCAGAAACTCGGCCAATACGGCCTCCTTTAACCAGATTTTCTAAGGTGGAGAGACCGATGTAGAGCTCTGTCTTTTCTTTCACTTCCTCGATTTTAGCTAGAATCTCATCTAGGCTAGCTCCTTCTTTAGCCATTTTAGCTGCTTCGGTGACCTGGAACTTCATAGCCTGATCAGTAAAAGAGCTGTCAACAACCGTCACATCAGCATTAGCCAAAGTCGCTCCCTGACGAGCTGCTTCGACAGTCCCTGACAAGGCGTGAGACATGTGAATGGAGATAATCTGTGCTCCATCCTCTGCCAAATGCTCAAAAACATCAGCAAAGACTCCGACAGGCGGCTGGCTGGTTTTAGGAAGATTTCGACTAGACTGCATGAGACGAAGAAACTCACCTTCCTCTAGGTCTGCATCCGAATAGACCACCCCGTCCACCATAACAGAGAGAGGCACAATTGTAATGTCTAATTCCTTAGCAACCTCTGGTTCAATGGTTACAGATGAGTCTGTTACGATTTTTATTTTTGTCATAGATTTCCTACTCTGTATCTAAATTTTAACTTGTTATTACACTACATTATACCAAATTTTTATGGTTTTGTGGGGGAATATTCGCTAAAATCACAGCTCAGGCCAAGCGTTTCCTAAATTTAATCTGCTTGTTTTAGTTTTTTAATCTTTTTGCGCTTCTTTAAAATTAGATGAAAAAGTGTTTACATGCAGCTTTTTTAGCTTTATTGGGGAAAATTTTGGGAAAAAGCTGGTTTTCAAAGAGAAACTCAGCAAAAAAAGATTGGATTTTCCCAATCTTTTTCAGTCTTCGGCTACCAAACCATCATTTTTTATGGCATACCGCTCTATGATGCCATTATGACCAAAGACAACTCCGTGGAGTACTCCTCCATAGACAGCTCCGCCATCCATTCCAATCTTGCCATCCTCAGTCATCCATAGCTGATCAGTTCCCGGTGCCTTATGCAAGAGGTAAAATGTCGGTGTATGGCCAAAGACAATCGTTTTGCCAGTCTGATTACTGCCTTCGTGAAAAGGAGCGCGAATCCAAACTTTTTGATAATCACTGGTTTCTCGCCAGTCTTTCAGCTCCAAATCTAGGCCGGCATGGACAAAAATGTACTGTTCTGTCTCCAACAGGAAAGGAATCTGACGAATAAAATCTACTAAATCTGCCGCCTCCGTCTTGACATGTTCCGCGTCTGCTAGTCCATCTACAGGAGCATTGAGAGGTCGGCCTAAAAGCGAATTGATCGTCGTATCTCCACCATTGCGTCGGTAGTGGTCATAAGACTTTTCAGGATTGTCCAGCCAGGTCAGAAACATATACTCATGATTGCCAGACAGACAAACAGCTCCTTTCTGATCCACTAGGTCCTTGACCCGCTCCAAAACTGCTCGGCTGTCCTCGCCACGATCTATCAAGTCGCCTAGAAAGACTAGTTGGCTGCGACCGTCCCAGTGCTGGAGCAGCTCATCTAGCATATCAGCCTTGCCATGGACATCACCGATTGCAAAATATTCTGTCATACGCGTCACCTCCTAAAGGAGACCGAAACACTAGTGTCTCAGCCTCGCTTGTTTATTTCTTTAATAATTCTCTGGCCTGAGTCAAAGCAGCCTCCGTCACATCTTCGCCAGCCAGCATCTTAGCGACTTCCTGAACCCGCTCGTCAGCTGTCAACAGGCGAACCGTTGAGACGGTCGAATTCTCATCCGAAATCTTCTCAATAAAGAACTGATAATCGGCAATCGCAATGACCTGCGGCAGATGGGAAATAGCCAAGACTTGGCCATTGGAGCCAATCTTGTAAATCTTCTGAGCAATAGCCTGGGCCACTCGACCAGAAACGCCCGTATCCACTTCGTCAAAGACAATACTGGTCTTGCCTTCCTTACGAGAAAAGGCAGACTTGATTGCCAACATGAGACGGGAGAGCTCGCCGCCAGACGCAACCTTCACCAAAGGTTTGAAATCCTCGCCTGGATTTGCCGAGATGTAAAACTCTACTTGTTCATTGCCTTCACGGTTGAACTTGCCCTTACTGAACTGCACTTTAAAGCGCGCCTTTTCCATGTAGAGATCCTGTAACTCTTGCTTGATTTCTGCTTCCAGCTGTGCTGCTAGGCCGTGACGAGCCTGACTCAGCTCCTGGGCCAGCTCTACCAGCTCTCTCTCCAAGGCCTTCAGCTCTCGGTCCATATCCTCCGAGGACAAGTTACTTCCAGTTAAAAGGCTGTATTCTTTGGAAATCTGAGCAAAGTAATCCAGCACATCATCTACTTGGCCGCCGTATTTACGTGTGATGCTGTTAATCAAGTCTAAGCGACTCTCCACCTGCAGCAGCCGATCTCCGTCAAAGTCCAGTCCATCTAAAATGTCCTCTAGGCGCTTGCTGACATCTTCCAAGACATAATAAGTCTCTGACAAGCTGCCGGAAAGCTCCTTGTAGGCTGGATCGTAATCCTCGATAGACTCAAGGTCGTTCATAGCTGAACGGACATTGGTCAGACTGGAAAAATCTTCATTATCCAGCATGGTATAGGCGTTCGTCAGCGTATCGGCAATGAGCTTGTGGTTGAGCAAACGATCTCGCTCCTGATGCAGGGCAGTATCTTCACCGCTTTTGAGGGCTGCGCTCTCAATCTCCGCCATCTGAAACTCCAGCATCTCAATCCTGGCCTTATGCTCCTGCTGATTTTTCTGCAAAGTCAGGACTTGCTTACGCAGGCTTCGATAGCGGTCAAAGGTCTCCTGATAGAGGCCTTTGAGATGCAAAAAGTCTGCTGTTCCAAACTCGTCTAACATGGCAATATGAAGCTGGGGTCTCATCAGCTCTTCCTGATCGTGCTGACCATGGATATCCACCAAATGCTGACCAACAGCCTTTAGAACAGACAAATTAACCATCTGGCCATTGATACGGCTGACACTACGGCCGTTTTGCAGAATTTCCCGACGGATAATCAGCTCATCGGTCAGCTCCCAGCCCTGCTCCTCAAAAATCTCTCGCAAAGCTCTGCTATTTTCCAGCGAAAAAAGTCCCTCTATCTCAGATTTGGATGCCCCATGACGAATAACATCCGTCGTAGCACGGCTGCCCAGCATCATGTTCATCGCATCAATAATAATAGACTTGCCGGCTCCGGTTTCCCCGGTCAAAACTGTCATACCTTGCTCAAAATTAAGGGAAATCTCCTCAATAATGGCAAAATTTTTAATCGAAATTTCTAATAACATAGGCTTTCCTACCAATGGTGAATGATGGTTGCAATCCTTGCAGCTGCTTCCTCTGTCATCATAACCATCAAAATACTGTCGTTGTCTGCCAAGATACTGAAAATATCCTCAGCGAATTCATTTCTAAGATGGCGCTTGACCAGTGCTGTGCTCCCCGGAACCAGACTGAGATTGATCATATTTCCCAAAACCTGACAGGACAGGATATTATTTTCTGCCAAACCCAGACTGCTGGTCATGGTCTTAGGTAGCTCGTAGATATAGGTGTTGTCCTTGAGCGGTATCTTGACAATGCCCAGCTCCTTGATATCCCTAGAGACCGTAGCCTGGGTCGCTGTAATCCCAGACTCCCTGAGATGTTCTACAATTTCCTCCTGTGTGCCAATGTCATAGTCACTGACAAAGCGTCTAATCTTTTCTAATCTATCCTTCTTATTCATCCTTAAATTCCTTGTGTGCTGCCTCTACAACAGCTGTCATCATTACTGAATCAAGAGACTGCGGATCTGTGCTCTTTTCTAAATAGGCCAGAAATTCTACATTGCCCTGACCGCCCTGAATAGGCGAAAAATCCATTCCCTTGACAGAAAAGCCAGCCTCCATCATAAATGCTGTGACCTTTTCCAGAACTGCCAGATGGACCTTTTTATCCTTGACAATCCCTTTTTTACCAATCTGCTCGCGGCCCGCTTCGAACTGGGGCTTGATCAAGGCGACCACTAGGCCATCCTGAGCCAAAATCTCACGCAGAGCTGGCAAAATCAAACTCAGCGATATAAAGCTGACGTCAATACTGGCAAAGCTCGGCTCCTGCTCAAAGTCAGTCCTTTGGGCATAGCGAAAATTATACTGCTCCATGCTAACAACCCGCTCATCCTGCCTGAGCTTCCAAGCCAGCTGATTAGTACCAACATCTACTGCATAGACCAGCTTAGCTCCGTGCTGCAGCATGACATCTGTAAAACCGCCAGTCGAAGCTCCGATATCCAAGGTCACTCGATCAGTGACCGAAATATCAAAGACTTGCAAAGCCTTTTCTAGCTTGAGACCGCCACGGCTGACATATCTGAGTTTCTCGCCTTTTAAGCGTAGCTCTGTTGTTGTGTCAATCTTTTCACCTGGCTTGTCAAAGCGCTGGCCATTGGCTGCAGCAATGACTAGTCCAGCCATCACACCACGCTTAGCCTGCTCTCTGGTCTCAAAGAGCCCTTGTCTGTAGGCCAGCACATCTACTCTTTCCTTAGCCATTCAATCTCAAACTTTCTATTATCTTTTGAATTTTTCCGCCTGAAAACTCTGTCTTCTCTTCCAAGTCTGACAGAATAAGCACAGCTTCATCAAGGGTCTGATTGAAAAAGCTCTTAGCTCCATCCAGTCCCAGAAAGGCTGGATAAGTCGACTTGGCCGCAGCTAAATCTTTCTGCGGGGTTTTACCCAGCTCTTCAAAGCTGGCCGTCACATCCAAAATATCATCCCGCACTTGAAAGGCCAAGCCCAAGAGTTCTCCAATCCTACGAAGCTTGTCTTGAACAGACTGCTGAGCCTGAACAATCAAACCAGCTGCGACAAAAGGATAGGTCAGTAGCTTACCAGTCTTATTGGCATGGATGGTTTTTAAATCTTCTAAACTAATTGCTTGGCCTTCGCCTTGCATGTCCAGAACTTGTCCTGCGACCATACCAAAGCTCCCTGCTGCCAGAGACAACTCAGAAATTAATTCCACCTTGACCTGACTAGGCAGCTCAGTCCTTGCCAATAGTCCATAGGGGTCCAAAAAGAGAGAATCACCCGCCAAAATAGCCATATCCTCTCCAAACTTCTTATGGCTAGTCAAGCGGCCGCGGCGATAGTCGTCATCATCCATAGCCGGCAAATCATCATGGATAAGGCTGCCAGTGTGAATCATCTCAAGAGCCGCCGCGACCTGATAGTGGGCCTCAGCCAGCTCTAGGCCAAAAGCTTGAATCAACTCCAATAACAGTAAGGGACGAATTCGCTTGCCTCCAGCCTGCACCGAGTACAAAATAACTTCTGATAAATCCGGCGACACTTGCTGAGACTTATAAAAATCCTCAATCGTCTGACCAATCTTTTCTAGTTTCTCGTTTCTTGTCATTCCATTTCCGTTTCTGTACCATCTTCTTGCATGACCTTAACAAGTGTCTTCTCTGCTTGATCTAAGGTTTTTTGCAGTTCCTTTGAAAGCTTCATCCCCTTTTGGAATTCTGCAATCGCCTCTTCCAAGGCTACATCACCATTTTCCAGCTTTTGGACAATGACTTCCAAGTCTGCTAAATTTTCTTCAAATTTCTTTTCTTTGGACATGTTTTACCTCTACTTCCAGCTGCCCATCCCGCATAAGCAGGGTCAGCTCATCTTTTTCTTCAATGCCTGCACTTGACTCGACAACCTTTTGATTCTTTTGGACAATAGCATAGCCACGCGCCACGATTCGACTGGTATCCAGCATAAGCAAGGCCTCGGACAATCTCCTGACTTGAGCTACCTTATTATCATAAATGACTGCCATGTTGCTGCGCAGCAAACGCTCCAGCTGGGCAGTCTGCTCTTGAAAACGCTGAATGCGACTGAGCGGATTCAATGTTTCCAAACGATGCTGCAAGATTTTGACCCGCTGTTGCTCTTCACTATAATATTCGCGAATTTTTTGCTTGAGTCGCAGGTTGAGCTGGTCTAACTTCTGCAGATGGCCATCGTAAAGCCGCTCTGGCTGTCGGAAGATAACCGACTGGGTCAGTTTATTCAGTCGCTCTCGATAATAGCTCAGGCGATTGGAAATCGCTCGTGACATGCGGTTTTCCTGCTGCTGCAAATGCCCCAGCAGATCCAGCTTGGTGACCGGTGTTGCTAGCTCAGCCGCAGCCGTTGGAGTCGCAGCTCTGCGATCTGCTACAAAGTCCGCCAAAGTCGTATCTGTCTCATGGCCGACACTAGAAATAACAGGAATCCGAGACTCAAAAATAGCCCGAACTGTTTCCTCTTCGTTGAAAGCCCAGAGATCTTCGATAGAACCACCACCTCGACCAATAATCAGTACATCCAAATCCGACCGCTCATTGGCCAGTCTGATGTGGTCAGCAACCTGAGCTGCAGCCCCATCTCCCTGCACTTTTGTCGGATAAAGGACAATCTCCACTCCCGGAAAGCGACGGCTGACCGTCGTGATAATATCCCGAATAACCGCTCCGCTGGGACTGGTTACGACGCCGATTTTCTTAGGAAATTGAGGTAAGGCCTGCTTGAATTTATCTTGAAAAAGCCCCTCTTCTCCCAGTTTTTTCTTGAGCTGTTCAAACTGGATAGCCAAGGCACCGATACCATCCGGCTCCGCTTTTTCAATGATGATAGAATAGGAACCGCTCGGCTCATAGAGCTGCACCCGGCCAATGACATTGATTTTCATACCTTCTTCTAGCTCAAAGCCTAGCTTCTGGTAGACACCAGACCAAATCGTAACCTGAATGACGGCCTTCTCATCCTTTAATGAAAAATACTGGTGATTGGGGCGCCGGCGGAAATTGGACACCTGGCCAGTCAGATAGACCCGCTCCAAATAAGGATCTCGCTCAAACTTCATCTTCAGATACTTGGTCAAGGTCGAAACCGACAAATATTCTGGCATGTCCTTTCCCTTTCTTTTCTAGTTTTTCCGTAACTTTTATTATAACAAAAAACTGCATAAAAAACCGATTACAAAGTCCAAAAATCCCCTGAAAAGCAAGAAAAAAACTGGGCTTCTACAAGAGAACCCCAGCTGACTTAAAACCTCAAGAAAAAGTCTACTGACTCATCTCCTTCATCCACCTTGGAATGGCTCTACTGATTGCCGTTGGCAGGACGACATAAGCTTCATGACTCAGTTCATCTGCGATAAGGGAGTGAAGAAGAGTTGCAGCCGCCACTCGCTCAAAGAGACTGCTTGACTTGAACTGACCCGCAAAAGCGGCAATCATACCAGCCAGCGTATCCCCCATTCCGCCAGTTGCCTGATAAGGTCCGCCTACTGTCAGCTCAAAGACCTGCTCTTGCCCGCTTTGATAGATGGTCGTCCCATGCTTTTTCTGCACGACAATACTGTCCAGAGGCAGTTGATTGACCGCCGCCTGATTGGCTACTGCTACCTGTTCTGACAAGTTCAAATCCGATAAACCTTCCCACTCCTTTTGGTGAGGGGTAAAAACTGTTTGGGCTTTTGGAAATGGCAAAGCTGCTTTGCTAAAGAGAGAAATGGCTCCGCCATCCATGATAAGTATCTGCTGTTCTGCCACAGTCTGGACTACCATTTGTAGGATATCTAGACCTAGTTGATTCTCCGCCAAGCCAGGACCAATCAAGACTAGATCTGATTTGGTCAGTTGCTCTGTCAATCGGTCTTGTTCCTCTAAGTCAAAGGCCATGGCCTCCGGCAAATGACTGTGCAGAGGGGCGATATTTTCTCTATCTGTAGCAACAGTCACCAGACCTGCTCCACTATTGACTGCTGCTAAAGCTGCCATGATAATGGCACCTCCATATGGATAGGTCCCCCCAATCAATAAAAGACGACCGTAATCGCCCTTGTGACTATCCAAGGGACGTTCCCTAATGACTTTTTTTAAAATATTTTCAGGATTTTTTACCATGATATTCTCCTAGACCAACTTCATCCTGCACCGGTCTCAAGACGACCAAACCTATCTTCATTATACACTAAAAGGCACCTAAACAGGTGCCTCATATCGCAAGAAAGTTATTTTCTTCGGAAATCTGCAAATTTTTGTAAGATTCTTGCTGCGACTGCCTTGGGTAAATTTTCCTGAAAGGCGACCTGCTCGTCCGCATAATCGCTCAAGCCTGAGAAATCCCCAACCTGCACAGCGTAGAGAGAATTCTTAAAGAGCTGGATATCATTTTGATCATTACCAAAAGCCACATAATCCGAACCGCAGAGTTCCTTTACAGTTGAAGCTTTATTGGTTTCAGCCGGATTGATATAAAAACATTTCTCATGTTCATGATAGTCTAGACTTAGATTAGGCAAGTTTGCAAAACGAGCCTGTAAATCGTTTAAGAGCTGCTCATGATTCCCCATGTAAATAACAAGCTTAATAGGATGCTGGAGTTCAGTTAGTTCCAGCTGTCTTGCCCGCTTGAGAGGATCTACACTGGCAATAAAAGGGATTTTTTCTAAAATCTGGCCGCTGTAGTCAAAAGTATTATCGACGAAAAAAGGCAAATTATAGGTCAAACAAGTGTCTAGAATGGCTTGATAACTTGACTGATGCAGCTGACGCTCAAACATCAGCTGTCCATTCTGATAAGCTACTCCGCCGTTCAGGCCAATCACTATCTGCTGGCTCAATTCCGGGCCTAATAGTCCCAGACAATCTCGATAGGAACGCGCCGAAGCAAACAAAACTTCATGCCCAAACTGAGGAGCCGTTAGCAGGACCTGCTTAATCTCCTCATCAATCGTCATATAATCAAAGGACAAGGTCCCATCCAAATCAAAAACAAATTTCATGATTCAAGACTCCGTTTAAAGGCTTGGTAGGTCTGCTCCATCAGCATGGTAATGGTCATAGGTCCAACACCTCCAGGTACAGGGGTAATCAGACTGGCAAGTTCAGACACTTCATCAAACTTAACGTCGCCAATCAGCTTGCCATTTTTATCTCGGTTCATACCGACATCAATGACAACAGCTCCTTCCTTGACAAAGTCCTTGGTCACAAAATGTCCACGACCGATGGCCACCACCAAAATATCTGCCCGCTTAGCAGTCTTAGCTAGATTGTGGGTCCGTGAATGTGTCAGAGTTACCGTCGCATTCTTAGCTAAAAGCAGCTGAGCCATGGGCTTACCGACAATATTACTCCGCCCGATGACGACTGCTCGCTTGCCTTCCAGTTCAACGCCATATTCATGGAACATAGCCATAATGCCTGCAGGAGTTGCCGGAATCATAACCGGATGGCCGCTCCATAGCTTGCCCATATTAAGCGGATGAAAGCCATCAACATCCTTGTCTGGATCAATGGCTAGAAGCACAGCTTCATCATCAATATGTTCAGGCAAGGGCAGCTGGACCAAAATCCCATGCCAATCAGGATTTTGATTATAAGTTTCAATCAAGCTCAAGAGCTCTTCCTGGCTGGTTTCTTCTGGCAGACGTTCTACCTTACTCCGAAAGCCAGCGGCCAAGGCCGAGCGCTCTTTATTACGCACGTAGATTTGACTGGCTGGATTATTTCCTACCACAATCACTACCAAGCCCGGTACCTGACCTGTCTTTTCTTTGAGGCGAGCCGTTTTTTCGGCTAATTTTTTCTGAAGTTTCTCTGCCAAACCTCTACCATCAATAATCTGCGCCATGTCATTCTCATTTCTTTTTCATTATCTTTTTCATTATACCAAAAAAATCTGTGCTCAGCCTATAACTTTTTCTTATACAAGGTTATAAAGCGTGGTTTCATTGGCACCTAGTGGTAAAATTTTCAGACCTACCAAATCTTTTTCAAAATAAGATAAAAAGGGTAAAAATAAAAAGCAGCTAAGTGCTTTTTAGTAGAGTAATTCATAAATTTCCATTGCAATCAAATCGATGCTGTCGAAAGTATAGGTCTCACGCGCTGCAACATCACGCAAGGTGAAGACAGAGCCATTTTCTTCGTCGTAACTGTAAGCTACTTCTGCTACAACCACTCCTTCACGCTCAAAATTACGTTTCAAATTTCCGCCATCCTTAGCCATAGCTTCTAAGCGGTTGATAATTCTAACTAAATGTGATTCCATTTTGTTTCTCCTATTTACTTAGTTCCCTCTTATTTTACCATAAATAGCGACTGAAATACCACTAAAAGCCAATTTTTTGTAATTTTTCAAGAATTTGTTTTCATTCTGCTCGGTCTAAGGGAAGATTTTGTAGTAAATTCTTGCAAAGTTCGAGAATACTGATATAATGAAACTATAAAACTTTGACTATTTTTGACCTTTAATTATTTCTATTAAATAGCTTGCACACTAAAAGAAAAGAGGTATCTGCATGCTTTGCCAAAATTGTAAAATCAATGAATCTACGATTCACCTTTATACCAACGTAAATGGCCACAAACAGCAGGTGGATTTGTGCCAAAACTGCTACCAAATCATGAAAACAGACCCTGAACATTCCTTGTTCGGCGGAATTACTAATGCCAACAATCACGGAACAGATCCTATCGATGACTTCTTCAACGGCCTCAGCAATTTTCAACAGTCTCAGGAACCAGCTACTCCTCCTACCCAATCTGGCGGAGCCTATGGAGGCGGTGGCGGCTACGGCTCCAATCCAAGCAAGGGTGGTCAGCCTCAGCCAAGTCCGCAAAAGCCAAAAGGCCTGCTGGAAGAGTTTGGTATCAACGTGACTGAGTTGGCTCGCCGAGGCGAGATTGATCCTGTTATTGGCCGTGATGAAGAAATCGTCCGTGTCATTGAAATCCTCAACCGCCGCACCAAAAATAATCCTGTTCTCATAGGGGAGCCCGGAGTCGGAAAAACAGCCGTGGTGGAAGGCCTGGCCCAGAAAATTGTTGATGGCGATGTGCCTCATAAACTCCAAGGCAAGGAAGTTATCCGCCTAGACGTTGTCAGCTTAGTACAGGGAACTGGTATCCGTGGCCAATTTGAGGAGAGAATGCAGAAGCTCATTGATGAGATTCGTTCTCGTCAGGATGTCATTCTCTTTATTGATGAAATCCATGAAATTGTCGGAGCAGGCTCTGCTGGCGATGGCAATATGGACGCTGGGAACATCCTCAAACCAGCTCTGGCTCGCGGTGAGCTCCAGATGGTCGGAGCAACCACTCTCAATGAATACCGTATCATTGAGAAGGATGCTGCACTGGAGCGCCGCATGCAGCCCGTTAAGGTAGACGAGCCGACGGTAGAGGAAACGATTACCATCCTCAAAGGAATTCAGAAAAAATACGAAGACTACCATCACGTCAAGTACACAGATGCGGCTATTGAAGCTGCTGCGCTTCTCTCCAACCGCTACATCCAAGACCGCTTCCTGCCAGACAAGGCTATTGACCTCTTGGATGAGGCCGGTTCTAAGATGAATCTGACCCTCAACTTCGTTGACCCCAAGGTCATTGACCAACGTCTGATTGAGGCCGAAAACCTCAAGGCTCAAGCAACCCGTGACGAAGATTTCGAGAAAGCAGCTTACTTCCGGGACCAGATTGCCAAGTACAAGGAACTCCAGCAGACAAGTGTACTGGATAAGGATACTCCGATTATTAGCGAGAAAACGATTGAGCACATCGTAGAGCAAAAGACCAATATCCCAGTTGGCGACCTCAAAGAAAAAGAACAGTCTCAACTAGTTAATCTCTCTAGTGACCTAAAGGCCCATGTCATCGGCCAAGACGATGCTGTGGATAAGATTGCCAAGGCCATCCGTCGCAACCGGGTCGGACTAGGAAGTCCTAATCGCCCAATCGGCAGCTTCCTCTTTGTCGGACCAACTGGTGTCGGTAAGACTGAGCTGTCTAAGCAACTAGCCATTGAGCTCTTTGGCTCGGCTGACAGCATGATTCGCTTTGATATGAGTGAATACATGGAGAAACACAGCGTGGCCAAGCTGGTCGGTGCACCTCCGGGCTATGTCGGCTATGATGAAGCTGGTCAATTGACTGAGCGCGTTCGCCGCAATCCTTACTCACTCATTCTACTGGATGAGGTGGAAAAGGCCCATCCCGATGTTATGCACATGTTCCTGCAGGTTCTAGATGATGGCCGCCTGACCGATGGTCAAGGCCGGACTGTCAGCTTCAAGGACACCATTATCATCATGACATCCAATGCTGGAACTGGCAAAGCTGAAGCCAGCGTTGGCTTTGGAGCAGCGCGTGAAGGCCGCACCAATTCCGTTTTGGGTGAATTGGGCAACTTCTTCAGTCCTGAGTTTATGAACCGCTTTGACGGCATTATCGAATTCCAGGCGCTTAGCAAGGACAATCTGCTGCAAATCGTCAACCTGATGCTGGACGATGTCAATCAACGTTTGACAACCAACGACATTCATCTGGATGTTACAGAGAAAGTCAAAGAAAAATTGGTTGACCTGGGCTACGATCCAAAAATGGGGGCTCGCCCACTGCGCCGTACCATTCAGGACCATATCGAAGATGCTATTACTGACTTTTATCTGGAAAATCCAAGCGAAAAAGAGCTCAAAGCTATCATGACCAGCAATGGCAAGATTCTCATCAAGTCAGCCAAGAAAACTGAAAGCACAGAGTCCGTTAATTCATCACAAGAAGAAAAATAAATGTCGATAAAATAGAGCAGAAAACAGTTAGTTTTCTGCTCTATTTCTTTATTGATCTTTCTGAACCTTGTAGCGCAGAATTGTTTTCAGCTTGCTAGGGTCTGTCCGATTCAGATTATTGAGATAGATTTCCCTATGAGTGTTTGAAATCCGTGTCAGCTGGTGATTCTGGCAAAAGGTATCCATTTTAGCGAAGGATTGAGGTTCTTGGTCAAAAGGACCAAGATGCAGCATGGCAACACACGGTCCCTCCGTCATTTCTTCAAAGCGAATCTCGTCATAGAGAGGATTAGGCTTTTTGACACGAACTTGTTCCAGAGCCTTTTTCACCATCTCTCCAGTGATAAAGTCTGGCTGCCCAATCATAATAGTATAGATCAATTCTTCTTTAATCAGTTCTCCTGCTTGCTCTTGCTGCCAAAGTCCTTCCAAGGGATAAACTGTAAAATCAGTAAATTCTTGCTCGGCCGCTGTCTTTTTGTAGTTCATCTTGATAGCATAGGCTAAGCTGTACAGAGCACCAACTCGTTCCGAAAAGTCAGCAGCATTAGGATTGCCCTTGCCGTCAATCATGATAAAAGACTGGGCAGGAAGATCTATGAGACAGGGTTCAGACTTGATTTGATATATTTCTCGATTGGCTTTTCTCCATTCATATTTCATGAGAGAGCCCTCCTTTCTTTACTACAAACAGTATAGCAAAGAAAAGCTGACAACCTCTGTCAGCTTTTATAAATATCGGTAATATCTTTTAACTTTTCTTTGAATTCTTCCCGTAACCGAGGCGGCTCCATGATTTCAACTCCATCCAAAAAGGATAGCAAGTAGGCATAAAGACTATCGTGACTCGGCAAATGCGTTTGGACATAAAGTCTCCCATCACTCTCCTCTATCTCTGCTTCTGAAAACTCCTCGTACACCCGAAAGGCATGCTTCCCGTCAAATTTCAAGAAGACTTTTACAGTATCTCCCAGCCGTTCTTCAGGACTAAATTTCTCATCCAAGACTCTCTGCTTAAATCGTTCCTCTAACATCTGACAGTCTCTCATTCTGTTGAGTTTAAAAAAGCGCGGAGCTTGTCTTAAACGACAAAAACCAGCAACATACCAGTTTTGACTTTTAAATACTAACTTCAGTGCCTCTATCTTGCGCTGCTCTCTTTCTCCACGCCCATTCAAATAAGAAAATGACAAGACTCTTCTTTGCAAGATTGCCTGCTTAATGATATCAAACAGTTCTTTCTGATCTGCTTTCTTGCGCCAGTCAGTGAAATCCACCTCTAGCCAAGAAGTCGCCTGAACTTGAAACAAAGACTGCAGCTTAGCTAAGGTCTCTATTTGCTCGCCATCTGTTAAAATCTGGAAGCCTTGAAGAGCGGCTAATAGCTCATCCCTCTCAGACTCTGAAAACAAGGCCTTGTCTAAGACAAAATCCTTCATCAGAAAAATGCCCCCGCCCTTGCCCGGGCTGCAATAGATGGGGATTCCTGCCAAACTCAGCTTGTCTACATCTCGATAGATGGTCCGAATAGATACTTCAAATAGTGAGGCTAATTCGGGAGCTGTTGTGCGGCCTTGCTCTAAAAGAAGATATAAGATTTTAAAAAGTCTGCTTTCTGTCATAAAACCACCTCGCTACTATTATAACAATTTCTTCTATAAATGTTTTACCATTCCTATAAAGAAGAGTTTTTTTAAACGGTCAGAGGAAGGAATTTATTATTTGAAAGGGATTTATTTCAAGGACTATCATTCTTTTTCTGTTCAATAAACCGAGTAAATTCTTGACAGCTGGTCCTTAGTCCATTATGATAGATAGTAAACTGACTAGAGATTGAGGATATTAGAATGACAAATCCAACCTTTGGTGAAAAGGAAGCAAATGTAGAATATGTGACCCGCTACGGAGTCTATGCTGTCATCCCAGATGAAAAGAAAGAAAAGATTATTTTGGTCCAGGCGCCTAATGGGGCTTGGTTTCTGCCCGGTGGAGAGATTGAAGAAGGGGAAAAACATCAGACTGCCCTTGAACGCGAGCTGATGGAAGAACTTTGATTCACAGCCCAGCTTGGACACTATCTTGGACAAGCTGATGAATATTTTTACTCTCGCCATCGTGATACCTATTTTTACAACCCAGCCTATCTGTATGAGGTTACTTCTTTCCAAGAAGTCCAAAAACCGTTGGAAGATTTCAATCAGCTTGCCTGGTTCCCAGTCGATGAAGCTATCGAAACACTTAAACGTGGCAGCCATAAATGGGGTATCCAAGCTTGGAAAAATGCGCTTAAAGCTTAAAGAAATCATTCACAATTTATAGCAAACATGTTATAATAATAGCAGGTATAAAGCAGGAGGAAATCGTATGAAGCTTATTAATACAACAAACAGTCATGCTGACCTTGTCAAAAGCCAATTGGAAAGCACCGATGCGATATTAGTCGAAGTTTATTCTGCTGGAAACAGCGATGTTGTTTTTACACAAGCTCCTCTTCACTATGAAATTTTGATTTCAAACATGCACCGTGCTGTACGCGAACAGGAAATCGAAAAAATTAGAGAATTTTTCTTGAAGAGAAAAATTGATGCAAACGCTATTGATAAAGCTGCTATCCGAACGATTTACGCTAATAATCTAATCGAAATTTCCATTCCTGTTAAACAGTAAAAACTAAGGCCTGGCCTTAGTTTTTTTATTGTTTATAGATCATGGTAATGTGAGGCGTCGATTCAAAAATGAAGGGCTGGCCAACTGCCTTGAAACCATATTTTTCATAGAGAGCAGCCACCTGCTCCTGAGCCTCTATTTCAATTTCCTTTCCTGGCCATTTTTCAGCACATAATTGTAAGATCTCTCTGATAAGCTGTCCTCCTAAGCCCTGTCCTCGTACAGACCGAGCTGTGACTACTCGACCAAAGACTAAATGCTCTCCCTCTTCAAAGACCCGAGCATAAGCATCAATTTCCCCTTGTTCATTAGCATGGTAAACATGCATTGCTTCTAGGTCTTTCTCATCCAGTTCATGATAGATGCGCTCCTGCTCCACCACAAAGGTGTCAATGCGCAGTTTTAAGATTTGATAAAATTCTATCGGGTTCAGCTCTGTTAATTTTTTCCTAGACCACATACTTGTTTCCTCTATCTTTTTAATGTATAATAAGTGCAAATGCAACTATCAAGGAGTTCCTATGGATTACCGTCAACTTTTTCGGCAAATGGGCCTTATTTCCAGACAAGCCATGATGAAAATGAATCAAAAAGCTAGTAACTACGGCCTAGACAATAATTTGTTTCTACTGCTCATTCGCATCGTCGAAAATGAAGGCCTCAGCCAATCACAACTGGCAGAGATGGTGCAGATTGACAAGACTACCCTCAGCCGATCCCTAGGAAAGCTGGAAGATAGGGGCTTGATTATCAAAAAGACCAAAGCTCAAAATAAGAAGTTCAAAGAGCTCTATCCTAGCAGTCAGGCTCTCAAACTCTATGACCAGCTGATTGGCTTTGAAAACACCTACGTCAGTCAAGCTCTGCAGCAACTGACTTCCTCTGAGCTCTTTCAGCTCCAAAATATTCTAGCTAAAATAGACATTCCTAAGTTATAAGTAGTATAACAGAAAACAGTTGCAAACGCAACTGTTTGTGTTTTCTAATTTAGTTTTAATTTAACAAATTTTCAAATCAATCCATCTATCTAAAAAATGGCTTACCACTAAAGGGCAAAGCCATTTTTTATTTTGGAAACTTACTTGCTCTCAAAGCCTTCTGAGACAGCTTGAGCAAAATTTTCTTCTAAAATTTCTGCACAGTGGTCACAGACAAGAGCTTGATAGCTGCGCTCTTTAACTGTTGTGTCAATGCGGCGGCAGCGATCACAGACTTGCCCCTGCGCATGCTCTACGACAAAAGCTACATCTTCAAAGACTAGAGCGCCTTCTGGAGCAGGTCCTTCAGCAATCGTTAATTGTGAAACGATAAGAAGCTGAGCCACATCGCTGTTGACCGCTTCCAGCAAGGTCTTGATGACTTCATTCGGATAGACAGTCAGGTGCGCTTCCAGCGATTTTCCGATAACCTTCTCATTGCGGGCTTCTTCTAAGGCTTTCTGAGCTTGACTGCGGAAGTCCATAAAGGCAGACCAAGTGTCCAAAATTTCTTCTTGATTTGGGAAAGTCTGAGCTTCAGGCAATTCAGATAACTGAACAAATTCTTCCTCTTCATGCTCTAGGTAAGACCAAATTTCTTCTGCTGTGTGTGGCAGAATCGGTGTCAACAGCTTGGTAACCTTGACCAAAATGTCATAGAAAACAGTCTGCATCTGACGTCGTTCCAATGATTTAGCTGCTTCGATATAGACGACATCTTTGGCAAAGTCCAGATAGAAAGCAGACAAGTCAACGGTCACAAAGTTGACAATCGCTTTATAAATAGTCAGAAACTCAAAGTCTGCATAAGCCTTGCGAATAGTCTCTACTAATTGATTGAAGCGGATAGTCATGTATTTATCAACGGAGCGAAGATCTTCGTAAGTTACGGCATCCTCAGCTGGATTAAAGTCAGAGGTATTGGCAATCAAAAAACGCAAGGTATTCCGAATCTTACGGTAGGTTTCAGAAACTTGGCTCAAGATATCCATGGAGATACGAACGTCGTTGCTAGAGTCTACACTGGTTACCCAGAGACGCAAGATTTCCGCACCAAATTGTTTTTCCACATCGCTTGGAGCAATCGTATTTCCAAGGGATTTAGACATCTTTTCACCCTTGCCATCTAAGGCAAAACCTTGTGACAAGATTTGTTTGTAAGGAGCCACGCCATGGTTAGCAACTGATGTGATAAGAGATGAGTTGAACCAACCACGGTATTGGTCTGAACCTTCTAGATAAAGATCAGCCGGGTAAATCAATTCCGGACGGTTGACCACTACCCCATTCCATGATGAACCTGAGTCAAACCAAACGTCCATGATGTCCGTTTCCTTGGTAAATTCGCCATTTGGAGAACCTGGATGAGTAAATCCTTCTGGTAAGAGGTCTTTTGCTTCACGCTTCCACCAGACGATAGAGCCGTGCTCCTCAAAAAGCTGAGCCACGTGTTCGATGGTTTCTGCTGTCATGATTGGTGTTCCGTCTTCGGCATAGAAGATTGGAAGTGGAACTCCCCAAGCCCGCTGACGAGAGATAACCCAGTCACCACGGTCACGAATCATATTGTAGAGGCGTACTTTCCCCCATTCAGAATGGAATTTAACCTTGTCAATTTGATCCAAGATTTCTTGACGGAATTTAGAAACAGATGCAAACCACTGTGGTACTGCCCGCCAGATGATTGGCTTCTTAGTACGCCAGTCAAATGGATAAGAGTGAGAAATTTCTTCCTGAGCAAGGAGCAAATCACCAAGCTTTTCAATAACCGTTGGCACAACCTTATCATAGAACTGGCCTTCAAAGTCAGGACCAGCATTTTCCATCATGATACCGCGCTCATTGACTGTCACAGCAACTTCCAGTCCATTGGCTACACCGACATGGTAGTCATCCTCACCAAAACCAGGCGCAGTATGGACAATACCTGTACCAGAGTCTGTCGTAACATGGTCACCTAGGATAACAAGTTCATCTACAGCCGTATCCCATGGGTGAACTGTCACGATGTGGTTTAATTCTTGACCACGGTAGGTATCCAAAACTTGAACATCAGTCCAGCCAAATTTCTCTGACAGACTATTCAACAATTCTGAAGCAACCACAAACTTACGAGATTCACCAGCTGGTTGAACGACTACGTAATCAATATCTGCTCCAACAGTCAAACCACGGGAGGCTGTAATAGTAAATGGAGTTGTTGTCCATACGACGATGTAAGTATCTGTGTCCAAGACTCCTTTGCCATCTTTGACACGGTTAGCATAGTAGAGAGAGGTAGAAACCAAATCATGGTATTCAATTTCTGCTTCAGCCAAAGCTGACTCAGAAGACCAAGACCAGTAAACTGGCTTAGCACCACGGTAGATGTAGCCCTTCTTAGCCATTTCACCAAAGACGCGAATCTGAGCGGCTTCATAATCTGGTGTCAAGGTTACATAAGGATTTTCCCAATCACCAGAAACACCCAAACGCTTGAAATCTTCTTTTTGCTTTTCGACTTGGCTGAGAGCATAGTCCCGACACATATTGAGGTACTCTACCAAGTCCAGCTCTTTGCGCTTAATGCCTTGCTTTGCCAAGACCTGCTCAATCGGAAGACCATGCGTATCCCAACCTGGAATGTAAGGTGCATAATAGCCAGCCATAGATTTTGAGCGAACAATGATATCTTTGGAAATTTTATTCATGGCATGGCCGACGTGAATATTACCGTTAGCATAGGGAGGCCCATCATGCAAGATAAAGTGCGGCTTGCCTTCGTTCAGTTCCTGACGACGCTGATAAAGCTTAGCTTCATCCCATTCCTTCTGCCAGATTGGCTCCTTATTTGGAAGACCGGCCCGCATAGGAAAAGCAGTTTTTCCAAGGTTAAGTGTTTCTTTCAGTTTCATTCTATTCCTCTTTATTTTTAAAATACAAATTAAAAACCGCAATCTTCTCCAAAAAGGACGAAAATTCGCGGTACCACCTTTGTTTAGGCAAGACAATAGCATGATGCTCCTCTCGCCCCTCTTTGTCCGTAACGTGGACCGCCGTCTCATCCTACTGATTTCAGACGAAAGTTCTGTAAAATGATAGCCCAAGCAAGATGGACTGCAGATCTCTCACCATCATCTGCTCGCTGAAAGTATTTTGCTTGGTCTGTGTTTTTACAATCTTATCTTCTTTAAAATTATAAAATATTTACTGGAACTTTTTGTTCCCCATTTGTATCATCATCGTGATGGTCAGCTTCTGAGTTTTCCTCAGCTGCGTGAGCTTCTATATCTTCATCACTGAGCGGAGAAAAAGCTTGGGTCGCAGCTAATTCACGGTTAGCAGCTTCAATGCGCTCTTGCAGCTCAGCCATTTCTTCTGGAGAAAATTGACGAGTCACATCCACTTCTTCCTCACGGACAACTGCTTCTTCTCCCAGAACCTCAGATACAACTTCCTTGAAAGCTTCATCACTGGTCTGCAGATATGTAGCTGTCGGACGCAGGATTTCTTCCCACTCAGACGAATCCACAATGCTGAGCTGGCTCTCAATGGTTGATTTCAAACGTTGATGGAAGACACGTGTTTTGTTTTTCAGTTCTTCTGTTTCAATGGCTACTTTCTTAGCATTGTCAGCTGCCTGGCGCAAAATTTCATCAGCCTTGTACTTAGCTCCATCCAACAAATGCTGTGCATCCTGCTCTGCCTGACGGACAATATTTGTAGACCGTTCGTTGGCAGCAACTTTAACGCGCTCAGCCGTATCCTGAGCAATCAAGACAGACTGGCTGAGAGAGTCTTTCATCTCATCAAAATAAGTCAGACGTTCTTCCAGATTGCGAATTTTTGCTTCTTTTTCGTGGTTTTCACGAACCAAGTCCTCATAATCGCGGACAACGATGTCAAGGAATTCATCTACCTCTTCAACATCATAGCCTCTAAATTTGGTTCCAAAGGATTTATCTTTAATTTCTAATGCTGTAAGTGTCATAGTTCCTCCTCATTTACTAGCTAATAATTCAACGGTTAACTTATGTTTTCCATTCTTGGAAAGGCCATTTTCTCTTAAAACCTTAAATCTTCCAAATCGTCTAACGCTAATCAAGTCTTCAAGCCCGACCTGCTGGCTGGGATTGTCATTAACAGCATAGTTCATTTTTACATGCTTGCCAGAAATCAGCTGAGCAGCCTGGCTTCTTGATAACTTAAAGGTGCTGGCTACCAACTTGTCCAATCGAAGACTAGATGCTAAAATTTCTCTGGTAACAGCCTGCTTCTGTTCTTTCAGCTGCTCTGCAAAAGATACTTCCTTTAATTTGACAGGCATCTTTGCAATTTTAGAGACATGATCTATAAAATACTGGGCTAGTCTTTTATCTACAAAGAGCTGAGCACGGTCTCCAACTACAAGAATATCGCCAAAGGTTCGTCTTTCAATCCCCAATTGATTGAGCAAGGTTCCCATAATCTGCGAATGACTGATTTTATAAAATTTGCTTGCATAGGAAATTTCCAGCAAGCTCAATTCAAAATCATCCATATTCAGTTGGTAATAAGAAGGCGCCACAAGAACTCTTGCCAATTCACTTGGAAAATAATCCGAACTAGCAAAGACTTGCACATCATATTGCTTGCCAATATTCTTCAGGATTGAGACCTGATGGGGATTCAGAAAAGACGTTGTTTCAAACGCATAGGTATCTTGAACCCGCTGAAGCAACTCCAGATTCCTATCAATAAACTCTCGATCCTCATGCGAAAAGTGTTGATATAAATCTTTCATCATAATAACATTAGTAAGACGCTTATTAAATAAAAGACCACACGATTTAAAAGGTTTAAAGCCAGAATTGCAACCCAAACGGTAAAGTCCAGCCCTGCAAACTGCAAGGGAAGACGGCGGAAAAGTTTTAAATACGGTTCTACAATTCGTGTTAGAAACTCTCCGAATTTGGTTTGATAGGCTCCTGGAAACCAAGATAGAAGTGCATAGACAATCAAGGCAATGCTATAAAGATCGAAAAGATTAGAGATGGCACGAATTACAAAATATAACATATCTCTTATCTACTGCGCTTCATATCAAAGTCGAATTCGCTGATTTCAACATCGTTTGGCAGGCGGATATCTTCCACATTTACCACTACATTAATCGGAGTCAGCAAATACATAGTGCTTGCAACTTTTTTCAAATTTCCAGCCAAAACATAACGAGCACCGTCTAGGTAGTCTAAACAACGTCGAGCCTGTACCTCAGTCATATACTGGAAGTCAATCAGGATGCTTTCATTGGCCAAAAGCAGGTCAACAATTTCAGTCGCTTCCTCATATCGCCTCGGATAACGAACATCAATCGTAATTTTCTCATCCGCATTTGCACGGTGCTGAGCCAATTCCTGCTGACGTGCATGCAGTCTGGTAATATTCTCAGTCGAAGATTTCTGTTGAGGCTGTGGTTTAGGCTGTGGCTTAGCCGCAGCAGCCGGACGAGGAGCTGGCTTAGTCTCTCTGACTGGTTTAGGCTGAACCAACTCAGGCTTCTGTTTGGCAGGCGCTGCAGGTCTGCTGACTGTCTGCTCCTGAAGCTCAGTCTCATCTCCATCTTCTGTAAAATAATCTATAAATTTATCAAATCTATCTTTTAATGACATATTTCTTTCCTATTTAAAAAATGCTGTACCAATTCTGACATAGGTCGAGCCATGGGCAATTGCTTCTGGATAATCACGGCTCATTCCCATGCTTAATTCAGAAAAGGGCATATTATTTAACTGTTTCTTTTTTAATTCTTTTTGTAGTTGATGAGCCTTTTCAAAAATTTGGTTCAGCTCCTCATGACTAGCTTCAAACGGAGCCATTGTCATCAATCCCACAATTTGAACATTCTCTAATTTTTCAAGTTCAGGCAGGACAACTTCAAGTTCTTCAATCAAAAAGCCATGCTTGCTCTCTTCTTTAGAAATATTCACCTGCAGAAAACATTTAATCACATGTTCAGCCCGTTTGTCAATCTCCTTGGCCAATTTTACAGAATCTAAAGCGTGAAAGTAATCAACATAGTTAATCACATCCTTGACTTTTCTCCTCTGCAAACTGCCGATCAGGTGCCAGGTCAGATTCTCATCTTTCAGAGCATGGTATTTATCTAGAAATTTATCTACCCGATTTTCTCCGATATGCTGAATACCTGTACGAACAAGCTCCTGAGTAGTTTCGCAGTCAACATATTTGGTAACTGCAATGATATTTACTGAATCTTTCAAACGCTGGGCTTGCTCCGCCGCCTGAGCGACGGATTGAAAGACCAGCTCTTTATTATTCTGCAAATTCATGATTTAGATTAACGATTTCTGAAGAATGGAGGTGTTTCCAACTCATCATCATCTTCATTAGTTTCTGCATAGCGCTCCACGCGGGCTGAGGAACTTGGTTCTGCCTGACGAACAATCGCTTCACGGCGAAGATCCCAATCACCAAAGGCTGAACCTTTAGGCGCATCCGTTCTTTGACGGCTTGGAGCAGGAATATCAACCGTTTCGGTCATATCAAAGTTTCGTTCAAACTGTCCTGAGCGAACTTCGCGATTTGGCTCAACTTGCTGCGGACGGCTTGGACCAGTAGGCTGCTGGGTCTGACGAATGCCGCTGACCTTTTCAACCTTGTCCTGACGGACACCAGTAGCTACAACAGTCACACGGATTTCATCCTTCATAGACTCATCAATAGCTGTACCGAGCCAGATGTTCACACCATGACCTGCTGCTTGGTTGACAATTTCTGAAGCTTCTTCAGCTTCAATCAAAGTCATATCTAAGCCACCAGTAACATTGACAATTACGTCCTCTGCACCATCAATAGTTGTTTCCAAAAGAGGTGAGTAGATAGCTTTGCGAGCAGCTTCGATAACGCGTTCTTCACCGCTACCAACACCAATTCCCATCAAGGCATTACCCTTGTCTGCCATAACTGTTTTCACGTCGGCAAAGTCAAGGTTAATTAGTCCTGGGCTGGTAATCAAGTCAGTAATCCCTTGGACACCTTGGCGAAGAACATTATCTGCTTCACTGAGTGCTTCAAGAAGCGGAGTCTTCTTATCTACAATTTCAAGCAGGTTGTTATTTGAGATAATCAAGAGTGTGTCTACATGCTCTCGAAGTTCGTTGATTCCCTCTACCGCAAAAGTTCCGCGCTTGCTTCCTTCGAAACCGAAAGGACGTGTAACTACAGCGACAGTCAGAGCACCAACATTTTTTGCGATACGAGCAATCACTGGAGCAGCTCCTGTCCCAGATCCACCACCCATACCAGCAGTGATGAAGACCATATCTGCTCCTTGCAGAGCTTCGGTCAGGACTTCTTCGCTTTCTTCAGCAGCCTTACGACCTACTTCAGGCTGACCTCCGGCACCGAGTCCGCGAGTCAGCTTAGGCCCGAGCTGAATAACTGTTTCAGCTTTGGCACTGCTAAGAGCTTGAACATCTGTATTTGCTGCGATGAATTCAACGCCAGCAACACCTTCATCAATCATTCGGTTGATGGCATTACCGCCACCTCCACCGACACCAATAACTTTAATTACTGCGCCTTGTGCAGCAGCAGCGTCAAATGAAAATGTCATATTCTCTGTATTCTCCTTAATCAAACATTTTGCCAATTAGGTTGCGCATCCGATCTGTAATACCAGTTTTTGGTTCTTGATTTGGCACATCAGCACTGGCAACTGGAACTTCTTGGACCGGCTCCTCAGGAATCTCATCAGCTGGTTGAGGTTCAAAGCGTGGTACTGACTGAGCAGGACGCTCAAAGGATACAGGTCGATGGCGCAGTTGTTCATCACCATGAACAGCAACCTGAGCCAGCATATCCACATCTGTTAAGCTTCCGGCATACTCTGACAGACTGATAACATGTGCAAAGGCTGGATTGCGAATGCCGATTTGATTTGGCACATAAAGCTTGACATTCACGCCAAACACTTCCTGAGCCAGCTCAACCACTCCTGGAAGAATAGCTGCTCCACCAATAATCACAATGCCGCCTGGCAACTCGAGGAGATGCCTTCTATCCAAATCGCGTTTGATTTGCTCAAAAATATGTTGGATACGAGCAGAAATAATTTCAGCCAGATACTTTTCAGTTACTTCAACCGGCTCAATCTCTCCAATCACTTCTACTTGGAAGGACTCTGTCCCAGCTTCAGGAACATAAGCAGAACCATAGTTAAACTTGAGACTTTCAGCTAACTTTTGCGAAGTCTTCAAAACCTTGGAGATGTCCTTGGTTACATAGTCGCCACCTTCTTGGTATATATTCGTATATTGAAGCTCTTGACCTTTAACAGAAGCCACTGTAGTTTGGCCGCCGCCCATATCAATAACAGTTGCACCAAACTCACGTTCCCCTTCGTTCAAGATTGACTTAGTCATTGCCAATGGGGAGATAATTACGTTCTCAAGCTGAACTCCCGCGCGCTCCACTGTCTTGCGGAGGTTGTGGAGAATAGTCCGTGGTCCAGTGTAGAGAAGACCACGCATTTCTAAGCGAATCCCCATCATGCCGCGTGGGTCACGAATCCCTTGGAAACCATCCACTACAAACTCTTCTGGGATGAAAGTAATCACTTCGCGGTCAGGAGTCATACTCTTAGTCAAAGCAGATCTAACAACATTCTCTACATCTGTATCTGTGATTTCCTTAGAATCACTAGTCACAGGAATCATACCCTGAGTAGGCTCAATCTGTAAGAGATTAGCCGGAAGTCCGACATTAACTAAACCAATTGAAATGCCTGCCTTTTCTTCTGCTTGAGAAATAGCTGTCTTAATGGCAGCAGCAGCAGCCTCAATATCAACAATAATTCCATCTTTAACGCCAGCACTTTTTGCGTTGCTGACCCCAATAACATTCATTTCATCGTTGATGTGCTCTGCCACCAACACTTTAATTGAGCTAGTTCCTATATCTAATCCAGTAAAAAAGCCGTCTCTAGCCATTACATCAGTCCTCTCTATCTTCCATGTTTCCGGTCTATACTAATAACGCTAAAAATTAGAGTTATCCAAGCTTTATTATAACATAAAGAAAATGAAAATGTGCAGTTTTTCTACATATAATTTAGCGATTTTCGTTATTTACCGGGTTTTCTGTCGAATTTTGCGGCTCTGCAGGTTCTTGTTCCTGACTTTCTGTCACCTGCCCAGCCGCTTGTTCTGTTGGCTGTCCCGTCGATTCCTCTTCTGCTTTCTGCTTTTCTTCGTCAGAAGAAGACGACTCGTTTTGAGCTCCTTCAACATAACTAAAAATCCCTGCTTCCATATCTACAACACTAGGTACACCCTCTTCCAGCTGCGATTGGATTCCCTTGTAATATGGTAGTTTTTTGGCAATATGCGAAATTGGTACCAAGACTTTGTTGCCATCATGCATGGTCAGCGTAACCAAATCCGGTGTCACCTTGCTTGGAGTCAACTGAACTGTCTTAATATTTTTCCTAACCGAAGCCGGTACCTTTTCAATTTGAAGAGCAAATTCCTTAATCAATTTTTTATCTGAAAACTCTATCGAAATATGGGTTTCCGGCATAGAATTTGCAGCAGTTGGGTCCGAAATAATCTCCCCATTTGTCAGAATAGGATAATACTGACCACCCTCATGCAGATAGGCCAGAACTCCGTACTCCTTGACCTTTACCTGAAAAGTAATCGGAAACTGATAAGCCATCTCCAGGTTGTTAATCCAAGGACTAGAAGCTTTCATATTGCGGATATGATTGCCGCCATTGATAAAGGTTGTTAAAGTATAGTCCTTCTCATCAATCTTACTGCTTTTGAGCAGGTCTTCCTGACTGACCATTTGATTCCCTGAAAATTTGATAGTCTTCATGGTCGCCAGTGGCGTCAAAAAATAGACTGAAAGGAGAAAAATCAACCCACTGCCCAGCAAAACCGGCAGCGCTCGATAAACATGAATCCTCGAGATATGCACCTTAGCAGCTTCTTTTTCTGCCTTTTTCTGAAGTTTCTCCAGTTTTTTGCGCTCTTTCTCGCTCAATTCAGTCTCTAGCTCAGGTTCAGATGAGTCATCTTCCAAATATTCTGTTTCTTCCTCTTCATAAGATGAGTCATCTTCTTCCGTCTCTTCAGCTATTTCTCCGCCTTCGATTGAGTCTTCAGCTTCTTTTGCTTCCTCTTCTTCCAGTTTCTTTTGTTTGCTGGCCTCTTCCTGAGCCTTCTTTTCAAGATATTCTTTGTTTCGTTTCTGCCATTCAGAGAGGGGCTCACTTACCTCTTCCTTTGGCTCATCGTGGTTTTTCTTGCTCATTTCTTTCCTTTGTCAATATCCGCCTTCAATAAAGCATAAAATTCATCTACAGACTTGATTTCCTGAGAATTTTTCATAGCTTGATGATAAGAAGCCTGGTTCGCCAAAAGGTCATCAAGTGTTGCCTGTAAATTGCTCATATCCAGCTGTTCCTCTGCCAATTGCTTGGCATATCCCTTTTTCACAAAATAATCGGCATTTTCAATCTGATCGCCGCGGCTGGCTTCGCGTCCCAGAGGAACGATAATATGCAGCTTAGCCATGGCCAAGAGCTCAAAGATTGTATTGGAACCGCCGCGTGTCACCACTACATCTGCCAAGTCCATCAAAGGCTGGTAGATGTCGGTCACATAGGCTCTGCGAAAGAGACGTTCAGACAGAACATCCAAACTTGCATCGCCTGTCAGATTGATAACGTTGTAGCGTTCGGTCAGCGCAGCTTGATTCTGGCTGACAAAGTCATTAAAAACCTTAGCACCAGCAGAACCACCGACAAAAAGCAGGGTTGGCAGTTCTTTATCAAAATACTGACGGATTTCTTCTAGCTCCTGCGGTAGGACTGACTCTTGACTGCTGACCTTGGTCACAGCTCCTACATGCTCAATCTTGGTCAGACTGGAAGGTTGCTCAAAGGTCGCATACATCTTGGTCGCACACCTATAGGCAATTTTATTGGCCAAGCCAATGGATAGATCCGACTCATGAACATAGACGGGCACTCCGGACAGTCGGGCTGCAATCACGGGCGGAACGGATACAAAGCCTCCCTTAGAAAAGAGAGCCTGCGGCCGTACTTTGAGCATAATACCCAGCGACTGGAAAATGCCCCAGACGACCTTAAAACCATCCAGCAGATTTTGCCAAGAAAAGTAGCGGCGAAGCTTGCCCGTAGCTACCGAATGAAAGGTCACGTCCAGTCCTGACTTTTGGATTTCCTGGTACTCAATACCATGCTTATCGCCAATATAGTGGACCTGCCAGCCTTCTTTGATAAATTTCGGAATCAGGAGAAGGTTGAGGGTTACATGCCCGACCGTTCCTCCGCCTGTAAATACAATCTTTTTCATCTTAACCTTTTAATTCTTCAAATGCAGCGAGAAATTCATCGCCACGGACTTCAAAATTACTATACATATCCCAGCTGGCATTGGCAGGACTAAGCAAGACAATGTCTCCTGGCTCCGCTTGCGCAAAGGCCTTATGAGCTGCATCCCGGACATCAGTCGCATCTAGATAAGAAACACCAGCCTGATCAGCTGCCCTCTTTACACGCGCAGCTGATTGTCCTAAGATTACCATTTTCTTGAGTCCTTTGAGGTCAGGCACTAACTCGTCAAATTCATTGCCACGGTCCAAGCCACCTGCAATCAGAATCACCTTGCTATTGTCAAAACCAGACAAGGCTTTCTGGGTTGCCAAGATATTGGTAGACTTACTGTCATTATAAAAAGCAACCTCATTTACACGCCCCACATACTGGAGTCGGTGCTTAACACCCCCAAAAGCTGACAAGACTTCTTTGATCGTCTGATTGTCAATGCCACGAAGTTTGGCTACTGCAATCGTAGCCAGAGCATTTTCGACATTATGACTGCCAGGAACGCCGATTTCAGCCGCCTGCATAATCTCTTCTCCACGGAAGGTCAAGACATCACCCTCTAAATAGGCACCATCCACCTTTTCAGTTGTTGAAAAAGGGACAACAGTAGCCTGAGTTTGACTAGCCATTTCCTTTGCCCAATCTTGATTGAAATTCAAAACCAGATAATTATCAGCTGTCATGTTTTTCTGGATATTCCACTTGGCAGCTGCATAGTCCTCAACAGATCCGTGATAATCCAAATGAGTCGGCATGAGGTTGGTAATAACAGCTATTTGTGGATGAAAAGCCTCAATCCCCATCAATTGGAAAGAAGACAATTCCATGACCAGCGTATCTTTGCTGCTGGCTGTTTGGGCTACTTGACTAGCAGGAAAACCGATATTACCAGACAATAAACCGTTTTGACCGCCAGCCGTCAAGACTTGCGCAATCATGGTTGTGGTCGTCGTCTTACCATTTGAACCCGTAATACCAATAATCGGTGCTTCTGAAATTAGATAAGCCAACTCTACTTCAGTGATAACTGGAATCTTCTTCTCCAGAGCTCGAACGACCATGGCATTGTCATAAGGAATACCTGGATTTTTCACCATCAATTCAAAGTCTTCGTCCAGCAACTCCAAGGGATGACCTCCTGTCACCACTTTAATACCTTCTTCTAGCAAAGATTGGGCAGCAGGATTTTCCTCGAAAGGTTTCCCGTCGTTAACTGTCACGATGGCTCCTAATTTATCTAAAAGGCGAGCTGCTGACTCACCCGACTTGGCCAATCCCAGGACCAAGACCTTCTTATTGGCAAAATTTGCTATTTTTTTCATAAGCAACCTCTTCCATTCATACTTCACTCTATTTTACCTTTTTTTGTGAAAATAAAAAAGACATAGGAGTCTTTTATTTTCGACTGTAAGCAAGTTTTGAAAAAAATGATATGTTTTCATCTATTTGAAATATTTTGTAACATAAACCTATTGTTTTTGTAAAAATATAAATTAACAAAAAAGCAAGATCTCAAAACATCTATCCGACCTTCTAAGTTCTTGCTCATTTATTATTCTTCATCAAAATTCTTTTTTGATTTTTTAGGCGGCTTGAGACGATTAATATCCCGCAAAGCCAAGACGGTCACTACGGATAGGCCGAAACCTACAAAATATTCAGCCGGCAACTGGAAAATTTTAAAAATGCCTAAGCCAAATAAGATAATCAAGGCCACAATCAGTAAAACCATAGTCACAGCATTAACAGTCCCTTTAATACTGGATGGAACAGCAAAAATGTAGAAAAAGAGGATTAAAATCCCAATGATAAGATAAACCATCTTGCTGCTCCTTTCCCTTTTGCTTATTCAGCTGCAGCTGATTTTTTCTTTTTATTGGCTTTTTCGCGTTCTTGTTTGTTCAAAATTTGCTTACGCAGACGAATAGATTCTGGCGTTACTTCCATGTATTCATCGTCATTCAAGAATTCCAAAGATTCTTCCAAGGTCAAGATACGAGGTGTCTTGATAACTGCTGTCTGATCCTTGGTTGCCGAACGAACATTGGTCATCTGCTTGGCTTTAGTGATATTAACAGTTAAGTCATTCTCACGAGAGTTTTCGCCGATGATCATTCCTTCGTAAACCTCAGTACCTGGGTTGACAAAGATAGTTCCGCGCTCTTCGATAGACATGATAGAGTAGGTTGTAGCCTTACCAGCATCGATAGATACTAGAGCACCACGGTGACGGCCTCCGATTTCACCTGGGATGAGTGGCAAGTATTGATCAAAGGTATGGTTCATAATCCCGTAACCACGAGTCATGGATAAGAACTCTGTAGAGTAACCAATCAATCCACGCGCTGGAACTAGGAAGACCAAACGAGTTTGACCATTACCAGTTGAAATCATATCCAACATTTCACCCTTACGTTCAGAAAGACTTTGGATAACAGATCCTTGGTATTCTTCTGGAGTATCGATTTGGACGCGCTCAAATGGCTCGCACTTAACGCCATCGATTTCTTTTACGATAACTTCTGGACGAGATACTTGCAACTCATATCCTTCACGACGCATGGTTTCGATCAGGATTGACAAGTGCAATTCGCCACGACCTGAAACGGTCCACTTATCTGGTGAATCTGTTGGATCAACACGAAGGGATACGTCTGTTTGCAGTTCAGCTTGCAAGCGTTCTTCAACCTTACGAGAAGTTACCCATTTCCCTTCGCGACCAGCAAATGGTGAGTTGTTTACCAAGAAGGTCATTTGAAGTGTTGGTTCATCGATGTGAAGGATTGGAAGAGGTTCAATGGCATCTGTTGGAGTAATCGTTTCACCAACAAAGATATCTTCCATACCTGAAACAGCAATCAAGTCACCTGCTTTGGCTTCATTGATTTCACGACGTTCCAAACCAAAGAAACCAAAGAGTTTTGTGACACGGAAGTTCTTGGTGGTGCCATCTAGTTTAGAAAGGGTAACTTGGTCCCCAACCTTAACAGTACCACGGAAGACACGCCCGATACCGATACGACCTACGAAGTCATTGTAGTCCAAGAGTGAGACTTGGAACTGCAAAGGCTCATCTGAGTTGTCCACTGGAGCAGGGATATGGTCGATAATGGTATCAAAGATTGGTGCCATTGTTTTTTCTTGATCAGCTGGATCGTCTGACAATGAAGAAGTTCCGTTGATAGCTGAAGCATAAACAACTGGGAAATCAAGCTGATCATCATCTGCACCAAGCTCGATAAAGAGTTCCAATACTTCGTCCACTACTTCTGCTGGACGAGCTGATGGTTTGTCGATTTTGTTGACAACAACAATTGGGACAAGGTCTTGTTCTAAGGCCTTTTTCAATACGAAACGAGTTTGTGGCATGGTTCCTTCGTAGGCATCTACCACCAAAACAACACCGTCAACCATTTTCATGATACGCTCAACTTCTCCACCGAAGTCCGCGTGTCCTGGTGTGTCCATGATATTGATACGAGTTCCATTGTAAGCAACGGCTGTATTTTTAGCAAGGATCGTAATACCGCGCTCTTTTTCGATATCGTTTGAGTCCATAGCACGCTCTGCCAACTCTGTACGAGCATCAAGAGTTTCAGACTGCTTCAATAATTCGTCAACGAGGGTTGTTTTCCCGTGGTCAACGTGGGCGATAATCGCAATGTTACGGATATCTTCTCTTAATTTTGTCATGATTTCCTCTGAATTTTTAAATTTTATTTCTAACTGAACAATTATACCACAGACGCAGGCAAAAAACACGGCTTTGATAAGTGTAAATGTTTTCATTAAAAAATATGGGAGCTCCATGAGGATTTGCATTTCCCATCCTGAAAATTTATGATATGATTTAGAAAAAAATAAGGAAAACAGATGCGCATCGACCAACTGCTGGCTGCCAATCATATCAGCCGAAAAAAGATGAAACAAAGCCTTTTACAAAAACAGATTTTAGTGGATGGTAAGCCCGCCTGCAAACTCAGCCAAAACGTTGATACTGGCCTGCAGCAGATTAATTTTCAAGGAAAGCATGTCAGCGGCCCTGCCCACCGTTACTACATGCTGAATAAACCCGCAGGTGCTGTCACTGCCAATCGTGACGCTGAAAAATTGACCGTTCTGGATTTGCTGGACAAGGAGATAGAGAAAGAAAATCTTTACTCTATCGGACGGCTGGATAGAGATACCGAAGGCCTTCTTCTGATTACCGACAATGGTCCTTTGGGATTTCAGCTGCTGCACCCTCAATATCATGTCGAAAAAACTTACTATGTAGAAGTCAATGGACCTTTGACCCCTCAGGACAAAATTGCCTTTCAAGAAGGCATTCGCTTTTTAGACGGTACCATCTGTCAGCCTGCCCAGCTTTCTATCCTCTCTACCAGCTCCAGTCTGAGCCGTGCTACCGTCAAGATTTCTGAGGGGAAATTCCACCAGATTAAAAAGATGTTTCTGGCAGTTGGTGTCAAGGTCACCTATCTCAAGCGAATTCAATTCGGAGATTTTACATTAGACCCAGACCTAGCAAAAGGCGATTACCGTGCTTTGAACCAAGAAGAATTAGAGATTATTAAAGAATATTTGGAGAAAAGTCGGTAAAAAAAGATCCAGACAATAATGTCTCGATCTTACTTTACATTGTAATATAAATAGCATCTTTTTAAAAAGTCAAATTAGCTCAGAGTTAACATAACCCCTGCAATCATGTTAATTACAGAGATAACAATACCAATGATATTCAAAATCTTTTCTGTTTTATAATCCATTTGGGTCTCTTTTTGATGTGAACTTGCCAAAACCAAACCAACGATTCCTAGAATAAGTCCAATCAAAGCAAACAAAAGACTAAAAATAATGGATAGGATGCCTAAAACAAGAGAGGATTTTTTCTTTTCTTGCATGTTCTAAAAACTCCTTAAAATTAATATTAATTTATTATAACATAAGAAACCAGCTTTGTATATATAATGCGACAAATTTTTGATTTATGTTAACTAGCTTTCACCTTGCCATTCCAAGAATCCAACCCATAAGAAAGAATATAAATTTCTTTAAATCCTTGTTTTTTCAGATACAGAGCTGCATTGGTTACGCGCTGACCACGACTATTTTCATAGAGGAGAACAGCCTTGTCCTTACGAAGTGCACCGACACTATCCTTGAGCTGCTGAGATGGAATATTGCGAGCGCCTAAGATATGCTTCCGGTGAAAATCTGATGGATCCCGCAGATCAACCAACTGACCTTGGCGAATCAAGCCTTCAAATTCTCCGTTATCTACGATTTTTGCTGCCTGACGAAGGCGCAGATAATTAAAGCCCATCCAGCCAAGTATTCCCAAAAGTACCGCCCACAAAATCCAAATTGTCATCTCAAGTCTCCTTTTTCTTTTCTAAATATTCTAACTCTAAGCGATGTTCTCGGCGCAAGACAGCCTCTGCCTCAAAATAAGCTAGCTTATCCATTAGACCGGCGTCGTAAATTCTCTTCAGCTCGATTTTCATCATTTCAATATCGTAAAGGCGTTTGCCCATATAGATAATGATTCCGAAACTTTTAAGAAATTGCTGAACATCATACAGGGTTTTCATGAGCTATATTTTATCAGATTTTCTAGCGCTTTTCAAGATGAAAAAAGCAGAAAGGAAAGCCTGTTTCCTTTCTGCTTGGCATGGATCATTTTTTATAAACCTGGTGCTTGACCAATTTCAGCTGTCAACATCCAGATAGTCTTTTCAAGGTCAGCCTTGGCACCGACAAAGATATCATTGGTTACATCGTCCCCTTCTTCGTCTGTTACATCCAAAGCATCTTGGTAAAGACCTGTCAGATAACGGAAAATCTCAATCACACGCGCCAGACTTTCTTCTACATTCTTGCTGAACTCACCAGCTTTTTCTTCAATCTTGCTGTGTTGGATAAACTCGGTCAACGTAGAATAAGGCTTGCCTCCCAGTGTAATCAAGCGCTCGCTGACTTCATCCAAGGTTGTATCCAAAGTTTCCATGTATTCATCCATTTTTGGATGCCAAACCATGAAACCTGCGCCACGCATATACCAGTGAACTTGGTGAAGAGCGATATGAGCTGTATAAAGATCTGCCACTACTTGATTAAGGATAGCCTTAGTCTTTGGCAAAGCCTTTTGATTGCTGAAAGTTGCTACGTCAGTTGCTGCACCATTTTTTACTTGTGTCATTGTATTTACCTCGTTTTTATTTATAATGATTCTAATCTTTTTAGATTATGATTTAATTATAATGCTTCTAAATAAGAAAGTCAAGACAAAAGATTCAAAAAAAGACTTTATTAGAAAAGTTGCAAAATTTCAGAATTTTCCCGTTTAAAATTACGAATAAATAAGTATGATTCATCTATACTTTTTTATCGTCGGCACTGCCTTTGCCTCATTCCTAGGCTTAATCACCGACCGCTTCCCAGAGCAGTCTATCATCACTCCCGCTAGTCATTGCAATTCCTGCGGGAAAAGATTAGCACCGCGTGATTTGATTCCTATTTTTTCTCAAATCTTAAATCTTCTTCGTTGCCGCTTCTGTGGGGACGAGATTCCCTTACGCTATTTATTTTTTGAATGTCTCTTGGGCGGTCTTTTTCTGGCAACTTCCCTGGGCATTCTTTCCATTAGTCAATTATTGGTAGTCACCATGGGCTTAACCTTAGCTATCTACGATCAAAGAGAACAACAGTATCCCTTGATGGTCTGGTTAATTTTTCAGCTCTTGCTGATGGTGACAGCAAGCATCAATCTTCTCATGCTCTTCTTTTTAGCCTTAGGACTTCTAGCCTTCTTTTGTAATCTTCGTATTGGAGCTGGCGACTTTCTATTCCTTGCTTCCTGCTCAGCCATTTTCAGTCTGACGGAAATTCTCATTCTTATCCAAATCGCTAGCTTCGCTGGTCTCGCCTGTTTTTGCTTTAAAAAGAAAAAAGACAGGCTGGCATTTGTCCCCTGTCTTTTGTTTGGTGTGGTGGTGATTATTTCTTATAAATCCCTACTCTTTTACTGAACTGGAACCCAAAGCTCAACTTCTGCATCCATAGGATTCCCGTTTAAAAGTATTTCTAAGATAATTCCATCTTGGTAAAGGGAACTGCTTTCTTCCTCAAAAAAGTTATCCTCCAATTGGTCAAACAGGAGTCTTGATTTATCACCACTGGCTGAACTTACTAAATAATCTTTCTCTGGGACGAGAATGCTTTCGTAGTCTGCCACAGCATTCTTTGCCGCAACTCCTGCGTAGTATTGAATACCATCTTTATGAGGAACAATCAAAGCATAGCCTTTTTTGTCTAGAGAATGGGGCATCAATTTCCCCAGCATTCCTTCTTTAAACAACTGAGCATAGAACGCGGTCTTCTCTTTAGAATAGTGCTGTTCATGAACCGTAGTTCCTTCTATCAAAATACTCCTGCCAATCAGGGTAAACGATGGTTTGGTTTGATGTTTCATTATATGAACTCCTTTCTTTATGGTATAATCATAACAAAAGTAATATGACATCTATCTGTCATATTTAAGGAGAAAATCATGAAAATTGACCGTCAAATGGGAATCATTTCTCATTTAGTAAATCAACGAAAAACAACAGCTAAAGAACTATCAGAACTTTTTAAAGTCAGCACCCGAACTATTATGAGAGATATTGATGATTTATCTCTTGCAGGCATTCCTCTCTATGTAATGAAAGGAAAAAACGGAGGAATTTTTCTTATGGAAGACTTTCAAACTGATAAACCTCCCTTGACTCAATCCGAACGACTTTCAATCGAATCCGGTTTAAAAAGTCGCTATCAAGTATTGGAAGATACCTCTACTTTCAATGCTATATTGAAATTAAATGCTACCAATACATACTCTGATTTCGAAATTGATTTGTCTCTATCTCAAGGGAACTTGGAAATACGAACTTTGATTTTTAAGTTATTGGAAGCTATCAGAGGTAGAGTAAAAATAAAATTTTCCTATATTAATTCACAAGGACTGGTGAGTCAAAAAAATTGTGAGCCTTACCGTATTGTCTATAAGGACCGGAGTTGGTATATGGATGCCTACGATACTGATAAAGCGCGTTTTTCTGTTTTTAAAGTTGCTAGAATTAGTGAACTTACTCTCTCTGATACTTTTTCAAAAAGACATTTTACACCACTTCCCTATGATGGTGGTACATGGATGAATGAAAACAAAGTACCTGTCATCCTACATGTCCAGAAAATTGTCCTTGATCGATTTGTGGAACTCTTAGGCTATAATGCCATAAAACCTATTAATAGCAATATTTACGAGATTACTTATCCTTTAAACGACAATGATTGGGGATACAATACCTTGCTTGCTTTTGGAAAATACATCACTGTTATATCTCCTAAGCATTTCTTGAAACATTTCACCAGCTATATAGATACCATTCATAAGCAATATCCAAACTAATATTCAATCAACATCAAAAATCAAACATTTCTTAAAAATGAATTATACGAAACTTACTTTTTTATGGTGATAAAATTCAAGAACATGGGTCAGGCTCTAGTTCTTATCCAAATCGCTAGCTTCTCTGGCCTCGCCTGCTTCTGCTTTAAAAAGAAAAAAGACAGGCTAGCATTTGTACCTTGTCTTTTGTTTGGTGTGGTGGTGATTATTTCTTATAAGCTGCTGCTTCTTGGATAAAGGCCGCTATACTGGCGTCCTTTTCATGAAGAGCTTTGACAATCTTAGATCCGACAATGACTCCGTCTGAGACTTGATTGAAGCGATCAACATCCTCTAAAGTTGAAACGCCAAAACCTGTCAGCACTGGAATCTCAGCAATATCATGGAGCTTGCTCAAATGCTGGTCCAAATCATTGCGGTAGCTTCCGCTCTTACCCGTTACACCGTTGATGGCTACAGCGTAGATAAAACCTTCTGCCTCCTTAATTAGCTCCTGCTGACGTTCTAGTCCAGTCGTAAGGCTCACTAAAGGAACTAGAGCGATATCTGAATCTTCCAGCAGAGGTAGGATAAAGTCCCTATGCTCGTAGGGCAGATCCGGAATAATCAATCCCTTAACCGGCGTCCTAGCCAAATCCTTGATAAAATCTTTGAGACCGTACTGGAAGATAGGATTGAAGTAGGTCATGATGATGAGAGGCAGCTGAGTGTCCAACTTCTGCAAGCTTGCGATTAAAGACTTGGCCGAAGTATGGTGACCCAGACTTCTCAGACCGGCTTCTTCAATAACCGGCCCATCTGCAACAGGGTCTGAAAATGGCAGGCCGATTTCAATGGCTGACACACCCAAGTTTTCCAAAAACGAGATGGTTTCTGGTAATCCTGCTAAACCTTTCTCGTGATCACCAGCCATGATATAAGGAAGGAAAATTCCCTTGCCTTCTCTTTTGATGGTTTCTAAATGCTGAGTGAGTGTTTTAGTCATGGGCACCTCCTTTTTGAGCCGCTTCTTTTTCCAAGCGTTCCTTTACCTGAACGACATCCTTGTCACCACGGCCGGATAGACAGACAATCATTGATTTATCTGGTCCCAACTCCTTAGCCAGCTTAACTGCGTAAGCAATAGCGTGGCTAGACTCTAGAGCAGGGATAATCCCTTCGATACGAGACAGGAGCTGAAAGGCTTCCAAGGCTTCTTCATCCGTTACTGGAACATAAGTGGCGCGCTGGATAGCATTAAAATGAGAATGTTCGGGACCGATACCTGGATAGTCCAACCCGGCAGAGATAGAGAAAGCTTCCAGAATCTGCCCTTGCTCATCCTGCAAGACATCCATCAAAGCACCGTGTAAAACACCCGGCCGGCCCTTGGTTAAGGTCGCAGCGTGTTCATCTGTATCCACGCCCCGCCCAGCTGCTTCTGTTCCATACATAGCCACTGAGCTATCGTCTACAAAGGGATAAAAGAGTCCAATAGCATTGGAGCCACCGCCAACGCAGGCCACTAAAGCATCTGGTAATGCCCCTGCATTTTGCTCAGCAAACTGGCGCTTGGCCTCACGCCCAATCACACTCTGATAGTCACGGACAATCTCTGGGAAAGGATGGGGTCCTAAAGCTGAGCCCATAATATAGTGAGTATCATCGACCTGAGCCACCCAAGCTCGCAAGGCAGCATTGACTGCATCCTTGAGGACTCGAGAGCCATCGGTCACAGACTCTACCTTGGCTCCCAGAAGTTCCATCCGAAAGACATTAAGGGCTTGGCGCTTGACATCCTCTTCGCCCATATAGATAGTACAGTCCATGTTGAAAAGGGCTGCAGCAGTGGCTGTAGCTACTCCATGCTGACCCGCACCAGTCTCTGCAATGATTTTCTTCTTGCCCATTCTCTTAGCTAGCAGAACCTGCCCTAGGGCATTATTGATTTTATGGGCCCCAGTATGGTTGAGATCTTCCCGCTTCAGATAAATCTTAGCACCGCCAGCATAGGCTGTCAGATTTTTAGCAAAATAGAGAGGATTTTCTCGCCCTACATACTGCTTCAGCAACTCGTCCAGCTCAGCCTGAAAGGCTGGGTCTTTTTTACTCTCACGGTAGGCTTTATCCAATTCCAAAACTGCTGTCATCAGCGTTTCGGGAACAAAACGCCCACCAAACTCACCGTAAAATCCTTCTTGATTGGGTTGATTATATGCCATGTTTCACTCTTTCTATAAATTCTTTTATCTTTTCTAAGTCCTTCTGGCCGTCAGTTTCGACCCCGCTTGAGACATCAACTGCGTAAGGAGCGAAGTGCTGAATAGCTTCTCGAACATTTCCTGCATTCAAACCACCGGCGATAAAGAAGGGCTGATGGATTTGACCTTTATCAAAAGCTTGCCAGTCAAAGGTCTGACCACTACCAGCAAGTGGTGCATCAAAGAGCAGGTAGTCCGCTTGTTGGCTGACTCCTTTTAACGCACCCTTGACCTGATAAGCTCGAATAACCGGCCGGCCGATCTCAGTCAGAAGATCTTCATTAAAATCGCCATGAATCTGCACCAAATCTAGATTTGCCACTGAAATAGCTTCCCGCAGCTCTGCCAAGCTCGGAGAGACGAAAACTCCTACCTTTCGGACAGCAGGCGGCACCAAGGCAGCTAGCTCCTGAGCTTGCTCTAAACTAACCCTCCGACGGCTCTCAGCAAAGACAAATCCAATGTAATCTGCACCAGCCTGGCATGCCGTTTCCACAGCGCTGGCCGTTGATAAGCCGCAAATCTTAACCTTTGTCAATTTTCAGCTCCTTAATTTTTTCTACCACATCCTCAGCCTGCATCAGGGCTGTTCCAACTAAAATCGCATGGAAATAAGGAGCTACCAGCTCAGCATCTTCCTTGCTGAAAATCGCTGACTCTGATACGTAAACTCTGTCATCTTTGAAATGGGCAGACAGCTGGAGACTTGTATTGATATCTGTCTCAAAAGTGACTAGATTGCGGTTATTGACACCGATAATCCGAGCTCCTATTCTATGGGCAGTTTCCAGCTCCGCCAGATTATGGGTTTCGACCAGAACTTCTAAGCCTAAACCTGTCGCAAAATCATAAAGTTCTTGCAGCCGCTTTTCAGGCAAGGCAGCTACAATCAGAAGAATAACCGTCGCTCCTGCATTGCGGGCGCGAACAATCTGTTTTTTATCAATGATAAAGTCCTTATTGAGGGTCGGAATCGTGACTTGACTGGAAATCTCTCTCAGGTAATCCAGATGTCCTTTGAAAAAAATCTCATCTGTCAGGACCGAAATCATGGCTGCACCACATCGTTCATAGGTGCGAGCCTGCTCCACAATATCCACACCGAGATTAATATCTCCCAGACTTGGACTGGCTTTTTTAACCTCAGCAATCAGCTGCAGCTCTTGAGGATGGCTTTTGAGATACTCATAGAGGGAATAGGTCGAGCGCAGGGGTTGCAGCTCTTCATAAGACATGGCCGCCACTTCCTGCTCTTTTTGCTTAAGAATGGTTGGGAGAAATTCTTTGCTCATTTTTGATACTCCTGTAGTTGCTTGAGTTTTTCATAGGCTGCGCCACTAGCGATCACTTGGCGGGCCAAAGCTATTCCTTCTTCTATGCTATCTGATTTTCCATTAGCGTAGAAGCCCAATCCAGCATTCAGAACTGTCGTTTCCAGATAGGGACTGGCTTGATTTTGCAGGACAGATAGCAGAATTTCTGCATTTTCCTTGGCATTGCCCCCACGAATCGCTTCAAGAGCTATCTCTTCCATGCCAATATCTGACGGCAGAAAGCTGTGCAGGCTGATTTGTCCATCTGAGAGCAGAGCATACTGGGTACGACCATGAAGACCCGCCTCGTCAAGACCATCCGGTCCCGACACGACTACTGCACGCTTACGGCCCATATTTTTCAAGACCTCTGCCGTGCTCTCTAGCATATCTGGTCGGCTAGTCCCCAAAAGCTGAGTTTCTAGACTCATGGGATGGATGAGCGGACCAGTTAGATTCATGATAGTGGGAATGCCAAGGCTAAGACGGGCTGGCATGATGTATTTCATGGCTGGGTGCATATTCTTTGCAAAGAGAAAGACGATACCTGTCTGCTCAAAAACCTTGCCCAAGCTAGCAGCGTCCAAGTCTAGATTGATACCCAGAGCTTCTAACACATCAGCTGAGCCTGACTTAGAAGAAATGGAGCGATTGCCGTGCTTGGCCATCTTAATCCCGCCACCTGCCAGTATAAAAGCTGCCGTAGTCGAAATATTGAAGCTGAAAGACTTGTCTCCACCGGTACCGCAATTGTCCATTGCAGTGCGAATAGTGGTTGGAATCTGCTTAGCATGGCCTCGCATTACCTGAGCCAAAGCAGTTCGTTCCTCAATCGTCTCCCCCTTCATCTTAAGCCCCAGCAAGAAAGCTACAATTTGAGACTCTGTCACCCGTCCAGTGACAATACGCTCAATAACATCTGTCATCTCAGCGCTGCTTAAATCCTTAAAATCAGCTAGTTTTGCAATTATCTCTTTCATACATCCTCCTTTATTTTACTAAATCGATGAAATTCTTGATAGACGACAAGCCGTCCGGCGTGCCAATACTTTCTGGATGATACTGAAAACCATAAATGGGCAGGCTCTTGTGCTGGATAGCCATGATCGAGTTATCATCAGCCGCCCGAGCTGTCACTTCAAAGTCCTCTGGCATCTCTTCAATCAAAATCGAATGATAGCGCATGACCGGCTGCCCATCCTCTATTCCTTCATAGATAGGAGATTTCCCCTCAAAGCGCAGAATACTTTGCTTGCCATGCATGACTTTGGGAGCCAAGCCTAACTTTCCGCCAAATACTTCTGCAATGGCTTGGTGCCCTAAGCAAATCCCCAAAATCGGCTTCTTACCAGCAAAATCGCGAATAAGATCTTCCATCTGTCCTGCATCTGCTGGCCAGCCTGGACCTGGAGACAGCACCAAAGCATCCGCTTCTTCTGCCGCTTGATAAAGGTCTGCATCATCATTTCGCAAGACCCTAACTTCTGCGAAATTGCCAATATACTGGGCTAGATTGTAAGTAAAAGAATCATAATTATCAATTAGTAAAATCATTGCATTTCTCCTATCTTGGTCATTGATTTGGCCTTGTTGATGGTTTCTTGGTATTCATTAGTAGGGATCGAATCATAAACAATACCCGCTCCAGCTTGAACGTAAGCTCTGCCATTTTTCAAAACCATGGTCCGAATAGCAATGGCAAAATCCATATCCCCTGTCGCAGACAGATAGCCAATAGCCCCCGCATAAACGCCACGTTTTTCCTGCTCCAGCTCATAAATGCGGTTCATAGCTCGAATCTTAGGTGCACCCGAGACGGTGCCGGCTGGCAAGGTCGACTTGAGCGCATCCATAGCTGTCAGTTGAGGCAGAAGCTGACCACGGACCACACTGGTCAGGTGCATGACATAGCGGAAATACTCTACTTCCATGTATTTAGTGACTTCCACGCTGTTATTCTGAGCAATTTTACCGATATCATTACGCCCCAAATCAACTAACATACGGTGCTCCGCCACTTCCTTCTCGTCAGCCAGCAACTCCTCTGCCAAGGCTTTATCTTCTCTTTCATCCTGCCCGCGCGGTCTGGTCCCAGCAATAGGATTGGTCGTAACCTGACCCTGCTTGACAGAGACCAAACTTTCTGGGCTAGCTCCGATAATCTGATAATCCCCGAAGTCATAAAAGTAGAGATAGTTGGAAGGATTGGTCACGCGCAGATTGCGATAGTAATCCAGTGGCCTACCAGAATACTCTGCTGAAAAACGCTGACTGAGCACACATTGGAACATGTCTCCCTGCCGAATCAAGCTGCGCGCTTCTTCCACCATTTTTTCAAAAGCTGTCTGCTCGATATGACTCTGAAAGTTCAAACTGGACAGTTCCAGCGGTGAAAATTCATCTGCCGCAGGCTGCGCCAACTCTGCCATGATACGCTCCAGACTAGCAGCCAAATCAGCTTCGCTTCTATCACTGTAGAGTGCCTCCTCAAGGATATAGACCTTGTCTTTTTTATGGTCAAAAACCATGTAACTCTCATAGACGAAAAAGTGCATATCCGGCGTCCCAATCACATCAGCTGGAATCTGGCCAATTTCTTCATAGAGGGAAATCATATCATAGCCGACAAAACCAATGGCTCCGCCTCCAAAAGGCAGGTCTGAATGATGATCTTTTTTTACGGCTAACTCATGCAGATAGTCCAATGGATCTGCCTCAATTACTTGCCCGTTCTTTGTTAACAGGCCATTTTCATAGCGGATTTCAAAGACTGGATTATAGGCTAGGATAGAAAAGCGAGCCGTCTCGCTATCTCTCGGAATACTTTCCAAAATCACCTTGTGGTCGCCCTGAATCCGCATGTAAGCCAGAATCGGCGATAAAATATCAGCTGGTAAAATCTTTTGCATAATGTTTCTTTCTATTTAATTGGAAGCGTTTAAGGAGGAGCGATCTGCTAGCCATGACTGTATTCACAAGAACAGATAGCACCTGTCCACTGTCATAACTTGCCCCAGAACTACAGAAAAACGCCCACACAGTTCATCCTGTGAGGGCGTGTTATCGCGGTGCCACCTCAGTTATGGAGTTTTTAGGCTCCACATCTCATTTACCTATTTACAGTCATTTAGATCCCTTTTAGTAGAAGGCAGCACACCGAGTCATAGCAAAATAAGCTAACAAAGTAATAAAAGATCAACTAAAGGACAAAATATTGTCTCCAGCAGTCCATTTCATAACTTCTCCTGCCTGTTTACAGCAACCACAGACTCTCTGAAAGGAGGGATGTTACTACTCTTCTGCTGGGGAGTTTATTTTCGTTTTTCTAGATAGTCGGCAATGGCTGCCACATCCTTGTCTCCACGACCAGATACACTGATAATGATGATTTGGTCGGATGACAATTGCGGAGCCCGCTTGATGGCTTCAGCAATAGCATGAGAACTTTCGATTGCCGGCAAAATACCTTCCTTTTGTGTCAAGAGAAGCAAAGCGTCCACAGCTTCATCATCTGTCGCTGCTACGTATTCTACTCGACCAGAATCTTTAAAGAAAGCATGTTCGGGACCAACTCCAGGATAGTCCAAGCCTGCTGAAATAGAGTAAACCGGCGCCACCTGACCATCTTCAGCAAAGACAGCGTAAGTCTTCATACCATCCACTACTCCGACACTTCCCTTGGTCATGGTCGCCGCATGCTGGTCTGTGTCAAGACCCCGTCCAGCCGCTTCAACACCAACCAACTTGACTTCTTCATCCGCCACATACTGAGAGAAAGCACCGATAGCATTGGAACCACCGCCTACACAGGCAATGACATAGTCTGGCAAGCGGCCTTCCTTATCCAAAATCTGCCGACGAGATTCTTCACTGATCACCTTTTGGAACTCATGGACAATCGTCGGATAGGGGTGAGGTCCGACAGCCGAACCCAAAACATAGAAGGCTTCCAAATCGCTCATCCAAGCTCCAAAGGCTGCATCCACAGCATCCTTAAGGGTTTTGGTGCCTGTTTCCACTGCATGAACAGTCGCACCCATCATTTCCATGCGAAAGACATTGAGGCGCTGGCGCTCTACATCCTCTGCACCCATGTAAACATCGCACTTCATACCAAACTTAGCTGCAGCTGCCGCAGTTGCCACACCATGCTGACCAGCTCCAGTTTCAGCAATGACCCGGGTCTTGCCCATGCGCTTAGCCAGAAGAATCTGCCCCAAAACATTATTGAGCTTGTGAGAGCCCAGATGATTGAGATCTTCCCGCTTCAGATAAATCTTCGCTCCGCCCAGGTGCTGGGTCAGGCTTTCTGCAAAGTAGAGCGGAGTTTCCCGGCCTGAATAATCCTCCAAATAATGCCGGTATTCATTCAAAAATTCTGGATCATCCTTATACTTCTCAAAAGTAGCTTCCAATTCATCCAGCAAGGCTTGGATAGGCTCCGGTACAAAGGAGCCGCCGAATTGTCCAAAATATCCTTTAGTTTCTGTCATCTTGATTTCCTCATTTCTTTATTTTCAAACAAAATAAAAGCCCACACACAGAAAAAAATCTGTGTGAGGGCGTAAAATCGCGGTGCCACCTCAATTATGGAGAAAAGTATAGACTGCCTCCATATCTCTGTCTTGTCTAACAACAAGCTGCACTGTAAGGTGTGCTCACCGAATTTTTATTGCTTCAAATTCATTTTTTGCATCAGCCCACTTCACAATCCTCCACTACCTGTTTCCACCAACCACAGGCTCCCTGAAAGTAGAAAAAATTATTACTTTTCTGATGATTTATTTTATTATAGGCCTTTCCTTTTTTCTTGTCAAGAAAAAATTTCCTTTTTTCTTCTAAATCCGAACGTTTTCTTCACTAATCTGCCTTGAAAACGTCGTCTTGACGATTTTTCCAGATTTTTTGACCAAGCTGAAAAGCCCGCCAAGCCAGATAACCACCCAAAGTATTGGTCCAGAGATCATCAATCTCAAAGACTCGATTGGCGTTGATAAGAAGGTCCAGCAGAATCTGAGTCACTTCAATAGACAGACTCATCCCAAAGCTCAGCCAGACAACCTTTTTTGTCTTCCGCAATTTCGGAAAGAGCCAAAGCAATTGAAAAATTAAGGGCGACAGCAGAAAGATATTGGCCAAATTTTGAACAAAAACCTTGACCAGCTGGATCCAAGAAGAAATTTCGCCAATATTGACAAAGGAATTAAACGGGACTAGCAAAACTACTATTCGGCCAAAATACTGGATTCCCGGCGTTTCCATTCCTGGCTCTGGAACCTGAGGAATAAAGCACAGGATGCAAAGCATCAAGAAATAGAGTCCGCATCCTCCTGCTAGCAATTTCCGGCCTCGAGCTGTCAGCTCACCGTCTGAAGTCAGATAATTTTTAAGGCTGAACATTTTCTACCAATGCTTTCTCACGATCTCGCTTCATAGTATTGGAACGCAACTGGCCGCAGGCTGCATCAATATCTGTACCATGCTCCTGACGTACCACACAGTTAACTCCATTTTTCTTGAGGGTGTCATAGAAGGCCATCACACGCTCTTTGGGACTGCGGCTGTATTGGTCGTGCTCGCTAACGGGGTTGTAAGGAATGAGATTGACATAAGATAGCTTCTTAATGTTCTTGAGCAGCTCAGCCAGTTCCTTAGCCTGCTCTACACCGTCATTGACTTCATTGAGCATGATATATTCAAAGGTCACTCGGCGGTTGGTCGTCTCGATATAGTATTCAATAGCTGCAAAAAGCTTTTCGATAGGGAAGGACCGGTTAATCCGCATGATGCTGGTCCGCAGATCATTATTCGGGGCATGAAGGGATACAGCTAGATTGACTTGCACACCTTCATTGGCAAAGTCACGAATCTTATGAGCCAGACCTGATGTCGAAACCGTGATATGGCGGGCACCGATAGCCAAACCTTTATCATCATTGACCGTCCGGACAAACTTGAGCACATTGTCATAGTTGTCAAAAGGCTCGCCGATTCCCATAACCACGATATGGCTGACCCGCTCATCCTGACCACGCTCGTCAAAATACTTCTGAACCAGCATAATCTGAGCTACAATCTCACCGTTATTGAGGTCGCGTTGCTTTTTAATCAAGCCGGAGGCACAGAAGGTGCAGCCGATATTGCAGCCAACTTGGGTAGTCACACAGACTGAAAGTCCATAGTGCTGGCGCATGAGCACCGTCTCAATCAGCATACCATCCGGCAGCTCAAAGAGGTACTTGACCGTACCGTCAGCAGACTCTTGAACAATGCGCTGTTTAAGCGGATTGACGACAAACTGATCATTTAGCTTGGCAATCAAATCTTTAGATAGATTGCTCATCTCCTCAAAAGACTGGACCCGCTTGCGATAGAGCCACTCCCAAATCTGGGCAGCACGGAATTTCTTTTCTCCCTGAGCTTCCGCCCATTCAATCATTTCCTGGCGCGTTAAGCTATAAATAGATGGTTTCATTTTTCTCCTTTATTCTGACGAATTACAAAATGGCGATTGCTGTCTCTTGGCTTTTTCTGCCTATCTTGCTGGGAATTGTTGCGAGAGCGCTTATTGTCCCTTTTAGAACGACTGTCTCGGTCTCGCTCGCTTCTGCGATTGCGGTTGCCGCCTGAACGGCTGTTGCGAGAACGTTTTGACCGACCCTCTGATTCTTTCTTGCCATGCGATTTCTTATCAAAGGAAGCGCGCTGGGGATTTGGATTTTCCAAGACAAAATAAGCACAGCCATAGCTGCAGTACTCTAGCAAATAGTCTTCTAAGCGGCTAATCTTCTCATCGCTTTCATTAGCCCGCTCATCCTTGTAAAAACCGCGCAGGCGCAGCTGCTCGTTGCCCCAGTCACCGACAATATAGTCAAACTTGGTGAGAATTTCTGAAAAGCGCTGATGAAAGGCCGTCAAGTCAAAGCCTTCCTTATAGTTCTCAATCAATTCAAACTCGAATTTTTCTGCAAGAATCTTGCTGTCAATCTGTTTAAACTCCGGTCCTGGAAATTTATTATAATTATACAATTCAGGTGAAATATCTTTACGCATACTCTTCCTTTAACAATCTTGGATAGTTTATCTACAACACTTTATTTTATCATAAATCAGCCAGTATTTCGCGGACTTTTCATCAAAAATATCTTTCTGAAAAAAGTCAGACGATTTAAAGCAGAGAAGACCAGCTGATCTTGTCTGTCTCACAAGAAAAATCTTAGCAAAAGCTAAGATCTTACTTATTCTTTTTCAGATAGTCAATGGCGTCCTGCAGCGTTTTAACTGGAACAATTTTCATATCCGTTTTAATCTTCTTGGCTGTCTCCAGAGCCGTTTGGTAGTTATTCTTCCCATTAGGAGAAAGCTTCTTCTCTTCTTCTGTGAGTTCATTGTTCGGTGCAAAGAAGATATCTGCTCCGCTTTGGGCTGCTGAAACAACTTTCTTATCAATTCCGCCGATTTCACCAACTTCGCCTTCTCGGCTGATGCTGCCGGTCCCTGCAATATCGCGGCCGTCACGAAGGGTCGGATCAGCCAACTGGGTATAAATAGCGAGACTGAACATGAGACCAGCACTAGGACCGCCGATACCCTCAGTTGAAAATGTAATCGGAATATTACTGCTGACTTCCGTCCGGTCTATCAGACTAATCCCAATCCCGTTCTTACCGTTCTCCAACTTGATAACCTTACCAGTTGCCGATTTCTCCTGACCATCTTCTTGGAAAGTCACCTTGATTTTATCCCCAAGCTTCTGCGAGTTGACATACTTAACCAGCTCCTCAGAGCTTTCAAATGTCTTATCATTGACACCAGTTACCGTATCAGCAATATTGAGAACTCCCTTGAAGGTTGAGTTATCAGCCACCTGCAAGACATAAACTCCCAGATAGTCCATTTTGATCTCTTTACCAGCCGTTGTCAACCCTTGATATTTAGCCATATTTTGTGATGTTTCCATGTAAAATTGGTTGATCCGATTGAACTCCTCATCCGTGGAGCCACCCGTCATATCCTTGGCAGAATAAATATCTGTAAAAGGGGTCAGCCAAGCATAGACCAGATGAGCAAAGGTTGCCTGCTCTACTCCGACCGTCACAAAGTTGTAGGAACCCGCTTCCTTGTCGGCCTTATTATCAACCAGCAAGACCTGACGAACATCCTCGGCACCACCAGGAACTTCTATGTAATAAGGCAGACGAACGCAAAGAGCTGCTATAAAAAAGGCAATAGTGACGCCAATGACTGTTGGCAATATAAACTTCTTAATTCTTTTCATCGTTGATTCTTTCTAATTCTTTGATTACACTTTGGGGCACATAGGCCGCAATATCCTGCTGAAAAGCAATCAGCTCACGAATACGTGATGAACTGATAGGCTGATAGACTGGCTTGCTGAGAAAGAAAATCGTCTCCAGCTCTCCTGCCAATTCCTGATTGAAAAAATTCATATTGGCTTCATAGTCTAGATCTTGACTATTTCGGAGACCGCGCACAAAGGCCTTAGCTCCCAGTCTTCTGGCCACTGTCACTGCTAGCTCATTCTGCGAAATGATGACCTCGACATTATCCAAATGTTCTAGAGCTTCTTTGACCATGCGCTCTCTGGCTTCAATTGTGAAAAAACCAGACTTTTCTCGGTTATAGAAAATCCCTACATAGAGCTTATCAAAAAGCCTGCTGGCCCGCTCAATCAGGTCCACATGACCCTTGGTCATCGGGTCAAAAGACCCTGTGAATAATCCTATCTTATCTGACATACACCGTCACCTTTGAAATTCCATATATCTTCTGCTTCCAAATGCCTAGCCCTGCAATTTCTTCTGGCAATTCAACTTCCTTGTCTGTCTCACAGACTACCAGGACATCTTGACCCAAGAGCTGGCGCTCCTCTAGCTTCTCAAGGTCCTCCACAATCTGCTCCTTGGCATAAGGCGGATCTAAGAGAACCAAGTCAAAAGCTCCCGTCAATATTTCCAAGGCTCGGCCAGACTCCATCTTGAGCAAGTCAAAACGTTCCGGCTCCTTTGTCATCTGAATATTCTCTGAAATAATAGCCTGAGCTCTGCGATCCCTTTCGACTAAGACAGCTTCCTCCATACCTCGCGAAATAGCCTCAATGGCCAAACTCCCACTCCCAGCATAAAGATCTAGCACCCGACCGCCGTCAAAATAGGGACCAATCATATTAAAAATTGCCCCCTTGACCTTATCGGTCGTAGGCCTGGTCGTCTTGCCGTCCAAAGTCTTGAGGGGCCTGCCCCCGTATTTACCTGCAACAACTCTCATAAAAAACATTATAACACACATCGCACAGGAGGCCAATTTTTTGAAAACTTGACAGATAAAAAACAGAAGTCCCCCAAAATTAGAGACTTCTGTTTTCTTTTAATTTCAATAAAAAATCAATTAATTCAGGCTGACAGTCTGCCTTATCCAAGATCAGTCCCATTGACCGACCAACCATGATATAAAAAGTTTCTGGCTTGTCTATAATCGCCACAATATCTTGGTAGTCAAATCTGGCATTGTTATTCCGATTAACGACACGAAAGTCTGTCTCATAGAAGCTAAACTCCTGCTCTATATCATGCCAGAGGGGGTTGCCTCTATAAAACTTTTTAATATGTCGATTCATGGACAGATAGTAAAGAAAAGGAAGGACAGCCACAGTAACAAGAAAAGCTGCGCCTGGCAAAGGTTCCCCGATGAAAAAACAGATTGCACCGCATATCAGCACCACTATCTCAGGGAGAATCAGCGAGAAGATGCCATTCTTTTTATACCAAAAATTGGTCCAAGCGAAACGGCGGTAAGCTTCTTCTGTCATGATCGTTTTTGCTATCATAGGAAACATCTCTCTACCTCCAGGTTATATTCCTCCCTACAGTTTACCACACTCTTGCTAGAAATAACAATACTCAATAAAGAACTTGCTTTTCTCGATTTCATTTGCTATACTATATGTAACCTTTAAAACGTTACATAGGAGGTGTGATATGTTTTCGCATGAAAAATTAAAAAAACGCCGGCTGGAGCTTAATCTGGCACAGGCTTCCATTTACCAAGAGCTGGGCATCTCTCGAAAGACTTACTCTGCTTGGGAAAATGGTCTAGCAGAACCCCACGCAAAAAATCTCAGGAGGTTGGCCACCTGTCTCAAGGTCCAGGAGAACTACTTTGTGGATGAGACCAGCGCGCTCTACACCTACCCTTTACTAACCGCACCACATAAAAAAGAAGTAGACAAGCTCGCTAGTCGGCTCCTAGAGAGACAGCGCAAGGTTAGCTCCCTTACAGCCTATAAGGTTCTATCTGTTGAGCTGGCTGCAGGTCGCGGTCACAGTTATTATGACAATGAAACAGACTACGAAACGGTCTACTTCGATCAAGATATCCAGCACGACTTTGCATCCTGGGTCTCTGGAGATTCTATGGAGCCCAAGTATCCCAATGGATCTGTTGCACTTATGAAACAGACAGGGTTTGACTACGATGGGGCAGTCTATGCTCTTATGTGGAATGGCAAGACATATATTAAAAAAGTCTACCGTGAAGCTGAAGGCCTACGCTTAGAATCTATCAATCCTGACTACGAGGATCTCTTTGCTCCTTATGAAGACCAACCTAGCATTGTTGGTATCGTAGTCGGACATTTTCTGCCAATTGAGGTATAAGCTATGGTCCTATTTGATTATTCACGCGAGCCTCGTTCAGACATCGCTTTTGTGGATATGAAAAGTTTTTATGCCTCTTGCGAATGCATTTCCCTCGGCCTTGACCCTTTAAAAACCTCGCTCTGTGTCATGAGCCGAATTGAAAATTCTGCTGGACTGATATTAGCTGCCACTCCTCTCTTTAAAAAGAATTTCGGCAGCCAGAATGTCAGCCGAAGCTATAATCTTCCTTTTGATGTCCACACCCGCAAGTTCAACTATGCTACTGCCCACAAGCAGGGACTACCAATTACAGCAGATTATGTGCGCTTTATTGAAGATGCTGCTCAAAAGACCTTATTGGTCCCACCTCGGATGAACTACTACATCCAGAAAAACATGGAAATTCAAAAAATTTTCCAGGATTTCGCAGCTCCCGATGATATTTTCCCCTACTCAATTGATGAAGGCTTCCTAGATTTGACAAGCTCTATCAACTACTTCATTCCCGATCAGACGCTGGACCGCAGGACCAAACTGGACCTGCTGGCTGCCCGCATTCAACAGGCTATCTGGAAGAAGACTGGGATTTATGCCTCTATCGGCCTGAGCAACGCCAATCCTCTTCTCGCCAAGCTAGCCTTGGACATTGAAGCCAAGCACACAAAACAGATGCGGGTCAACTGGTCCTACGAGGATGTGCCAAGTAAGGTCTGGACTATTCCGACAATGACTGATTTTTGGGGCATCGGTCACCGAACGGCCACCCGTCTTAAGAAACTGGGAATCCACTCCATTTATGATTTGGCTCACTTTAATCCCGATATTCTCAAAAAAGAAATGGGAGTCATGGGCCTGCAGCTTTGGTTTCACGCTCACGGCATTGATGAAAGCAATGTTCACAAGCCTTATCAGGTCAAGTCGCATGGTCTGGGCAATTCGCAAATTCTCCCCCGAGATTATAGACAGCAGGCAGAGATTGAGCTCGTTTTCCGAGAAATGGCTGAGCAGGTCGCCATTCGGCTCAGACGCTCTGGTAAGAAATGCCAGCGTGTCTCCATCTATGCCCGTTATTCCAAGCAGGAGCTCCTGCCTTCCATTCATACACAGAAAAAAATTGAGCCCACTAACAACAGCGATCGATTGGCTCAAATCGTCGTTCAGCTTTTTCGTTCCAAATATCAGGGCGGGGCTATCCGTCAGATTGGCGTTTTTTACAGTGACTTTGTCGATCAAGGTTATGGTCTGATTTCTCTCTTTGACGATCCTCTGCAAATTCAAAAAGAAGAGGAGCTCCAACAGACGATTGACCGCATCAGAGATCGCTTCGGCTTCGCCTCTCTGCTTAAGGGAAATGCCTTGCTGGGCTCCTCCCGTGCCATCGCTCGAAGCAAGCTGACAGGTGGCCATTCGGCTGGAGGGCTGGAGGGCTTATCATGACCGACCGCTCCTACCTCCCCTATCAGTCAGCTCGTGACTTTCAGGATCGAGGCATGGCTAAGTGGGCTGGCTTTTTCCTCTCTGAACATAGCACTGCTTTGGCCAAAAAAGAACTAGATATGAGCCAATTGCCCCAACTTGATAGACAGGAAAAATTCCACTTGCTCAGTCAAGCCTACAGCCAGCAAGTTCCCATCCGAATCACCTTTCTTAATAAGGAAAGGCTGACCGACATTACTGCTACAATCTTTCATCTGGACTGCAAGCAAGTCCTCCTGCAGAAAGGTGACCATTACAAAGGCCTTGCTATCCATCAGATTCTTTCGATACATGCTTCAGGAGGCGTAGATGACCACTCAGAATGTACATGAGGAACTTCAATTCGACTATTTTTCCCAGAACTACCATCAATTTCAAGAGGATTTTTATCAATTTTCCAATCTTCCCCAGCCTCTGATGGTCATGGAAGATGACATCCTACTCCACATGGCCAGCCGCCAAGCCACTTATTTCAAACTCTCCAAGACCAAAAGCTTGGATAAAAAGGATCATTACTTCCACTTTACCGTCAGTCGACCAGACCAAGCAAACCGACTCTGCATTTACCACTATCAAGGCCAAACAGAAGATATAAACCAATAAGCTCCCAAACTGAGTCTGGGAGCTTATTGTAGGGAACTGGCCATCTACTAGAATCTTCTCAATTATTTATTGCTTTAAGTCAGGTAAATAACATTAAAGATTTGAGCCAGCTATATTTAAAGCCAAGAAGCGCCATTCTTTTTAGGTTATCTATTCAGTTCATTTGTATAAACTAATTTCATACTAAAAACACCCCAATCGTTAGATTTTCTGTCTAACTTTTGGGGTGAAAGTCAAAGCGAATTATCTTTTCTTTTATTTTTTATCGGTGTCAAGATTTGCAGCTTCAATAACCGGCTGCTCATCTTGTTTTAGCTTGTTAACTGTCATATTAACACCAAGAGCTCCTGCTAGGAGTTGGCGGATATCGAAGCCTGCACCTTGCGACACTTGGTCAATACTCTGCATGATGTCGCCAACCATCTTAGAAGCATTGCCTTCACCATACATAGTGATTTTGTCCACTTTAGTAAGCGGCTCTGCTACAGCACGGGCAATTTCTGGCAGTTTGTCTACAATCATCTCAGTAATCGCAGCTTCCTGCATCTTCTTCATAGCTTCTGCTTTTTTATCCAAACCTTCTGCTTCGGCTTCTAATTTAAGACGAATAGCCTCCGCTTCAGCACGTCCCTTGGCTTCAATGGCTTCAGCTTCTTGCAGTTGCGCAAATTTCTCAGCCTCGGCTTGAGCCTTGCGGGCTTCGGCTTCTTTTTGTGTTTCAAAAAGCTCCGCCTCGGCTTGACGTTGACGCTCAATCAATTGTGCTTCAGCTGCTTGTTGACGAGAGTATTTCTCCGCTTCAGCCTGTTTGCGGATGTTAGCATCCAGTTCTTGCTCCCGAACCTTAACTTCGCGTTCCTTGACTTCAGCTTCTTTCTCTTGCTTCATGATATTAGCTTCGGCAGCCACACGTTCTTGCTCGCGACGCTGCACTTCCGCCTCAATCCCTTTAGCTGCATCAGCCTTAGCTTGAGCTATATCCGCTTCCTGCTTGAGGGCTGCTTGCTTCAGTTTCAACTCATTTTGCTTTTGAGCGATTTCTAAGTCAGCAGCTACGCGCTTATCGTTAGCCAATTTGTCTTGCTCAGCTTCTACTTCCTTGCGCTCACGTTCAGCTTTAGCCTTTGCAATTAGGGCATCTTTTTTGATGGTTTCGACATTTTCGATACCGAGATTATCAATCACACCACCTTCATCAGAGAAAGACTGAACGGTAAAGGCAATGACTTCTAATCCCATCTTAGCCAGATCCGGAGCTACGTTATCCTGAACTTTTGAGGCAAATTCCTGACGGTCATTGACCATCTTCCGCAACTCCATCTGACCAATTACTTCCCGGAGATTTCCTTCCAAGACATCTTGAACAGAGTTAGAAATATCTGTTGTATTCCAATTAAGAAAGTTTTCTGCTGCACGAGCAATCATTTCATCGGTTGTTCCGATTTTTAGCTTAACAGCTGCATCAGCACGAACATTGATAAAATCCAGAGTCGGTACCGCTTCAGAAGTGCGAACATCTGTTGAGAACTGCTCAATATCCAAATAAGAGCGCTGCTCTACAAAAGGAATCATAAATCCAGCTTTACCGCGAAGGTGACGCTGTTTACGAAGACCTGTAATTACAACTACTTCGTTAGGGCGTGCGTTAACATAGCCTTTCACTAAAAGTACAACAAGTACAACCAAACCAATAATTACTGGAATCAACCAGGTTGGAAAGAAAAATGTATCCATTAAATCTCCTTCTATAAGACAATTTCCATTGTCTATTTTCTTTTTATACTTAGTATAACAAATTATTTCAAATTCTCAAATCATTTTCAAAATTTTTACAAGAATTATTCATCAAAAAGTCCTTGCAAACCGGCGAAAGGATTGTTCTTCTCTTTTTGAGCTTCCTGGGCAGTGGCAAATTCCTCCTCCGTCATAACCTGCCAGTCCTGACCAGACAGAAAACCTTGGCCGGCTTCTTCCTCAGCTGTTAGGATTTTCAGTGGAATATTCATCAGGATATTGTCAGCTACACTCTCAGCTATATTAATCTCGCCATTTTCAATCGGAAGCACCAAGTCCTGATCAATCAGTTCCTGCGATGGAGCCTGTCCTTCTTCCATGAAAATTTCGTTGACTAGATAAGACTCCTTGAGTTCCACTGGCTCCATGCTACGACTGGACGTTAAGGTAATGGTATATGACAAGTCATAATCCAGAAAATAAAGGCCGTCTTCATATTGAACCTTTCCTTTGGCTACAATATCCTGAACATCTAAAATCTCAGGATTGCGCTCTTTTAACTCCTCTGCCAAGTCCAGCTTTTTCTCAAAGGCTAGTCCATCTGGATTCTTCCGAATTTCTTGAATATGCAACATAAGTTCCTCTTTGTTTTTTTCTTTATATTATATCATGTTTGAGCACTTCGATGTCATTGAAAATTATTTTGTTATAATAAAATGCAAGGAGGGAAGACAATGGAACATCTAGGACAGGTTTTTAGATTTTTTCGAAAGGCAAGGCACATCTCTTTATCCGAAGCGACTGGCGGAGAATTTTCAAAATCTATGCTTTCTCGCTTTGAAAATGGGCAGAGCGAACTGTCGGCTCAGAAACTTTTTAGCGCTCTCAGCGCCATCCACACGGAAACGGAAGAATTTACCGTTGCAGCCGGCATCCAGAACCATCACTCTCACAAGGAACTCTTAAGCAAGATTCAAGACCTGTTGCAAGCCAATCAGCTCAACCTCTTAGAAGAACTTTATCTAGAGAAAGAAAAAATCACTCAAAAAAGCAAGAAGGCTAGTGATTGGGTTGAACGCCTGATTGTAAAGGCCTATCTCTGTGCCCTCAAAGAGTCTGAAAAGGCCTGCCCAGGCGAGCTTGATTTCCTGGATGATTACCTCTTTTCAGTTGATATTTGGGGGCGCTACGAGCTCAATCTCTTCTCTGTCTGCACTCCGGTTTTATCTCTAGACTTGTTTTCCCAATACACCAAAGAAATCCTCTCAAGAAATGATTTTACAGCCTTGTTTGCCAACAATCGCAACACCCTGCACACTACCTTTCTTAATGGCTATCTTCTGGCCATTAGTCAGGAAAACATCACCCAAGCAGACTATTTCCAACAAGTCATTGAGCGACACTTTTATGAAGAAAATGAGACTTACTTCCGAATTGTCTATCTCTTTGCTCAGGGAGAGTTGATCTGTTTGAAAGGGAAAACAGAAGAGGGGCTCACTCAAATGAAGAAAGCGGTCGATATTTTCCGAATCTTGAACTGTCAGCATAGTGCTGACTACTATCAAGAAGCCCTTGATACTGCTTTTCAAAAATATAGTAAATAACGCAAATCTCCACTTTTAAGCTCAGCGATATTGAGTTGGAAAGTGGTTTTTTTGATGTAAAATACACTCCAACTTACTCATCTTAACAATTGCACAAAAAATCGTTGAATATATGCAATATTTCCTGCTGCTTAGATTTTCTATTTTATACTAAAAGCAGAAAGAGCTAGCGCAAGTCACTTTCAGAATTTTACCACTTACTTATGAGACCTAACCAGTTGCCGAAAAGCCCTTGTTTTTGGCTTTAAACGGTCTATAATGGTCATCAGAAAGAGAAAAACAAAAGCCAGATTACAGATGCACCCAATCAGCTTTCATTCATTCTTGCAGTTTAGAAAAGGAGTCTACGATGAAATTATTTTTTAAAAATGGGGTCTATGCCTCACTCAGTCTTTCCCGAATCTTCAACACCTTGGGAGCTTCTATTTTCAATATTGTTTTTGTGGTATTTGCTTCCAGCATGCCCAATCCCAAGTTTGCTATTGCTGTGGCTAATTTTATCGTTCTGGTTCCGACTTTCTTTACTATCTTTGCCGGCATCAAAGCTGACAAGACTATCCATAAAGCTCGTTGGCTGATTCATTTTGGTTATCTTCAAGCCCTGCTCTTTGTCCTTGTCGCCTTCATGACTCGCTCTAGCTCTTATCTAGCCTTTTCAGCCGTCTGCTTGATGAATATTCTTTCAGATATCATCAGCGACTATCGCAGCGGCCTGCAAATGCCGATTTTAAAAAAGAATGTTCCAGAGAAAGACCTTATGGAAGCCTTCTCTTTTACCCAGCTTATCAGCTTTCTCTGTAGCCTGGCCGGACAAGCTTTGGGAGTTTGGCTCTTAACCGTCAGCCAGCAAGACTTCTTCCTAGTGGCTTTGGTTAACGCCTTGACCTTTCTCCTATCCTCCACCATCCTCTACCTAGTCCGTCGCAGATTGACTCATGACCCAGTGGCAATTTCTGAGAAAAAAGCTCCTCTGAAAGAAGAATTGAAGAAAATGTACACATCGTCCAAGCTCATTTTTGAGCAGGAAGGTTCTAACAATTTTCTCAAACTGCTGGCTCAAATCCTGATTGTCAACGCTATGGCAGGTTCTCTTATAGCTCTTTATAATCTCTACTTGCTGGATAACCCCATCTTCCAGCTGTCCTTTAGCCAGTCTCTCTTGGTTCTTCAGACCACTCTTGTCCTAGCCATAATCGCAGCCAGCCTGACTCCCAATGATTACTTTAGCCGTCTCTCTCTAAATCAACTAACCCTCTGGGCTGCTCTTACCATGATTCTGCTTGCTGTCAGCAATTTCTTGCATCTGCCTGTTTTCGTCGGCATTGCTTTTGGTTTTTTACTAGCTTATATCTCTGGCAAGATCAATCCCAAAATCAACACCCTCTTACTGAGCAAACTGCCTTCTGATGTTCTCGCTCAGACTTCCAGCTTTCTGAGTCTGCTCTTTTCTTTCTCTGTTCCCTTTGGTACTATGGTCTTCAGCAGCCTGGCCCTCTGGAATATGAACGCTAGCTGGCTCATCTTCAGCATTATCGGTGTGATTGCTCTGCTCCTATCTATCGAAAAAAAGAAAGATGTTAAAGAAATTTGATAGATTTAATCTTGTTTCTAAATTTATTCTCCCAGAAGACAGCAAAAAACGATAACTTCCAAATAAGGAGTTATCGTTTTTGTGTATTAGAAAGCTAAAAATTAAGTTTCATTTAGCCTATTCTATTGCTTTTAGTTCCAGCCAAAGCGTCTGCCTCTACCATTTCGGTCAAAGTACATCCAGCTTCCATCTTCCAGCTGAATCCATTTATTGCGCGCCATTTCTCCTGAATTGGCATCAAAGTAACGGTTAGCACCATTGACATAGACAATCTTACCTTTGACTTGCTTGCCATTTTGGTCGAAGTAAAGGGTTTGTTGGCCAATCTGCTGCAAACCTGTCACTGCTTTACCAGCCTGATCGAAATAGTACCATTCGTTCTTGGCACCTTCAACAAACTTGTTGGCTGCCATTTCTCCTGAGTTGGCATCGAAGTAACGGATTGATTTATCAGCCAGAGTTACTAGCTGTCCTTTGACTTGCTTACCATTTTGGTCGAAGTAAAGGGTTTGTTGGCCAATCTTCTGAAGACCTGTCACTGCTTTACCAGCCTGATCGAAGTAATACCATTCGTTCTTGGCACCTTCTGCAAACTTGCCGACTGCCATTTCTCCTGAATTAGCATCGAAGTAACGGATTGATTTATCAGCCAGAGTTACTACTTTACCTTTGACTTGCTTGCCATCTTGGTCAAAGTAAAGGGTTTGTTGGCCAATCTTCTGAAGACCTGTCACTGCTTTACCAGCTTGATCGAAGTAATACCATTCGTTCTTAGATCCTTCTGCAAACTTGCCGACTGCCATTTCTCCTGAATTAGCATCGAAGTAACGGATACTCTTGTCTGCAAGTGTCACGATTTTACCCTTGACTTGCTTGCCATCTTGGTCGAAGTAAAGTGTTTGCTGGCCAAGTTTTTGAAGACCTGTTACTGCAACACCATCTGCTCCGAAATAGTACCAGTCACTTGGATTATCACCTTGGGCAAAGCGGTTAGCAGCAGCATTACCTGAATCCTTATCAAAGTAACGAAGTTTACCATCTTTGGCACGCGCAATCTTGCCCTTGACTTGGTAGCCATTTTGGTCAAAGAATTGCTGATTGCCGCCCATGGTTACCAGGCCTCTAGCCATGACACCCTTGGCATCAAAGTAACGCCAGTTTTGGCCATCAGTAGTGTAGTAACGGTTGAGAACTTGGGCACCAGTCTTATCGTAGTAGTACTGATTGCCGTTTTCATCTTCGCGGAGCGAGTCACGCAGCTGAATACCATTCTTGAGGAAATAAACTTGCTTGCCGTCAATTTCTTGCGCGCCTGTCACCAGATAGCCACGGTTGTTGAAGTAATACCAATTTCCATTTTCATCTTGGATAAAGGCATTCTTAGCCTCATATCCACTAGTTGAATAATACTTAGTACCATTAGCATCACTAACAAATCCTGTATAAGCTTTCTTATTAACTAATTGCTTAGGCAGTACCATCTCACCATTCTTGTTGTTGAGATATTCGTTGCTAGCCCAGTCTTTAAGAACATAGTAAGCACCACGACCTAAGATATTGGTACCGTTGAAGTGTTTAGCTGACCACTTGGTAATCTTCTCATCAGTCGTCATCTTTTGACCGTTGGAAATCTGTACTCGTTCAAAGATTTCTGGGTATTTAGCTTTGAGTTCATCCAAGAAGGCTCCACCATACTTGCCTTGATAGTCTGTACCATTCGTTCTAGTATTGGCAACGTAAAGTTTTTCCTTGATTTCTGCGCCTTCACGGTAGGTTCCGTAGTTGTTGACACGAGTTGCTGTTACCACTTCCTTGCCTGGCAGGTTGTAGATTTGGTCTGGCACCCAGTCCGCAATGGCTTGGATATTGACACTGTGAAGAGCACGGAGAGCATTGAGCAGGTCATCTAAAGAACCATATTTATTGTTCTTACTCATTGCCATATCATAGCGGTCTTCAAAGGCATAACCATTCTGGATGATAGAATCTAGGAAAGTACCGTCTTGGCTAGATACGTACTGCGGTGGCAGCTCAAATGAAGTCACTCCCCATTCCTTGAAGAGGTTGACATTTTTAGCAATAACTTTATTGGTATATTGGTCATCGCGAGTTGCAAAGTCTTGGAAGTTAGAGAAGCCTTCGTAAATCAACTGAGAATCAAGAGCTGCGCTAGATTCGTAAACCTGACCGCTGGCATTTTTCTTCTTGCTGGCTGTTACACGAGCATCCTGATCTGCCTTAGCACCAACTGGTACCCAAACAGCCAGATAACCAGAAACTTGGACATTGCTGTAACCTGCGATATCATTCATATCAAAGGTCAAAATACCATTGGCATCTGTCTTCTTCCAGAGGGATTGAGGCACTTCTTCGTCAGTTAAATAGCGGGAAATACCATCTTTGGTCGTCAAGAGCACAGGACGGTAGTATTGATTCTTATGGGCTGCTCCCATATTGACTTGCAGTTTATCCCATTCGTTCAGTTTCAGGTTCGGGTTATTAGAAGCAATAACTGCCATCCCTTGGGTACGAGTTTCTGCTGTACCTTCATCTGTTGCTTCGTTGGCACCAGTACCGTAACGAACAGAAGTCAAAATACCATTGTAAGACCATTTATCAGCCTCACGAGGTACACCCATATAGGTGACTTTCATGTCCTGACCACCAGCTACATACTTAATCCGAGCCCGCAACAGGGCATCGATAGCATCGTGGTAAGGAGATTTTTTCTCCATATATTGACCGTCATCTGTGTAGAGATCACCATAGTAGACCCGAGTGATGGAGTCTTTGTTGGAGAGCATGAGAGCATGAGCAGTTGGGATATTGAACTGCGTATACTTCTTGTCTGCCTTGCGCATATCTTCGTTGTAAATCTTGAAGGCTTGCTTGAGCTCATCCATGGTAAAGGTCAAACCATCTGTATTTGGATTGATATTTTCTCGGATGATATCGGCAATAACGGTTTGCACTTCACTATCATGAGCCCGAACAAAGATATAGTTGGCCATCCGCTCGCCATTTTTCTTTTCAGTAGAACGGTCATTCAGACTATTCGTAATCGTTGGCTCTACACCACTACGGATAGAAAGCTTACGCATGAACGAATAAAGCAAGGACAGACGAAGCTTATTATCAATCGGTAATTGAGCACCCTTGGTGTCTTTGTTGTAGTCAGGGTCGTTGTCAGACCAAGCTTCCAAGATAGACAGATGCTTGATGGCTTCTTCTTCACTTTCTCCAACCTTGTAGCGAGACTTGAAGTAATCAGAAGTAATCTGGAGCAAGTCCGCATTGACATTGTCCACCGCATCGACACGGACTCCGTCAAAGTTAGCAGTCGGATCATTGGCTACGATGCTACCGAAGTTCATCATAAAGTGCAGCCAGTTGAGTTGCTCAGCCTGAACAGCTGGATTAGAGTTGTCAAAGTCGTTAGCTAGTAGGAACTCATAACCACCATTTGACTTGTCAATGAAGTACTTAGGTGTACCAGTTTGGTTGGTAGGTGTGCGGTTAAGGATGCGGTACTTAGAATTAGCATGAGAAGTCTTCTCACTATTGGTATAAAGCAGAGCTCCGCCTTGCAAGTGGTCCTTATTAGTACCAGTTGTTTCAGACTCTGTCTTGATATTCCAGTTTGGCTGAGTTTTGACAAATGCACCCATCAGCGTTCTCAGCCATTTAGTATCGCCGTCTTTACCGATTCTTTCTTCAATTTTGCGCTGAACCTGCTGAGAAGCACCTGTCAAGATAGCTTGTTCCACTTTGTTTTCAAAAGCTCCTGCTCCCAAACCTTGCTGGTTCATATAGTTAAGATAGCTAACCTGCGTTTGCTTATCAGGCCACCAAGCCATTAAAAGCGGACGCAAGTCAGTCTCTGTAGACTGAGTCCATGTTTTTCCATCCTTGAGGATAGCTTTTGGACGATACCAAGTATCCGCTGTCAGGTAGCCGTCAACTGTTTCGATGTCCTTTTCCGTAGTGCCATGGAAGGCATTCATTCTGGTGAATTCATTGTTAAGGCTGCTAGTACCTTGCTGGAATTGATACTCAGCTGAATCAATCAGTGCTCCAGTCTCTGCATCGAAATAAAGAATTTTTCCATTAAGCTCAACAGCGAAATTCTTTTTAACTGTACCGTCGTCCTGAACATAGTATTTCTTGCCATCAATGGTCTTGATGTGAGATAAGACATCATCATCATGCTCAGCATTAACAGGCGCCGCTTGGGCTTGAGCAGCCACCATTCTTTCAGCTATCGCTCCCTGTCTTTGAGCCGGTTCTGGCAAGCGGTCTTTCTTTGCAACCTTTGGATTTGCAACAATCTTGTCTGTAACAGTCTTCTTTGCTTGTTTGTCAGCAGTTGCTGGACTTGCTTGTCTATCTTGAGCAATTGCTGCAGTTTTAGCAGTTTCTGATGTTGCATTAGCTGCTTTTGCTTCTTCAGCAACGGCCGCTTTTTCTGTAGTTGCTGCTTCTGCTACTGCCGGCTTAGCTGGCTCTTGAGTAGCAGCTGCTTCCGTATTTGCTGCAGTTTCAGCAGTTTTTTCACTGGCTACAGCAGCATCAGTCACCTTGTCTGCAGAAGTTGCTTTTTCTGCTTCCAACTGAGAAGCTGAGTTAGCTTGTACTTGAACTGGCTGCCCTGAGCCACTATCCTGAGCTGCAGTTGGTTCTTGAACTGCCACCTGCTTAACATCATCAGCGTGGACAAGACCTGCTTCGAGACCAAGTACTTTTGGTGCTACGATAAGTGCTAAGGTAGTCACACCGATGGCTACCCAGTTCTTCTTAACTTTATGCATCTTATAATGAATTTTTTTCTCCATCATAAAGCCTCCTTCTGAATTTGGTATAAAGTTATACTCTTATTCTAGTATATTTTTAGAAATGAGTCTATTTTATTTGCACATCTGCAACTGCGAAAGGCAAATCCTTTCAAACTGAGCTTTGAGCTTCTGGGCAACACCGAAAGAATCTAAAAATTCCAAGAAAGATAAGCACTCCTCAATATCTCTCAGAGCATAGCTATTCCCAACCTTGTAGGAATAAAGAGCCCTATGATACTTAATCAGCATCCGATCATAAAGATCTGTCTCAGGGATTTTAGAATGGTCAAGATAATTGAGGAATCTCATAGCAACCAGCAAATGATTACTCTCTATGCAGACGCTGATAACATTAAGCAGCATCTTGATAATACGCCGGCGATTCTCCGGTAGATTATTATAAAACTGGGTGCGGTTAATCATCTCACTAGCAAAGGTCTCCAGTGTTTCCAAGGTCAATAGATCCACACTATTAGTAAAGAGCCAGAGCTCATAACGCCCCCACTCCTCAACGGAAAAGAGATAATCGGTCAGAAATTCTACATCTTTCTTGCTAATCTGAAAATCTGGACTGCAGGAAGACAATACTGCTCTAACAACAATTGTATTAAGCCTATAATTCTTCTTCTCAGGGAACTTTTTAGCCAAAGCTTCTGAGCTAGCTAATATACTTTGGAGCTTGACGACATTGTTTTCCTGATAAGCATCAGCTACTTTTTTTGAGAAAAGCGCATCATCTGCCTCAATGTAGTTATGGTAAACATACTGAAATTCGTCTAGAGAAACAGCCATATTCTTTAAGCAACAATAGAAAGAATCAAGCGTAATACCACTGACTCCCCGCTCAAAACGAGACAGCTGAGCCACTGAAATATCTCCGGCTGCCGCCTCTTTAAGAGACATATTTTTTGATTCTCTAATGACTTTGAAAATTTTTCCAAATGTTTTCAACATATTGAGCCCTCGGTTTCATATATGCAATAAAATTTTTTACTAAATTTAATATACTAGTAATATATTTCGAATATGTTACAAAAAAAATACTTTATATTTCCAAATAATACAAATAGATTAATTTGAAAGATAGGAATACTCAATATAGTGATTTTTCTGAAAGTTTTATGGTTTTCAAGAAAATATTGATTTTATAAGAATTTCAGAAGGGTTCAACCTGACAACTTGAAAACACTGGCTTTTTCAAACCTAGCCTCCTTACTTATACAAAAATAAACTTGGATGATCTAAGGTTTATAGATGACTGAAATAAAACTGTAACAAAATCTAAACGAATATTTTTTAGACATGAATGAAAGGAAGAAAAATAAATCTGCCTAATGAACTAAAATAGATTTGACTAAAAAAAGAGGGAATAGAATCATAAAATCCCCCCTCTTCTATTCCCTTCCGTATCAATCAGGCCAATCAACCATGTGGTCATACCCTTCGTCTATGGAATAGCCTATACTACCACGATAAGAGTATTCTAGCAATGATACTGACCCTTCAGTCAAGTCTTGGTCACTGTCGTTCTTGTTTAACTGGACTAACTTTCCGTCCTTAATTTTAGCAAAAAATTGCTTTTTGCTAGTAACATTATCCTTGTCTGTCTCCTCTATCTCAAAGACATAGTTTCCTGTCTGAAAGAGGGAATAGTCCATATCATGCAAGAATTTTTCTCCTGAATCTGAAGCAAAGAGCCTTTGCTTCAGATTCAGCTCAATTCTAATACTGATCCAAACATCTTCTTTTTCTAGCAATTTCTCATCAGTAAGATCAAAGAGAGAATTTAACTTGAAATCTTTTTCCTCAAAGCTCTTGGGTTTTGAGCGCTTAGGATTAGTTATGTACTCTACGGAAACCTCTGTATTCCCATAATGAGGAATGATATTAACACTCTCATCTATATTATCTAGACTTTTTTCTACATTTTCTTTCGTTTTGATTAGATTTTCTTGACTATTTTCCTTTTGGAGAATAACTCGCAGGATGGGAGAAGGTGTTGTTTTCGGATCAATAAACGCAGCTTCTTCAATGCCTCCTGCCTTATTGACTCGAACTTCTTCATAAAAAGAATGCTTGCCAATAGTTACTTTAAATTTCCCGATTGGGTATATATCATTAAAGTCTGGATTATTCGAATCTTCTTCCCCGTATCCACTCGGTACAGTCTCTACCTTAGCATCCATACCCCGCTTTTTGTACTCCTGCTCCAAGCTGCTGAGAACTCGGCTGGTTCGTGTTAATTGGGGAATGATAGGCTGAAAAAAAGCTACAACCATGAGCAAAGTTAGCATGCCATTAACCACATGCCCTGCCCAGAGCAGTGCCTTCTTTCTTTGTCCTTTGAGTCCATACCGAGCGTAAAGATAGCTGAGGAAAGACAAAATCGAGCATAGTGGCACAACCCCTATCAACCAGCGATAAGGTTCTATGGTTCGCGTATCTTTCAAAGCAGAGATGAATGGAAATAGCTGAAGCAACAGAGTCAGAATTAAACTGATTGGAGCCAGATGAAGCGAGTCCTTGCTTGTCTTTATACTCTGAATCAGCGAACGAAGGCTCAAAATCAGATAAATAAACAGATAGATTAGAACAACAAACTTAAAAATCATACTAAACATCATAAACTGCATTAATATGCTTGTCTTGCCTGAACTCAGAAATTCTATAGTAGATAGCATTAGAACTATAACTGCATAGCCACCCAAAGGGGCTATTATTATAGACAAAATCCAATTAACAATATAAAAAATTGCAAATAAATCTTTAGAGGCTTTTAGTTTTTTCATTATATTTCCTACTTACTATATTATTCGTCTATCATTATAGCATAAACAATAAAAAAACTGAGATTTCTCCCAGCTTTTACATATGCCTCAAGCGCTCCACCCGCTCTGAGATAGGAGGGTGCGTATAGAAAAGTTTCTTCAGACCGCCTTCTTTTTTAGGATCGCTGATATAGAGAGCTGCACTGGCATCATCGACATGATGCTCCATAGGCTCGCTGCGATCCAGCTTAAGTAGAGCATTGATCATCCCTTGCGGATTGCGGGTCAGCTCTACACTGGAAGCATCAGCCAGAAACTCCCGCTGACGAGAAATGGCCAACTGCACCAAGGTAGCTGCCAGAGGAGCTAAAACGATAGCAATCAATGATACGATAAGTAGAATAATTCCTAATCCACTATCGTTATCTCGATCATTACTACTCCGACGTCCGCCACCAAACCACATCATCCGGCCAGCTAGGCTAGACAACATGGTAATAGCACTGGCCAAAGCCACAGCAATCGTTGAAATTCGGATATCGTAATTGCGAATATGGCTGACTTCATGGCCAATCACTCCCTCAAGCTCCTCACGATTCATGATTTGCAAGATACCTGTCGTTGCTGCAACAGCTGCATTTTCAGGCTTAGAGCCGGTCGCAAAAGCATTGGGAGAGGGATCTTCTACGATATAGACACGTGGCATAGGAATCTGTGCGACCATGGCCATATCTTGAACAATATGATAAAGCTCAGGCGCCTCCTGCTCAGAGACCTCGCGAGCTCCGTTCATCGCCATGACAACCTCTGTAGACTGAAAAATCATCACTCCGGCATAAATCGCGCCGATAATTAAAGCTAACAAGATACCACCAACAGCAGACCGCAGCCAGAGATAACCAATAGCTGCTCCAACAAGAGCCAAGAGTCCGAAAAAAGCGATAAGGAGGAGCCAAGTCCTCCTTTTATTGCTGGCAATTTGATCAAATAACATCTTAGTCACCTAGTCCAGTGCTGCCAAAGTCAACTTTTGGCACAGCCTTTTCTTCTTCTGGTGTCTTGAGGAAGTCCGCAGCTTTAAAGCCAAAGATTCCTGCAACAATATTGCTTGGGAAAGTTTCCAGCTTGACATTGTAGTTGCTAGTAACTGAATTATAAAGCTGACGAGAATAAGCAATTTTATTTTCAGTATTGGTCAGCTCTTCCTGCAACTTCAAGTAGTTGGTATTTGCTTTCAGATCTGGATAGCTTTCAGCTACTGCAAAGATTCCAGAAATCTGACGAGAAAGGGCGTCGCTGGCTTGCATAGCTTCGGCTGGTGAAGCAGCTGAAGCTACCTGGTTGCGCAGTTGGGTTACCTTTTCCAAGGTTGCCTGCTCATACTTGCCATAGCCTTTGACAGTTTCCAAGAGGTTAGGAATCAAGTCATTACGGCGTTTGAGCTGCACATCGATCTGACTCCAAGCTTCCTGAGTCTGCATGCGGCTTTTAACCAAGGTATTGTAAGCACCAACAACGAAGAATGCTAAAACCGCGACAATAATAAGAATAATAATAAAAGTCATGATATACTCCTTCAATTTTGATTAGACTTATTATATCAAAAAATAGTAGAACTGTCTTTATTCTTGACATTGATTTAGAAAAGATGTACGATAAAGAAAAAAATGGACCGACTGTCAGTCGAATAAAATTTTACTACCAAAAAGGATGCAAGCATGGCTAATAAAAAAGACTTTATCTTAGATACCGCACAAAAGCTTTTTATGGAGCAAGGCTTTGACCAGACCTCTATCTCCCAGATTTTAGAAGCGACTCAAATCGCCCGCGGTACTCTCTACTATTACTTTTCTTCTAAGGAAGAGATAATGGATGCCATCATTGAGCGAACTATTGAACAAGCATTTACAGCTTCTCAAGCCTTTGCTAATAATCGTGAACTAACTGTCCTAGAACGCTTGGCTGGCAGCATAGCTGCACTGAATCTCAATCACCAAGAGGGAGAGGAAGTGCTACTGCATCTCAATCAGCCACAAAATGCACTCCTGCACGAAAAGACCAATCAAATTCTTCTTGAACGGGCGCCTCAGATTCTACTTCCCATCATCCAAGACGGCATCATCGCTGGACATATGAGGACTGACTATGCCTACGAAAGCCTGGAAATGGTTTTAACTTATTCGCTTCAAGTTTTTGGCAGCAGCTTTCAAGCTCTATCCCTAGAAAAACAGCAGCAAAAACTGCAGGCTTTTCTCTATCTTTTAGAAACTCTTTTTCACAGCCGGCAAGGCTACTTCGATCCCTTTCTATCTTTGATTCAGACTCAAAGCAGCTAGACAGCTAATTACTAGATTTACTATTTACACTTACTTGACATTGCAAGAATAAGGAGGTAACTATGAAACAATCAGGCTTTAGACTCTTTTTATTGATTTGGATTGGGAGCCTCATCTCGGAAATCGGCTCTGGTATGACTTCTTTCGCTTTAGGAGTTTATATCTTCCAGCTGACCGGTTTGGTTTCTGTTTCTTCTTTTGTTACTCTTTGTGCTTTTCTACCCGGTCTTTTGGTTACTCCTCTAGCTGGAATTCTGGCCGATCGCTATGACCGAAGATTGCTGATTGCCCTGGGAGATGGCCTGTCAGGCTTAGGAGTTCTCTGGATTTACTTTAGTCTGAAGAATCCTGCTTTGATTTTTATCTGTATCGGAGCTGCCATTAGTTCGCTCTTTTCAGCCTTGGTCAATCCGGCCTTTCGGGCTACGATTTCCGACTTGCTGCCTGAGGACCAGTTATCAAAAGCAACCGGTTTGTCTCAGATTAATGGCATTGCCCGCTATCTGATTTCACCAGCCTTGGCTGGAATGATTTTGGCGAGTGGACATATCAGCACGATTCTGTTGCTGGATTTTTCGACCATTTTCGTGACAGTAGCCTGCACCTTGCTGGCTCGTAGAGCCATTCATTCGCAAGTTTATAGCAGTGACAGTCGTTTCTGGGCAGATTTCCTTAAAGGTTTTCAAATCGTCTATGGGAAAAAAGGAATCTGGATTTTAGTCCTAGCTGGAACAGGCTTTTCCTTCTTTCTGGGAACTGTCCAAATCCTGCTTTCTCCCTTGGTGCTGGCTTTCGCAGACGCCAAAACAGCCGGCTGGGTCATGACCATCTCTAGCAGCGGGATGCTGATAGGAGGCTTGGTTCTGGGGATATTTGCTATCAAAAAACACTTCCATCGTATGCTCTGCCTCTCACTATTTCTACTGGGATTCTTCATGGTTGGGCTGGGAATGAAGGAAAACTTCATCTGGATTTGCAGCTTTGGCTTTCTCCTCTTTGCTGCCCTACCTTTCGCCAATACAGCCATTGACTACCTGGTCCGCATCAATATTAACAAAGCTGACCAAGGCAAGGTCTGGGGGACCATAGGGATTATTTCTCAGCTGGGCTATGTGCTAGCTTATGCCGGCATGGGTTGGGTCGCGGACACTCTTTTCAAGCCCTCACTGACTTACTTTGGCTGGCTGGCAAATTCTGTCGGAAAAATCATCGGTGTCGGAGGAGGCAGAGGCTATGGTCTGCTCTTTATCCTATCCGGTATCTCTATCAGCATTGGTGCTTATCTGCTCTCCCGAGCACGTTCAGTAAAGGAGCTGGAATATGTTTCAACGCTTGATAAAAAATGATTTAAAAGAAAACAAAGTCAGCATGCTAGTCATTGGACTTTTCCTGCTTCTGACTCTGACTCTGAGCTTTGCAGCCACTCGCCTGACCGTTAGTCTCACTAGCTCGATTGAGCGCTTTGTGGAAACAGCTAAAAGTCCTCACCTGCTACAGATGCACAGCGGAAACGTCAACCGAGAACGCCTGCAAAACTTCGTCCAGCAGCATCCGGAAATTGCCTCTTGGCAGCTGACAGACTTTGTCAATGTGGAAGGATCAGCCATCCGCATCAATGAGAAAAACTCACTTCAGGACAGCTCCCAGGATAATGGCTTTTCCAGTCAGAACCAAAACTTTGACTTTCTGCTGGATCAGAATAACCAGCCTGCCCAGCCTCAGCCAGGGCAAGTTTATATCCCCCTTTATTATTACAATAGCGGAAAAATCAAAATCAGCGACAAAATAAGGGTCGGCAAGCTACGGCTAACTGTCCAGGGATTTATCCGAGATGCCCAGATGAATGCCGGTCTAGTCTCCTCCAAACGCTTCCTCATCTCACAGACTGATTTGCAGACTCTGAAAAAAGAAGCATTTGCATCTAATGAGAACCTGATTGCCTTTCGAGTGCATAAGCTTAGTCAGATCTCAGCTGTCGAGCAAGCCTATAAAAATGCCGAGCTCGAGTCCAACGGACCGCCTATGATTACCTATCCGACTATCAAGATGATTAACGGCTTCAATGATGCTCTAGTCATCCTAGTCATGGGGCTGCTGGTTGTGGCTATCATTGGCATCACCTTTCTCTGCATGCGCTTTGCCCTCTTGACCAAGATTCAAGAAGAACTGCAGCAGATTGCCGTTATGAAGGTGATGGGATTGCCCCAAAGCTTTATCAGCAGGGTCTACCTGACCAAGTATTATTTCTGCCTAGCTCTGGCAACCATCGTAGGATGGGGACTGTCCTTTCTTCTGAGTGGTCCTTTTAAAAAGCAGATGGCACTGTCTATGGGGCAAAGTCCGACGCCCTTCTATAGCTATCTTCTGGAAATGCTAGTAGCTCTGTTGCTCTGTCTCTTGGTCTTCTGGCTGACTGTCCGTCCTCTCAGCTCCTTTAAGAAAATGACACCCGGCCAAGCTTTAAGATTAGCTTCTTCCAACAGTCTGACCGAGACGCGTTCTACTCCGAAGATGGGTTTACCGACTATCCCCTTCTTAGACAGGCCCTATTTCGCCCTGAAAACGATTCTCAGTCATAAGAAACTCTATTTGACTATCTTGCTCATTGTCAGTCTGATTAGCTTGCTTATCCTGCTGCCAGCCAGTCTCTACAGCACTGTGATGGACAAGAATTTCATTCAGTATCTGGGAGCCGGTCAGGCAGATGTGTTGGTTGATATTTCTCAGACTGAAGATATTGATACCAAGGCTGCCCAGCTTCTGAAAGAACTGCGGGCAGACAAGGATATCGCAGAGATCAATCAGTACCAGAGCCAGAATTTCTCCTATCAAGACCAGCAAGGTCAGACCCAGCAGTTGCGGGTAACTCTGGGAAACCATGCGGGATTTCCAGTCAAATACAGCCAAGGCCGCTATCCTAAAAACGAGCATGAAATTGCTCTCTCCAAGCTTAAGGCAGAAGAGCTCAAGCTAAATGTTGGAGACAGTCTGACCTTGACGGTAGACGGTCAAACCAGAAAACTAAAAGTAGTCGGTATCTACTCGGACCTGACCTACGGAGGCAAGACCGCCAAGGCTGTCTTTGTGACAAAGCAAGCGCAAACGCTCAATAGTCTGACGACCATCCGTCTTAAAGATGCTAGCAACAAAGCTCAAAAAATCAACGAATGGAAAAAACGCTATTCCAACTATAAATTAACCGATGTAGAAGACTTTTTCCATCAGACTTTTGATGACACGCTAGCCATGCTCCGCCTGATTCAGACCAGCGTTTTCTGGACAGGACTGGGAATCATCTTCATCCTTATGACCCTCTTTGTCTATATGATTTTCACCAAGGACCAAGCTGACTTGGCACTTTATCGGATGCTGGGATTTGGCAGTGAACGACTCAGGAGCCACTACCTGCTCGCTGTCTGCTTCATCTTGATGCTGGCTCTGGCAATAGCCGACCTGCTGCTCCTTAGTCTAGGGCAAGAAGTCTGCAGTCTGCTGCTCAGCAGCTTCGGTATCAGCAAACTCCAGCTCATCATCAATAAGCCCCTTACTTTTCTATGGACACCGCTGGCTCTGCTTCTTAGCGGACTTACAGCAGCACACATCAGTCTCCGAGCTCTGAACAAGCTGGAAATTGGACGCTATCTCAAGGAACATTAATCTTAAGCAGATAGCTTTCGAGAGCTTAGCATTTATTTTACATCCGAGGAGAAGCCTATGTTATTAGAAGCACATAACCTCAGCAAAAGCTATCAGGAAAATCAGGAGCCCATTCTCCGTGATTTGTCGCTAGAGATTGAAAGCGGCCAATTCATCGCCATCATGGGGCCGTCTGGCTGCGGGAAATCCACTCTTCTCAATCTTCTGTCCACCATTGACAGACCTGACCAAGGCCAGATTCTTTACCAGGGACAGGACTTGCTAGCTATGAAAGATAAGGACTTAGACCGCCTTCGCAGAGAGGCTTTCGGCTTTGTCTTCCAGCAGGCAACCTTCCTGAAAAATCTCAATATCCTAGACAATATCTGCCTACCGAGTATCATTGGTAAGAAAGGCAGTGAGCGAAAGGCAGCCTATGAACGAGCCAAGGAGTTAATGGCTCTGACCGGGATTAAGGACATTGCCAACCGCTCTATCCATCAAGTATCGGGCGGCCAGCTCCAGCGAGCCGGCATCTGCCGGGCTCTCATGAACCAGCCTCGAATCATTTTTGCTGACGAGCCGACAGGAGCGCTCAACTCTCAGGCTGGCCGTCAAGCTATGGAGCTCATGCAGCACTTCCACCAGCAGGGCGCCAGTATTCTCCTAGTGACGCACGATGCCAGCGTGGCTACCTATGCAGACAAGGTTCTGCTCATTTTAGATGGCAAGATAAAAAAAGAAATTCTCTTTGACCCAGCTACTAATCAAGATGAGCGCCGCCAGCTGCTCTTGGCGGACCTCAATCAGATTGGCATATAAGAAAAGAGGCATTTTGACAGAATGCCGGGGTCTCCTTTTTATGATATAATAGGATGAATACTGACAAACAAGGATGAAACTATGACACCGCAAGAATTTTATCAGCTATTGAGCCAGCAGGGAATCGAGCTGAACGACCGCCAGAAATACCAGTTTGAGCGTTATTTTGAACTTCTGGTTGAATGGAATGAAAAAATTAATCTGACAGCTATCACCGAGAAAAATGAAGTCTATCTCAAGCATTTCTATGATTCAATAGCACCCGTTTTGCAAGGTTTGATTGATAATCAGGAGCTTAAGCTACTAGATATCGGAGCCGGGGCCGGCTTTCCTAGTCTCCCTATGAAAATCATCTATCCTCAGCTGGATGTGACTATCATTGACTCGCTCAACAAACGCATCAACTTCCTCAAACTGCTGGCAGAAGAGATCGGGCTGGACAAGGTTCACTTCTACCACGGTCGTGCAGAAGACTTTGCTCAGGACAAGGCCTTTCGGGCCCAATTTGACCTGGTCACTGCACGGGCAGTCGCTCGCATGCAAATCCTGTCTGAACTGACCATTCCCTACCTGAAAGTTGGCGGGAAGCTCCTGGCGCTCAAGGCTTCCAATGCTCCGGAGGAACTGGAAGAAGCAAAAAATGCCCTCAATTTACTCTTTAGCAAGGTCCAAGACAACCTCAGCTATGCCCTACCAAACGGCGATCCCCGCTTTATCACAGTGGTAGAAAAGAAGAAAGAAACCCCCAATAAATACCCCCGCAAAGCCGGTATGCCAAATAAAAGACCGTTATAAGAAAAAAATCAGGCAAGGATTGCCTGATTTTTTATGTCACCGACTAGAAGCTCAATATAGAAAAGAGATGCTACAAGACTACCGCAAGTATAAAAAGTCACTTACTTACTGTCCTGTTCCTCCAGTTTTAAAACACTGATAAATTCTTCATAAGAATTGACCACATGATCTCGACTGTCTTTTGTGATACTGCCATAAACAGTTAAGTTATCAAATAACTGCTTATCTTTTGGAATTAAAAGACTGTAAATGTCTGACATCAGTTTAGGATCTGTCTTATCCGTCAAAAGATATAATTGACCTCCTTGCTTCGTCATCAAATCGTAAGCTTTAGGGTATTCGTCCTTTAGGCGCCAGTCTAAGGATTGTTTAACAACGGAGGAAGTAAAATGGATTGAATTGAAACTATTTATATCATCAGAATAGTAAACCTTTAAATTCGTAAACAAGCCTAAATTATAATTTAAACGTTTGTCAAATGTCTTTTTTGTCCCCTTAGGAAAATCCTCTATTCTCCCATTAGACATATTAAATAGTACCCATTTACCCTCTTTCGTTCCTACTCCAGTTTTTTGTAAAGGAAGAGTCCTATATTCTTGATTATTGTAGGTGTAGAAACTAACATTACGCCCAGGAATGGGAGAGTATTGATCATCATAATTCTTAACCGCTTTTATTAAATCATATTCTTTTAAAGACAAATTCTTCGTACTTGTGTCATATACCTGAATTTTCCAAAATTCTCCCAAGCTCAACTTATTTACATCAAAATTTTTATCGCTAGATTCATGGACTAGTTGATAGCTTTCAGTAGACAAATAATGCTTACCATGGATTACCTCTCCATATCTTAGCGGTATATTCTCATTTTTTAATTTTTCAGAAGCATTTTGACCATCATTTTTAGAATCTACCGATTTCCAAGAAATTACCAACCCCTGTCTATTTGCAATAAACTCATAATCATTTGGCTCGATAGCAGTTTTAACTTCCTGATAACGGCTCTGCGTTAAATACCGATACGCATCATAAGCACCAACTAAAGACAAAACAACTACGAGAACTGCTATTAATTTCCATTTTTTCTTCATATTACTCCTTCCCTTTCAGCACGTAAGTCTCCAAAAGCTCCTAAAATAGCATCTAAATAGAAGATACTTTAGGAAACCGTACATTCATAAGAAACATGCTTAAATCCTACCTCCACGGATTGTAAAAGCGACCGTGATTGACTGCGAAGAGGGCAAAGCAGAGCAATAGAAAGGCGACTGCCAGTGTCAGCACCAGCATATCTCGTTTGCTTAGAACCTGATAAGTATACCAGGTCCGTTTTTTATTTTTCCCGAAGCGGCGCAGCTCCATGGCTGTAGCAATGGTATTGATGCGCTCTAGCGAGCTGAAAATCAGAGGAATGATAATCTGCAGATTTCCTTTCACGCGCTGAGACAGTTTAGCTTTCTTGGATAATTCCTGCCCACGCGCTTCCTGGGACATCCTGATTAGGAAGAATTCTTCCTGCAAATCTGGAATATAGCGGAGCGTCAAACTGACCGCGTAAGCAATTTTATAGGAAATACCAAGCTGATGTAGGCTGGAAGCAAACTGACTGGGATGGGTTGTCATGAGGAAAATAACTGCCAGAGGTATGGTCGAAACATACTTGAGCAGGAGATTAAAGAGGTAGAACAGCTCCTGAGCTGTTAGATTATAGGCTCCCCATCCGGTCCAGAGGACATCTTTGGATCCGTAGATATCGATACCATACTGAGGCGCGAAAAGATAGACCATCACTAAGTTAAGAGCAGCAAAGGATGCCGCAAAGACTAAAACAAATGAAATGTCTCGGATGCGGATATGGGACAGCCGAAAGAGGCAGAGAGACAGCAGGGCTAGCCCCAGCAAAAAGCGAGTATCATAGCTAATCATGGCTGCCACTGATACCAGAACGAAGAAGAGCATCTTGCTGGCACCGGACAAACTATGAAGAAACGTCTCGCCTGCATGATAGCCGATTAATTTTCGCTGATTAAGCATGCTTGTCCTCCTTTTTTTGCATATAAAACTCGGTCAAAGCCAGAGGGTCGGCACCAATCTTCTCAGCCAGAGCAAAGATTGACGTTTCCTTTAGATGAGCCGCCGCAATCAACTCTTGATCTGTCAGCACCTGAGCAGGCGCCTTATCGGCTAAAATCTGACCATCTACCACAACCACTGCCCGAACTGAGTAATCCAGCATCAGCTGCATATCGTGCGTAATCATGATAATAGTATGTCCCTGCTGATTGAGCTCATCTAGAAATTCCATCATCTCGGTATAATGGCGCTGGTCCTGGCCAGCTGTCGGTTCATCCAAGAGTATAATCTCCGGATTCAGCACCAAGATAGACGCAATAGTCACCCGCTTCTTCTGGCCGAAAGACAGGGCCGAAATCGGCCAACTACGAAATTCATAGAGTCCGCAGGTCTTAAGAGCTGCATGGACCCGCTCTTCGATTTCTGCTTCTGCCAGTCCGCGCAAGCGCAAGCCTAGAGCCACTTCATCAAAAATCATGGCTGCTGAAATCATCTGATTAGGATTCTGCAGGACATAGCCAATCCGCTCAGCCCGCTCCTTGATAGAGTCTCCTTTGATGTCCTGACCTTTCCAGCTATAGCTTCCTTCAGTCTCGATAAACTGACAAAGAGCCTTGGCCAGAGTTGACTTACCAGCTCCATTTTTACCAACGATGGCTATCCGCTCACCCTTGAAAATCTTCAGACTGATATCCTGCAAAATAGGCTTGCCGCCGCTCTGGTAAGAAAAGGAAACGTGCTCCAGTTCCAGTAAGGGCTCCTGAGGCTCTTTGTCAGAGTCAGACCAATCTCTGCCTTCAAAGGTCACATCTGCTAGCTGCAGCTGATCCAATCGGGACAATCCTTCAGTCTTTTCCACTTCAACGCCCAGCTGGCGCAGGGTCGTAATGTAGAGCGGTTCGCGGATGCCATTTTCAGCTAGCAGCTGGGTTCTGAGCAGGTCATCCGGCTGTCCATTAAAGAGAATGCGTCCGTCATTGATAAGAACTAGCCGGTCTACTGGACGATAGAGGACATCTTCCAAGCGGTGCTCGATAATCAGAGCCGTCGTTGCCGTCTCCCGATGAAGCTGGTCAATCAAATCAATGGTATCCTGACCTGACTTAGGATCCAGATTGGCCAAGGGCTCGTCAAAGAGCAGAATGGGACTCTCGTCAATCAAAACCCCAGCCAGACTGACGCGCTGCTTTTGACCGCCTGATAGATCCTGGGGCCGATGCTGCAAAAGCTCTGATAAATCCAGCTTCTCTGACCAGGTTTGGACTTTTTCGCGCATAAGCGACAGCTCCATCACGTCATTTTCCAGCGCAAAGGCCAGATCTTCTGCTACGCTAAGCCCGATAAACTGGCCATCCGTGTCCTGCAAGACCGTGCTGACAAGATTGGACTTATCATAAATGCTGGATTCAAAAGCTGGCTGTCCCTTAATCAAGAGCTGACCACTGGCCTCACCTTTATAAATATTAGGGATAATTCCATTGAGACACTGACCCAGCGTTGACTTACCAGAGCCAGATGGTCCAACAATCAGAACCTTCTCCCCCTCGTAAATAGTCAAATTGATCTGCTTCAGGGTCGGTTCAGACTGGGCTTGATATTGAAAGCTAAAGTCTTCAAATTGGATAATTGGTTTTTTCATCTTATTTCTCTATAGTGCCAGAGCGATTTGAACCGCTAGATTGGCAATCTTATCTTTTTCGTCTAAGTCTGCATGATTGGCTAGGTTGCGCATATCCCAAGCTTCCTCAGACAAGTGATCGGCTGCATAGAAGAACTGGCAGACGGTTATCTCTCGAAAGGCTGCCAAAGCCGCTACAGCTGAGCATTCCATATCCACACAGATGGCTCCCTCAGCCTTTCTCTGGCGGAGCTTAGCAGGCGTCTCACGGTAAATGCCGTCTGTCGTCCAGACCTTGCCCTTGCTATGGGAAATACTGCGCTCATCTAGAAAAGCCGTCAGAAAATCTTTCAAGCCAAGATTGACTTCCTGCTCACGGTTAGCCGGCTGGTAGTGATAGCTAGTCCCCTCATCTCGCAGGGCCTCCGTCGGGATAATGACGGATGTTTCCTTAATCTCCTCATCCAAGATGCCGCAAGTACCGAAAAGAACCAGCTTCTTCATGCCAAAAGCAATCAAGTCTTCCAAAATAGCTACACAAGCCGAAGCTCCAACTGGTGCATTGAAGAGAGCCAGTTCTCGTCCATCCGCGAAAATACGATAGATAGGAATTTCAATATTAGCCATGCTAGTTGTCGTAATCAGCTCATGCTCAAAATCCGCTAGCATCCGCGCAAAAGTCTCTCTGGCAAAGCAGGAAACAGCCGTCTCCGGAAAACCCTCTATGGATTCATTCAAGTCCTCTGGGTTGATGATGGCCTTGCGACTTTGGTCAAATTCTTCAAGTATCATAGGCTTGCTCTCTTATCTCTCTTCCTGATGAAACAGCCAGCAGATGTCTACTGACTTCATCTTACCATTGTATCATAAAAAGGCGGTCTGCTGAACGCTGCCTGCATATTTTCTACATAGGAAATGCCATAGGCAGGCTCTATAGCTACAAGTGAAGTGAGTACTTTATCCAATGATTTTCCAACAAAAAAAGACTGGGCATAAATCCCAATCTCATCTTACACAAGGGCCGTTGCAGCAGTAATCAAGCCAAATACGATGCTCGGCATATTAGCTGCTGCCAAAGGAATGTCCCGTTTCTCTTTAAATAGGCCATAAATGACCCAGAGAGTACAGTTTAGAGCAGCTACTGAAGGCTGGATAAAGTCACCCTTATTGCCAGCTAGATTATTCATAATCCGCGAGATATAGGAAACAGACATCATAACAGACATCAAAGTAGCCGCCCAGCCCAAGATTAGCATGTGTTTTTCTTTCATTTCGTTCTGCTTTTTTCATAGGATTAGCCTCTATTCTATAGCTTCATTTGAAATTCTCAAGATATTTTCAATAATGTTATCAAAACGAAAAGAGTCACAAAATTGTGAGAAATGCTGACAGACCTAAAAAAGCCGCCTTTTGGCAGCTCTGTTAAGATTCAAAAAGTAAATTTTCCTAGCGCTAAAACTTCGGTTCTCCATCGGGAAGTTGGTCCAAAATGGCTTCTAGTTCCAGCCGATTGAGTGGCTGAATCCGGATCTGACTGGAATCCAGATAGGTGCGGTGAATATCTGGAATCTTTTCCAAAAAAGCTTTTAAATCCTTTGTTGTCAAGTATTTATAGCCCTGCGGACTGCTGGCATCCTCTATCAGGATATGGAGATGCCATTCCATGTCTTGACTAGCACCGCTCTCAATCATCTCTTTAACCAAGTATCCCTTGGGCATGGGCTGAGTCGGAAGGACTGTATCCACTCCTTCTGCCAAGACATAAGAACCCAGGTATTTCCCATCCTGATCCTTATAATACTTCGGAGTAGAAAATTGACTCTGAACCTGCTGCATCTCGGCCATCTGCCTGCCAAACTCCTCCACAGGATCTTCTGCCTTGAAAAGTTCCAGAAGTTTTTCCTGCGACATGTACAAATCATGAGCATAGCCTTCGAAAACATGCATAGGCACAGCTGCAACTCTAGCATCGTTCAGGCCATAGAGAATATCCGCTTCAAAATCAATATTAAAAATCCCGTCAGCCGTGTAAGTGGTGCCGTATTCATCGACAATATCCTGCTTCATCTTCTGAGCCAAACGACTCATGAAGAGAATAGCCCCTTTCCAGTCGCCCACCGTTGATGGTGTCAAGACGCGGACCTGGTAGGTTTCCCGGTCTGGCAGATAATAAACTTCAAACCCACGGCCTGCTCCTTCCCAATAGACAGCAAGAAAAGTTCCGACCTGATCCAAGGATTGATAAGCCTTATCGCCCTCGAGGCCTACGACCTCCAGCCCTTCCACCAAGGAAACCAGAGACAAGGGTGTTTCGACCGCCTTATAGCTAAACAAGCCCTTTCGGTTCTGAATGTAAAAAGAAATACTCATACCATGCTCCTTTCTAACGACAAAAGCCTTTCAGAAAGCGAGAAAATGCAAAATCAACACTCAATACAGGTACAAACTAGATTTTCTCCAAGACTTTTAAGGATAAACTTCATTCGCAAAACGGACTCTGGTATTAGTATAACATTTTTGGAAGAAAAAGACGAAAAAACCTGTATCCATGAAGAGACTTTCCGATTGAAAGCTTCATCAATACAGATTCTAAGAATATATTTGAACTTGATAAAAAGGCAACGAATAAACTTCTAAGAAGGCCAAGCTCATCTGAGCACTTCTTACTTTTTATCCTGCTGTGTCAGCTCCTGATTGTAGGACAAGGCTAGCTTGATCCAGTAAGGCAGTTCCTTTTGTCCTTCGCCATCTAAATCAATATAGCCATGATAAAGCCTGCCCTTCATTAACGTCACACTGGCACCATTTTTAGGCAGAACCTGCTTTTCCAGTTCCTTACCGATGCGTACCATGATAAGCTCTTGACTTCTCGAACTCACAGTAACGGTCATCTTACCTCGGACCATAAAAGCCAAACCACCAAACATCTTCTTCTCTTCTACCTCTTCTTCAAAAACATGAGGGGGAAGAGCAGTAGCTAAAATGGCACGGACTTGCTGGGCTAAGGATTCACTATAAGCCATCCTCCTACCTCATTTCATCACATCCCAGCCGATACCAAAACGGTCAATCAAGCGGCCATAAAACTCTGCGAAAGCTTGTTCCTCTAAAGGATAGAGAATTTGCCCACCTTCAGCAAGCTTAGCAAAGAGCTCATCAGCTTCTTCTCTACTATCTGGACTCAGAACCAACCATTGATTGGGCTGATGATTGCTAGGAATAGATAGGTCGTTAAAAATGCCTACATCTTCACCATGCAGGGTTAAGTTTTCCGTATCTAAGGCAATCCAGGCAAGCTTATCCCGTTTTTCTGCAGGAAGGTTTGCTGGATCCATCATCTCACTGGCTCGGACAAGTCCCTTAATCTCTGTCTGAAAAAGGTCAGCATAAAAACGAAAAGCTTCTTCTGCCTGACCATTAAAACTTAAAAACACGTTTAATTTCATTATTGTTCCTCCAATTTTTTATATCTGAGAATAAATCTCTAGTATCAGTTTATCAATTAGGATAAAAATTTTCTTATTCTCAATTGCGCTTGTTTGGCTAGGGAACGCATGATTAAAACTGGAAGATTAACTGTAATAGGTGGATCGCTGGGCAAGGGCCTGCGCATGCTGATTTCCTCCTGATAGATGCTATCGCCTGAAAAAGTGAGAGGCTCATCGCTGCCCCAGCGAAAGTTATGCTTCAAGACATAGTTTTTAGACAGGCGTAAATCCTCCAGCAATTCACAGGCCAAAAGATAGTAGTGACCATCCGGTACATTTTCAAAAGTAAACTGTCTCTCCTGGCTCAGTGCTACTCCGATAATCGGCTCTTCTTTGGGTATGCGAGTTTTAAAAAGCCCGACACAGCTGATACGAGGTTCATACCCCTCGGGATAAGATAACGCTACAGTCAAGCGATTGCCACTTTTGTGGTCAGGATCCTGATGCAACAAAGCTCCCTTCTCATCCAGCTGTTTAACCATAAAATCATAAGCCTTGGTTGATTCCTGATAATATTTTTTAGGCGAAAGTCCAGTATGCCGCTTAAACGTATTGGAAAAACTGCCTAGACTATCATAACCAGCTTCCATAGAGGTCTCGGTCACATTTTGCCGGCCCTCTACAATCTCCTGAATCCCTTTTTCCATCTTAAGAGCTTCCACATATTGCTTGATAGAAAAGCCCATCTTTTTCTTGAAAGTTCTGGATAGATGGGAAGGACTATAATGGAAATACTGAGACAAATCAGTCAGACTCAGTTCTTCATCTGCATGCTGACGCAGATAAGCTGCCACTTCTTCCATGATAGCTTTAGACATAGACCTGCTCCTTTCCCATTTATTTAAGCCCATTATATCACATCAAAAAGAAAGGACAAAAACCAAAACCTGAATAAAGAAAAGCTAAGCTGCAAATAAATAATGAAAAAACTTTAGATGCTTGAAACATCTAAAGTTTTTTTATCTTCACGATTAAATTACTGAGCCACCAATGTTTCCAAGCTTTCTCCAATCGCAGCCAAACGCTCCACCACTTCTGCTTGGCTCAGCCCGTTTTCAGCCACATAGCGGTTACGAGGGTGAACGCGACATTCGTGAGAACAGCCACGGAGGTACTTGTCTTCATTTTCTTCTGAAGTCAGGATACGGCGGTTACACTCTGGATTGCCACAGTTGACATAGCGCTCGCAAGGAGTCCCGTCAAACCAGTCTTTCCCAATCACGACTGGATTGACATGGTTGATATCAACCGAGATACGCTCATCAAAGACATACATCTTACCATCCCAAAGCTCACCTTGAACTTCTGGATCCTTGCCGTAAGTCGCGATACCGCCATGAAGCTGACCGACATCCTTGTATCCTTCACGGACCATCCAGCCTGAGAATTTCTCACAGCGAACACCACCGGTACAGTAAACAACCACGCGCTTGTCCATGAACTTCTCTTTGTTATCACGAACCCATTGTGGCAACTCACGGAAGTTGCGGATGTCTGGACGGATGGCTCCACGGAAGTGACCCAGATCGTACTCGTAGTCGTTACGGGTATCTAGGACAACAGTATCTTCATCCAAGAGGGCTTCCTTAAATTCCTTAGGCGATAGGTAAGCTCCTGTCGTCTCTAGTGGGTTGATGTCATTGTCAAAATCATTGTCTTCCAAGCCCAAGTGCACAATTTCTTTCTTGTAGCGAACAAACATTTTCTTGAAAGCTTGCTCGTTTTCTTCGTCAATCTTGAACCAAAGGTCTTCCATGCCCGGAAGGCTGTGGACATAATCCATGTATTTTTGAGTGGTTTCATAATCACCAGAAACCGTTCCATTGATTCCCTCATCTGCTACCAGGATACGGCCTTTCAGACCGATAGATTTACAGAAGGCCAGATGATCAGCTGCAAATTTCTCAGCATTCTCAATCGGAACATATTTGTAGTAAAGTAGGACGCGAATATCTTTTGCCATAAGATTTCAACTCTCTTTTCTCTATAAAATTTTCTGAATTTTTTAATTCATCTATTTATTATAACCCGAGAAGAAAAGCTGGGCAAAATATTTGTTTGAAAAATAGCTGAGCTGGAAAGTTTAAATGAGAATGACAAGTTATCGCTCTTCTTCCAATTGATCCAAATACTTTTCAAAGCGCTTTTTCTGCCATTTATTTATATACTCCAAGAAAATATTGACCAGCAGCATAAAGGGAAAGTGAATGACAAACGTAATAAAAATAACAAATAGAAACATGGGGTGAAAAACACTGTTATGATAAATAACATGATTCAGTTGGAAATTCTGGCAGGCAATCAAAAGAGTTAGAGACCCCGTCCAAGCTGCTATACCCCAAATAGTCAGACTGAAACTATTGTAATAATTGGCTCCCAGATACTGAGCCCGAAAGAAGAAATATAAGCAGGCGATAATGATCAAAACCAAGAAGGGCTGATAGTTAATGGCTCTAGCATTCATAGCTACAGAACCAGCATATAAGGCTAAACCACCATACAAGAAGAGACTAAAAGCCTCCATACCAGCCTTATTAACCAGCTGCTCTTCCCGCTCGTCCAAGATCTGTCGTTTAATAAGTTTAATTTTCATGACTAGTCCTTTCTCTATTCAATCCAAAACAATTGATCTAGCGTCTTATTGAGACATTTGCAAATCGCTAAGCATAAACTGAGACTAGGATTGTACTTACCTGCCTCAATCAGGCCAATGGTCTGGCGGGTCACTCCGATAGCATCTGCCAAGTCCCCCTGGGTCATATCATGCTCAGCTCGTGCCATTTTTAGTCTAAGATTTTTTGCCATGTCCATCGTCCTTATCGTCTTTCCTTTGCCCGAATATAACATAGAAAGAACAAGCAAAAGTGATATCAGCAAAACCAAAAATAAGCAACATTTGATTTTTCTGAATTATCCCTAGAATTATAAACACAACAGCTAATACTAGCCAAGTAAGAGGAATAAGCAGATGATTTATTTTCCTATTCATGCTATCGCTCCTTTCATCATTATAAGTCTATTATACAATATATTTTAAATAATGCAATATATAATTTACATTTTATCTTTTATTTTTTACATTATTTCAGAAGTAATCTCCACGCTTCTAAACATCAAAAAGAGAAGACCAGTTTGATCTTCTCCAAATCTTAGCTTATCAGCAATCTACCTCTCTTGACAAAGAGCCAAAGTCTTCTCAGTCGCTATGGCCTGCTTAAAATATAGTCAGAGGCAGAGACTTCTATTTCCCATACCTACCCTAAAACTTATTTTTTAAATGCTTCCCAATCCTTCATAAATTGGGCTATTCCATTGGTAGTCAGTGGATGCTGCGTCATTTTTTCAAATAAATTATCCGGAATGGTCGCAATGTGAGCACCAAGTTTTGCAACAGCTTCAACATGCGCTGCATTACGAATACTAGCTGCGATGATTTCAGCTTCAAAATCATAAATATCAATAATCGTACGCAAATCTGCAATCAATTGATAGGCATCTGTTCCGATATCTTCCAAACGTCCAACAAAAGGACTGATGAAGGTAGCTCCAGCTTTCATAGCCATGAGTCCTTGAGAAACTGTAAAAATCAAGGTAACATTCGTTTTAATTCCCTCTTTTGAAAGGATAGAGACAGCCTTTAAGCCTTCCGTTGTCATTGGAATTTTGACAACAACGTTATCAGCCCATTTAGCAATATCCCGTGCTTCTGCAATCATTTCAGGTGCTGTCAAGCCAGTAACCTCTGCACTAACAGGACCACTTATAATCTCACAGATTTCTTGAATAACCGTTTTAAAATCGCGTCCTTCACGTGAAATAATTGTTGGGTTAGTTGTTACGCCATCCACAACACCTAATTCATTAATCGCCTTGATAGCCGCCACATCAGCTGTATCTAAGAAAAATTTCATACCACATGTCCTCCTAGACTTCTTAATTGAAGCCTTTATTAAAAATAGCACTTGTCATCACAACAAGTAGAACAAATACAACAATGGTCATCATGAAGGCCATCCAGCCAAACTGACCAATTTTACCTAAAATACACATTGGAATCGATAATCCCTGAGCCTAAAAATTAAAAGGGCTCTCTTTTACGAATCAAGAAGCGGGAAATTGCAAGTTACAACCAACTCAGCTGAAACATTTTCTACCCACACCATATCTATATCTTAGAGGTCCAGAGGTCCAGACATCCAGCCGTCAGAGCACCTGATTCTGCTGCTAAAACTATGTAGGCACAAACATCAATAACACGTTGGAACTAGCTGAGTCACATAAGAACCAAAGAGACTTTAAACTATTCAAATCTTTGGTTGTTCTTGATTCGTTGGCAACGAACTTACCGACTCCTATTCCCCATTATAGTACAAATTTAAAGCGTTTTCAAAAAAAGACTAGGAAAATCTACAAATTTCTGATTCGCAAGAGCTGTTCTAAAATTTACTCTTGTCTTTTATCTCATCTAAATATATCGTCTTATATTGTAAGTACTTTTAGGAAGTCATAAATTTCTTAAATTTTCCAGTTCCTAGTGGACAACTGTATGATTCACCACTAGCAAAAAAAGCCGCCCAGTCGTATAGGCAGCTATTCTTTGATAGAAACTACTATGATTAATCTTTTTTCAGACTTCCTGCGCGGGTGCGGGTGCGAGCGTAGGCAGTCAGCAGGACAGTTCCGATAACTGCAACTGTCGCAGAATTCACCAGAATTGCTACAATACTTTGAGCAATAACCTTATTGACCGGCTCACCAGATACAATCACGTCACCAATCGGCCCGATTAGCCAAGCGATTGCATTGGCTCCAAACTGAATCAAGTTAAAGCGGATAATATCCTTGACTTCAAATTTGCCATCTTCTACTTGGAAGAATTTTCTAAAGAAACCAACCAATAGACCAAAGACTCCGCTGCCAGCAATCCAGAACCACCAAAGTCCGCCACCACTCATAGCGTCTTTAATGGCATGGCCAATGAAGCCCATCAGGAAACCGACAATTGGTCCAAAGATGACGCTAAAAAGAGCTTGCAGAGGGTATTGGAGCTGGATACTGGTATTGGGTACAGGCGTTGGAATATTAATCATTCCGATGACCACGAATAGGGCAGCTCCAATTCCTGTTGCGACTACGTTTCTGATTGTATTATTTTTCATTTTCTTCTTCCTTAATTTTCAATTCTCTTGATTTCAATATGCCACTGGGCACCGACGCCAACATTGTAGGCCTTAGCAAAGGAACCTTGGTTAATCGCTAAGCCAACCCGATAGAGGGAGTTAATATAGAGGATAGGCTGACCGATGCGGACATCCGCAAAGGACTTGCCATAGGTTACTTGGTTTTGATAAACCAGCATGTCATTGTTGTAGATGGTAACCTCGAAGCGGTCGCCAAATTCCGGTTTTAAGGTGCAGAATTCCTCGCGGGTGATAGAGGTCCAGAGAGAGCCGAAACGGACATCCAGGATATCAATAGCTCCGCTGACATAATTATCCGCAAGCGTGGTCTCTACTACCTGAATTTCGACAATGTCTTCAACTTTAAGCTCTGGTCCAACCTCTTCAAAGCTGATATGGCCGCTGGCTAACTTAGCACCTGTATAGGCATAGACATCACGGCCGTGGAAAGTGTAGGAATGCTCCGTATCCTTGCGGCGATTTTCCACTTCAGAAATTTCCCGAATGGCCTCAATTCCGACATGCTTCTTGATGAAAGACAGGGTACCATTGTCAGGCGTGACGATGTACTGGCCCTTTTTAGTCTTGGCTACCACACTCTTACGCTTGGAGCCAACGCCCGGATCCACTACTGACACAAAGGTCGTTCCTGCTGGCCAGTAATCAACTGTCTGAAAGAGACGATAGCTTCCCTCAAAGATATTGTAAGGGGTGATATCATGAGTCAGATGATGAATTTTCAGAGTGGGCGATTCTTCTAGCGCCACTCCGATCATGGCTGACACAGCTCCATCTACCAGACCAAAGTCCGACTGGAGTACGAGTAAATTGTTCATGTTTTCTCCTTAGTTATATTTTCAATGATAGTTAGACCGAAGCTGACTTGGAATGTCTAGCTTTAAGGATCTTCCTTCCTAACAGGGCTCCAAGAAAAGCACCCAGTAAAATGCTAGCTACAAACCAGAGGACTAAGCTGGGTTCTGGCTTAAGCATGACCTGCTCGATATAAGCCTGAGTCTTTCCTCTAGCAAGAAGACTAGCTTCGTACTGCTTGGGTGCCAGCCACATTAGGAAAATAGGACCCGCTGTGCTAAAGCTGAAAACTATAAAAGCCAGCAAGCTTCTAACAGTCTTTTGATAGCTGCCTGACCGAGCTATAAGATCCGCTAAAATACCGCAAATCAAACCTGGTAGAAAGGCTCCAAAGCCATGTCGACTGAGCAGAAAGAAGAGACCTAGCAGACAACCTAGGCCGCTGATTAGACCGAAGGTCTTTATTTTCTCAGTGTAGAAGATGAACAGAACTCCGCCAAAGAAAGCTGTAAAAGCCGGAGCGTAAAACATATTGCCCGAGCGGTCAAATAGAAGCCCAACCAAGACGCCTAAGAGCATGGCTAAAAAATAAAAGAGGTAAAAGAAGCCAGCCTGCTTCAGTTTGTCTTTTCTTATAGAGTATAGCATAAGCCTTCCTTTCCCACTAGTCTAGTCAGTTTGATGGTAACTGCCAATCAAGTCTTGAATGAGCTCTATGTGCGTATAGTAGTCAGCAATTTTCACATTCTCATCTCCGCCGTGATCTCGGCTGTTAGCATTGCCAAGTCCAAAAGCTGCCATAGGAACCTCCAAGGCTTCATAAACCGTATGCATCGGACCAGTTCCAGCTGAAGTCGGCAGAACAGAGATGCCCTCTTGATAATAATCTTTAGCCAGCTCAATAAGATTAAGAATGGATGGTGCACTCATGTCGCTGCGATAGCTCATTTCTCCCAAGGTATAAGTCAGCTCAACTGCCGGATAGCCATTCTTGTCCAGCTGCTGACGAATCTTGTCTAACACATCCTCTGGCTCCAGACCTGGCACCAGACGAACCTCCATCTTAGCCTGGGCCTCTGAAGGCAAAATGGTTTTAACCCCTTGGCCTTGATAGCCTGATCCGAAGCCTTCAATATTCAGCGAAGGTTCAAAGTAAAAGCGACGGAGAAATTCCTTCCGCTCGTCCAACAAAACCGGCAATTTCAAGCCATAGACCTGACTCAACTCTTCAGGAGTCCGCAGGGCATATTCCTCAATTAGGGCCAGCTCTCGTTCATTTGGCTCTTGAATCTGCTCATGAATGCCTTCAACTAGAATGCGGCCGTCTGGACTGCGCAAGCTGGATAAAGCATTGAGCAAATACCAAGAAGCTGAATTGATAACACCACCGAAGCTGGAATGAATGTCTACATCTGCACTTTTGACCGTCATGTCAAAGGTAACAATTCCCTTGTTACCGCCTGAGATTTCTAGCTGTCCAAGATTGTTGCGGCTGCCTTGCTCCCAGACTAGCAAATCTGATCCTCGCAGGCGTTTGCGATGTTTGGCCAAATATTTATCCAAGTCTGTCGAAGCAGACTCTTCTGCCCCTTCCATCATAAAGATGATATTGACTGGTAAATCACCGTGCTCTCGAATATACTTGCGAACAGCCGTCAAACGAGCAGTAATGTGCCCCTTGTCATCATCCACTCCTCGCCCATACATAACCCCATAATGAACTGACAGCATAAAAGGATCATTGGTCCAAGGCTGGTCATCATCTGCCGGCACTGTATCGTAGTGGTTGTAGAAAATAATGGTCTTAGCAGCAGGATTTGAAGAAAGAAACTCCGCCAAAACAAATGGAGCAGTGTAGCTGTCGTCAATCATGACCTTGGCACCTGCAGCTGTAAAAATCTCTCCCAAATAGTTGGCTACTTCATGCAGACCAATCTGCTGGGCAAAGATTGATTTTTTAGAGATCAAGGTTCGCAGCACTTCAAAATAGTGCTGGGCAACCTCGTCGTTTTCAAATTTCTTGATTTGTTCAGTCTCAGTTGAGAAAGGCATGCGTTACTCCTATTAACAGCAGATAAAGGGCTGGGGAAATAAGCTTCCCCGCCCTTATCGTATTTCTTGTATCAAAGTCTAGTCAGCCAAATTGCAGACCCAACTTGATGGGATTTCTTACTTGATGTCTTTTGCATCTGGCAGGTAAGAACCGCCAAAGAATTCTTGTGAAAGTTTTTCAAGCGTACCGTCCTCATAGAGTTCCTTAATTCGCTTGTTGACAAATTTTTGCAAGTCTTCCTGACCGCTTGCAATAATCGGATAGACATAAGGCTGCTGGTCGCTTGGAAGCTCAATCACTTCCAGATTTTTCAAGCCTTGGTCCTTGATAATAGACTCTACAGTTATGCGCTCAAAAACTTTATAGTCCGTACGGCCGTCATTCAGATTGGCCAAGATTTGCTGAATGGTTCCGTCCGTATAATTGATTTTTGTCGGATTATCGCTATGTTCCTTGTTGTAATCCTCTAGTTGCTGAGCTGTTGAAGTCCCCTGAACAACCTCAGTAGACTTGCCGCCAATGTCATCCAGCGATTTAATCCCCTCACCCTTACGGACAACTAAAACTGTTGGATTTTTCGCATATGGACTAGCATAGAGATATTTGTTAGCCCGTTCTTCAGAGTAGCTGATATTATTGGCACCGATCTGGTAGCGGTCGCTGTCCAAACCTGAGAAAATAGAAGCCCACTTGGTCTTATTGAAATTGACTTCATACTTGTCTGAGTCCTTAAAGATAGCACGAAGGACTTCGATATCGTAGCCTGTCAGTTTACCGTCTTTATCCTCGTACGAAAATGGTTTGGTCGTTCCTACTGTTCCGACTTCTACCTTTGTTTTCTCTGTTTTCTTCTCACTTGATGATGAGCAAGCCACTAGGGCACCAATGGCCAAGACACTGACAGCTGCCAGAGAGAAGTATTTCAAGGTTTTCTTCAGGTTCATATTTCGAATTCCTCCTAAAAAGTCTTTCTTTATCATATCAAATAAGGAGAAGCTTGACCATTATATATTTTTTATGGAGGTGATAGCTTTTCTTTATCAGCTTTGAGGCAGTCATTCACTCGACTTTCTGCCTGTAGTGCTGCAGGAAAAAGAGGGCGCTTTCGACATAGTAAGGAACGGAAACTTTGAAGGCTTCGTCGTCAATGACCATGCTGTCGTGATGGAGGTCAGGAGCATTTTCTGCCCCATTTGAGCCGATAAAGGCAAAGACGCCTGGAAGCTTCTCCTGATAAAAGGCAAAATCTTCTCCAGCCGAGGATGGACTGGCAGGCAGGACCTCAGCAAGATTTTGTGAGTGCTCATAGAGCAGCTCGGCCAATTCGGGATCATTATAGGTCACTGGAGGAGTATGGTCCCAAGAAATCCTGACTTGAGCTCCAAAATTCTCCGCTGTATTCTCTACAATTCGGATAAATTCTTCCTTGAGACGCTGCTGCAAGGTCGGATTGAAGCTGCGGATGGTCCCTTCAAAAAAGCCCGACTGCGGCAGTACATTCCAGGTCGCTCCAGCTTCGATATGAGTCACAGATAAGACAGCTGCTTCAAAAGGAGACACTGTGCGAGCCACTAGAGGCTGCAGGTTTTGAATCATACTAGTCAAGGTCAATACTGTATCAACACCTAGATCTGGCCTAGCCGCATGACTGCTGACTCCTTCTACCTCAACCTTGAACTTCTCAACCCCAGCCATCATGGCTCCAGCTTTAAGTGCCAGCTGCCCCGCCTTAAGCTGGGGCATATTGTGAAAGCCGATAATAGCAGACACATCGTCCAGCAGACCAGTCGCAAGAACCTGACTGGCTCCCTGAGAAGTTTCCTCAGCCGGCTGGAAAATCAAACGAACCGTCCCTCTCAAATCTCCTTCCATAGCCTTGAGCAGCTCAGCTGCCCCCAAGAGGCTGGTCTGGTGAAAATCATGGCCGCAAGCGTGCATGACACCTGAATTCTGACTGGCGTAAGACAGACCAGTCTGCTCCAAAATGGGCAGAGCATCGATATCAGCCCTCAGGGTAATAACCGGCTTGCCAGAACCAACCTCGGCAACTAGGCCGGTTTTCAGACCGGATTCTAAAATCCTAATATCCAAATCTTCCAGATAGCCTTTTAGAAAAGCCGTCGTTTCAAATTCCTGCCCAGACAGCTCTGGATGCTGATGAAGATAATGCCGTGTTTGTATCAGTTTATCATAAAATTTTTTCATGGCCGACTCCTTTACTCGAATACACCTATCTATCAACCAGTATAGCACAAAGCTGGACGCGGATACAAAAATAGAGAGCAAATAATCAATAATTAGCCCTCTAATTTTGCTATTATGAGATATCGCCTTCGAAAGAAATGACAATGGATTCATAAGAAAAATCACGCTCCAAGACCCATTTGCCATCTGTCTTGACAAATTTCAGCTGATAATCTCGTTCTGGGGTGAGAAGCGGCCGTGAGTCCAATCCAGCCATCATGTCATCAGCATAATTCTTATCTTGTGCTTTATAGAATTCCGAAAGATTCGCATACTCAGAACGATGCTTATCAGAAAACTCTTTACTGTAGTTCAGGATGGTTTTGCTTAGACTGACCGTTCTCGGTTTAATCTTGATCACTATCTCATTCGGCATGTACTGGGCTACTGTATAAGAAATTTCGGAGCGTTTTGCATTATTTTCCACATAGGCATCGATAAAGGCATTGACTTCCTTATCAGTAAAGGGATAGTCATGCAATTTACGTTTGAAGTCTTCAGCAAAAGCTGCTCTAAAGTCATTTTTATCTTGCTCCAAATTACCGCCTAAGACAAAATCTTCCTTGCCCTTGGATGACTTTGCCTTGTCTTTGCTTTTGGCGTCTCCACCTAAGAAAACAGCATTCAGATAATCAGAAGCTAATTTCTTTGACTCTTCGATTTGATCAGGATAACTTGAAGGATCAACATTTAGCTTGATTTCTTCTGTTTTCTCATCAGCATCATAAGTTTTCTTCTCATAGTGCAGTTCATATTTTTCATCCTTTTCAACCTTAAATACAAGATAACCAGAAAGAGTCTTTCCCTTAGCTAAATCTTCATATTTCAGTATTTTAAAGTTTTCTGCATCATCATAAACTCCGACAGGCTGGATTTTCTCACCTTCTGAATCATAAAAGCCAATGTCTGAAGAGGAAATCATGATTTTTTCATCCGTTTTATTCTTAATTTCCAATGACAAAGCTAAGTATTTTGAATCAGCGGCCCCATTGCTTGGCAAAATAAACTGGCCTTCCTTAATCTTGACCTCTACTTGCCCATTGCTGGCTGCTTTCTTGTCCTTCTTCTCCTGACTTTGCTTACTTGGAATATCCTGATTTGAAGTCGGAAGAAAGGCACAGGCTGTTAAGCTCATTCCTGCTAGAAGCAAGGTCGCGTATTGAAATACTTTTTTCATCATTGTCTCCTTAATAACTTAATAATATGACCTTTCTATTTTACCATACTTATCTTGACTGGTAAATACAGTTTGAGACTTCTCATCACAGAAAAACCTGTAGCTCCAACTACAGGTCAAGTATCTTTAGAATCCATCTACATTCGTATAGATTTTTTGGACATCTTCGTCGTCTTCTAAAACGCTATAAAGTTTTTCAAAGGTTTCGAGGTCCTCACCAGTCAACTCTACTTCAGACTGAGGAATCATTTCCAGCTCGGTTACTTGGAATTCTTGAATGCCAGATTCACGCAGAGCCACGATAGCCTTGTGAAGGTCAGTTGGCGCTGTATAGACAGTGATGCTTCCTTCTTCTGCTTCAACATCATCAACATCCACATCCGCTTCCAGCAGCTGTTCAAAGACGCTGTCAGCATCGTCCCCCGCAAAGACAATCACGCCTTTATTATCAAATAAATAGGCTACAGAGCCGCTAGCTCCCATATTGCCGCCATTTTTACCAAAAGCAGCACGGACATTGGCTGCAGTCCGATTGACATTTGAAGTCAGAGTATCGACAATCAGCATAGAACCGTTTGGCCCAAATCCTTCATAGCGGCCTTCAGTAAAGGTTTCGTCCGTGTTTCCTTTTGCCTTATCAATGGCCTTGTCAATGACATGCTTCGGCACCTGAGCCTGCTTAGCTCGGTCAATAACGAATTTCAAAGCTGTGTTAGACTCTGGATCTGGATCACCTTTTTTAGCTGCTACATAGATTTCTACACCAAACTTAGCATACACTTTTGAGTTTGCGCCGTCTTTGGCCGTTTTCTTTGCCACAATATTGGCCCATTTACGTCCCATTGGAGATTCTCCTTTTGATAAATTACATTTTTAATCTTTCTTATTATAACACAGGGAATCAGAAAAATCACTAAGAAAAAATGATAGCTTCTAGAAGATTCAGCCTACATTCTTCAACTTCTGCTGGACTGAAATCGAGACAAAATTGATTTCAGTTTTCCTTCCACAAAAAATCCAGCCGCTAACACAGCAACTGGACGGTAAATTCTATTTCCTGAAACTAGCAGGTCTGTCATAGCGGACCTTTACCGAAATCTATCAAAAATATCACTGATAATTTTTCACAATAGGCAAATCCGGTTTGCATCTGCTTAAGCAGGCAAAGACATCTTCTATTCTGCCATCCAAAAACGTGACATCTACTCGAACGGACTTGCCATGATAAGGCTTGACATATAGGTAGTCTCTCCGATAGTACCTGACTCCCAGTCGAAAAGAAGCCTGCCCGTCAGAAGTCCGGCCCCAAGCCGGCCGGTACAAGATGCTTTCCAGCTGATTCCAAGCAAAGCTATGCTCTTTCAAGAAAGCTCCTCGCACGGTCAAACCCCATTCTGTTCCTGCAAGAACAAAGCACTTTTTACTCAGCTTGCGTCCCGCATGAACTATTGCAAAGATTTCGACTACAGCAGTCATGAAAAAAGCAAGTATAAAAGGCAAACTGAACGAGCGTATTCCTGCTCCAGGCATGGCTTTATCAATTGAAAACAAGAGCAAGCAAGCTAAAGCACCGAAAATGATGCCTGAGACTAAGAAGACAGATGCCAAGATGACTATGGTCAAATAGAGTCCTCTACGGTAGCGAAAAGCAAACAATAAAGGCATGATTTTTCCTTTCTCAGCTAATAGTTTTGCTTATGCTTTACTGAGGCGCCTTAAACTCATCTTCCTCTACCTTATTCCAGTCAGAATATTGAGTATCTGTTTGAACATCCAAACTACCTTCTTCACCCTTATAAGATAGACCTAACTTAAAGTCTTTTAAGAATAAGGTCTTTTTATCCAAGCGTACTTCTAACGTTTTATCCATATCAGCCTGAGTAACACCTGTCAGCTCTAGTTTGAATTCTTCACCAAAAAGCCCCAGTAAATCAGCATTTTTACTGCTTAATTTAAAGACATATTCATCACCGCTTTCCTTTACAGTGACATCATCAGCCATTTGATAAAAGCCATCCATGAGTTTGAAATAATCGGGCTGAACATAATAATCTGCCCCGCTTCCCATTTCTTGCTTAGTCCATGTTCCATTTTTAGAAGAACGAGTATACAAAAGTTTATCCTCTCCACCTGGCATAATCGCTTCTTGATAACTCTCCTGACCGCTCTCTTTTCCATCTATGACTAAATGCCCCTTGGCCAGCTCATCAGTGCTTTTATCATAGAGAAGATCCCCGCTCATCGTTTGAGTTTTATTGGAACCATCTACAGTGATAGATAATTTCACCTTCATTTTCATTGAAGTTAGATCTTCATTCGCAGTTTCTGCTTTCTCCAAGAGTTCTTCAATATCGTCAGAAGAAGTATTCTTTTGGCTCTCACGGGAGCTATTCTCAGTCCCACCCTGATTCTTTTGAGAATGCTTCTGCCCAATCAAGCTACAAGCCCCTAAACTAAGCGTCAGTAAAGCTGTAAGGGCCATAAAGGTAATCTTTTTGAATTTCATGAGTCTTCCTCCTTTGAGACATGGATAGGAAAGATAAGCATTCAATCAGCACAGCAATGTTTTATGGACCGAATGCTAGCTTTCATATCTACAGTCAAATCACTAAAAAGCAAATCGTGCTTCTTAGTGAAAACAAGTTTATTTTTTTATTATACCATTTTTTATTTACCGTCGCAAACAAAGCAAAAAGGCTGAACATTCAGCCTTACTTGTCTTTCATAATCGGAACTCGTCCAAAGTTCTGTTCCGTAAGTGCAGGATTGCCTAGTTGATAGACCTTATCAGCCTGCTGGGTTAGACTATCCCATGGCTTCTCGCCGATACGGCTGACCAATTCAGCTTTTCCCTTAAGCTTGGACAAATGCTGGCGTCCCTGCTCGGAAAAGCCTAAAATATGAACACCTGACGGAAGCTCTTCTTTCCTAGCTCCGACTAGGATATAGGTCAGCAGACGCCGGATCCGAGCCTTGGTATAGCGCTTGGTTGCCACCTGATAAACTAGCTCTTCTATGGTCTCACTGCTTCTCAAGGCCTCTCTAATCCTGACGGCCAACTCCTGATTGACCTGATAAGAGTCTGTTAAATCCGGACAGGTCACTATCTGGTAACGGAGATAAGGAAAGAGGTCCGACCAGGTCACCTTGGGAGCCGCTTCAATCAAGTGATGGGCTGGGGTGAATTTTTTGAGAAAGTCTGGCTGGTCCAGATTCTGACGAAGGGCAGTTGCAGAGGCAAATTCTTGATTAGCTGATAAGGAATGGTAGCCAGCTCCCTGACGTTGAATCGGGCACAGTTTTATATCTCTTCCCGCCACAGCCTTGGCATAAGCCAAGCCCAAGATATGATTGGGAGTAGAGCCTGAGAAATTGAGCCCTACAAACTCCTGCCACATGGCCTGAGTCTTCTGAGGATAAGATAGGGAATCAGGCAAGCTGGCCAGATAACCCTCCATCTGCTCTGCCTTTTCATCATAGACCTTGGAAATACTCTCGTAGTCCAGCACTTCCTCAGTTCCAAACATTAGATGATCAATGCCCAGTCTCTCTAAGATGTCTACCGCCCCCTTAGCGAAAAAGTCTGCCGCCTGAACGCTGACCAAGAAAGGCAACTCAAGGACCAAATCCGCTCCCGCTTCCAAAGCCATCTGTGTCCGAGTCCACTTGTCCACGATAGCCGGCTCCCCTCGCTGAACAAAATTGCCACTCATAGCGATAATTTTCAGACCAGAAGCCTGCTCCAGCAGATATTTGTGCCCATTATGAAAAGGATTAAACTCTGCGATAATACCAGTAACTGTCATCTCATTTCTCCGCCACAAAGAACCAGCGAGCGCTCTTGTCTGTTGGCTCCTTGTCCTCAAAGTCCGCGTAAACCTTGACATTCTTAAAACCAGCCTGCTCCAGCAAGATATCATAGGTCAGAATCTCATAGGTCCGCTCCTCATGCACCTCATCATGGCGCGTGAAGCGCCCATCCTCGTCTTGAACAAAGAAGGTCAGCTCATGCACGATAGAATGAGGCGGTTCGTCCGCATAGGAATCCCATACCATAGCAAAGGTTTCAGCATTTTCATGATAAGAATAGTCTGGAAAAACCTCGTCAATCTGGTAAATCGAGTGCACATCAAAGATAAAGCGGCCCCCTTCATTTAGATGCTGGTAAACTTGAGTGAAGACCTGACTGACATCGACTTCGTCCTCCATATAGCAAATCGAGTCTGAATAGCACGTCACCAAATCAAACTGACCGATGCCACTCAAATCCAGCATATTGCCCTGAATAAAGGGAATGTCCAAACTAGCCTCTCTGCTACGTTTTTCTGCCAACTCCAGCATTTCCTGACTCAGATCCAGCCCCGTCACCTCGAACCCTGCCTGCTTAAAATAAATAGACTGAATGCCCGTTCCACAGGCCAGCTCCAGCAGCTTTTTCTTATCCTTGGGAAAATGACGCAGGCTGAAATCCGTCCACTTCTCATACAAAGAATCATCCATAATCGCATCGTAAACCGACGCGAAGGTTTCATAAGTTGCCATACTTTTCCTTTCAAAAATAGCCCAGCCAGCAGGCTGACTGAGCCGAATTCTGATTTCTTGCCTAAAGGCAAAAAATCACTTATTCTTTTCTTCCAATAGGGCTGCAACATCCACACCGGTTGCTTCATGCCAGAGTTTTTCAAGGTTATAGTGCGCCCGCATTTCCTCAGAAAAGATATGGACGACGATGCCTCCCAAGTCTAAGAGTACCCAGCCACCAGCTGCATCACCCTCAACATGACCAGCAGAAACACCCGCCGCTGCAGCTTTCTCACGGATATTTTCAGCGACCGCATCTAGCTGACGACTGTTCATAGAACTGACGATAACAAAATAATCTGTCACAGTAGTCAGACCTTGCAAGTCCAAAGCCACAATCTCTTCTGCACGCTTTTCATCGGCCGCTTTCACGACCAGTTCCAATAATTCTTGTTCTTTCATAGTTCCTCTTTAATTTTCTTCTATATTACTTCAAATATCCTACAAAGGCATTGTAGGTCTCCAAGGTCTGCGGATAGATGGGCATTCCCTTATGGGCTAGATGCTCCACAGTCCTTGCTGTTTCGTAGGCCACAGCTTGATTGAGCGACCGCTGGGCCAGCTCTCTGGCCTTGTCTACTCCCGGAAAGTCCCGGTTGTGCTCGATATAGTCAGCGACATAGACGACCTTGTCCAGCTCAGACATGGTGCCACTGCCCACCGTATGAACCTCGATGGCTCGCAGAATCTCAGCATCTTCGATGCCTAAATCTTCCTGAATCTTGTAAATGCCCACCATGCCATGCCAGACATTATTGCCCCAGTTTTTCAGGTCGGGGTCCAGCTGGTATTTGTCAATCAAGGCCAGAAATTCCTCATCTGAAACCTTCTTGGCATAATCGTGTAGAAGTCCTGCCAGACCCGCTTTTTCGACGTCAAGACCGAAGCGCTCCGCTAATTCTCGGGCAGCCTTTTCCACACCTAGACAATGCCGCAGGCGCTTCTCAGGCATGACAGTTTCCATCTTAGCCAGTAAGGCCTCACGACTCATACTGATATAACTTTCATAGGTCATAGGTAAAGCCCTTCTTTCTCAATATAGTCTAAGACCGGCTGAGGCAGCAGGAAATTAGGAGTCCGTCCCTGAGCCAGAAAATCCCGCACCATACTGGAGGAAATATCCATAAGGGGTACATCCACCCAGATAACAGGGTAAGAAGTCCCCGCCTTGTAGCGCGGCCGCTGAACACCGACAAACTGAACCAGCTCAACCAGCTCATCAATCCGGTACCACTTGGGCAGATAGTCCACCATATCCGCACCGATGATAAAGTAATAGTCCGTATCTGGATGTTGTTCTGTCAGGAGCTTCATGGTGTCGTAGGTATAGGAAATTCCCTTGCGCTCCAGCTCAATAGTTTCAATTCCTAGGCTTTCAATACCCTCAATAGCCAGCTCCAGCATTTTCAGCCTATGCCTTTCATCGATGGTTTCTTTCTTGTCCACATGGGGCGGCTCATACTCTGGCATGAGCAGAACCTGATCCAAGCCTAACTGTTGCCGGACCTGATCCGCCACGACCAAATGAGCATTGTGGACTGGATTGAAATTCCCGCCTAGTATGCCAATCTGCTTGCGTTTTTTATCTTTAACTTCTGGTTCTAATTCCACCTTGGTAAAGGGGGTTAGTAATTCAATAGCCATAGGCTGACATCTCCACAGAAATTTTTCCTTAAATTTGCTTGACTTTGACAGAGAGTTTGCGATTTTCCTTTTTGCTGGACTGCTTGTAGAGGATTAAGATCCGGCCAATCTTCTGCACTGTATCCACTCCGATTTCCTCTTCCAGAATCTCCGCAACTTCATGGATATTCTCATCCGTATTTTGCAAGAGCGTGACCTTAATCAACTCTCGTGCGTCCAGTGCCTGACGGACGCTGGTTTTGATTTGGTCGTTGAGTCCATTTTTCCCAATCTGAATGATAGGCTTGAGACTATGTGCCTGACTGTTGAGAAAGGCGCGTTGTTTTGATGTTAGTGTCATGTTCTTCTATAAGGCTTGAGACAGTTAGGACCTGTTTATCTCATCACTGTTCACAGCCTTTTCCTTCCTTATTTTAAGGGGAGTTATTCCCCTTGGTTTCTTGAGTATTAAATAATAGCTTTCCGAGTGACAACCGCCACACCCTCTGGCGCCCAGCCAGCTACTCGGGCAGGTCCACTGACGCGAATCCAGCCCAAACCTGAGAAGACGATATCCGTCTTGTCCTTGATGGTAAATTCATGCTTGACCAAAGCTGGAAATTCTTCCTTTTCCTTGCCAACCGGCGGAACTAAGAGACTGCCGACATGCTTGTCATAAAAATCGCTGGCACCTTCCAACTTGGTCCGGTGAAGCTTGAGCTCATTGTCAAAATAAGCCGTGAATCCCTGCTTATCGCCTGCCACAAAATCGAAACGACCTAAACCACCCAAAAAGAGGGTTTGCTCTGGATTAAGCTGATAGGTTTTGGGCTTGATTTCCTTTTTGGGGCTGATGTATTTGAGATTCTTAGCAGAAAGATAGTGAGCCATCTGGTGACGATGGATAATGCCTGGTGTATCATAGATATGACTGCCATCTGCTAAAGGAATCTCGATTTTATCCAGAGTTGTACCCGGGAAGCGCGAAGTCGTAATAATATCCTTATCGCCCGTGATTTCCTGAATAATCGCATTAATCAAAGTGGACTTGCCCACATTGGTCACGCCGACCACATAAACGTCACGTCCCTTGCGGCAATGCTCAATCTTGTCAATCAAGTCCTTGATGGCCTGCTTGTTCTGAGCAGAGGTTAGGACCACATCGACTGGACGCAGGCCTTCTTCGTGAGCGCGCTCCGTCAGCCATTGGGTCACCTTGCTATCCTTGACCGACTTAGGCAAAATGTCTTTCTTATTCCCGACCAAGAGAACATCATTTCCAGCAACAAAGCGAGGCAGGCCAGGGATGACCGAGCCATTAAAGTCAAAAATATCGACAACATTGACAACCAAGGCGTCGCTATCTCCAACTTCGTGGAGAAGCCGCAGAAAGTCATCATCCGTCAGCTGAACATCGCTGATTTCATTATAATGGCGCAGGCGGAAACAACGCTGGCAATAGAGCTCGCCTGTTTCCAAGCCTTTTTCTAGAGCTGATTTGGGCGTGTAGCCTAGCTTGCCCTTATCTTCTGTCTGAATAGTGGCTCCACAGCCGATACAGAGAAGTTCTTCCATGCTTAAATTCCTTTTTTATATTGAATTGGGCCGTATTTTTCAGTGATTTTTTTGAGCACACGGCGTTCACGCGCCCGATTGATCTGGGTCTTGATAGAGTCGTGCTCGACCAGTGGTTTAACCAAAATCGAACGAATCCCGGCCCGATGTGCTGCCCGAATATCCGTCATGAGCTGGTCGCCCACCATGACCACTTCATTTTTTTCAAAATGAAAAAGCTTGAGCGCCCGGTCAATTCCCCAAGTGAAGGGTTTCATGGCCCAGTAGACATAGTCAATGTCAAACTTTTCAACAGCTCGCTTGACCCGTTTTTTGTTATTATTGGACACTACAATGATCCGAATACCCGCGTCCCGCAAATCATGGAGCCACTTCTTCATCTCTGGGGTCCCATCAGGGTTATTCCAAGCAATCAGGGTATTATCCAAATCCACCAAAACTGCTTTGATCCCCTGTTTTTTCAAACTCTCTACTGTCAAATCATAAACTGCCTCGACCGCAAAGTCCGGCATATAATCTTCAATCGCCACATCTCTCTCCAAAAATTCGTATTCTCATTATTATAGCATAAAATGGGCTTTTTGGCACCTTCAGCCTCAAAGGTTACAAAAAGAAAAAAAGATGATATTATAGTAGTGATAGTATAAATGTTCTGGAGGTTTGTATGGCAGAAAAAAACAGGCAGATGCAAGCTGTTGCCCCTCTTTTGCAAAAAATCATCAACTGGTCGTCCGCTATTGGCGCTCTAGGAACGGTGGCCTTTTGTCTTTGGGCCTATTTCGCAGGTATTCTCCAGTCCAAGGAAACTCTCTCAGCCTTTATCCAGCAGGCGGGCATTTGGGGCCCACCCCTCTTTATCTTCCTGCAGATTCTACAGACGGTCGTGCCCATTATCCCTGGCGCCCTGACCTCTGTTGCTGGTGTTTTCATCTACGGTCATATCGTCGGCACCATTTATAACTATATCGGTATTGTCATTGGTTGCGCCATTATATTTCACCTGGCCCGCACCTACGGTCCGGCTTTTGTCCAGTCTGTCGTCAGCAAGCGCACCTATGATAAATATATCGGCTGGCTGGATAAGGGCAACCGCTTTGAGCGCTTCTTTATTTTCATGATGATTTGGCCCATCAGTCCAGCCGACTTTCTATGTATGCTGGCCGCCCTGACCAAGATGACTTTTAAAAAGTACATGCTGATTATCCTTCTCTGCAAGCCTATCACTCTCGTCATCTATACCTACGGATTGACCTATATCATTGATTTTTTCTGGAAAATGGTCTCCAAATGAAAAGAAGTTGAATTGCACCGCACCCCAAAAGTTAGACAGAAAAAATCTAACTTTTGGGGGGTTTTTAAATGAAACTAACTTATGAGGATAAAGTTCGAATCTATGAACTAAGAAAACAAGGAATCAGCTTAAAGCGACTTTCAGAAAAATATGGAATGAACCTTTCAAAACTTTTGACATCCCAACCTCTTTCTAAAACTTTACTTATTACAGCACAAACCATAAAGAAAAATCAGCCAGTTTTGACTGATTTTCATCTCATGATTAAGCAAAGATTTATTCTGGCGACACCAAAATCTTGATCTGCGCCTTGTCCTGAGTCAGCTCGATAAAGCCTTCTTGCACAATATCCTCTAGCTTAATCTTCTTGGTCACCAGCTTATCTGCAGAGAAATAGCCCTGCTCCATCAGTTCCAGCACCTTAGGAAAAATATGCCGGTAAGCGATAATGCCCTTGAGTGATTTTTCTTGAATGGCAAATTCATTAGGATTGATGCTGGCTTCTCGCTCCCAAATAGAAACTACCATACATTCTCCAGCCTTGTGAACAGCAGCCAAAGCTTGTCCCAGCACAACCGGCACCCCAGTCACTTCATAAGACACATCTGCCCCGCCACCAGTTAAACGATGAATAGCAGCTACCACGTCTTCGCCTTCTTCTGGTCGCACAATAATCGCCCCAAGCTCCTCTGCCTTGGCTTGACGTTCTGGAGATAATTCAACTCCATAAATCTTAGAGGCACCGGCTGCCCGCAAAGCCTCAACTATCAAGAGCCCGATTGGCCCCAAACCGAAGACAACCGCTGTATCGCCCGTCTTAAGAGCTGACTGACGGACTGCGTAAACAGCTACAGCAGCAGGTTCTGTCAAAGCTGCCTGCTCATAGCTAAGGCTGTCTGGAACTTTGTGAACAATGTCTCCGTCCAAAACACAGTATTTGGCAAAACCACCGTCTGCCGCCAGACCGACAAAGTTTAGATTAGGGTCCAGATTATAATCACCGACAAGATTATTCTTAGCCAAAATGGGCTCAACTGTCACCCGGTCGCCAACTTTGACCCGTTTCACGGCACTGCCGACCTCAACAATTTCCCCAGCAAACTCATGTCCTAAAGTTACAGGCGCTTTCTGGCCAGAATAGACATGCTCTGTTTCTGTCGGAATAAAAATCGGTCCGTCCATATATTCATGCAGGTCAGTACCACAGATTCCTGTGAACTTGACCGCAATTTTAACCTGATGCGGTTTGACTTCCGGTACATCCACTTCTTCAATACGAACATCTTTAGCGCCATACCAACGCGCAGCATTCATTTTTGCCATAAACATACCTCGCTTTATAATTTGTTAGTTTTATTGTAAACCCTTTCAAAAATCTTGTCAAAAGATTAGTTACATTTTCAAAAAATAACATACAAAAAACCAGCATCAGCTGGTCTCAAATTTATTCTGCAATTCTAGCTGAGTAGAAAGGAAGAAGGAACATTAAAACAATATAAAGAATCAAGAGAATCGCACGAAGCAATCCACCAAATAGAAGAGCAACTACTAAAGTTCCCAAACAAATAGAAAAATTAGTAAAATTTGTTTCAATCAGCAAGGTCTGCCCTGATTTAACTGTCACTGGCTTGGTTTTCATAGGAGCAGATCCAGCACGGACTTCTGCTTCATTAGCTGCGATTGGAAAAACAGCCTCTTCTCCGTTTTTGATTGCGCCAACTTTCTGACCATTGATAAAGATTGGAAATTTCCCAATAATCCCTACAAAACCTGTCTCGCGTTTGATCTTAATTTCTGACATAAAGACTCCTTTGTTTTTTTAATTATTTTAACATAGAAAACTTGAGACTACAAATAAGGGAATTATGATATAGCAAAAATATCAATAGTCGGAAGAACTAGAACTACTAGAATGATTTTCATCATCAGATGATGAGCTATTTTTCGAACTGCTAGATGATGATGACGAGCTAGATGACGATGGTGTCGTTGCTTCTGTCACGTAAAGAGTGATTTTTTTATTAGACTTGAGGTCAATTTTCTGACCTGCCTTTGGCGACTGAGAAGTCACCAAATCCGCTTGTGTCGAAGTAACCTTTCGATCAACAACCCGCTCAATCCGAGACGAAGAAACTCCCATTTGAATTAAGTAACTACGAGCATTGGCATAGGTGTACTGCATGCTGCCAAAGTCAGGCATAAGCATACTAGGCACTTCTTTCGCTACGGTCAGCTTGATCTTATGATTAGAAGACAAATCATAGGTCGAACCAGCTGCCGGTGACTGACGAATCACCTGACCTGGCTCGTACTCGTCTGATTCTTCCTCAACAATCTCAATCAATTTCTCAGAAACATTATAGTTTGTTTTCAGATTTTCAACCACGGCTGATCTTGTTTGACCAACATAGTTCTCCATAGTAAATGTTTTTTGATTAGTTACACTTGGAGCACTAATATTTTTTGTCTTGTCTATTTTTGAATCCTTCTTTGATGAAGAACTAGCATTAGAACTCATAGATGAAGCTCGATCACGTACGCCTTTACTACTTAATTTATTTGACCTCCAAGTAGTTAAGGCTATTACAAGAAATATAACAAAAACACTTCCTATGATAACTCGCTTAACGAAACTTTTTCTGCGTTCTATCTTAACTGTTTGTTGCTTTTCTTCTTCAATTCTCTGAAGTTTTTGTTCATATTGTTTTAAGAATTGCTGTCTCTTCTCATCTTCAATTTGTCTTATTCTTTCTTTCTCTGCTAAATAATCATTATATTCCTGCTCAGCTTCAGCAATTAAAATTTGATACCGCTGTTGTTGACTAGTGTCATTCGATTCAGCCCATCGCTTTTTTAAGTCAAGAATTTTATCTTTGTATTCTTTTTCTTGCTCTCTATCTGCTGTTTCTCTTATTCTATTTTTCTCTAAACGTAAAAGTTCCTCTCTTTGAGCCTCTATCTTACGATAATGTTCTTCTCTTGCTCTATTCCCTTCATCTATTAGGCGGTTATGCTCATCAATTTTACTATTTGATTCATCAATCAGTCTTTTCTTTTCCCAATCTTCCATATTATCCCCCGTTTTATTTTTATCCTAATTCGCATTATAGCCAAATTCTCTTGACTGTAGAACCTTTTTCCAATATTTTTCTCGATTAAGCGCTTTTTGTTTTCCCAATTCATTCTTAGTAAATATTTCTAAAATAGAATACTGAAAATATTTTTTTATATAATCAATTCCTTTTTTATCAACAATCTCTTTCAATCTCTTATTTGGATATTTATTATCTTCCAGCTCTAATTTATCATATCCATCGTTCAAATAAGCTGACCAACGCCCATACATTCCATTGTCCCCATAAGCAGAGCCTACATAAAGTTTTCCTGTTTTTGTATCAGTAATAAGATAAACGCCATAAACAGTTGAAAGATGCTCTCTCCAAGTTCTATTATTCCAATTTGTCTTCAACTTTTCGTAAGTCATAGACAAATTTTCATAACCGGGAAAATCTATTGTTTTTCAAAATAAGAACGATTGGCTATCTCAGCAACTTCAACAAAATCAGTTCGCCTACGGTCAACATAAAACCAAGATTGCCCTGTGTTTGTATGGTCGACAACTAATTTTTCTATATATTTATCGTAATCTTCAATTCTCTCTGCTAAAGCATATTTCACATCATGGTTGCCATAAGCCACTTTCTTTATTTGACTATCTTTTTCCTTTATAAGATAAGCACCAACAAATAGCCATTTATGATATTCTACTTCAATAAACTGAAATTGAATATCATCATTTCTATTTCTACTTTTCTTCTCGCTACCATTACTCAAAAGCCAAGGCAGAAAATCATCAGATTGATTAATATAATCTACTACAAAATTATAATCTCCCCAATTTTTATTAAAGCGTAGCTTTATCCGACGCCCTTTAAACTCTGGCCTAGCCAACAAGGCATCAAATTGAAAGATATCCTTCAACAAAATTTTTCCTTCCATAATCTTCCTCCCTAAAAAACAATTTTATTTGTGTTTACTCCTTAATTATAATCCAAAGTTGTCACTTGGTCAACGCTTTATACAGTTGAATTTTTTAGATTTCTACATAAAAAACCAGCCTCACGACTGGTTTTCTACTTATTTCTATAATTTCTCCAACTCTTCATTGAGCAGTTTTTGTGCTACTTGTGGGTTGGCTTGGCCCTTAGTAGCCTTCATGAGCTGGCCAATCAGGGACTTGGCCGCATTCTTGTTTCCGCCCTTATAGTCATTGATAGCTTTTTCATTATCCGCAAAGACTTGCTGGATAATAGGTAGAAGCTGGGCAGGGTCTGAGATTTGGATCAGGCCTGCTTTTTGCACATACTCTTTAGCAGAGCCACCGTTTTTAGCCAAATGGACAAAAACCTTCTTGGCAATCTTAGAGGAAATCGTGCCATCTGCAATCAGAGCAATCATCTCAGTCAGGTTCTCAGGTGTCAGCTCAATCTCAGAGATGGTCTTTCCTTCGGCATTGAGGTATTGAGCCACTTCTCCTTGAAGCCAGTTAGAGACAGCCTTAGCGTCACCGCCTGCCGCAACAGCTGCTTCAAAGAAGTCTGACACAGCCTTGGTCGCTGTCAGCTGCTTGGCATCGTAGTCAGACAGACCGTAGTCGCCCACATACTTAGCCCGGCGTTCTTTTGGAAAGGCTGGCAGACTGCTGCGTACTTGCTCAATCCAAGCATCTTCAATCTCAAAGATAGGCAGATCAGGCTCTGGGAAGTAACGGTAGTCCGCTGAACCCTCCTTAACTCGCATGAGCAAGGTTTCGCCAGTAGCTTCGTCATAACGACGGGTTTCCTGACGGATTTGGCCACCGCTGCGTAGAATTTCCGCCTGGCGTTTTTCCTCAAATGCCAGACCCTTACGAACAAAGTTAAAGGAATTAAGATTTTTCAGCTCAGTCTTGGTACCAAATTCTTCCTGGCCATAAGGACGGATAGAAATATTGGCATCGACCCGCATAGAACCCTCTTCCATCTTGACATCCGAAATACCCGTGTACTGGATGATTTCCTTGAGGGCAGTCAGATAGGCATAAGCTTCTTCTGGACTGCGCATATCCGCTTCGGATACAATCTCAATCAGTGGCACTCCTTGGCGGTTGAGGTCCACATAAGAGTAGCCGTCACTGCCGTGGGTATTCTTTCCGGCATCTTCTTCCAAGTGGGCCCGCTCGATACGGATTTTCTTGGTCGTGCCGTCTTCTAGCTCAATCTCAATCCAACCATTGTAGCCAATCGGCTCATCAAACTGAGAAATTTGATAAGCTTTTGGATTGTCCGGATAGAAGTAATTCTTGCGGTCAAAGTGCATTTTTTGGTGAATGTCCATGTTCAAAGCCAGAGCAGCCTTGATACCGTAGTCAATGACACCCTTGTTCATAACAGGCAGAACACCAGGGAAAGACCAGTCAATGATATTGGTGTTGGCATTGGGATCTTCACCGAAGTGAGCTGGAGCCGGTGAGAAAATTTTTGAATTGGTCTTCAATTCAACATGGACTTCCAGTCCGATAACTGTTTCAAAGTTCATTATTTTTCACCTCCAAAGATAACTGGCTGCTGTTTGTGGTAGTCAGTCGTTGCTTCAAACGCTGCGGCTGCCTGATAGATGGTCGCTTCATCGAAGTGGTTACCAATCAACTGCAGGCCGACAGGAAGACCATCTGCAAAGCCAGCTGGGATTGAAATACCCGGCAGACCAGCCAAATTGACTGGAATAGTCAAAAGATCAGCCAGATACATGGCCACTGGATCTTGGTTTTGACTGCCCAAGTCATATGCAACCGTTGGTGCAGTTGGGCCTAATATCAAGTCATATTTTTCAAAAACCTTAGCAAAATCTTGCATAATCAAGGTCCGAACCTGACCAGCTTTTTTGAAGTAGGCATCGTAGTAACCAGATGACAGGCTGAAAGTTCCCAGCATGATCCGGCGTTTCACCTCTTCACCAAAGCCTTCGCTGCGAGATTTGACATAGACATCTTCTAGATTTTCAATGCCTTCTGCGCGGTAACCATAGCGAATACCGTCAAAACGCTGCAGGTTAGAGCTGGCTTCAGAGGAAGCAATGATATAGTAGACAGCCACGCCGTACTTGCTGTGGGGCAGGCTGACTTCTTCCACAATCGCACCTAGGCTTTCCAAGTGCTTGGCTGCTGCCAGAATCGTTTCCTTGACCTTGCTGTCAATTCCCTCACCCATGTATTCCTTAGGCAAGGCAATCTTCATCCCCTTGATGTCTTGGCCAATCTTGCTGGTAAAGTCTGGCACTGCTTCTTGTGATGATGTAGAGTCCTTAGGATCATTACCAGAAATAACATTCAGAAGTTGAGCATTTTCCTTCACTGTCTGAGAGAAAGGCCCAATCTGGTCTAAAGAAGAGCCAAAGGCAATGAGACCAAAACGCGAAACCCGTCCGTAGGTTGGCTTAAGACCAACCACACCGTTAAAGGAAGCCGGCTGGCGAATAGAACCACCCGTATCTGAACCCAGTGACAGACGAACCTGACCAGAGGCAACAGCTGTCGCTGAACCACCAGATGAACCACCAGGAACCTTGCTGCTGTCCCAAGCATTCTTAGTCGTCTTAAAGTAAGAGTTTTCGCTAGAGCCCCCCATGGCAAATTCGTCCATGTTGGTCTTTCCGACGATAATCATGTCCTTACCGTAGAGCTTCTCCACACTAGTCGCATTGAAAATCGGCTTGTAATTGTAGAGTATCTTAGAAGCAGCCGTCGTCAAAATCCCTTTGGTTGAGATATTGTCCTTAACTGCCAGCGGAATTCCGCTCATAAGATTGTCCGCATCAATGCCCTTAGCATCCAGAGCCGCAGCCTGAGCCAAAGCCTCCTCTTCGCTGACAGTAATGAAGCTATCCACAGCCGCTTCACGTTCTTTGATATCTGCCAAAGTTGCCTGAGTTAACTCTACTGCAGAAATTTCTTTCTTGACCAGCAAATCATGCAGTTCTTCAATGGTCTTGTGATTAAAAGTCATTAGGCATCTCCTCCGTCATCTAGGATGGCAGGCACTTTGATGTAGCCCCGCTCTTTTTCAGGTACATTTTGGAAAAGTTCTTCCCGGTTCCAGCCCGGCTGAGCCACATCTTCTCGCATATAGTTGATATTAGCAGCTACATTGGAAGTGAAAGGCACACCCTCTGTGTCCACTTCATTGAGCAATTCGACCATGTCGACAATCTTGGTTAATGTCGTCGCAAACTCAGCAGTTTCTTCTGGTGAAAAAGCCAGTTTTGACAACTTTGCTACGTGACTTACTTCTTCTTGAGTAATCTTCATCTCTGATTCCTTTCATAAGATATGTGATCTTTAGCGACTGAAAATAACAATTTCTAGATAACATCTTATTTCCAAGCTTCAGCTCACCTTTACTTTGACAAGCTAGGGACGCTGAATTATTTACCATCCGCTAGCTCTTTTCTTCAGCTTCTTCCTGCCATTCTGCAGGAATTCGCATCATTTCATTTTACCATATTTCAGGCTAATTCTTCAATTCCAAATGCAGTTCTTTGAGCTGTCTTTGGTCAACCAAACTCGGGCTTTCCAGCATAGGATCAAAGCCAGTACCATTTTTCGGAAAAGCAATGACTTGGCGGATATTTTCTTCCCCAGCCAAAATCATAACCAAGCGATCCAAGCCTAGAGCCAAACCGCCGTGTGGTGGGAAGCCGTACTCCAAAGCTTCTAGGAAGAAACCAAAGTCCCGTTCATAGTCTTCTCGGCTCATGCCCAATAGCTCAAACATAGCCTCCTGAGCCTTCCGGTCATGAATCCGCAGACTCCCACCGCCAATTTCATAGCCGTTTAAGACGATGTCGTAAGCCTGGCTGCGGAATTGAGCTGGATCTTGGCCTTCTTCAAAGATTCCCTGGGTGAAAGGATGGTGCATGGCTTGATAGCGGTTTTGGTCTTCATTCCACTCCAGCAGCGGCCAATCCACAACCCAAAGAAAATGAAGCAGACTCGGATCAATCAAGTCTAAAGCTTTTGCGATTTCTATGCGCAGATGTCCCAAAGCTTCCTGAGCCCGACGCTTCTTAGCCATGACTAACAGAATCAAATCTCCATCCTTGGCCTCAAAACGTGCTAGTAAATCCTGACTCTCAGCCTCAAAGGTGCTAGCCAAATCTCCAACTAACTGGCCATTTTCAACCTTTAGACTGGCGAAACGACTGCAGCCAAATTCCTTCATTTCCTGATAGTAATGACTCAGTTGTTTCTTGCTAAAAGCACTAGCCGCATCTGGCACACAGATCCCCATCACCTCTTCTTGATTATCCAAGGCTTTCTTGATGAGAAGCGAGTCATTGGACTGACACAAATCCGTCAAACTCTTTAGCTCCAGACCAAAGCGTGTATCTGGCTTATCAGAACCAAAGCGGCTCATAGCCTCTTCATAACTGATAGTCGGAAAAGCTTCTGTCAACTCTAAACCATGAGTTTTCTTGACAACAGCCTTGAGCATGGCTTCAACCAGAGCTCGGATTTCTTCTTCGCTTGCAAAACTCAACTCCAAGTCCACCTGGGTAAATTCTGGCTGACGATCGCCCCGCAGGTCTTCGTCACGGAAACAACGAACAATCTGATAGTAGCGCTCGAGGCCAGCCCCCATCAGCAATTGCTTGAGCATCTGTGGACTCTGTGGCAAGGCGTAGAACTGATTTTTAAAGACCCGACTAGGCACCAAGAAATCTCTAGCCCCTTCTGGTGTTGACTTGGTCAGATAAGGCGTCTCCACTTCCAAAAAGTCCAAACCGTTCAAATATTCCCGAATGGTTGAGGTGACCTGGTGACGTAGTTTGAGGTTATGTGTCATCTTCTCACGCCGCAAGTCTAGGTAGCGGTATTTCTGACGCAGGTCTTCCCCTGTATGAGCATGTTGGTCCAGTTCAAAAGGCAGGGCCTTGCTGCTAGCAATGACTTCAATCTTTTCAGCCCTCAGCTCAACCTGACCAGACTTGATGGACTTATTGACAAAGCGCTCTTCCCGCTGAACGACTTGCCCCGTCACTGAAATAACATCCTCTTTGCTAATGTCTTCCAGCTTAGCAAAATCTTCAAGCTCACCGCCAACGAAGACCTGAAGCAAGCCCTCGCGGTCCCGCAATTCAATAAAGGCCAGCTTACCGTGATTGCGGATATTGGCCACCCAGCCAGTTGCGGTCATGGTCTGTCCGACCTGCTCTAAACCATAGTTTCCGATAAAAATTTCTTTCATGTTCTTTCCCTCTCAAATCAATTAGTAGCTCCGCCCTATTGTTCAGGATATTAGCTATATTTCCCCATCGTCTTCACTTGACCTACTGCAAAATAAAAAGCTTCCGTCTATAAAACAGACGAAAGCCGTGGTACCACTGTTATTCGCCGCCCTAAAAGGCAGCCTCTGAGCTCGTAACGTGAGCGACGTTTGTGCTTAATCACACAAAAGATTACGAAACATGTTCTTCGTTTTTTGCTTTCTTGGTGCTGCTCTCAGCTATCAGCACTCTCTGTGCAAGTCAGCAAGCCTACTCTGCTTCTCTTTTACTCTTAAATTGTATCTATTATAGTCGAACCCAGGACATTTTGCAAGTGGTTTAAGGCAAATTTGTGATTTTCCTCTGACAGAGAAGCCACAGCCGGCTCTACCACCTGAATCTGATAACCAAGATTATAGGCATCAATCGCTGTATGCAAGACACAAATATCCGTCAAGACTCCAGTCAAAATGACCGTATCTACCTTTCTTTCCCGCAGGCGGATATCTAAATCCGTACCGGAAAAGGCAGAATAATGGCGTTTATCCATCCAAAAGACCCGAGAGTCTGCTTGATGCTTCTCATAAAAATCAGCCAAAGGACCATAAAAATTGCGACCGCTGGTCCCTTTGATATTGTGAGGCGGAAACAGCTTGCTTTCTGGGTGAAAGGCATCATTCTCATCATGAGCATCAATAGCAAAGAAGATATAATCTCCTCGCTCAAAAGCCGCCTTTGTTACTTGAGCAATGGCTTCAGAAATCGCTTGAGCTGGCGCTCCTGCTGTCAACTTGCCCTCATCTGCGACAAAATCAACTGTATAATCAATGGAAATCAGTGCTTTAGCCATTAGTAGTCCCTCTTTTTAATTTCATCAAAGACATCCGGAATCAGGACTTTCAGATAAGTTCCCTTCATTCCCAGTGAGCGGCTTTCAATAATCCCAGCACTTTCCAGCTTGCGCAAGGCATTAACAATCACTGAGCGGGTAATCCCGATACGGTCAGCAATGACAGATGCTGTCAGCTGGCCTTCATTGCCATTGAGCTCTCCCAAAATTGCTGAAACAGCTCTCAGTTCTGAGTAAGACAGAGTATTGACCGCCATGGTCACAGCTGTCCGGCGGCGGATATTTTTCTCATCCTCTTCCCTTTGGAAGTTAAGCAGCTGGATACCAACCACTGTGCTGGCAATCTCAACCAAAATCAGATCATCGTCCGCAAATTCCTTGTCATTTCGCCAGATAATCAATGAGCCTAAACGAATCCCTGAAACATGAATGGGAGCAATGGTAGTCAGCCCGTCCGGGAACTCATCCTTGGTCTCCACTGGGAAAATCGTCAAATCATGCGTCACCGGCAGATTAGCTTCCGTTTCATAAACCAGATTGGCTTCTTGGACATACTCCTCTGGGAAATTCTTATCTTGGAAAAAAGCTTCCACACGGTCATTATTGGTCTTGTAGCGCATGAAATAGCCTAGAAGACGTCCCTTGCTATTGATAATGCAAGCATTGCAGTGGATAATATCAGCCAACTGACGCGTAATAGCATTATAGGGCAAATCTTCCTGCATCTGCTCTTCCGAGCGCTTCAGAATAGATGTAATTTTTCGTGTTTTTTCTAGTAAATCGGCCATATTTTTACCTCATATTTATTAGCTTCATTGTAACATAAAAGCAGTGAAATTTCAATAATTATCTGAAAATTTTTTATTGAAAAACAATTACATACAATTCTATAAAATAAAGAATTTTTCAAGTATATGACTTGATATGTCAAGTCATATTAAACAAAAAACAGTCAAGAATTTGACTGTTTTTGATTGATTTTGTTCTTTCTAATCAAGAGAACGTTTCTTGTAGAACAATTTCATAGCCATGAGCAGAAGCATTTGGCCTGCAAGAATGAGCCAAGAAGAGTTTTCCCCTGTCTTAGGCAAGGTATGACCTGAAGCAGCTGCCTGCTTATGATTTCCAGAGCTAGCAGTTCCAGTAGTTCCAAGAGCTGTATGCTGAGGATCTCCAGCTTGTCCAGTAAGCGGAGAGCGAGCGAAGCGCTCCTCTGTGTGAGCCAAAACAGATTGGTAATAACGAATATCTTCTTCCTTATTTTGCTCAGCATAAGTTTGAGCTAGCAAGTCGTAGGTCGCCTTAGCTTGTGCTTGAACCGCAGTTAAAACTGCTACTTTTGCTTCTTGATCTGTTTGAGCTGTAAGAGCTGCTTGGTAAGCAGCCTGAGCTGCGGCTAGTTTAGTTTTAGCTTGTTCCAAGTTTTCTTCTGCATTTTCAAGATTTGACAATGACTCTTTAGCCATTTGCAAAGCTGCTTCAGCATCTGTAACAGCTTTTTCAAGATTAGTCTTTCTTTCTTTTGCTGCATTCAAAGCTGCGTCTAGCTGAGCCAACTTATCTGATTCAGTTTTTAGAGCTTCTTGAGCTGCGGCAACTGTCGCTTGAACAGCAGTCAGGGCTTCTTGGGCCTGAGTTAATTTTTCTGCTTTAGTCTTGTCATCCAAGTTTGAGTTTTGCAGGGCTGCTTGTGCTGCTGCCAAAGCCGCTTGATCAGCTGCCAACTTCTCTTGAGCTGCAGCAAGAGCTGCTTGGGCCTGAGCAGTTGCTGACTCACCTGCTTGAGCTTGGGCCTGAGCCAGTTGCTGATTGGCTTGCTCTAAGGCTGCGGCCTTCCGATTGTAAGTGGTTTGAGCAACTCCCTTAGATGCCAGAGCCAGTTGATTGGCTTTGAAGGCAGCGTCATAGGCAGTTTGAGCCTGAGCTACTTCCTGCGGATCTACTTTTGCTGTTGGAGCTTTTCCTGTAATAGGGCTGGCATTGAAGTTCTTTTTGCTAGCATATTTGATCTGATCTTCTGACACCATGGTGAAATGAGCCATAGTGATGTCGCCTTCCATTGAGAAATCAACTCCCAGATAGTTTTTCTGGCGGCCAGTATTGAGACCTGAGATAGATGTAGCATGCAGCCATTCGTAGCCATTGAACATGAATTCAACAACAGAATCATAGACCCGTCTCTTCATTTCAGCCACACTCATTTGACTAGCATTTTCTCTCCAGATATAAGCGTTTTCATAATACTGAAGACCTTTGCTTTCTTGCTCAGCACTTGTGGTCATTAAACCATATTCACGTGCTACGCGGTTGATTCCTCTAGCATCGTGATGGTATTTCTCCATCAAATCCCAGTTCCAGTTGTCCTTGCGGTATTCTGTTGCTACCTTATCTGCAAACTCAATGGAAGATGGTGTCACAACTACTTCACCTGTTCCCATCTGAGCACGCAGCTGGTTGATGAGTTCTGAAGCAAACTGTGAAAGTTCCTGACGAACATTCTGTGGAATATTGTTGGTATTAATCAAAGCTTTGCTATCTGTAGGATCAGCTACATAACGATTGAGAGCCTTAGCACTGGCATTCAGTGCAGCAAGTCTATTTTGAATCTCTTTAGTTTTTTGCTCTGATAAATTCGGTGCAATTAACTCTCTCAAGGCTGCAATGTATTCCGGAGTCATTGACACACGGTTTTTATTGCTAGAAGCTTCAGTAGTAATTGTTCCAACTTGAGCCTTTTGCAAAGCCTGTTGAGCTTGGTTCAAGTCTGACTGAGTCTTCTCAGCTGCAGCAGTTTTGTCCTGCAAGTTCTTCTGAGAAGCATCACGTGCTGTCTTAGCCTGAGTCTGGTTGGTCTGAGCTTTTGCAACCTCAGCCTGCTTCTGACTGTCAGTCTGACGAGCTGTAGCTACTTTTGCTTGAGCTGTTTCAACAGCAGACTGGTCAGCTGCCACCTTGTCTTGGGCTGCTTTCACATTTTTTTCTGCTTTAGCTGTAGCGTCCCCACTTAGGTTGGCCTTAGCTTCCTTCACGTCATTTTGAGCTTTAGCAAGGCGTCCTTCTTGAGTTTTCGCTTGCTCTTGAGCTTCTTTAGTCTTGGCTGCCTGAGCATCGCGCTCAGCTTGAGCCGTCTTGGTTGCTTGGTCAGCTTTAGCCAGTTCTGACTTGTTGCTTTCCACTTGAGCTTTTTGATTGCTCTCTTCTTGCTTAGCTGTTTCAATAGCTTCCGGACCAGCTTTATCAGCTGCCTCCTGTGCCCGGTTAGCTTCAGCTTGTGCTTGCTCGACCTGACTTTGAGCTGCAGCAGTATTTGCCTGAGCTTGAGCCAAATCAGCTTTCCCTTGTGCAACATTGCTGTCGGCTTCTTGTACAAGAGCCTGAGCAGCGTCTACCTGTTCTTTCGAAACAGATTCATCCTTCTGTGTGTTTTCTGCCTGTGGTTGGCTTTGACTAACGGGCGCATCAGAATAAGACTGATTATCAACTAATTGATCAGCCTGAACTCCTTCTGCGAGCACCAAAGACAATGCCGCTGCACTGACAGAAAAAGCACTAAGTGTCTTTTTCATTGTCAATATAATCTCCTCCACTTTTTCATCATTGTTAAAAACATTGACAAACACATTCTACCATGTTTGTCTTCTGGAAGGAAGACGCTAACACATTTTTTTAAGCATTTTTGGACAGATACATAAAAAATGTTGGATAAATTCCTAAAAAATGTCGGTAAAACCGCCTATAATTTTTACCAATCGACCTCAAATTCGATTTCCAGAGCATCTTAATTTTTTATTTTTGCAATTTAAAGACAGTCATTGAACTAAAAAATATGTAAAATAGATAAGAAAAAGGCCGGAATATTTTCCAGCCTTTTTGTAACATCCGCTTATTAACGGCGATATTGGCGCAAGAAGCGCGTCATTTTCTCTTGGATTTGAGCTAGCTCATCTACTCGAGGCAGATAAACGATGCGGAAATGATCTGGTTCCTGCCAGTTAAAGCCTCGTCCATGGACGAGAAGGACTTTCTCCTGTTTGAGAAAATTGAGCACAAACTGCTCATCATCGTCGATGTGATACATGTTCCGGTCAATTTTCGGGAAAATATAGAGACCAGCTTTAGGTTTTACAGCTGATAGCCCCGGAATATCCTGAATAGCCTGATAGATGAAATTACGCTGCTCATAGATACGGCCACCTGGCAAGAGCAGTTCATCCACAGATTGATGACCGCCAAGTGAGGTTTGAACGACTTGTTGAGCTAAGACATTAGAGCACAGGCGCATGTTGGAGAGCATGTTCAACCCTTCAATATAACCCTTAACATGATGCTTAGGCCCAGATAGCACCATCCAGCCAACCCGGAAGCCTGCAATGCGATGCGACTTAGAAAGACCATTCATGCTGACACAGAAGATATCCGGAGCTAGACTAGCCACAGGGGTGTGGACATTGCCATCCATCACCATGCGGTCATAGATTTCATCCGCAAAGATAATGAGATTGTTCTGGCGAGCAATTTCCACAATTTCCAGCAGAAGTTCCTTAGGATAAAGTGCCCCCGTTGGATTGTTAGGGTTGATGATAATGATAGCCTTGGTATTAGATGTGATTTTTGACTTGATATCGTCAATATCTGGATACCATTCTGCCTGCTCATCACAGACATAGTGAACAGCATTCCCACCAGCCAGACTGACTGCAGCCGTCCAGAGCGGGTAATCTGGCATCGGTACCAGCACCTCGTCACCGTCATCAAGCAGTCCTTGCATGGACATGACAATCAGCTCGCTGACGCCATTTCCCAGATAAATGTCATCAATATCTACATTAGGAAAATTCTTAAGCTGGCAATACTGCATGATAGCCTTGCGGGCTGAAAAAATTCCCTTGGAGTCAGAGTAGCCCTCACTGTCACGCGCATTCATAATCAAATCATGAATGACCTCATCTGGAGCGGTAAAACCAAATTCAGCCGGATTCCCTGTATTGAGGCGGAGAATCTTTTCACCATTGGCCCGCATGCGCATAGCTTCATCCAAAACTGGACCGCGAATATCATAGGCAACATGTTCCAGCTTGCTGGACTTGTCAAATTCTTTCATTCTTATTTTTCCTCTATTCATCAGAATGTTATCATTATACCACCAGAAAAAGCGATTGACAACAAAAAATAAACTCACTTTTCATGTAATTAAAAAGAGAATCATAGGATACAAAGCGCCATTCTCCTTCTAATTCCTCAAAGTAACGGACTCTTTCTCAGCTTGCAATTTTCTGACAGCATTTCCATTTTATCTTTACTTTTTTTCTGAAAAGGGTTACAATAGAAACAAGAAAATAGTTGCAAATCACTCGGACGTTATGGACTGATTGATTTTCGGTCAGCCTAATCATTCTGTGAATGATGCGACGTCCTTTGCCGACCATTTTAAAAGGAGGTAGCTCTATGACTCAGAAATATGAAAACATTATGGTTGCTGTAGATGGTTCTCACGAATCCGAACTAGCCTTTGAAAAAGGCGTTAACGTGGCTCTCCGAAACGGCTCTCGTCTCACCATCGCCCACGTCATTGACACTCGGGCTTTGCAAAGTGTCTCAACCTTTGATGCAGATGTCTACGAGGACTTGCAGGAAGATGCCAAAAAGCTGACAGCAGAGCTAAAAGAAAAGGCTCAAAAATTCGGTATCAAGTATGTTGACATTGTCATTGAGATGGGCAATCCCAAGACTCTCTTGGCTACAGATATTCCAGAAGAGCACAAGGTAGATCTAATTATGGTTGGTGCTACCGGCCTCAATGCCTTTGAGCGGCTGCTAGTCGGATCGTCCTCCGAATATATCCTGCGCCACGCCAAGGTTGACTTGCTGGTTGTCAGAGATCCAGAAAAAACGTTATAAAAACTAGAGCAGTTCACTGACTGCTCTAGTTTTCTTCTTTCTGCTCTATGCTACGTTGGTAGGCCTGAATTTGTCTTTCCAGTTCTTCTTTGATAGCTCCTTCGGGAGCGTATTTTTCTTCCCAGTCATCTGGTTTGAGGATTTTATGGGTGACGGGGTCGAAGTGAGCCTTCCCGTCTGGGAAAATTTTGCCCATATTAGCCCGATGCACAATATCGAACAGCTTCTCTGGATCGACTCCCATCAGGACAAAGCTGCCATAAGTGAAATAAAGAGTATCAATCAAAGCATCTACCTGACCGACTAGAGAAACCTCAGCCTGACTCTTGGAGCGAACCTTGTCGGCAGCCTTGTCAAGCGCTTGATGGAGATAGGCTACAGAACTGTCAAAGTCTTCCTCTGAGTTACTAGCCGCACGCAGAAACTCGACCAGCTCTTCCAGTTTGAAGCCTGCCCGATAGCGAGCGTCCTGAGGCGTCCAAGCAATAGGTTCTTCTTGAGTGCTTTCATCCATGACACTATGGAACTCTTTAACCTTATTAAAGTGATGGTCGCTGCTGGTAAAGACCTTTTCCCTAGCTAGGATACCAAAATGCTCCAGAGCCTTGTGAATCCCATCCTGACTATTGCTGGTGGTTGTGTGCTTGGCCACTTCCTTGACCGAGCTGGTTCCATTTCCCATAGCAATGGACAGGCCAACTCCCGATAGCATTTCCAAGTCATTGTCAGAGTCACCGAAGGCCATGACCTGATGAATGTCAAAACCATATTCCTTGCCGACTCGGCGAATCCCCTCTAGCTTAGACGTGTCTTTATTGATAATATCGACTGCATAGGGGCTGCTGCGGGTAAATTTCAAATCAGGAAAGTCTGCTTCAATCTTACGGCTTTCTTCTGGACTGGCTAAAATCAAAGCTTGATAAATCGGCTCCTGAATCAGCTGCAGGAGATCCTTTTCATGCTGGGGCAAGGCCTTGCTGATGACCTTATTAAATCCATGACTGACTGTTCGCGCCATTCGCTTAGGGATGAAGCGGCTAGTCCACTGGGAGAAAGGGCTCATGCCGAAGGACATAATCTTGGAGCCCAGCATAGCCTCAGCCGTCCCCAAGGAAATCTCTTTCCGATGCTTCTTAGCATAGGCGATTAAATCCCGCAAACTCTGCTTGTCAATGGGACTGGCAGAAATCACTCTGTCTCTTGAAAAAATGTACTGGCCATTATAGGTCACAGCAAAGTCTAAGTCCAATTGCTCCATAAAAGGTTTGACAAAGAAAGGGCCACGGCCGGTTGCCAAACCGACCAATATTCCTTGCTCCTTTAAACTCTGAATAGCCTTTTCTGTAGATTTCAAAACCGTTCGACTGTCATTGACCAGTGTCCCATCAATATCAAAAAAGACGGCCTTTACTTCCATTGATTTTCTCATTCTTTCCTTTTATGATACAATAAATTATAACACAAAAATGGCATACAATCACATGAATTGCAGAAAAGAAAAGCTGGAGTAATATCTTTACAACAGAATTGAAAAATCTATGAAAATATAATGTAAGTTTTCGAATTTGCATCATAACTACAAGGAGAAAAAGGATTTATGACAAAGAAAATCTTAGTCCTGCACACAGGTGGAACCATTTCCATGCAGGCTGACGGCTCTGGGGCTGTCGTCACCAATGCTGATAACCCTATGAACCATGTGACCGTTCCGCTTGAGGGGATAGAGACGGAAGTCATTGACTTTTTTAATATTCCCAGTCCTCATATCACACCCCAACACATGCTCAAACTTTACCAAAAAATCAAAGCCAGTGCTGACCAATTTGATGGAGTAGTCATTACTCATGGGACGGACACTTTAGAAGAGACGGCTTACTTTCTGGATACTATGCAGCTGCCGAAGATTCCGGTCGTTCTGACCGGAGCTATGCGCAGTTCCAATGAGCTGGGGAGCGACGGTGTCTATAACTACTTGACAGCCCTGCGGGTGGCTAGTGATGAAAAAGCCAGTGATAAAGGCGTGCTTGTCGTTATGAATGATGAGGCACATGCTGCCAAGTATGTAACCAAGACCCATACGACCAATGTCAGCACCTTCCAGACACCGACTCACGGACCGCTTGGCTTGATTATGAAACAGGAGATTCTCTATTTTAAGACAGCGGAGCCTCGAGTCCGCTTTGACTTGAACAGCATCTCTGGTCTGGTGCCCATTATTCCAGCTTATGCGGGTATGAAGACAGAACTTCTGGACATGCTGGATTTAGACAAGATAGATGGCCTCATCATAGAGGCATTCGGTGCTGGCAACCTCCCCAAGGAAGTAGCTGACAAACTGTCTAATATGATAGCAGCCGGCTTGCCAATTGCTCTGGTCTCTCGGTGCTTTAACGGAATCGCTGAACCAGTCTATGCTTATGAAGGAGGCGGCGTTCAGCTGCACCAAGCTGGTATCTTCTTTGTCAAAGAGCTCAATGCCCAAAAAGCCAGAATCAAACTGCTCATCGCCCTGAATGCTGGACTCAAAGACCAAGAACTCCGGGATTATATGGAAGGCTGAGAATAAAATCCCTATTTATTTTCTTTAAATCAAAAAGTGCTAAGGTTACTTAGCACTTTTTTGACTCTTTCATATTCTAACACTGGAAAAACCTCATTGAATCGCTGGTCTTAGAAGATAACCTCAAACAGAGACTCTAGAATTTCAAAAATATAATCACTTACCATAGGTCACCTCCATTTTCTGAGCTTGCTTAAATGTCTTCGGATAGTGGACTTTGATTGTAACTTTCATAGCTTTTACCTCGCTTATCATTCATTCTTTAAGAGCAAAAACGAAACTCTTGGAGTGTTTGGCTTCAAGTTTGGTCCCTAATCTTTTTGTTCTTACTTGGATATAAGAATACAGCCCTAAACTTAAGAATCTCTTATAGATTTCTTAGGGAAAGCTTATAGTCAAAGAAGTCCAGCAATCTCTATCTACTAATTGAAATGAACAAGTCTTTTCAATCAAATACAAAAAACTTCACCGATTGGGTGAAGCTTGTGATTTGTTAGGAGATTGTTGATGAAAAAATTCTAAATTATTCTTATTTTTTGAGTGGCTCATACCTCGCAAGTCTTCTAGTCTTCAAGCTTTGGTTACGGGATTTTAAGGGATGCTTACATTGTCATTGGTCTTACCTCTTTCTTTGATTTGACAATAGTATAATCCCTCAAACTTAAAGCCTACTTATAAATAACTTGCAGGAAACTTAATCCAAAGAACTCTTAATCTAGGTAATCTCGCTTGTCCAAATGAAGAGCAATCAAGTGCCAATTAGGATCTGTCCGCCAGTTCGGATCAGCTGTAATCTGGCTGGCAACCTTTCTGGCTTCTTCTAAAATCGGATAATCTTCTACGATGTCTGCCACTTGAAACTCAGGAATACCAGACTGCCGAGTGCCAAAGATTTCTCCGGAACCTCGCATTTTCAAATCCTCTTCAGCTAGCAGGAATCCATCAATCGTCTCAGTCATGATTTTCATGCGGCGCTTGCCCGACTCCGTCTTAGGATTGGCAACAAGGACGGCATAAGACTGCTTGCTCCCCCGGCCAACGCGGCCTCTCAGCTGATGAAGCTGGCTGAGTCCGAAGCGGTCTGCGTCCATGATGACCATCACCGTAGCATTGGGGACATTGACTCCGACCTCAATGACTGTAGTAGAGACCAGAATATCAGTCCGTCCTTCCTTGAAGGCCTGCATAATCGCCTCTTTTTCCTCGCTCTTCATCTTGCCATGAAGCAGGGCCACTTGTACCTGCTGACCAAAATAAGCTGTCAATTCTTCTTCTAGGGCAATGGCATTCTTAAGATCCAGCGCCTCAGATTCCTCAATCAAAGGAGAAATAAAATAGACCTGAGCACCCTTGTGGAGCTCTTTTTTCAGCCAGTCGAGGACGACTTCCAGCTGCTCATGCTTGACCCAACGGGTGATGATAGGTTTGCGTCCCGCCGGCATCTGGTCAATAATGGACACATCCATATCACCAAATGCTGTGATAGCAAGGGTTCTGGGAATAGGCGTCGCTGTCATCATGAGAACATCAGGATTGTCTCCCTTTTCCCGTAAAATCCGGCGTTGCTCCACCCCAAAGCGATGCTGCTCGTCAATAATGACCAAGCCCAATGCATGGTAACGCACCCCTTCCTGAATTAAGGCATGGGTTCCGACAATCATGTCCACCTGACCGTTTTCAATCGCTGATAATATCGCCCGGCGTTCAGCTGCTTTCATCCCACCAGTTAGCAGGGCCAGCTTCAATTCTGGAAATAGCTGAGCTAGGTTGTCAAAATGCTGCTCAGCCAAAATTTCTGTTGGAACCATCAGAGCTGACTGAAAGCCAGCTGTATAAACAGCATACATAGCTAGACCAGCGACTACTGTCTTTCCGCTTCCCACATCGCCCTGCAGCAGGCGATTCATATGTCCAGGCGACCGCAAATCCTGCAAAATCTCTGTCAGACTGCGCTCCTGAGCTGAAGTCAGTTCAAAAGGTAAGCTCTGCTTTTTCTCGGCCACAGCATCCAACTGCCAATCAATTTTTAATCCATTGCTGACAGCCTTGGTTTCTCTCTTTAAGACCTGCAGCTGCATTTGAAAATAAAAGAGTTCTTCAAATTTAACCCGCCGAAGAGCCTGCTTGTAGTCCGCCAAGTCCTTTGGAAAATGCATAGCCCGCACAGCCTCCACTCTGCTCACTAGCTGGTAGCGTTCCAGTAGGGGCTGGGGCAGATTTTCCTCTAAGAGCATGTCTAATCCTTGGTCAAAGGCAGTCTTAATCAGCTTGACCAAACTAGCCTGACTAATTCCCTGAGCCAGCCGATAGACAGGCTGCAAGTCGTCCTCTACCTGAGCCAGCAGTTTCATTCCAGTCAGACTGGCCTTGGCTTTGTCCCACTTGCCAAAGACAGCTATATTGGCTCCCACTTCAATCTTGTCCGCCAGATAAGGCTGGTTAAAGAAATTAACTGCCAGAGCGACTTCCCCTTGCTTGATGGTAAAGCGCAGGCGATTGCGTTTGTAGCCATAATACTGGACATTAGCCGGGGTTACGACCTGACCAGAAACAACCGCCTTTTCTCCATCTTCCAAGTCTAGGACATTCTTACTCTTAAAATCCTCATAACGAAAAGGAAAATAAAGCAGCAAATCCTGCAAGGTCTCTAGACCCAGCTTGGCAAATTTTTCTGCTGATTTCGGTCCCACACCAGGCAGAACCGTCAAAGGTTGGTGTAAATTCATAATTCCTCTTTCAGTTCTGATGCTGCTGCGGTGCTAATATCGCAGACAGGGGGTTCAAGCTAGAACATTATCAAATACTTCAAGCGGTTCCCTACATTAATCTTCTTAGTCTTTATATACCCTCGGTACACGGTCGCTAATCAAGCAAACCACCTCATAGTTAATGGTGCCACGCTTTTCTGCCACATCTGTCACCGTAATGGTCTCCGCTCCGCTATTTCCAATCAACACAACCGGCGTGCCAAGGGGATAAGACTGAGGCAGGCGCACTGTAATTTGGTCCATGGAAACGCGGCCAACAATAGGGCAGAGCTGACCATCAATCAAGACATCAAAGCCCTGCATATCGCGTGTCCAGCCATCCGCATAACCCAAAGGAATGGTGCCAATCCACTCTTGAGACTTGCTGGTGTAGGTGGCTCCATAGCCAACATCTGCTCCAGCCTCAACTTCCTTGACATGCACCAATTCTGAGACCAGCGACAGAGCTGGCTTGAATTCATAAGGAAGTTCTAAGACTCTTCCGCTAGGGTTGAGGCCATAAATGATGTCACCCAGCCGGACAGCATTTAGAACGGTCTCGCTGTGCCAGAGAGAGGTGGCGGAATTACTAGCGTGAACGAGAGGAGGAACACTGTCCAGCTCAGATAAGATCTGATGGAAACGAGCCAGCTGGGCTTCAAACTTATGGTGCTCCGCTTCATCTGCTGTTGCAAAGTGGGTAAAAATTCCCTCCACGACAGCCCCAGCAGCCTGCAAGCGATGGATTGCCTCCTGAGCTTCCTGACTATCTCGAAATCCAATCCGCCCCATACCAGAGTCAATCTTGATATGAAAGTTCAATCCTGTTAAGTCTTTTTCCGCAGCTAAAGCTAGATCCAACCACTCCAGACTGGCTACGGTCAGAGACACCTTTCCCTTTCTAGCTAGCGGAAGCGCAGCCAAATCTGACACCCCTAGCACCAGAATTTTTTTTCCAATGCCAGCTGAGCGAAGCTCCAAGGCTTCATCAATATTAGACACACAAAATCCATCTACGAGGGTGTCAATGTGCTTAGAAACCTCAATAGATCCGTGGCCATAAGCATTGGCTTTAACGACAGCCCACTTCTCTGTCGTCTGAGGCAGATGGGCACTCAATTGTCTAATATTAAAAGCAATAGCAGCTAAATCAATCACTGCCTTGCTGGGTCTATGCAGACTAGCTTTCATCATTTTCCTCCAAAATTACGCTGGCTGTAACTAAGCCAGCAGCGTGGCTGAGCGAAATCCAAACCTTGCCAGTAAAAGGTGAACGACTGAAATAAGGCGCTCCCTGACGGTCGTTTAAAATCTCCAAGTCCTGAAACCTGAGCTTACCGATGCCGGTTCCCCAAGCTTTAGAAAATGCCTCCTTGGCAGCCCAACGGCCAGCCAGAAATTCTATTTTCCGCTTGCCGGATAACTCCTCAAAACGAGAAAGCTCCGCCTTTGTCAAGACTTTCTTTGCAAAGCGGGCATTTTTCAGATAGGCTCGCTCAATGGCAGCCAGTTCTTCTATGTCAATTCCGTGTCCTTTTATCATATCATTCTCTGGAAAGGCGACAAAACTCAGCTGGGCCGCCAGCTGAGTTCGTCTTCACCCGACAGTTAGTCCTCTTTACAGGTCAAGACTGTCCCTTTCAATTTTCCTTATTTATCTAAAGTGTTGTAAATTTCTTCAATGAGCTGAACAGTATTGTCCCAGCCCAGGCAAGGATCGGTGATGGATTTACCAAAGACTTCCGGCTCATTTTGCCGGCCATCTTCAAGATAAGACTCAATCATAAAACCACGAACCGTTCTCTTAATCTTTTCGTTCCAATCCCGATTAAGCAAGGTCTGACGCACAATTCTAATCTGTTCCAGATACTGCTTGCCAGAGTTATCGTGATTGGTATCAATGACGATGAAAGGATTCTCCAAGCCCATCTTTTCATAGTAGGAAATGGCATCCAGCATATTTTCATAGTAGAAATTTGGAATGTTCTTACCGTATTCATTGGTTGCCCCACGCAGAATAACGTGAGCCAAAGGATTTCCAGAGGTTTCTACTTCCTGGCCATGAAAAAGGAAAGTCTGCTTATTTTGTGCCGCATAGACAGCGTTAAACATAACTCCCAGATTACCAGAAGTTGGATTCTTCATGCCGACTGGAGCGTCAATACCTGACGCCACAAAGCGGTGCTCCTGGTCTTCAACTGAGCGAGCACCCACAGCATGATAGCTTACCAAGTCGTCCACCAGCACAAGATTGGACGGATAGAGCATCTCATCAGCCGTCGTCAGACCAGTCTCTGTAATGACGCGGTAGTGCAGCTGACGAACAGCCTGCAAACCATTGATAAGACTAGGAGCTTTAGAAGTATCTGGCTGGTGAACCAAGCCCTTATAGCCATCCCCATTGGTCCGCGGCTTAGCAGTATAGACGCGCATGACGATAAAAATCTTGTCTGCGACCTTCTTCTGCAGCTCTGACAAACGGCGGGCATACTCCAGCACAGCCTCTTCATTGTCTGATGAGCAAGGACCAATCACCAAGAGAATACGCTCGTCTTCCCCACTGAGAATCTCAGCTAGTTCTTGGTCTCGCTTGTTTTTATGAGTCAAGGCCTGACCAGTCAGTCTGGTTCTGGACTTAATCTGCTCAATGTCAATCTTCTGACCTTTTTCTATAAATGCCATACTATTTTCCTAATGTATCATAAATTTCACGAACCAGCTGTTCTGTATTGGCCCAGCCCAGACAAGGATCAGTAATGGACTTGCCAAAGATTTCTGGCTCGTCCTGACGACCGTCTTCCAGATAAGACTCAATCATAAAGCCACGTACTGTAGCCTTAATCTTTTCATTCCAGTCCCGGTTAATCAGAGTCTGGCGAACGATACGAACCTGCTCCAGATACTGCTTACCAGAGTTATCATGATTGGTGTCAATGATGATAAAGGGATTTTCTAAGCCCATTTTTTCATACTGGGCAATGGTGTCCAGTAGGTTATCATAATAGTAGTTAGGAATATTCTTGCCGTATTCATTCAGAGCACCGCGCAAGATGGCATGCGCCAAAGGATTCCCAGATGTTTCTACTTCCTTACCGGAAAAGAGGAAACTCTGCTTGTTCTGAGCTGCATAGATGCCGTTAAACATGACATTGAGATTGCCAGAAGTCGGATTTTTCAAGCCAGTAGGCAGATCCGCTCCACTAGCTACAAAGCGGTGCTGCTGATCTTCGACCGAGCGAGCTCCTACAGCCATGTAAGAAATCAAATCATCTACCAGAGGCAGATTTTCTGGATAGAGCATCTCATCAGCTGTGGTCATGCCCGTTTCAGAAATAACCCGATAGTGCAGATTGCGAACTGCCTTGATACCGTTAATCAGACTAGGAGCGGCAGTCGCATTAGGCTGATGAATAAGCCCTTTGTAGCCATCTCCGTTCGTCCGAGGCTTAGCAGTATAAACCCGCATGACCATGAAAATGCGGTCTTTTACTTCTTCTTGGAGAGCAGATAGACGCTTGGCATACTCTAGCACCGCTTCTTCGTTATCTGAAGAGCAGGGACCGATAACCAAGAGAATGCGGTCATCTTGGCCACGCAGAATGGCTTCCAACTCTCGGTCACGCTTTTCCTTGCGAGCTAACATGTCGCCTTCTAGCTTAGCAAGTTGGCGAACTTCTGCCACATCAATGGGTTGACTAGTTGCTTTAAAGGTCATCTATTCTCCTTCTTTTATGTTTTACTTTTTGCGGCCGTGACAGTTCTTGAACTTCTTGCCAGAACCACATGGACAAGGGTCATTTCTCTTTACGTTAGATAGGTCTACATTCTCAGGCATATTTGGCGCCTTGGCAGAGATATTGCGGGTAGCTGTGGTATTGATAGCCCGCTCTGTCCGAGGGCGCTCTTGCTCATGAATCTGCGCTTTCATCATCAGACGAGTCACGTCAAACTCAATAGAGCCAATCATGTCGTTGAACATACGGAAGCTTTCTGCTTGATATTCGACAACTGGATTGTTCTGAGCATAGCCACGCAGTCCAACAGCATTGCGCAGCTGGTCAAGGGCGTCAATATGGTCAGTCCACTTGCTGTCCACCACGCGCAGGATCAAGACCTTCTGGAATTCACGCACAGCTTCTTCATCTCGCAGCTTAGCAATCTGACTGTCGTAGACTTCCAATGCACGTTCAAACAGATAATCTTTGATTTCTTGGTCAGACTTGCCTTCCAAATCGCTATCAGAAATAGAATCTTCTGAAACTAAGTTATACTTAGCAAAGTTTAAAATCGCTTCAATCTTATCATCCTGATCAGAGTGGCTGCTGCCATCAACAATACGGTTGATAGTCCGCTTAATCATAGCATGGATTTCAGGACTGAGGTCACGGTCAGCAGTAATAACATCATGGCGCTCGGCATAGATAATTTCCCGCTGCTCACGCATCACATCATCATATTGCAAGACTTGTTTCCGCGTATCGTAGTTATTTCCTTCGACACGCTTCTGAGCTGCCTCTACCTGACGGGTCAGCATGCCAGACTTGATAACAGAATCTTCGTCGCTAAGGTTCATCCGATCCAAGAGGGCTTTAATGCGCTCTGAGCCAAAACGACGCATCAACTCATCTTCCAGTGATAGATAGAACTGTGACTCACCTGGATCACCCTGACGACCAGAACGTCCGCGTAGCTGATTATCAATCCGGCGGCTTTCATGGCGTTCTGTACCAATAACGCAGAGACCACCCAGTTCGCGAACACCTTCACCCAGCTTGATGTCGGTTCCCCGTCCAGCCATATTGGTTGCAATGGTAACCGCACCACGTTGACCGGCGTTCATGATGATTTGCGCCTCTTTATAGTGGTTTTTCGCATTAAGAACTTCGTGAGGAACCCCAGCTTCTACCAATTTCTTAGAAATATAATCACTGGTTTCAACCGCAACGGTACCAACCAGAACTGGCTGGCCTTTTTCATGACGCTCTTTAACATCCTGCACAACTGCCTTAAACTTAGAATCAATACTTGGGTAGAGCAGGTCAGAATGGTCAATACGTGCCACCGGACGGTTGGTTGGAATCGGGATAACACGAATGTTGTATGTTTCACGGAACTCTTCTTCCTCTGTCTTAGCTGTACCTGTCATACCGGACAGCTTCTTATACATACGGAAGAGGTTCTGATAAGTAATGGAAGCAGAAGTCTTTGTTTCTTCCTGAATCGGCACACCTTCTTTGGCTTCAATCGCTTGGTGGAGACCGTCGGAGTAACGACGTCCCTCCATTGTCCGACCGGTAAACTGATCGACAATCAGAATTTCCTGATCTTCACTAACCACATAGTCAATGTCAAGGAGCATGATGTAGTTAGCTCGCAGAGCATTGTCAATAAAGTGAGTCAGGGCAACATTTTCAATATCGTAGAGATTGTCTAGCTTGAAGTAGCTTTCTGCCTTGTCAATACCTGAGTCAGACAGACCAATAGTCTTAGACTGAACATCGATGATGTAGTCGTCCTTATCTAGCGATTTAACATAGTGGTCAGCCATATGATAAAGCTGGTTGGTATCTGAAGAAACCGGTCCTGATACAATCAACGGTGTCCGCGCTTCGTCAATCAGGATTGAGTCCACCTCATCGACCAAGGCATAATTGAGTGGGCGCTGTACCATGTTTTCAGCGCGGACTACCATGTTATCACGCAGATAGTCAAAGCCGATTTCAGCATTTGTTGAATAGGTAATGTCGCAAGCGTACGCTTCTTTCTTCTCAGATGGAGACTTAGCTGCCAGATTGATACCGACAGAAAGGCCCAGCCAAGAGTAGAGTTCACCCATTTCGGTCGCATCACGCTCAGTCAGGTATTCATTGACTGTGACAACGTGCACACCTTTGCCTGCAAGGGCATTTAAGTAAACTGGCATTGTCGCAGTCAAGGTTTTTCCTTCACCAGTACGCATCTCCGGAACGTCACCATGATGGAGAACGATTCCTCCCATAACCTGAACCTTATAAGGGAAGAGTCCCAACACTCGCTTAGCTCCTTCACGGACAACCGCAAAAGCTTCAAATAAGAGCTGATCGAGAGTTTCACCATCAGCATAGCGTTTCTTGAATTCTTCTGTTTTTGCCTGAAGTTCTTCATCAGACAAGGCTGCCATTTCGTCTTCATAAGCCAAGACCTTGTCAGCCATTTTTTCTAATTTTCTTAATTCACCTTTATCATTTTCAATGATAGTCTTTAAAATATTCGCCATTTTTTTCCTTACTATATAATAATCTTTCTGATTTTTAGAATGTTCTTTTCATTATAGCATGTTTTCCTATATCTTTCAAGAATGAAAAAAGCAAAAAAGCTCCATCAGACTGTGCTTACAGAACCGGGAGATAGCAGGAGATTAGAGGATAAAAAAGAAAAGGCAGAGGTTTTACTCTGTCTTTTCGAGTCCAAACAATACAAAGATAAAAAGTGTTCTTTTTGCTAAAGAGACCTTTTTCTGATAAGACCTATCACTCCTTGAACATTCTATCACTCTTTCGGCTACTTAAAATCCAGCAAGCGCATGGTGTCTTGAGCAATCATCAATTCTTCATTGGTTGGAAGAATGAGAATTTTAGCCTGAGACTGGGAATTTTGAATAAAGAGCTGACCTTGCTCGTTAGCTGCCTGATTCAAAGAAAGTCCTAAGCAATTGAGCTTTTGAACGACCAAGCTGCGGATCAAGGCTGAATTCTCCCCGATTCCAGCGGTAAAGACCAAGGCATCCAGACCATCTAAATCTGTGATGTAGCTTGCAATAGTCTGAGCGATACGGTTGACAAACATATTAACTGCTAGACTAGCTTTTTCATCGCCTCTGTCACAAGCCTCCAAAACATCTCTTAAATCATTGCTAAGCTGGGAGATCGCTAGCAGACCGGATTCTTTATTGAGGACATCACTTAATTGCTGAGCTGATAATTTTTCCTGTTCTAGCAGGAAAGGGAGAATCATAGGGTCAATATCACCTGAGCGGGAACCCATCATCAGGCCAGCCAAGGGGGTGAATCCCATCGAAGTATTGACAGACTGACCATTTTTAATGGCGCAGATACTAGCACCATTGCCCAAATGGCAATTGATAATCTTCAAATGCTCCGCAGCTTCTCCTTGCCCTTCCCAAATCTCCTGTACCTTTTGAGCAATATACTTGTGACTCGTTCCATGGAAACCATACTTTCTCAAACCGTATTTATGATAGTAATCCCAGGAAAGAGGATAAAGATAATAAGCTTCTGAAAGGCTTTGATGAAAAGCTGTATCAAACACAGCCACTTGTCCTGTCTCCGGCAAAGCCTTTTGGAAAGCTCGAATCCCTACCAAGTTGACAGGGTTATGACTAGGAGCCAAGAAAGACAGCTTCTCAATGATGGATAGCACTTGCTCATCTATCAAAGAAGAATCATCAAAGGATTCTCCGCCATGAGCTACGCGATGACCGACTCCATCTATCTCGTCCAGAGAAGCAATCAGCTTCCGCTCCAAAAGAAAGTTCAGCAGGTAATCCACAGCAAATTGGTGCGAAGGAATGGCCAACAGTTCCTTTTCTTTTTGACCTTCAAATTCAATCTTAAAAATGCCTTCCTTTAAGCCAATCTTTTCAAAAATTCCTTTCACCAAAAGGTTTTCATCAGGCATACTGAGCAGTTGAAATTTTAATGACGAACTGCCCGCATTAATCGCAAAAATTTTTTTAGACATATTTTTCTCCTGAGCAATGAAAACAGTGATTTTTTCAAATAACGTTTTTTGAAAACTGAAATTTTCCATTGCTACTTGTTAGATAAATAAGCTAGCTTCAAATGGTCGGCTAGCTTATTTACTATTTTATATATTACATAGCATTGACTGCCAAGACAGCCAAGACAGCGCCGATAGTCGGTCCTACAATTGGCACCCAAGCATAAGCCCAGTTTGCATCTCCTTTATTCGGAACTGGCAAGAGGGCATAAGCAAGGCGTGGGCCGAAGTCCCGGGCTGGGTTGAGGGCAAAACCTGTCGTCGAACCCAAAGACAAGCCGACAGCCATAATGAGGAAGCCAACTAAGAGTGGAGTGAGTCCAGGCGTGATTTCGCCGTGCGTTATCATCAAAAGTGCAAAGATGAAGAAGAAAGTCGCAACGATTTCGCTAAGCAGATTAAATGCTGGATTCTGGATGGCTGGTCCAGTAGCAAATACGCCAACTGAGTTTCCTTCTTCTGCCTTGGTTTCTTTGAAATGGGGATAATAGAAGAGCACTACAATAGCCGCTCCAACAAAAGCCCCTAGAATCTGAGCGATGATATAGCCCACTACTTGCTCCCAGGGGAAGATGCCACCCACCGCAAAAGCAATGGTGACAGCTGGGTTAAGGTGACCGCCAGTATTATAAAATCCTGCCGTATAGACACCCAAGGTTACTGCCAAGCCCCAGCCAAATACAACGGTAAACCAGTTGGGAGAGAAACCTTTTGCGAGACTCTTATTAAGACTGATAGACGCTCCGATTCCATTCCCAAAAACCATCAGAACCATGGTGCCTAAAAATTCACCTAGATATTTTTCCATACTCCATACTCCTTCATTTCGAAATACTTTATACTCTCTCCTCTATATTGCTTCTACAGCGCAATATGGATTCTAAGAAAGTATAAGAGAAATGTGCTCGTAAAACAGGAGAAAATCCCTAGCTCCAAAGCATGGATTGCAAGCGGTATTCTCTCCTCTGATATTATTTAATTTGCTAGATTGCTTCTCTACAGTCCTACAGCATACTCAGCAATGGACTGGTCTTCTTCAGAACTTCCTCCGCTGACGCCGATACCGCCAATCATCTCTGACTGGCAATAAATAGGAATGCCACCTGCTAAACTAACGACCTTATTGTCAGTCATCGTTTCCAGCTGGTAGAGCCACTGGCCAGGCTGAGTTAAAGGTGCTAAATCCTTGGACTGCATCCTCATGCCAACAGCTGTGTAAGCTTTCTTATAAGCCATATCGTTACTCACTAACAAGGCATTTTCCATACGATAGGTCATCACGACTTGTGCTGCTGAATCAACCACCGTTATCACGACAGCTAGTCCTAGCTCTTCAGCCTTGCGTCTGGCCCTTGTTACCAATTCCCAGGCATCCTGATAGATATTTGTGAAAAGAACAGGCTCTTTATCCAGTAAGGTTTGGCATCTAGCAAGGACTTTTTGGATGATGATGTCCTGCAATTCTGAGTTTCCTTCCCAGCTTGATAGTTCTGGACTGCTGAGCTCGTCTTTCTCTCTATCTCTAGCCATCCACTTCACCTCTTTTCAGTAGTTAGCTCGGCCATCTTTTTGAATCGATCAGAACAAGTCAAAAAGATGCTTCTAACAGGTCAGATTTTTTAAACGGGACTCCCTTGACCAGCCGCGCTGCATTTGAGCCAAACAGGCGCAAGACGTGGTCTGGTATAGCGGAATAATCTTTGATACGATAGATAAATTTTTCAAGCGGCAAGTTACGATAATGGAGGACTGCGTCTCGCCCGTCACAGGCAATCCCTACTAACAGCTGGGATTGAGTTGCAGCCACATGCGCTAGTGATACAGGATCGCTAAGTTCATCTGGGCTGATCAGACTAAATGGGATACCTTCCTCTTCGATACCATAACCGATTTGTGCCACCTTATCCGCAGGAGCATTGTCCGTAGCTATAAGCCTAATGGTGGGCTTTCTAGTATAAGCTAATTCCATAGTCGGCCCCCCATTTCTCTCTGACATAAGTCAAAATCAGTCCGGTCGCTACTGCATTTCGAGGCCCTACCAAGCCACGCACATTACCTCGACCAGCTACAATGGCATTCTGAGAGAGGGCTTCGGTCACTAGCTGAGGTATTTCAAAGTCCAAAGCTGAGCCACCCACGATGACAACGAAAGGAATGTCTCGAATATTCTGAGTAGGGCTGACACGCTTGAGAGCTCGCACCGCATTGGTAACAAAGACTCTTTCCTTGGCTGACTGCCGAACGAGTTTGATTTTTTCGATAGAGTAGTCTCCATCATCAATAGGAACAAATTCATCATTTTCCTTGACGATGACGACTCTGGCAAACAAATCTCCAGACAACGGCTTGTCAAAAAATTGAACAGTCCCGTCTTCATGCCGGATATGGAAAAGACTTTCTACCTTAGCCAAAGGATATCGTTTGATGTCCTCTGCCAGATGATGATTTTCCAGTCCCAACTCCGAATTGATCAGCATGGTTACCATATCACCAGCACCGGCTAGATGGACAGCCAAGATTTGACCCCTGCTATCGATAATGGAAGCATCTGTAGAGCCTGCTCCTAAGTCCAAAATAGCCAAGGGGCGATCCGTCCCTGGTGTAGTCAGAGCCCCGAGGATAGCTGATTCAGCTTCTGCTCCACCGATTTCTACGGTAATACCCAGCTCACGTTCGACTTCTTGGGCAATGATGGACATTTGCAGCTTGTCGGAATTTACCATAGAGGCAATGCCGACAGCCTGCTCCATAGAAAATTCTCCTGCCACACCACCGCGCACAGAAATCGGAGCAAAAGTATTGACGGCTAGTAAGTCACGGATATAAATGTCGGAAGGCTCTTTCTCGGTCAGGTTAGCCATAGTTTGACGAACCTTCTCCAGCATGCCACCAACATTGGTCCCCGCTTCTCCGACAACATTGCTAATCTCGCCGGCGTAGACGATTTTTTCCATAATCTCATCGGCGCCCTTAGAAATATCCACCTTTAAGGTATGCTCCTTGCCAATAATTTGGATACTGCCTGCTGGAATCGTCCGAGCCTGAACGTCGCCTGCTGGTGTCTTAATCACGACAGCTGAGCGGTTGCCAATGAGGGCACGGGCAATGGGAACGATGCTTTTCGTCTCTTCTGCACTCAAGCCGAAAACCGTCGCAATCCCATAGGGATTGGATAATTGGGAAATCACCTTTCCTTGCTCTACCACTTCAACAGCAGCTTGCATTCCCAAAGGAACCTTGTCAATAAAGAGAATCTCATCCACGATTGGAATCTTCTGGCTAATGCGGTTATTGACCAGAACCCCATCATCCGCCTGCAGAATGGCAGCAGTAATCTGATAACCCTTAGCTAGATAGGCATTGATCAGCTGGGCAACCAAGTCAAAATCAATAATCTTCGGCACTACCACGATGTATTTCCCATCAAGAGGATGATGAACCAAGTCAAGAATATCCACTGTCAGTCCAATCCCCAATCCCAGTCCTCCTGGAGTACGGGGATTATGACCAATCATGGTAGACTCAGTAATGACTGTCTCAGTGATGGTTTCCATGGCAACATCGCCGATAACAGGCGTCGCTTCATTGATCCGAATCAAATCAACTTGTCCCAACTCAAGCGGTGTTTGCTCCATCAATTTTCTCAAAGATTGATAAATCCCGTGAACATTTTCCTTGGTCCCCTTGATACCTGTTGTATCCGCAATGGCTGAGGCAAGAAAGTGAATGCTTCCATCATCTTGCACTTCAGCTAAGGCAGACTCGGTCGAAGAATTTCCTATGTCTACTCCAATGATTCGTTTCACATTTTCACCTCCACCAAGAGTAGGCTATTTTGAATAGTATTTATAAAAGTAGTGATAATAATCTTCTTCCAACCCAAAATAGCCTTGGTAAAACCGAATTAGTTGTCGCCTTTCAACTTCTTGCGGCGCTCATAATTTTCAGCGGCTTCTCTGACAAAGCCCGCACAGATAACAGCTCCATATTGGTTTTCCAATTCATTGGCAATATCCAATAATTCCTGTTTGGAAGACCGGTAAGGGCGCAGGGCATTGTAGATTTCCAGCACACGCGCATCCGGAACCTTGGTCAGTTCCGCAGCCCGAGAAAAGTTATACTGGATTGCTTCGCGGCCGGCATTCTTAGCAATTTCACCTTGCTTGATCAAAATCTCTGGCTTAATCCGCAAATCCTCTGCAGTTACATAGCCAGACAAGATATTTTCCAGTGTAATATCTTCGAATTTCTTATCCTGACCAACCTTTATCCAGTCTGGGTGTTTTTTAGAAATAGGATAATCAGCCGCTGTCGCTTCATCAGAACTGACAGGACGACTGGTTGATCCTTGACTAGCTGAGCCGCTGTCGCTTAGCTCGGCTAATATTTGTTTTACTAATGTTTCTACTGATTCACTCATTCTGATTTCTCCTTGTAGACATCATATGCATTAAATCACCTGACATTCATCAGCTGGTTTTCCTCTTTTAACCAGTTTCGTTTCCTTGATATGCAGCAAGGCTGAGTATGCCTGGTACTTAGGACGAGCCATTTGGTCGTTAAGGGTTGGCACCGGATTTGGTGTTTCACCCTTAGCATACTTAGCAGCATTTTTACCAATCAAACGATAGGTTTCAGGAGTTAACAAAGGTGCCTGCGGGAAGAGTTCCAGATTACTGAGCGGTGGCAAATCACGTTGGTGAATAACCGTTGTTCCCTTAGACTGAACACCGATAGAAATGCCAGAACCAGACAGGTGGTCTCCTTCTACCGCTACAAAGGCAACGTCAGAAGAACGATAGACCTTGACAATGCGAGCCTTAAGCCCTTCTTCTTCGATACCAGCCACCAGCTGACGCAGTACTTCCGTATGAGGAATGTCCACCATCGTCTTCACCTGCTGTTCTCCAAAGGCAGGTCCAACTGCAATAACGACTTCATCCGTTGACTGGCTAGGTTTAGCCACACCAACTGTACGGATGACAGCTTTTTCATTGGACACAGGCTTTGTGACTGGCTTTTCGCTTGTTTCAGCAGCTGTTTCGTTGGTATTGGCGCTCATCTCTTTCATCACTTCTGCAATAATGGAGCGCAGTAAAGTTTCATTTATCTCTGTCATCTTAGCTCCTCCTATACATCACGCGGGTCAATCGCTTTAGGAATGTCTTTGACTTTTTCCCATTCTTCGCCGACCAGACGATGGCCTGTACCGACACCAACATAGTCATTCGGTGAATTCACCGCTGAAATAACATTCCAATCCCGATCAAAGATAGCAGATGTTTGCAGGAAATCCCCTGCTACACGTTGCTTGAACAAATTGAGCAACTCATTGGCAACTTCTGGGAAGCCATTATTAGCCAAGGCTTTGATCAAATCAGCCCCTTGAACTCCGCGTTCCAGAATACCTTGAGCAGCCTTGATGTCTTCAACCTTATCCCGCTCTGGCATATCTTTAGAGCCATGAGCATAGGTAGCTGCTTCGACTTCTTCGTCAGTAATCGGCGGCAGACCCAAGCCCTTGAAAAGAGCTTGCATAACGCGTGCTGCCTTGTTCCGAACCTTTACAACTTCCTCTTCTCGTACAGGACGAAGACCACCGTCTACCCGCAGGTCACGTTGCAAGACATTGTAGTCGTCAAAATCTTCCGCATCCCAGTTAGATCCGGCAAACATATTGTCATAGTTTGGTGTAGCAGAGTAGCCAGAGTTGATAAAGTCTGTACCTGGCGCAAACTGCATCAAAGTCCGAACAGAGCGACGTAAGTCTGAGTGAGTAAAGGTTTGGTCATTTGATGAAGCACATTCCAAATCCAGCATGCTGGCAATCAAGTTTTCAGCAACGACCGCCCGAATACCACTCGGAACAGCTGCTGGAATACCGATACAGCTTACTGATCCATTCTGAGTTCCTTGAACCCCAGCTGCTTTTGTTACATAGAGACAGCGAGCTTCCAGATAGAGCATGGACTTGCCTTCGGCTTGTCCCATCTGCACTTCAGACCCTGTACCAGAAGTGAAGCGCATCTTAAGTCCACGAGAGGCATAGGCTGAAGCCAGAAAGGCCTTGGACCAAGGTGTATCATCTCCATCAGTGAAGACATCTTCTGTACCATAAACAGAAATGGTCTCAGCATAGGCCGTAAAGCCACGCATACCAAATTCTAGCTCTGTCGCTTCTTCCAAGGAGCACTGAGTCAGTACCCCAGGACGGCCCACTTGGGAGCCAATCATCAGAGACAGAGCATTGAAAGGAGCATAACGCACTACGGCAACCGTTGTTTCCTGCTCTGCAAAACCACGCAGGGCTCCTTCAGCTGCATCTGCAGCAATCTGAACTGGATTATCATTGACGTTAGTGACGTGGGCTTGCGTAGCTGTTTGCTTACGGGTCCGCATCTTTTGCAGACACATCATGATTTCCACGACATTCATCTGATTGACTACTTCAATGATTTTAGCCGGAGTCATGGCCTTGGTCAGCTTGATGATTTCTGTCCGAGGCACATTCGGTGTCAATATTTTATTGGCAATCTCTCTTGAGTCCATCTGAATAACTTCTTCAGCTCGACTCAGGTCAATCCCGTAGTTAGCAATGAACTGGTCAATCAGGTCAAATTCTTCTTTTGGTTTGCCGTCTAACTCAACCACTTTCCCATTTTGAATCTTGATACTGGGTTTAGGATCATTGGGGCTTTCCATAGCCACTAAACCTTCTTCAACCCATTCTTTTACAAATCCATCTTGGTTGATAGGGCGTTTGCTTAATACTTCAAAACGTTTGGATCTCATACCGTTTCCTCCCTCTCACTCTTAAATGTAAGATGGCTGTGAGTTGGTTGGCTCGTCACCCATACTACCTAAAAGTGCCAGTCCAACTTCACGCGCTGAGATAACTGATTGTCTAACTGCTCCAGAATCTCCACTGATAAAGAGAATGGCTTCGTTTGAGTGGCTGGTACCACCATTTCCTGGAGAAGCATAGCCGACAACAGTAACATTGGCAGCCTTGACAGCTGTATCTGCCATGACAACACCAATCGCTGCAGGTGCTCCGACAATCAATCCAAAAGCACGGCCGTATTCAGCACCAAAGGCAGTCTGGCAAGCATAGCTAGCACGCGCAGTATATTGGAGTTCAATATGCCCTGCATCATTAGCATAAACATCGCCAAAGGTTCGATCCACTTCCTTCAAGGTTACTTCCACAGCTCGTCTGACATCTGATACATCTTCACCACCGAAGATAATCAAACTTCCGTGTCCAGCACCGCCCTTAGTATCACGAGGCAGTTCGATTTTAACTATTTCTGTATTGGTTGCTTTGACCGCTTCATCTGCGGCCATAATATGAGGACCCGCACCGGTACGAGCACCGACTACACCAATTGAGCGATAGCTCTTTTCTAGCTTCATAGCATCCAGCACCTGCTGGTCCACATTGGCAATGACAAGTCCAATTGTATCGCCTATCGGATTAACACCGACAAATTCTGTAATATTGCATTTGTTTTCCATAAGACAGCTCCTTTCGCTGACACATTTTTTGAAGCGCTTACATTTTCAAGGAATAAGGAAATCAGATAAGGGGAGCACCATAACTATGCACCTCTTTCTGATTCTATTTTTTTACTTTTTTGGGGTCAAAAGAATAGATTATTCTAAGGTTTTCTGTTAGAATGAATATGGTTGTTTTTTATAAAGGAAAAAATTCTGCATTCTCAAAAAGAGCCTAACCAACTTTTTAGGAATACCAAGCTAAGCCTACAAGAAATATACTTGACAGGCCTTTCCCTTCAGAAATAACAATCGCAGAGACAGATAACAGATGATAAACTTTTCGCAGGGTTGCTCATCTTCTATCTGTTTTTTTATTTTCCATCATTACAGAATGGCAGGACAGCAGGCCGCTGTCCTGCCATTCTAGTAAATCTGATAGTTCAATCTTCCAACAAACTAGCCTTGCCAGTCAGCCGGATAGGTCACATAGATAAAGCGGGCCTTATCTCTGACAGAGAACTGAATGTCGCTGCCTTTAGGGATAAAGAGTACTTCGCCAGGGCCAGCTGTCATGACTTCGTCACCAACGATAATATCAAGACGCCCTTCAATAACATAGTCCACTTCATCATAGTCCAGATGCCAAGGGAAAGTTGTCTTTTCCATGGTCATCAGACCCAAGCCCAATCTTGGACTCTCATCTAAGGTCAGCAAGTCTCGTGTATAAACCTGATGGCTGGAATCACCTGTATCCAAGCGATCTTCTGGACGAACATCTAGACCTGGCAGGGCGATAGAAGCTACGCCTGCCTTGCTGACTTTCTTCCCACCATCTTTAGTGGCTAATTCTTCCAATAAAATCTTACGAACCAATGTTTCTAGGTCAGAACGATTAATATCTGCCATACTTCATACCTCCAAGTCTAAGCTTCCTTCTTCGTTAAGAAGAAAGCCAGTAATACCGCTGTGATACCGCCGACAAATTTACCAATCATCATCGGCACAATCATTTCCGGTTTTTGACCAGCTGTGAAGCCTAGGTGATCTCCGATAACAAAGGAAGCAGATACGGCAAAGGCTACGTTGATAATCTTACCGCGTTTGTCCATATCCTTCATCATCTGGAACATGGCAATGTTATTAGCCAGAGAAGCTACCAAACCAGCTGCACCAACTTCGTTCATTCCTAGGGATTTTCCGATAGCAGAAAGTGGTTTGTTGGCTACCTTGGTAAAGACAGCTACCAGACCAAAGGCTCCAGCCAAGGTTACGGCAATCGTTCCGACAACTTCAAAGGCTTCCTTCAATGTTTCAGCACCTTTTGGATAGAGGCTGATGAGCCATTCATTACCAGTCAGAAGCTGAGCTGCACCAAAGGCCAAACCAAGCGTTGCCAAGATAACAATAATCTGACCAAACACTTCAAAACCTTTAATCATGGCATTAGGTGCCAAAAGCAATCCTATGAAAATCAGAGCAGATACAATGATAATCGGGATAAGATTGACAACCAAGGTTCCAAAAGGCAGACCTGGCACGAAAATTCCTCCGAGAAGACAGCCAATCGGAACAGTTACCAAACCGTATAAGATTCCGCGAGCCAAAAACGGACGGTCATCTTTTTCGATAATACCCAAGGCAACTGGAATCGTAAAGACGATGGTTGGTCCCATCATAGAGCCAAGCACAAAGGCAGCAAAATTTCCTACTGCTGGATCCTGAGCCAGACTGAGAGCCAGAGGAGCTCCTCCCATATCATTGGCAATGAAGGTTGTCGCAAAGATAGACGGGTCAGCGCCCACCAAGCCATACAAAGGCACGACAATTGGTTTCAAGACATCCGCCAAGAGGGGAGCGATTACCATAATCCCAGCCATAGACAGAGCCAAAGCTCCCATAGCCATGATTCCTTCTTCAAATTTTTCACTTAGTCCTAGTTTGCCACCGATACATTTATCCACTGCACCGATCAGCATGAATAGAACCATGATATAAATGATAATTTCATTGATACTCATAACATTACCTTAGTTTCTAATATTCTTCATCACTGTGATAGTCAACCTTGTCAATGATAGCCACAACAACCATATCCACAGGTATATTTACCTTATTCAGGCTCATACGGGCAGAACTGCCAGTGGTTACCATTACTTGGTCTCCTTCGCCTGCACCGATGCAGTCGGCCACAATAAGCAGAGCTGGGTCACTTTGATGTTCATTTAGCTGCCGTTCGACCACTAAAAATTTCAAACCATTTAAATTTTCGTCTTTTCTAGTCGCCCAAAGGCTTCCTTTTACTTTACCAACAAACATCTTTACCCACTCCTTTATTCTATGATTTCTATTTTTTGACGTTTTAGATAATCTCTCGCCAAGGCTGTCACAATCATTCCTTTTTCTATTTTAAAGCTTCCATTTTCAGGTAAGCCCATTTCTCTCAGCCTCTTCTCTGTAAGCAAAACCGGCTTGCTCGGAGCCTTAGTCTTCTGGCTGACTTCTTCTGTCACCGCCCGCTTTTCAGCCGGACGAGGCTCTTCAGCATGATTGCTTTCTAGGAGTGCTAAGAGTTGGCCTTCTTTATAAAATTGCAGACCGTAGCGGACGAGCTTTTCGCGCTGTCCCTGCAGTTCCTGATACAAGTGCACTTTAGAAGATTGCTTGTACTGCTGAATAGCAAAGGCGCTGTCTGATACGAGGACTTTTTTGCCTTTCAAAAGACTCTTTAAAATGACTGCTTCCTCCACCGCTAAAGGGCAAAGGGATGAGAGTCTCAGAAAAGCATCAAAACCAAGTGTCTCAACAACAACAATCTCTGCTGTGCAAGAATCTTTTACAACTTGAAAGCCTTCCCCTTCTAATAAATCAGGAATCTTATCGCCTCCAATGACGTATACTGAGGGTTTCTGAGGCTTTTTCTTCAACTTTTCCATCAGGCGGTCTGTAATCAAATCTACTAAATGATCTAGATTTTCCATTCTTTATCTACCTTTTATTTGCTCATACGACTTATTTTTTAATAATCCGTCCGCGTGTTCCTTTTTTGAAACCACAGGCATTAGCTTCATCGTAGTCAATATGCATATAAGTCGCAAATTTAGGACTAACACGGATGACCACATCATCAAAAATCAGCGGACGAGCTCCTTCTACTCTGACTTGTACAATCTCGTGATTTTTTACATTCAGACGTTCGGCATCTTCCGGTGTCATATGAACATGACGCTTAGCTACAATCAGGCCCTTATCCAGACAAACTGCCTTGTCTCCATGAGCCAAGATGACACCTGGTGTCCCTTCGATATCGCCACTTTCGCGAATGGGTGCCTTGGTACCCAGCTGCAAACAGTCGGTCAGGGAAACTTCTACCTGAGAATGTTTGCGAACAGGTCCCAGAATAACCACATTGTGAAAAGCGCCTTTTGGACCGACAACTGTCAGCCTTTCTTGACTAGCGAACTGGCCTGGCTGTGATAGGTCTTTTGCTTTTGTTAATTGATAGTTGGGACCAAACAAGGCTTCCAAATCTTCCTGACTCAAATGGACATGACGTCCGCTCGCTTCTACCTCAAATGACCCCTGCAATTCTTCCTGAACTTTATCAATTACTTTATTTACCAAATTTTCTAAAGTCATTGCTGTTCTTCTTTCTCTTGTTATTAGCTTGCTATCAACCAGAGCAAGACTTCAATTGATTTTAATAATTGAGAAACCTTACAAGCAAATTGATCTCTGTCACCATCAGCAGCCTGCTCCAATTCTTTGCGCAGGAGGGTCGTTTCGATATATGTTTCATAGCAATTCAGCTGCCAAGTCGGCTCCTGATAACTCATCATAACCGTTTCTTGATCGAGCTGTCGACTGACCCGAATGGCCTGCAATTCTGCATTGCTAGGCAGGTCTGTCTGGTAATCAGAAATATCATCCAGAATATGCTGACCAACGATTTGTTCTACTATGTTCAATAGTTGGCCAACTTGCTCACACTTTTCATCCTGAAAAGCCTGATGCAATTCTCTCTGGTTCTTCAAAAAGCAAGTATAAAGTTTAGTCAGTCTAAATAGTCGTGGATACACAGCAGAGTCCTCAAGGTTTGTAATCGGCACCCTGATAACATCAGCAGTTGAGGCTGTTTTCCCTTTGGTCTGACCTGAACAGATAATTCGAATATGGTGATCATTGAGAAAACCTCTGGCTGCTGGCGTCAGTTTTTCATCTTTGTTTAATTCAAAGACACCGTTATCAGCGAGAACGGATTCTCTATAAAGCTTTCTGATCTTAGCTTCTGTAAAAACTGACATGTATTCACATCCTTCTACTCCGTTGATACTCTGTGAAAATCAATCTGATACTCTTCGAAAACCAATATTTCCTTTTAAGTATAGAGCTACTGCCCATAAGCTTCATTTTCACTGAGTATTCTATTTGCCTCAGGGGCCTGTATCAGGCCTAAACGCTACAATACAGGCTCTTTCAGCAAATATTTATCTGTCCCAGATTATTTGGGCAGAATAACTTCCACTTCAGCATGTGGACGTGGAATTACGTGAACTGAAATCAATTCACCAACGTTTTCAGCTGCAGCTGCTCCAGCATCTGTCGCTGCTTTGACTGCGCCTACATCACCACGAACTAAAACTGTTACCAATCCAGCGCCGACTTGTTCTTTACCAATCAAAGTTACGTTAGCGGCTTTGACCATTGCATCAGCTGCTTCGATTGCGCCGACGAGTCCTTTTGTTTCTACCATTCCTAATGCATTTGCGTTTGCCATGTTTATTTCCTCCGATTATTTTCTTGTTTTTAGATTTATATGAAAGTCTGTAATCTTATTCTTGATGAGGCAAGATTACTTCTACTTCTGCGTGTGGACGTGGGATTACGTGAACTGAAATCAATTCACCAACGTTTTCAGCTGCAGCTGCTCCAGCATCTGTCGCTGCTTTGACTGCGCCGACATCACCACGAACCATTACAGTTACCAATCCAGCACCGACTTGTTCTTTACCAACTAAAGTTACGTTAGCGGCTTTGACCATTGCATCAGCTGCTTCGATTGCGCCGACAAGTCCTCTTGTTTCTACCATTCCTAATGCATTTGCGTTTGCCATGATTGTATCCTCCAATTTTAATGTTTAATATTGACTATTTTAGTTTTTCCAATACGCGTTGAACCAACAAGGTTACCAGTTCTTCTTCGTTTGATCCGTCAACTGCTACTGCTTTTGGTTCTTCCACTGCCATATTTTCTGCTTGTCGCAGGTCTGACAGTTCAGCTGTTCCGTAAGCTACACGACGGATATTGAAGAGATTGAGCGGGCTGACATTATCAGATGTCGCGCTGCCACCCACAGCTCCACAACCCAAAGTAAAGGCTGGGAAGAGACCAGTCGTTGCACCGACACCACCCAGAGCTGCTGGCGTATTGATCAGCAGACGAGATACTGGTTTTTTCAGTGCAAATTCACGAATAATTTCTTCGTTTTGACTGTGAATAGCAAGAGTGTGGCCTGCACCTTCGTGATGCAAAATCTTAATGCTCAGCTCACAAGCTTCCAACCAGTCCTTGACAGTGTAGAAGCCTAAGACTGGAGCCAGTTTTTCCATAGAATATGGATACTGCTTGCCGACGCCTGTTTCTTCTGCAATCAAGACCCGAGCATCTGCTGGAACTGAAATACCAGCTAACTCCGCAATCACTTGCGGTGTTTTACCAACCATCTTCGGATTCATCGCACCACTCGGCTGGATAATGAAGGCACCCAGTTTCTTAGCGTCTTCTGCTGGAACAAAGTAAGCACCTTGTTTCTTGAACTCTGCTACAACCTTTTCCTTCATATCTTCTTCGACGATGATAGATTGCTCAGATGCACAAATCACACCATTGTCAAAGGTTTTAGAATCCAAAATCTGACGAACTGCTTTTGGCACATCTGCTGTTCTTTCGATGAAGGCTGGACCATTACCAGGACCTACACCGATTGCTGGTGTACCAGATGAGTATGCTGCTTTGACCATGGCATTTCCGCCAGTCGCCAAAATGAGATTTGTATCCTTGTGTCGCATCAACTCATTGGTAGCTGCGATGGATACCCGATGAATCGCACTGATGGCTCCATCCGGACAGCCAGCTGATTTAGCAGCTTTCTTGATGATTTCCACTGTTTCCTCAATACTCTTAAGAGCATTTGGGTGAGGAGAGAAGACGATACTGTTTCCTGCCTTCAAAGCGATCAAAGCCTTATACATAACTGTTGATGTCGGGTTGGTTGATGGAATCAAGCCAGCGATGACGCCGACTGGAACCCCAACTTCCAAGACTTTCTTTTCCTTGTCTTCGCGGAGAACCCCAACAGTTTTCATATCCTTAATTTCTTCAAGAATACCTTTGGAAGCAAGAGCATTTTTCAATACCTTGTCTTCCCAGCGGCCAAAGCCAGTTTCCTGAGCCGCCATTTTTGCTAGGCGTTCACGCTCATCATAACAAGCTTTCGCTACTACTTTTACAATGGTATCAATTTGCTCTTGGCTCATTTTAGCAAGTTCTTGTTGGGCTTTCTTTGCATCCCGAATCAAATTCCTTACTTCCTGAATCGATACCAAATCTTTATCTTCTAAAAACATCCGCAATTACTCCTCTCCTATTGTTTCCATCAAAGTCTCAACGAGAAGTTTCTTGTTGGCAAATTTTATTTCTTTCTTGCTGAGACGGATACCTTCTTGATGATAGGCAAGGCTGCGTAGTTCGACGACTTTTAGTTTTTCCAGTTCTTCTCTGGTGTAGCTCCTTGTCTCTCCTTCAAGCTTCTTTGCTGGTTCAGCCTTAGTTTCCTTTACAGGCTGAGGCTTTTCTTCGATTTTTTCTGAAGGGATTGTTTCCGCCGTAGAAGCAATCTCTTTTTTAGCTGTTTTACTATTTCTCTTTGGTACAAAGAGAATGTCTGTCTGGTTATCCAACCTAGAAATTACATGGCTGGCCAGATAGTAAGGTTTATCCTGTACCAACTCAACTGCCGCATCAACCGCTGAGCGGACTGCACTGACATCGCCTATTAATTGAACTGTGTTCAAACCAGCTTTGACCGTTTCAATATTAAGCAATGATACATTGGCAGCCTTCAAAGCCGCATCTGCCGCAACTACAGCACCTAGATAACCTTTTACTTCAATTAAACCTAGTGCTCTATCTGCCATTTAATCAACTCCTAATCAATAACTTTTAGGATCATTTGCTACTGCGATGACTGCATTCGCAAATGCGTCGCAGGCAGCTCGGCATGCTGACTGTGATCCGACCAGAAGGCCGCCGGCAAAGTTGGTTTCGCTCGGTGGTCCATAGAAGGCTCCAACTTGCACATCTGCCGCTTTCAAAGCCGCATCCAGTGCCACCATAGCTTCACCCGGTGGAGCAATCAAGTAAGCAATCGCTGTTCCTTCTTCTGCATTAGCTCCCTCTGACAGGTAAGAACCTGCACGAGAGATACAATGAGCAAAATAAGGAATGCTGTCATCATCATTGGCACTGTAGAAGCTAGCCCCATTTTCGATTTCATAGACTGCTACATCCAGACCGCTGCGAACTTCTTCTGGGTTTGGACCAGCCAAGATACCGATGACTTCACCAGCCAGCTTAGTTGAAGCGTTGCCTGCACCAGCGTACATACTGCGAGCATAGACTACTTCGACATCTGCTGCCTTGGTTGCTTCATCCAAGGCTACATAAGTGACATCATCACAGTCAGAAGTGATAATTCCCAGGCTTCTGTGATGTGGTTTAAGCTCCAAAGAAGCTGCCAAACCTGCATCCACGTTCGAAATCAGAAGGGCACTTAATACACTTGCACCTAATCGATCATTTTTCAAAGCCACTACCTCCTATTATTTCAAATCAATTCCTGATTTCTTATTATCAAGAATCTTCTTAATGATTTCTGCTACATAGGCCCCAGCTTCAACGGCTGGTGTTCCGCCTTTATGAATATTGGAAACAACGGTCCGTTTCGCTTCTGGCATACCAACTGTTGGCTTGTAGGCCAAGTAAGCACTCATGGACTCAGCTGTTACTAGACCTGGACGCTCACCGACCAGCATACAGATAACTTCTGCTCCAGTCAATTCTGCGATTTGGTCCATAGCTGCAACCCGAGCATGCTTGATAAAGAGTACTTCACCAAAGTCCAGTCCGAACATTTTCAGACCTTGCTTCAGAGCTGGCAGAAAGTCTTTGACGTTAGCCTCAATAGCTGATGAGCTAAGACCATCGCCAACGACAATCTGAACCTTGGCATTAGGTTTGCATTTTTCTTTGATAATCGCCTGCTGATCTTCAGGGAAGATGCGGCCAAAATCTGGACGTGTCAAGTACTCATCCTTAGTTGCTGCCTTGGTCTGTACAGGAATGAAGCCCATTTCCTTGATAAAGTCATCTGAAACATAGGAGAAGACCGCATCCTGAGCTGCCGCATGGTCTGCTCGGAAACGCAGAACAGTTTGTGTCTTGTAGCGATCACCTGCCCGCCACAAGCCCAGACGTGCCGGAGTAAATTTCTTAATCTTCCGGTAGGCTTCTTCATTGATGGCATTCGGAATCAAGAACTGTTCCTGGATATCTACTTCCGTTATATCTGGAATGACGCCATCTTCTATCACTGAAGTGTCTTGTTTGACTTCTTCCTGCAGAGAAACTGCAGATTTTTCAACTTTATTCTGGTCAGTCGCTGCTGTTTCTTTAGCAGCTGAGTCGCCGCCCATCTCATTTAACAATGAGCGAATCATTTCTTTTAATTGCAATTCATCCACAATGATTTCCTCCTTGCTAATTTTGTCTCATAAAGATGGAGCCGTCTCCGCCGATTTCTGTCAGGTGGCCATCTTCCATCAAGCCCATCTTTTCCATCCACTCTTCAAATTCCTTGATTGGACGTTTGTTGAGAAGTGAACGCATGGTTGCTGTTTCATGGTAACCAGTTGTTTGATAGTTAAGCATGATATCGTCACCATGAGGAATCGCCATGATGTAGTTAACATTAGCTGCTCCGAGAAGAACCAAGAGATTTTCAGCATCGTTTTGGTCAGCCTTCATGTGGTTAGTGTAGCAGATATCACAACCCATTGAGATACCAGTCAGTTTGCCCATGAAGTGGTCTTCCAAACCAGCACGGATAACCTGCTTAGAATCGTAGAGATACTCAGGTCCAATGAATCCAACAACGGTATTTACCAAGAATGGATCAAAGCGTTTAGCGAAACCATAACAACGAGCTTCCATAGTCACTTGGTCTGCTCCATGGTGAGCGTCAGATGAAAGTTCAGAACCTTGACCTGTTTCAAAGTACATGACATTCGGTCCAGCAGCTGTTCCTACTTTCAGGGCTGTATCCCAAGCTTCTTGAATGATTTTAGCATCAAAACCAAAGGCTTCATTTCCTTTTTCAGAACCAGCGATAGACTGGAAGACCAATCCTGTCGGAGCACCTTGATTCATGGCTTCAATCTGAGTAGTAACGTGAGCCAGTACACAGTGCTGAGTTGGAATCTTGTACTCTTCGATGAAGTCGTTAAACTTATGCAAGACCCGTTTAACACTTTCTACTGAGTCGTCAACTGGGTTCAGTCCTAAGAGAGCATCCCCACATCCATAAGCAAAACCTTCCATAGTAGAAGCCATGATACCGTCTGGATCGTCTGTGGTATGGTTTGGTTGAAGACGAGAAGAGAATGTTCCCGGCATACCAATCGTTGTATTCGCATGTTTGGTAATGACAATCTTATTAGCAGCCACAATCAAGTCCAAGTTGGTCATCAACTTAGCAACAGCCGCTACCATTTCCGAAGTCAACCCACGAGACAGCCATTGAATGTCCACGTTCTTAGTCTTGTTATCCAAGATCCATTCACGCAGCTCTTCTACTGTCCAATTCTTAATCTTTTCGTAAGTACGAAGATTGACGTCGTCAATGATAATCCGTGTTACCTCATCTTCTTCATAAGGCACTACTGGATTATTGAACAAATCAGACAGTTTCAGCTGAGCTAGTACAACCTTAGCAGCGACACGCTCTTCAGCAGATTCTGCTGCTACTCCGGCTAGCTGATCTCCGGATTTGTACTCATTGGCTTTGGCCAGCACTTCTTTTACGGATTTAAATTCGTAAAGCCGACCAAACAATTTTGTTTTCAAAATCATGGATTACTTCCTCCTTTGTGTAAATAAAAGTTTAATTAAACACCAATGTTTTCACAACAATCGGTAAGACCGAGCCTTCAATGACTGGATTACCAATATCGATATAGTCGCCATTTTGAACATCCACTGAGTCAATGCAGACAAATGGATAATCCTTTGGCAACTGAGCAAAGAGACATTGACCTAAAACCTTGGCCATATCTTCTCTGACTACCACTAGCAGCGGAATTTTCTTTTCAATACTTTCGCTCATTCCGCTGACAATAGCCTCTGCGTATTCCAAAACTCGGGCGAAGCTTGGGCTTTTTTCTCCATTGATTGCCAAAGCCACCTGCTGGACTTCATTTTCCAGTGTGAACCAGGCTACCTTGTCCCTGATAATCTGCTGCAGTCCCTCCTTATCCTCATGCTCATCAGAAGCTGCCAGTTTGAGAACTGGAATGTTCTTAATAGGGAGGATATCAGAGATGTAGGTAATGGTACTGCCACTGACATCGGTCGTATGGCTGCCGGCTCCAACAACGGTTGCCCGAATAGTCTCAGCTGACTGGATGACTTTCTTTTGATCAAAAATCTTGGATTTTCTCAGCGCCCTGCCAAGCAGGATACCGATATCCCCATAGCGGAAATCATCCGCCGAGGTCGTTTCCAAATATATTCCATCAGCTACACCACCAGAAAAGGATACGCAGTGGAGATCATAGTTCAACTTGAGACCGTGGTTGGTCTGTAGGAGCTCATAGTAAGGACTGTGATTGTCAATTCCTACAGACTGTTCTAATACGGAGACCATTTCTTGAATCAGCCGATCCAAATCAGCCCGATGGACCGTTTCACCAACTGCCAGCTGAAGCCCCTGCTCTGCAATGATAGTCTGCAGTTTTGGAGCAATATAGCTAATCCGCTGGGTCTGCGGATCCATCTTTATCAGCCGACCTCCGATATCAAAACACCCTGTATCAATCACATCTCCTTCTCGGAAGACCGCCAGATTGGAAGTCCCCCCACCAATATCAATATTGACGACTGATGTATGATGCTCTTGAGAATACTGATGGCTGCAGGCCCCTTTACCAGCGATGATACTCTCAAGGTCTGGCCCAGCCGTCGCAACGACAAAGTCACCAGCGTAGCCACTCAGTGCTTGGAGCACCTGACTGGCATTTTCCTTGCGAGCCGTCTCACCAGTAATGATGACTGCTCCCATCTGAATATCTTTTTTCTGAATGCCTGCCTTCGCATACTCATTCAGAACAAAGTTTTTGATCTTATCCACCTCGATCAAAAGTTGATCCGAAATTGGTGTGAAGATAATTTCACTTTTATAAAGAACTTTTTTATCTGTAATATAGACACGAGGAATAGTAAACACAGAAGCAATATTCTCGATGGTAAGCTCTGAAAGGATCAGCTGTGTAGTGGCTGTCCCGATATCAAGCCCCACACTCAAAATTTTATCTGACATACTAAAAACCTCCAAAAAAAGACGCTCAAAGCAATGCAAACAAACAGAGTTCATTTACATTCTTCAAGCGTCATTGCTTTTTTCGACTGACATCATTGTTAGTCTGGTAGTATTTATTTTTTAAAACGAATAGTCGTTGTCGTCCCCTCATGGTCTGAGTGGATAGACAAGGTTCCAAACAATTTTCCTTGGACAAAGCGCTCCACCAAGAGTAAACCCAGATGATTCTCAAAGGCATGCTCTTGATTGTAACCGCTACCATTATCCAGTGCTTTTAAAGTTATTATATCATTTTTAAGTCCAACCTGCAAATGGATTTGCGGCTTTTCTGGATATTTTTTGTCCTTAAAAGCATGTTCATAGCTGTTTTGCAATAATTCATTGACGATTAGCGCCAGTGAAGTAGCCCGGCTGCTGTCAAGACAGAGTTCCGGTTCCAAGCTGTAGGTCAGGGCTATTTCCCTATGCCCGGAAAAACAGCGCTGAACATTTTCGATAACTTTCTTCAGCAGATGCTCAATCTGAATGCTGTCATCCTGCTGAGAAGACAGGAGCTCGTGAGTTGCCGCTATGGAGAGCACACGATTCATACTGTCATTAAGAGCTTTTTTGGTGTCTGCTCCTGGACTTTGCTGAGCTTGTAGTCGCAATAAGGAAACAACGGTTTGCAAGTGATTCTTTACCCGATGGTTCATTTCACGAATGGTAGTTGTATGGGTTAAGAGCTGCGCTTCCTTTTCCTTGATGTCTGTAATATCCTTACAGATCATGACCATATTTTCACTCTCAGCCAGCAGGTAGCGCTTGACCAAAAAGCAATAAGTGCCATAATGTACCTCAACTTGGTGAGGTTTTTCTTGAGGGGCTTGCGGTCCCAGTTGCTGGATTTCTTCAAAAGTCAGACTGTCTAAGACCAGATTGCTGTAGTGCATTCCCTCAATCGAGTCCATATAGCCCAGCTTATGGCGATAAGAATCAGCAGCTGCTTGATTGAAATACTTGAGATAACCCTGCTGGTCAAAGACCAGACAAGCTTCATCTATATGATCAAATAAAACAAACTGCTCTTGGGCTGAAATCTCAGGAGTGCTCCGTAACTCAAAACCGCCGTCCTCTTTATCTAAAGAAAAGTGGTCCGGTAAAGTCTGAGGAGCATTTCTTTCGATAATCAGCGTTCCGATGACGCGCTCTTCTCTCACTATCGGAAAGACCGTCTGATGGATGGCTAAGCCCTCCTGCGATCTGGCTGAAAGCCCAATCGAAGGAGCGCCCGTCTCCAAGGTCCGGATAACACCTGGCTCATTTTCCAGGTAAGCCATAGCACCTACGACCGAGTTTTCGTACAAGCTGAGCTTGCTTTCCGGTTTTTTGTGAAAGATAACAATGGCATGTTCTGAAAAGATATTCTTTACGTCAATGAAGACATCTTCATTGGCATAAGCTGAGTTTTTCAATAATTCATCAGCCTGTTGGACAAGATGCTCGATATCAGCCTCATCCAAATTTGTCTGTTCCTGACAAAGCTGCTTTATCTTATCTTTATACATCATTACACATCATCTTGGAGCACCAGCAATTTGGCAATCTCAATCATCGGCACTCTCTTTTGCATACTAATTGTCCGAATGCGTTTGAAAGCTTCTGGCTCTGACAAATGATCACGAGCCATCAGCAAGCCTTTAGCCTTTTCAATCACAATCCGATCGTCTATTTTTTTAGACAGCTTGACCATTTCATTGGACATCTGCTGAAGCTGACGGCCCTTCTCAATGCAGACCTCTACCATTGGAACCAAGGACTTGGCATCCAAAGGTTTAACCAAGTAAGCACTAATTCCATTGGTTTTAGCTTTTTGAACATAGTGTTCATCACTGTAGGCTGACAGTAGAATCACACTGTAGGCTAAAGCATCTTCGAGTATCTTCTTACCCGCTGTCAGGCCATCCAGAAGCGGAAGCTTGATGTCCATCATGACCAAGTCACAACGATATTTCTGACACAAATCAATAGCCTCAAAGCCATCGGATGCCTCAGCCACCACTTCATAATCAGCTGCCTCTAATATATTTCGGATATCTAATCTTACAATTGGATCATCATCAACAATTAGTATTCTGCCTTTCATACTTCCCCTCGACAGTTTGATTTTTTATGTCCGCGTTACGACAGTGCTGGAGAAGCCCAAAATCTCTTCCAGACCTTGTAAAACGGCAATGAGAGCTGCCTCAACAGAAGAAACGTCACCTGTCATCACGACAGAGCCGCTGAAACGATCCACAAAACCAACTTGAACATCCGCAGCCTTGGTCGCAATATCAACCGCAATGATAGCCGCTTCACTCGGAGTGATCGTCAAGATTCCAATCGCATCCTTGATTTCTGCCTGCAATCCCAATTTTTCAAAAATGACTTCATCAGGATTTGCGATAAGGTGCGCCAAGGTCACTTGTTTCCCAGGAACGTATTCCTGTATCATTCTTTGTTTTTCTTCCAATTTAGTAAACCTTCTTCATGATTTTAAACGTTCAGAAGTGTACTGCATGCTCTTAATCATTATACAATAATTTTGGCATAACAGCAATTCAGAGGATTAAAACGCTTTCTCTAATACTTTAAGCAGCTCTTCTGCCGTAGGGACGCGAGGGTTAGTCGGAGTACAACCATCATGCAGAGCAGCTTCTGAAATTTCTACCTTGTACTGAGCAAAAGCATCTGCTTTCACACCATATTCTCTTAGAGAAGTTGGCATCTCCAGCTTTCTTTGCAGTTTCTTGATAGCTTCAACCAGCTGTCTCACTCCTGACACAGGGCTTGAAGCACTGCATCCCAGTAGTTTGGCAATATCCTGATAGCGGCTTGCTACAGTTTTGTCTGTCGCCTGCCGGTTCCGATTGTTGAATTCGATACCAGCATTATACTGAATAACATGGGGCATTAAAATACTGTTTAAACGACCATGAGGCACATGGAACTTAGCGCCTGCCGCATGTGCCAGACTGTGATTGATACCCAAAGAAGCTGTATTAAAGGCCATACCTGCCAGAGTGGATGCTGCATGCATCTTTTCACGCGCTTCTACATCCTGACCATTTTTGTAGGCTTTAGGCAGGTATTCAAAGACCAGCTTAATTGCCTTTTCAGCCAAGGCATCAGAGAAGTCCGTAGCCTTGGTCGATACATAAGCTTCAATGGCATGGGTCAGTACATCCATTCCAGTGTCAGCCGTGATGTTACCAGGAAGTGACAGAACCAAATCCGCATCTAAGATCGCAACATCCGGAAGGATTTCTTTGGTCACTAAAGGATATTTGGTACCTCTCTCTGCATCCGTGATGACAGAAAAGGACGTTACTTCAGATCCAGTTCCGCTTGTTGTAGGAATGGCGATGAGAATAGCCTCTGAGAAGGCACCCTGCTTCTTGGCAAAATAATACATAGCCTTGGAAGCATCAATGGCAGAGCCGCCACCAATAGAAAGCACAATGCTGATTGGTTTGTCTCCTGCACTCTTGATACCAGCCACAACTGTTTCGATTGGCGGATCAGGCACAATATCTGTGAAAACAACAATATCATTGCTGTCATCAAAGTTGGCTAAAATGGCATCCAGCGTGCCAGATGTCTTCAAAAAAGGATCGGCAACGACTAAAATATGCTCGTTTTTATAATGGCTTAATTGCTGCAGAGCGCCCTTGCCCACATGCAATTCAGTCTTATAGGAAATCTTATACATCTTTTCTCCTTTCTGTTGTATCTATTTTTAAACAAAAAGAAGCTATATGAAAATAAGACTGCTCCCCTACACACGTCACAGCATTTTCATATAGCTTCATTGCTTATTTATCTTCAGTACCCCTTTGTACTATATTGAATTATAACACAAAAACGCTTTCAAGGCAATGAAAAAGTCATTAATATAAGAAATTTTTAGTGCCGCATCCCCTTGCAAAGCCAAGCTTATTTGAAGAATTAAATTTTTATTAAAATTTAGTTCATTTTCCTTGTAATTCCCTGTGAAAGGTGTTACAATCTAGTTACTAGGAAATTGATTTTAGTACTTTTAAGGGTATGGAAGTCTGGTGCAAATCCAGCGCGGTCCCGCCACTGTGATAAGCTTTTCAGCTTTAAGTCAGGTCTTTATTCTTAAATTTTAGTAGATTTCATGCCTCGATGTAAGGTAGTGATGTCAGTTTGGAACAAACATTTTAGCTTAGTTTCCATTATTGACTCTACGTTTAAGTACGTTAATTTTCTAAAGATGAGGTTTCTCTTGTCTTTCTGCAAAGGAGCAGAGTCAATAATTGGAAAGCTAGTGCTAATCAACGAAGCTTAGCATGAAGATACGATGATGTATAGGCGGCTTTCTTTTTTAGAATATCAAAATAAGTTCTGTCCTTCCAAGACTCAGTAGGAGTCAATTTGGAAAGACAGAACTTTTTCTGTTTCTTTTTGTCACTGGCGTTTGCTTGCCCAACGCTCAACATCTGCCTTGGTGATATTGTGGAAGACCTTAGCACCTCTTTCATAGGCGATGTCTTCTTGGTTTTTAGTAAAGTTGATTACTCGAGCCAAGGCAAAGAAATAATCTGATAGACGATTGACAAAAATCAGGACATTATTGTTAATTTCCGTAGTCCACATAGCCCCTACGATATGACGCTCTGCTCGTCTTGCAATGGTCCGAGCCACATGAATCATGGAAGCAATCTCGTCACCGCCTGGTAGGATAAACCTTTCCAGAGCCGGTGGAATTTCTGCGTAAGTATCAATCCTCTCCTCAATCCAGTCAATCAGCTGCTGATCGACCTTATAAGGGTAAACTCCCTTAGGAGTAGAGAGGTCTGAACCACAGTCAAAGAGATAATGCTGCAGCTGGAGTAGCTCATCTCTCAGCTTATCATCCTTGTTCAGCTTGGTAATAGTATAACCAATCCAAGAGTTCAGCTCATCAATAGTTCCGTAAGCATTAACCCGTTCTGCATCCTTGGCGACACTTTGACCGCCAACTAGCTTGGTCAAGCCCTTGTCTCCTGTTTTTGTATAGAGTTGCATATTTTTCCTCCTTTAAGTCACATTTTTGCGAATATCAACATAATCTTCTTCTTTCAAGCTGCCTTCTTCAAAGGTTGGCATGTGCTCCATGGTGTAAACAGCATTTTCCAGCAGAAAGAAAGCCAAAGGACAGCCCGAGCCTTCACCTAGCCGCATATCCAGCAAAAGCATAGGCTCCAGTCCTAGAAAGTCACTGACCAGTCTGTAAGCAGGCTCCGTCGAAGCATGGGAAGCAAAGGTATAGTCCAAGACATGAGGAGTCAGCTGATGGGCAATCAGAAGCCCCGTCAGAGAGATAAGGCCATCCACTACACATGGCAGCTGATAGCGGGCACAGGCAAGATGAGTGCCTGCCATAGCCAGCATATCCAGCCCACCAAGCTTAGCGGTCAGATCCAGAATATCTCCATAAGGAGCGTGGCAATCCAAACACTGCTGGATAACAGCCGTTTTATGAGCCTTCATATCCTGAGTCAGACCAGCTCCATAGCCTGTGACGTCTTCTTTAAGGCCGAGAACCGCTGCAATGACAGCAGCTGAGGTCGTGGTGTTGCCAATCCCCATTTCTCCTGTTCCAAAGAGACGGTAGCCATCTTTGATCAAGGCCTCTGTCTTCTTGTAGCCGACTAGAATTGCCGCTATAGCCTGCTCGCGGGCCATGGCCGGCTCCTTGAGCATGTTACGCGTCCCATGACAGACCTTGTCCTTATTTTCCTCAAAAATATCCTTCTTGCAGCCAATGTCTACCAGGCAGATGTCTGAACCAGCATGCTCAGAAATAGCACATAAGCCAGATTTTCCTGCTAGAATATTACGAGCAACAGTATAGGTCGTTTCCTGAGGATTGGCTGAAACGCCTTCAGCCACGATGCCATTATCCGCTACGTAGACGAGGACAATCTTCTTCTCCAAATCAATGGGACCAGAAAACATGGCATGCAAGCGAGCATAGATAGTCTCGAGCTTTCCCAAGGAACCTGGCGGCTTTCCTAGCTGATCACAGTAGCTCTGGCCTTCTTGAAGTTTGTCTCTGTCTATCGGAAGAATCTGCTCAATAATTTTTTCTAAGTCTTTCAAACTAGTCTATCTCCTCCCTGACCGGCTGCACCCCTTCAAAAATAATCCTGCTCAAGGTCCGAGTCTGATAATAAGCCCCGCTGGCTGAGCGAGCTAGTTCAGCCTCTAGCTTGGGCAAGACTTCTAGCTGTTCCCTGCTCAGCAGCAGACCAACTAATGTGCCACTATGGGCAACATTGAGCCCTAAGCATTGGTATTTTTTTACCAAATTCAGTAATTCTTCCAGATAGGGCTTTGGCAGCCGTTGGTTGTTCAACAAAGCACTATAGGTCGCTAAATGGCCAAGTTTTTCCAAACTCTTCTCCTGACAAGCCGCCTGAAAGAGAGGAAGCAAGCGCTTGGACTCCTCAGCCGGATAGCTAGGACTGTCCTTCATCCGAACCAAGTCAAGAGTTGTCACCATCTCCACAGGCTCCAAGATATAGACATAAAGCTCCGGTCGCCAGTCTGTCTGCCAGACCACTTGACCAGTCAGGGGATTAATGACTGTCCAGTCCGCAAAAGCGACCGAGTCAGTAGGCTCAATCATGGCACAGAGACGCGTCAAATCCGCTGCCTTCAGAGGCTGCTTCAGCCCCAGAGCAGCTGCCTGCAGGCAGCTAACCATATCTGCTGTGCTGCTAGAATAGCCCTTGCTGATAGGCAGGTCTGACTCCTGAACAAAAGAGAAAACATTGGACTCAGGCAGGAGCTCCAAAGCTCGCCTTACCTTTTCACCTTGGACTTGCCTTGCGAGAGACGAAGCTCCGTCCAATCTCACTCGACTGCGCTTCTCAATCCCATAGGAGAGCAGGACTTCCTGCTCTCCTACTAAACCTTGAAATAACTCACCGCAGGAACCTGGACAAGACACGATTCCCTTAGTCATAAGGAGCCTCTTTCGCCAAGACTTCTGTCAGACAAGCCAGAAGCTGTTCATTTTCCTGATGGCTGCGGATGGCTATACGGTAATGCCGGTCTGTCAGATCATGATAATTTTGACAGGAACGGATAAAAATCTTTCTCTGCCGAAGCTCCTGACGCAGGTCCAGCCGACCTAGATACTCAAAGAAGATATAATTGACACTAGGCTTGACCGGCCGAATCTGTGAAAATGCAGTCAGCCCTTGAAAAAGGAAATCTCTTTCTACTCGAAGCCACTGCTTGGTAGCTTGCTGATAAGCCTGATCCTCCAAAAGGACAGGCAGGGCCTGGTCCGCCATAGCATTGACCGACCAAGGAGCGCGGCTCCCCTCTATTTCATCAAAGCAAGTTGGATGACAGCTGAGAGCATAGCCCAATCTCAGACCAGGAATGGCATAAAACTTAGTCAGAGACCGCACCACTACTGCATTTGGATAGGTAGCTAGACAGGAGACAAAGCTATAGTCCTCCTCATCGTCCAGAAAGTCCATAAAAGCCTCGTCCAGTATCAAAAAGATTTGCCGCTCCTGCAGGTCCTCAGCTAGCTTTTCTAACTCAGTACGCCGAATCAGGGTACCCGTCGGATTATTGGGATTGCAGATGAGTACAGCGTCTCCTGCAGTCAGTGAATCCAAGGCTGGCAACATGTCAGCTAGATTCCACTCATAGGATGGAGAAGGAAGGCTAAAGCGCTCCACCTTGGCCTGCACTTGCGAGAAGGCTTTCTCATATTCCATGAAAGTAGGGCTCAGAGTCAGGACTGTCTTTGGACACAAGAAGCGGGCCAACTCGTAAAAGACTTCTACCGCACCATTTGCCAACAGGACCTTGTCCTTTTCTAGGCCATGATGATGTGCCAAAAGCTCTCTGGAGCGGCTGTAGCTGATGTCTGGATAATGAACCAGCCAGTCAATGGACTCGGTCAGACAAGCTCTCAGCCGCGGAGAAATCCCCAAAGGATTGATATTGGCACTGAAATCCAGACAGTCTTCTAGAGAAAAACCAAATTCCTCAGCCAAAGCTGCCGCATTTCCTCCGTGCTCTACTTTCATAAATAGATATTCCTTCCTCGTTTCCTTGTTAGAATCTAGTATACCATATTCGGCTTTTCGTCCCTAGTCTGCCTCCAGATAAGCCTGGAGACGGTCAATTCCTTCATTTTCCGTCGCTGATATTTCAAAAATTTCCTTGGCTCCAGCCGCTTTCAGCTGCCGCCGTGCTTTTTCGATTTGCTCCGGCTGTTCAGCCATATCAATCTTGGTAACAATGCCAATCACTTCTTTATTGAAGAGGGAAGAAAAACCCTGAGGAAAGGTCTGCATCTGATTGGAAGCCGCCACCAAGAGACCAATCACATCAGCCTCCGTTGCTGTCACGTTCAGAGCATTATAATACTTACGATGCTGGAGAAATTCTCCAGGCGTGTCAATGATGGCATCATAGAACTCAATAGCCTGAGTCTTAAAGTAGCTTAGCTCCAAGCCTTTCAGTCGCTGGGTCAGAGTAGTCTTACCCACTCCGACTGGACCGACAAACATGATTTTTTTCATATTTTGCATCCATTCCTCTCTATGACAGGGAACTGCCTGCTATCTGCTTAGCTGGGCTTCCTTACTATCTAGTTTGATAGTTTCCCTGCCGTTGAGCAGTACACCTTTATTTTCATCGCGACCTTGCAGGTAGTAAAGTGCATCTTCCTGACCGTAAGTTTCAATTGCCTTAGTTTGCAAAAGACCGATTCCCTTGCTAGGATCTCTCAAAAGATTGAAGATAATACCCATTTGCAGTTTAGGGAAGTCCTTGAGCATAGCATAGTCGCCATTACTGTCACCGGCAATCAGGATTGGTTCTTGATTGTCATGATTGACAGCAATCAGTTTCTTAATAGTCTCTGTCTTGCCCTCACCCTGAGTCTGAGCATAGTTGGTATCGTATTCTGGCTGAATCACACCCTTATCATCCTTTTTCAGACGCATAGCAGTGACATTTTCTTTAGGAATATTGTAGCCATACTTAGAATTGCTAGCATAAGGGATAATCACATCGATATAAGACGCTGAGCAGATATAGACATCAATGCCGTTAGCCATCAGAGTCTTATAGAGATTTTGCATTTCCTTGACTGAGCGAACACCGCGCTTGAAGGTCACAGTGATTTGGCCTGACTCACCTTTCAAGCCTTCTGGACTTTCCCAAGTTTCAGAAGTTAGCTTGTCTTGAAGAGCCTGATCAATAGACTTTTCAGATAGGGCTTGAACTTCTTCAGAAGTCATACCTGCATAGAGGTAGGTCACCCATGGATAGCTGATGTCAGAGCTGAAGGTATCACCAATCGCTTCGTAAAGATAGCGTAGTTTAGCAGCGAAGTCTTGGTATTCATCCGTCTTTTTGACTTCTTCCAGAGACTTGTCTCCTTGCATTCCCTTATAGCTATTGTAAATAGCCGTGTAGTCAGAAAGCAAGTCAGCCGCAATCTTGTCAATGTTCACTGGTTCACCATCTTTATTATGGAAATCCTCAACAAAATCGTCGCTCGGTATATTGGTCCGTACTGCTTGGTCAAATTCTTCCGGCGTCATCTTAAAGGCCAGATTTTCAATTTGATAGGTAAAGGTTGCTTCGCCAATGTCGTTAATGACGGTCGTATTGTCCCAGTCAAAGACGGCATAAGGTTTTTTATTTTTATCATAGCTAGAGCTGGTGTTCCCATTTTCCTTGATGAGCTTAGCCAGACGGGCATAAAGCTTGTCTTCCCAAACGCCCTTATCCAAAGTCTTAGCCTTGTCCTTATCCGTTGTCTCCGTCTTAGCCGAGGATGACTCCGTCGTCGTCTTATTATTCCCCGCTTGACAAGCTCCCAGAAGCAAAGCCAAACTACAAAGCAGCACAATTCCTTTTGTCCGCATAGAAACAATCCTCCATAAAAAATAATAGTGCGCAAAAAAATGGCATAGAAACCCCCTTTGATTCTGAAACACTCGCTTCATTGCGATCAAATCAGGCTTCCTTGCCATTTTCTATACTGTTATTATATTATAAACTATCTGGAAGACTTTGTCAATGAAGCGCTTTCAGATTTGTAAAAAAATAAAGGCAGAGAAAAATCATTTCTCTACCTTAGCAAACTTTTAGAATATAAACGCTATAACTGTTTAACTACATAGGAGATATTTGGAACACCACTCAACTTTTTGTCAGTTACTAAAAACACCTCAAATCAGTTCATCACTTTTCGGATGCTTCCTTATATAAATAGCTGCATAAACCGCATCTACCATAACAGCTGGCAAAGTCAAGGTCAACAAAATTCCCAATAAAACACCAAAAGCATTCTGAATATAACCCGTTAGGAGGGAGGGAATGATTGTTGCCCCCGCAAAAGCTATAGCAAAATTATTCCACCATGTTTTCTTTCTATCTCCCTCTTTTACTTGATTAAAAGCCCAGACTTTTCCTTGATTCTTTGGGAGATAGTACCAAGCATAGAGGCCACAAGCAAAGATAAAAAGGAACATCATCAATATTACATAAAATGGAGTGAGAGGGGATTGATATATCTCCTTAGCTCCAATAGGACTACCGTCTGAAATAACCATTAGTAAACCAATAAAATTTAGACCTATCACTAAGCTTAACACTGTGAGGGCTATTAAATAATATGTTAAAACCTTCCATGCATTTATTAAATAGGGAATAAAAGAAATGATAATACCCAATATATTCACAACACCGCAAAGCAAAGAAAGCCCTTTAAAGATACCTAGATAATCTTCATAACTTCCAACCAAATACATAAAACCGCTTAATGCCAAACCAATCCATGGATATAATTTAATATAACCTAAGCTGACACCATGTGTAATCAATGGACCATGGTATCTTTCTTTTTCTATATTAGTGATATTTACTTTATCTTTTCTATTTATCTTTACCATTAACGAGACCACCCTTCCACTAGTTTAAGCCATTAGTTCTATTAGAAAAGATTTGTAAAAATCTGAATTATTTATTGGACTATAATCTATAATAATCATATTTAAAAAGTCGTAATATTTTTTCTTCATTTCGCAGCTCCTGTATTGATATTTTTGTTTCTTCTAAGCTTCTCAGTATTAATTACTCTTATCCATTTTAAATCATTCTTGATAAACAATCCAGTTCTAGAGGATACGTTCATATCTCCAGCTTCCCTCTTAATAAAAAAAGGGAAATTGTTTCTTCGACAATCCCCTTCAATTCTACCATTTTTCAGGCACTTGATTTCTCCAGCCTGTGAAAACTTGTGCATAGCCCAGTAGATACAAGGGCGTCAATGCGATGCTCAAGCCTACCAAGGCAATAATCATATAGAGTCCTGACAGCATAAACAGGCGAGTGATGACTGCTACTCCTGCTGACAGGCAGCACAGGACGATAGCATGAATCTGCAAAATGTTGATCTTTTGTTTCTGTTCAAAATATCTCAATTTTGAGACGATTACCATCTGATAGAGCAAATTGATCAGCTGATAAGACAAGCTAAGTATGATAAAAATCATAAAAAATGCTAAGTAGTTCTCACCAAAAAAGATGGAGCCCCAAAAAAGCAATTCAAAATGCAGAAATAGGTAAGAGCTGGTCGGAATGAGCTGCAAGGCTTTGGTATCAAAAAACTTTTGGAAGAGTAAAAAGGCCAGGAACAAAATAAGCGTGTGAACGATAGTAAAATTCATGACCATCATGCTCAGATGATGCATCTCACCCCGTAAGAAAATAGAAACGATAAATACCAGTGAGATAAAAAATAACTCAATTAAACCAGCCTTATAAAAATCTAAGTTTTTGATTGGATTACAATCCGTAACAAGAACATTCAAAAATTCATAATATCTCTTTTTCATTTTGTAAACTCCCATTGTTTAACTTTATAAAATTTCCCCTAAACTTTGCGGAACTTTCTATAAAAAAATTCCACATTTCATTATATCATACAGTATATAGGCTAAGGAAGTCTTATAAAACTATAGGTATATCTCTATAGGATAATTCCCTTTCTCAATCATTCGCCAAGTTGGCATTTTTCCGCTATAATAGTAGGGATGAATATCAAAGAAGAAATTATTAACTTAGCAAAAGACATTGGGATTTCTAAAATTGGCTTTACGACAGCGGATGATTTTGACTATCTGGAGAAGTCGCTGCGCTTGGCTGTAGAAGAAGGGCGAAATTCAGGATTTGAGCACAAGAATATTGAGGAACGGATCAAGCCCAAGCTGAGTCTGGCTTCAGCCAAGACCATCATCTCTATCGCAGTCGCCTACCCCCACAAGCTCAAGCAGCAACCTCAGAAAACGGCCTATAAGCGAGGGAAATTTACCCCTAACAGCTGGGGGCTGGACTACCACTATGTCCTGCAGGACAAGCTGGACCGGCTTGCCAAGGGAATTGAGGAACTGACCGCTGATTTTGAATACAAGGGCATGGTGGACACGGGCGCCTTGGTCGATACTGCCGTAGCCCAGAGAGCAGGAATCGGCTTTATCGGTAAGAACGGCTTGGTCATCTCCAAGGAATTTGGCTCCTATATGTTTTTAGGAGAGCTCATCACCAATCTGGACATCGAGCCTGATCAGCCTGTCGACTACGGCTGCGGAGACTGCAACCGCTGCGTGACAGCCTGTCCTACTTCCTGCCTGATTGGTGATGGCAGCATGAATGCCAAGCGTTGTCTATCCTTTCAGACTCAGGACAAGGGCGTCATGGATCTGGAATTTCGCAAGAAGATTAAAACCGTCATCTATGGCTGTGATATCTGTCAAATCTGCTGTCCTTATAATAAAGGCTTGGACAATCCGCTCGCAACAGAAATTGACCCCGACCTTTCTCATCCCGAGCTCCTGCCTTTCTTGGAGCTTTCCAACGGTCAGTTTAAGGAGAAATTCGGTCATGTAGCCGGCAGCTGGCGGGGGAAAAACATCCTGCAGCGCAATGCCATTATCGCTCTGGCAAATGCCAATGATCGCTCTGCCATTCCTAAAATGCTGGAAATTATCGACAAGGGGCAAAATCCGATTCATGTCGCTACAGCTATCTGGGCTCTGAGTCAGCTGGTGCGTGAGGTCCATCCAGAAATGATAGAACTGGTCATGGGCATTAAAAATCCGACCCCTCAAATCCAAGAAGAACAAGGCCGTTTCCTAGAGAAATTTGGCCTAAAAGAAAAACTTATGATAGAAAACTAAACCGCCGAGATTCTTCAATCTCAGCGGTTTCTTTATTTTTCTTCTTGTTTGCGGATTTCTTTGATAATGGAGCCCATCTTGACGGAATCGTCGCTGAAATAGCGGTAAAGCCGGCCATCTCCGTCTCCCATGTAGCTGATAGGAGAAAAGCGGTCGCTGCGGAAAGCGTCATTCTCATCAATCAAGTCCTCATCAACCACGCGCCGAGTGACACGGGCGATGACATTGGTCAAGGCACCGCATTCGACCATATCCAGCACCTGACACTCAATGGATACAGGGCATTGGTCTACCAGCGGAGCATCCACAGTCTCGCCGATTGTGTAGCTAAGACCGGTCAGGGCAAACTTGTCCTTGCGGCTGTTGAAACCAGCAATTTCAGACTCTTTGGTCAAATCCTTCTCTGGGACATTGACTGTGAATTGCTGGTTCTTGGTAATCTCTGTAATGGCATTCCCCTTGGTACGCATGGCAATAACCATCATGCTGCCCAAGGAATAAACCGAGCTTGAAGTCGAAATATTATAGCCGTGCACATCGTCCTTATAGCCTAAAAAGAAGACTGGAAAGCCGAAGTAAAGTTTTCTCGTTTCAAAAGTACGTTTCATATATGTTCCTTTATTTTTAATTCTAAAATAGATTAGCTGACTGGGGCATGCATCAACTGAAATGTCCCTTGTCGCCTATCAATTTTTTTGTCACGTGGTGATGAGCCTGGATAGGAAGCTCAAAGTCCTTTATCTCGTCAACGATTTCCCCGTCTGCCATGACCAAAATCCGATGGCAGAGAGCATAGCTCAGCTTGAAATCATGCGAGATGAAAAGATAGGTCAGCTGGTATTTCTCCCACAAATCATATAAGAGGCGTAACAACCTTCCCTGAACAATGGGATCCAGACCGCTCAGAGCCTCATCAAAGATAAGAACATCTGGCTTTAAGAGCAGGCCCCGGGCGATGCAAATCCGTTGGAGCTGGCCGCCACTGAGCTGGCGCGCTGGCTGATTCAGATAGCTTTTATCCAGATCGACGTCTTCTAGAATGGCTTCTATCTCTTCTCTAGCCACATCTTTTGGTAGGGCTTCTGTCAAGACCTGATCGACTGTAAAGTTAGGATTTACTGAATGGAGCGAGTCCTGAAAGACCAGCAGAATTCTCACGCCAGACTTTTTGACTGAGTAGGGCTGGCCATCCAGTAAGACCTGGCCTTGACTGGGCTTTTCTAGACCAATCAGCAATTTAGCCAGCGTGCTCTTGCCACTGCCGCTCTCGCCCATCAGACCGATCATTTCACCTTTCTGGACGGAGAAGTTACAGTCTTTGACAACCATTTTGCCATCAAATTTTTTAAATACATGTCTACATTCCAGCATCTTGTCTCACCAACCGTTCGTATGGATTTCCTAAGATAAGGTCTTGGCTATAGGCCTGCGAAGGACTTTCGAGGATCTTAGCAACCGGCCCTTCCTCCATGATAGCCCCTTGGTACATGACAAGCATCTTGCCTCCAAGCTCCCGCGCCAAATGATAATCATGGGTCACCGTGATGAGTGTCTTGCCTTTAGCCAACTGCTCCTTTAAGATAAGGATAATCTGCTCGCGATTGTGGATGTCTAGCGCCGAAGTAGGCTCATCCAAAATGATAGTCTCTGGCTCTAGGCAAAGCAAGATGGCCAGCATGACCCGCTGCAGCATACCGCCGCTGAGCTCAAAAGGATATTTCTTCAAAAGCTCTTCCGGCTCTCCCAGTCTGACTTCTTTCATAGAGGCTAGGGCCTTAGCCAGACAAGCGCTTTTTGAAATCTTGCTATGGCTGCGCATGGTTTCCCAAAAATGGCTTTGAATGGTCTGAAAGGGATTGAACATAGCCATCGGATTTTGTGACATATAGGCCACTTTCCTCCCCCGCAGCTGCTGCCAGTCCTTGAGAGAGTTGCGCTCTAGGGACATAGTGCCATAGAGAACTTCTCCTTGCATGCTCAAGGATGAAGGCAGCTGGCCAATCAATATCTTGGTTAAGAGGGTTTTACCAGAACCACTCTCTCCAATAATGACCATAGATTGACCCGCCTCCACTTCAAAGCTGATATCCTGCAGTATGGTCTTTCCCTCAATCTGGGCTGTCAGTTGCTTTACTGCTATTTTTTCCATATCTGTTTCCAGCCTTTCTCTTCAAAGCATTCGGCAAATAGATTAAAGGTGACCACAGTCAGAAAGATAGCCAGTCCGGGCGCCAGCATCATCCAAGTTGCCGTTTGAAAATGGCTTCTAGCATCATGCAGCATCATGCCCCACTCGGTAATGTTGGGCTGGACACCGATTCCCAGAAAAGAAAAGCCAGAAATCATGAGAATGATATTCCCAATATTCATCAGCACAATAATCAAAATAGGCTTGTAGATAAAGGGCAGGATATGGGTTTTGAGAATATGAATCTGAGAGAGTCCCATAGTCTGGGCAGAAATGACATAGGCTTCCTCCTTGGCACTCTTGACTAGATTGGCCGTCACCCGAGCATAGTAGACCCACTCTATGATGACAATGGCTAAAATCATATTGGTCATTCCTTGGCCTAATATCCCAACTGTAGCTAGCGATAGCAGGAAGCTAGGAAAGGCAGAAATAACATTTGCAAACCATAAGAAGGTCGCTTCCGCCTTTCCCTGGTACCATCCGATGAGCAAGCCGACTGTGACACCGATAACTACTTCCAGCAGACTGATAGTCAAGGATAAAAAGAGGGAATAACGAGCCCCGTGCAGCAGACGAGACAAGACATCTCTGCCCAGCTGATCGGTTCCCAGCAGATGAACAGCGTCAGGTGCCATTAGTTTCTTTGAAATCTCCACATGCTGGGGGTCGAAACTCGATAGATAGGGAGCAAAGAGAGCGCAGATGAAGAGGGACAGCAAAATGACACTTGAAAAAATAAATCGTTTAGACATTGCTCCTCCTTTTTCTGACTCTAGGGTCTATCCAGAGCGGCAGCTGCTGGGTTAGAATGTTATTTCCCAAGAATAATAGGCCAAATAAAAGCATACAGCACTGGATAATGGGCAGGTCCACAGACTGCAGCGCATCTACAAAGAGGGAGCCGACACCATTCCATGAGAAGACTTCTTCGACAATCAAGGATCCTGTCAAGAGATAGACCAAGGTCAGGCTCAGGCCTGTCGCAATGGCTGGCAGGGAATTTCTCAAGAGATGATTCTTGACCAGGAAGAACTTGCTGACTCCGCGCAGGAGGGCATTTTCGACATGGACACTGTTCATCTGCTCCAGTACAGCCTTGCGGATCAAAGCGGTATATTGGCCAATCAATGACATACTAAGGGTCAGACTAGGAAGAATCAAGCTGCTAAGGTCCTGCTTGCCCGAAACTGGCAGCCATCTAAGCTGAACAGCAAAAATCACAATCAGCATGTAGCCTAACCAAAAGCTGGGCATGGAAACGCTGGAAAAGGATAGAAAGCGAGTGACCTTATCAAAGAGAGAATCCTTGTAGACCGCACTAAAAATCCCCAAAGGAATGGACGTAAGCAAAATGAGAGCAAAGGATGTCAAACCCAGAGAAAGGGTCGACTGGAAACGCTCCAGCACCAAGGGCAGGACAGGAACCTTTAATAGATAAGATGTTCCAAAATCCCCACGAAGAGCCTTAGTCAGCCAACCTAGATACTGCTGGGGCCAAGGTTGATTGAGGCCCAGATAATCTCTGGCCTTTTCCAAGGATTGAGGAGTCACTTGAATCTTAGATACCCTTAAATAGTTTTCTGCTTGATCAGCTGAGGATAGCTTGGCCAAGAGAAAGGTCAATACTGATATCATTAACAGGGCGACCAAGAAAGAAACTATTTTTTTAAATAAATCTTTTTTCATAGTCCTTAAAAGAAAAGGGGCGGCTGATAAGCTTTTCGCTTAGCAGCACTACTCCCTTTATATTAAAATTTGCAGTTATGAAGCCAGCTTTTATTTTTTCTCAATATAGCGCAGTGGGAAAGCATTTTCTTCTGGAGCAAAGCGCATGCCATCGAGTTCTCCCTTGCGGTAGACGGAAACAACGGACTGGTAAGTGATTGGAATATAGATAGCTTCATCGTGGAGCATGGTGAGGACTTTCTTATAACCTTCATCGACTTTTGCCTCGTCTGGTTCGACCAGAGTTGCCTTGATAATTTTATCAATTTCTGACTTAGATGGCAGAGCTTCTAGGGAAACATTTTCTGGGTGGCCATGGTCAGCTGGTGAAGTCAGGGCAGTCATCCAAGCATGCGGATCCCAAGGTGCTCCCCAAGAGAAGGTCAGCATCAAATCAAAGTCGCCAGTCTTAATATTTTCCCAGTAGTCATCTTCTTCCATCGCTTTGAGCTGAACATCAATTCCGATTTTCTTCCATTCGCCTTGGAAGTATTCAACCAAGTCCTTGTCTGTCGCCTTAGAAGAGATATAAGGAACATTTAGGCTTAATTTCTTGCCATCTTTTTCACGGATACCGTCAGAGCCTTTCTTCCAGCCTGCTTGATCCAGCATCTTTTCAGCCAGCTTGATGTCGTAGTCATAGGGAGTCAGATTGGCGTCAGAGTGCGGAGTAGACTTAGAGAAGATGGTATCAGCTGGTGTTTCTGTTCCGCGGAAAATGTCTTTCGCAATAGACTTCTTATCAACCGCATGGTTCATAGCCTGACGGACAGTCTTGTCTTTGAAGATTTCTTGCTTGGCATTCAAGAGCATGAGGCGGCTGGACATTGGCTGAGATACGTCTGTCGTATACTTGTCATCCTTGGCATACTTGGCAAAGTTATCCAGACCGATAACACCATTTCCATAGATTAAGTCAACATTGCCAGACTCAAACTCAAGAGCACGGGTTTGTGGGTCTGGAATAATCTTGACTGTTACTTCTTTCAGTTTAGGCTTTTCACCCCAGTAATTTTCGTTACGGGTAAAGGTGATGTACTCGTTTTGCTTCTTGTCTTTGACAACCCATTGACCGGTTCCGATTGGCTTTTTGAGGTTGTCCTTGGTCGTGTCGTCTCCGTCAGGGAAGGCAGCATCAGCTATGAAGCGGATTGGACGAATCATTGATAAATCATAGAGGGTCGCACTATAGGCTTGTTTTAGCTTAATCTCAAAGGTATGCTCATCTACAACTCGATAGCTTTCCAGCTGGTTGGTGAAGTCAAACCAAGTATGGTTTTTCTTATTTTCTTCTGAAAAGACGGTATCGAAATTCCGTTTGACATTTTCTGCATTAAAGTCAGAGTCGTCTGAGAACTTTGCCTTTCTCAGCTTGAAGGTATAGGTTTTACCATCTTCGCTGATATCCCAGCTTTCAGCCAGGGCTGGCTCTATTTTCCCATTGTCACCGTAGCGGACTAGGCCTTCATAGACCATATCCTGAATGACAAATTGGTCTGGATTGTAGCGATGAGGATTGACATCCCCAAAGTCCTCTCCCCAGACCATGGTGAGTTTGTCTTTCTCATTGGCTTGTTTGGAAGAATTTGAGTTTTGCTGGCAGGCTACCAAGAATAAAGGCAGCAAGAGGACAACTAATAAAAATAGTTTTTTTCTCATTTTTATTGAATCACTTTCTTGTATTCATATTTTTTATGATTGCAGTCCCAAGAGATAGAGGCTGCAGTTTATATTTTTTTGATGATCAACTCATGCGATTGTATTTGCTGTTGAGAGCATCCCCGAACTTGGTAAAGAGGAGAATGGTCAGAATCAGCAAGATACAAGGAAAGACCACAATCCAAGGGGCTTCCTGAATGTAAATCCGGCCGTCATTAATCATGGCTCCCCACTCAGGCGACGGTGCCTGAGCTCCCAATCCTACAAAGCTGAGACCAGCGATTTCCATGATAATGGTGCTGATGTCAAAGCTCATGGTCGTCAGAATCTGCGGAAACAGACTAGGGAAATAATAGTTTTTCAGGGTAGTCCAAAAACTATTGCCATACATTTTCGAGGACTGGATATAAGGTTCATTTTTCAGCTGCAAGGTCATGGAGCGCATCAGGTAGGCGTACTTGGTCCAGGCCGTCAGGCAGATAGCGATGAGGGTCTGCTGGAGACCGATGCCCAAGATACTGACGATGGCAATGACCAAAATGATAGATGGAAAAGACTGAAAGGCCGTGATTACCAGCAAGATGAGCTGGTCGAATTTCCCGCCGATGAAGGCGCTAGTCACCCCGATAAAGGAACCCACCGCCGCAATCAGCATCAAAATCATCAGGGCCGGCAGAACCGTTTCCGCACCTCCGCTTACTGCACGCGCAAAGACAGACCGACCCAGAGCGTCCGTTCCGAACCACTCAATGCTGCTCGGTCCTTGCAGGGCTTGTCCCAGATTAACCTTGGTCAAACTGTCACCCAAGAGACGAGGAGCCAAGGAGGAGAGGGCCAAGGCTAGGATGATAAGGCCGCCTAAAATCAGGAGTTTTCGATTGATTTTCTTATCCATACGAATCCTCCTTGCTTGCTTTTAGTTTCTTCAGGCGCGGTAGCAGTTTGGGATTTTCCTGAGCCAGTCGGACGCGAGGATTGAGCCAAACCATGAGCAGCTGAAAGACTAGATTTACAGTCAAGACCCCAGCTGTGATAAAGAGGACTGCCCCCTGAACAAGGGGATAATCCCGCTTGGCAACTACACCAATCAGCATCTTACCGATGCCCGGCCAGGAAAAGAGGTGCTCGATAATAGCCACACCGCCTAAGAGCGAGCCCAGAGAAAGGCTGACCAAGGTCAGAAGAAAGGGCAGAACATTGTAAATCACATCATGCAGCAGGATATGTCCCTCTCGAATCCCCCGACCTCGCGCACCTTCGACTTCTGGTGAATGCAGTATTTCTATCAAAGCGGTCCGCAGCTGCGGGATATAGCGAGTAGACATGATCATGGACAGTGTCATGACTGGCAGGACTAAGCCCAGCTCATTGGCCGTTGCCTGAATGGGAAACCAGTGAAGCTGAACAGAAAAAATCAGAATCAGGATAATCCCCATAACAAAGCTAGGAATGGCATTTAGGAAGGCCAGACCTGCCATCAGGAAGCGGTCGATAGGCTTTCCAGCATGGTAGGATGTGTAGAGAGCTGTCGGCAAGGAAATTCCCAGAGTTGCTAGCAGGGTATAAAAAGCTAGGTAGACTGTATTGGGAAAATAGAAAACCAGCTGCTCCCAGACCGAAGCTCCGGAATTATAGGTCACACCAAAGTCGCCATGGACAATCCTGTCCAGCCAGGCCAGATATTGCTCCATAAAGCTACCATTCAAGCCCATCTCTGCCCGCTTGATTTCCAGCAATTCCTTGGTAAAAGGAATGCCCTGAGCATTGAGGATACTCTCAGCCGGATCTCCCGGTGCTAGATAAACCAGCAAAAAGGAGATAAAGCTGACGCAGAGCAGGATGAGGACGAATTGCAGAATAGTTTTGATAATAAATTTAATCATGCGCCTCCCTTTCAGATGTCTGGTAGCTTTCAGGCTTCTTGCTGGCAACGGCCAGCAGAACTTCGCCTTGGTGGACGACCAAGGTCGCTTTCTGATAGAGGACCAGACCGTCTTCCTTGGCAGTCACCTTTTCTAAAATATTGCCATAAATATCACAGATTTCGCCAATGACCTGACCAGCCTGTACTGTTTGATTGGGACGGACAAAGCACATCCAGCAGCCCGACCTCTGACAGGTCAGATAGTAGCTGTCATCAAAGATCAGTGGCGCCTGCTTATAATAGGGCATAGTCCCTTCAAAAAGATAACGCGCAACTTGCTTGACCGACTCCTTCATGGCCAGCACATCCTCTGGCAGACAGGTGCCGTTTTCTCCCTGTTCCAGCAGGATGCTAGGCAAACCATAGTCCACTGAGGCAGCGTGATAAAGATTGCCGCGGTCCTGAGATTGATAGATAATCGGTGTCCCAGAAGCCTGCAGCATCTGATAGGACTTTTCCATCACCTCTGGATTTGCCCGCAGAGAATAGTAACCATGAGGGGTCAGCAGTTCTTCCCGATTGCCACTATGCAGGTCAATCAGGAAGTCACTGACGCTAAAGACCTGACTCTCAATCACAGACCGAATCTGATAGCTGAGGCTGGAAACTGGCTCTTGATCCTGAAAAATCCTGTTCAGATTGAGGCCGTCCTCAGGTACAAGTGTCGTCTCCCGAGCCCAGAAGCCGCTGACATTGACTGCATGCAGGAGGAGGACAGAGCCTTGAAAGTTAAAGTCCCACTCATGCGCTAAATCCATTAGCGCCTTGACACCGACATACTCGCAGCCATGGACTGCAGCACTGATGGTCAGCAAGGGCTGGGAGGCCTGTCCTTTGAGCAGAGTGTACTGGATAGCCAGCTCATCTGTGATGGGCAGACTGCCCTGATAGCTGCTGCATGGCGCCATAGAGTCTAGTTGTTGCTTAATCCTCATCTTTATCCTCCCTGTACTGACTGAGTAGGAGCTTGGTATAGTCACTCTTGGGAGCAGAGACGACCTCTCGCATGCTGCCCTTCTCCTGCACGATTCCGTCCTTGAGGACGACCAAATCTTCCGCAAAATTGCTGACCAGTGCGATGTCATGAGAGATGAAGAGAAAGGAGGTCTGCGAACGCTTCTTGATATCTGCCAGTAGCTTCATGACTTCATACTGAACAGTCACATCCAGGGCACTGGTGATTTCATCGCAGATGAGCACATCAGGATTAATCAGCAGGGCACGGGCAATAGCTGCCCGCTGACATTCTCCTCCACTCAGCTGGTGTGGCAGCCTCTGAGCAAGCTCAGGTGTCAGACCAACCGATCTCAGCAAGTCACAGATGGCCTGCTTTCTATCTGACTGCTGCTGATAGAGAGAGAAGTTTCGACAGACCTCTTCTAGGCTCTGCTGAATGCTGCGCTTGGGATGAAAAGTCGACTGGGGCTGCTGGGCGATGTACTGGACCCGACCATAGTAGTCCCTATCCTTGTAGGCAGAGACTGGCTGGCCCAGTAGGGTTAGCTCCCCTTGGTCCGGCTTTAAAAAGCGGCAGATGAGTTTGGCAATGGTACTCTTACCAGAGCCTGATTCACCGACCAGACCCAAAGCCTGTCCCTTTTCCAAGCTAATGTCAATATCAAATACACCGATTCTCCGCTCGCCTATCTGACTGTACTCGTAGGTCAGTTGGCGACCAACCAATACTTGATTCATAGCAGCCCCCCTTCTCTAAATGCTGCTAGCTTAGGCACGGCCTTCAGCAATTTCTGGGTGTAGGCCTGCTCAGGATGGCGAAGAACTTGATGGGCTGGACCACTTTCGACAATCTGCCCTTCTTTCATGACGACTACTTTTTGCGCTAGATGCTCAGCCACACTGATATCATGTGTAACAAAGAGAATGGCCATGTTTTCCTCTTGATGAAGCTGGCTCAAGAGATTAAGCAGCTTCATTTTCGACAGGACATCCAGAGCGCTAGTCGGCTCATCAGCCAGCAATAGTTTGGGCCTGCTGGCTAGAGCTAGCGCTACACCGACCAGCTGCATCATACCGCCACTGAGCTCGAAAGGATACTTATTGACGACTTTTTCAGGCAGCAGCCCCACCATCTCTAGGCATTCTTCCAAGGGACGGAGATTTGCTGCTTTCTGGCCCTGATTTTTCACCAAGTCCTGATAATGCTTTTTGATCTTACGGCGGTTATTGAAGCTGAGACTGGCATGCTGACTAATCCAGGCCACTTCTCGGCCCACAAAAGGCAGATAAATGCGGTGGTCCTGGGGCTGAATTTCCTGCCCCTCAAAGGTAATACTGCCCTCTGTCACTGTCAGCCCCCTAAGAGGGAGGCCCAGCAGCATCTTGAGCAGGGTGGACTTGCCACTGCCACTCTCGCCCACAATCGAAAGGGACTCCCCCTCAGCAAGAGAGAGGGAGACCCGATCGAGAATGACTTTATCTGCTGACTGCACCAGCAGATCTTTCATTTCCAGCATGTTTTATTCCTTTGATAGTTTGTTGCTGACGTGATAGTAGTCTGTTGGATGGGATTCCAAACCAGAGACCGACTTGTCCATTACCAGAGCGACCTTGAAGAAGCCGATAATGGTAAAGCCGTAGTCCTTATCCATGATTTCTTGGATTTCCTTGCTGAGCTGATTGCGCTTAGCTGGATCAGTTTCAGTCGCCAGCTCTTCGATTTTCTTGTCTGCTTCTGGGTTGCTGTAGTGACCGATATTGGCTGTACCATTGGTCTTGACAGCACTGTTGAAGAAGGCATATGGATCACCGATAGGAGCTGCTACCACCGCGTAAGGTGTAAAGGCATAGTCCTTTTCACTGGCAACGGCACTGACTTCAACTTTCTTAATAGTCGCTTCGATTCCGACTTCCTTGAGCTGTTGCTGGGTTGCTTCTACAGCCAGCGGCATTTCAGGCAGACGAGTAAAGGACAGCAGCTCAATGCTGACTTTTTGACCGTCTTTTTCACGGTAGCCATCGCCGTCAGTATCCTTGTAGCCAGCTTCATCCAAGAGTTTCTTAGCCTTGTCTACGTTAAATTCATGGACGCTCTTTTGCAGGGCAAAGGCAAACCCTTTAGGGAAAGGTCCAACAGCTGGTACAGCTGAGCCTTTAAAGAGGGATTCTGAGTAGGTCTTCTTGTCTACCAAGGTATCTAAAGCCTGACGGAACTTGTCATCTGCTACGTAAGGATTTTCAAAGTTATAGTAGTAAGCTAGGTAGCGGGAACCTTCTACTTCAGAAATTTTGTAGTTCTTATCGGAAGCATAGGTACTTAGATTTGCATAAGGCAGACCATAGACAGCATCGACTTCTTTAGACTTGAGGGCTGCAGAAATAGCTGTCGGATCAGAGAAGTATTTAATCTTCAGATTAGCAACTTTTGGCTTACCATCCCAGTAGTCGTCATAAGCCTTGAGTTCTGCTCCGCTCTCAGGAGTGTACTTGGTCACCATGTAAGGGCCAGTTCCGACTGGAGCCTTGTCAGATGCACTCTTGCCAGTCGTATCCACAATAGCGGAGTAGGGCTCTGCCAAGAGATTCGCCATGATCGGCTGAACAGCCTTTGTCTTGATGGTCACGGTTTGACCCTCTGCAGAAATGCTGTCAATCCCCATATCTGATGCTGCCCGCTCGCTGGTCTTAATCAAGCGTTCCAGAGAAGCTTTGACCTTTTCACCGGTCATTTTTTCACCATTTTGGAAGGTCACCTTATCCTTGAGGGTGATTTTCCACTCTAGGTCTGAGACTGCTTCGATTTTCTCAGCCAGCCAAGGTTTTACCTCAAGTTTGTCGTCCATCTTAAAGAGGGTTTCTCCCACTCCGTAACGGACCGTGAACCAGCCATTGTATTCCGCTGCTGGGTCTACATTTGCTGGAAACTGGGTGTAGCCAATGGTTACAGTCTTACTGCCACTATCGCCAGTAGGCTCACTGGTTTTGCTAGGGTTTACACAGGAGGCTAGGGCTAGGCCTGCCAAGGCTAGAGCCATAATTTTTTTAAAATGTTTCATAAAATAATCAACTTCCTTTTCTATTTTGTAAACTACTTTAAGACGGTCTGTCCTAGTCAAATCTAAATACGCTTCGCTCTCTGTCTAAGGTGGTTCTATGTCCTGAAGATGAGAGAGCAGACGAGTGAAAAACAAATGATTGCTCATCCTCTTTCCTCCTTGGGGATGTGCTTGTCTTAATCTTTTCCTTCCAGATAGCTTCTAGCATCTTCGACAAAGGCAGTTGGCAAAGCCAGGTCAGCCTGCAACTCATCGCGATAAGTTCGGATAACTTCTGCCTCTCGGCCGGAGACAACCTTTTCTGCCCAGTCGGGGTCTAAGAGCAGGGCCTTGCCCAGGGCAAAAAGCGGAATCCCCGCATCCAATACTCGCTGGGCATCCTGCTTGGTCTCTATCTGACCGACACCAATCAGGGGCACTCTACCATTAATTTTTTTGATAATTTTCTGAATCACTGGCTCTGAGTCCTGAGAATCTCTGATAGACGATCGCCAGACATCAGAGGTCGAAATATGCAGATAGTCCACTTGATGATAGATGAGCTGCTCCAGCAACTGCAGGGTGTCATAAAGCTGGATACCTGGCTCTTCAATCTCTTCCGGAGAAAAGCGGTAGCCAATCAGGAAGGGGCGGTCAGCCTCTTCTTTGACTAGTTGCTTGGCTCTTTTCAGCAAGGTCTTTGGAAAGCGCAGGCGGTTGTTAAGACTGCCGCCCCACTTGTCCTGACGGACATTGGAATGGGGAGAGACAAACTGCTGGATCAGGTAGGTATTAGCGCCATGAAGCTCGACTCCGTCAAATCCAGCCTGAATGGCCCGTCTGATAGCTGACAGAAAATCCTCTATCACCTGCTCCACTTCAGCGTTCTTGAGCGCTCTCGGCTCTGCCAGATAATCGCGCGGAGCCTTGACAGCGCTGGGTGCTACTGGCTGACCGTCAATCAAATCGGGCAGAACCATACGACCACCATGATAGAGCTGAACAATAGCCAGAGCCCCCTGGTCCTTGATGGCCTTGGCCAGACGGCTAAGCCCCTCAATCTTATCGTCCTCGGCGCCGCTGAAGCTCTCCGCAAAGGACTTTCCCAGAGGATGGACATAGGTACTGCCAGTAATGACCATACCAACCGACCTAGACCGGCGGGCAAAAAAGTCAATATCTGCCTGAGATACATAGCCACCCGGCTCACTAGCGCAGATGGTCATAGGAGCCAAGACAACGCGATTGCGCATGGCCTGACCATTTTTAAAAGTGAATTCATCCTGAATCTGTGTATTCATCTGGTCACCTCTTTCCCAAGATAAATCATGTCGTTTGTTTTTAAATAATAGAGCCTTAGAGTAAGGTCACCTGCCAAGTCTGGTCCCGCTCTTCCAAGAGCAGCACTCGTCCTTGGGGGACATCAATGTTCCAAAAAACAGCCTCTCGGTCAACCAAATGCTGGTAAATTAAGCGAAGGACTCCCAAATGAGCCACTAAAGCGATTGACTCATCAGTAGTATCTAGCAGGCGGTCTGTTGCTGCCCAGACTCTGGTCTGAAAGTCTGAGAAAACTTCTGCCTCAGGAGGCGTGACCTCAAAGGGGGCCTCCAACCAAGCCTGCCAGACTTCTGGAAAAGCCGCTTCAATCTCATCAGCTGTCAAGCCTTCCCATTGCCCGAAGCCCCGCTCGTCAAAGTCGGCTATAGGCTGGACTTGCCTTTCTGGAAAAGCCAGCTGGGCTGTTTCCTGCGTCCGCTTGAGACAACTGGTGTAGATTGCATCAACCGTACGCTCCTGCATCAGAAGCTCCAGCTGCCTAGCATCCTCTTGGCCCTGCTCGTTGATAGAGACATCATGGCTGCCGTAGAAACAGCGTCTGCGGTTATAGTCTGTCTGACCATGCCGCATCAGATACCATCTTTTCATCCTAGCACCACCAATCCCAAGAGATAGAGGAGCTGGGCAATTTCTACGTAGGCTCCTAACGTATCGCCTGTGTGGCCATCAATTTTATTATAAACGAACCGGCGATAGCCGATTGCTCCCAGAAATACTAAGCCATAAGCCAAGAGACCTCTCCAACTGAAAACCAGCAGAGATAAGAGCAAGGGAAGAAGCTGGGCAAGCAGGATATGACTCGTCTTGCTGCCACTGAAGAAATTTCCTGAGCCACCGCCTTCTCTGGCATAGGTCATCCGGTAAAGCTGTAGACTCAGACCGGCCTTGCCAATCATGGTCAGACTAGCCACGATAAACCAGCGAGGCTCTGGCAGATAAGGGTAGAGAACCAGCATCAGAGCATAGTAGAGAATGAGTGCCAGTACGCCATTGCTGCCAATCCGACTGTCCTTCATAATCTCCAGCATCCGCTCCTTCTTACGAGAGGAGAAGAGACCATCCGCTGTATCCGCCAGAGCGTCTAAGTGAAAACCACCTGTCAGCAGAACATCGAAAGCAAGTGTCAGAACCCAAGCGACAATCCCTGGCGAGACTAGGCTCATCAGGAAATAAAATCCTCCTGAAATCAAACCCAGCAAGAGACCAAAGAGGGTCAGAAAAGGAAGTCCCCGTCGCAGATAGGAAATATCCACTGCCTTTGGAATCACAATCCGGCTAAAAAATTGGGTATAGATAATCAATGCCTTTATCATTTCAACTGCTGAGCGAGGCCACAGATGACCAGATAAGCCTCACTCGCCTCCTTTGCAATCAGTTGGTTGATCTTGCCCTGCACATCACGGAAAAAGCGTCCTAGTCTGGTCTCTGGCACAATGCCCAGTCCAACCTCGTCCGTTACAATCCAGCACTCAGCATTTGTCTGACGGATTGTAGATAGGAGCTCTTGCCATTCTTCTTCCAAGAGCTGCAGCAGGAAAGACTGCTCCTGCCGACTGAGAAAGTGTTCCTCGGACAGCTCCAGCTTGTCTGGAAAATGCTGGGCAATCAAATCAAAGAGGCGATTGCTGGTCAGAAGAGTGGCACAATCCAGCAGATAAACTGGATGCGACTGCTCTCGCAGCCAGTCCGCCAGCCCAGCATACTGCTCCTGAGTTGTCCAGGAAGCCGGCCGCCGCTCTTGGTGCAGCCGAATCCGCTCCTGCCATTCTGGATCTTCTCCTCGGGGAAGACCAGTCGCAATGTAACAGACTCGCTCTCGATCCGCCAACTTCTCCTCCGCAAAAGCCGACTTGCCACTTCTGGCACCGCCTGTCACTAACACAATCTTAGCCATTTGCTTCTTCTTTCATTACTTGAAATGCCTGCTCAAAGGCCGCCAAGGTCTGGTCTAGGTCCACTCTAGTATGGGCACTGGACATAAAGTTGGTTTCATACTGAGATGGCGCCAGATAGATGCCCTCTTCCAGCAAGAGACCGTGCAGTCTTGCAAACTGAGCATGGTCAGCCGCCTTAGAATCCTCAAAATTGCGGACTGGCTTCTGGCTGAAGAAGAAACCAAACATAGTCCCTTTGGATACGACTTGCAAATCAATACTGTACTTGTCTGCTAGACTTCGTAAGCCATCACAGAGGTAGCTTGTTTTCTCTTCAATCTCAGCAAAGAGCTCCGGTGTCAGCTGTTTCAGCGTTTCGTAACCGGCCGTCATGGCGACTGGATTGCCCGACAAAGTGCCGGCCTGATAGATGCTGCCTAGAGGCGCTACCTGATCCATATAGATGGCCTTGCCGCCAAAGGCTGCGACTGGGAAGCCGCCACCGATAACCTTGCCCAAGCAGACCAGATCCGGCTCTGTCTGATAGAGGCCAACTGCCCCCTGATAATGAGCTCGGAAACCACTCATGACCTCGTCCACGATAAAGAGAGAGCCGTATTCCTGAGTGAGGGAGCGAATAGTACTGATAAAGTCCGCATCCGCTGGAATCAAGCCCATATTGCCAGCAACTGCTTCTAAAATGACACAGGCGATGTCATCTCCATGCTTTTCAAAGCAAGCCTTGAGAGCATCTGTATCATTGTAAGGCAAAGCCAGAGTTTCCCCAGCTACCTGAGCAATGACTCCGGCAGAATCAGCAATCCCAAAGCTGGCCAAGCCTGAACCAGCCTGAACCAAAAAGGAATCGCTGTGGCCATGATAGCAGCCGATAAATTTGACAATTTTAGAGCGCTTGGTCACTCCACGCGCTACCCGAATGGCGCTCATGGTCGCTTCCGTTCCCGAATTGACCATCCGCATTCTTTCCATGAAAGGCAGACGCTCCTGCACCAGCTGGCCAAGGGCAATCTCTCTGGGACTCGGAGCACCAAAGCTGGTCCCCTCCCAAATAGCTTCCTCAACTGCTGGTAACACATCCTTAGGAGCATGCCCCAAAATCATAGGCCCCCAAGACAGGACGTAGTCAATATAGCGGTTGCCATCGACATCATGCAGATAGGCTCCGCTGGCTTTTTCGATAAAAAGCGGATGGCCGCCCACAGCCTTAAAAGCCCTGACAGGACTATTAACCCCGCCTGGAAATAGCTGTTGAGCCTCTGCGAAATATTGGTTGGAATGTTCTCTCTTCAAGTTCGTCCTCCTTATCTAGAAAACTGCTGATTTTCCGCAGTCTCTATCCTTCTTTCAGATAACCGGCCGCATCTTTGGCAAAATAAGTGATAATCAAGTCTGCACCAGCCCGCTTCATACTGGTCAAGGTTTCCATGACAATGGCTTTTTCATTGATCCAGCCCTGCTGAGCTGCTGCCTTGACCATGGCGTATTCTCCACTGACATTATAGGTCACCAGAGGCAGCCGGGTTTCCTGGCGTAGCTCTCTGAGGATATCCAGAAAGGCCAGAGCCGGCTTAACCATAAGAAAGTCTGCTCCCTGCTCCTCATCACTCTTAGCTTCTCTAAGAGCTTCCAAGCGATTGGCCGGATCCATCTGATAGGTCTTGCGGTCGCCAAAGGCCGGAGCACTCTCACCTGCATCTCGGAAAGGTCCATAAAAGCTAGAGGCAAACTTAATCGCATAGGACATGATGGGAATGTCTTCAAAGCCCGCCGCATCAAGCCCCTGACGGATAGCCACCACAAAACCGTCCATGGCATTGGAAGGCGCAATGACATCTGCTCCAGCCCTGGCTTGGCTGACAGCAACTTCTGTCAGTCTAGTCAGAGACAGATCATTGTCCACTTCCTCCCCTCGCAAAATACCGCAATGGCCATGACTGGTAAACTCACAGAGACAGGTGTCTGCAATGACGACCGTCTCAGGAAAATGCTTCTTGATTAGACGGATAGCTTCTTGGACAATGCCATTTTCAGCTGAAGCCTGACTGCCTATTTCGTCCTTTTCTGACGGAATGCCAAAGACGATAAAAGCCCGAATGCCCAAGTCTACACATTCCTGAACTTCTGGCAGCAAATCCTCGAGGGAGAACTGATAAACTCCCGGCATGGAGGCTACTTCTTGCTTTTCAGTCAAGCCTTCCTTGACAAACAAGGGTTGGATAAAATCATCCACAGACAGTTTGGTTTCTCGAACCAGCTGCCGCAGACCGCTGCTTCTTCTTAGCCTGCGATGTCTATAAAATTCCATGCTTCTTCTCTTCTTTCTTGATTATTTCCTTGACCATTTCCTCAACAGAAGGACTCTGGGGCTGGTAGTCTACCCCATAGCCAGACTCCTTAACCGCCTGAGCCGTTGTCTGGCCAATCACTGCGATCTGATGACTGGATGCTAGATGGGGCTTAATAGCACAAAAACTCTGCCAAGCCGATGGACTGGCAAAGGTCCAAATCACATTCTCCTGGGACAGATAGGTCTGGAGCTGGTCCTGACCAGCAGGATTTGAGGTCGTTTCGTACATAGGCCAAGCCCAGACATCATGACCTGCTTCTTTTAATGTCTCAGCCAGACTGGGATTGGACAAGCTGCTCTGGGGCAGCAAGATCTTCTGCGTTGGCAGAGCCAAATCCAGCCACTCCTGAATAAAGTCAAGACCATAGTGGCTGCTGGCCTGAAAATCACAGGCTCTGCCTAGTTTGTCCAGCGCCTGACTGGTCTGCGGCCCAATGGTCGCAATCTGGTAGTCAGCTTTCAGATAGGGACTGAAAGCCTCCACTGCGACAGCACTGGTAAAAAAGACCCAGTCAGCTTCTGACAGAATTGCTTGGACAGCTTCTGGCAAGGGCAGAGACTGACAGCGAATGAGAGGAACATGATGCGTCTCAAATCCAGCCTGTCTGATCTTTTCTAGCCAGGCAGAGTCCGGCGCCTGCTCCCTGGTAAAGATTATTTTTTTAACCATGGCATTCCTACTGCTCCCTTATCGGCTAACTGGCGTACAGCCTGCTCAGCTAATTCCTGACCATCCTGCCCTTGAAGGCTGACAAAGATGCATTGGCCGTCCTCCTTAGCCAGCATGGCCTCTAGCTGATAGCCCTGACCGTTTTTCTGGGCAAAAGCAGCGATAGGGAAGGTACAGTCTGCATTCATCTGAGCCAAAACTGCTCGCTCAACTGCCACTTCAGCGGCTGTCTTCTCATCCTGAACAGCCGCTAATAGACTCCGCAGCTCCTCATCCTCTTCCCGGCATTCCACCGCCAAAGCGCCCTGAGAAATAGCCGGCAGACAAAGACTGGTCTCTAAAGTCTGAATGTGAAGTCGGCTTTGGTCCAGCCAGCCCAAGCGTTTAAGACCGGCCATAGCCAAGACAATCGCATCGTATTCACCCTCTTCCAGCTTCTTGATGCGTGTATCAATGTTGCCCCGAAGTGGCTTGAAAGTCAAATCCGGCCTCTGAGCCTGCAGCTGAACCTGCCGGCGAATGCTGCTGGTTCCTATAAGAGCGCCCTCAGGAAGATTAGCCAGCGTCTGGCCAGCTTGACGGAAAATCAAGCAATCTCGAACATCTTCTCGCTGACTAATCGCACCGAGCGCACAGCCCTCAGCTAGCTTAGCCGGCATGTCCTTGAGACTGTGGACCGCCATATCAATCTCACCAGCTAAGAGGGCTCGTTCGATTTCCTTGACAAAGACTCCCTTGCCGCCAATTTCCTGGAGGCTGACATGGGTCAAGCGATCTCCTTTTGTGGTATAGGGAACGAGGACAAAATCCCGCTCTGGATGGATCGCCTTGAGCTGGTCCACTAACTGCTGGGTCTGGGTCATAGCCAGCTTACTCTTGCGGGTTCCTACCTTAATGACCTTCATCTTTTCCCCTTTCTCTGTGCAAGCCAAATATCTTGGCAATCAAGGCAATGTCATAGTCTGAATGCTCTCCGACTGACAGCTCTTTGAGCTGCAAGATTGGCTCCTTCAAGACTTGGTTGATAATACTCTTCATGTGCTTGGAAATCTGCTTCTGCTCCCGCTCGGTCAAATCCGGAAACTTACGATTAAGGCTTTCCATGGCCGAAGCTTGAGCTTCCAAAGCCTTATCCCTGATTTCCTGAATCAGAGGAATAATGCCCAGTTGCTGACGCCAGTCAGCAAACTTGACCAGCTCCTCATCAATCTCCAAAGCAATCCGACCGGCAATCTCCTGCCGCTCCGCTTTGTATTGCTCCAGTTGATTGGTTAGATTTTCGATATTATAGAGCTTGAGAGACGAGCTCGGATGGCAGGAACGAGGCAGACAGAGGTCAAACACGATTGCATCCGCCTTAAGCATGGAAGGAAAGATAATGTATTCTTCCGTTTTAACCGCTGAAAAGACCACATCCGCATCCGCCAGCACCGCTTCCAATTCATCCCAGCCATGGGCAGACACCCTGTCCTCTGTCAGAAATGCTTGAGCCTTGCTGACCGTCCGATTGAGCAGCATGACTGATTCGAATGGCCGCTGCAGAGCATACTTGGTCACCAGCTGACCAATCTCTCCCAAACCGATAACAGCTATCTTTTTAGTGCTGTAATCCAGCCCCATTCGGTCCAATTCTTGGATAGCCGTCAGGCCGATAGAAATAGGCCGGTCATTGATTCGATAAGTATCATGCATGCGCTTGGCAAAGGTCAGCGCCTGCTTGAAAGCCTGATTGAGGACAATTCCAGTCGTACCAGCATCTTGCGCTGTCAAGAAAGCCTGCTTGAGCTGGCCCAAGACCTGACTTTCACCGACAATCTTGGATTCCAGGCCGATGGAGACCCGCAGCAGATGCCGCAAGGCCTCATCCCCCTCACGAAAGACTAAATACTCTTCCAGCTCCTTGACAGGAATCTGAAACCAGTCCGCCAAAAAATGCTTGGAATAGTAGCGGCCAGTGTGCAGCTGGTCCACCACCAGATAGAGCTCGGTCCGATTGCAGGTAGACAGGATGATATTTTCCAAGATACTTTTTTCTCTTTTCAGGAGCTTCAGAGCTTTCAGCCCCTCCTGATCTGAAAAATGTACTTTTTCCAAAATTGGCAGCGGCGTTTCCCGATGGGTCAAACCCACATATAATAGGTGCATGCTTCTTTCCTTCTTTTAAAGTTGGTCTAAAATTGCTTCTATCTTCTTGCGAATCTCCTTGGAACGGCTGGGCGAGAGGCCGTTGGTCGAAATCATAACAGATACGTCCTTCTTTCTCGCAATGGCTACATTGTAGAAGTCAGAAAAGGTCTTGTCGCCCGTATTGTTTACCAGCTGACTGGGTGCCGCATCCTCCATAATCTGGCGGTTGACTTCCGCCTGATCTGTACAGGCAAAGACTAGCTTTGCGCCTTCCAAATCACCTGTCTGGTAGGGTCTAGCTAGCCATTGGATCTCCGACTGCGGAATGTCAGCATGCAGAGTCGGACTGACCACCGTCACAGCAGCCTGCTCAGCCAGCAGGGTCTTAATCTTCCGCGCTGCGACCTTGCCGCCTCCCACTACCACGACTTTCTTCTCTCTGATATTAATCATGACTGGATACATGCTAGCTTCTCCTATTTCTTTTCCCGAAAGATTTTCGCGCTGCGTTTGTAGACTGTATCTGGCTCCTCTAGACGGTCATTGACCAATCGAGCCAGCACAAAAAAGTAATCCGACAGGCGGTTGATATAGATCAAGCCAATCTCATTGACCGCTTCTTCTGCCTCTATAACAGCCACCATCCGGCGCTCCAGGCGTCTGGTCATGGTACGAGCCACATGCAGAAGACTCGCAATCCGATGGCCGCCCGGAATGATAAAGCGGTCGATTTTCGGAGGGATGTGCATATACTCATCCATCCGCTCCTCCAGCCAGCTGACATTGGCTGGCTCTTGCTTGTAGGGACGCAATTCCCTCGGTGTAGCCAAGTCGCTGCCACAGTCAAAGAGATGCTGCTGGATTTCCTCGCATTCCAGACGCAGGTCATCCAAGATGGGATAGTCACGCATCTCAGATACGACATAGCCTAGATGAGAGCATAGCTCATCCATCGTTCCATAAGCTTCGACCCGAATATGGGTCTTGGATACTCGGTCCCCACCGTAGAGCCGAGTAAAGCCCTTGTCACCGTATTTCGTATAAATTCTCATTTTTCTTCTCTGTTGATGATTTGATAAATCTGCTCCATATCCAAAGACTGGCGCAGGACGTCTGCCAACTTATCATACTCTCTATCTTTAAAGTCTTTGATACTGACAAGCTGGTCCTCTAGCGGCTCTAAGCCCTTAGCCAGCCGAAGTTCATTCAGGTACTGACGAGTCCATTCTAGATTGTCAAAGACTCCATGAAGGTAGGTCCCTTGCACCTGCCCGCCATAAGCCACAGCTCCATCTGGACGCTCGGTTGCCTCACCATTTTGCTCCTTGATGATGGAAAATGGATCCAGACTATCCGCAAGCTGGGTTTCTCCCATGTGAATCTCGTAGCCCTCTAGCTCTTGCCCCTCATGCAGGGCTCTGACCTGTGTCGTCCGTTTGACCGGCTGAAGCACCGTCTCTGTCTCTAAAATACCCAGCCCGCTAATCTCCTCTAAGTCAGACTCAAGGTGCAGCGGGTCGCTAATCTTCTGCCCCAGCAGCTGATAGCCGCCGCAGATTCCAAAGATTCGCACGCCCTGCTCCAGACACTCGAGAATCTCGGCTTCAAGACCAGACTCTCTCAGATAGTTCATGTCTTCGATGGTGTTTTTACTGCCCGGCAGAATCAAGAGATCTGGCCGACCGATTGCATCCCCAGGCTGGACATAGCGGACAGAAACATCTGGTTGGATTTCTAGACTATGAAAATCCGTAAAGTTGGACAGACGCTTGAGGCTGACAACTGCGATATCCAGACTCTTTCTGCTATCAAAGCGCCGGCTCTTCTGCACCAATGCCACACTGTCTTCGCTGTCAATATCCAGCTGGGCATAAGGCACGACTCCGATAACCGGCACCTGGGTCAGCTCCTCAATCATATCAATGCCGGATTGCAGCAGGGCCACATCGCCACGGAATTTATTGATAATAACACCCTTGATCCGCTTGCGGTCCTCAGGCGGCATGAGCTCAATCGTTCCGTAGATAGAGGCAAAGACGCCTCCCTTATCAATATCCGCCACTAAAATCACTGGCGCATCAACCAGCTTGGCCATGCCCATATTGACAATGTCTCGGTCATTGAGATTGATTTCAGCTGGACTGCCAGCGCCCTCAATGACGATGATATCATTCTCAGCACCTAGCTCATCATAGACTTCCTTAATCTTAGGCAGGAGCTGCTGCTTGTATTCATGGTATTCGACAGCATCCATATCCCGCAGTACCCGGCCTAGAAAAACAACCTGGGACTTGCGGTCAGAGGTGGGCTTGAGCAGGACTGGATTCATGCGGACATCCGGCTCTTTGCCAGCTGCCTCAGCCTGAACGACCTGAGCCCGGCCCATTTCATCTCCTTTTTTGGTGATAAAGGAATTAAGCGCCATATTCTGCGACTTAAAAGGCACCACTTCCAGGCCATCCTGCTTGAAAATCCGGCAGAGACCCGCCGCAATAATGCTCTTTCCAGCATCTGAGGCAGTTCCCTGTACCATCAATGATTTGACCATTTTACATGTCCTCCTAGCTGCTCAAAGAAAGCAGCTTCATTTTCTGCCAGTGGCGTCTGGATAGTCTGATGAAGCTTGACAATCCAAGGCACAGCCAAGCCTGCCTCTACTAGCAGATTTCCCTGCTGGAAGAAATCAAACTTGCTGCCCTCCGCAATCAAATGCCCCTTCTGCAGCAGGTAGGCATAGTCACAGCAGTCATACATCAGATCCATGTCATGGCTGGATACGATGATGTTGGTCCCAGCCTGGACCAGCTTTTTCATGGTCGCTGCCATCTGGTCCCGCCCTTTGGGATCCAATCCTGCCGTAGGCTCATCAAGCAGCAGATACTTGGGCTGCAGGGCCAGCATGCCAGCAATAGCCACCCGCTTTTTCTGGCCATAGCTCAGATACTGCAGCGGTCTGTCCTGCAGATGAGAAATGTCCATCATCTCTAAAGCCGTCGCCACTCTGCTGGTTATCTCGTCTTCTTCATAGCCTAAGTTTTCCAAGGCCATGCCAATATCGTCCTTCACAATGGTATAAAAGAGCTGCTGCTCTGGATTCTGAAAGACCATATTGACATGCTGCCGATACTGGAACAAGGCCTTCTTAGAGTCGCCTACAGGCTGACCATCATATAAAACACTGCCCTTCTGCGGTTGGAGCAGTCGGGTGATGATTTTCATGATGGTAGACTTACCTGAACCGTTGACTCCCAGAATGCCAGTAATCCGGCCCTCTTCGAAGTCCATAGAAATATCGTGCAGCGTTGGATTTTCGTCATACGAAAAAGAAATATTCTTTACTTGTAACATCTATGTTTCCTATCTACTTTCCATTATAGTATAAAAGCAGTCTTATTGTAAATGCGCTTTCATTATTCACTGTGCTCTGCATCAAATCTTAGCGTCAGTACTTCATTTAAATGCTGATTATCATCTAGCAATTTAACAAAAAGAGTATTGGCTAATCTGCCCCAAGCTTGGTGTTGCTTCCTTTTATTGTAAAAGGAGAATTTCAAGTCCAAGGTATCCCGAATGGTCACAAACTCATAGAAGACCAGGAAAATGAAGCGATACATGAGGACAATCAAGTCTAGCAGTACCCGTGGAACATGCATAGCTTTAAACAGCCGCAGCATCTGAGCAAAAGGCACCGTCAGGACAAAGAAATAAGTCGAAACCAAGGATGAATAGATGCGCAAGAGGATAAAAATGGTCTGCTGGACAGAGGATTGGCTGATGCCCAGATAGCCCTGACCCAAAGGCAAGGCCAGCAAGAGCTGCTCCTGACTGTTCTGATAGGTCAAGACAAAGGTCAAGAGACTAATCAGGATAAAGATACTGGCATGCAGATACCACTTCAGATAGCGCAGCCACGGAAGCCGAGCCACATAGCAAGTCAGAGGCGCCATCAAGACGATAAGTCCTAGCTGCAGAATCCTGACACCAGAAAAGCTGACAGCTAACAAGAGCAGATAGATGACAAATTTATAAGCAACCGGTAGATTTTTCAGCCGATTTTGATAGGCGTATTTATCAATCGCAAACAAGTGGAGGTACTCCTTTCTAGCTTTGTTTTTACCATACCCCCAGTACAGAGCAGCTCCGGTCCCAAACAAGCTGAATCGCTATCAAGAACCAGAGCTCTCTCATACTGTTGAAGGCTTTTATTTATGTTCAGAGTTTTCCTTTTGTTGGCCTTGCTTTTTCCCTTTGTGGTAGCCAATAACATAGAAGATGATACCCGCTCCGATACTGCCTTGCAGGGTGAAGAGCAGACTTTCTACTTCCGGACCTGCTGGCTCAAAAATTGGTGAAAACCAAGGCTCATAGTCCTTTTGGATAGAGCTAATGGTTTTTTCAGCAGCGTCATCTGTTCCACTGTATTCCACACCCTTAGGTGCAAAGATAAAGGCAGCTAGAGTGACTGCTACTGCAGCCAAGATTAAGATGATATTCTTGTATTTTTTCATTTGAACAGACCTGCTCTTTCTTTGACATTTTCTGAGATTAAGTTATAGAGGACAACTGTCAGCAATCCTTCTACGATAGCGATTGGGATTTGAGTAGTCAAGAAGACACCCATGAATTTCAGTGCAGAACCAACAAAGCCGCTGTTAGCATCTGGGAAGACCAAACCGAGCTGGATAGAAGTTGTCGCATAAGTTGCCAAGTCCGCAATCACAGCACAGATAAAAATAGAAACCGGTGTAGAAAGCTTGATGGATTTAGCAAACTTGTAGACGAAATAACCAACAAATGGACCAACCACTGCCATCGAGAATGCATTGGCACCCAGAGTTGTCAAGCCGCCGTGAGCCAAGAGAAGGGCTTGGAAGAGCAAGCAGATGGTTCCCAAAACGCTGATAACGGATGGGCCAAACATAGCTGTCCCCAGACCAACCCCAGTCGGATGCGAACTAGATCCTGTAACAGACGGAATCTTCAAAGAAGACAGAATAAAGATAAAGGCACCGGACAAGGCCAGCATAGTCTTGGAATTTGGATCCTCTGCAACGATTTTCTTGATGCGCATCAAGCCTACTACAAAGAAAGGCAGGAATACGGCGAACCAGAAGATACACCAAAAGAGTGGAAGATAACCTTCCATGATATGCATAGCTGACACAGACTGGGTACTCAGTACCGCCAAAATAGCCAGCAAGGCAACAAAAGTTACTTTTTTATTTTTTAATAGTTTCATGTTTTTTTCCTTTTCTAAGAGCCTGAGCTCACAAGAATGAATCTTCATCCTTGAACATAGACTCTGATTTTAAAAAATCTTCTTTTTCACGAGGAAGGTAGTAAAATAAGGCAGCTTGGTTTCTGGTGTGATTCCATCGAGGCCCAGCAGAGTCTGCTGCTTATCTGTCGAAGAATTGCTAACCATGAAAGTCTGCTGCAAGAGACCGAGCTTTTCAAGCAGAGGCAGGACTGTATCCAGGTGATTGGCCACCTTCATGATCACAATCGAGTCATGCAGCTCAAGCGCCGCCTCAATCTTCTCAGCAGAAGCCGTAGCCGGCATGACCGCTAGAGACTCCTCATCCATGGTCAGGGGCTGACCTAGCTCAGAAGCCATGCTGCAAAAAGAGGTAATGCCAGGGATGGTCTGACAGTCGATTTCCTTTTCCAACAGGGCCAGCAGATAGCTGTAAGTGCTGTAGACCATGGGGTCTCCCAATGTGACAAAGCCAACATTCTTGCCAGACCTCACATCCTCTGCGATTTCAGCAGAGATAGCCTGCCACTGGACTTCCTTGGTCGAATTGGAACGGACCATAGGGAAATGCCGCTGCTTGATTTCCAGATGCTCTTTCAGATAGGGCTCCGCAATGCCTAATGCAAAGCTCTTGCTTCCCTTCTTAGCCTCTGGTGTATAGAGAATATCTAAGTCTTCCAAAAGCCGACTGGCCTTGACAGTTACTAGCTCGCTATCACCTGGTCCCACACCAATTCCGTAAAATTTCGCCATTCCTTCCTCCTATTGGATGATTTCTTCTAAATGCTGGATGTAGAGCTGCTGAACTTCAGGGTATTCCCCTAGACCAACCAGATGGGCCTTGACCTCATATCCCTGCTCCTTAAAGAAGCGATACCAAGAACCTTCCTCATCTGAGCTCATATCATTGGTCGCATGGTCGCCTGCTACCAGCATGAAGGGTGCCAGATGCACTTCTCGGACGCCATCTTTCTTCAGTTCCTGCTCAATCAGCTCAACCGGAGGATAGCTCTCTACACAGCCGACATAGACTGAGCTTCCCTTCAGCATATGATCCAAGGCTGCATAAGCTGTAAAAGCATAATGCTGGCTGCCGTGGCCCATCAAAACTGTTGCTGCATCCTGACCCTCATGGCCATACCGTTCCAGCAGAATATCCTTGACAGCCTCATAGTCTTCCTGACTGTTGAGCAGAGGCTTGGCAACGACTAGCTTTTTAAAAGCCGATTCAAACTCTTTGGCTTGGGTAAGAATCTTCTCATACTCGCTGCCCAAAATGACATGGAGAGGCTGGATATAGACCTCTTCAGTACCCGCTTCCAGGAGCTGCTCCAAAACCTCTTTGACCGTAGGAATATCTAGCCCTTCCTGCTTCTTAATCCGCCGTCTAACGACATTGGATGTAAAAGCTCGGTGGACCGGATAGTCTGGAAAACGCTCCTGAATAGCCTGCTCACAGGCCTCGATTGTTTTGCGTCTGGTCTCGGGATAGGTCGTTCCGAAACTGACTACTACTATAGCTTTACTCATGATTCACCTCCTTTCAGAGAATTTCCCGACATTTGTCAACGATGGAAGCAATAGTCGCTTCATCCGTCTCAACAATCTTGCTAAAGCCTGCTTCCGCTAAAACAGCCCGCGTGCTGGCACCCATGACAACGATTGGAACATCCTTCCAGTCAAATCCAGCTTCCTGACTAGCTGCCACAAAGTTCATGGCTGCAGCAGAGTTCGGAAGACAGACTACTTCAATCTCTGACCAATTGTCACTGCTAATCTGACTGTCAAAGGCCAGCCTGTGGCTAGCAATAATCGGCAACGAATAGAGTTCTGCCAGACTGGCTTTCTTATGCTCAGCAGTCAGAATATACCAGTTGCCGCCTTCTTTTTCAAGGGCAGCTGCAAAATCCGTATCCGACTGCTGTGGCGTCATCCGATCCAGCACAATGCCGCTCGCTTCGATAGATTTAGCCGTATGATGACCAATAGCTGCAAAGCGGATGTGCGGCAGACTGCGCAAATCTTTGCCTGCCTTGCGGAGGGCTTTCAAGAAGAGCGGCCAGCTCTGCATATCTGCAAAGAGGAGGCCATCTACCTGCTCCAAATCCGGCAGAGGCAATTCTAACTCTTCAACCAAATCTCGAGCTGGGAAAGTGGTCAGCGCAGCTCCAGCATCCTTGAGCAAGCGAGGAAGTCTGCCAGTCTCTGACTGTTGGATAAGGATTTTCCGACCGAAAAGCGGCAGATTCTCATGGAAATTCAGCTGCTGTCTATAGGCTACGACATCACCTACCACGATGACACTCGGTGCCTTAAAGTCCTTAGCTTCTGCTAGTTCGACTATGTTGCCCAAGGTTCCGTCTACCGAGCGCTGCTGAGGATGGGTTCCCCATTCAACGATGGCGGCTGGCTTGTCCTTGCCATAGCCTCTAGCCGTCAGCTCTTGGACGATGGTAGGCAGATTTTTCATGCCCATGAGGAAGACCAAGGTTCCTTTGAGCTTAGAAATTGCTTCCCAGTTGAGCATTTCTGTCTCATCCTTGAGATGGGCTGTAAAGACATGGAAGCTAGTCGCTACATCCCGATAAGTCATAGGAATTCCTGCATAGGTCAGACCAGCCACAGCAGAAGTGATGCCTGGCACCACTTCAAAGTCCACACCAGCTTCCACCAGCTTGACTCCTTCTTCTCCGCCTCGGCCAAAGATATAGGGATCACCGCTCTTGAGGCGGACTACCCGCTTGCCCTGACGGGCTTTTTCGATGAGAATTTTTTCAATTTCTTCCTGTCGGATGCAGGGCTGGCCTGGCTTTTTACCCACATCTATCTTTTCGCAGTCAGACTTTAGATGCTGAAAGAGCTCTTGATTGACCAAGCGGTCAAAGACCAAGACATCTGCTTCTTGAAGCCGTCTCTTGCCTTTGAGACTCAACAACTCCGCATCGCCTGGACCTGCTCCCAGTAATGTTACTAAACCGGACATTTTTTCTCCTTTTTTTAGCTATTTTGTCAGATAAGCTTCTAGCTCTTCTAAACTAGAAACCATCTGCGGATAGGACACAATTGGCCGAGAGATGATAATGCAGTCCATCCCCAGCTCTTGGCAGCCGTCAATCTTTTCACGAATACCGCCAACAGTACCGCTTTCCTTGGAAACAAAGACGTCTGCTCCCGAGCGCAGCAAGAGCTCTTTATTGCACTCTTTGGAAAATGGAGCCTTGATTGCATCAATCTGATCCGCTACCAGTCCCAGCTGCTCACAAGCCAGAAGCACTTCCGAAGTCGGCAGAACGCGAACAACAATCCGCTGCTCTGGCAGACCCTTGACAAAGAGCGGCAAGGTCTTGCTGCCTGTTCCCAGATAGACTGTCTTGTAGCCGCGCTTGGCAATCTCATCAATTGCTTCTTGGGTCGAGTGCACCACGATGGCTCCGCTCAAATCCAAGGTCGCCTGACGCTCAAAGCGCAGATAAGACACACCGGCCATCTCTGCCGCCCGAATGGCTTCCTTGGACACAATGTCCGCAAAAGGATGGGTTGCATCAATGATTTCATCCACATCATTCTCTTTGATAAAGGCAACCATGTCCTCGGCTGTCAGCCGGCCCTGAATGACAGGCTGGCCGAATTTGGAAGCCAAGTGCCGGCCGTAGTCTGTGACAACAGAGCTGGTCACATTGATTTTCAAGCGGTCAAGCACTTCTAAAATAGCGGTGCTGTCAGATGTCCCTCCCAGCAGTAATTTCATCATAAAGTATATCCTCGAGGTGTAATCATGCGTCCGTTTTTAACATAAGTTTCTTTGTTACCAACGATAACGATTGTCGTCATATCTACCAAAGTTTCATCCAAGTCTTTGATAGTCGTCAAGATGATTTCCTCATCCTTACGGCCAATGTCCTTACCGATACCGACAATCGTATCCTCTGACTTGTACTCAGACATGATAGAAAGTGCTTTTGCTAGATGGTCTGGACGTCCCTTACTCCGAGGGTTGTAGAGGCAGACTACAAAGTCACCTTGAGCTGCGGCATGCAGACGCTTCTCAATCATTTCCCAAGGCGTCATCAAGTCACTCAGACTGATATGACAAAAGTCGTTCATGAGGGGAGCTCCCATAACTGCAGCAGCACCCAGACTAGCTGTAATACCTGGAACCACCTTAACTTCTACATCACTGGCATCTCCCAGCAATTCTAAAATCAAGCCAGCCATTCCATAAACTCCGGCATCTCCACTAGAAACAACTCCGACATTTTTGCCAGTCTCTCTAGCCAAATCAATAGCCTTTTGGCAACGATCGATTTCCTGGCGCATACCATTCGCTACGAGCTCCTTGTCCTTGACTAAATCAAGAATCAACCGCATATAAGTTGAGTAGCCGACGATAATTTCACAATCGGCTATAGCAGCCAATGCTTCTTGTGACATCAATTCTTCTTTACCTGGGCCTAATCCGATAACGTATAACATATATTTTTTCTCCTTTATGGGTATGATAAAATTCTATAATGGCAGTTGGTTCATAAGACCGTCTGCTCTTTTTGATTTACTTTTTGGTTATTGCTTTTGCAAGCGCGTAGGTACAGCCGTTCTTGGCAAAGCGCTCTGTCAGGACTTGACCCTGACTAGCCAGATCTGCGCTGGCCAAGGCGACACTGCCGACTCCGACTGTCTTTTTGACAAATTCTGACTGAGGATAGCGGTCTGCAACAACAGACAGCTCCTCCTTACTAAAAGTCTCAAAGGGACAGCCCAATTCCTCAGCCAAGGCCAGAATAGCAGCTTCATCCTTCTTGACATCAATGCTGACGATTTTGGAAATCTCACTGGCAGAAATCCCCTGCTGCTGACAAAATTCCTCAAAGCCTTCTCGGAAGACAGCAGGAGCCACATCTTTCCTAGCACCAACTCCTAAGATATAAGGTTGAGGATAGATGAGAGCCAGGTTTTCTCTTTGAATGTCCTTTTTTTCAGTAGTCAATAGAATCAGCGGTTCATTTCCCTTGAGAACAGCCGCAAGTCCTTCCTCATCCACCAGAGTCAGACCGCGAAGGTCCGTAACCCAGTCCTTTTCCTGATAGAAATAGACGGTTCGGCCGCTGCCTAGATAGCTGTTGAAAGGTTTGATGAACTCTCGCAATTCCGGCCGCCAGCCATTGACCGACTGAGCCAGATTGTCCAAGGCTGTTACATTCTGCACATCCGTTGCTGTCGTGATAACAGGATTGGAACCGAGCAATTCTGCGATGTCTAGCGTCACTTGATTGGCTCCGCCTAGATGTCCGCTCAGCAGGCTGATGACATTGGTCGCTTTCTCATCCATGACTACCACTGCTGGGTCAGTCGCCTTGTCTTTCAAGACCGGAGCAATAGCTCGCACAACTGCACCGATAGCCATGATACAAATGAGAACATCCACTTCCTGAAAGAGCTGACCAAGTGCCTCAATCACTCGTCCTTCGATGGCAATGACCCTGTCATCTGCCAAGCGAGGGGTCGTATAGATAGGAATTTCCTTGCCTAGCTTTTCTCGCAGAGTCAGAGCCAAGTCCTTGCCGACTGCTGTCACTGTTGCGATTGCGTAGCGAGGTTGAGAATTACTTAGCATGGCTGCTCTTCCCCCGTCTGAACTCATGCTGGAAATCCGCATGGTAGAGCTTGGAATAGTAGAATTCCTGACCTAAAAAGTCACCGACCAAAATCAAAGCTGTCTTTCTAATCTTAGCTTCCTTGACCTTCTCAGCAATATTTGTCAAATCGCCAAAGACCTTCTTTTCATCCGGCCAAGTAGCCTTGTAAATGACAGCCACAGGCGTTTCTGGAGGATAGCCGCCCTCGATCAGCTCGCTGACGACCTTTTCAATACCTTGAACCGACAGGAAAATGGCCATAGAGGTCCGATGCTGAGCATAACTTTTCAGGGATTCCCGGTCTGGCACAGGCGTCCGACCAGCCATCCGAGTGATGATGAGGCTTTGAGAAACCTCTGGTACGGTATACTCTGCCCCGATACTGGAAGAAGCTCCCAGAAAAGAGCTGACGCCCGGCGTACAGTCAAACTCTATATCCCGCTTCTTCATCTCTTCAATCTGCTCTCGAATGGAGCCATAAATGGAGAAATCTCCCGTCTGCAGGCGGACTACATCTTTACCAGCCTTGACTCCAGCTTCCATGACATCGATGATTTCCATCAAGTGCATGCTGGCGCTGTCATGAACCTCAGCTCCTTCCTTACAGTAGTTCAGAAGGTCTGGATTGACCAAGGATCCTGCGTAAATGACCACATCAGCCTCAGACAGCTGCTTGTAACCTTTGAGTGTAATCAGCTCCACGTCACCTGGTCCGGCTCCAACAAAATGTACTTTAGACATCAATTAGCCTCTCTTTCTTTTTTCTTACAAGAAACGATAATGGTCGGATTCTGAGGCTTAAAGTAGTGCCCCTTGCCTATACCTGTCCAGCGGCTAGCCTGAACTGAAACAATCTCTAAATCCTCCCAGTCCATCTGTTCTGCTATTTGAGCTGCTTCCAGAGCGTTTTCCAGCAGGATAAAGTTCAAGACCAGCCGACCTCCCGGCTCCATGAGTTCGGCACACCAGTCGAAAATCTCCTGCATATTGCCCCCAGTCCCTCCGACAAAAATGGCATCAAAGCTGCCTTCCAGCTCAATCGGAGCCAGTCCTTGATAGAGACGGACATTGTGGCAGCCAAAGTGCTGGATATTCTCCTGCGTCAAGGCCACCGCATCTTCATTTCGCTCCACTGCCACCACTTCCAGTTCTGGATAGGTTCGGGCTGCCTGAATCGTAACACTGCCAGTTCCAGAGCCGACATCCAGCATGCGCTTGGCCCGATGCAGCTCCAACTTATCCAAACTGATGGCTCTGACTTCTTCCTTAGTCATAGGGACTTTAGCCCTGATAAATTCCGAATCCCTCATCTAACACCACCACCACATTCATTTCATATTCTCTGTCTTCTACCTCATTCGCAGGCAGAATGGTAATACGCTCGTCTTCATAACTCAGCTGCTCACCGATGACCAGCACCTTATCTAAGCCTCTTTTAACAGCCTCTTGAGCAATCTCGTAGGGGCCAACTTTCTGATCTGTCACCATAAAGACTTTTGACAGACTCATAATCAAGTCAAAGTTTGGTGCCTTAGCGTGACTGCTGGTCAGATAAGCATCGTTCATGGGGAGGGCAATTCTGCTGGCCAGATACTGCATAGCGCTGATACCCGGCGAGATGACCACGCGTCCCTTAAACTTCTCTGATAGCCATTTGCCCAAGCCATAAATCAGCGGGTCGCCTGAGGCCAGATATAGAATTTCTTCATCCTCACCAAAGCTCGCCAGCAACTCCGCCAGCGCAGCTAATTTTTTAGGAGGGACCAGACCCTTATCCCGGTAAGCCGGCGGTAAAATTTCCAGATGGCGTTCACTACCCAAAATGCGGTCAGCCTTTTCAAAATAGGCTTCCTGTCCCAGAAGACCATAGCTCGGATCTCCCGGACCAATTCCGATAACATAAATCATGTCCATTCCTCCTTTATCTGCTCTAAAGGCTGAGTTGATGCCAGATAGCCTTCCTCAGTCCCAAAGACGACCACTTCAATACTGACTTCTGGCTTACGATAGCGGAGCAGACGCTCACTTCTAGCCTTAATCTTATCCGCCAAGACCTGATAGACACCCTCATAAGAAAATTCTTTAATGGCTGTCCCAGCTGCCTCGGTCGTCAAGCACTTGTCAACCTTTTCCAACAGCTCCATGGGCGCCCCCATCAGGGCTAGATTAGCCACCAGCGTTTCCATACGGGCATCCGAGTCCTTACTGTGGGTAGAGAAAATCCCAGCCGCCACTTTGACAAACTTGCCCATGTGGCCAATCATCAAAACCTTGGTAAAGCCAATCCGCTGCACTTCTTTGAGGACATGGCCGACAAAGTTACTCATATTGACGATACGCCCGCCTGGAATTCCCACAGTATTAGTAGCAAAATCTTCACCGTAATTCCCTGGCACCAAGACGACTGAGCGATGTCCTTGATTATAGAGCATGGTTAACTCGATCGTTATGGACGCCTTCCAGCTATCCTCGGACATAGGATTGACAATCCCTGTCGTTCCCAAAATTGAAATGCCACCGACAATACCTAGTCTGGAATTGTAGGTCAGCTTGGCCGTTTCTTCTCCTCCAGGAACGGAAATGATGATCCGCGCCCCACAGTTGGGACCGATAATCTCACGGACATGCTGCTCAATCATCCGTCTAGGAGTCGGATTGATGGCTGCCATGCCGACATCGCAGGCCAGTCCTTTCTCAGTCACGCGCCCGACTCCCTGACCACCGTCAATCTCGATTTCCGTCTGATCTGGCAAAAGAGTCACGGTCGAATAAATCAAGAGGCCATGCGTCGCATCCGCATCATCGCCGCCATCTTTTTCAATGGCCGCGGTCGCTTCTTCTGGTCCGAAGGAAGGATTGTGAACATCCATGGTCACTTCCACACCTGAAGCCGTATGAACAGTAACCTTTTCTTCTCTTTCCTGATTTAAAATCATGCTCAAGGCTGCAACAGTCGCTGCTGTCGCACAAGTGCCAGTTGTAAAACCTTTTCTTAATTTCTTTCCATTGACATAAGCGTATTCATCCATCATTAGCCTTCTCCTTTCCCCGGAGCCTGCTTTTTATCTGAAACACTGTAACGCTCATAGTCTGTAGTGTCGAGCTTGAGCTGGTAGAGGATAGCATTGATGACCGCTGCTGCGATGGTACTGCCGCCCTTTTGACCCAGTGCCGCAATAGAAGGCACAGAACTTTCATGTAGCTTGAGCTTGGATTCTGCCGCTCCGACAAAGCCAACTGGAACCCCGACAACCGCATCCGGCTGCAAGCTTCCCTCTTCGACCATATCTAAAACCTTAAAGATGGACGTTGGAGCATTCCCAAAGACAAATAGCTTTGGACCATCCACTTTAGCCGAATATTCCACAGCAGCCATGGAGCGAGTGATTCCTTTCTCCTTAGCTTCCTTAAAGATTGCTGGCTCATTGACCAGACAGCGATAGGAAACACCTAAGTCATCCAGCAGTTTTTTATTAAAACCACCCAAGACCATAGTCGTATCCGTAAAAATGGTGCCCTTGTTTCGGAGGACGTAGAGAATTTTCTCAATAACCTGATTGGAAAATTTGATATTGTAGAGGTAGTCAAAGTCTGCACTGGTAAAGACAACCCGCTTGAGCACTGCCTCTTCAAAAGGATCTGAAAAATGAATATCCGGATGCTCTTGGTCAATAATTTCCTGAATCTTGCTGAAACTAGCTTCTTCAATTTTGTGCGCTGCTTTTAGATAGGACATCTAGTTCTTTCCTCCTTCTTTACTGGATGGCGTAGAGTAGCGGACATAGTCATCCGTCACCACTTCTCTCAGCTGGTAGATAATGGCATTGATAATGGCTACAACAATCGTACTGCCGCCTTTTCTGCCGACATTGACAAGGGCAGGAAGACCTGACTGAAGCAGCTCTTCTTTAGATTCTTCAACATTGATAAAACCGACCGGAACCCCAATCACAGCGTCTGGTTCTACCAGTCCCTGCTCTGCTAGCTCAATCAGATAAGACAAGGCAGTCGGAGCACCACCAAAGGCGAATACTTTAGGCCCTTCAATCTTGGCTGCTATCTCAACAGCCGCCATGGCTCTGGTAATCTGCTTTTCCTTGGCCAGTTCAACCACTTCTTCATCGCTTATCAAACAGCGATAGCTCACACCCAGCTGGTCAAGTACGCGCTTGTTAATCCCATTGAGAGAGATATTAGAGTCCAGTAGAATGGTTCCCTTAGCTCTAATTACTTCTTCTATTTTTTTAAGGACGTCATGCTCAAAGCGCATGGTATAGAGATAATCGAAATCTCCTGTCGTATGGATAGCCCTCTTGATAATGGATTCTTCCATTTCCGAATGGAAGACATAATCAGGATCTTTTTCAGTAATCGTAGACTGAATAATCTGAAAGCTCTTTTCCTCGATAGAGGAAGGATTTTGGATATAGGTCATAGTATACTCCTAGAAATATGCTTGCTTTACTAAATAAAAAAGAGTGAACAAGATTAAACCTGTCATGGTGCTTGTATAAAGGAGAGAGATAGCTGTCTGAATATCATCCGCCTCAACCGCTCTGGAAGCCTCTCCAATGGTCGGCTTCTCAATCAGCTCTCCGTGATAGACGTGCGGTCCGCCCAGCTGAATGCCCAAAGCCCCAGCCACAACTGCCTCCGAAAAAGCACTATTGGGACTGGCATGCTGATAGCGATCCCGCCAGCCAATCCGCAGAGCCCCCTTGAAATCTAGCAGTAAAATCTGACTGCTGAGAATCAAGAAAAGCCAAGTCAAACGCGCAGGAATCAGATTGGCCAGATCATCCATCTTGGCAGATATCAAGCCGATTTTGCGGTATTTCTCCGTCTTATAGCCCACCATGGAGTCCAAGGTATTGATGGCCTTGTATGTCATGGCTAAGATGGGGCCACCTAGAAAGAGGCAGAGCAGTGGACCGATAACCCCGTCACTGGTATTTTCAGCCACCGTCTCAATTGTCGCCTTGCTGATTTCCTCTGGTGTCAGCTGGGAAGTTTCACGGCCGACAATCATGCCAACTTGCTTTCTAGCTTCTTCCAAACTACCAAACTTGAGGGTTTGGTAAACCTTCTGGGCCTCGAAGGCCAGACTTTTAGCTGCCAGACTAGCATAGGCCAAGTAGATCCAGACTATCCAATAAAGAACGGGATGAACCAGACCAGCCAGCCAGAGCAGCCCGTAGGTCACTACCAGAGCCAAACCAACCGTTGTCAACCAGAGGAAAAAGCCAAATAGATAGGGCGAAAACTGCCTTTTCTCCTGCAAACGCATACATAGATAAATATAGGAACCCATCCACTTAACTGGATGAGGCCAGCTATAGGGGTCGCCAATCAGCCAGTCCAGTAAAACGGCCAAAAAAATTGCAATGAGTGTCATATCAGTTCGCCTCTTTGATATAATTCAGCCAGTTGGCCAGCAGCTGCTCATCCTGATAAAAATGAACATGCAGGTAGCTAGCAAAGGTCCGGTCCTTTTGATAACCGCCTGTCCAGGCAGCTACGACCTGACCGTCTCTAACCTTCTCTAGCTTGAGGACCGTATCTTCCTCCGTCTCAAATATTGAATGGTGAAACTCATGTCCTCTGACTGCCGTACCTTTAGGACCAAAAAGACTGTCTACCTGCGTTTCTGCTTGGCAATAACCAAAGCTTTTCAAGCCAGGGGTCATCAGGCTCTTGCCCTTGAAAATGCCAACCATTTCATAGACCTGACCCTCTACTTCCAGCAGCTCTCCCAGATACATGAGGCCACCGCATTCTGCGTAGATTGGCCGGCCCTGCTCGTGCGCTTTCTGAACCGAAGCCCGAAAGTCAGCATTTGCCATTAGCTCCTGAGCGTAGACTTCTGGAAAACCACCGCCAAAATAATAAGCATCTGCAGCTGGCAGTTCCTTATCTTTCAGAGGGCTGAAAGGCACTAGCTGGACATTGAGCTCTCTTAAAAAGTCTAGATTATCTTCGTAGTAAAAGTGGAAAGCATCATCCAAAGCATAAGCCAAAGTCAAGGACTGATCATTATGGATATGAAAAGGATTGGTCATCCGCTTATCGGGAAGTTCTGCCTTTTCCAGCAGCCTGTCTAGATTAATATGCTTGGCTGCTGCCGCTCCCAATTCCTCAAATCGACGGTCCAAATCATCCATTTCTACGTCAGGGATGAGACCCAGATGACGCGATGGCAGCTCTGCTGTCGCATTCTTAGGCAGATAACCCAGAACTTCAACATCCGTATACCGCTCTATGGCACCCTTGATGAGTTCATAGTGGTTCTGTGAAGCCACCCGATTGATAATGACCCCAGCAATATCCAAATCCGGATCAAAAGTCGCAAAGCCATGGACCATAGCTGCTGCCGAGGTGGATGTCGCCTTCCCATCGATGATGAGAACAACTGGAATACCCAACTTCTTAGCAACAGAAGCAGAGGACGCACAGTCCTTGTCCGTACCCAGACCATCAAAGAGGCCCATGACGCCTTCAACCACTGCCACATCCGCGTCTCCATGCCATTTATAGTAGGACCAAGCCAAACTCTGATCATCAGGAATCATAAAGCTGTCCACATTCCGCGACGGCCGCTTGGTAATCCGACTATGGTAAGCCGTATCAATATAATCAGGTCCTACCTTATAAGGCTGAACCTGATAGCCTCTGTCTGCCAGAGCTTTCAAAATCCCTAGGGTAACTGTTGTCTTTCCGACACCGCTGGAAACACCAGCCAGCATAAATTGCTTCATTACTTTACTCCAGATTTGCTGATAAAAAAAGTACTACAAAAAATAAAGAAGTTTTATTTTTTGTAGCACCGTTGCTCACATATATGTCGTCCAAACACGCCGTTGTGTTCGTTTTCAGTTCGTATATTAAATTTATTTTAATATAAACAAGAAAAGCTGTCAAGTTTTTCCTAGAGCACCTCTGAAAAAAGTCAAGATTCTAGAGCGTCCTTACTGAAAACTGAGCATTTTTTAAAATTCTGTTAAATTTAAAAAAACATCAGGAAAAGGAACATTCCTGATGTTTTATTTGAGCATCAACCTGCATCTTCCTCTACAAATTGACTATTATAGAGGTCCGCATAGAAGCCATTCTGATCCATGAGTTCATCGTGGTTGCCCTGCTCGATGATATTTCCATCACGCATGACCAAGATAAGATCTGCATTTCGGATAGTGGACAGGCGGTGGGCAATGACAAAGGAAGTCCGGCCTTCCATGAGTTTGTCCATCGCCTTTTGAATCAGCTCCTCCGTCCGCGTATCGACTGACGAAGTGGCCTCATCCAAGATCAAGAGCGGCGCATCTTTCAGCAGAGCACGAGCGATGGTAAGCAGCTGCTTCTGACCGACCGACAGGTTGACTGTATCATCCAGCACCGTATTGTAGGCTTGCGGCAGCGTCATGATAAAGTGATGAACACCGACCGCCTTCGCTGCAGCAACAACTGCTTCATCCGTCACATGCTCCTGATTATAAATCAAGTTCTCTCGGATAGTTCCCTCAAAGAGCCAGGTATCCTGCAAGACCATTGAAAAGGCATCGTGAACCTCGGAGCGTTTCATATCCTTAATATCTATACCATCAATGCTGATACGTCCCTTGTCAATTTCATAGAACTTCATAAGGAGATTAACGATAGTCGTCTTACCGGCACCCGTCGGACCGACAATAGCAATCTTCTGTCCGGCTTTGGCCTGGGCTGAGAAATCATGGATGATGGTCTGGTCCGGCTTGTAGCCAAAGAAGACTTCTTCAAAGGCAACATTTCCCTTGACAGCAGTAAGCTGCTGCTCTTTATGCTGGTCGTCTTCCATATCAGGCTCAGCTAGAAATTCAAAGACACGAACCAGTGCAGCACCAGCCTGCTGCAAGACGGCGATACCTTGGGCAATCTGTGACAAAGGCTGAGAGAAGGTCCGCACATAAACCATAAAGGCGACGATAATTCCGATGCTAATAGAGCCATTAATGGCCAGAGCAGCACCGACCAAAATAACCAGCACATAGGCAAAATTCCCCGTAAAGAACATGAGCGGCATCATCATGCTAGAAATAAATTGAGACTTCCAAATACTGTTATAGAGATTATGATTGAGAACTGCAAAGCGCTCCTTAGACTGATCAATGGCATTATAGCTGGTAACAACATTATGACCGGAGTACATCTCCTCCACATAACCGTTTACTGCAGCCAGATCGTTTTGCTGGGCGGTGAAATAGCCCTGAGACTTGCCCATGATGAAGCCGACAAAGACAAAGCCGACTACAGTAGCCAAGATGGTTACCAAGGCCAAGATCCAGTTCATGAAGAACATGGTCAAAACCACAGCCACCAAGAGCAGGCTGGCAGAGATAACATTCCCCAGACTCTGGTTGAGGGATTGGCCGACCGTATCTACGTCATTAGTCACGCGCGACAGAGTATCCCCCTGAGAATGACCATCGAAATAGCCCAGCGGCAGCTTGTTAATCTTCTCTGCAATGGCCTTCCGCAGCCGCTTGGAGAAATACTGGATAACCGTACTGATGATAAAGGACTGCCCGTAGTTGAGCAGAGCTCCGACTGCATAGAGCACGGTCAGCAGAAGGGCAATCTCAGACACAGCTTTTAAATCAATATTGGTAGCCAAACCTTCAGAGATGAGATTGGTAATTTCTTTTAGTTTATTTGGCCCATAGACCGTGATAATATTTGACAAGACAGCTCCCACAAATGCCAAAGCAAGAGGAAGCTGGAAGCCTTTGAGATAAGGCCGTATCTGGCTAAATAATGAAGGCTTCTTATTTTCCATTTTCTAATTCCTCCTTGGATAATTGTGAGTAGGCAATTTCTTGATAGACTTCGTTGCTGGCCAAAAGCTCTCTGTGAGTACCTTGACCAACCACCTTACCAGCATCCAAGACCAAGATTTGATCCGCATCCATGATAGTAGAAATCCGCTGCGCCACAATCAGCTTGGTCATATCCCGCGTCCGCTCAGCCAGTCCCTTGCGCAAAATGCGGTCTGTCTTATAGTCCAGCGCTGAGAAGGAGTCGTCAAAGATGAGGATTTCTGGCTTACGAGCCAAAGCTCTGGCAATGGCCAAACGCTGACGCTGGCCACCAGAGAAGTTGGTTCCGCTTTGAGCCACTTCAGCTTTCAGCCCCTTTTCCTTCTCTTGGACAAAGGGCTTAGCCTGTGCTAGGTCAAGAGCCTCCCACATTTTCTGCTCATCCAGCGGGCTTTCTTTGCTTTGACCCAAGTCCAGATTGCTCTCGATATCGCCAGAGAAAAGCACCGCCTTTTGCGGGATGTAGCCGACCTTATTATGCAGGTCTTCCAGCTGGTAATCCTGAACATTGACACCATCTACCAGAATCTCTCCTTCAGTTACATCGTAGAAACGAGGAATGAGATTGACTAGCGTGGATTTCCCTGAACCAGTTGAACCGATAAAGGCCACGGTATCACCAGCCTGCGCTGTAAAGCTGACATGCTCAATGACCGCTTCTGAATTCTTGGAATAGCGGAAGGACACGTCTCGAAAGACCACCTCTCCCTTGCTATCCGCTGCTGCCTTAGGCTGTTCCGGACTGGTGATAGAAGAATGCAGGTCCAGAACTTCATTAATCCGGCCAGCGGATACAATGGTCCGAGGCAGGACGATGAAGAGGGCACCCATGAGCAAGAATCCAATCACAATCTGCATAGCATAGGACATAAAGACGACCATATCACTGAAGAGCGGGAGACGCTCCTGCAGCCCAGCCTCCTGGATCAAATAAGCACCAATCCAGTAAATCGCCAGTGTCAAGCCGCTGGAAATCCCCATCATAACTGGATTCATCATAGCCATCAGACGACCGATGAAAAGATTGAGTCGGGTTACTTCATCATTGGCCGCCGCAAACTTCTCATCCTGATAGTCCTCAGCATTGTAAGCCCGGACCACGCGAATCCCAGTCAGACTCTCTCTAGTGACGCTGTTTAGCTTATCGACCAAGCGCTGCGCCACTGACTGCTTGGGAAAGGCCAATGTCACCAAAACTACTGTCAGCAGGATATTGACTATAACAGCAATAAGAACTGCAGTTAGCCAGTTCTCGGACTTGCCAATAATCTTGGTCATGGCCCAAATCGCCATAATCGGTCCCCTGGTCACTACCTGAAGCCCCATGGTAATTAAGGTCTGTACCTGGGTAATGTCATTCGTCGTCCGAGTCAGCAGACTAGGGATTGAAAATTTCTTAATCTCCGTCTGTGAATAGTCTAGCACACGGTTGAAAATATCGCTCCGCAAGCTTTGGGTAAAGCTGGCTGCTATACGAGCGGCAAAAAAGCCAACCACAATAGCTGACAGCAAGCTAGCAAAAGATAGGCCAATCATTTTCAAACCTGGCTCCCACAGATCCGCCAAGCCTGTCCCCGGTGTTTGCAATAGCTCTGTAATCGTCGAAATATAGGTTGGAACTTCTAATTCCAAATATACCGTTAGGAAGGTAAAGAGCACACTGAGAACAATCATGCTCACTTCCCTTGCCGTCAGCCGTTTAAATAACTTAAACATCTTTGCCTCCATTTTCTAAACTTTCGATATTCTGATAAAACTTGGCCATGACTTGAGAAAAAATCAGTAGTTCCTGCTCAGAAACACCATTCAAAATAGAACGATCCATTTCATCAAAAAAGTCACGGATTTTTTTCATTCTTTCCTGCGACTGCGGAGTGAGACGGATATATTTGGCCCGTTTGTCTGTCTTGCTGATTTCCAGCTGGATAAAGCCATTTTTCTCCATCCTTTTCATTAAGTTAGAGGCCACCGATTTGGAAATATCCAACTCCTGCTCAATATCCTTAATAAGGGTATCCTTCCCCTCTTCCGTACGACAGGCGACAATATGCAAGACCTGCCCCTGCGGCCCAGCCATGGACTCAATCCCTTGCTCCTTGGCAAGCTTTTCCACTATGAGATGAATCTTTCGTCCAAAACGCTTCATTTCTAATAAAGGCTTTTCCATCAAAACTTCCTTCCTAGATTGGTTCTCGTGAGAACCAATTAGTTTTCATGAGAACTATTTTAACACATGGAAGAAAGATGTCAAGAAAAAAGTTTCTATGAGAACCATTTTTTCGATTAAAAAATTCAGCCCTTCTCAGGCTGAATGACTTCCTTAAATCAAGATTCCTTCCAAATGGTCCAATTCGTGCTGGCAGATTTGGGCAGGTAGCCCTTTCAAGGTCATGGTCTGCTGCTGCCAATTTTTATCCAGATAATCGATTGTAATTTCCTGATAACGTTGGGTAGGACGGCTTCCAGTCAAAGACAGGCAGCCCTCTTCTGTCTGATAAGGCTCTGATTTAGAGCGCAGCACCGGATTAAACATGACTACCGGTACCATGCCATACAGAAAGATAATGACCCGCTTAGGCACCCCAATCATATTGGCTGCGAGTCCCAGACAGTTTTCTTGATTTGCCTGCAGAGTATCTTGCAAGTCTTGAGCCAGATAAAGGTCTTCTCTACTAGCCTGCTCTGATGGTTGCTGCAGGAAGAAAATATCTTTGACAATTGCTTTTTCCATTGCTTTTCCTCATAGAGAAGGGCCTGATAAATCAGACCCTATAGGCTTATTTTGCGTGGCGCTCGCTAACTTCTTTAGCCAGTACAAAGTTCCCCAGCGTTGCGGAGCCATTTCCAGCCACAGCCGGTGTCACGATATAGTCACGAACATCAGGAACCGGCAAATAGCCGTTCAGCAGAACTGTGAATTTCTCACGAACCCGATCCAGCATGTGCTGCTGAGCCATAACCCCGCCACCAAAGACGATGACATCCGGACGGAAAGTCACTGTCGCCTGAATAGCCGCCTGAGCGATATAGTAAGCTTGAATATCCCAGACGGAACTATTGAGTTTAATATTTTCCCCACGAACTCCAGTCCTTGCCTCTAAGCTTGGCCCAGCCGCCAATCCTTCCAAACAGCCATTGTGGAAAGGACAAACGCCATTGAACTCTTTTTCCACATCCATAGGGTGTTTAGCTACATAATAGTGTCCCATCTCTGGGTGACCTGTCCCCCCTACAAATTCGCCCCGCTGGATAGCACCGGCACCGATTCCTGTCCCAATCGTATAATAGACCAGATTTTCAATGCGGCCTCCAGCATTGTTGCGGGCTACTACTTCACCGTAAGCTGAGCTATTGACATCCGTCGTGAAGTAAATGGGCACATTGAGGGCCCGGCGCAGAGCTCCGACAATATCCACATTAGCCCAATGCGGCTTAGGCGTCGTCGTGATAAAGCCGTAAGTCTTTGAGTTAGGGTCAATATCAATTGGCCCAAAAGATCCAACAGCCAGACCAGCTAGATTGTCAAAATGAGAAAAAAACTCAATCGTCTTGTCTAGCGTTTCAATAGGCGTGGTCGTTGGAAACTGTGTCTTTTCAACAACTTCAAACCGTTCATCGCCTACAGCACAGACAAACTTAGTGCCACCAGCTTCCAAACTTCCATACAATTTTGTCATTATAAATCCTCTTTTAAAATTTGATTTCTACTCTATTCATTATAGCATATCTCTTGCAGACTTCTTGCCAAAAGTAGTCTTTTTAAATCTTTTTCAACAAGACTGTACTTATGACATAAAAAACGAACAAATCAACTTTTGTTCGTTTTCTAAATTCCATTAGGCTTTCACTTCGATAACTGCGTCGCCCTTAGCAAGAGCTCCTTCTGCTACTGGAGTCACAGAAGCGTAGTCAGCTGTGTTGGTAACGATGACCATAGTCGTATCATCCAGACCAGCGGCCGCAATTTTCTCAGCTTCAAATGTTCCCAGAACATCGCCTGCTTTGACCTTGTCGCCTTGAGCAACCTTTTGGTCAAAACCTTCGCCGCCCATAGATACTGTATCAATTCCGACGTGAATCAGAATTTCAGCACCATTAGCTGTCTTCAAACCATAAGCGTGACCTGTTGCAAAAGCAATCGTCACTTCAGCATCAGCCGGTGCATAAACCACACCCTCACTAGGTTTTATGGCAATTCCTCTTCCCATCGCTCCGCTAGAGAAAACAGGATCATTCACATCGCTCAAAGCCACTACCTGACCAACGATTGGAGAAATAATTGTTTCGTCTTGGAGGGCAGCTGGCACATTACCAGTTGTTTCTTCTTCGACTAGTTTTTCAGTTACAGCTTTTTCTTCAACAGTGTCTTCATCTTTATAACCGAACATATAAGTCAGTACAAAACTCAAACCAGTTGTTAAAACAACCATAAAGATATATTGCAACAATTGACCATTCAGGTAAAGGAGTGTACCTGGAATAATTGTGATACCGAAACTTGTACCTGCAAGCCCCATAATAGAAGCTAACCAACCACCAACAGCACCAGCACCCAGTCCAATTACAAACGGTTTAACAAAACGCAAGTTAACCCCGAAGATAGCTGGTTCAGTAATTCCCAATCCCGCAGATAGTGCCGCAGGAAATGCAAGAGCCTTGAGTTTTTTAGATTTTGTCTTCACAGCTACAGCCAAAGTCGCACCAGCCTGAGCTGTCATAGCAGCAGTGATAATCGCATTAAATGGATCTTTCCCGGTTTGAGATACCAACTGAGATTCTAGTAAGTTGAAGATGTGATGAACACCAGTTACGACAATCAGTTGATGAACTGCACCGATAATCAAACCAGCAAGACCAAACGGAAGGCTAAGAAGGAACTCTGTACCATTCAAAACATATGTCTCAACAATGTGGAAGACAGGACCAATAACAAAAAGTCCTAAAATAGACATTACAAGGAATGTAAGGAATGGAACAAGAAGAAGATCCAAAACGTCTGGAATTTTCTTGTGCAACCATTTTTCAAATTTAGCACCAAACAAACCTACAAAGAAGGCTGGAAGCACAGAGTTTTGGTAGCCAACTACTGGAATAAAACCAAAGAAATAAATCGGATGGACTTTTGTTGCTGTAACTTCGCTAGTGAATTTCAAACTTCCAAGAACATCCATATTAGCAATTTTGTCTAAAATATCCTTAGAAGGATCAACAGCAAATTTAGTTGCCTGACCAGCTACATCCCAAGCATTTGGAAGTGCTGAGTTAACCATCATTAGACCAAGAACCAAACCAATGATTGGGTTCCCGCCAAAGACTCTAAAAGCTGACCAGCAAATCAAAGCTGGGAAGAAAGCGAATGCTGTATCAGTTAATACTACTGTATAGGTGTAGAAATCAGTTGCTTTAAATGCATCTGCTGTGGTACCAAATAAAGATAAAACTTGATCCTGAGCAATTGCTCCACGAACTCCCATGAAAAGTCCTGTCGCAACAATAGCCGGAAGAATTGGTACAAATACGTCACCAAACGTACGGATAGCACGTTGGAACCAATTTCCTTGCTTGGCAGCTTCTGCTTTCATGTCATCTTTTGATGAAGTTGGCAATCCTAAGGCTACAACTTCGTCATAGATTTTATTAACCGTACCGGTACCAAAGATAATCTGGTACTGGCCTGAGTTAAAGAAGGCACCCTGAACTTTTTCCAGATTTTCGACAGTATTTTTGTCGATTTTACCTTCATCTTTTACCATGACGCGCAAGCGAGTCGCACAGTGAGCCACACTGTTGACATTCTCACGTCCGCCAAGGGCTTCGATGACTTTTTTTGCAATTTCAGTATTATTCATTTGCAAAAATCTCCTTATAAATATTTTTAACTTTTGAAAGCGATTTTATCACCTTTACGAATATTATTTTACCATGATTCAAAAATATGTCAAGCGTTTTGCAGAAAAAATATTTTTTTGCTTTTAAATGTTGATTTTTCGGCAGAAAACGTTTACTATAGTAATAAGAAATAATATGATTCGGAGGACAAAAGATTGGCTTGGACGACTGAAAAACGCTACAAACGCTATGAAGACTGGACTCAGGAAGAGCTACAGCAGATCAAAGAAAACATCGCTAAATCTCCTTGGCGGGCTAACTACCATGTGGAGCCTCAGACAGGTCTGCTCAATGACCCCAATGGCTTTTCTTATTTTGACGGCAAGTGGGTGGTTTTCTACCAAAACTTTCCTTTCGGAGCAGCTCACGGTCTCAAGTGCTGGATACAGTTGGAAAGCGATGACCTAGTTCACTTCACGGAAACTGGTCTTCGGGTGCTGCCAGATACTCCTCTGGACAGCCACGGCGCCTACTCGGGCTCTGCCATGCAGTTTGACGACAAGCTCTTTCTCTTCTATACTGGCAATGTACGTGATGAGAACTGGGTGCGTCACCCCTATCAAATCGGTGCCTTGTTAGATAAATCAGGTAAGCTGGAAAAAATTGACAAGGTCTTGATTGAGCAGCCTGCTGAAGCGACCGACCACTTCCGCGATCCACAAATTTTCAACTACAAAGGGCAATTCTATGCCATTGTTGGTGGGCAAAATCTAGACAAACAAGGCTATGTCAAGCTGTACAAGGCTCTTGATAATGACTATACCAACTGGGAAGCCGTCGGCGATTTAGACTTTGGAAATGACAAGACAGCCTATATGATGGAGTGCCCTAATCTAGTCTTTATCAACGACCAACCAGTCCTGCTCTATTGCCCTCAAGGTTTGTCTAAGGACCTACTGGATTATGGCAACATTTATCCAAACATGTATAAAATAGGTCAATCGTTTGACACAAGCAAAGCTGCTATGATTGATCCTAGCCCTATCCAAAATCTGGACTACGGCTTTGAGTGCTACGCGACCCAAGCCTTTAACGCACCTGACGGTCGTGCACTGACTGTCAGCTGGCTAGGCTTGCCTGATGTGGAATACCCATCTGACCGCTTCGACCATCAAGGGGCCTTCTCCCTCGTCAAGGAATTAACCCTGAAAGACGGCAAGCTCTACCAGTACCCAGTGCCTGCTATCAAGAATTTGCGAGCAGAAGAAGAGCCTTTCACCTCTAGGACAGACAGTAAGAATAGCTATGAACTAGAACTGAATCTCGCTGCGGACACTGAGCATGAAATCGTCCTCTTTGCAGACAAGGATGGCAAGGGGTTACGCATCAACTTCGACCTCAAGGTAGGTCAAGTGACCGTTGACCGCAGTCAAGCGGGTGAGCCATTTGCTCTAGACTTTGGAACCAGCCGAAGCTGCAATATTGACAAAGAAACTACAAATGCTAGTATATTTATAGATAAATCAATTTTTGAAATTTTCATCAATAAAGGAGAAAAAGTATTTTCCGGCCGTGTCTTCCCGAGAGAAGACCAGACAGGCATTGCCATTACTAAGGGCAATCCAACCGGTACTTACTATGAATTAGAATATGGTCGCAAAGCTAACTGATGTAGCAAAACTAGCAGGAGTCAGCCCCACAACTGTTTCCCGCGTCATCAACAGAAAAGGCTACTTGTCTGACAAAACGATTTCCAAGGTTGAGGCAGCCATGCGAGAATTGGCCTACAAGCCTAACAATCTGGCGCGCAGTCTCCAAGGAAAATCAGCCAAGTTAATTGGACTCATTTTCCCTAATATCAGCAATGTCTTTTATGCAGAATTGATTGACAAGCTGGAGCATGAGCTCTTTAAACAAGGCTATAAAACCATTATCTGCAATAGTGAACATGACTCTGACAAGGAGCGTGAATACCTTGAGATGCTGGAAGCCAATCAGGTGGACGGCATCATTTCTGGCAGCCACAATCTAGGCATCGAGGACTACAATCGTGTGACCGCACCAATCATTGCCTTTGACCGCAATCTTTCGCCGGATATCCCAGTTGTCTCCTCAGACAACTATGGCGGCGGAGTGCTGGCGGCTCAGACCTTGGTCAAGGCTGGAGCGCAAAACATCATCATGATTACTGGCAATGACAATTCCAACTCACCGACCGGCCTGCGCCATGCTGGATTTGCTTCCGTCCTGCCGGACGCACCGATTATCAATGTGTCCAGTGATTTTTCTCCAGTCCGAAAGGAAATGGAAATCAAGCAAATCCTGAGTCAAACTAAGCCCGATGCTATTTTTGCTTCAGATGATTTGACAGCCATCTTAATTATGAAAGTCGCTCAGGAGCTAGACATCCAGATTCCCGAAGATTTGAAAATCATCGGCTACGATGGCACTTACTTTGTGGAGAACTACTACCCACAGCTGGCAACAATCAAGCAGCCACTGAAAGATATTGCCTGCCTCTCTGTGGACCTGCTCCTCAAAAAAATAGCTGGCCAAGAAGTCCAAACGACTGGCTATTTCCTGCCAGTCAGTCTCTTACCAGGCAAGAGTGTTTAACACAGATATAAACAAGCAAAGACGACCTCCATTATTGGAAGTCGTCTTTATTTAGCCATAGTCTAAAAAATTTCTCACAGGGCATTCATCAAATGATTACTGCTTCTTTCTAAAGGTTAGTAAGCCAGCTAGGAAAGCAAGGAAGCCGCCTAAAAGTGCCAGTAGGGAAGCGCTTGTTCCCGTTTTTGGCAAAGCTTTTTCTGTTTGGCTAGTCGCTTCTTTTACTGCTGAATCCTGAAGTTTTTGCCCATCCAAGGATAAAGCCTGAGGCTGAGCACTGGATACAGAAGGGACAGATAGCTGCTCTTCTTGAGCTGTTGGATCTTGGGATTTTTCTTCCTGAGCTGGGTTCGCTTTTCGAAGTCGCAAAATAGTCGCTGTTAGCGGAGCCAGGGCTAAACCATTGCTGTTTCTGGTGACACCTGCCGGATCAGAAATGGCTGTCACTCCTGCCGTATTGCCATCTGCCACAATCTCTGCACCTGCTAGATGCTTGTAAGCTTCACCAAAGTTGAATTGTCGTTCCTTGGTGTCTGCATTGACAAAGACTGCATAAATATCGCCATTTGACGCAACCACTTGGTAGCCAAGGACCAGGTCTTCTTTCTCAACACCATCTTTGCCAGGCTGGGTGATAAGGGTTACATTTTGCTCCACTTCATCTTTGGAGCTGCGTGTAAAGGCATCCGTTGATTTCCGCAAGGCAATCAGGCCTTTCATATAGGCACGACTCTTAGCATTTTCAGGGAACTTCTCCGAATCAGTCGCTTTGGTCCAGTCAAAGTGGTTGACCGCGTCGCTCGAATCATAAGAATCATGAATGAAATAGGGATAGTCAAACGGCGTGCCGTCTTCATTGGTCAACAAATGCGCTTTATTAGGAACCTTGTCTTCGGATACCGGATATTTATAGGCAGGATCGCGGAATTGCTTGGTCCGGCCGTACTCTTGACCAGAGTGGATAAATGGTGTCCCTTGCGAAGTCAGAATCATCAGATTTCCCAGACGCAGGCGGCGATGAATCTCCTGATAATTGGCAGCTAGTGCCGGATCTTTCTTGATCGACTGGGCAATGATATCAAAGAGTGTCAGATTATCATGAGCAGCGATGTATTGGATCACGTCCCCTGGACTATCTGCCTCAAAATTGGTTGGCTGCGCCTTGATGTTTTTGAAGACATTTTCTATGTTGCGCTTGCCATTCGTGATAAAGGCTGGTGTTCCCTCATTTGGATAACCCGATTTCAAGGTATTGCGAATATCATCTGAGAAGACCGCTACCGTGTCTGTTGACTTCATCCAAGATTGGTCAGCAGGCTGGACAGCTTTATTTTCATCACCTGCATAAGTCTTCCAGCCCTCACCCAGCATAATGAGATTTGGGTTGAGCTTCTTGGCTTCTTCATAGGCTTTTTGAATGGACTCAGCATCATGATCTCCCATCATATCAAAGCGGAAACCGTCTACCTTGTACTGGTCTGTCAGGTACTTGATCGAATCCACCAAGACCCGTCTGCTCATATAGTGAGTAGTGCCCAAGCGGCCGCCACCAAAGCTTGATCTCGGTGTACCATCCGCATCCATAAAGTGGTAGTAATTGGGCTCCAAGTCTTCAAAGATAGAGGTCTTAGCCGTATGATTATAGACCACATCCAGGATAACGCCCATGCCGCGCTTATGAATTTCGTTGACAAGATTTTTGAATTCCTCAATGCGCTTGGCTGGATCTTTCGGCGCGCTGGAGTACATACCTGTCAGCGAGAAGTAGTTTTGCGGATCATAGCCCCAGTTATAGTTGCTGTTGCTGGAAGAGTACTTGTCCATGCGCTCAGCATTTTTCAGCTCATTTACAAAGTAATAACTTAGAACTGGCAAGAGCTGAACGTGGGTCACTCCCAAGTCTTTCAAATAATCTAATTTCTCAATGAAAGCTGAGAAAGTTCCAAATTGAGATTTCAAATCCTTTGAAATAGCTGGATCAGAAGTAAAATCACGAACGTGCGCCTCATAAATCAAGGCATCTTCCCGCTTCTTAAAGTTCGGAATAGTAGCATAGGTCAGGTCTTTCGGTCCATATTCACTTGGATCTACAAAGGCTGCCTTGGCAATCTTGTAGGCATCCCCCTTGTCCGCATCTTCACTGTTCCAAGCAGCTAAAGACTTGGCATAGGGATCCAGCACAAGAACCTTTTTGCCACCGCGAGTAATTTCATAATGATAGAAAAACCCTCGATAGTCTGAAATACCTAGACCGCTCTCAGGTGTCAAGCTACTGGTCCATGTGCCAGCTTCGCCTTTTTGCATAGCCAGGCGTCCAATGACCTTGTTCTGATCTTCTTTGTCATAGACTACCAAATCGACTTGGTCCGCACTTGGTGACCAGAAAGTTACATCTACTTGTTTGCCCGCTTGAGAAACACGCGCTCCCAAATCACCATCATACTTGTAAATACTATCCTTCAGTTGCCAGTTCATGCTAGTTTTGAATTGATCATTGCCATATTTGATAAGATAAGGTGACTGAGCTTGGTTAAAATCACCTATGAATTTAGCGCTTTTAGTCTTAGGATCCAGAACCACATCTTTAACAGCAACTTCATTGCCATCTTTGTCTGTAATCTTTAAGTTCTTTAAAATGTCCTCTTTTTTAGCATTTTCTAAGGTAGAAAAGCTGGCTTCAATCTCGGCCAATCCTACATGCTGGGCACCCGTCATACGAATATCATTGACAAAGTAAGGGTTGGTATAAACTGTCGGATCCGCATCACGCAAGAAAATCTGGCTGTTTTTCTCCAAATTAGCGAAATTATAATCCTGATTTTGAATCTTCACATCATCTCCTGATTTGCTTTCGTCTAGAAGCAAAAAGCCAATCATCTTAGCAGCATCTTTCAGGGGAACATCTACATAGCGGCCGTATTTCCCAGTATTTTCAAAATCCACTCCGTCAGGCCAATTCTTGCTTGGATTTTGGACATCTCCCCAGAGCCAGAGCGACTTCTTATCATACTGGCCATCTGTACGATAGTAGTTGATTCGAACCATCCCTTTTTTCAAAGGCTCATAAGTATGAGATTGATAGTCTGTGTCAAACCAAACCTCATTCATCTGAGGACTGAGCAGTTCAACTGTCTTGTCACCCGTAATATTCTGACCTGCTGTATTATTGATTAGAAGGCTGATTTTGCTTCTTTTCTCAGCCATTTTAACATCAAGGTAATAACCGTAGTTATCTTCTTTGGCAGTCGCAAAGCCAGTCGCTCCAGTCGGCCAAGCTCCCTTTTGGCTGGAAGGCGTCTCAACATCATCCCAAGTCCACAGGCCCAAGCTCTCTAGATTTTGTGACGGCAAGGTTTTGAAATGAAAGCGAATATTGCCTTCTTCAATAGCATCTTTCGCGGAAGCTTGCGGCTGACTAACTACTTCATGCTTGTCTTTTTCACTTGGATTCGCAGTTTCTTGACCTGCTACTGAACCTGCACTAGCTGGAGCTTGATCTGCTAGCACACCAGTTGGAGCTGCCTGCTCTGAAGCCCCCGCTCCTGAACTATCTGCCTCTCCTGTTTTTTCTTCATCTGCTGACTTAGGTATGTCTGCCGCATTTGCGTCAGAGACTGCTTCTGTTGCAGGGCTGGTAGTTGTGCTCGCCTCGTCCGCTTGGACTAATTGGGCATTTCCCAGTAGGAAACCTGAGGCAATGACAACAGAGGCTACTCCTACTTTTAAGCGACGGATGCCAAAATAATGACGCTTTTCGCCCATCCGAGACTGTAGGTAATCGTTATTTTTCATAAACAGAAAACTCCTTTATTTTTTCTTATAGAGAACATCTATGCAAACGTTTTCTGTATTTATTATACCGATTCTTTTTCAAGTTGTAAAGGCTTTCAATAAGAGTTTTTCTCACTCGGATATTTCATGTTCTCTGAGCGGATTTTAATAATTCGATAAGCTATTTGCGATTCAAACAACAATAGGCAAACAAAAAGGCCAAGACACTTATCTCGACCTTCATTTTATTCAACGATAAATTGACTCAAAATCCCATTAATGAACTTACTGGACTTTTCGTCAGAGAATTGCTTGGAAAGCTCAATGGCTTCGTTGACTGCTACCAGCTGTGGGGTATCAAACTCTGTAATCTCAAAAATACCCAGGCGCAGGATATTTTTTTCGACTAGCGTCAGACGATCCACTGTCCAGCCCTTTTTGAGGTGCTGGGCAATTTTCTTGTCCAAGTCGTCCTTGGACTGGACCACACCGGAGACCAGATTGAGCAAGAAGGCTGGAATATCAGCTTCCGCCACTTTGTCTGCCTCTTCGTCCTTATCATAAGAATAGGCAAAGCGACAAGCTTCTACAAGATCCCCTTCATACTCTAGGCTCATCAGGGCCTGAAAAGCCCGCTGGCGCAGACCTCTTCTGGATTCCAACAGTATATCAGTCATTGAGGAAGTCCTCATCAAATAGATCTTTCAAGTCTGGCTTCGGTGCCTTTTCTGGAACAATGCCTGCCACATGGATATTGACAGCAGACAGTTCTACCTCAGCCATATCAAAAACAGCGCTTTTTACTGCCTTCTGGATTGCTACTGCAACAGTCGGAACGCTGACACCATATTCCAAATACAGGTAGATGTCTACAGTCACATCACCTGTCTCATCTGTATGGAGCGATACTCCACGACCGAGTGAACGCATAGAAAGACTGTCTGACATACTCTTATTTGCGAAGGAATAAACACCTTCTACCTTTGCCGTTGCAATGGCAATGATTTTTTCCAAAACACGTGGCGCAATGACGATTTCACCTAATTGTTCAGCTGCCATAGTTATTACCTCTTCTATATTATGCACGAGAAACGTAAGTTCCTTCTGCAGTGTTGATGATTAATTTTTGTCCAACTTCGATGAAGTCTGGTACGTTAACAACAAGACCTGTCTCTAGTGTCGCTGGCTTACCAGATCCGGTAACAGTAGCTCCCTTGATAGATGGCTGAGTATCTGTTACGACCAATTCAACTGTTGTTGGCACAGTCACACCAATCACTTCTGTTCCGTAGAACTGGATTTTCACATCAGAGTTTTCAAGGATGAATTTCAATTCTTCTTCTACATTGACTACTGGAATTTCATATTGATCATAAGTCTCAGTATTCATGAAATAAGCAGTGTCATCCATTTGGTACAAGTATTGAGCTGGAACAGTTTCAATAATGGCTTGTTCAAATTTTTCTTCTGGACGGTAGCTGGTATCAAAGGTAGATCCAGTACGAACATCGCGCAGCTTCATACGCATAATCGTATTTCCCTTACCTGGCTTGTGGTGGCTCGCTTCCAAAACGCGGATGAGTTTCCCATCAGCTGTTTCGAAGGTCATCCCAGCTTTCAGCTTACTTGCTTCAATCATTCTATATTACCTCTTTTTAAAATTATATTTCTACTTATTCTATCATAAAGCCTGATAATTCTCAAATAACAATCAATTCTTTCGGCGCAAGAGTTAGGACTTCGCAGCCTGTTTCTGTGATGAGGAGATCGTCTTCGATGCGAACGCCGTATTTGCCGTCCAGATAAATACCCGGCTCATCAGTCAAGACCATGCCCGCCTCAATCGGCTCTTTTGACTTGCCAAAGTAAGGAATCTCATGGATGTCCAGGCCGATACCGTGGCCAATCCCATGGCTAAAGTAAGGACCGTAGCCAGCATCGTTAATAATCTGGCGCGGAATCCGGTCAAAATCAATCCGGCTAAGACCAGCCTTGGCTGCTTCTATCAGGACTTGATTGCTGCGCAGGACAATATCATAAATCTCCCGCTCCTCATCTGTCACCTGCCCCACATGAACAGTCCGCGTCATATCGCTGACATAGTGATTGTAGTAGCAGCCAAAATCCATGGTCAGGGTTTCACCTTTTTGAATGACCTTGTCACTAGCCACACCATGCGGCATTGCAGAGCGGTAGCCTGAAGCGATGATGAAGTCAAAAGAGGCACCTGAAGCACCTAACTGGCGCATACGGGCATCTAAAAAGTTCATAACAGCCAGCTCTGTCGTCTCACCAGGCTTGATAAAATCCAGCACATCTAGGAAAGCTTGATCCGAAATCTGACAGGCCTTGCGAATAGTCGCGATTTCGTGCTCATCTTTAATCATGCGCAGATTTTCAATAAAGGCTGTCATGGGAACCAGTTCGTAGGCCGAGAAGACACTTTCCAGCATTTTGAAGTAGGCATAGGAAATTTCATCGTCAAAACCAATTTTTTGCAGCTTGTCGTCTGCAATAATCTTGACAATCTCTCTAATCGCGTCGCGGGTTTCGACAATATCAAAACCTTGGACAACTCCCTTGGCAATCAGCGTATAGCGCGCATCTGTCAGGAAAATTCGACGAGTCTTACTGATAAAAACTGTCGCTTCTGTCCCGCTGAAACCAGTCAGATAGTAAATATTTTTCAGATTGGTTACTAAAACAGCGTCGCATTCTGTCTGAGCCAATGCTGCTTCAAACTTTTCAACTCTTGATAACATGAGCCACCTCCATGAAATAACTAAGCTTATTATATCAAAAAACCAGTCAAATAGGACATTTTTTGACAAATCTTATCTAGGTCTTAGAATCCAACGAGCATTCTCTGACACGAAAAATCCCTGTTTTTAATATCAAACAGGGATTTGATGTACTATTTTACATGCAGCTTGCCTTTCAAGTACTGGCCGGTATAGCTGGCTGGATTAGCAGCGACTTCTTCCGGTGTACCCGTCGCAATAATCGTACCGCCACCGACACCGCCTTCTGGTCCTAAGTCGATGATATGGTCAGCTGTCTTGATAACATCCAGATTGTGCTCGATAACGAGTACTGTATTGCCATCGTCCACAAAGCGTGATAGCACTTGAAGGAGCTTGGCAATGTCTTCAGAATGCAGACCCGTGGTCGGCTCATCCAAGATATAGAAGGACTTACCAGTCGAGCGCTTGTGAAGTTCGCTGGCCAGCTTCATCCGCTGGGCTTCACCACCTGACAAGGTCGTGGCTGGCTGTCCCAGAGTCACATAGCCTAGCCCCACGTCCTTGATAGTCTGGAGTTTGCGGGCAATCTTGGGAATATGCTGGAAGAATTCTACCGCATCATTAACCGTCATGTCCAGAACCTGAGCGATATTCTTCTCCTTGTAGTGGACTTCTAAAGTCTCGCTATTATAGCGGGTGCCGTGGCAGACCTCGCAGGCCACATAGACGTCAGGCAGGAAGTGCATCTCAATCTTGATAATTCCATCACCAGAGCAGGCCTCACAGCGACCGCCCTTGACGTTAAAGCTGAAACGGCCTTTCTTGTAGCCGCGAATCTTGGCTTCGTTGGTCTTGGCAAAAAGATCGCGAATATCGTCAAAGACTCCAGTATAGGTAGCGGGATTAGAGCGCGGTGTCCGACCAATCGGACTTTGGTCAATATCAATCAGTCGATCCACATGCTCAATGCCGCTGATTTTCTTGAACTTACCTGGCTTGGCAGAATTGCGGTTGAGTTTTTGTGCGATGGCCTTTTTAAGGATAGAGTTGACAAGCGTTGACTTACCAGACCCAGAAACTCCCGTCACAGCGATGAATTTTCCCAAGGGGAATCTGGCCGTGATATTCTGCAGATTATTTTCCTGAGCACCAGTCACTTCGATAAAGCGTCCATTGCCTACACGGCGGTCCAATGGTACTGGGATCTCGCGCTTACCTGACAGGTATTGGCCTGTGATGGATTTCTTGCTCTTGGCTACTTGTGGAGGAGTGCCAGCTGCGACGATTTCACCACCGAAAACACCGGCTCCTGGTCCCACATCAATCAGCCAGTCAGCCTCCCGCATGGTGTCCTCATCGTGCTCAACCACGATGAGGGTATTGCCCAGGTCGCGCATCTTCTTGAGGCTGGCAATCAGGCGGTCATTATCACGTTGGTGCAAACCAATAGAGGGCTCATCCAGGATATAGAGGACGCCACTCAAGTTAGAACCAATCTGGGTCGCCAAACGAATCCGCTGACTCTCACCTCCCGATAGAGTCCCAGCCGAGCGAGACAAAGTTAGGTAATTGAGACCAACGTTATTGAGGAAAGTCAGGCGGTCATGAATTTCTTTAAGAATAGGGCGTGCGATAGTAGCTTCATTGTCAGTCAAGCTAAGCTTGTCCAAATGAAGCAAATGATCTGCAATGGACAAGTCTGAAATCTCACCGATATGCAAGCCGTCTTCGCCGCCAACCTTGACAGACAAGGCCTGAGGACTGAGTCGATAACCATGACAAGCTGCACAGGTCAGCTCATTCATATAAGCCCGCATCTGTGTCCGAGTAAAATCACTATTGGTCTCATGGTAGCGGCGGTTGATATTAGTGACAACCCCCTCAAAAGGAATGTCAATATCGCGCACGCCGCCAAATTCATTTTCATAGTGGAAATGGAACTCCCGCCCATCTGAACCAAAGAAAATCAGCTGTTTTTCTTCCTCAGTCAGTTCCTCAAAAGGCTTGTCCATATCAATACCAAAAGCTGCCATGGCCTGCTCCAGCATCTGCGGATAGTAGTTGGAGGAGATGGGATTCCAAGGCGCTAGCGCTCCTTCGCGCAAGGTCTTGCCAGCTTCTGGCACAACCACATCTAGATCCACCTCCAGCTTAACCCCCAGACCATCACAGTCCGGACAGGAGCCAAAAGGCGCATTGAAAGAGAAGAGACGTGGCTCTAGCTCTGGCACTGTAAAGCCACAAACAGGGCAGGCATAGTGTTCAGAAAAGAGCAACTCTTGACCATCCATAGTGTCAATCACCACATAGCCCTCAGCAATCCGCAGAGCAGCTTCGACCGAGTCAAAGAGACGACTACGCACCCCTTCCTTGATGACAATTCTATCTACTACGACCTCAATATCATGCTGCTTGCTCTTAGAAAGCTCTGGCACTTCCGTCACATCGTAAATATCGCCATCCACCCGCACACGGACATAACCGTCCTTCTGAATCTTATCAAAAACGGTCTTATGCTGACCCTTTTTCTTGCGGATGACCGGCGCTAATATCTGCAGCCGCTGACGCTCTGGCAATTCCAAGACCTTGTCAACAATCTGCTCGACAGACGAAGCCTTAATAGCTCCATGACCGTTGATACAGTATGGCGTTCCAACACGAGCATAGAGCAGGCGCAGGTAGTCATTGATTTCAGTGGCAGTTCCTACTGTTGAGCGCGGATTTTTACTAGTCGTCTTCTGGTCGATGGAAATAGCCGGGCTGAGACCATCAATCGAGTCCACATCCGGCTTTTCCATATTGCCCAAAAACTGCCGAGCATAGGCCGACAGACTCTCCACATAGCGGCGCTGCCCCTCAGCATATAGGGTATCAAAAGCCAGACTGGACTTGCCCGAACCGGACAGCCCCGTCACCACGACTAGCTTGTCCCGCGGAATTTCTACATCAATATTTTTTAAATTATGAGCTCGCGCTCCGTGAATCACAATTTTATCTTGCATTTTGACCTCGTTTCACTTATAAACCTTCTCCATTATAACAAATTTTTCTGCAAACTTTTGCCCCAAAAACCCGAATTTGTAGTATAATAGTACGGTATGCAAAAAAACACTCTGGAAAGGAAAATGATTATGAAGCAAGTCTTTTTATCAACTACGACAGAATTCAAAGAGATTGATTCGCTCGAATCAGGCACTTGGATCAATCTTGTCAACCCTTCCCAGAGTGAATCAATCGAAATCGCCAACGCCTTTGGTATTGACATCGCAGACCTGCGAGCACCGCTCGATGCAGAAGAAATGTCCCGACTTACGATCGAGGATGAGTATACACTGATCATCGTTGACGTGCCCATCACTGAGGAGCGGAATAACCAGACTTACTATGTCACGATCCCCCTTGGTATTATCATCACGGAAGAGGCTATTATTACCACTTGTTTGGAAAAATTACCTCTGCTGGACATCTTCATTCACAGGCGCCTGCGCAACTTCTATACTTTTATGAAGTCACGTTTCATCTTTCAGATTCTCTACCACAATGCCGAGCTGTATCTGACAGCCCTGCGCTCCATTGACCGCAAGAGTGAGCAGATTGAAAGTCAACTGCACAAGTCCACGCGAAATGAAGAACTGATTGAGCTTATGGAGTTGGAAAAGACCATCGTCTATTTCAAGGCCTCTCTCAAAACAAATGAGCGCGTGATTAAGAAGCTGACCAGCTCCACCAGCAATATCAAGAAATACCTAGAAGACGAGGACTTGCTGGAAGATACCTTGATTGAGACCCAACAGGCCATTGAGATGGCTGATATCTACGGCAACATCCTCCACAGTATGACAGAGACCTTTGCCTCTATCATTTCTAATAACCAGAACAATATCATGAAAGCCTTGGCTCTGGTGACCATCGTCATGTCTATCCCAACCATGATTTTCTCGGCCTATGGGATGAACTTCAAAAATAACGAACTGCCTCTCAACGGTGAACCACATGCCTTCTGGATTATCATGTTCATCGCCTTTGCCATGAGTGCTTCGGTCATGGCCTATCTCATGCACAAAAAACTATTTTAACCTTTAGAAAGAAGACCTATGTCACAAGTATCCCTCGACAAACTCAGCAAAAAAAACAAAGAATTTATCCATATCGCGACTAACCAGCTCTTACAAGACGGCAAATCCGATCAGGAAATCCAGACCATATTAGAAGGCATTCTGCCGGAAATCCTGGAAAACCAAACCAAGGGTATCACAGCCCGCGGCCTCTACGGAGCCCCAACTACTTGGGCAGCTTCTCTGACTGCAAAAGAGCGCTATGATGCCGAACATCCAAAAGAAAATGACGATCCTAAATGGATGATGCTGGACTCCGTCCTCTTTATCTTTGGTTTCTTTACCCTCCTGACCTCAATCGTCAATCTAGCTTCCTCTCAACCGTCTGTCTATGGGCTGACGACTCTCGTACTCGGAAGCATCGTCGGTGGCCTTTCTTTCTATGCCCTCTACCACTTTATCTACCGTTTCTACGGACCAGACAAAGACCGCAGCCAGCGCCCTAAGCTGCTCAAATCCATCCTGACCATGGCAGCGGCTATTCTCCTCTGGAGCATGTCCATCGTCCTGACTAGTCTCCTGCCTGAGTTCCTAAACCCCCGCCTGTCCAATATCGTAGTTGCTATTGTCGGCGCTATCGCCCTAGCCCTGCGCTTCTATCTCAAAAAACGCTTCAACATCAAGAGCGCGACTATGGGGCCAGGCAGATAAACGATAAAAAGAGGTTCGTTTGAGCCTCTTTTATTATGATATTTTGAACTTTTCCAAATCTATAATTTGATCGGCGCATTCAATAACTTGTTTTCGGTGAGATATCTGGATAATCAATGCTTGTGATTTTCTCTTATTTAAAAGATCCAATACTCTCCTCTCGTTAAATTGATCCAAAGACGATGTTGCTTCATCAAGAATAAGTATTTTCCTGTCTTCCAAAAGAGCTCTTGCAAGAGCCAAACGTTGCAATTGACCGCCAGAAAGTCTATTCTTATCTATGATTATCTCATTTAATTGATTACCACAATCTAACTCTTGCCACAAGCCTACATCATTCAGCACACTCCTGATTTTCTCATCCGAATATTCTTTCCCCATTTTTAAATTACTTATCAAACTATAACCATCAATGAAAAAAGTCTCCTGACTAACGTAACTTACTGAATTGTACCATTCTGCTATAGCAATATCTTTTAAATCAATATCTCCTATAAAAATCTTCCCGCTATTTATATCATAAACTTTCAACAATTGCTTGATAAAACTTGTCTTACCAACTCCACTAGGCCCTATAATTACTGCAATTTCCCCCAATTTTATATCCAGATTAATATGCTCTAGTAATCTAAAATCATCTATCTCTAAAGAGACATCCTCATATCTAATATTTTCTAAAGAAAATTCTCTAGCACTCACACTAAAATCCTGAGAATTTTCCGAGAAATTTTTCATAAGCTCAATTATATTAGTTAAAGCTCCTTTTTCTGCAGCAAAATTTCCAAGAGAGGTTGAAATAGCTAAAGTCGTTGGAACCAATTGATATAAATACATCATGAAAGAAATAAAAGTACCGACTGACAGAAGTCCTATTTTAATTTCGTAAAAACCTAAACTGAAGACCAAGACTATCAATGATAATAACAAACAATTGATTAAAGGCGCTAAAATAACACGATATTTTACCCCTTTTAAAGCATAATCATATAAGCGTTTATTTTCTAATTTTACATAACTAACGAAGGTACTCGTTGAATCACTAATTTTTATACTCAACAAAAAATTTAGAAGCTGAGACAATCTGTTATTTAGTATTGCAAGTTGATTCCGGAAACTATCAGCTAAGATTGCAAGTTTTTTGCCTATAAATTTAATAATAATTATTATACATATTGCAAAAACAATAACCAGTGATGTCAACTTCCAATCCATCACAAACAGCATGACAACTGCTCCTATCCACGATACAACATTTACAACGAAGCTTGGTAAAGTTGAAGAAATTACCTCTCCCAATATTTCAGTATCATTCACAACATGATTCACTGTTTCGTTAGTATTATAATCTTGAGCAACTCTTATTCTTAGATGTTCAATTCCATCAATTAACTTGGTTCTCAATTCGTAGACAGACTTTTCTCCCACTATCTCAATAATAGCATTACCAATTGTACCTAATAGTACATTCAGCGAGAATAAAAGAACTAAAATAGATACTTTTGAGTATTGAAATTGGCCTTTTACAAATTCATTAAAAAGTTCTCTTACAATTAGAGGAATCAGAATATTTACAGCAACTGAAAGCAGAAGTATAAATATTCCAATTCCTAAAAAATTACGATGAACGATATATCTATATAGAGACTTCATTATTATTCTTTTGACTCTTTTCTAGCATGTTTAACTATGATAAACACCAGCGAAGTAAGAATTATCTGAGTAATCAATGTTGATACTATACTTCCTACACTGGGAGAAAATGCGATGCCTGACTGATCGGTTTTTAGTATCTCTTGCCAAGGAAATAGCAAGCTATAGGGCAAAACTATCAAAGTAGCAATTATGGCTGAGGCTAAAATATTAAACACTGAAAATTTATTACTAATAGACTGGATGAAACGTCCCCCAACAAGCGCTAAAACGACCAAAGGTAACATTGTAGTTAGAACAACTAAAATACCTGCGCTTAGAGATAACCTAAAAACATAAGTAACTATCATTTCTAAAGTTAGGGCAGTTAAAATAAAATAATCAAATTTTTTCATTGTTTCTCTCCTTATTTAGATAAAGCAAACATAACTGTATCATAAACAAAATGCACAACAATACAGGAACTATATAAATGTGTATACCGATGTATCAAAGACAAGCCGATTCCTAATGGAAGCCTAATGAAAAGATTGCTAAAAAAATCAAAAGACTGATGACCTAAAAAAGCAAATAAACAAGCTTGAATAATAATGACCCAAACAAAATCAAATTCTTTTTTCAAATGAAACTCTACCAACCCTCTGAATAATAACTCTTCCGCAATAGAAGTTATTAAAAAAATTGATAAAAGCGTATACAATTGCTCCCTAGGATATTTATCAATGACATGTATAAGAACTATAAATGATACAAAGAAAGTGAAAAATATTAACAAAGCGTTCAATGGGCTCTTTTGCTTAAATTTGGAGGATCTTAAAAAATTTTCCCTATAAATACAATAATATAGGTAAAATACTATTAGAAATGCCAAAAGCAAACAGACTCTCGTAGACAAAAACAACATATCCACTGAAAGTTTATTACTGGCTATTATCAGGATAAGCAAGCTTCCAAACATTGACAACAGTAAGACTAGAACGACAAGACCCGCCGCTACTAAAACGTTTTCTAGTTTTCTTTTTGCCATCTTTTTACCTCAATAAATTCAGGACATTCTTTCTTGAAGCTGATACCGCTGGAAAATAGGTAAAAATAAAACAAATCACCGAAGGAACCAAGACAGCTGTGAGGATATTATCCCTTGTTACGATTAAACGAACCCCCATAGAATTTCCCAAAAGCTGACTAATGACAAGTACAAAAACCACTGAGATAAATGAGGAAATAAAAGCCAAAAATAATCCTTCAACGATAAATTGGTTGCGAATACTGGATTTTTTTGCCCCAAATGCTCTCCTGAGACCAATTTCACTCTTTCTTCCTGCGACAGATGAATAGGTTGCACTCATGACTCCAAAGCCTGCAACAATTAGAGAAATCCCAGCAACTCCGGCAATCAAATTAGTCGCTAGAGAGGTTGTTCGATTGATTTGACCTACCACTTGATGAAGATCTTCAATCTCATAGACACCCTTCTTTTTTGAGGAACCATAGCGTTCTAAATACTTGAGGACTTGCTTTTCAGCCTTGCTTTTACTTCCTCTATATTTGATTTTTGCTTGGTTAAAATGATTTCTGTAGCTAGTATTCCTAAGAAACATTTTCTCCGTCACTAATAAATCCGGTGTCTCCTCACTTCCCTGATAGACAGCACTTATCTTGTAGTAATCCCCACCTATTGAAACGAGTTCTCCCTCACTACTAGTTGTAGGAAACAGTTTTTTCGAAGCCGTGTCCTTAATAGCAATTTCATTTCCGTTTGATTGCTGAATCTCGCTTAGGGCTTTCCCACTAATAACTTTAATATCATTATTCTTCTCATTATATTTTGATGAGAGTTGATCATAATTCACAACGCTTCCATCCATACTCCTATCTCCAAGGAGGTGAACAGAAACTGTGTTGAGCTGAGGATTAATTGAGAGTTCTACATTTTGAATATTAGCAAATCCCATCAATCTCTGTCTATCATTCTCAGTAAATCCAGCCCCATCCTTATAATTTGTACAATTAATAGTAAAGGTCTTCCGTCCTCCAGTGACCGAATTTAACTGTTGAACAATCGACTGGCCTACTCCATTTCCTAGGCTAAGCACAAGCAAGAGACTCACAACTCCTATAACCAAGGATCCTATCGTCAGTAACGACTGCCTTTTATTAGCACTCAAGGATTTAAACAGACTCTTTAAAAGAAAGGTAAGTCTCATCTCTTTTCTCCCTTCAGTCTTCTGTCAATACTCCGTCAACAATGTGCAGAGTCCTGTCCGCTGTAGATGCAGCTTCCAAGGAGTGGGTAACCATAATAACTGTTTTACCAGTCTGATTAATCTTTTTCAAAATGCTGAGAATCTTCTGCGACATCTTTGAATCTAAGGCACCCGTCGGTTCATCAGCAATAATTATTTCTGGATTATTAACCAAAGCCCTAGCAATAGCTATCCGTTGTTGCTGACCTCCGGATAGATTAGTCGGGTATTCATTTATTTTTTCTTCCAACTCTACCATAGCCAGCAAGTCTCTAATATGCCGATCAGACATATCCCCAAAAGGACTATAGATAAGCGGTAACTGGATATTTTCCTTTACAGTATATTTTGATAAAAGTTTAAAATTTTGGAAAATAAAGCCGATACTTCTATTACGAATTTTTGAAATCTTTTCATCTGAAAATTTACTGACTAATTTATCATTAAAATAATACTTTCCAGAATACTCAGAATCCAACATTCCAATAATATTGATTAAAGTTGATTTCCCAGAACCAGATGGCCCCACTATAGAAACAAACTCCCCGGCCTCTATTTTCAAAGAGATATTATTTAAAATCCGTTGTTTAGCATCTCCATTTTTATAAAAAATATCCTTATTAATGAGCTCTAAATGAATCATGATTTATGTTCCTTTAAAAGTGTTCCAACAGGGACCTCGCTAAGCGGTGCATAATAGACACCACCTCTTTGAACCAAGCTTGGCTTAAACTTTTCCCATGCTTTTGCATCTGGTTTTTTCATATAGAGAAAGCCTGAGGATATGTACTTTTCGGGGATAACAACTTCTTTATACTTAACATATATATTAAAATGCTGCCCTATATGAAGACCATTACTCTGAATTTCAAATCCGTATCTGGAGACATCTTCCCCTCCTTCACGAGGTAAAAGTCCAACCCAACTTATATGACTTTGAAAAGCCTGACTACCATCTAAACTCTTCACAGTCACTTCCATATCCTGATTAATCAAGCCATTATCTAGTTCTGAAAAAGAAGACAAAATGTATTGTTCATCGCTGATAATGGCAAATTTTTTATTTTCATCAACAGTAAATGTACCATCAATAGGAGCCACATAGCCCGTATTATAAATCTGCTGCCATTTTGTAACGTGCTGGCCATTAACAACAAGCAGGCGACTCATTTCTGCATCCTCAAGCTCCTGAACTTTTCTGGCCTTTACCACTCCATCTAAAATCAAATCCTCTTGTGCTTCTACCTTAAAATAACGCGGTTTATTTTCTTGAACATTTGATTGTTGGTTATTATAGTTATTTACAAAGACTAACAGGCCAGAAAATAAAAGAACCAAAATAATAGAAAGTAATATTTTGATTTTCATTAGAAATACCTCCATCATTATTAAAGTTGATTATAAGCCTCGTCAGTTTTTAAAAGTAAGAAAAATTTTACAAACTATAGCAGGAAGGACTTCATCTCATATTAAAATATTATTATATTAAAATATCAAATAGTTTTACGTAGTTCTTTAATATACTGTTTAAAAGAAATAGTTGCAAAACCAACAGAAATTGTAACTGTTGCCAAAAGTTTTTCCAAGTCGAAGCGGAACATAATTTCACCTTCTTTATTAAATATTTGAATTTAAATTTTTTGAAACAAGATAAATGAAAGCCCTTCCCACTAATAACCTCATTGTAATCCTATATTAAAATAATGTCAACTATTTATGTGCAATTATTTACATATTTTAATTTAGCTATTTTAATTATTTTTAAATATTTTAATTAACCCGCGTAATTTAATTAAATAACATTTTATCTTTTTTCATAGAATTTTGGACTCCTATATCATTTTCCCTAGCGCTATTAACTCGTAAAGGGCTCTAAACTAGCTTCAACATTCCCTATCTCATCAATCTAGCCCTGCGCTTCTATCTCAAAAAACGCTTCAATATCAAGAGCGCAACTATGGGGCCGACGAGATATTAACCAGCAAATCAAATAAATAATAAAAAGACAGCTTAATTTTGGCTGTCTTTTCATTGTGTTCTCTTCACTCCTCTAGCATCTAAAAAATCCCTGCCAAAGGCAGGGACTCAAATTAGTCTTCATTTACGAAAGGCATCAAAGCCATTACGCGAGCGCGTTTGATAGCTGTTGTTACTTTACGTTGGTTTTTAGCTGAAGTTCCTGTTACGCGACGAGGAAGGATTTTCCCACGTTCTGAAACGAAACGGCTAAGAAGCTCAGTATCTTTGTAATCAACATATTCAATTTTGTTCGCTGCGATGTAATCAACTTTTTTACGGCGTTTGAATCCGCCACGACGTTGTTGAGCCATGTGTTTTCTCCTTTATATTATAGTTAGATTCGATCCTTAGAAAGGTAGATCGTCGTCTGAGATATCCATCGGGTTAGAATTGCCAAATGGGCTCTCATCACGAGAAAAGTTCGGTACTTGGTTAGACGAGTCTGCACTGCCATAACTTGGAGCAGAGCTGCCGCCGAAGCTGTTCCCACCGTATCCGCCAGATGACTGACCTTCACGGTTAGAGCGGCTTTCCAGGAGTTGGAAATTGTCCGCAACAACTTCTGTGACATAGACACGCTGGCCTTGCTGATTCTCGTAGTTACGCGTTTGAATACGGCCTGTAATTCCGATCAGGGCTCCTTTTTTAGCCCAGTTTGCAAGATTTTCTGCCTGCTGGCGCCAGATGACAACATTGATAAAATCTGCTTCTCGCTCGCCACTTTGATTTTTAAAGTTGCGATTGACAGCTAGAGTAAATGTTGCGACCGCTTGGTTCTGCGGAGTATAGCGAAGCTCGGCATCACGGGTCATGCGACCCACCAGTACAACGTTATTAATCATAGTCTACCTTCTTAAGCGTCAAGTTTGACGATCATGTGACGAAGAATGTCAGCGTTGATTTTTGAAAGACGGTCAAACTCTTTAAGAGCTGCATCGTCGTTTGCTTCAACGTTAACGATGTGGTAAAGTCCTTCACGGAAATCTTGGATTTCGTATGCAAGACGACGTTTTTCCCAGTCTTTTGATTCAACAACAGTTGCACCATTGTCAGTCAAGATAGAGTCAAAGCGTGCTACCAAAGCGTTTTTAGCTTCTTCTTCAATGTTTGGACGAATAATATAAAGAATTTCGTATTTAGCCATTGATTTTTCCTCCTTTTGGTCTAATGACCCCGAGACTTTGCAAGGGGTAAGTGAGGTTTGCTCACAAATAATTATTATAGCAGACTTCCAGCAGAATGGCAAGGGAAAGTTTTGATATAAAGAAAACTCTCTCTGTCACCAGAGAGAGTCCGAAAAATACGATTCGTTTTTAGAGAGTCTAGACAATTCTTCCTTGATCTACGACCAGTTTTCCAGCCTTGTAAACCTGATGGGTCAGGTTGGTCGCAAAGAAATAAAGTGGATAGTCGATATTCTTAGCGTCTAGGATGGTAATGTCAGCCTGCTTGCCAGCATCAAAGCTGCCAATCTTATCTTGGCGGTTAACTGAGTAGGCCGCATTGATGGTTACAGCGTTGAGAACTTCTACTGGCGTCAGACGCATCATAAAGCAACCTAGCTGCATGACGAACTGCAGGTTAGCTGTTGGACAAGAGCCTGGATTACTGTCGGTAGTCAGAGTGATAGCCATACCAGCTTCCAGCATCTTGCGAGCTGGTGCATAGGTATCTTCCATCAGACTGAAGGTAGTTGCCGGCAGGAGATTGCCGATAACCTTGGCTTCTGCCATCTTGCGAATGCCCTCATCTGTCGCTACCATCAAGTGCTCTGCACTGGTTGCTCCTAGCTCAGCTGCCACATCTACTCCGCCGATAGACTCGATTTCATCAGCATGGATACGAAGCTTGAAGCCCATTTCCTTAGCCTTAGAAAGTAAGTAGCGTGACTCGTCAGCTGTAAAGACACCTTTTTCACAGAAAATATCACAGAACTCAGCTAGATTTTCTGCCTTTACCCGAGGAAGCATTTCCTCGACGATGAGCTCCAGATATTCCTGAGAACGTCCTTTATATTCTGGTGGGACGGCGTGGGCAGCCATAAAGGTAGAAACGAGGTCAATCTCGTGGTCACGGTCCAGAGCTCCAACGACATCCAGCTGGCGCTTCTCCGTTTCCCAATCCAGACCATAGCCACTCTTGGCCTCAACAGTCGTCACCCCATGTAGCAGCATATAGTCCAGCAGTCTCTTAGACTTATCATAGAGAGTGTCAAAAGAAGCTTCTCGCGTCGCCCGGACCGTACTGAGAATACCGCCGCCTTGGGCAAGAATTTCCAGATAAGGGACACCGGCTAACTTCTTAGCAAACTCATGCTCCCGGCTACCGCCATAAACTAAGTGAGTGTGACAGTCGATTAAGCCAGGTGTGGCAATCTTACCTTCATAGGACTGAATCTTAGTATCTGGTCCAACCAGACTGGCGTCCGGCTCTCCGCTGCCAACTGCTAGGATTTTGCCGTCTTTGACTGCAATGTAGCCATCTTCTAAGACCTGTGCTTCCTTCATCTCCTCACCAAAAAGGGGATGGCCGAGATCCTTGGGACAGAAGACTTGATTAAAGTGAGTTAATAGTAAATCAGCAGTCATGCTTGTTCCTCCATTTCGTTTTCCGACATATTTGCTTTTCATCATAATACACTATCGTCAAATTATAGTCAAAAGCTTGTAAAAGATAGGAGCCCCGCTTTTTTTACTGTTTTTGTCATTTTCTTGACTCTTTGTGGACGGAAGTCTTATAGAATGTAGGAGAAAGATATTTTACACTTGACTAAAAGGAGGATTTTTCATGTCATACTTTAGCGAAAATGAAATTGCAGCAGCAATGACCGTCAAATTAGACGATGTACTGCCTGAAAAAACAGTTTTCCAAGAAGGCATCCGTCGAGCACCTGATCGGGGCTTCCGTTTGACTCAAGCTCAAACCGAAATTGCTCTTAAAAATGCCCTTCGCTATATTCCAAAGAGATTCCATGAGGAAGTGATTCCAGAATTTCTGGAAGAGCTGAAAACTCGCGGACGAATTTATGGCTACCGCTGGCGTCCAAAAGAACGCATCTACGGCAAACCAATTGATGAGTATAAAGGGAACTGTACCGCAGCCAAGGCTATGCAGGTCATGATTGACAACAATCTGAGCTTTGAAATCGCCCTCTATCCTTATGAATTGGTTACCTACGGAGAAACTGGATCTGTCTGCGCCAACTGGATGCAGTACAACCTGATCAAGAAATACTTGGAAATCATGACCGACCATCAAACTTTGGTCGTGGAATCTGGCCACCCGCTCGGACTCTTCAAATCTAAACCAGAAGCTCCGCGCGTTATTATCACCAATGGCCTCTTGGTCGGTGAATATGACAATATGAAGGACTGGGAAATTGCAGAAGAAATGGGCGTGACCAACTATGGTCAAATGACAGCCGGCGGCTGGATGTACATCGGCCCTCAAGGTATCGTCCATGGTACTTTCAACACCCTCCTCAATGCTGGACGTTTGAAACTGGGTGTGGCAGATGATGGTGATCTAACCGGCAAACTCTTCATCTCTTCTGGTCTGGGTGGCATGAGTGGAGCTCAAGGGAAAGCGGCCGAAATTGCTAAAGCTGTGGCAATCGTAGCTGAAGTAGACCAATCTCGGATTGAAACTCGTCACTCCCAAGGCTGGATTAGCCAATTGGCTGAAAGTCCGAAAGAAGCTATCGACTTGGCTCAAAAAGCTCTGGAAGCTGGCGAATCAACTTCTATTGCCTATCATGGTAACATCGTAGACCTCTTGGAATATGTCAACGAAAACAATATCCATGTAGACCTACTGTCTGACCAAACTTCTTGCCACAATGTCTATGACGGCGGCTACTGTCCGGCTGGCATTAGCTTTGAAGAGCGTACTCGCCTCCTGGCTGAAGACAAGGAAACCTTTGCTAAGTTGGTTGACCAAACATTGGAACGTCACTTCAAGGCAATCAAGACCCTGACTAACAACGGCACCTACTTCTTTGACTATGGTAATGCCTTCATGAAGGCAGTCTATGACTCTGGCATCAAGGAAATTTCTAAGAATGGCTTTGACGACAAAGACGGTTTCATCTGGCCATCTTATGTAGAAGATATCATGGGCCCAATGCTCTTTGACTATGGTTATGGTCCTTTCCGTTGGGTATGTCTGAGCGGTAAGCACGAAGACCTAGTCGCTACTGACCACGCAGCTATGGAAGTGATCGACCCTAACCGCCGCTACCAAGACCGCGACAACTACAACTGGATCCGCGATGCAGAAAAGAACCAGCTGGTTGTTGGAACCCAGGCTCGGATTCTCTACCAAGACTGTATGGGACGCGTCAATATCGCCCTCAAGTTCAATGAATTAGTACGCGAAGGCAAGATTGGTCCTGTCATGATTGGCCGTGACCACCACGACGTATCTGGTACTGACTCTCCATTCCGTGAAACTTCTAATATCAAGGACGGTTCTAATGTTACCTGCGACATGGCTGTGCAATGTTACGCTGGTAATGCCGCTCGTGGTATGAGTCTGGTAGCTCTCCACAACGGTGGCGGAACTGGTATCGGTAAAGCAATCAACGGTGGCTTTGGCTTGGTTTTAGACGGTAGTGAACGTATTGATGAAATCATCAAATCTGCTATCGCTTGGGATACGATCGGCGGAGTTGCACGTCGTAACTGGGCTCGCAATGAGCATGCTATTGAGACAGCTATCGAGTACAACCGCCTCCACCAAGGAACAGACCACATTACCATTCCATACTTAACTGACGAAGATTTGGTCAAAGAATCTGTTAAGAAGTTGTTCGAATAAGAAAAACTTGTCCCCCAACTTCCGACCTGAGCTGGGTATCAACCTAGCTCAGCTGGAAGTTCCACTTTATTCACTTTGTAATTTTAATAATATATATCACGAGGTAATATCTTATGGCAAAAATTGTTGAATGTATTCCTAACTTTTCTGAAGGCCGCAATCAAGCGGTTATTGACGGTCTAGTTGAAGTAGCTAAGAGCGTGCCAGGCGTAACACTTCTGGACCACTCTTCTGATGCCAGCCACAACCGCAGCGTCTTTACCTTGGTCGGTGATGACCAAAACATTCAGGAAGTTGCCTTCCGTTTGGTTAAATACGCTTCTGAAAATATTGACTTGACCAAGCACCAGGGTGAACACCCTCGTATGGGCGCAACTGATGTCCTGCCTTTTGTACCTATCAAGGACATCACAAGTGAGGAATGCGTAGAAATTGCGAAGACCGTATCTGAGCGGATTAATCGTGAGCTCGGTATTCCTATCTTCCTCTATGAAGATGCAGCGACTCGTCCAGAGCGTAAGAACTTGGCTAAGGTTCGTAAAGGACAGTTTGAAGGCATGACTGAAAAACTCTTGGAACCAGACTGGGCGCCTGACTACGGTGAAAGAAAGATTCACCCAACTGCTGGTGTTACTGCTGTCGGAGCTAGAATGCCTCTCATCGCCTACAATATCAACTTGGATACAGACAACCTGGAAATCGCCAACAATATTTCCAAAATCATCCGTGGATCAAGCGGTGGCTACAAGTATTGTAAAGCTATCGGCGTTATGCTGGAAGACCGCAACATTGCTCAGGTTTCTATCAATATGGTCAATCTGGAAAAATTCCCACTCTATCGTGTCTTTGAAACTGTTCGCTTTGAAGCTAAGCGCTACGGAGTTGGAATCCTCGGCTCAGAAGTTATCGGTTTAGCTCCAGCCAAGGCTTTGATTGACGCAGCAGAATACTATCTGCAAATCGAAGACTTTGACTACGGCAAGCAAGTTCTGGAAAACCATTTGCTGGGCTAGGAGGACTGAAACCTATGAAATTAGTAGATTTAAGTTTGACAGAATTTGCTCAAGTCCTAGGATCAGATGCTCCTGCACCAGGAGGTGGCTCTGCCGCTGCTCTTTCAGCAGCGAACGGTATTTCCCTGACTAAGATGGTCTGTGAATTGACCCTAGGCAAAAAAAAATACGTAGAATTTGAAGCAGAAATTGCTCAAGTGCACGCAGAAAGTGCCCGCCTGCAAGAAAGCCTGCTCGCAGCTATTGACAAGGACACTGAAGCATTCAATCTGGTCTCCGCCGTCTTTGATATGCCTAAGGAAACGGAGGAAGACAAGGCTGCCCGTCGAGAAGCGATGCAACAAGCCCTCAAGGAAGCGACCAAGTCACCTTATGGCATGATGGAAGACATCTTGACTGCCCTGCAAACAACTCAAAAGGCTGTTGGCAAGTCCAATACCAATGCTGCCAGCGACCTGGGAGTCGCAGCTCTCAACCTTAAGGCTGGTCTGCAAGGAGCTTGGCTCAATGTCCTCATCAACCTGTCAGGTGTCAAGGATGAAGCATTTGTCGCAGACTACCGCAGCAAGGGTGAAGATCTCCTACAAAAAGGCTGCGCTCTAGCAGATGAAATTTATCAAGAAATTTTGAAAGTTGTCTAATAGATAAATGGAAGATAAGTCCGCTCATTCCTATGAATGGACTTCCTCTTCTCAAGAGGTAACAATATGGTTTTATCAGATATTGAAATTGCGAATTCGGTTCAAATGAAGCCCATCAAAGAGGTGGCAGAAAAGCTAGGAATTGCTGAAGACGCCTTGTCTCTTTATGGAAATTACAAGGCAAAAATCAGTGCCGGCCAACTGGAAGCCTTAAAAGACAAGCCAGACGGCAAACTGATTCTCGTGACCGCTATTTCTCCGACACCAGCTGGAGAAGGCAAGACCACGACTTCTGTCGGATTGGTCGATGCTTTGGCTGCTATCGGTAAAAAAGCCGTTATCGCTCTGCGGGAGCCTTCTCTCGGACCTGTCTTTGGTATCAAGGGCGGAGCTGCTGGTGGTGGACACGCTCAGGTTGTGCCTATGGAGGATATCAATCTCCATTTCACTGGTGACTTTCATGCCATCGGTGTTGCCAACAACCTGCTGGCAGCCCTCATTGATAACCACATCCATCATGGCAATGCCTTAGGCATCGACTCTCGCCGCATCACTTGGAAGCGGGCAGTAGATATGAATGACCGGCAGTTGCGCCACATCGTAGACGGCTTGCAAGGTAAAGTCAACGGTGTTCCGCGTGAAGATGGTTTTGACATTACAGTTGCTTCTGAGGTTATGGCCATTCTCTGTCTGTCAGAAAATATCACTGACCTTAAGAACCGCTTGGAAAAAATCATCATTGGTTACAGCTTTGAAGGTAAGCCAGTAACTGCCAAGGATCTGAAAGCTGGTGGCGCTATGGCTGCTGTGCTCAAAGACGCTATCCATCCAAACTTGGTTCAAACTCTGGAACACACACCAGCCTTGATTCACGGTGGACCTTTTGCCAACATTGCCCATGGCTGTAACAGTGTCCTAGCTACTAAGCTGGCTCTCAAATATGCCGACTATGCAGTTACAGAAGCTGGTTTCGGTGCTGACCTCGGTGCTGAAAAATTCATTGATATCAAGTGTCGTACATCTGGACTTCGTCCATCGGCTGTAGTTCTAGTTGCTACCATCCGCGCTCTCAAGATGCACGGCGGTGTGGCTAAGAGCGATCTGGCTGAAGAAAATGTCCAAGCCGTTGTAGATGGTCTGCCAAACTTGGAAAAACATCTGGAAAACATTCAAGATGTTTATGGTCTTCCAGCAGTCGTTGCCATCAATAAATTCCCGCTGGATACCGAAGCAGAGTTGCAAGCAGTTTATGAGGCCTGCCAAAAGCGCGGCGTTGACGTAGTGATTTCCGACGTCTGGGCAAATGGCGGAGCTGGCGGTAAAGAGTTGGCTGAAAAAGTCGTTGAACTGGCCGAAGGAGACAATCACTTCCAATTTGTATATAATGAAGAGGACTCCATCGAGACCAAGCTGAACAAAATTGTTACTAAGGTTTATGGAGGCAAGGGCGTTCGCCTGACTCCTGCTGCTAAATGCGAGCTCAAACAACTGGAAGAGCTAGGCTTCTCCAACTATCCTATCTGTATGGCTAAGACTCAGTACTCTTTCTCAGATGATGCTAAAAAGCTAGGTGCGCCTAAAGACTTTGTTGTGACTATCAGCCAGCTCAAAGTTTCTGCTGGTGCAGGTTTCATCGTTGCTCTGACTGGTGCGATCATGACCATGCCAGGACTGCCTAAAGTACCAGCCAGCGAAAAAATTGATGTTGACAAAGACGGCAATATCAGCGGTTTGTTCTAATAAATACCAAAAATGACAAATATAACCCTTTTAAGAGCAAACGATTTTCAAGTTTCCGATTGGTCGGGGGGAAAGACAAAACAGCTTTATCTTTCCCCGCAAACTGGCCACTATGGCAAGCGGGAATTTGACTATCGACTCTCAACAGCGACTGTGGAGTTAGCTGAAAGTCAGTTTTCTGACCTCAGCGGCTTTCACCGCATTCTCATGAGCCTGGACCACACACTTCATCTCCACAATGCCAGCCGGCAGGAGGAAACGGTTCTAGCTCCCTTTACTCCCTATGTCTTTGAAGGGAGTGATTCTATCACAAGTCGGGGGACTTGTACCGACTTTAATTTAATCTACAGCGACCATTATCAGGGACAGATGATTGCCATCTCAAATGGGCAAGAGCTTAGCCGAGATGACGAAATTCAATTTATCTATGCCTTAGAGAATCTGACGGTGACGGGAACAAACCTGCCAGCACTTAACCTAGAGGCAGAGCAGCTTCTGATAGTGGAAAAAGAGACTCAGGAAACTGAGTTGCATATAATGTTTTCGAGTAACCAGCCAAAGGGTGCTCCCCTTGCTATATGGGCTGGTTTGACCCACATCCCTACTAAGTAAAGATACCATGATGCCTTGTCACCATTCTATCTTTACTTGGAAAGGATCCCATATCTCTAAAGGAGAAACATTATTATGGATGCAACTAAACTCACTGCACAAGAACAAGAACAGGAAAAAGCGAAATTCAGCTTTTCCGGTGCAACTCTCTACGGTATCAATGCCGTTATCGGATCAGGGATTTTCCTCCTACCGCAAAAGATTTATAAAGGACTTGGTCCTGCCTCTCTAGCTGTCATGCTTGGAACTGCACTCCTCGTTATTCTCTTAGCCGTCTGCTTGGCAGAAACTGCTGGTTATTTTAATAAAAATGGCGGAGCTTTCCAATATTCCAAAGCGGCCTTCGGAAACTTTGTAGGCTTTAATGTCGGTTTTCTGGGATGGGTCGTAACCATTATCGCTTGGGCCGCTATGGCAGCAGCATTTGCAAGACTTTTTGTCATCACTTTTAAAGCCTTTGAACCTTATGAACTTTTGCTCAGTGTGAGCCTGATTATTTTGCTCAGCTTGATGAATATATCTGGTCTTAAGACTTCAAAAATATTTACCTTGACTGCTACTGTAGCTAAACTCATTCCAATCGTTGCCTTTAGTTTATGCGCAATTTTCTTTATTAAATCGGGAATTGATAAAGGTAACTTCACTCCGTTTCTACAACTAGATCCTAAAGTAGATATCATGAAAGCTATCTCAAGTACAGCCATTTATATCTTCTACGGATTTATCGGATTTGAAACCATGTCTATCGTTGCTGGTGAAATGCGCAACCCAGAAAAGAATGTACCTCGGGCTATCTTAGGCTCTATCAGTATTGTATCAGTTCTCTATATGTTGATTATCGCTGGAACCATTTCCATGCTGGGCAGCCGTATCTTGCAAACAGATGCTTCTGTACAAGACGCCTTTGTTGAGATGATTGGCCCTGCTGGTGCTTGGATTATTTCCATTGGAGCACTCATCTCTATCACTGGTCTTAATATCGGAGAGTCCGTCATGGTTCCGCGTTATGGTGCAGCTATCGCAAATGAAGGCCTGCTTCCTAAGAAAATTGCAGAAACCAACTCTAAAAATGCCCCTATAGTTGCCATTATTATTTCAGGAATTCTGGCTATCGCCCTGCTCTTCTCTGGTAAGTTTGAAGAATTAGCAGCTCTCAGCGTGGTCTTCCGCTTCTTCCAATACATCCCAACTGCTCTAGCTGTACTAGTATTAAGAAAGAAATATCCAGACAAGAAAGTAGTTTTCCGCGTTCCATTTGGTCCAGTAATTCCAATTTTGGCGGTTCTAGTCAGCCTTGTCATGATTTGGGGTGAAAACCCAATGAACTATGTTTACGGCCTCATCGGTGTCCTTATCGCCAGTGCAGTATACTTTATCTATATAGTACTGATTTGTAAAAATAAAGTTCTTAAACAAGAAGGAGAATGAATCTTATGACACATGTAATTAATTTGGATGGCGAACACCTTACTTTAGAAGACGTCATCGCAGTAGCTCGTCATGGAGCCATTTGCGAAATCGACCAAGAAGCTAAGAAAGCAGTAGAAGCTTCCCGCAAAATCGTGGATGACATCGTCCGCGAAAAGCGGGTAGTCTACGGTGTTACAACTGGCTTTGGCTCTCTCTGCAATGTCAGCATCTCACCAGAAGATACGACTCAACTGCAAGAAAACCTAATTCGGACGCACTCCTCAGGCTACGGCGATCCCCTACCTGAAGATGCAGTCCGTGCGATTATGCTAATCCGGATTAATTCCTTGGTCAAGGGATATTCTGGTATCCGTCTCTCTACTGTCGAAAAGCTTCTGGAATTGCTCAATAAAGGTGTCGTGCCTTACATTCCGGAAAAAGGATCTTTGGGAGCTTCTGGTGACTTAGCTCCCCTGGCTCACATGGTTCTGCCTATGCTAGGACTGGGCCGCGCTTACTATCAAGGTGAATTGCTCTCTGGACAAGAAGCTTTGGACAAGGCCGGTATCGAGAAAATTGCTCTAGCAGCCAAGGAAGGGCTGGCGCTGATTAACGGTACGACTGTCCTGACAGGTATCGGAGCTCTGGCTACCTATGATGCCATCCAGCTGCTTAAGCTGTCAGATGTCGCTGGTGCTCTTTCCATGGAAGTCCATAATGGTATTACCAGTCCTTTCGAAGAAGACCTGCATACCATTCGACCTCAGAGCGGACAGCTAGCTACAGCCCGCAATATCCGCAACCTGCTGGAAGGCAGTGGCAACACAACCGTAGCCACTCAACAACGGGTCCAAGACCCTTACACCCTGCGTTGTATTCCGCAGATTCATGGTGCCAGCAAGGACTCTATCGCTTATGTCAAGACCAAGGTCGAGATTGAGATTAACTCAGTTACAGATAACCCAATCATCACAAAAGAAGGCCACGTCATCTCAGGCGGTAACTTCCACGGAGAACCAATGGCACAGCCATTCGACTTCCTCGGCATCGCTATTTCTGAAATCGGAAATGTATCCGAGCGTCGTGTAGAACGTTTGGTCAACAGCCAACTGAGCAAGCTTCCATCCTTCTTAGTCAAACACCCAGGACTCAACTCTGGTTTTATGATTACCCAGTATGCTTGTGCTTCACTCGCATCTGAAAACAAAGTTCTGTCTCATCCAGCCAGCGTAGACTCTATCCCATCTTGTGAAAACCAAGAAGACTTTGTCAGCATGGGAACTACTGCAGCACGTAAGGCAGCTGAAATTCTTAAGAATTCTCGCCGCATCGTGGCAACAGAAATCATGGCAGCCTGCCAAGCTCTAGATCTGAAACCAGAAAATCATGAACTAGGCAAGGGAACCAAGCCAGCTTATGACCTCTTCCGTCAGCATGTCCGCTTTATCGAGTTTGATAAGGACATTGAAATCTACGAAGAGCTCAACAAGGCTTCTGAGCTGATTGAAAACGAAGAATTCCTAGCAGCCGTTGAAAAGGCTGTAGACTTGAGCATTCAGTTCTAAAGCTGGTGGCTCTGTAAAAAAACTAACATAAGAAGCCCGCTCTCGTTCAGCTGGGCTTCTTTTCCCGCCAAAAGTCATTGACAGGCTTAGCGGAAACTCTTATAATAAAGTCGCAAGTATCGTTATGGAAAAGGACAAAATCATGTTAGAAGATTACTATCAGCTAGATAACAGCTACTATCATAAGAGACTGGATGATGATTTATATGCTGCCAAATGGGGGATGGTTATTGAGTTTTTGGACTTAAATGACCCTAACTTAAAACCCTTTGACGGCGTTAACTTTGCCTTGATTGGCTTCAAGAGTGACAAAGGAGTTTATATCAACCACGGCCGAGTGGGGGCTGTCGAAGGGCCACAAGCTATCCGAACCCAGCTGGCCAAGCTTCCTTGGCATCTGGGCAGAAACGTCCGCGTCTTTGATGTTGGCGATATTGACGGTCCTAATCGCTCTCTGGAGCAGCTGCAGCAAAGCTTGGCTCGAGCAGTCAAACGCCTGCGAGAGCTCAATCTCCGGCCTATTGTCCTAGGGGGCGGCCACGAAACAGCCTACGGTCACTATCTGGGACTTAAGTCGTCACTAGCTCCTGACCAAGACTTGGCCGTTATCAATATGGATGCCCATTTTGATTTGCGGCCTTATGACCAGACTGGTCCCAACTCTGGTACCGGTTTTCGCCAGATGTTCGATGACACTCTGGCTCAGAAGCAGGCCTTTAACTACCTTATCCTAGGGATTCAGGAGCATAATAACAATCTCTTTCTCTTTGACTTTGTGGCAAAATCCAAGGCTATCCAGTTTCTGACTGGAATGGATATGTACCAAATGGGTTACAAGGAAGTCTGTAAAGTGGTTGATACCTTTCTAGCCGGCAAGGAGCAGGTCTATTTGACCATTGATATTGACTGCTTCTCAGCTGGTGCCGCTCCTGGTGTCAGTGCCATTCAGTCACTGGGTGTGAATCCCAATCTGGCTGTTTTGATCTTCCAGCACATCGCCGCCTCAGGCAAACTGATTGGCTTTGACATCGTCGAAGTCTCTCCGCCTCACGATATAGACAACCATACGGCTAATCTGGCTGCCAGCTTTGTCTTTTACCTGACCCAAGTCTGGGCACAAGCACACGATTGATGGGCATTTAAAAACTTCATTACAAACATCAAAAGAGGATGAACATTGCTTTCATCCTCTTTTATCGTGCGTTTAATGCCTGAGACAAGTTCTGACGTAAGTTTTCTAATTCCTTTAGCTGGTGCCGGTCTCGGTAGGGATTGAGCTGGCTTTTAGCCGTTTCATAGTAGGTGTCAAAGTCCTGATCCAGCAAGACTTCAAAGCCTGCTCCCTGCAAGTTTCCGGTCAGCAGTCCATACTTAATCACAGCCATCAGATAGTAGATCAGCCCCTTGTCCCTCGGATTGCCATAGCGACTGATGAGACTATCCTTTTTCCGCAGCAGATCAAGCATCGGCTGGTAGTCTCTCTTCTCATAGCCAATCAAGGCCAAATAAACTTCCAACTGGGTCTCTTTCCAAGGGAAGCTAAGGGACTTCAGAGCTGTTTTCGCCTTGAGGAAAATTCGCTCTGCCTGCTCATAATCTTTCAGCTGATAATAGGTCATGCCCAAGCTGATGTAGAAAGCAAAAATCGAAGGCTCTGCTGTCTTATTTTCCGTCAGCTTAATGGCCTCTTTCTGATGAGCCAGAGATGCCGTGAAATTCCCGCGAATTTGCTCAATCTCCGCCAGATAGTCTAGAGCCGCCGCAATCTGAATTGAGTACTTGGAACGCAGCGAAGCCGTCAAGCTGAAACAGTCGATAGACTGGTAGAGGTGGTGGAGCGACTGCTCCTCATCCCCAATCATGAGATGATAGAGCCCCTTGAGCCGGAGATTGATGGCAATGGCTTCGTGATTGTTGGCCTGGACCGAAGCATCCAGAGCCAATTCCGTATAGTAGCGCATCTCAGGGATATTCTCTGTCTGGATGCAGTAATAAATCATCTGCCGATAGCCTTCTAAGAGAAAATCCATCTGCTGCAGCTCCTTGGCCGAAATAATCACCTGCTGGATATTGTCCATCCCCTGCTGGTAATCCCCTGTCCGGATAGCATAGCGCCCTTCTAGATAGAGGAAACGGAGAACCAAGAGCTGAAAATCTTTGTGATTCTGGTGTTTTCTCTCTAAGCCCTCTATTTCCCGACGAATACGGTCAAACTGGTCTAAAACCGCTGACTGATTGCTATCATCCGTCTTTTCGATAAAGCCAAACTCCCGTGAGTAAATCGGAAAGAGCTCGTGATGAAACTGCAAGGTAGCCTCAAGATAATGCAGCTCGTACTCCAGAGACTTAATGGGCTGCTTGGACATCTTGTAGTGATAGGCGATTTCATTGAGCAGCTGGGCATGCTGGAGAGAGTCTCCCAGCTGGTCTTCCATGCCTTGGGCAATCTGGTGATGCAGCATTCGTTTCTTGGCAAGTGACAAGCGCTCATAGGCGTAGATTCTTAGAAGCTCCTGGCTGAATCGCACCACCAAGTCCTCGCCCTGCTCCTCTTCCATCAACAGCTGCTTCTGTCCAAACTCCTCAGTGATTTCGACCACTTCTTCCATCGGCAGGCCTAATAACCTAGCTAAGAGCGAAACCGACGCAGGAGCCCTAAAGCAAGCCAGGTAGTCTACCAACTCCTCCTCTTGGCTGCTCAGGTAATCCAGCTTCAGAGACAGCTTAGCCTTAATAGCCGGAGTCAACGGATAAAACTTCTCTCCTCGCAGGAGCTGCTCAGCGTATTCCGACAGGAAGAAAGGGATGCCTTGACTGACCCGATAAATATCCTCAAGGCGTGCTTCAGACATGGCTAGCTGACCCGTCTGGGCTTGCAAATAAGCAACACTATCCTTAAAATTCAGCGGCTGCAGCTCAATAAAGCCCAGCTTATTGCGTACCAGCAGGTGATTGAAAAAATGTTCCAAATAAGAAGGGGTGCTCAGATGTTTGGTCAGCACAAAGGCCACAGGATAGCCGGTCAAATGATTCATAACCTGCTCCAAGACAGCAACACTGGCCTTATCCATCCAGTGACAGTCCTCAATTAAGATTATCAAAGCCTTTTTCTTAGAAATCTTCTGCAGAATATCCACCACAAACTGAGCTATCTTGTCCGCATCCAACTGAAGACTAGAAGTGCCGCCTGTCAAAATGGGAAAATAACTCTCCAAAATGACCTGCCACTGGCTGATAGAGAGAATCTGGTGCTGAATAACCAAGTCCCCCAAGCCGTCCAGCAAGCTACGCCAAGGCTGGAGCTCTGCCTTCATCTCTTCCTTGAAGCACTCAGCCATGACAATCTGGAAATACTTGGTCTGATTGGCCAATACTTGACGAGTCACTGTCCGCTTTCCGATACCAGTACCACCGACTAGGACCAGAGCACGCGCCTCCTGAGCCTCTATCACTTTGGAGAAATAAGATTCCAAGCGCTTAATTTCATCGACCCGCCCGAAAAAGTGATCCGTATTGCGCAGAAACTGCTTGGTCTTGCGCTCGCTACGGTCCTTAGCTAGCACCTCATGATATAGTTGCTGGATAGGTTCCGTAGGACTAATGCCCAGTTCCTTATCCAAGAGATTCAGCAATTTGTAATAGGTCTCAATGACCTTTCCAGGCCGATCATTATCCTGATAGAGCTTCATGAGCAGATGATAGTTCTTCTCATCAAACTCATCAATGCTGATCAAGCGGCGCAAATTCCGCTCAGCCTCTTCCAAATCCAGCTGGTCTTTTTCCGCTTCCAGCTGCTGGTAGCAGGCTTGGATATAAAGCTGCTCATATCGCGTCCGCATCTTGGACACCCAGTAATCAAAGGCCTCGCTGTCCTTGAGATAGAAGCCCTGCAAAAAATCCCCCTGATAGAGCGACAGATGCTCCGCTGGATGGTCTGTGAAACGTTCTACATCACTTTCAATCGCACACTCGGGATTAAGCGACAGCACAGTCCGGTTTGGAGCGACAATCCATTCCCCACCTAGTAGCTTGTTAGCTTGATAAATCGTGTTGCGCAGATTCTTTTTGGCGGTCTGATTATCCTTATTTTCCCATAGGATTCCTGCAATCTCTTCTCTATTGACTGCACCATTGATATGAAGATAGTAAAGCAGAGCATTGATTTTGGCAAAAGGAAAAAAGACTTCCTCTTGATTGAGAAAGACACTCGGACTTCCCAGCAATTTCAACCTCAACAGATTTTTCGACATGCAAACGCCTCCAAGAAACCTTATAGAACTAATATAAACAAAAAGAGACAGTTTGGCAAGTAAAGTATTATACTAGCCCTTAATTTCCAGTTTTTAAATTGGTTTTATTTAGGATTTTTTTGTTATACTAGGATGAAAATAAAATTTTAGAAAGTTACTTATGAAGAAAAATATTGTTCTTTTCATTTTTCTCCTTCTGAGCGCGATTGGCTTAGAATACGAGACACAAGCCTATACTACTGGCAGTATGTCAGGTACTTCCTATGGGATTGTCGGACTATCAGCCCTCTTGGCCCTGCTCTATATCATTCCTTCCCTGCTCTTGATTCGTCAACTGGGAAAAAAATGGCAGACGCCTGCACTTAGTCTTGGGGTAGCTCTGCTAGGTGGCCTTTTCATTTCTGGCTGGACCTCTGGCTTGGCCAACACCTATATCCACGAGTGGGTCAGCACGAGCTTCCCAAATACTCTGCTCAGCGACCTAGAAAATGCTATCGCAGCTCCGCTGGTTGAAGAACCCCTCAAGCTGTTGGCAGTTGCCTTCGCAGTCTATCTAGTCCCCGTCAAAAAGCTCAAATCCTTCTTGATGCTGGGTATTACAGCTGGCATGGGCTTTCAGATTAGCGAGGATTTCTCTTATATCCTCTCTGACCTGCCCGAAGGCTTCTCCTTCACTATCTCTGGTATCCTAGGCCGCATCACAGGCGGCGTTGCCTCTCACTGGCTCTACACTGCCCTAACCACTCTCGGTCTAGCTCTCATGCTGCGCTATGCCAAGACTCAGAAAAACCACTTCCGAGCAGGGCTCTTCTACTTCCTAGCAGCCTTCGTCCTCCACTTCTTCTGGAACTCACCGCTGACTGCTATTGAAACCGACATCCCCGTCATCGTTCCAGCCATGACTGCTCTAGCTGTCTTTATCTTTTACCAAGCCTACCGAACAGCCCATAAAATCGATCAGGAAGAATTGGGAGTGCATTAATGCAAAAAAACGACCGTTATGGTCGTTTTTTTGATACATATTATAAATACGTCTTTATCTAATACTATTTTTCAGCAAATAGGATGCGGTGAAGCATGTCAACTAAACTAGTATACTGATTCTCTTGTTTATGCAAGTTTCTCAAACTTTGATAATTTACAATTAAAATGGCTAATAAACAGAAATGACGGACATCGTACAATAAACCAATCTGGTTATAATGCAATAATACTTTAAAAATATTTTTAAAATAGAAGAGAGCCACGACGCAATAGATCATACAAAGAAACATTTGCAGAAATGCTAAAAATTCTAAATTCTTGTGCAGTAGAATACGTTTCAGAATAAATGACAACACCAAAACAAGCGAGATTGACCATGACATCGATACTAGCAAGTCCAGATTAGAATGATTAATACTATCAACTGATTTCAAATCTGAGATTGACATAAAAACTTTATCATCAATCACTACCGTTGGAAAAATAAATATACCAAAGTAATAAACCAAAATGAAAATTACTTCTACCTTAAAATCTTCATCTTTAAAATTTACACTCCCACGATATTTTCTCATCACCAATTCTCCAATCTTAATTTCCCATCCTCAACAGCAAAACCTTTTTCTTCACCTTTTAAACGATAAATACCATTTGGCAAAGGCTCTTCATCGTTCAATTCTTTCAGGCTTTTTTTAAAAAACTCTGTCTTCTCATTATTGCTCAAATTATTCGGTAAATCGATACTAACGTAAATTAGACCATTTGCAATTGCATCTTTCACAGATAGTTCTTCTGCGCCGCCAAAAGTAGAATGACCTTTTTGTATATTACTTAGCCTGGATTCATCGAGCCAATGGAGTGATTGACTACCTATAAAGTTATCAGAAAAAGTACTTTTAAGACTGATTCTAGCCCCCTTTAACTCAGATGACTTTTGTAACCTTTTTGCAAAATCCCTCTCAATAATTTTATACTCCTTTTTTTCTTCAAAGACCTTCTTGATTATTGGTTCGTATATTTCATAACCATAATTACCCAATCCATCTCTTGAATATGCAGGCGTGTTAGAAGATATTGGATAAGAAACCTCTCCTTTGTAGGCTGGCAAAACAAGATCCAACCAACTCATATTTTTTTTAATAGGAAAAGTATAAACCTTACTCCCAACATTTTCAGTATAAATATAAGACACTTCCAAAGATGCCCAATTTCTTTTATCATCAGGAATGAAGCTCTTAACTTGAACTTTTCCACTAAAATATTGAGCTTGGTAGCCTGCTTTTAGGCGACTTTCTAAATTTTTTATCCCCAATAACCAGAGCAGAAAGAGAGAAAGGAAAAAAAGGAATAATGAAATAAAACCTCGGTATACTCTTTTAATCATCATTTCTCCTCTCTTTTGACCCATGTAATCGCATCCTTACCAGTAATATCATCTTTAATTTCCCAGTCAAATAGTTCTCTTAGTTCTTTCCTGCTAACTTTCTGAGTCCGGAGATTGATATAGAGCATTTGCTTTTCTCTAGTCCAAACTCCAACATAGTCATCATTACCATCGCCGTATAACTTTATTCTACCACTTAGCCTTACAAAACCTTGCTCATACGCAATCTTAAGCAAATCCATTGTCTCTTTTTTGATTCCTTTATGATCAAAACGATAATAGTGAATTTTAAAGTACTCATGTGGATCTTTGGTATAACCTTCATCTTTTCTTGTTCTAGAATCTTGGAAAACTATATAATGACGCCCAATATCAATTGATTCATATTCATCCTTATCGAGAGGGCGTTTTAAGGATGCAGACACAGACGGTATAGATGTAATATAGTCAATTTCTACTATCCCCTGATTGTGGCCTACAGTAAGATAATTTTCTTTTAAAGCCAGTTTTTCCTCATAACTTTTGTACCAGAAACCACAGATAAAAATAGATAGAAAAAACACCACTATCCCAATCAAATGCACATGCCACATCTGCCATTTAAAATTCTGGAATCTTTTCATTCGCTTCTCCTCGTTTTCTGGATGCCTGATACTGAGCATTCATCCTTTTCCAATCTATATTCTTCTTTTTATTCATCTTCCAATATTTTACCACGAATACTATCCCAAACAAATGCTTCTTGGAATTTTTCATAAGATTTTAGAAACTTTCCAATACCGCTGTTTATATATTACTTTTTAAAATAAGTCAAACTTCTCTGCTCCATCTTACATTTTATTCTACAATCTTATCTCTAATCCTCTCCCCACCAACCTTTTCCAACATCTTCCATCCTCTTCTTTCCATGCTCTTTCCTTAAAGAAATGTTAACATTTTCTTAAAACTAACTTATATTAGGAATCTTTAAGCCGCAGTCTGTATACTTTCTACAAATCATCTAAGAAAGAGGTATGGATATGGATTATCTAGTGATTCCGGCCTATGAGCCTGATTATAATCTTATTAAGCTGATAAAAAAAATTCACCATAAAAGTGATTTTCATATCATTGTTATCGATGACGGCAGCTCTTCCAAATGCCAGATAGTCTTTGAGCAGGCAGAGCAATACGCGACCGTGCTCCGTCATCAGGTCAATCAAGGCAAAGGGCAAGCGCTGAAAACTGCTTTCACCTTTATCCAAGCACTAAAGATCTATGGAACGGTGGTAACAGCAGATGCGGATGGCCAGCACAAGGTCTGGGATATTTTCCGCGTAGCGAGCAAAGCTTCTGAAAATCCCAATCAGCTGATTCTGGGAGCACGTGCCTTTACTGGCAAGGTGCCTCTGCGCAGCCGCTTCGGCAATAGTCTGACTCGAGCTCTCTTCAAAGCCCAGACTGGGGTGGATGTCTCCGATACCCAGACAGGCTTACGAGCCTTTACGACCAACATGATTCCCTTTATGCTAAAGGTAGAGGGGCAGCGCTATGAGTATGAAATGAACATGCTCTTAGAAGCCAGCAAGGAATATCCCATTTTGGAAGTGCCCATTGAGACGGTCTATATCAATGACAATCAAGGCTCCCACTTTCGGCCAATTCAGGATGGGCTCATGATTTATAAAAATATTTTTAAATTTGCCCTGACTTCTCTCAGCAGTTTCGTCGTGGACTACATCGTCTATGCAATGGCTCTCTTGTTTTTAACTGCTGTGCCGACCAGCCTGAGAATTCTTTTAGCTAACGGGATTGCCCGCGTGACCAGCTCAATCTTTAATTACTCGACCAATAAAAGGCTGGTCTTTAAGAACGATGACAGTATACTCAAGACAGGAACTGGCTATTTCAGCCTAGCTGTGGTGCTCTTTATCCTGGACACACTGCTGATTCGCCTCTTCTATGCTGTCTTTGGTCTTAATCTTCTGATTGTCAAAATCATCGTCGGCATCTTGCTCTTCACCGCCTCCTGGATGGTGCAAAAGAGATTTATTTTTAAGGAAAGGACAAACACCGCATCATGAAATTTTTAAAGAAACGCTATGCTTACGCCTCCATTTTCGGACTGCTTCTGACAGCTTCTTTCAGCTACTCCATGCTGAAAACCTTCGTCATCGCAGAGACCATTTCCACGGTTTCAAGCACAAGTTCATCGTCCAATGCCGAGGCTGCCAGCAAGGCTGCGGAAACAGCAACTGTGACGGATACCAGCTATTCAGACGACAACATCTCGGTCACGCTGACTGAAAAGACCGTCAGCAACACCCAAGTCTACATGGCTGATGTGACCGTCAGCTCATCAGAATACCTGAAAACAGCCTTTGCCCAAAACACCTACGGAAACAATGTCACAGCCAAAACTTCAGAAACGGCCGCCAACAACAATGCTATCCTAGCGGTCAATGGCGACTACTATGGGGCCAACACAACTGGCTATGTCATCCGCAACGGCGTCGTCTACCGCGATACCGTCCGAGAAGACTCCAGCAATGGTGATTTGGCCATTTACAAAGACGGCTCTTTTAAAATCATTTACGAAAATGAAATCTCTGCTGATCAACTGGTCAAAGACGGTGTGGTCAATCTCTTGGCCTTCGGCCCATCTCTTGTAGAAAATGGTGAGATTGTCGTTGATACCAACTCCGAAGTCGGCCAGTCCATGTCTTCCAATCCACGGACAGCTATCGGTATCATTGATGAAAACCACTATATCATTATCGTTTCAGACGGACGCACCTCAGAAAGCGAGGGGCTTTCCCTCTACCAGATGGCCGAAATCATGAAATCTTACGGAGTCAAGACTGCCTACAACCTTGATGGCGGCGGCTCCTCTACACTTTACTTTAACGGTCAGGTCATTAACAAACCTACAACCAACGGAAATACTATCTCAGAAAGGTCGGTGAGTGATATTGTCTACATCGGTTACTAATCCCAGCAAAAAACGTTTTAGAAAAACGGCCCTTATCTACGCACTATTAACTATTTTCTTCTTTGCTTTCAGCAGAATCTATGAATCTTTCAGTTTCGGCGAAACATCTAGCCACATGCACTATCTCTTTGCCATTCCTCTAGCGGGCGGCATCCTACTCCTGCTCTTCATGAAGGTCATCCCTAACCTCTCTCGGCTCAGCCTCAACCTCTGGAACTCGGCTGTAGCCATTATGACAACCGGCATGCTCTTCCGTGGCATCGTCAACCTATCTGGCCGCTCCACGACACTGGATACTCCCTATTGGTATGTAGGAGCAGCCTTTGCGGCTCTGGCACTACTCTCCATGGTCTTTACTCGCAGTGAGTGGAAGGCAGAAGGGGAAATCAGCAAAAAGAAAAAAGAATTTACATATACTGAACTTAGAAGAACATAAAAAATTCATCCCCTCCAGTTAGCTGAAGGGGATAAGTTCAATGTCAAATTATTATAAAATTAGATAATAATGCAAAAAACTTATTGACATAAACATGTTTCTGTATTATATATAGTATCAGAGATTTATATAAATTTAAATTGAAAAAGGTGGGAGATATTATGACTATATATAAAGGAAAAACGACTGAGGATGCAATTGAAAAAGGTTTAAAAGATTTAGCACTTGATAAAAATAAAGTTAAAATCGAAGTTAAACATCAAGGAAATACTGGAGTCTTTGGTTTATTTGCCAGTGAAGCTATAGTAGATATTAGGCCACTTACTGAAAAAGAAATTCAGCATAAAAAGTATCAGAAAATTTTTATGATTGTTGGAGTAACAATTGCAATAGTTGCTTTTGTTTGTATCGGTATTTTTTCGTCTTCTAAAGAAAATTCTAACGAGCTTTCTTTACCAATAGAGTCAGAAAACATTAATCAAAAAAATTATAAAGTGATTGTTAGTCAACTAGAGGATACTGGTTTTACAAATGTGAAAACTGAGAAAATTGAAGATCTTATCAACGGCTGGCTTATAAAAGATGGACAAATTGAAAGTGTATCTATTCAAGGAAAGACGGAGTTTCAAAAGGGAGAAAAAATTCCTAAAAATGCTCATATTACAGTCACCTATCACACTTTTAAAAAAGAGGAAAAGAATCAAGAAGGTAATAAAAAAAAGGAAAATTCCAGTTCCTCTTCAATTGATACTAAATCTTCTTCTAGCTCTTCCGAATCTTCCTCAAGCTCATCTGAATCATCAAAAAAACCTGAACCACAAACTATCACTCCTGACAACAATCCAGAATTTGCTGCCATCTTACAGACTGAAGATCCAACAGCAATTTCTTCCTTCGTTCAAAAATACAAAGGCAAGACAGTAGAATTTAATGGTTATATTGCTTATTTAAATCCTCATGCTAATTATAAAACTCGCTATGATATTCTAATTTATGCAGGTGATTATCCTGGACCTGATCTTGCTACTCCTGGCCCAGCTTTTCAATTTAATGATGTTGTTCCGACCTCAATATTTAAAAATTTTAGTGGAGATGGAGTTGGCATTGGACAAAATATGCATATAAAGGCTAGTGTGAGAGAGTTTACTAAAGGTGAGCTTCTGATTCTTGACCCAGTCGAAGTAACAGAACGATGATACAGTTAGTTTTATCTTTGTATAATAAAAATCTGGTTTCTCTATAAGAAACCAGATTTTTCATTCACACTCATACACACTCCCCGTCAGAGGGTCAATAACTTCTGCCAGCCTAAAATAGCCCTTCTCATAATGGTAATGGCAGATGGCGCAGTTGCCAAAGCGTACCTTGGGGTCCAGGGCTTGAGCTGCAATCTTGAGATAGAAGGCCCACATGGCACCGCCATGGCTGACGGCCAAGACTGGCTCTGCTCCTGCCTGCTCCATGACCTCAGTCAGAGTGACCAGCATGCGCTCACCGACTTGGTCCACACCTTCTCCGCCATAGGAAACGAAGAGGTCTTCAAAAGAGGTAGCTCCTGGTCGAAATTTCGGCTGCAGACGTTCAGGCTGAGCCTCAAAAAGACCAAAGTTCCATTCTTTAATGCCCTTAAGGCGAGTGTAGTCGGTTCGACCAGAGACAAGTTACAGCGTATCAGAAGCTTGCTCCTGAGTGGACGAATAGAGCTGACCAAAACGAATGCCCCGCTCTTTCAAATAAGTTCCTGCCTGGTGTGCCTGATCCTGTCCCAGTTCAGTCAGAGGGGAGTCACAAGCTCCCTGCACCAAGCCTTCTTGATTGAAAAAGGTTTGCCCATGCCGCATCAGATAAAGTGTTTTTGCCATCAATCATCTCTCCTTTAGATGAGTTCTAACTTTTCAAAGGCCTTGTAGAGACCGTCTTGGCTGACCGAGTCTGTCACCAGATCAGCCATGGCCTTGATTTCCGCTCCGCCATTTCCCATAGCGACCCCGACCTGACAATAGTCCAGCATAGGAATATCAACCTTGGCATCGCCAAAAGCCAGAGTATCTGCCCTGTCAGCATCCAGATGCTTCAGGAGAAGCTCAATGGCATGCGCTTTGGTAATGTCTTTGACGCCCAAGTCACCAAAGAGAGCATGCTCGTCCTTTCCTCCCCAAGTACCTGCCTTAAGTTCAGGAAAAGCTGACTTAGAGTTCAGATGGTCTTGATAGCTTCTGAGAATAAAGCTGACTTTGTTCAGGTCGTCCCGGTAGATCTCCCCACCATAAACCAGGCCATGAAGAGCTTCTTCAGCCTCCATATTTACTACTTTTTCTGGATTGACACCTTTTCCAAGTACATAGGTCCGAAGCACTGGTCGTGCTGCTTCGCGGAAGCCTTTGCTTGCAAAGAGACCGTTATTACTCTCTAGGTAAAACTCTAGCTCCCGCTCCTGAAGCCAGTCGACTAGCCTTTTAGCGACATCTCGCGGAATCAGTTGGTGCAGAATAACCTCCCCCTCATGCTCCACATAGGAGCCGTTGCCCCCAATCATGCCATCAAAGCCAATATCCCAAATTTCCGGCGGCATCTCAGCCTTGCTGCGACCTGTGCAGACATAGACCAGATGGCCCTTTTCCCGTGCCTTGCGAATGGCGACCACAGCAGACTCCGGTATATGATTATCATAGTCGATGATGGTACCGTCCACATCCAGAAAGATGATTTTTCTCGTCATAAAGCCCCTTTTTCTCATGATTTTCCTCGCATTTGCCGAATGCTTTCTTCATTTTTTACAAATTCTCTCACTTTTGGCCAATATTATTTTACGAACTCTTCATCCTATTATATATCTTTTTGAAAGCCTTTTCTTATAGAATTATCAGAGATAATGGTACTATCCTTTTCTCTCAGAGAAAAAACAAGAAGGACAGCTTTTAATCAGCTTGTTCCTTCTGCTTTTTTTATTACCCAGCTTATCTACTCATCTTCTGCTTCAAACAGCCAGAGTTTGGAATCAAAGTCATAGCTCGGCTTTTGCTCAGAATCCTCTAAAAGCTGACCGCTGGAAGCGTCCGTTGTGACCAGCCCAACTCGCATAAGCTCAGCCCCCGTATAGGTACGCCCCTCCAGCCGATAGACCTTATCCGCAGCCAGTCCTTTCAGTTGCAAACGCTGATGAGAGCGATTGACTTGATTGAGGACCTTGAAAGTTCCTAAAAGTGCAGTGTTCTGATCCTGACTGACAAGCATCCAAGCTGTCTGTCCATCTCCCTTAAATGGCGACTGCAGTCTATAAAAAGTTCCATTATGAATCAGCTCTCGATGGCGCTTGTAAAAAGCTATCTGTTCCCTGACTTCAGCCAATTCTTCTGGACTTAGCTGATTAAGGTCCAGCTCATAGCCAAAGGAACCGAAAAAGGCGACATTCCCCCGCGTCTTCAACGGAGTCAGACGATTGGTCTGGTGATTGGGCACGATGGAGACATGGGCTCCCATGGATGAAAGCGGATAGAGAAGACTGGTCCCATACTGGATTTTCAAGCGCTCAATCGCATCCGAGTCATCGCTGGTCCAAGCTTGCGGAGCATAGTAGAGCATACCTGGATCAAAGCGGCCTCCACCCGAAGAGCAGGACTCAAATAACAATCTCGGATAGCGACTAATCAAACGCTCATACAAGTCATAAACACCCAAGACATAGCGGTGAAAAATCTCTCCTTGCTGATCAGCTGGCCAGGCAGCTGAGAAGACATCCGTCAGAGGGCGATTCATATCCCATTTGATATAATCCAGCTGCGCTTCCTTGATAACCACCGATAGACGCTCAAAAATCTCATCCACTACTTCCGACCGAGAATAGTCCAAAACAAACTGGTTCCGACCATGGTGGGGCTGTCTATCTGGCACTGCCAACAGCCAGTCAGGATGAGTTCGGTAGAGTTGGCTGTCCTTATTGACCATTTCCGGCTCAAACCAAAGACCGAACTTCATGCCCAAAACGTGAATTCGCTCTGCTAGCGGGCCCAGCCCCTGCGGCAGCCTTTCTGGATTGACAAACCAATCACCCAGCCCAGCTCGGTCATTAGTCCGCTGGCCAAACCAGCCGTCATCTAGCACAAAGAGCTCCACCCCTACTTCTTGAGCATTTTCAGCAAGATCCAGCAGCTGATCCTCACTAAAGTCAAAATAGGTAGCTTCCCAATTATTGATGAGAACAGGACGAGCTCGCTCGCGCCAGTATCCCCTTGCTAGACGTCGACGAAATAGCTGATGAAAAACTTGACTCATGCCGTTGAGGCCCCGCTCAGAGTAAACCAGCAGAGCTTCTGGACTGGTAAAGGACTGGCCCGCAGCCAGCTTCCACTCAAAACCGAAAGGATTGATGCCTATCTGCAGCCGAGTCACATCATAAGTGTCCACTTCAGCCTGAATGAAAAAATTGCCTGAGTACACCAAGGACGCTCCTAGCACTGGACCTGAAAACTCAGTCGTTTTCGAGCGCTTAAGAGCTACAAAAGGATTGTGGTGAGGACTGGAAATACCACGAGTTGACTCAATGGACTGAATCCCCTGCTGAAGCGGGCGCTCCTTGATATAGCGTTCCCGAGCCCATGCTCCTGATAGCTGCAGCCAGTCATAGTCAGCATCTGGCAGATCCAGCGACAGACTAGCTAGGGATTCCAAATAGCAAGTTTCCCCGCCTTGATTAATCACTTTGCTGGAGCGAGCGATAACTGGCCAATCAGCAAAAATCGTATAAAACAGCTGAGCTTCTACTTCTGTCAACGCATCTCGCAGGGTTAGAATAAGAGTTTTAGCCTCCGTTTGAGTCTCTGTATAAGTAGAGGGCAGCCCCTCTAAAGCTGGCTTACCATCTGCTATCTGATAACTGACATAGACAAAATCAGTAATACGCGAGCCATTTTCCTGCCGCAAACAGATAGCGGGATGACGAAAATCTGTCGTGCCGTATTCTGGAAATTCCTGCCGCACATGCTCCAAAGAATAGCGTAAATCTCCTTCTTTCCGATAGGTCGTCATGGGCCGATGCTGCAGCTCCACTAGATAAGAATAATCCCGATCTGGTACCGCCGCTCCGTAGTAAAGCTGCAAGAGTTTACCATCCTCAGAAACCCGAAAGATATAAGAAATCTCACCATTAGTCAGATGAAATTGCCTGCATTCTTCCTTAAACCAAATACTCGCCTTATTCATGACCTTCTCCTTTCACAGTCTGCAATCATACTTCTCCTTTCATTATAAAAAAGGCCACCCCTTTTGGTAAGCCTTTCTTTCTAGTATTATTTATCTAAATGTGACTTTTTACAGCTCCTGCCCCAGATGAGAGCTAGCCTTGCGAAAGTTCAAAGGCGACTGGCCGCGCGCCTTCTTGAAGGCTTTTGAAAAGCTCTGTGTTCCGGCAAAGCCTGTCTTATTGGCAATCTCTTCCACCGAAAGCTGGCTGCCCGTCAGCAAATCAGCTGCCATATTGAGTCGCAAATCATTGCTGTACTCCTTGATCCCCTTGCCTACTTCATCCTTGAAAAGCCGAGATAGGTAGGAAGGGTGCAGCGCCAATTTCTGCGCCAACTCCTGCACAGATAAACTTTCTGGCAGATGACTGCTCAGCAGTTCCAAGACCTGCTGGACATAGGGATTGACCCGACGGCTTTCCGTGATTAAAGATGTCTGCTTAAGACGCTGGGACAAGAGCTCTAAGAAGCGATAAACTTGCCTTTGCAGAGCCAGTTCAGCTGTTATTCCGCTGCCCTCATAAGCCAGACTTTCAAAGACCAAGGCCTTAAATTCCTGCAAAGAAGTCAGCTCAAAAGACCATTGGCTCGACTGTAAGCCCAGAGCCTGCAGATAAGGAGGCAAGAGACGCCCGCCCAGTCCCATCCAGACATAAGACCATGGCTCTTCTCCATCAGCCTGATAAAAGACCGACTGACCTGGCGGCACCACAAAGCCCTGCCCTTCCTGCAAATCATAGCGCTGATTGCCCACGGAGTAAGTCCCCCGTCCCTCCAGTACGATATGAATGACATAAACATCCCGGACAGCCGGCCCAAAGCTATGATGGGCTTCCGTTTTCGAATAACCGCAGAAGGCAAAAAAACAATCTTCTTGGCCAAACTGCATAGACTTAACCAAGGTCAGCGAATGCTCCATCAGCTCCTCCTTAGATTTGGATAAGTTTTTTATCCTTATTATAAAACAAAAACCACTAAACAGCAACTGAATCTGATTAGTGGTTTCTTCATTCATCTTAGAAAGATTGAACGGATGGATTATGATTAAAGAGGGCATGGGTAGCCTTGTAGATATGGTAGGCTGTTGCAGCATTATTCATAGTGTAAAGGTGTATGCCCGCCACATCCTGAGTCACCAAGTCAACAATTTGATCCACAGCATAAGCCAGACCAGCTGCTCTCAGAGACTCTGGATCATGTTCGTACTTATCCAGAATAGCCCGGAATTTTCTTGGCAGCTTGATATTCTCACATGTCTTAAGCAGGCGCAGAGCCTGATTGCGGTTGAGAATCGGCATAATCCCAGCATGGATGGGCACTTCAATACCGGCTAAAATACACTTGTCCTGAAAATCATAGAAGCGCTCATTGTCAAAGAAAAGCTGGGTCACCAAACTAGAACAGCCAGCATCGACCTTTTTCTTGAGATTTTGAATATCCGAAATCTGATTAGGCGAATCCGGGTGGCCCTCTGGATAGCAGGCTCCGATGATGTCAAAATGCGGCGCTTCTGTCTTGATGTATTCGATCAAGTCAGTCGCATAGGTAAAATCATCCTTAGGTGCTACATCTGGAAAAATATCCCCTCGCAAAGCTAAAATCTGATGGACACCAACCCGATCTAGAGACTGCAAAATATTGGACACCATGTCCTTGGTCAGATAAACCGCGGGTAGGTGAGCAATCGTCGGAATCTTGAGGTCGTTGGCGATGAACTCCGTCAAACGAACCGTCGTCTCCTCAATGTCAAACTTATTATTGCTGGCTGTCACACTGATAAAGTGAGGAGCCAGATCTTGCATCTCTCTCAACGCCTGAAAAATCTTATCATTGCCTACTGCCGGATTGGGAGGAAATACTTCAAATGAGAGACTGGGTGTGTGACGACGAACCATATAACAAAAAGTTCCTTTCAATGATGGTAGTGATAGCCGAGGACAATCCTAGAAGAACAGCTTCTGCAGGATTGTCAGCTCTGCTTCATTTTTTGGGGGTATCCTCCATCAAGTTCAACTTTTGAGGTTCCAGGAGGATTATTTCAAATGTTGTCTAGCTGCTTTGGCTGCTTCTACTAAGCGCACCAAGCTAGCCTTGGTTTCTGGGATACCACGAGTTTTAAGACCACAGTCAGGGTTGATCCAGACCTTGCCGCTTGGCACCTTAGCCAAGATAGCCTCAATCGTATGGTCGATTTCCCCTTCATTTGGCACGCGTGGTGAGTGGATATCGTAAACTCCAGGCCCCACTTCTGTCTGGAAGTTCTTAGCCTTGAGCTCATCCAGGATTTCCAAGTTAGAACGGCTGGCTTCAAAGGAAATCACGTCCGCATCCATGTTGTCGATAGCTGGGATGATATCTGTAAATTCTGAGTAACACATATGAGTGTGGATTTGCGTATCTGGCGCTACTGTTGAGTGTACCAAGCGGAAGGCTGGAATCGCCCAGTCAAGGTAGTCTTCGTACCAGTCACTGCGACGGAGTGGCAATTTCTCACGAAGAGCAGCCTCATCGATTTGGATAATCTTCACGCCAGCAGCTTCAAGGTCAAGCACTTCATCCTTGATAGCAAGAGCGATTTGAAGGGTAGAATCCTTGATAGAGATGTCTTCACGTGGGAATGACCAGTTGAGGATGGTAACAGGTCCAGTCAACATACCTTTGACAGGTTTGTCAGTACGGCTTTGTGCGTAGCTAGACCATTTGACAGTGATTGGGTTGAGACGAGTCACATCACCCCAGATGATTGGTGGTTTAACCCCACGCATACCGTATGATTGTACCCAACCATTCTTAGAGAAGAGGTAACCTGACAAGTTTTGACCGAAGTACTCAACCATGTCATTACGCTCGAACTCACCGTGCACCAGCACGTCAAATCCAACTTCTTCCTGCCACTTGATCCAGTCATCGATTTGCTCAGCCAAGAACTTGTCATAGTCTTCTGCTGACAGCTCACCCTTACGGAAGGCCAAACGTTTGGCACGGACTTCCTTGGTTTGAGGGAAGGAACCAATTGTCGTAGTTGGCAACGGTGGCAGATTGAGTGTCTTGTGCTGGATTTCCTCACGTTCTGCAAAGACCGGCAGGCGAGTGTAGTCTGCATCTGTCAAGCCAGCGATTCGAGCAGCCAGCTCTGCATTTTGCCCAACACGCTCTGCTGCAAAGAGAGCTTTGTTAGCAGCAAGTGCTTCTGCACCACTACCATTGCGGATAGCATCCAAGTCACGGATTTCATCCAATTTTTCTACCGCAAATGCAAAGTGGTTCAAGATTGCTGGTTCAAACTCTTCATTAGCCGTTGTAAATGGCACATGGAGAAGTGAGCATGAGCTAGTCAAGACAATGTTTTCAGCTGGGATTTGCTCAAGCACTGCCAGGCTCTTTTCATAGTTGTTGCGCCAAATGTTTTTACCGTTGACGATACCCGCATAGAGTGTCTTATCAGCTGGGAAACCACCTTTAACAAGGTCAAAAGTTTTCTTGCCTTCGACAAAGTCCAGACCAATCGCATCTACTGGCAACTCTACAAGGTCTGCATAGATGTCACGAACATCACCAAAGTAGGTTTGGACCAAGACTTCCAAGCCTTTCTTGTCCGCCAAAAGTTTCTTATAAAGATCCAAGAAGAGAGCTTTTTCTTCTGCTGACAGATCCTTGACCAGACTTGGCTCATCCAGCTGGATACGCTCTGCGCCCAGCTCTGCTAATTTTGCAAAAACTTCTTGATAAGCTGCAGCTAGACCATTTACAAAGTCAGCCGGCGCCACACCATCTTCAAAATCAGATACTTGCAGGAGGGTGAATGGTCCGACCACAACAGGACGGGTTACCAATCCCAGCTCTTTCGCTTCTGCAAATTCATCAAAAATCTTATGCCCAGCCAGCTTGACTTGGGTTTCTTTTTCAAATTTAGGAACGATATAGTGGTAATTGGTGTTGAACCATTTCTTCATCGGAAGGGCACGGACATCCCCTTTTTCGCCCTGATAGCCACGAGCCAAGGCAAAATACCGCTCCAAGTCAGTCAACTCCAAGCCTTGCACAGATGACGGCACCACGTTAAAGAGAAAAGCCGCATCCAGAACATTGTCATAATGAGAAAAGTCATTTGACGGAATCTCTGAAATCCCTTTTTCCTTAACAATATTCCAGTGCTTAGCGCGCAGCTCCTTAGCTGCAGCCAGAAGATCTTCTGCTGAGATTTCATGTCTAAAGTATTTTTCAGTTGTAAATTTCAATTCGCGGAATTCACCCAAACGTGGGAAACCAATGATAGTCGTTGACATAAACGTCCTCCAAAATTTTTCTTGATTTTATCTTATCAGAAAATCCCCCCTCTGTATAATTGGAATTTCCCAGAGTTTGATATAGCCTAAAACTATAACCAACCTCATCAACCAATTCAAAATCCCTATTTTAACAGCACTATTGACTGAAATTATTGTTTGCTATAGGTAGAAATTATGACCTTGGAAAAAGAAAAACCAGCGAGAATAAAATCTCGCTGGTTTCTTTTCATTCTTTTACTAACGCTTTTTTCTCCTCCTTCTCCACAACAAACTCTCTAACCAAGCGGTAGATAACTGCAAAGATGGGCGTGAAGAAAATCATGCCGACCAAGCCAAAGAGATTACCTCCAATCAGGGCCGCGGCTAGAGTAAAGAGAGTTGGGAGACCGACGGACTGGCCGACCACGCGCGGATAGATGACATTGCCCTCAATCAGCTGCACTCCCTGAAAGACTGCGATTGAAAGAAGAGCTTTCCAAGGGCTGTCGGTGAAGATAAAGATAGCACCCAGAGCACAAGCTGAGAAAGGCCCGATGTAGGGAATGAAAGAGAGCACTCCGGCCAAAACCCCTGTCAAGGCAGCATAAGGCAGGCCTGTCAGAGAGTAGGCGATAAAGACTAAAATCCCAACAATGACGGCCTCTATCATCTGCCCCATCAGAAACTTATCATAGGTCTCAACAATGACAGAACCGACATAGGATAGGCGTTTCACAGCCTTCCCAGGAAGCAGGACTTGCAAGAGACGGCTAGTGATTGTCTGCAAATGCTCCTTGCTGCTCAAGAAGGCAAACATGAGAAAGATTGACATGATGACAGAGAAGAAATTGCCAAAGATGGCAGAGATATTGCCTGTCAGACTGCCCAGAAGAGAGATGGCTCGGTTGACAATGTCGCTGTTTTGCAGCTGCTTGGTCAAATCTTTCAGCTGACTAGAGGAAAGCAAGCCAGACTGCTGCAGCCACTTGGCTACCTGAGGTGCTACTTTGCCGATTGTTGCGCTCAGCTGATTGACAGCTGTGGTCAAAGTCGGTACGACAATAGAAACAATCCCTGTCATAATGAGAACTAAAATCAGCACCTCTAAAACTAAGGCCAAACCGCGCTGCAACTTCTGAGGGACTCGGCATTTGTCCAAGAGGTCTTCCAGCTTTTTCATTGGGACATTAAAGATAAAGGCTAGGACTCCACCCAATATAATGGGTGAAAAAACCGAAGTCAGACTCTGCAGGCCAGACCAGATGTTCCCGATATAGAGAACCAGAGCCAGAGCAAGCGCCGCAAATACGATTAGTTTATAAGATTCATTTATTTTTTTCATAAGGCTTCCTTTTAAGGTTTTGTCATTTCCTTATTTTATCATAATTTCCGAGGGCTTTCGAGCAGGAGGAAGCATGGCAACACACAGGTCAGTCCGCTTTGTCATCGATCTTGAATTTGGGTACATCTTGAAGATAAAAAATCCCCGATATGATAGCTAGAACGCCGGCCAAGTTCCCCAAAAATGGAATGATTCCTGCAAGAAAGGCGAAAAAGAGAAGCTTATGGCTCATCTTATTGACTCTTGGCTCTTCACTATAATGAGCCATTCCGACAATAGAAAGCCCCAAAAACAGCAAGCTTATTAATACTATCAAGCCGCCCCAGTCAGACTTTTCGACCATTTTGGGAACTAAAGCAACTATTTCCCAGTGCCATCTCTGAGAAGAAGCGTAAAAGATGATGAGGCCTCCTAAAATTCCAGTAATTCCATTTACCAATAACAATTTCTTTGACTTCATAGCAATCTCATTCTTTCTTTTTTAAACATAGTATACCTAGCCACTTTCTAATCTGTCAACCTTTATAAAAGAATGACTGTTTCATCCGATAAATCCGTTTTCATTCATATTATCTTATGATAAAATAAGCTTATGCACAAGAAAACGATTATTGATTTTAAGCAGTTGGGCCAACGCCTGATTTTTACGAATCCCATCAAGGAACTAAAGACTCGCCATCTTGACCAATTGGAAGAACTTTTGACAGAGATTGAGGGCTGGCAGGAGAAAGGATACTATGCTGTCGGTTATGTCAGCTATGAAGCAGCTCCAGCCTTCGAAGAAAAGTTCCAAGTTCATTCCGCTCCGCTCCAGAAAGAATATCTCCTCTACTTTACTATCCACGATAAGGCCGAGCAGGCTTCCATTCCCTTGACCTATGAGGAAGTGGAAATGCCAGCGGCTTGGCAGGGGCTGACTTCTGAGCAAGAGTACCAGAAGGCTATTGAGACCATTCATCATCATATCCGCCAGGGCGATACTTATCAGGTCAACTACACGGTACAGCTGTGCGCGGAGCTCAATCCTGAGGACAGCTTGGCTATTTACAATAGGCTGGTCGTCGAGCAAAATGCTGCCTACAATGCTTATGTAGAGCATGATGAGACCGCCATCTTGTCCATCAGTCCTGAACTCTTTTTTGAGGAGCAGCGAGGTCAACTGACCACTCGTCCTATGAAAGGAACTACCAATCGGGGACTGACCTTAGAGCAGGATAGAGAGCAGGCTGCATGGCTGGCCCAGGATGCCAAAAACCGAGCAGAAAATATGATGATTGTCGATCTGCTGCGCAATGATATGAACCGTATTTCTCAAACAGGCAGCGAGCGGGTTGAGCATCTCTGTAGCGTCGAGCAATACTCTACAGTATGGCAGATGACCTCTACCATCAAAAGCCAGCTGCAGGAGAGAGTCGGGCTGGCAGAGATTTTCAAGGCGCTCTTTCCTTGCGGATCCATCACAGGCGCGCCTAAGATTTCGACCATGGCTATCATCAAGGCAACAGAAAAAGCCGCCCGCGGGGTCTACTGCGGTACAGTCGGCATCTGCCTGCCAGACCAGAGACGGATTTTCAACGTCGCCATCCGCACCATTCAGCTGGAGGGAAAGAAAGCCATCTATGGCGTTGGTGGCGGCATCACTTGGGACAGCACCTGGAAATCTGAATACATCGAAACCCAGCAAAAATCTGCCGTCCTCTATCGGAAAAATCCGCGATTCGACCTGATTTCTACAGGAAAAGTGACGGACGGAAAGCTGACCTTGCAAGACCAACACCTGCAAAGACTGACAGAAGCAGCTAGCTACTTCGCCTATCCTTTCGACCAAGACAAACTAGAGCAAGAGTTAGAAGAAACCAGCGCTCAGCTAGACAAAGGACAGGATTACAGGCTGCGTATAGCTCTAAAAAAAGACGGCAGTATTGAACTAGAAACGACTCCTCTACTACCGCTGACAAAGACTTTCAGAAAGGCAAAACTGCTCGAGCAGACAGCCAATCTAGCCCAGCCCTTTACCTATTTCAAAACCAGCCATCGGCCACATCTGACCTTGGAGCAGCAAGAACAGATTTACTACAATGCTCAAGGCCAGCTGCTGGAAACCTCTATCGGCAATCTGCTGCTGGAACTAGACGGCAGGCTCTACACGCCTCCAGCTAAACTTGGCCTGCTCAAGGGTATCTACCGCCAGCAGCTACTGGATAAGGGTCAGGCTACTGAGAAAGTTTTAACGCTAGCTGACCTGGCTCAAGCAGAGAAAATCTACGCCTGCAATGCAGTCAGAGGACTGTACGAGCTGGAGATTGAGGATGAAGAGTTCCACAATTTGCAACTTGCTTTTAATCCTCATCAAAAACTTTAGAAATATTTGAGAAATTCTTTATAAATATTTGAAGGTTTGGCGCTATACTAATTAATAAGAAGAGGAGTTTTCTTTCCTAAGATCATGAAAAGGAGAATTGATCATGGAAAATGTTTTGGTTTTACAGCAAGTTAGCAAAAAATTCGGCCGGCAGTACGCTCTGACCGATGTGAGTCTGACGATAAAAAAAGGAGATATTTACGGTTTAATTGGCAAGAACGGGGCCGGTAAGACCACTCTGATCAAGGTCATCACCCAGCTCTTGGAAGCGAGTAGTGGCAATGTCTCCCTTTTTGGCTCTCAGAACTATCAAGAATGGACGCAGAGCCTCAAGCGGGTCGGATCGGTTATCGAAACACCGGTCGCTCACAACCACCTGACAGCCTATGAAAATCTCAGCTACTACTGCAAGCTCCGCCATATTCCCCATGCGGATAAGGTCATCCATGAAACCTTGGAATACGTGGACTTGACGGATACCGGCAAGAAGAAATTTCGTGACTTCTCTCTCGGGATGAAACAGCGGCTGGGTCTGGCTATTGCGCTTCTTACTAGACCTGACCTGATGATACTGGACGAGCCTATCAATGGCCTGGATCCGTTCGGCATCAAGGAATTCCGCCAGCTGGTTCAGCGGCTCAACGAGGAGTTGGGCATGACCTTTATCATCTCCAGCCATATCCTGTCTGAACTCTACTTGGTTGGTACCCAATTCGGCATTATCGAGGAAGGACGACTGATCCGCGAGATTTCCAAGGCGGAGTTTGAAGAACAGAGCGAAGACTATATCGTGCTTAAAACGTCACAGTTAGATGAAGCCAGCCGGCTGATTCACGACCAGCTCATGCATCGCATCAAGGTGGTCAATGCTTCTGACGAGATTCATATCTTCACCCATTCGCATGAGATTAGCAATATTGTCAAGGAACTTGCAGCTGCAGATATACCGGTGCAGGAGATTTACTATGCACGACAAAACCTAGAAAACTTCTTTACAGACTTGGTCAAATGAAAAAGGGAGGCTTATCATGATGGATTTCATTAGAGCCGATTTATACCGGCTCATGCGCTCAAAAGGCTTTTGGATTACTGAGTTTTTATTATTCTGTGCGATTATCTCAACAACCTTCTTCCATGCAAATATTCATTTTGGAGCAAATATCTCAAGTAATGCGTCTGCTAGTCAATCTCTAGGAAAACTAACCGGCCTTCAAGCTCTGGACTATTTTGCAGGCAATACAGACAGTCTGCTATTTTTCACCATCATTGGTATCAGTATAGTCCTTGGAGTGGACCTGTCTCGGAAACTTTATAAAAACTGTCTGAGCTACGGCATCTCTAAGCTCAGCTATTATTTTTCTAAATTCTTTGTCTGCGTTAGCATCGCAGCCTTTCACTTCCTGATGATTTTATCTATCTCCTTTGTGACCGCTAGTCTGTCCAACGGAATTGGTAGTGCCCCCAGCTCTTTTTTGCCTCAGCTGGTAGCTGCTTTCTTCGTTCAATTTCTCGGCACGATTGCATGGATTGCCATCATTTCTTTTGTACTCTATGCCAGCCACTCAATTGTATCTAGCTTTCTAACCTATTTCCTTGGCGGTACCTTACTGACTATTCCCCTCATCTTTTACCCTGACAATGAATGGCTGATCTATCTGACTCTGCGATTTAACACAGATATGGCAGCAGATAGCGGAGCTGTTATCAAGGCTATCCTGACAGTGGTAACGGTCACCCTGCTCTTTCTAGGTGGCGGGCTGATGGTTTTCAAAAAGAAAGATTTATAAAAAGCAGGAACAATCTTAATCATTCATAGGAGATTTCATGTTACATACTATTCAGGCGGAACTCTACCAGCTTGTCCGCTCCAAGCTTTTTTGGCTAATAGAAGGGCTGCTCTTTTTTCTCATTTTCATCAGCTCTCTTGGTGAACGAAACTTTAATTTTTATATCTCTACATCTTCTGATCCAGAAGAAATAGCCATCCAAGGTTGGACAGGATTTGAAGCCCTCGGGCAGCTTGCTAAAGATTTCCTGCCCTTTGTCATGATTACTGTCCTTGTGCTCATTATCTTTCTGTTAGGTCGTGACCTGACTAGAAAACTATACAAAAATATATTAGCCAGCGGGGTCTCTCGGAAAGAATTTTACTTATCCAAAATAGCTGTTCTTGTCATAATTATCATCTTTCAACTAGTGGCAGCCTTTGCTGTAGCCTTTATCTTTGGGAGCCTCTTCCACGGACTTGGGACTATGCCAAAGAACTTTTTCTGGAGCTTTTCCTTGTCTTTCTTTCGCTCCTTTTTCTTTATTATGACCTGCAGTTCCGTAGTTACCTGTCTTCTCTACCTGACCCGCTCCACCCTAGCTAGTTATCTGGTCTTTTTCGCCCTGATTATGCTTCAGTCTAGCCTCGTTATCGTTTTCCCCCAGATAAATTCTGAACTATTCTTATTCCTTATCCTAGCTGGTTCTCTCTTAGGTGGTTACCAAGCCTTTCAGCACAGAGACTTATAAATCTAAGCAGTCAGCCCTTTGGCTGCTTTTTTATTGCTTTTGGATTGGTTCTGCATTTCTTTAGAAATATTTTAGAATTTCTTGAGAAATATTTGAAGTCTAGCTTGTATACTAAAATCAAACCTAAGAAAGCGAGAATATACCATGCAAACTGTTTTAGAAGTAAAGCAAGTTACCAAACAATATGGCCAGCAATATGCCCTTGATCATGTGAGCCTTTCGATTCAGAAAGGCGATATTTATGGACTGATTGGCAAGAACGGAGCTGGCAAAACCACTCTTCTCAAGACCATTAGCCGGCTCATCCATGCCAACAGCGGAACCGTATCTGTCTTTGGTTCGCAGAACTCCAAGGAATGGAATGAAGCCCTGCGTAAGATAGGAACCGTCATCGAAACACCGGTCGCTTACAATCAGATGACTGCTTATCAAAATCTCAACTACTACTGCAAGGTCCACCAGATTGCCCAGCCCGACCACCTCATCAATGAAACCCTGGACTATGTCGGATTGAGCAATACAGGAAAAAAGAAATTCCGCAACTTTTCGCTAGGAATGAAGCAGCGTCTGGGGATCGCTATTGCCCTTATAAACAAGCCTGAACTCATGATTCTGGACGAGCCCATAAATGGCCTAGATCCGCTTGGCATCAAGGAATTTCGACTGATGATCCAGCGGCTCAACCAAGAATTGGGGATCACTTTTATCATTTCCAGCCACATCTTGTCCGAGCTTTATCTGGTAGCCACCAAGTTTGGAGTGATTGACCAAGGACGGCTTGTCGCAGAATTCACCAAGGATGACTTTGACCGAGCCAGCGAAGATTATATCGTCCTCAAGACTAGCGATAAAGAACAGGCTGCCAATCTCATCCAAGGCAAGCTCCACTATCAGCTCAAGGACGCTGATAAATCTGACGAACTGCACATTGTCGCCCAAGAGCAGGAACTAAATGACATCAACAGGGAGTTGGTCCTATCCAACATTCATGTCAATGGTATCTATGCAGCTCACAAAGATTTAGAAAAATACTTTACAGATTTAGTCCAGTAAGGAGACAAAACCATGTTACATACTTTTCAAGCAGATTTTTACCGTTTCTTTCGTTCCAAGGCTGTTTGGATTACCGAATTCATTTTTCTACTGACGACCTTGAGCGCAGTCTTTGGCAAATTAAATGCCGTCCAGCTTATACAAGCGGTGTCCAACGCTATCGGTAATAATACTTTTATCATCATTATCCTCTCTATGGTCGTCATCGGGACAGATCTGAACAAGAAGCTTTACAAGAATACATTAACCAGCGGCGTTTCCCGTACTAGTTTCTTCGTCTCTAAAGCCCTAGTCATGGTCTGCGTAACGTTCCTGCAGTTGGCTCTCTTTTATAGCATCAACTTTATCCTAGCGGCCATTCTAAACGGTATTGGTGATTTATCCGCCACCTTCCTGCTTCAGTTTATTCTTCTATTCTTTGTGCAGTGCCTGACTGTCATTGCTTGGATAGCTATTATCTCCTTTATTCTTTATCTGAGTAAATCTATGATTGCTGCTTTGGGAGGTTACCTTTTCTGCGCATCCTTAACCGGAGCTCTTGCTCAATTTTATCCCAAATCTTTATGGCTGCAGCATTTCACCATGAGCTTTGATTTTGAGACGCTTCAAAGCAACGGTGTAACCTTAAGAATTGTTCTAATCGCCTTGTTTTTAGGAACAGTCTTCACCGCAGCAAGTCTCTATACTTTCCACAAAAAGGATTTATAGTAAACAATGAGCTGGCTCTCGACTGGCTCATTTTAATCTTTCCAATTTTAAATTTCTTTAGAAATATTTTAGAATTTCTTGAGAAATATTTGATAATTAGTTTGTATAATAAAAGTATAAACAAAGTAATTAAAGGAGAAACATCATGCAAAATGTTTTAGAAGTGAAAGGACTCACTAAAAAATACGGTGATCAATATGCTCTGAAAGATGTCAGTCTTTCCATCAAGAAAGGAGAGATCTACGGTCTCATCGGAAAAAACGGTGCTGGTAAGACCACACTGATCAAAATCATCACGCAAGTCATCTATCCTAGCGGAGGGTCCGTGTCTGTTCTGGGCTCTCAGAACCAACAAGAATGGACCAAGGCTCTCAGCCATACTGGATCTGTTATCGAGACCCCTGTAGCTCATGCCCACATGTCGGCCTATGAAAATCTACGCTACTACTGTACCGACCGGGGCATTCCAAATGCTGACAAAGTCATCAAAGAAACCCTGCAATATGTCGGCCTGACCGATACTGGAAAGAAAAAATTCCGCAATTTCTCTCTAGGGATGAAACAGCGGTTGGGCATTGCCATTGCCATTTTGGGGCGTCCCGACTTGCTCATTCTGGACGAGCCCATCAATGGTTTAGATCCAGTTGGGATTCAGGAATTTAGAGAAATGGTCAAGCGCCTCAATCAAGAATTAGGCATCACTATCATCATTTCCAGCCATATCCTGTCCGAGCTTTATCTAGTAGCAACTCGCTTTGGCTTTATCAATCAAGGGCGTTTCATCAAGGAGCTGTCTAAGGAAGAATTTGACCGAGAAAGCGGCGACTATATCATCCTCAAAACGGATAATATCAAGCAAGCTGCTCATTTAGTGCAAGACAAGCTAGGCTACCAGCTCAGACCGACCAACAAGGAAGATGAGCTGCATATTTCCGGTAAGGTACAAGAAATTCGCAAGATTGCCAAGGAACTAGTCCTAGCCGACATCCCAATCGGGGAAATCTACTACGCCCACAAAGACTTAGAAAAATACTTTACAGACTTAATCAACCAACAAGGAGGAAACACTCATGTTTAATAGTATCAAGGCGGATTACTACCGTCTCTTCCGCTCCGTAGGATTCTGGGGAGTGCAGGCTTTCTGCATCTTTGGAATTCTCCTCGGCATTTTCACTTCCAAAGTTGTCAGTTCCGACAACGGTATCTTTTTTGCCATAGATGTCGTCTCCTACAACAGCGGCATGCTCTTTATTGCCTGCAATGTCATGACTAGCTTGCTTCTCGGTGTTGATCTCAATGACAAACTTTATCACAATAACCTGACTACAGGCAAGACTCGGACCCAGTATTACTTCTCTAAATCACTGACTATCGGTAGCTTACTTCCTATGCAGTTCATACTACTCTACATTTTTGGTATTGTCATCGAATTTGTCCGAACCGGTGGTAATATGGGAACCCTGCCAGATAATTTCTGGGGACAATTCGCAATACTCTTTGTCATGCAGGTCATCTGTACCTATGCTTGGTACTGCATTACCAGCTTTGTCCTCTACTTGACTCGAAACTATAGTGTCGTCTTTATCACCTATATCATGACCTACATCTTACTCGGCCTCCCTAGTCAAATGGTTGATGCCAATAATGAATGGTTCAAGGCTATCAAGATGGAGTTCGTCTACGGAGACGCTTCAATACCAGGTGTCATCACCAAAACAGCTATCTTTGCTCTCAGTCTGATCACGGTCTTTAGCTTAGCAGGACTGGCTACACTGAAGAAGAGAGATTTGTAAAATAAAAACTCAGCTAATCACTAAATTAGCTGAGTTTTTTTGAGCGGATTTCACCCTTTCTGGTCTAGCCGGCTTTATCGGCTTTCTTTCACTGCTTCCAATCTTGCTTTTTCAAGAACAGACTGATGCAGACTCCTAGGATAAGGTAGAAAGTGACAAAAGCAAGACTAGCTGCCAGACTGGTCGGATATGGAAAGATCTTGCCCATAGGAAAAAGAACATTAGATAGAAATCCAAGGGGAACAAAAAGCAGGAATAAAATCAAGGCTAGCTTAACCTGAAAAGAAGGTCTTACCTCGGATAGATTGCGGCCTGTTCCCCACACCAGCAGCCCTACTCCCTGGACGATCAGCACCGGCGTTAGCAAGACACTAATTTTGAGAAAATCAGCTAGGATAATGGAGAGGATGATACCCAGACCGACCAAGCCAAGAGAAAGTTGATAGCAAATATTGCTGGCTATTCTCCTGTGCTCGATTGACTGCTCTTCCTCTTTCTGGACTACAGGCTCAATTCCCTTGAGCAGATAGTCTGTGGTCACCTCAAAATAGTCACTCATGGAAATGATCTTATCCAAATCAGGCATACTCTGCTCACTCTCCCACTTGGAAACAGCCTGTCTGGACACACCGAGTTGGTCGGCTAGCCCCTCCTGCGAAATGCCCCGCGCTTTCCGCAGGTACTGGATTCTGTCTGATAGATTCATGGATTATTTTACCTATTCTTTCTTATTTTTTATACTTTCTTTCATTGAAACTTATTATAGCACAAGGCGGAGAGACTGCAAAGTCTGCCTGTCACCTCTTCATACAATGCTAGATTTCTTCTTTAGACGGAAGTGCTTTTTCCTCCCTATCCGTCCGATACCAGAGATAGATACTATAAAGTGTCAGGAGAATCACACCGCCAAAGTAAAGGAAGGGATTGACTTGAGAGAAATCCAATTGATTGTTAGCTTGAGCTATTCCAACAAAAGTCGGGATGAGGGTGTTGGAGAGCGCATGAAAGATGTTACAAGCAAGGCCAGACTGGGTCTTCTTATACAGAGCTGCAAGCCAAAAAGATAGAAGGATACAGAAAATGATATAAACTGAGAAAAGATCCTGGCTTCTATCATAAAAGCGATCGTAAAACCAGAGAGGAATATGCCAGATGGCCCAAATAACACCGGTCATCAAGGTAGAGACAAAGAAAGAAAACTTTTTCTCTAAGGCCGGCTGTAGGAAGCCGCGCCAGCCAAATTCTTCAATCCCGCCCGATAGGACAATACAATAGATAAAAAACCAAGGAAAGCTTACTAAAGCGCCGTCTACCAGCTTGCCACCAGAAGCTAGGGCATAGAAGGCAGTCAGACCGCCACCATAGATTAGCAAGTAGAGCCAGGTCTCTTTCTTGCCTGAAAAGAGATAGGAGCAAATGGCCTTGAAGCCTTTCTTTTTCAGTACGATCAGGCTGGCCAGCATAGGCCCAAACATAGCAATACCATTTAGAATAGCTTCAAGAGCAAGATAGGCTGTAGGTGGGCTGTCTGGCCAAAGGTTTTTGAGGATAATGTCCAGCAGCCAGAATCCCCATGTCCAGCCGAAGTTCCAAGCTAGGAACGGCAAAATTAGTTTTGGTTGTGGTTTGATAGTTGTTTCTGTATTCATGAGAATACCTCCTTATAATATAATTAAACTCAAGTTTTTGATCCAAATCTTCAAAGACAGCAACTCGTTCATTCCGAAATCAAAAACTCGGCTTCTGCTTTCAGATTAACAAAAAAGCCAGTTGCCTTTCTAGCGACTGGACTTGGAATAAAGAAAAAATCTAGTTGCTTTTTGAGTGATTGAACTTGGAATCATTGTCAACTGTCAGTTGCAAGTCAGTTATATCAAGGGTTTAGAGCAGTTGGCTGATTTTTCACTTTGACTGTTAAAATGACCTCGCTGATATGACTTGCTTTTCAAATCACAAAACAAAAAGACATTTTTATCATGCATTTCTTTGATTTAATCTAAAAATAAACCTCAGCCAATTCGAAAATTAGCTGAGGTTTATGAGCGGATTTTGAGGCTAGCTAATAGAGCTTAGCCTTTCTTTTTTGCTTTTTCAAGTCTTTTTTACAAAGTCACAACCAGTTCAAACCAGTCGTCCTCGGCTTTCATTGTCAAGTCCCCGCCTAGGATTTCGACTAACTGCTGGGTGATGTAGAGCCCCAACCCTGAAGACTCCTCGCTGCTGGATAGGTTTTCTGAGTAAAAGCGATTGGTCAGCTTATCCAGATATTGGATAGGCTGCTGGACGATATTTTTGACGGTAAAGATACAATGCTCGCCCTCTTTTTTCAGAGAAATGCTGGCGGTCTTACGGCCGTGCTTGAGGACATTGCTTATCATATTTTGAACAATGCGCTCAAGAATTTCTGGGTCTGTCTCTAGCTCTAGACCTTCAGCTAACTCTACCTGCAGGTCAATCTGGGCTTTCTGAAAGGCGTCATAATAAGTAAAAAGCTGCTGGGTTACCAGCTGGGATATATCTGTCGGCTGGACATTGGCTCGAATGGCACCCTCCATCAGCCGGCGATACTCCATCAAGGCTTCCAGCCGTTTGGATACCATTCCCAGACTATCTGCAATTTTGATTAGCTGCTGACTTTCCTGACTATCATCCTTCAAGAGCTGCTGGGTGTAGCCACTGGCAATGGTCAGAGGAGTGCGGATATCATGGGCGATATTACTGATAGCCATATCCAGCGTCTTCTTTTCCTGCTGGACGACAAAGGTCGTCTTATCTAGCTCCCCAAAGAGCAGTTCTGCTTCCTCTGTCAGCTCCAAAATACTAGGTGCATGAGCAGCAGGAGTCAGACGATTCTGGCTCCCTGTCTGCCGCTTCCGACGAATCTGCTGTGCCACATCCTTGACCGCCAGATGATAGCGTATGAAACCAATAGCCAGAAACAGACTGATAAGGGCAAATAAAATGACTAACACCAACATATCAGTCCTCCTTGAGACGGACACCCAGACCCCAAACAGTCTCTATGTATTCTTCTGTCGGGTCCAACTGAGCCAGTTTCTTACGTAGGTTGCTGAGGTGGGTATTCAGGGTATTATCCCCAGGCAGATAACTCTCTTCCCAGACCTGCTCAAAGAGCTCTTCCTTGGTGTAGATCTTCTTGGGATGACGGAGCAAGAGCTGGAGGATATGATATTCTTTCTTGCTCAGACGGACGCTTCTCTCACCACAGACCGCTTCAAAGGTAGCCTTGAGCAGACGGATATTTTTAAAGGACTGGCCTTCTTCCTCGCCAGTCAAAGCCTGCTGGCTGCGCAGCTGTACGGTGATACGGGCAAAAACCTCATCCAGATTGAAGGGTTTGACAATATAATCATTAGCACCATTCAGCAGGTACTGGCTAACCAGCGCTTTCTCACCAAGAGCTGTCAGCATAACCACTGGCACCGTAGCATTGCTGCTGCGAATTTCCTTCAACACTTCATCACCGTTCTTCCCCGGCAGCATGATGTCCAGAAGAACCAAATCAATCTCCTCCCGCTCAAACAGCGAAATGCCCTCCGTCCCCGAATAGGCAGAATAAACCGTGTGTTCCTTCTGAAAAAGTTCTTTTAGAATTTCATGAATATCACTATTGTCTTCGATGAGTAAAATATGAGCCATAAACACTCGCCTCCAGAAATTTCCTATCACTAGTGTAGCAAGGATAAGAAGCTAAGTCAATAAAAGATGGACTATTCGAAAAACTTTAGAAATATTTTAGAATTACTTGAAGGATATTTGAGAATCGGACTTTAAAATAGAAAGAAATAAGAAATGTATGTGCTATAAAAAGGAGGCTCAGAATGTTTAAAATTTTTTGCAAAATCGTTTTTAGAAGTATTACTTTCGCCCTTGAGGGCTAAGGAAAAAAGGAGAATCGCATGAAAAAATCATTTATTCTAACGCTTCTAACGATTATAACTCTAGGACTCTTCTGGCCAATTACTGCATCGGCTGAGGAGCCTCAAAAGCTACCATCTGGTATCGAACGGGATCAGATTGGCCAGAAAATCCAAGACTATGTCAAGGAACATGAAAAGACAACAGCCGGCATGGAAACTGCTATCTTTGACAAGAATGGTACCATTTATCAAGGCAACTTTGGCTATATGAACAAGGAAAAAGGCATCAAGGCCGATGATGATAGCGTTTTTGAATGGGGCTCCGTAACCAAATTAACCATCTGGGTCTCTGTCATGCAGCTCTGGGAGCAAGGTAAGATTAACTTAGAAGAAGACATCCGCACCTATCTGCCAGAGGGCTTTCTTAAGAATCTCCGCTATGATAAGCCTATCACCATGCTGGATCTGATGAGCCATCAGGCAGGATTCGATGAGGTAACCATGTACTTACAAGACGATAAAAGTATCGAAGAAATCCTTAAAGAACAACAACCTATTCAGTCTTTTGAACCTGGTACAGTCACAGCTTATTCAAATTACGGTGCTGGCTTGGCTGCTCTGATTGTCGAGCGGATCTCTGGTCAGACTTTTGCCGACTATGCCCATGAGCATATTTTCCAACCACTGGGCATGGATAAAACGGCTATTTTGCCAGATCTATCAGACAATTCCTACGTTCAGAAAAAGCGTCAAGAAACCAAAGGATACGACACTAAAGGAAACTTACTGAGCAAGGACCATTTCATCACTAGCATCTATCCTATCGGAGCGGCTACTGGCACCTTGAAAGACTTGGAGAAGTTCGCCCAAGCCCTGCTGGCTCGCAAGACGCTCTTTGAGCGCCCAGAGACCTGGAACACCTTCTATACTGCCAGTTCCACCTACCCTGACACGGATATCATCCGCAATGCTCATGGCTTTTGGGCCAACGAATACGGTACTACTGTGTTGGGCCACGGCGGAAATACAGCTGGCGCTACTTCACGGATAATGTTGGACTTGGAGCACGGTATCGGCTATGTCGTCATGACCAATCAAGGTACAGAGCAAAATTATAATTTCCAAATGCCAGAGCTCGTCTTTGGACCGCGCAAAACAGCCAGTAAGGAAACCAAAGAGCAGTTCAGTCCAGGCTATTATCGAACTCTGCGTAACTTTAATCAAGGGCCTCTGGCTATCTTTAAAATGATTCCAGCCTCCGCAGACTACTTGCAGGAACCATCTGACGATCAGCGATTGCCAAACAACTTCTGGACCATTTATCAGAGCCAAGGCAAGACCCGTATCGCAGTGGCTGTCGCAGACTATGAGAAAGTCTCTGACTTTGATTTCTTTAAAGACTATGTTGTTCTAGGTTTTGCCGGACTTGGTATCATCTACGCCCTCGGCCTGCTCATCATCAGCCCGCTTCTAGGAGTCTATCGGCTTATCTTTCGCAAGAAACAAGACCAGCCAGACCGCACTTGGAAGGTCTGGAACCTCCTAACAGCTGTTGGTATTTTGGCTGTTCCCGTCAATCTCTTTCTGCTATTCATGTCAGCAATTCCAGGAAATTTCGGCGAGATCGCTCAGTGGCGCTACATGCTCTTTGCAGCTTTGGGACTCCTGCTAACCGCAGCCGCTCTGTTACCGCTCTTCAGAAAGTTCAGAGAAAAGCTCAGCAAAGTCCGCCTCTTCCTAACAGCCATGACCAGCCTATCTGCCTTAGCAGTGGCCACTAATATCCTCTATTGGTCCCTCTATCAGTGGTGGGTATTCTAATATGAAAGGAGCCAGCTATGAAAAAAACATTTTCCCTAATCCTTTTAACTCTTTTGACTCTAGGACTCTTCCAGCCAGCTACGGCGCTAGCTGAGGAGGCTCAAAAGCTCCCATCTGGTATCGAACGTGACCAGATCGGCCAGAAAATCCAAGACTATGTCAAGGAGCATGAAAAGACGACTGCCGCTATGGAAACGGCAGTATTTGACAAGGATAGCACCATTTACCAAGGAAACTTCGGTTATATGGATAAAGAAAAAGGCATCAAAGCTGACAACAGTAGCGTCTTTGATTGGGGCTCTGTGACCAAGCTGACCGTCTGGATAGCTGTCATGCAACTCTGGGAACAAGGAAAGATTGACCTAGAGGAAGATATCAAGACCTATCTGCCAGAGAATTTTCTTAAAAATCTGCACTTCGACAAAGCTATCACGATGCTGGATCTCATGAATCATCAGACGGGATTTGATGAATCTCTGTCTTACACAAAAGGTGATAAAAATATAGAGGAAAATCTACGCATGCTCCAGCCTGTCCAGTCCTTTGAACCTGGAACAGTAACCTCTTATTCCAACTATGGTGCTGGGCTAGCTTCTCTGATTGTCGAGCGGATTTCCGGCCAGACCTTTGCTGACTATACCCACGAGCATATCTTCCAGCCGCTTGGCATGGACAAGACAGCTCTCCTACCGAACTTATCTGATAATCCCTATGTCCAGAAAAAACGCCAAGAGTCTAAGGCCTATGATACAAAGGGAAATTCACTAGGGACAGCTTTTTATGAATATGGTCTCTACTCAATTGGCCAAGCAGCCGGTACCTTGGAGGATTTACAGAAATTTGCTCAGGCTCTGCTGGGGCGCAAGGTTCTCTTTGAACGTCCAGAAACTTGGAATACTCTCTACAATCCCACTTCGACCTATCCAGGTACAGACATTGCCCGCAATGCCCACGGTTTCTGGATCAACGAATACGGAGTCAGCATCATTGGCCACGGTGGCAATACTGATGGTTTCAGCTCTCGTCTCATGCTAGACTTGGAAAGTGGCATCGGCTACATAGTCATGACCAATCAAAGCATGGAAGAGAATTACAACTACCAAATGCCTGAACTGGTTTTCGGAAGACGTAAAACAGCTGACGAAGATACCCAAAAGCAGTTTACACCAGGCTACTACCGTTCTCCACGTACCTTTCTCCATGGCCCCTTATCCTTTCTAAGACTCATGATGCCCTCAATAGAGAAGATTGACAATCCTGCTCAGAACCGAATCTTGAGTACCAATTTTTGGACCATCTATGAGAGCAAGGGAAAGATTACAATTCCCGTCGCTGTGGTAGACTATGAAAAAATCTCTGCTTTCGACTACTATAAGGACTATATCATCGTAGGTTTAGGCATTCTTGGAATTGTCTATAGTTTTGGAACGCTCATCATCAGCCTTTTATTAGGAGCTTATCGCTTGATTTCCCGAAAAACGGTTGAGCGCACAGACCGCACTTGGAAGGTCTGGAATCTACTGACTTCTCTTGGTATTCTGGCTGTTCCCCTAAACCTACTAATGATTATGATACCTTTGATGGCTGATGACCTTGATTCTCTAGCTCCTTGGCGCTACATGCTCTTTGCTGCCTTGGGACTCCTACTAACCGCTGCGGCTCTGCTGCCGCTCTTCAGAAAATCCAGAGAAAAGATCAGCAAGGGACGCCTCTTCCTGACGGCCATGACCAGTCTATCTGCTTTGGCAGTGGTCGCTAATATCCTTTACTGGTCCCTCTACCAGTGGTGGGTACTTTGATAAATGAGGTGTTATTATGTTCAAACTGATTTCTGTTTGGTTAAAAATCTGGATTCCCATTCTCTTTGCTATGGGAATCGGTATTCTCTTATATCTTATCACACATTGGACTACACTAGATGCTGGAAGCAGATTTGTCGCTATAATCTATGTCATGCTCCCTTTGCACTGTCTAGAGGAATGGAGATTTCCTGGCGGTTTTCATTATAACTACAACATGCTTCGGCGCTCTCAACAGCCCGATCGCTATCCTATGAATCAATTTTCTGATATGCTGACTATTATGTTAGCTGAATTAATTGGTATTGTCTGTCTTTTCTACGGTGTCAATCAGATCATTGTTATCTGGAATCTTATCTTTTGCTTTTTTGAAATGATTGGCCACCTGATTTTTGGGTTCAGTATGTACCGACGTTTTCGTACAGTGGGAAAAAGAACCATTTACAACCCAGGTTTTACGACAGCGGTTGTCTTTACGCTTCATGCTCTCTACTATGTTCTGAGCCAGTATCCTACAAATCTCCCCAGTTTGCCAATAATCATTTTAGCCATTATCAGTGGAACAGTTCTTGTAAGCAGTGTCATTCTTATCCCTGAGCAACTGTTCAAATCAAAAGAGACTCCTTATCCTTTTGATAGCAACCGCTATTATGAAAAATATATTGCAAGAGAAAAAAACTGAGTTCCCTTCCCTATTTCATAATCTTCTTCAAAAATTCTATGAGAAGTCGAAGGCATAACTGAGTGACTAATATTCACTAAAATCGAAAAGTGGCCTAGTTTTATTCTGCGTATTTAGTTTTTTCTTGTTTTTTTATATTTTACTTATTATAATATGAAAGTAAGTAAAAAAGAAAAAAATCGTCAAGCTATTTTAGAAGTGGCAGGGGAGCTGTTTCGCTCTAAGGGCTTTGGAGCAGTTTCTATGCGAGAGATTGCAGGGAGCAAGCATTAACTGGTGCTTCTATGGCGGGGTTGGGTTGCATTCTTCTTATTAGTTACAGTAAATTGCCAATCAGTATGACAGCTCTTTTATCACTTTACCTAATTAAACTTCTATTCGCTTTTAGTGTAAATCACTATACGACTGCTTGTAGTAATGCTTATAAATAAAAGTATACGAATCTAAAACATGATGAACAGAAAGGAATCTCTATGTTGAAAAGAATCTTTATATTTATCCTTAAAACAATCACTTGGCTAGTAGGAATCTTAGCTCTGGCCTTATTGGCTCTCTTTCTCTATCACCGCTTTCAAAAAGCTCAGGAAAGCAAACTCATTGAGAAGCCGATTGGCCAACTGGTCGAGGTAGAGGGTAAGAAGCTCAATGTCTACACTGCTGGCAAGGGCAAGAAGACCTTGGTTTTCCTATCAGGTCTGGCCACCAATGCTCCGGTTCTGGATTTCAAGGCTCTTTATTCCAAGCTGGAGGACGATTATCGCATCGTCGTAGTAGAACGTCTAGGCTATGGTTACAGCGATGATGGGAACGATGACCGCTCATTGGATAGACAGGTAGAGCAGACCCGTAAAGCCCTCAAAGCTGCTAAGATATCCGGTCCTTATGTTTTGGTTCCGCATTCGATTGCCGGTTTAGAAACGATTCACTGGGCCAATCATTACCCAGAAGAAGTAGAAGCTATTATCGGGCTAGATATGACCATGCCTCATAGGGAGGTGTCCGACCATATGGACCTGCTTTTTCAGACTTTCCAGCTAGGGGGAATGCTAGGCTTGGCTCGCCTACCGATTTTCTTTGATGTAAATAGCAGCCCAGCCATAAAGTCTGGAGCTCTCAATGATCAGGAAAAAGCTATCTTTAAAGCCTTGTTCCACCGGCGGTCAATCACCCAGGCGGTCATGAACGAAGTCAAGGATCGGAAGAAAAATGTTGAAACGATTAACAAAGAGCCCGTGCCGCAGATTCCAACTCTTATCTTTGCAGCTGTCCAACAAGGCGGAGAAGCTCCCAAGCTGGAAAAAGAGTTTGTCGCGCAGAATGCCCAAGCCAAACTTGTAACATTAGAAGGCTCCCACTATATCCATGACGATAAGCCAGAGGAAATCGCCCAGCAAATAAAGGAATTCTTGAAATAATGAATCTTGAAAAGTATTTAAAATTCAGTTAGACTAAAGTTCCTATAAAACATACATACTTGAAAAAGGCTGAGACATTCATATCTCAGCTTTTTTTCTATTTCACAGATGCTCCGTTAGTCGCGATGACTTCCTTGTACCAGTCAAAGGATTTCTTCTTAGAGCGTTTGAGTGTTCCCTTGCCTTCATTGTCCCGGTCCACATAGATAAAGCCGTAGCGCTTCTTCATCTCGCCAGTACCGGCTGATACTAGGTCGATACAGCCCCAGGTCGTGTAGCCCCACAGAACTACGCCGTCTTCATTGATGGCTTGCCGCATAGCCTTGACATGGGCTGCCAGGTAGTCAATCCGGTAATCATCAGCCACATAGCCATTTTCATCCGGACTATCCACTGCACCCAGACCATTCTCCACGATAAACATAGGCTTTTGATAGCGATCCCAGATGGTATTAAGCGTAATGCGCAGGCCCAGAGGATCAATCTGCCAGCCCCACTCAGAAGCTTCCAAATAAGGGTTCTTGAGAGAAGCAAAGATATTGCCCTCGGTCAGCTCATTGACCTTAGGGTCGCCCGAAGCTACCCGGCTAGAGTAGTATGAGAAGGAAATGAAGTCCACCGTATACTCCTTGAGCAGCCGCAGGTCTTCTTCTGTCATTTCAACAGTGATGCCCTCGAGCTCCCAAGCTTTCTTGGCGTAGTTGGGATATTCACCACGCGCCTGCACATCAATGAAGAAATAGTTTTTCCTATCTTCCTCCATACCAGCCCATACATCGCGTGGATGACAGGTGTTAGGATAATTTTGCCCCGCTGCCAGCATACAGCCGACCTTATTTTCTGGATCAATCTCATGAGCCAGCTTGGTGGCAATGGCTGACGCGACCAGCTCATGATGGGCCGCTTGGTATTTGACCTGCTCTTCATTTTCGCCTTCTTCAAAGCAGAGCCCCGCCCCCATAAATGGTGCATGGAGGATCATGTTAATCTCATTGAAGGTCAGCCAGTACTTGACCAAGCCCTTGTAGCGAGTAAAGAGAGTGCGGCAGAGACGCTCGTAAAATTCAAGCATGAGACGACTCCGCCAACCACCATATTGCTCAATCAAGTGCATGGGACAGTCAAAGTGAGTAATGGTCACCAAGGGCTCAATGCCGTACTTGTGACATTCCTTAAAGAGGTCTTCGTAAAATTTCAAGCCAGCTTCATTAGGCTCCAGTTCATCCCCCTTAGGGAAAATCCGGCTCCAAGCAATGGACAGTCGATAGGTCTTAAAACCCATCTCGCCAAAGAGGGCAATGTCCTCCTTGAAGTGATGGTACATGTCAATGGCTTCCTTAGCTGGGTAGAAATAGCCTTCCTCAAAGTCAAACATCTTTTTCTTACCCGTGATGATGGCTAGACGGTCCTTACCAATCGGTACCACATCTACGTTGGCCAGCCCGCGACCATCCACATCATAAGCACCCTCACACTGGTTGGCAGCCGTCGCTCCGCCCCACAAAAAACCATCAGGAAAAGTCAGTTTTTTGGTCATATCTCTACTCACTTTCTTATTTTAATTCTTTATCTACTTATATTATACTCCAATCTCAACACCTTTACTTGTGAAATGATGCTAAATAGCGGTACTATTCCACTATTTGAACCAGCAGATTTTCTATTTTTATTCTATCTTCAATTCTCCAAAATAGGTTCTCGTAAAAATTAGAAAAATGAGACTGGAAAACCAGTCTCCTCCTGTTTCTTTTAAATCAAAGCTGTGATAGCCGTTACTAAGCCAAAAACAATCCCAGGTGCATTGGCTGCTGCAAGTGGAATATCTCTTTCTTTTTTGAAAAGTCCATAATAGACCCAGAGACTGCAGTTGATTGCTGCAACCAAGGGCTGGATGAAATTCCCCTTTTGGCCAGCTAGATTGTTCATGATTTGTGGGAAGTAAGACACATATATCATAACAGACATGAAGGTCGCTACCCAACCCAGAATTTTCATTTGTTTTTCAGACATTTTTATAGCCTCTTTCATTTTTGCTGAATCTTGTTTTATAATCTTCTTTCAAAACAATCAAGTCTTTAAATCTTTTGTTATAAAGTTGTAAACTATCACAATCTTGTGATAAGAAAGAAGAGTGAGTTTAGAAAAAGTATATATAATCAGAAAAACGCATATTACTATGCATTGAAAAATCTTGATACTGGGTGTTTTATTGCTGAAATATTTACTTTATTTTCTGATAAAACTGACTTTTAAGCCAGATTCAATATTTTCCTAAATCTACAACTTGTTGATATCTACTTTCATCATCAATATGATGGGCAATTTCTAACATCATAACAGGAAGAGAAAATAGTAGTTCACGTACCATGAGGGCGTTTTCTTTATCTAGGGTTGCTGTTACTTCATCAGCCAACAACAGATTTTTTCTACGAAGAAGAAAGCGTGCCAATTCAATCCGCACCCTTTGTCCCCCAGAAATATTCTCCCCGTTATTCTTGATAATAAAATCCAGCCCACCCGTCAATTCAAAATCCAGTTTGACTTGTTTCAAAACAGCAAGCAGCTCTTCCTCAGAAAATTCTTGTCCTAAGGTCAAATTGTAACGCACTGTATCATTAAAGAGAAATGGGTGTTGGTTAATAATTCCTATACTGGATACAAAACTTGATGTACATTCATTAACAGTTGTCACGCCGATAATTTCTCCCTCATCTGCTATTTCTTCTCCAGTAATGAGTCGGAACAAGGTTGACTTACCACAACCACTCGGTCCTTTGATTAAAACTTTCTGACCTGCTTGAACATCCAAGTTTAAGTGAGTAAAAAGCTGTCTGTCACCATAAGATTTACTTAAATTTTTAATGTGCAGGGCATGCAATTCTTGCGCATCTTTTTTATCTATCTGTTTTACATCTCCAATTTCTAATATTCCAAAAATCTTATCAGCTGTCGTTTTGGCCCCTTGTATATCTACAGCATCATACATAATAGTCTGAATAGGGCTCACTAGTTGACCTGCTGCGATGTACATGGCAACAAGACTTGCCACTGACACTTTCTGCCCAGCCATAGCAAAGTAAAAACCTAAAACAAGTGGTAAAACTTGGCTCAAAAAGACCATGAAACCGTTGCAAAAGAAAATAATATTATGGGTAAAGCAAAATTTTTGAATTGCTCGTTGATAATTTAGATTAATCTTCCAAAATCTGTTCTGATTTTCAGAAATTGCTTGGTTCATGAGTAGAGTATGTGCTCCTCGGATACTATCAGATACTTGATTATGAACATCTACTCTGCCTTGCGCCATGTCATCACCAGTATGTTTGAGTCTTTTATTCATCAAGAACTGAGGAATAGGACGCAAAATAGTGAAAAAGACAAAAATGCTACCTAGCAACAAATTTTGCGAAATAATATAAATCGCTGTTAGTAATGCAACAAAGCTCCAGCAAATGATATTGACGTATTTTTCTAAGTAATTATCCCCCAAATACTCCATATCTTGTGTGAGCATGGTGATTTTTTCATCTTCGCTAAAATCTTTATTTGTCATCAGCTTGCCAAATAAATCTGCCCTCATATTCATTTGAATTTCACGACGAAAAACATTATGTGTATGATTACAAAAGAGCATTAAGCTATACAGGACAAAGTATACTGTAAAGCCAAAAACAGCAAACTGTATAATTTTAGAATAAGTCAATTCTCCTTGATTTAAGGACAAGGCTTGTGATACGACTAAGGGTTGAGCAAGAGCCAAACCTCCATTTGCCAGTGCGCCAATGATAGTATAAAACTTCGTTTTCTTGTCCAGATAGTGAAATATTTTATTCACAATGCCCTCCTAGAAAAAGAGAGTGGCTAGCACTCCTCTCCATTTTTATTATATAAATTTAACAAATATTACAATCTCATTATTCCTATCTTCTATCTGTTTTAAATATTTGTTTACCTCATTTTCTTCAAGTAAATGTTTATTCTCTTCCAAAATAGGCAATATATTCACTTTCCGTTGTTTTATTTTCTTGTATATTCTTCTTCAATTCATTCGTAATCAAAAATGAATGATTATTTTTGATATTAAAATATACACTACCATCTTCAGTATAATACCTTAAGATATATCGTGATAACTTTCATATTACCATCTCTTTATCTTTGCTTTATTTTAAATACATTGTATAACTATTAAAATAATAATTCAAGAAAAATCAGAATATTAGAAAAGTTCTACATTTTAATAATTTTTAATCGAGTACAAACTAATTTCAAATTCCCTTATCTACTACTATACATGCCGTACTATCACATTTCTGTTCGTCGAGACACAATCTCGCTATTCCTTCCTCTAAGGTTAACTTCAAATGACTACGCATCCTATTTCATTCGATAAAAATCAATCACTAGACCAGCAGGGCCTTTAACTAGCAGCGATTCCGTACCCCAATCAGTTACAGCTGGGCCGTGTAAAATCTCAGCACCAAGCTCTTTCAACCGCTGGTAATTCTGGTCTACATCCTCAATCTCGATATGAAGAATGATTCCTGTCTGGAAATTTTCCAAAGGAATCAAATGATTTTGGGACAACATGAGGCAATGACTGCCAATCGTGAACTGAGCAAAACTGTCGTCAACATAGTCTGCCTTTTTATCAAAAATACGCTCCAAGTCAGCACAGACTTGAGGAACATCTGAAACGATGATATCTAATTGATTTAAATTCATTTACTATCCTCCATAAAAAGACCGGATTGCTCCGATCTTTTCAAGTTCCGCTCTAAGAAAATCAAGTTATAAACAAGACATCGAACCGCAGGCAGTACTGCTGTACGGCAAGGTTAAGATGACACAGTTTACATTTGATTTTCGGCGAGAGGAATTATTTGATTGCGCGTGATTGCAACCCTTCTTCTTCCAAGAAGAGGCGGAATGGTACGAGTTCTTCTGCTTCGTATTTTTCCTTGAAGGCTTTGATAGCTTCTTCTGAGTGAAGTTTTGGATCGAGTTCAAGTACTTCTACTGGAAGCGGACGGTGTTGCGTGATGCGGGCATCGATGACAACAGTTTTACCTTCTTTGTTCAATTTAACAGCTTCTGCAACAACGGCGTCGATGTCTTCGATTCGCTCAACTGTAAATCCAACTGCACCTTGTGCTTCAGCGATTTTCGCGTAGTCAGCGTTTGTGAAGTCTACACCAAACAAGTGTTTGTTTGTGTCTTCGTATTTGTTCTTGATGAATCCGTACTCAGCATTTGAGAAGACAAGGTTGATAACTGGAAGGTCGTATTGAACGTTTGTGATCACGTCTGGATAGCACATGTTGAATGCACCATCACCCATGATGTTCCATACTTGGCGATCTGGATTGTCTTTCTTAGCAGCGATACCACCAGGAAGGGCAATACCCATTGTCGCAAAGAGTGGAGATGTACGCCACATGTTCTTAGGAGTCATGTGAAGGTGACGAGTCGACGTTTGAGTAGTGTTACCTACGTCGATTGAGTAGATAGCGTCTTGGTCAGCGTATTTGTTAACTGCATTGTAAACTTGGTACAATTGCAATTCACCCTCAGTTTTACCTTCGAGTTTGTTCATGTAATCACGCCAGTTTTGGTTGTTCTTAACGTTTGCACGCCACCATGGAGTAGACTCAACTGCGTCTACCTTATCAAGGATTGCTTTAGCTGCTTGACCTGCATCACCAAGGATTGAAGCGTCAAGGGCATGGCGTTTACCAAGTTTGTAAGGGTCGATATCGACTTGGATGAATTTTTCAGTGTTCTTGAAAGCTTCGTAAACTTCAGCAAATGGGAAGTTTGAACCAAGGAAAAGAACTGTGTCTGCTTCGAAGACCACTTCGTTGGCTGGTTTCCAACCAACACGGTAAGCAGAACCTGTCAAACCTTCATAGTTCCACTCGAAAGCTTCAAAGTTTTTACCAGTTGTGATGATTGGTGCTTTGATTTTACGAGACAATTCAGTAATCACTTCACCAGCTTTAACACCACCAAATCCAGCGTAGATAACTGGACGTTCAGCCTTGTTCAAGATTTCAACAGCTTTGTCGATTTCAGTTTCATTCAAAGCAGGAGCGATGAATGAACGCTCATAAGAACCTGATCCGTAGTATGAGTTTTCGTCAATTTCTTGGAAACCAAAGTTTACTGGAATTTCAACAACAGCTGGACCTTTTTTAGAAATAGCAGCACGGCAGGCTTCGTCGATAACTTTTGGCAATTGCTCAGCATAAGCTACACGTTTGTTGTAAACAGCAATACCGTTGTACATTGGGTTTTGGTTAAGCTCTTGGAAGGCATCCATATTGAGTTCGTTGACTGGACGTGATCCAAGAATAGCAAGGAATGGAGTGTTATCCATAGCTGCATCGTAAACACCGTTAATCAAGTGAGTCGCACCTGGACCACCTGAACCAACTGCAACCCCGATTGAGCCGCCGAATTTAGCTTGCATCACCGCTGCAAGAGCACCAGTTTCTTCGTGTCGAACTTGCAAGAAACGGATATCTTTGTCTTCAGCCAAAGCATCCATGAGTGAGCTGAGTGTTCCTGATGGGATACCGTAGATGGTATCTACGCCCCATGTTTTCAATACGTTGAGCATTGCTGCTGATGCAGTAATTTTTCCTTGAGTCATAATAATAACTCCCCTTCAATAAAATAAATTTTCAGTTATTGAAAACATTTCCACTTGTGAATGAAAACGCTTCAAGCAACTTTACTCTATCAATTTATCATGTTTTTTCGCTCTTGTATAAGAATATGCTCATAGATGATATAGAACTATTACATAACACAAAGCCCTAAATTTTTTCACAAAGTCCAATGTGTTTTATAATAATTTTCATAATCCCTTTGAAATCAAGCATCATTCACAGAAAAACTTTGTAAGTTAAGGAAAACAAAAAAGCTCTGTTCTGGAAAAACAGAGCTGTATTTTTTCGAAGAAACTACAAATATTCCTGCAAAGCCTTGGACAGGGCTGCATAGCCAGCAATAGTCAGATGGAGGCCGTCAGTTGTGTAGTCTGGGCGCAGCTGGCCTTCCTCGTCCAGAAAAGCATCGTAGAGATCGATAAACTGGACATTCATGTAGGCGCTGGCCAGCTGGCGATAGGCCTGATTAAGGGCCAGAATCTTTTCATTGCTGCGGACATAGACCGTGCTCTTGTAGGCTGGATCTTCATTGACCGGCAGGACCGACAGCAACTGGAGCTGAGCCAGAGGATAGTCACGAGAAATCTCCTGAATAACGGCTTCCAAATTGGACAGCGTTTCTGTCTGAGGCATCTCCTTGCCAATGTCATTGGTACCTATCAGGATAAAGACCTTATCCAGTGCCTGCCCAAAGAGATGGACATCCAGATTTTCTAATAGCAAATCAGTCTTATAGCCCCGAATGCCACGGTTGACCAGTCTTTTATCCGTCTGCAAGAGCTCCTGAAGCGGATAGTATTCCACAATGGAGTCTCCGATAAAGATGATATCTGGCTCCTTGACGGAGAGTTGATTGAGCTCTCTGTAGTTTTGCTGCAATTTTGCCTGCTCCTTGAGAAGCCATTCTTCTAGTAATTGTACTGCCATTATCCCTTTTCCTCTTCTAAGTATTGCTCAAGCACCTGTAGAACACCGGCTTCTGTATTGGCTGGCGCTAGGTAATCTGCTACCTTTTTGACCCGCTCATCGACATTCTCCATAGCGTAAGAAATACCAGCTAATTCAAGCATTTCTATGTCATTTTCACTATCGCCAAAAGCTATGATTTCTGAGCTTTGAATCTGCCACTTAGCCATCAGTTGCTGCAAGCCCCAAGCCTTGTGCATCCCATCTTGGAGAATGTCAATGGCTCCATAACCACTGGCAACCGCGCTCAATCGGCCTGCAAAATGCTGATTAATCAGACGAGCATGCTCTGCTGCTGCCGCCTCTTCTACCATCATACTCATTTTCAAGACCTTGTCAAAGGGATAATCCTGAAGACTAGGAACAAAATTCATACGCTTATAGAAAAGCCGGGCCATTTCCTTAGTCATGACTTTTTCAATCAAGGGAAACTCTGTACCCTCCTGGACAAATCCGCCTCTTTCGGAGGTCACAACCAGCTGAAGCTCCCTTTCACGCCCAGCAAAGTAAGCCAGCGCATCCCTAATCAATCCAGGTTCCCAGAAGCTACTCATGCTTAGCTGGTTCTTTTCAAAAATCCGCGCTCCGTTGGCGACTACCAAGGTCATTCGTTCTACCAAATCTCCCAATAGCAGTCGCATCCGTGGAATTTCATTGCCAGTAGCCACCACAAAGCGAATGTCTCTCTTATCCAGCTCATCTAAAATAGTAGCCAGACGCGGCAAATCCAGCTGTCCCTGTCCGTCTAGCAAGGTTCCATCCATGTCTGTCGCTATCATCTTTACAGTCATCTTTTTATCCATTTCTATCTTTGTCATCCAATTTGGACTGTCCCTTTCCCAGCAAGCTCCAGTTGCCGCTGGCTTCGTAGGCGGTGATTATCTCCCTGGCTGTATCCGTGATCTCTTCTGGATAGTTCAGGCTCTCTAGTGTATTAACCGCATTCTTGGTCAAAGCGCTGCCTTGCTTAATCTTATAGTCAAAGACAATCTCTCCTGCTATATATTGACTGTCAAAGTGATATTGAGCATTGAGCTGACCAGAGGCTGCTACCAACTCCACATCATGGCTCGAAATCATGTAAAGACAGGGCTTCTGGGCTAGCCAATCAATGATTGCTAGTCCTGCACCAATCCGCTCAACAGTATTGGTTCCCTTAAAAAGCTCATCGATGAAAAAGTAGTGCAAGCCCTCTTCTTCCAAGGAATCTATCATGCGCTCAATAGCCCTGCTCTCGGCGATAAAGTAACTATCCCCAGAGCCGATGTCATCGGTCACATCCATTGAGCTCAAGACATGACCATGCTGCAAGGTCAAGTTCTCTGCACAAGCAAAGCCTAGCCCCTGAGCCAAGATAGCATTGATAGCTGCTATTCTCAGGTAAGTCGATTTTCCAGAAGCATTATCGCCACTAATCATCATATTCTTAGAAAAGTCCAAATCATTGCTAACAGGTCGCTCTAAGAGTGGATGATAGAGACCCTTGCCCTTCATCCCAGCTGAGCTTGTAAAGCTAGGTTTCGCATAAATCGGCAGGCTTTCCTTGTAGTTAAGTACAGCAATCGCTGCCTCTAAGCGACCTAGAATCTCCAGCACTTGCCTAGCCTGTTGATTGGCCTTGACCAGACGATTGGAGATATAGGCCTGAGCCAACTGAGGTATCAGCAAGACGGAGTTGATATAGAGATAGAAAATCTCCAGCTCAGAGGCACCCGACTGGGGCCGAAAGACTTCTCCAAAAAGCCGTGTTCGGCTAAAAGAAGCCACCGCTTCTTTTAGAGAAGCTTGCTGGGGCAAGGGCAGGCGGGCGATCTTTTCACCAATATAGAAGATCCGTACCAGATAGCCCATGCTGTCTAACTTCATCTCTAGAGACCAGCGCGTGGCCATGGAATAAACGATATTAAAGGCCATGCTGATGATGGGAACTATATATCCCAGACTAGGATTGATAAAATAGAGTAAAGGGGAAAGTAGCGGAATCGCAGCCAAAAACAGGTAAAAACTTCCCTTGTGATTCGCCTGAGCTGGTTTATAGATCAGCTTCTTAGCTTGATTGTGATTTTTCTTGCCAAGCTCAGAAAAAAGCAGCTGCAGCTGAATGCGCACCTCTGGATGTTGGGCTAAATATGCCTGCAAATCATCAAATTCCTGATCTGCCTCGAAATGCAACAGGCGGAGTTTGCTGTAAAGGTACTCTGAACCTAGACTGGATTGGGATGCTGTATCAATATCCTGAAAAACATCAAAAAAGTCCAAATCTCCCCAAGTCTGGTCGTCCACCAGACTATCATAGGTTCCAGCTTCTTCGTCTAACAAAAAGGACTCATATAGACTGGACTCACTGTCTGGCCGGCAATCCACCCGCTCACGACTTCCCCAAGCAGCAGCTAAACGCTTCTTAAAGCGAATCTTTCTCCGAATAGCGAAGACTATGACAAGCACTAGCACCGCCAAAAAGCCCAGTAATACCACGATAAATTGCGACATAAATGCCCTCACCCTTTCCAGAAGACCTCTGACTTTTAGACATATTATACTACTTAAAAAAGTAAAAAGAAAGGCATGAAGAGGCGGATAAGACGGTTGATTTTACAATGGGCACTTTTCAATCTTCCAGTTTTATATTATAATCATAGCTATATTCCTGTCGTAAAATTGGAGGTCCTCATGAGCAAAAAAGAAGTCGCATTCCCACGCTACCAGCAGATTGCCGTCGCCATTGCCGAGCGAATCGTTGACGGCAAATATCCTATCGGCAGCAAAATCTATGCCCGCTCTACCCTAGCCAGCAACTTCAATGTCTCCCCTGAGACAGCCCGCAAGGCTATTAATGTGCTGGTAGATCTGGAAATCATGGAAGTCCGCCATGGCAGTGGAGCCTTCATCTCCTCCAAGGAAAAAGCTCAACAGTTTCTTGAGACCTATAAAGATGTCAACTCTCTGCAGGACCTCAAAACCAAACTCCACCAGAGCATCCAGCGCCAAGAGGAAGAATTTGCCAACTTTTCCCAGCTGCTCAATCAGCTTCTCAGTCGGACCAAAGATGTCCAGCAGCGCTTCCCTTTCAATCCCTACGAGCTCCAGCTCTCAGCAGACGCCATCAACCTAGGAAAATCTATCAATGAGCTCAATATCTGGCACTCGACTGGCGCTACCATTGTCGCAGTTCAGCAGGGAGAGCAACTCCTAATCTCGCCTGGTCCTTATACCAAGCTGGAAGCCGGCAATACCATCTACTTTGTTGGCAACGAATTATCAGTTGGTTTGATGCATAATTTATTTTTTAATGAAATTGAAACAAACAAGTGAAACAGCGCTTGTTTTTTTCTTTGCCAAAAAATAGAATAGACAGGCGAATCCGCTGTCTGACAAGCTTTTTGCGACTTTCAGAAATATTCTAGAAAATCATCCTCCTTTTTATAATAACCGAAAAATGCCGGTCTGACGGTCTTTTGGGTTTGACAAAGTGACCACACGATGTTATACTGTGATGGTCTTTTAAGTGACAACTTATCAAAATAAACATGTAGTCACTTGTGCAAAAGGAGAAATACGTTGAATAAACTAGAAGTAAAACATTTGACTAAAATTTTCGGCAAAAGGCAAAAGCAGGCACTGGAAATGGTGCAGCAAGCCAAAAGCAAAACGGAAATTTTAGAAAAAACCGGTGCTACTGTCGGAGTTTACGATGTAAACTTTGAGGTTCAGACTGGAGAAATTTTTGTCATCATGGGACTGTCCGGTAGTGGGAAGTCTACCCTTATCCGCCTGCTTAACCGATTGATTGACCCAACATCAGGCGACATTTACATCGACGGCCAAGATGTGGCCAAAATGAACGAAGAGGAGCTGCGGGACGTTCGCCGCCACAAGCTCAATATGGTCTTCCAAAACTTTGGACTCTTCCCGCATCGGACCATTCTGGAAAATACTGAGTTCGGTCTGGAAGTCCGAGGTGTTGATAAGGAGGAGCGCACGCGCCTAGCTGAACAAGCTCTGGACAATGCTGGTCTCCTGTCCTTCAAGGACCAATACCCCGATCAGCTCTCCGGCGGGATGCAGCAGCGGGTTGGCTTAGCTCGAGCTTTGGCCAATAATCCTGATATTCTGCTCATGGACGAGGCCTTCTCAGCTCTAGATCCCCTTATCCGCCGCGAAATGCAGGATGAGCTGCTGGATCTGCAAGCAGAGCATGAGCGTACCATTATCTTTATAACCCACGATCTTAATGAGGCCCTGCGTATCGGTGACCGTATTGCTATTATGGCTGACGGTCAGATTATGCAGATTGGCACCGGTGAGGAAATCCTGACCAATCCAGCCAACGACTTCGTTCGAGAGTTCGTTGAAGATGTGGACCGCTCCAAGGTCTTGACTGCCCAGAATATCATGACAACGCCACTGACTACTAACATTGACATTGACGGACCAACCGTGGCCCTTAATCGCATGAAAAAAGAAGAGGTCAGTATGCTGCTGGCTGTGGATAGGAAGCGGCACCTCAAGGGTAGTCTGACTGCCGAAGGCGCCCGAGATGCCCGTAAGCAGCATCAAGCACTGGCTGAAGTGATTGATAAGAACGTCCGCAAGGTCACTCAGGAAACCCTGATTACCGATATTTTCCCGCTGATCTACGATTCACCAGCGCCTCTGGCCGTTGTAGATGATAAGGACAAGTTAGTCGGCGTTATTATCAAAGGTCGAGTCATCGAAGCCTTGGCCAATACTACTGAATCTGAAGAATAAGGGAGGTTCGCATTTTGAATATTTTACAACAGCCAATCCCCGTTTCTCAATGGGTTGAGTCCTTTACTAACTGGGTAACTGATACCTTCTCCGGGCTTTTCTCGGTCCTTCAGGCTATCGGAAATGCCATCATGAATGGGATGACAGACACCCTGCTCTTCATTCCGCCCCTGCTCTTTATCGCAGTCATGACTATTTTTACCTATTTGATTTCCAAGCGTAAGCTGGGGCTGCCCCTGCTCACCTTCCTAGGCTTACTCTTTGTTTACAACCAAGGCCTCTGGGAAAATCTTATGAACACTGTGACCTTGGTTATCGTCTCCAGTGCCATTTCCATTATCATCGGTATTCCACTGGGGATTTGGATGGCTAAGAGCAATCGTGTCGAAGCAGTTATCAAGCCCTTGCTGGACTTTATGCAGACCATGCCGGCCTTTGTCTACCTGATACCGGCCGTGGCCTTCTTCGGTATCGGTATGGTGCCTGGGGTCTTTGCCTCTGTCATCTTTGCCCTGCCACCGACTGTCCGCTTTACCAATCTAGCCATTCGTCAGATTCCGACCGAGCTGATTGAAGCGTCAGACTCCTTCGGGGGTACTGGCAAGCAGAAGCTCTTCAAAGTTGAGCTGCCTCTGGCTAAAAATACCATCCTAGCTGGGGTCAATCAGACCATCATGTTAGCTCTGTCTATGGTCGTTACTGCCTCTATGATTGGGGCACCAGGACTGGGTCGCGGCGTTCTCTCTGCCTTGCAGCATGCCGACATCGGTTCCGGATTTGTCAATGGGGTATCTCTGGTTATCTTGGCCATTATCATTGACCGCCTGACCCAGAAGCTCAACCAACCTCTGGCTAAAAAATCACCGGTCACTGCCAAGGAAAAACGCAACAAGATTATGCTCTGGTCTGCTCTGGCTGCTGTCATCCTGACAGCCTTTGTCGGAAATCAAGTGACCAAGCTCCAGCAAAGCAAAAAAGAAAAGGTCAACCTTGCCTATGTTGAATGGGACTCCGAAGTTGCCTCAACCAATGTCGTAGCGGAAGCTCTCAAGGAAATGGGCTACGATGTCACCATCACACCGCTAGACAATGCCGTTATGTGGAAGTCCGTTGCTAATGGCGAAGCCGATGCCATGGTTTCTGCCTGGTTGCCGACCACCCACGCTGCTCTCTATGAGGAGTACAAGGACAAGCTAGTGGACTTGGGGCCAAATCTTGAGGGCGTTAAGACAGGGCTAGTCGTACCAAGTTATATGGACGCCGACTCTATCGAAGACCTGTCAGACCAAGCCAAGAAAACCATCACAGGTATTGAGCCCGGTGCTGGTATCATGACCGCGACTGAGAAGACTATGCAAGAATACAGCAATCTCAGTGGCTGGAATCTTTCTTCTTCCTCAACAGGAGCCATGACCACTGCTCTGGATCAGGCTATTAAGAATAAAGAAGATATCATCGTAACCGGCTGGTCACCTCACTGGATGTTCTCCAAATATGACCTTAAGTACCTCAAGGATCCTAAAGGAACCATGGGTGGTAAGGAAGCTATCCACACTATGACTCGGAAAAATCTAGACAAGGACTTACCAGAAGTCAATAAGGTCCTAGACAACTTCAACTGGACTCAAAAGGACATGGAAGAAGTCATGCTTAAGATTAACGAAGGCAGCTCACCAGAAGCTGCAGCCAAAGAGTGGATCAAAAACCACCAGAAAGAAGTCGAAAGCTGGAAAAAATAAAAGCATAGAAAAACCCTGAGATACTGTTATCTCAGGGTTTTTGATTAGCTTCTTTCTTGTCTTACAAGACTTAGGCATCTTTTAAAGATTGCTTCTATTTGGAGCATCATTCTTTAATAGCATCTTCGTATCTGTCAAAGGCATAGTGGCTCTGTGCGTAGAGTGGATTATCCATGGCCAATAGCAAGTATTCATTTTCTTTTTTAGTGCTGTCTCCATCAGAGTCATTCCAGGTAACATCTAAGGCCAGCCACTGACCATCTACTTTTGCGAAGTTCCAAGCATGCGGGTCAAAATCATCTGTATTTCCACTCACATACATGGTTTCGAGACCAGCTTCCTGAGCAAGAGCCTGGAAGGTTACAGCGTAAGCTTGACAGACTCCCTTACCCTCAAATAGCGGACCAGTAATATCAAAACTAGATTCATACTTGCGAATACCGTCTTGCATATCTTTAAACGCTTTTGAAATAGCTTCTTCTGATTCTTTATTCTCAATAGATGTTTTGTAATTCAAAAAGCCTTGGTAAGCAACCTTATCATAGCTAATATGCTCAATCATATACTGATTAATCGCCTCAATCTTTTCTCGGTCGCTCATCTGGTCTTTGATGATGTCTTTGACAATCTCTTTGACCTTTTTGCGGGCCTTCTTATATTTGGCTGTTTCATTAGCATCGTATTTAAAACTTACCACATGTTGCTTAGCATCAATGGTAGGAACCACTCCCTGCTGAATGACTGGATTTTGCTCTAAAACATCGTGAAGCAATTCACTGACATCTCCTTCACTCAGCTCTGGAAACTCACTGTAATCAACATATTCGGCATCGGACAGAAGAGCCTTGGCAAAATATTCCTGCGCTGCACTTCTGGCTGCCACTCTTTCCTCAATATCACTAACATCATGAACGACTGTTTTACCCTTGAGATCCAAGTCAGCCTGCTCTACGCTGATATATTTCTCTGAAACACCAGACTTGCTTTCCTCTTTATTGACCTTTTCATTATGTCTATCTACAACAGGCTGCACTTCTTCGACACTGGCCTGTTCAATGAAAAAGTCCGTTTTGACAGTAGGCATGCCCTTGATAGAGACCAGACATCTGACATCCCGGCCTTCTTTTTCAATTTTTTCATAGACGATTGGAAAGTTCTGAATCTGGCCATCCATCATCTGCAGTGGTGCTTCTTCAGGAATGTTCCCCTTCTGCCGCAGGGCGGAAACCTGGTCAGAAAAAGTCCGAAAATCAATTTGATTCGGCATCAGTTTCGCAAAGCTATCAGATGAGATAGGATTGCTGATAGTTCCTAAAGCTTCTTTGTCTTTAAGGGGAACAACAAGGAGTTCATAAGGCTTTTTCTCAACCGTTTTCTTACTGTAATCCTGGTCGTAAGCCTGCAGCAACCGTTGTCTGGCAAGAATTGGATCATCACCAGAACGGCCGCCGTTGCGGCTATCATAGTGGGTAGGCAAATCTGTCCGATAGACTGTCGAAGTGACCCGATCGACCTCTTTATAGTTGTAAAGACCTGTCTTCGTATCACTGCCAGGCATGGTCACATACTCTCTTTTTATAATGGAATAAGAGTCCGCTCCCGGTACCTCTGTCCATTCCAGCTGCAGGCGACCATCTCCGAGCAGACTGCTCTTGGTTTTCAGAGCTAGCTTGTCGCGCCCTTTCTTATCTATCTTAACGATCCAAAGTTTTGGTTTTTTAAGCTTTTTACCTGTGCGCTCATCATCCCGTTGCAGTAAATAGAGCGTATCAAAAACACCCCAGCTCTCACCTTGCTTGGCTAGACCATATTCCGTATGCTCTCCATTTGGCTCCACTCTAGTCGCAGAGAAATGATAAGCTGGCTCAATCACTATCTGCCGCTTATCATTCATCTTAAAGTCACCCCCTAAAATAGCTCGTAAGTTGCTGTCCCCATAAATTTCAAAGGAAGAAATCAACTCGGTCTGTCCTTCATGTGGCAGTGTCTCAAAATCGTTAGGCTTTTGTACCTCTGTCGGAAAGGTAATAGGCTCATTTTCCTTAATCTGAATGACCTTTTCTTGGACATCATAAGGAGTATTTTTGCTGTATTTTTCTCTCAGCTTACGAACACTTTCCGAAAATTGGCTGCCTTGCTCTCCCGGACCTCCACCGTTCTTTTGAAAAAGACTGCAGCCCATCAGAAAACAAATCAACAGAGTAAGCAGAGAAATGAAACGGATTTTCCTACTCATGATTTCCCCTCCTGAAGTAAATATTCTTAATATATTATACCATATTTTATTTGAGGTGTCTTTGTTTTTTGTAAACGGATTCAAATATCTGCAATTTTGCGAATAAACTCTTAATTTTTTTATAGAGACAGCTTCCCTCAAACTACTGCATTTTCTCCTCTTGCTTTTAAAATCAAGAGGCTTCAGCCAATTACCTCCTTAAAACATAGAAAAACCAAGCCAGATAGGACTTGGTTTATTTTATAAGGAGCCATTTTGTTTAAGTCATTCAATCCTGATAGAGACTGTCTCCATTCGTCGCAATAACTTCTTTATACCAATCAAAAGATTTTTTCTTGTAGCGGGCTAGAGTTCCGCTACCGTCATCGTTGCGGTCAACGTAGATAAAGCCATAACGTTTGCTGAGTTCTGCCGTGCTGGCTGAGACTAGATCAATACAGCCCCAAGTTGTGTAACCTAGCAATTCTACGCCATCTTCCAGCGCTTCTCCTACCTGCTGCAAGTGCTGTTTAAGATAATCAATACGGTAGTCATCTTCAACCGTTGGGCCAGTTGGACCATCCACCAAGACATCCTTGGCACCGAGACCATTTTCCACGATGAAGAGAGGCAGCTGATAGCGGTCATAAAAGCTATTTAGCACCAAGCGCAAGCCGACTGGGTCAATCTGCCAACCCCATTCTGAGCTAGCCAGATGAGGATTTAGGATGCCACCTAGAAGATTGCCTCGGCCGGAAGAATAATTTTCCGGATCATGAGCCGCAACCACACTCATATAGTAGGAGAAGGAAATAAAGTCTACAGTATTTTCAGCTAAAAGCTCTTTGTCGCCTGGCGCAAACTGAATCTCAATACCATTCTCCTTGAAGAAACGATTGATATAGGCTGGATATTTCCCACGCGCATGGATATCAGAGAAGAGGTAGTTTTGATTTTCAAATTCCCGCGCTGCCAGCACATCTTCAGGTTTAGGTGTCATAGGATAGGCTGGCATAGCCAGAACCATACAGCCAATCTTAAAATCAGGTTTGATCTCATGACCGATTTTCGTTGCCAAGGCAGAAGCTACCAGCTCATGATGGACCGCTTGATAGAGGTCTTGTTTGGACAACTCTTCAGCTGGCGTGGCAATACCGCCGCTCATAAAGGGCGCATGGAGAACAGAGTTGATTTCATTAAAGGTCAGCCAATACTTGACCTTATCCTTGTAGCGAGTAAAAACCGTGCGGACATAGCGCTCGTAGAAACCAATCAAATCGCGGTTGGCCCAGCCATTGTACTGACGCGCTAAATGCAGGGGCGTTTCATAGTGAGACAGGGTAATCAGCGGCTCAATGCCATATTTGGCCAGCTCGTCAAAGAGATTGTCGTAGAATTGCAGACCAGCTTCATTGGGCTCCAGCTCATCCCCATTTGGGAAAATCCGAGACCAAGCAATGGAAGTTCGGTAGACCTTGAAGCCCATCTCCGCAAAGAGGGCAATGTCCTCCTTGTAACGATGATAGAAATCAATCCCTTCCAGCTTGAGATTATCTGCTGTCGGCTCCTCGGTAATCAAAGGATTGCGATCACCTGGCGTAGCTGGCACACCGCCTTTTGGAGTCACATCCTGAACAGACAGGCCTTTTCCATCCAGATTATAGGCGCCTTCATACTGGTTGGCTGCAGTTGCACCGCCCCAGAGGAAATTCTGCGGAAATTTACCCATTTGCATTTTCTCGCTTTCGTTTTTTTTATATTTATATTATAATAGTTGTCAAACATATTTTCTAACACAATTATCTTAATAAATTGTACTATTCTACGAAAGAGTGTCCCCATGATTGATTTAGGCCAACTACATAAAAATACCGTTTTTAAAAACCAAGGAACCCCTTATTCTCTGACCCGCACCATCACTGAAAATGGTCATCCAGATATTCTTTTCCACTGGCATACCGATGTTGAAATGATTTATGTCCACGAAGGAAAAGCACAATTTCATATTGACGACGATTACTTTAACAGCGAAAAAGGTGATATTATCCTGATTCGCCCCAATGCCCTGCACTCCATCCACCCCATCAACGACGAGCGCCATTATATGGACGCCATTAATTTCCATCTGGATCTGATGGGCTACTCTGCCATGGATCAGGCCAGCATCAACTATCTGCAACCCCTCTACAATGGCCAGTTGGACTTGACTCATGTTATCAAGCCTACGGATACAGCCTATGCCGAGATTCGCCAGTGCCTCTTAGCAGCTATGGAAACAGGCTATTTCCGCAAATCTCACTACGAATTTCAACTCAAAGCCCAGCTCAACCAGCTCTTCTACCTGCTCTTTGAGAATGGCTATGTCATTTCCAAAGACCTGTCACCAGAAGGCTACCGCAAGGAAGAAAAGATTCGCTCCATCATCGACTACATCAATGCCCACTACCAAGAAGACCTGAATATTGACCAACTGGCTAGCATCTGTGGCTACAGCTCCACCCATTTCATGAACTTCTTCAAGAAGCATCTGGGCGTTTCCTGCATTGAGTACCTGATTCAATTCCGCCTGCGCAAGGCAGCCGAACTCCTGCAACACTCCAACCTCTCTGTACTGGAAATCTCCAGCCAAGCAGGCTTTAATAACCTGTCCAATTTCAACCGCCAGTTCAAAAAATACTACCAAATGACACCAAGTCAGTATCGGAAGAAATGAAGCGCTAAATTAGAAAATAAAAAACGAATACCTGCTAAGCTAAGTGAACTTTGAGGTGTTCGTTTTTTATGCTAATTTCACAAGAAGGACAGAAATAGCAACGTGTTTTGTAAGATATCATTCTAAATCCGGGTCCCTACCTTCTGAGCCATAGACTCTGTGATAGGCTTTGACATAAAAAGATATGGGTTTATCTGATTCGTTTTGGACAGTGATATCTTGATCACTGTCGCTTACACTAAAAACAAACGCTCTATTTTGGGTAAAGTTGACATCAATGCTATAGTTTTCGTTAAACTCAACACCTAAATCGGATAAAGCCTGTTCGTTTGGGATTGTTATCCCCCCATCCTTTTCATTATAGTAGTGAACAGACTTTTTTTCTGCATCATAGATATACTCATTTTCACCTATTTGCTCTCTCAAATAAGAATCGTATATTCTAATTTTCCCATCTGTTTTATCTTTAAATTTTAAAACACTGACTCCTGAACCCTGTATTAGCTCAAAATTAGGCTTTTTAATCTTTACATAAACAGCTTCACCTGGCTTTAATTTTACTAACTGGTAAGAGCCGCCCCGATCTTCTCCGCCAAAATAAACCAGATTCCAAATCAAAGTTCCCAAAAAAAGCAGACTAACCACTTTTCCATAAATGCTTTTGTAGAAAGGTTTCTTTATACAGATATAAACTATCCATGAAACGATAAAAATAACAAAGATAAACAAGAGTGGTAAAAAGTGAATTAAAAAGTCTATTAAAAGAAAAAGTTGTTCAAAAAAATTCATATTTCGCCTTTCTTTAATTTTCAATTAATATTTAGTTTTAACCAACAAGGATAAAGCCAGTCCCTGTCATTTCATTTGGATTGTTCTCCTTACGACCTCATCGTTTCTATACTAGCAAGTTCAGCAGGAGATTGAAGATACCCAACCAAAAGATAGCTAGCAACAAATTGCGTCCCTGCTTTTCCTTGAAGAAATTTCTTCTCAGAAACAGGCAGAAAACCAGCAAGACCAAGGAGCAAACTAGCAACAAAAACAAGATAAACATGGGTATAACATACAAAAGCAGCCACAAACCAAATTGCATTTCATTCTCTTTCTAATAAAATAAGTCAAAATAATAGACGAGCTCGAAAGCGGTCAGTTTCATTCATTAACAATTCTATAATCCTTTTTAATTATAACAAAGTCCTCAATTTTAAAACAGCAAAAACCAGATTGGAAAATCCAATCTGGCTAAACTCATATTCAAGCAATTTATTGCCCCGGCCAATTCAGTCCAACATGAGAATTCATTTCCTGATAGGCGGTATCAATCCGTGCTCTGGTTTCTTGGTTCAGTTTGTCTCGATACTTGCCACCTTCGATAAAGTCATCCAAAATCCAGGTCTGATAAGTATATAGAGGTAGACCATCTGCTGAAGTAGCGACCTTTTCAACTCGGCTGACCCAGCTCGGATGAGCCTGAGCACTTTTTATCTGCGTGCCCTTTGGTGTCTTTTCAATGGTAACATCCATCAGCACTCCGCGCTCAGTCCAATGAGCATTTTCAATCTCCTCCATGGTTTCGATGCGCTGATTGGAAATAAAATTCCCCATAGAATACATAATCAGCTTCTTCTGGCCGTCTTTCTCTAAAATCTCCGCCGGCTGAACCACATGCGGATGCCCTCCAAAGACGATATCTGCTCCCCAGTCAACCATTTTATGGTAGAGAGTCATCTGCTCCTCTGTTGGCTCCAGCTGGTACTCTATCCCCATCTGAGGCATGACGACTGTAATATCTGCTTCCTTTTCTGCCCGCTCAATCTCGGCTCGCATCTTTTCTTCATCCAGATTGGACAGGAGGTTGTCATAGTCTTCCTGACTGAGCAGCCCCTCCATGCCATTGTAACCATAGGAGTAAGCCAGCAGTGCAATCTTAATGCCTTTGACTTCCTTTATCAAGAGCGGTGCCTGACTGCGTTTTTCATGAGGATAAACACCGATAGGAGTGATTCCCTCTTTTTCAAAAGCCTGAGCTGTAGTCAAAACACCTTCCAAGCCAGAATCTAAAATGTGGTTATGAGCCAAGTCTATCACCTGATAGCCGGTATCCTTGATTGCTGGAACTACGGCTTCTGGAGCATTAAAGAGCGGATAGCCATTCAAAGGATAGTCAGGCCGAATCGTGCCTTCAAAGTCCCCTAAGACCAAATCTCCCTGCCGAAGCCATTCCTTAGCATAGTGGAAATTCTCAGAAAAATCATAAGTTCCATCTTCTTTCTGAGCACTCAGATAAAGGCCGTCGTGATAAAGCAAATCCCCAGTCGCCATGATACGAACCATCTGATTCTGAGAGGGATCCGACTGCTGCTCTTTCTTACTAGGAGACAGAAAGGTAAAATCCTGCACATGCTCTGACAGCAGAATTAAGCCGGCAGACAATCCAACAACTGTCAAAAGCACTCCGACAAACTGCCGATTGCTAAGCTGTTTTTGAAAGAACTTAGGACGAGGAAGCGGCAACTTCTTAATCCAATCCCGCCAAGCTTGGTAGGCATCTGTCAGGAGAGTATACTCTGCAGCAAAACCCGATATCTTTTTCCAAAGTTCCTGAACAAAAGTCTGAATCTTCTCCCAAAGAAATTTTTTATCCATCGCATTTCTCCGCTTTTTCTTGCTTAATAATAGCGCATCAACCTTTACTATATTGTACTATTTTTACTGCCAAAAGAAAAGGAAAGCAAAAAGCAGAAGCTGGGAGAAGCATGCTACAATCTTCAAATTGCGGCAATCTCTCCCAATCTCCTGCTTCATTTTCTATTTTTTCAATTCTAAGAGCTGATCAACGAGCTGAAACTCGACTTTCATTCTTACCCAAAACTCCCTACATCAACGGTCAGCACTTGGCCGTTTCGGACAACCTGCTGTCCTGCAATGTAGACATCCTGAACATCGCTGCCTTTGACTGCGTACACTAGGTGCGACAGCATATTTTCCAAAGGATAAAGATGAAGTCGTCCCTTAGGTTGAATGACAATGAAATCGGCTTGTTTGCCCGTTTCCAGACTGCCGATTTTCTTCTCTAAGCCCAGAGCTTTGGCTCCTTCAATGGTCAAAGCTTTCAAGGCCTGCTCAATCGTAAACTGAGTCGCATCTCCTGCCCGCATCTTCTGAAGGAGGGCAGCTGTCCGACCTTCTTCAAACATATCCAGATTATTATTGGAAGCGACAGAGTCCGTCGCTAGGCCAACGGTCACCCCTGCGGCTAATAAGTCTGTCACCGGAGCCACACTGGAAGCCAGTTTGAGGTTGCTGATAGGATTGTGGGCGATGCTGACTGGTGAAGCCGCCAAATCTGCAAGCTCAGACGGATTCAGCTCAACCCCGTGAGCAAAAATGGCTGGCTGCTCCAAGTAGCCTAGGCCTTTCAAGAAAGCCAGAGGCCGTTTACCATAGCGCTCCAAGATGATTTTATTTTCTTCCTGGGTCTCCGCCACATGGATATGAAGCTTCAAATCCAGCTCACGCGCTAGCTCAAGACTGCCCTTGAGCAGATCTTCGTCACAGGCATAAGGAGAATGAGGCGCCACCATGACCTGAAAATCTTCATCATTGTAGGAGAGAATTTTCTCAATAATGGCCCGAGTACGAGCCAGAGTCTCTTCTGCCGTTTCCGCCTCTGAGCTAAAGAGTGTTGGTGAGAAATAGCAACGCATACCAGACTGCCGCACAGTCTGATAAATCCGGTCAACATCCACTCCCTGAGGATTATACATGTCGTTAAAAGTCGTTGTTCCTGACAGCATCATTTCAGCCAGAGCCAGCTGGACAGCCTGGGTCGTTAGATCCTCCGTGAATTGACTTTCTGCTGGCCAGATATAGTCCTCCAGCCATTCATGCAGATTGCTGTCATCACGAATCCCGCGCAGCAAGGTCATGGCCGAGTGAGTATGACAGTTAACCAGTCCTGGCATGAGCCAAGCACCTTCATAATCCACTGTTTCACTGCATTTCCCTAGCCAGCTTTCATCATAGGAACCGCAGTAGGCAAGACGGTCGTCCTCAACCACTAGCAGCCCGTCCCGGTAAACATGAAATGCGCTGTCACAGGTCACCAGATTGACATTTGTATAAGCTTTCATCCGCCATATCCTCACTTTCCCAACACTTGGTTTCAAGAGATTTTAGCTATTATAACAAGCCTAATCTAATTGTGCAAGTCTTTTTATAAAATTATGGCATAAAAAAGAGCCCCAGCTGAGGCCCTAGTTGTCAATCATTATCTATGACTAATCTTCCGCGTCAGGAAATCCCCAACAAACTGAATAAAGAAGATGAGTAATAAAATGAGAATAGTCGCAAGAATGGTCACATCATGGTTGAAACGCTGATAACCATAAGTCAGAGCGACATTTCCCAGTCCACCGGCACCAATCGCTCCAGCCATAGCAGTCTCCCCAACCAGAGAGATCAGTGTAACAGTCGTCACACGAATCAAGTCCGGCAGACCTTCCCGAAGGTAAACACCGACAATGTCCCAGAAGGTTGCTCCACTAGCCTGCGCTGCTTCAATGACTCCTCGGTCTAGTTCGGATAAGACCACCTGAACCTGACGGGCAAAGAAAGGAAAAACAGCCAGCGAGAGAGGCACCAAGGCCGCAGTCGGTCCAATCCCAGTTCCCACAATAATCCGAGTAAAGGGATTGATGAGGGCCAAGAGAATGATGAAAGGAATCGCCCGAAAGATAGAGGTCACCTTGTCTAGGACGAAAAAGACAAGTCTATTTTCCAAAATACCTCTCGGTCCTATCAAGACGAGCAAGAGGCCGGCGATAAAGCCTAGAATCCCTCCGATAAAGAAAGGAATGATAGTCATATACAGGGTCAGGTAAATAGCTGTTCCCCAGCCAGCCTGCCCAGACCAGCCCATTCTATAAACATTGGGCATAAATTGTTGAATCAGCTGTAGCATTAGTTACTCCCTTCTTTCAGAACATGCAGCTCTACTCCTGTTTCGCGCAGACTTTCCTGCACCGCCGCCAGTTGCTTGGTCTCTCCAGATAAGATAACGACCATTTCTCCGACTGGTACATGGTCTAAAATCTCAATATTAGCGTGAAGAATATTAGCAGATATGTGATACTGCTTGTAAATGTCATTTATAATGGCTGTGTCCGTCACCACACCTGAGTATTTTAGGTGGGCTAGAATGGAATTTTCCGGCAGGTTTTGCACAATCTTTTGCTGGTTGATTTTGATCATAGCCTCATTGATACCGGTTGCCGTCGTGATAAAGTCCTGAGTCAGCTCATTCTTGGGATTAGAGAAAATATCCAGAACTGAGCCTTCCTCAATCAGCCGACCATTTTGCATAACCGCTACCCGGTTGGCAATGTCCTTGACAATCTGCATTTCGTGGGTAATGAGGACAATAGTCAGACCCAATTTTTGATTCAAATCCTGCAATAGAGCGAGAATCTGCTTGGTGGTCTTAGGATCTAAAGCGGATGTGGACTCGTCCGAGATTAAAATTTTGGGATCATTGGCCAAGGCCCGCGCAATAGCCACCCGCTGCTTCTGACCGCCAGACAGCTGGGCAGGATAATTGTCCGCCCGATCCGCTAAGCCCACCAAGTCTAAAAGCGTATGAACTTTCTTCTCTTTTTCAGCAGCTGATAAAGGTGAATGCTTGAGCGCAAAGGCAACATTTTCCTTGGCTGTCATCTGAGCCATGAGGTTAAAATGCTGGAAAATCATCCCAATATCCTTACGCTTTTGGCGTAGCTCAGCCGCAGTAAGCTGAACCTGATGATGATCATAGAAAACCGTATCATCCACCGTGATCTTACCGGCAGACGGCACCTGCAGCAAGTTAATAACACGGACCAAGGTAGACTTTCCGGCACCAGAATAACCTACAATTCCATAAATATCTCCCTGATTAATATGAATGGTCACATCTTCTACGGCCCTAATGTCTTGCTTCTTTTGATTAAAAACGACATCAATGTGATCCAATTTGATAATTTCTTTGCCCATAATTTCCGATTCACTCCTTGATTTGTCCAATATGAGATTTAGCCACTATAGACTTTTAGTTTGCTTTCCGCCTGTCGCTTAACTAGGGAAACGTGATGCCACAAGCCGCAATCTTTACCGACCTAACCCAAAGCCAGATACTGTTCAAACTAAATGACCATAATAGCAGATAAAGGGCTGGAGAAGCTAATCTCCGCCCTTCTTAATCATTTCATTTATTCAATACAATGACTTTCTGCTGGTAAAAATTACCACACTGGCTGATCCATACCATCTGATGATTCTTCGATAACTTTTTTCACTTCATCAGTGTGGTAAGCCTTGATAATTTTTTCAATTGCGTCAGCCTTGTCTGATTTCTTCCAATCTGCTTTCGCTGCAATCAGGTTATACCATTGTTTTGAGTTTTCATTGGCTTCTTCTTTAAAGAGAGCCTTCTTGTAGTCAATGCCTGCTTCGCGGACGAAAGTATTATTGACAACTGCAGCATCTGCTGAAGTCAGAGAAGCTGGCGTTTGAGAAGCATCCAACTCAGAAATTGTCAGATTCTTCTTGTTTTCTTTGATATTGGCAACAGTCGCAAGTTCCTTACCTTTAACATCAAGCTTGATCAAGCCAGCTGATTCAAGAAGATAAAGGGCGCGGCTCTCATTTGTCGCATCATTTGGAACGGCAATCGTACCATTTTCTGGGATGTCTTTCACATCTGTATATTTATTTTTGCCGTCCTTTGTACCAGAGTAGAGACGAATCGGTGCGATATAAGTATCCGCAACAGACACAAGGTCTGCTCCCTTCTCTTTGTTCCAGTTTTCAAGGAAGTTGTAATGTTGGAAAGCGTTGATATCCACATCACCGTCAAGCAGAGCTTGGTTAGGCTGAGAGTAGTCGGTAAACTGTGTATATTCTAATTTAACGCCTGCATTTTCTTTGTCAAGAATCTCTTGAACCTTGTTCCAACGCGCTTCTTCTGTATCACTCAGGCTCATCACCCCAACCTTGACGGTTACAGGTCCGTTTGCTGATTTGCTCTCCTTACTAGAAGAGCCTCCGCAAGCTGCTAAACCCAAGGCTGCAAGGCCTACTAAGCCTACTGAAAAGATTTTTTTCAAATTCATCATTTATTCTCCTTTGATGGATAAAATTCTAAATCTTCTATTTTATAAGATTACTTCTCATTTTACCATGTTAAAGGAGACTTGGCTTATATAAATAATTTATCGCCGTGATAAAAAAATTATATGACTGTTTGAAGCATTTGAGTTGATTTTATGCCCTTTTACTGCATGAAGGTCAGCAGATAGCCATATCCTTCTGCTTCCATTTTTTCTTTTGGAATAAATCGCAGAGCTGCTGAGTTGATACAGTAACGTAGGCCTCCTGCTGCTTCTGGGCCGTCAGTAAAGACATGCCCCAGATGGGCATTGCCAGAACGGCTGCGCACTTCAATACGCTCCATGCCATGGCTCTTGTCTTCATAATATCGCAGAACTTCTCTGGCAATAGGCCGGCTAAAGCTAGGCCAGCCGCAGCCAGATTCAAACTTGTCACCAGCAAAAAAGAGGGGCTCTCCAGTCGTCACATCGACATAAATCCCTTCTTCAAAAGTAGCATTGTAGGCATTGTGGAAGGGACGCTCGGTCGCACTATTCTGAGTCACCTGGTACTGCTCTTCCGTCAGCTGCTCTTTTAATTCTGCATCTGTAGGCTTCTCATATTGGCCAGGATCGACCAAGGGCTGATAGGCATCATTGACATTGATATGACAGTAGCCACCGGGATTTTTCTTGAGATAATCCTGATGATAGTCCTCAGCTAGGACATAGTGGCGCAAAGACTCTAGCTCAACAGCAATCTTTTGTCCCAACTGCTTTTCCTGCTCAGTAAAGACCTGCTCAATGACGCTCTTATCGGCTTGATTGGTATAGTAAACGCCCGTCCGATATTGACGACCAACATCATTGCCCTGCTTATTAAGCGACAGAGGATCAATGACTCGGAAATAATAGAGCAGGATTTCCCGCAGACTGACCCGCTTTTCATCATAGATTAGATGAACCGTTTCTGCATGGTCCGTCTGGTGAATCAGCTGGTAGTTGGTTGATCCCACCTGTCCATTGGCGTAGCCAACTTTCGTTTCCTCAACACCCTCAATGCGGGAAAAGTACTCTTCCAAACCCCAGAAGCACCCACCTGCTAAATAAATTTCTGCCATAAAAACACCCCATTTCTTTGCGTCTATTTTCTCATAAAAGGAAAGGAAATTTCATAGTAGATCAACTCAAAAATGATTTCTGCTGTTGACTATAAATACTATCACTTAGGCAGAATCTCATCATATTTATTTTTTTGCTCGCCGACAACTTGCTTCACTTTTTTAGCCATAGCGCCCATCATACTTTCTGAAGTATCTAATTTATTATATAGATTCTCAATCGTTTCTTTTGTTGATTTAGCAGCCTTTCTTATTTCGTCTTCACCTGCTTTCTTAATCTTTTCTTTCTCTGCCTTCATCATTGGCACCCAAAAGAGCTTAATGCGATTTGTTTCAAGCTTCTTCATGAAATCCTTGGTATCGCCAAAAGCATTCAGTTCACTCAAAGGTTTTTGCATATCCTCTCCTTAATTCTTCAATATCTTCTTCGTATAAGGCTCGTTTTTTATAAAAAGCCTCTCGCAAATCTTCCTCTTCTACTTCTAACTTTCCTTGTTCTATTTTATGAGCAAATTCAGTCTCATCTAAAAATTCAGTCAGTTTACTGTAATAACCATTTAGAAATGAAGAATCTGATACTTTCATGGTTCTCACAAATTGACGAGCTTGTTCAGCTTCTTGATTAATCAAAGTCGTTCTGAAACGAAAGATTTCATCAATAGCATTCCATTTATTAGCAAGCTCTCGCTTATCTCTCCGATAGAAGATTTCTAGCTCCTCTAATTCTCTCTCTTTCGCTCTTAACGAACGATAAATCAAATCTTGCTCCATTGATTAAAATCTCCTGCTAATTGGGCATCCTCTTCTGTCATTTTTTTGATCGCACTTTCGATGCCTGATCGGACATTTGAAAAAGCAGTAGCAATAGCTGTTGCTTTTGTAACCTCAGCATCAAAATGACTACGTAAAGGTTCCACGATATCCGTCTTACTCACACCCTCACTAATTAAAATTGTCTCAATCTCGCCAGCACTCAAGGCAGTACAGGTTGTTTCTAAAGTGGTTTTAGATAAATCATAAAAATTTTCAATCTGCGTTATAGCCTTATCTCTTGCCGTACTGATTCTTGTCAAGCCTGCCAGAGCTATACTGTCAAGACCAGAAGCAATAATTGTAGATTGCTCACTGTCTAAAAAAATCTTCTCATTAGTAGAGTAACCACCTGATGCAAGCGCATGTTTGTGTCGTTCAAATTCTGACATATACAGTTCAGTTGATTTAAGTTGATGCTTATATAATTCTTTATAATAAGTTTCTTCCGTTCCTTCTGTTAGAAGGATATTCCCTTGCTTATCATACTGATAGCCACCCCACATATGCTGGTCTGTAATCCTCTCAATGGCACTGTTTTTATTTGATGATATACTATTGATGTGTCCCACAATCCCAACAGATTCAGCACTTCCAACATCAGCATATCCTAAGCCAATAAAGTCTTTATGATCAATATAATTCCGAATTCGCCCCTTTATACTGTCAACCCGCTTTTTCTGCTGTTCATTTAGAGCAGAATAAGTATTTGGTCCATTGTAAAGCCAAGCTCCATTGATTCTCTGAATATCCTTCGAAGATAAATTAGCCATAGCATATTGAGCATCCATAGATCCAAGAGAATGACCATAAATATTTACTTTAGCATTCGGATATTTTTTCATAACCTCTTGTAATGCTTGGGCAGAATCTTTCAACTGTTTTGTACCAAAATTATTATAACGAGCACGAGGATCCGCACTATCACCAACTTTTCCTAATATTCTTGCAGCCATAGGAATGTCATTACGAAACCAGTCAGTTGTCCAATCAGAACCATCAAACGGAGCTGTGGAACCGCGAAAAAGGACCGTTACTTCTTTGACTTCATCAGGTTTATCTTTTGTACCATTTGGAGTAATCGTATAAATCTGCTCACCGTTACCATTATGATTATCTTGATAGTTAGCAACCTTACCAATTAGTATCTTTTTGTTATCAATTCTAACATCACCATCAATTTCAGTGTCAACATATTGTTGTTTAGCAATATTTAGTCTTTGTTTATCAGTAAAATACACCATAATCATTCACCCTTTAGTAAATCACTTAGTTTTTTTGATACAATGCTACCACCAATTTCTAATTTTTTTGATACATAATCTTCATTGATAGTATCTTTAATATACAAATCTTTGTCATTGTTAATATATGTAGTAATCACAATACCACCCATTGGATGAATTTCTGCGGAATTATAATCAATTTTATATGACTTTATAATACCCGTTTCAGTTAAATACTGACTATCTAAATTCTTTATCCCTTCTTCAATTAATTGTTTTACTTCTTCACTTCTTACAACTTTAAGCATCTCTTCTCTTTGCTTATCTTCTTGCGCTTGCTTATTCATACTACAACCTCCCATAAAAATAATAATTCCAAAAACTCCCAAAATAGATAGTAATTTCTTCATTTCTACATATCCTCCTTTACCTCATTATACTACAAAATGATTTAATAGGACACCATCCTACATTGAAACAAAATTGTAGCATAATATCATGTGTGTTTGCTCACCGACAACTTACCTCACTTTTTTATCCATATCGACCTTTTACTTCACGATTAAGAGAATTGTCGTTACCTTCAGTCATAGCCGTCTGAAGATTTTGATCATTCATATATTTTTGGATCATTTTACATTTTCCTTTAACAAAGCTGATAATTTAGGTGATACGGTATATCCATATGTTTCATACTCTCCATTGTCATTTTTTATCAATCCAAAATGAAAGTCCAACTCTTTATTGTTATTAAAATACAATCGAACCATCAGTCCCCCCATCGGATTATATTCTAACGTCTCAGTATCAACTTCATAAGATTGAATAACTCCTTCTCTTGTTAAAGCATTAGGATCATTCGCTCTCATATGTTCTTCATAAACCTTTCTTGCTTCTTTACTAATCGCAATGCGTATCATCTCTTGTTTCTTCTGGTGTTGGTGCATACTAAATCCTATGATAACCAGTCCCATAAGTACTAGAATACTGAGTACACTCCATAAGAATTTTTTATTCATCATAATTTCCCTTTCACACTATCTTATCAATTTATTTTACTTATAGTATCGCACAGTTTTAGGATATCATTTAAAATGCGGAGGTTAGTAGTTCCCAGATATTCCCATCGCTTTAAAAAAGATTGAAGAAAGTCTTCAAATATGGAGCTTTCTTCAATCTTAGACAGTCGTATTTTAATTACCCCTCAATATACTTCAATTTTCCTCGGAAATCTTCCAGGCTTTCATAGCCTTTTTCTTCCATAATAGCCTTGAGTTCTACGGTGATTCGCTCGAAGGCTGCGACTCCTTCTTTATGAAGGGTTGTTCCTACCTGCACCATACTGGCTCCACAGAGGATATGCTCGAAGGCATCGCGGCCCGTCAGGACACCACCAGTTCCAATGATTTGGATTTCTGGTTTAAGGCGTTGGTAAAATGCATGGACATTGGCTAGGGCGGTCGGCTTGATGTACTGTCCTCCGATACCTCCAAAACCATTTTTCGGACGAATGACCACTGACTCATCTTCTATATAAAGACCGTTTCCGATTGAGTTTACACAATTGACAAACTTGAGCGGATATTTGTTGAAAATCGCAGCGGCCTGGTCAAAATGCACGATGTCAAAATAAGGAGGCAACTTGATGCCTAGGGGCTTGGTGAAATAAGCAAAAACTTCTGACAAAATCTTTTCCGTCGTTTCAAAGTCATAGGCAATCTGCGGCTTGCCAGGGACATTGGGGCAGGAGAGATTGAGCTCAGTAATCCCTTTAAAGTCACTTGCCTGCACTTTCTGAAGAATGGTGTGGGTTTCTTCTGGCGACATACCGACCAAAGAGAGGAAGAAAGTGCGATTTGGTTCGCTTTCCTGGAGTTCCAGCAGGTAGTCAAGATAGTAATCTAAACCATTGTTGGGCAGGCCCATGGAGTTGATAGACCCCAGCGGAACATCCTGATAGCGCGGTTCTGGGTTCCCCTGACGAAAGTCCAGCGTTGCTGTCTTGGTCACAAAGGTTCCCGCAGCAGAATCTTTGACTTCTACCAGTTCCTCTTTTGTCATGCAGGCAACTCCAGCCGCATTCATCAGGCAATTATCAAAATCAAAACCAGCAATTTGTGTAGATGTCGAAACCATAGTAAAACGCTCCTTTTTCTTCTGAAGGCGAGTGCCTTTAGCTCATTTCCTCTATTATATCACCAAACTCCACTTTTTCGTTTTTTTAACCGGAAATTCCTGACTAACGTTCGGAAAATATGCAGTTCGATTGATCTTCTTTCTGAAATATTTCAGAAAATAAATTGTGGAAATTTTTAGAAAATTCAACTTTTTTCTTTACAAGGGAAAAAAAGTCTGCTATAATGTTCCATGTAATAAAATATGACATTTAAAAGATGTCTGTTTTAAAGATTTAAACACATCCTCGTCATACAAGCTGCAAGCAGCTTCCGACAGGATGGTTTACTATTTTATTTAAAGGAGAATGACAGATGACAACTGCTAAAGAATATATCCAAAGCACTTTCGAGACCGTAAAAGCCCGCAACGGACACGAGGCAGAATTCCTCCAAGCTGTTGAAGAGTTTCTCAATACTCTGGAGCCCGTTTTCGAAAAACACCCAGAATACATTGAAGAAAACATCCTAGCGCGTATTACTGAGCCTGAGCGCGTTATCAGCTTCCGTGTTCCTTGGGTTGACCGCGAAGGTAAAGTACAAGTCAACCGTGGTTACCGCGTACAATTTAACTCAACAGTTGGTCCTTATAAAGGCGGCCTTCGTTTCCACCCAACTGTAAACCAAGGGATCTTGAAATTCCTCGGATTTGAACAAATCTTTAAAAACGTCTTGACTGGCCTGCCAATCGGTGGTGGTAAAGGTGGATCTGACTTTGATCCAAAAGGCAAGACAGATGCTGAAGTGATGCGCTTCTGCCAAAGCTTCATGACTGAATTGCAAAAACATATCGGCCCATCTCTTGACGTTCCAGCTGGTGATATTGGTGTTGGCGGACGTGAAATCGGCTACCTCTACGGCCAATACAAACGCCTCAATCAATTCGACGCTGGTGTCTTGACTGGTAAACCCCTTGGATTTGGCGGCAGCTTGATCCGTCCAGAAGCAACTGGTTACGGCTTGGTTTACTATACCGAAGAAATGCTGAAAGCTAATGGTAACAGCTTTGCTGGCAAGAAGGTGGTTATTTCCGGTTCTGGTAACGTAGCCCAATACGCTCTCCAAAAAGCAACTGAGCTGGGAGCAACTGTTATCTCTGTTTCTGACTCAAATGGTTATGTCATTGATGAAAATGGTATCGATTTTGACCTTCTTACAGATGTTAAAGAAAAACGTCGTGCTCGTTTGACTGAATATGCAGCTGAGAAACCAACTGCTACTTATCATGAAGGTTCTGTATGGTCTTACGCTGGTAACTATGATATTGCTCTGCCATGTGCGACTCAAAACGAAATCAACGGCGACGCAGCTAAACGCTTGGTTTCTCAAGGTGTTATCTGTGTATCTGAAGGTGCCAACATGCCTAGCGACCTAGATGCTATCGCTGTTTACAAAGAAAATGGTATCTTCTACGGACCTGCCAAAGCAGCTAATGCTGGTGGTGTAGCTGTATCCGCATTGGAAATGAGTCAAAACAGCCTTCGTCTGTCATGGACTCGCGAAGAAGTTGACGGCCGCCTCAAGGACATCATGACTAACATCTTTAACACAGCTAAAACAACTGCTGAAACATACGGTCTTGGTACTGACTACCTTGCAGGAGCAAATATCGCTGCCTTCGAAAACGTAGCAAATGCTATGATTGCGCAAGGTATTGTTTAACTAGTTGATACATCCTATCGGAGGACTATCATGAACTTACGGTCAATGGAAGTGAGAGACAATCCGGCTGTAGCACAACTCATTCGAGCCAGCCTAGAGGAATTCGGGCTTGACAAACCAGGAACTGTCTACTTTGATTCTCATCTAGATCATTTGGCCGACTATTATCAACAGCAAGAGAGGGCAGCTTACTTTGTTCTGGAAGATGAAGGTCATCTCGTTGGCTGCGGTGGTTTTGCACCTGTGTCTGATAAAATTGCTGAATTACAAAAACTGTATGTCACTAAAAACAGTCGTGGCAAAGGTTATTCCAGCCGGTTGATAAAGCGGATATTCCAAGAAGCCCGCCTAGCAGGTTATGAACAGCTTTATCTAGAAACCTCTACTGAACTGGCTACGGCCGTGGCCATCTATCAGCACTATGGTTTTACATCACTGCAACAACCACTTTCTAACGCTGCTGGCCACCCGGCTATGAATATCTGGATGATAAAATCCCTCTTATCAGATGAATAGATGTCAGTATACTCTGGCTGTCTCAAGAACATCATGACCAGCATCCCTAACACAGATAAAACTACCGTTGAAACTTACGGACTTGGCAAAGACTATCTGGCTGGTGCTAACATTGCTGCCTTCGAAAACGTAGCCAAGGCTATGATTGCACAAGGTATTGTTTAAGCACTATCAAACTAGAATAAATCCGACTGCTTTTATAAGCAGTCGGATTTTTATATATCTAATTTTTCAAAAAATTTGCCTGCTGCCTGCTTTTCTTTTAGCTTCTCCAGCAGCTCATTCTCCAGAAAAGGGCTTAGTTCGTCAAAATCTTGGCAAACCTTAAAAACAGTCTCTCTGTCCAACTGACCATAAACTAGATCGTAATAGTCCTTATTATGATGCCAGTTCTGGTCATAGTTGACATCTGTCCGTTGATAGTAAACAATGTTTTGCTTCGGAGTCAGGTAAAGCTTCTGCGTCAGAATGCTTTTCTGATCTTTGGACAGCTTGCTGCGGCTGAAAATTTTAACACCTTGAAAAATCTTGCGCTCATGGATACCTTGATTTGTGACTTTTAATTCAATTCTTTTATAATGCATACTGATACCTCCAGAAATCACCTACATTATATCAAGTTTTGACAGATTTTCAAGTAAATGTGTCATTTCCAAAAGTCTTTTGTCGCCTCTAAAATCTCTTCTGTCGGTGTTACCGTAGCCTCAATAATGCTCTTACCAGTCTTTTTCAGATAAGCTTGTATCAGATGATAGCCATAAGCATAGCCTGCAGCATAAGGCATACCGACTGGTATTTGACCTTGAATCTCAGCGATTTCATCACCGTAGAGATAAGGAGCCATTTCCGCCATCCCCGTTAGCTGAAGCTGACTTGAGATGATAGGCTTAATCTCTTCCAACTGCTCTGGACTGGTTGAAGTAACCCAAGGTCCAATGAGATCCTTACCATAGAGTTCAGCTGCAAAAGACTCTGCCAATCCTTCACTAACTACCCAGTCTGCCAATGTCGTCTGCTGGTTCCATTTGATAAATTGGAAGCGGACATTATGATTGCACTCGTGGGCTAGCGCCGCCTGCACTCGTGGTAAAGTATAGTCATTTGGCAGCAGACTAAGCATGAGGTAGCCTGGAATTCCACCATCTCCGCTATAACCCTTATTGAGCTGTAGCATGGGCTTTTCTGGATTGCCTAACAAAATAGTAAAATAGTAATCCTCAACCTCTAAGTCATAGCCAGCCTGCTCAAAAAGACCAATACTCCTTTTGATGGTATCCTGGCAGTCTTGCCAGAGTTGATCAGAGCTCAGAGAGTCGATAGCTGGTCTATCCTTTTCTGACAGAGTTCCAGGCAGCTGATTCATAAAGCCAAGTAGGAAAAGAGCATCAAATCCTCCAGGATACTTCGCTTTTAAAGGAATGTGCTGAGTTTGGTATTTAGGAGCAAAAGGCGCTAACAATTTAGCTCGAAAACATCCCTCTCTCTTTTCCAAGGGCAGTTCAAGCAGCTCTTGATAAACCTTATCTGAACGAATCATATTGATCTTCATAGTAATCTCCTTTTCTAATTTTCACCAGTATACACCCTCCTCTAAGGTCAGAGTCAAGAAAAAGATTTGAAACTTTCGCCTCAAATCCTCTTTTATCTATACAGTTTGCTGCCTCCACTTTCAAATCTAGTGAGGAAAGTAGCAAAGGCATTAGAGTAATGGGATAATTTTCCCTATTGCTCCTTCTTTTTCTCTTGCTTTGGCTTGCTTTTCTCCTTTTGCCACTTAGCATTTTCGTAGGTCACGGTATAGGTATCCTCATCGCCGCCTTCCCCGTCAAAAACCAAGTCAAAGCGGATAGACTTGCCTGGCGCCACATTGGTGCCGATTTGTGTATTGTCAAAGGTTGAGCCGTCCAAAATATAAACATTTTCCTTCTTGTCATAAAGTCCAAAGTCATAAGGACTGACCAGAATGGGCTTTCTAGAAGTGTTTTCAACCGTGATAGTCGCAACGACAGCTACTCCTGTTGACTCATCGCTCATGACTCGCTTGCTGTCTTCCACTGCCGAATGAACTGTCACCTTTAGTCCACTGGAAAATTCAACTGTTTTCTCAAAAGCATGGCTGGAATAGGTCTCTAAAGGCGAGTTATGGTAGCCTGTGAGAGACTTGAGATGGTCATTCTCCTCCATAAGGCCAATCGTAGTAATGACGAGGAGAATGCTGAGCAAGGCCAGAAGAAAGATGATAATACCAGACACCAGAGCTGCCCAAAAGAGACCCTGCTTGTGGAGAGGACGTTTTAAACGGTAAACAAGATTGTCCTCACTGACAATCTCCTGCTGAATTCGCTGATTCATATGGACCTTTCTAAATCAATAATTACTTGCCTTTTGAAAGAGGTCCAAGCGTCGGAAGCTCAATCCCCTCTCGCAAAAGCGCCTCGTGGTAAAGACGGTAGAAGATATGGTAAATAGAAATCTGCATGCCTCCCTGCACTATCATACTGATACGGAAGTTGAACTGGCCATTTGAAGCCATCTGCGGCCCCAAGATATTCGGCTCTTTAAGAATCTCTGGATGTTCTGGCACTGCTTCTTCATTGACCTCGGCAATGATACGGTAAATCTCGTCCAAATCCGTCTGGGCATAAATGGGAATGTCAATCAGAACACGCATATCGCCTCGAGACAAATTACTGACAACCATGATATTGCGGTTGGGCACAAAATGAAGCGTTCCGTCCGCGTCCCGTACCTGCGTCGTCCGAATCCCGACACTGATTACTGTTCCAGCGATGTTGATAGGGCCGTTAGTCAGGCGGACATTGTCACCGACATCTAACTGTCGCTCGAGAAGAATAAAGAAGCCATTGACCAGATCCGACAAGAAGCCCTGGGCTCCCATCCCGATGGCCACCCCGGCAATTCCGGCACCAGCTAAAAGGCTGGAAACCGGCAGTCCCAAGATGGATAAAACCCAGTAAATCAAGAGAAAATACAAGACATAATTAAGCAGATTCTCAATCAGCCGAGTAATGGTTTTCTGTCTGGCTACATCCTGCTTGGATAGCTTGAGAGAGGGGGCAATGATCTTGGTCACTGACAAATGCAGGATTTTCTTAACGATGTAAAATAAGATAAAAAGCAGAAGTAAAGAGACCAACTTGGAAAAGAGGTCATCTGCAATCTTGCTCCAGTCAAATTGCTGTATATAGCGGGAAAAGACATTTCCGGTCTTAGACATAGGCTACCTCCAAAAAGATTACTACCATTATACCACAAAGACCAATAGACGCGGACATAGAATGGTTAGTCCGACCTAGCATTGCTTTCACTCCCTTTCTATCGTATAATAAAATAAGTATCTAAGACAAGAAAGGAACTTACATGCTCCATCGCTCCATCACCATTTGGAATAAAACCAATCTAATCAAGCGGATTTCCATCGGTATTGGCATTGGTGTCCTGCTGGCTGTCATCTTCCCCCAAGCACAGGCCATCGGACTTCTGGGCCAAATCTTCGTTGGCGGCCTCAAGGCCATCGCTCCGCTCCTAGTTTTCACTCTGGTGGCAAACGCCCTGTCGCAGCAGCAAAAAGGACAAAAGAGCAATATGAAGACAGTCATCTTACTCTACCTCCTGGGAACCTTTGCGGCGGCCTTGGTAGCGGTTCTGGTCAACTTTTTCTTTCCCATTAGTATAGAGTTGGCTTCGTCCTCCTAAAAGGTTTCTCCGCCAGATGGAATCGGACAAGTCCTCAGCAATCTTCTGCTTCAGCTGGTGGACAATCCCGTCAACGCCCTCATCACTGCGAACTATATCGGTATCCTGTCCTGGGCTGTTATCTTGGGAATTGCCATGCGAGAAGCTAGCCACCACAGCAAGGAACTGCTCCAAACATTGGCAGATATCACTTCTAAGATTGTCGAGTGGATTATCAATCTAGCCCCTCTTGGTATTTTAGGCCTGGTCTACACGACCATTTCTGGGAAAGGCTTCCAGGCTCTAAAAAGCTATGGTATCCTGCTGCTAGCCTTGATAGCCAGCATGCTGATTGTGGTTCTGATTATCAATCCTTTGATCACTTTTATCATGCTGCGGAAAAATCCTTATCCCTTTGTCTGGCGCTGTCTACGAGTCAGTGGCGTAACTGCCTTTTTCACGCGCAGCTCAGCAGCTAACATCCCTGTCAATATGAAGCTTTGTCGGGATCTGGGACTCAATCCAGAGACTTACTCGGTCTCTATTCCTTTGGGAGCCACTATCAACATGGCAGGGGCTGCTATTACTATCAATACCCTGACCTTGGCTGCTGTCAACACGCTGGGTATCAGGGTTGACTTTGGAACGGCTCTAGTTCTCAGTATTGTAGCGGCAATTTCTGCCTGCGGGGCTTCCGGCGTAGCTGGCGGTTCTCTTCTGCTCATTCCGGTCGCCTGCAGCCTCTTTGGAATTTCCAATGATTTGGCTATGCAGGTAGTCAGCGTTGGCTTTGTCATCGGTGTCATTCAGGACTCCTGCGAGACAGCCCTCAACTCTTCTACAGATGTTCTCTTTACAGCTGTGGCCGAGATGAGCAGCTGGCCAAAAGAAAAACGCTATTAATTTCGACAAAAAACCTCTAGACTTCCATCATTACAGAAAGCTAGAGGCTTTTTTATGTGCGAAGATTAGTTCTTTCGATGCTTGTCAAAGTATTTCTTTGTTTCACTGATGACAATAGGAGAAAGTACTAGAAGAGCGATTAAGTTTGGCAAGGCCATGAGGGCGTTGACAATATCTGCAATAATCCAGACCGCCTCTAGACCCACAAAGCCACCGAGTACAATCATCAGGACAAATAGCAAGCGATAAACGCGGATATAGCGCACCCCAAAGAGAAATTCAAAACAGCGCTCACCATAGTAGTTCCAGCCCAAGATAGTCGTAAAGGCAAAGAGAACCAGAAAGACCGAAAGTAGGACCGGACCAAAATTAGCAAAAACACTCGCAAAGGCTGCCTGAGTCAGGGACACACCATTAAGATTGCCATCCCAAACTCCTGTAATTAAAATCGTCAAGCCTGTCAGACTACAAATAATCAGGGTGTCGATGAAGGTTCCGGTCATAGAAATCAAGCCCTGTTCTACCGGTTCCTTGGTCCGAGCTGCCGCCGCTGCAATGGGGGCTGATCCTAAACCAGATTCATTGGAGAAAACTCCACGCGCGACCCCGTTTTGAATGGCCATCTGGATGGTCGCACCGGCAAAGCCACCGACAGCAGCTGTCTGACTAAAGGCTGAACTAAAGACCAGCTGAAGAGTCGGCAGCAATCGGTCCAGATTGACTACCAAGACCGTCACCGTCCCCAAGATATAAATCGCTGCCATAAAGGGCACAACCTTGGTCGATACTCGAGCAATAGACTGGATGCCGCTGAAAATAACCAGAGCTACTAAAATAGCCAAGATAGAGGCTGTCACAGCTGGAGGCAGCTGAATGGTATTCTGCATGGCCTCTGTAATGGAATTGACCTGCGTAAAGGTCCCAATCCCCAAAAGAGCCACCAAGATACCAGCTAGGGCAAAAAAGATGGCCAGCGGGCGCCACTTCTCCCCCATTCCTAATAGGATATAGTGCATAGGACCGCCCGCCATGGCTCCGTGAGCATCCTTACGGCGGTACTTGATAGCCAAGAGACCTTCGGCATACTTGGTCGCCATCCCAAAGAAAGCAGCTACCCACATCCAGAAGAGGGCACCCGGTCCACCGGTTTTAATGGCTGTTGCCACTCCGATGATATTTCCCGTTCCCACCGTCGCGGCTAGAGCCGTACAAAGAGCCGCAAAGCTAGAGACATCGCCCTGATGCTCCTCGTCTGATACAAAAATTAGCCGAAAGGCACGCGGAAGCCGAAAAATCTGTAGCAAGCCCAGACGCAGACTGAGATAGATACCGGTACCAACCAGCAAAATGAGGAGGGGCGGACCCCAAACCAAAGAATCCAGACGATTCAATATTTCCAACATGATATAAGCTCCTTTTCACACCGAGAAAAAGAAAGAGCACATGCAAAACATGTACTCTGGATGTGCTGGAGTAGGGAAAGCCCTGCCTCTTCGCTCTGTCCTTTTACCTGAGAGTTTGAGCGGTTCTAAACCGCCTTGCCCCTTCGGTGCCATTCATGGTCTCTCCAGAGTTCCGTCCATTTCACAGTCAGAGGTGCCTGCCTCTTTCTGAAAAACTTCGTTCGGTGTTGATTATTAATTTTCTATTATTCTAAAAGAACATTCGCCTTTTGTCAATATTTTATGAAAATTTTTGAGCATGTAAACGTTTTTTGATACAAAAAAGAAGCCCAGAGGCTTCTTGCTTAGCTTAATTCCGCGATAATAGCCTTGAGCTGGTCTTTGGTGTGAACACCTGCGACTTGCTTCACGACTTGACCGTCTTTCTTGAACAGAAGGGTCGGAATGGACATAATGCCAAATTCACGGGCAGTATTTGGATTTTCATCCACATCCATTTTAAGGATTTTCAATTCATCCTCATGGACTTCTCCTGCCAACTGCTCCAGAATAGGCGCTTGCATGCGGCACGGACCGCACCAAGTTGCCCAAAAGTCAATCAGAACCAATCCCTCTTTTGTTTCTTCTGCGAATGTTGCATCTGTAACTGCTGCTACCATAAATCTTCTCCTTTTATTGCTTACTTTTGATAACATTTTACACCAAAAACATCAGAAAGAAAAATATTTGCTACGGGTAGCACCTCAGTCACTTAGTGAGAAATGGTTGGTCATGAGATTGCTGGCATCCAAGAGAACCTTCTCCAAGAGCTGGTCTGTCGCTTCTTGCACCTTGTCGCTCATGGCTTGATTTTCAGCTTCAAAGTCCACTGCCTCGCCCTTGGCCAGAGCTCGGTCTACCCGACCAATCATTTCATGTCCCCAAGCCATAGTCTGCTCTTGGTAATCATCCAAATCACTGACATGACTGCTAAAATGAGCATCAGCCAGACCAGCAATCAAGCGATTGGCCCAGTAGAAGGAATCTGTCGAAACCTTGTCCGTCGTATTGGCAAAGTAATCTGGCGTTGTTGAGACTTGAGTAAAGAAAGGAACAGCTGTATTGTAGGGCATGGAGCCATAAGATAGCCACTGGATACCCGTCGTTGCCTGCGGTTGATTAGGGCGCAGCTGCAAGATAGCTGTCTGACTGGTCCGATTGATGCCAATAGTCCGGAAGGCCCGTCTGCTGTGGCGGTCGCCCTCTGCTCCGTAAGGATCATAAGGCGAATCCTGATAGTGACTGCTCAGGACATACTTGACATCTTCAATGGTAATCTTGCGATAAGGCTTGCGGCACCAAGGAATGAAGAAACTCCTTGGATCTTGTTCCACTTCTGGATTGAGAAAACGCTGGATGTCCCAAGCACGCGGTGTATTGTAATGACGGTCCTTATCCTTCTGGCTGCCAAAAGCATAGCGGGGATTGAAGCCCTTGTCCGAGTAATTCAGATTGAGATAGTTTTCCTTGATAAAGTTTTTGAGATTTGGATGACAGAGGAAGTGATCAGGATTGTCAAATTCAAAATAATCACTGCCCAGCTGATTGGGGTTGGTCACGTAGGCATCATCTGGCACGCGCCGCGCCATCCAATGGTGGCCGCCAATGGTCTCCAGCCACCAGATCTCATTAACATCTGAAATAGCAATCCCATTAGACTCATAAGTACCGTATTCTTCTAAGATTTTCCCTAGACGAAGAACTCCTTCTCGTGCCGTCTTGATATAGGGGAGAACCAGCGTAAGGATATCTTCCTCGCTGATACCTGACTCTACCAAAGGATCAGCTCCCAGCACGCGGCTATTAGTCGTAATCGTTTCCGTTGCGCTGACAGCAACATTGTAGCTGTTAATTCCAGCTGCTCCCCAAATCCCGTCCTTAGGAACTGCATCTGGTACTGCCGTATAGCGGACTGGATTGTCCGGCAAATCCATCTCAAAAGATGTCAAAACTGATTGATAATGGCGGGGCTGGTCTTGTGGCTCCACTACGACAAATTTCTTGGGCGTAAAAACCCCATTTTGTGAATCCTCTGTACGAGCGACAATGGTTGAACCGTCGTAACTGGCCTTCTTGCCTACCAAAATAGTCGTGCAGGAATCTGATGCATGCTTTATTCTCATTATTTTCCCTCCGAAACACTTTATGCTGCTTCCATTATAGCAAAAAGCAGGCCCTCATAAAAGAACCTGCTGTGATCTCTTCGCTGAAACTTCCAATGCCTTATTCGATTTTCAAGACATAGGTATGTTCTTTGTAAAGTTCATCAATCTCAAAATGCTCCAAATCTTCTTTCCTTGAGACAATATAATGCCCTTCTCTTTGATAATAGCCTAAAGAATTTCCCGACTTATCTGTCAGACAGATTGTCTGCTGCTTCCTATCAACACTGAAAGAAAACGGTGTTTGATCTTTGGGGCGTCCTACAACCAAGTAGTCTTGGCAAATCAGCTTGCCGCCCCACTTCTGATAGAGGTGATTTGCCTGCTCTCCGTCTCGGGTAAAGATGATCAAGGCCTCAACTTTCTTTTCATGCAGCTGCTCCCAAGCAGTTTGAAAGAGTTGACTGGCTATACCTTGATTCTGAAAATCAGGATGGACAGCCAGATTAGCGAAGTAAGCTATCTTTTCTCCCGGATAATATGGATAAGCATGGCTTGCTTCTTCGGTGTAAATCCCAATATCTAGAAGCCCTACAACCTGATTATCTTCCACTGCTATGAGCTCAACTGAATCTTGGTAAGGTTCTTCAGTAAAAGCATCCTTGCTGCGGCTCATATCATCAAAGAAAGGCGAAAAGAGATAGCTCAAAGCTTTTGTATAAACCCAACTTTTCTCATAAGTCGAGTCATAGGTTTGTATTTTCATTTCTGGCCTCTTACTTAAATATCACAATCGTCGCACCGCTGCCGCCAGCATTTTGCGGAGCATAGCCGAAGGACTTAACGTGCTTGTTGCGGCGGAGATATTTGGTCACCCCTTCACGGATGACTCCGGTCCCAATACCGTGGATAATATCCACCTGAGCCATGTTATTGAGGAGGGCCTGATCGATAAAGGCATCGAGCTCTTCCATGGCCTCTTCGTAGCGTTTGCCGCGCAGGTCCAGCCTGGCTTTGGGTCCAGCAGTATTAGCCCGCTTGACCACATTGACCTGCTTACGCTGAGGCTGCTGCTCCTTTTCAGCCTTGAGTAAGTTGAATTCCTGCTCTTCCAGAGTCATCTTAATCAGACCGACCTGGGCTTCCCAGCGACCGTCCTTGAGCTGCTTGACCAAGGTTCCCCGCTGACCATAGCTGGTGACTAGGATATCATCTCCCACCTTGGGCGCCCGATTTTTCTTGGCTTGTTTGAGCACCTTATTCTTTGATAAATCAACCGTTTCTGGTGCCAGCTTTTTAAGCTGAGCCTTGGCCTCGATAATCTCATGCGGCTTGAGACTGGATTTATCATGGAGATTTTTGAGAATGCTCTCACTCTCTGACAAAGCCAAATCAACGATTTCCCGGGCTTCCAATCGCGCCTTATTGAGCTCGGTTTCCTTTTCGCGGTTGAACTCATTGTAAAGTTTTTTGAGGGCTCGATTAAATTTGAGATTTTCCTGCTCGACTTCGCGGATATTATCCAAGCGCTTGCGGCTTTCTAGAGTCTGCTCCTCTAGACGTTCAATGATCCGATTGACATCACTGTCTGTGTCAGTCTGCTCTTGGGCATGGCCAACGATAACTTCTGCCAAGCCCAAACGTCGAGCAATTTCAAAGGCATTGGAGCGTCCAGGGACTCCCTGCATAAAGCGATAGGTCGGCCTTAAACTATCTGTATCAAATTCCATGCTGGCATTCTCTACCCAGTCCATCTCAATCCCATAGGCTTTGAGCTCAGGATAGTGGGTCGTTGCCATGGTTTTAATCTGCCTTAGCCGCAAATCTTCCAAGATAGCAATAGCCAGAGCGGCACCCTCTTGCGGGTCAGTCCCAGCTCCTAGCTCATCCAGCAGAACCAGACTCTCGCTATCAACCTGATCTAAAATAGAGACGATATTGGTCATGTGACTGGAGAAAGTCGACAGGCTCTGCTCAATGGACTGCTCATCACCAATGTCTGCAAAAATCTGACTGAAAATCCCGACGCGGCTCCCCTTGTCCGCCAAAATCGGCAGACCTGACTGGGCCATGATCTGAGCTAAGCCCAAGGTCTTCAGCATGATGGTCTTCCCACCCGTATTAGGCCCGGTAATGACAATCTCTGTCAAGTCTGGTCCAAAATGCAAGTCATTAGCCACTGCATTTTCAATCAGGGGATGGCGGACACTGAGCAGTTGGATATCCTGCTCTTCCGACAGGTCTGGCACCACCGCTCCCGTCTCCTGCATGAAGCGGACCTTGGCACGCACCAGATCCAGATGTCCAATAATCCAAGCATTGTTGGCAGTTTCAGCTGCATGGGGACGGAAGAGGTCCGATAATTCCTGCAAAATCCGCTGAATTTCATAACGTTCGTCCGCCCGACTGCTGGCAATTTCTTCGTTGAGATTGACAACTGCTCTAGGCTCGATATAGACGGTATTGCCGCTGGCAGAAATATCGTGGACCACACCAGAAATGCGGTTACGATAGGTATTTTTCACAGGCAGCACATTGCGGCCATTCCGGCTGGCCACTACCTGATCCGCCAGCATCTCTCCCTTGTTTTTGAGAATCTCCTGCAGAATTTCCCGCACTTCGTTTTCATTTTCTTGAATTTTCCTTCGGATACGGCTCAAACTTTCGCTGGCAAAGCTTTCAATAAAGCCGCCATCATTCACAGCCTGTAGACTTCCTTGCAGCTTAGGGAACACAGCCAGATTCTCAAACAGACGGTCCAGCTTTTCCAAGTGCACATTTTCCAAGTCCTCATAAAAGGACTTGAGCTCCTGAGTCACAGCCAAGACGCGCTTGAGAGCCAAAAATTCCTCAATATTCAAGTCACTATCCAGCTCCAACCGCTTGGTCAAGGCAGTGATATCCTGAGTCGCGGCCAGACTAAAGTGCGGATGCTGCACAAAAATCTGCTGCATATCTGTCATTTCCAGAAAAGCTGAAGCTACCGTCTCCTTCTTACTGGTCGGCAAAAGCAGGCCCAGTTCCAGCTGCCCCTGCTCAGTCAAAAGATAGGGAGCAAAAAGTTCTTTTATCTTCTTAAATTCTAAGGTTTCTAAAATTTTTGTGTTCATAATTTTCTTTTCTAGTAAAAAAGAACCCAGCTAGCAGGCCAACTGAGTCGTCTTTTATCCGATAACTTGATTCACCCAGAGATCTTTGAGGATATTGGATGTGATAGGGGTATACTTGACAATAAAGCGAATCATGAAGCTGCTGTTGAGCCGCTCCTGAACCATCTCCATCGGCACCGTCGCTAAAATAGTCAGGCACATTCCCAAAACAAAAATAGAGATGCAAACAGCGATGGCTCCGCTGGTCACATTGTACCATTTGGTATCCAGCTTATTGGGGTAGGGAATCAGATTGGCAAAAATCCCGAAAAAACGCCCAAGGATGTAGACAGCCGTAAAGATAATGAGATAGGCCAAACCAGCATAAAAAACCTGATCCAACTGAAAAAGCTGGGAGCTAGGGAAAAAGTAGGTCGAAGAGCCTTGAGTCGCACTGGCATAAGGCACCCAAAGGCTGATAAACTTAGCCAAGCTCTTATAAAAAGCTCCAGCCACCAGCATAGAAACCATGGTTGCAGCAGCATAATAGCCCTGCAGAACAATACCACGCGAGTAGCCAATATAAAAGCTCCAGGCCAATATTAGTAAAATAACAATAGAAAACATTATTTCTCCTCTATTTACCTGACTTTTCTCTCAAATCACTGAGCATTTTGTGACGAAAATCTTCTAGTTCTTTTTCCTTGTCGTCAAACTCAATCTCGCGGCTGAGCTGGGTAGATAGGCTATTGACCGCCAGCAAAATCGCCAGGACTTCATCATCTGCCGCAGGCATCTGCTCTTTGATAGCCTTGTATTTTTCCTTTGCTACCCGTTCCACTTCTTCCATAAAGAGATTATCGTGTTCTGTTGTTAGAGTTAAGGTCTTGTTTCCAAATGTAAATTTATATCGATTCAAATTTGCCATAAAATCACCTCATTGTATTATATCAAAAAAGAAGCCCTTTGTCAGTTATAAAAACACTGGGAACTAGACAGGGACTTTCTTTTTCATCGTTTTTGACATAGCAAGCAGCGGTGCTCTCCTACAAAATTTTTGTAAGATTTTTAATCTTATGACTTTCGACTTTTCCTTTTTATGGTACAATAGGGGGTATGGAAAGTATCACCCTCAGTCCCAAACAGCAAGAAATTCAGGCTTTTGTTAAGAAATATCAGAGCCAGCTGGCTCCCAGTAAGAACTCGCATATTCAATATTTCTTCCGGCTGGATCAGGCGACGGTCAGTGTCTTTAGCTCCGGAAAAGTTCTCTTTCAAGGGGCAAAAGCTGCTCACTACGCTGGCTTTTTGGGCCATCAAGCAGACAAGTCCAGTTCTAGTCCTGCTTCTCAGAATTTTGCCCTCATTGGGACAGATGAGGTCGGAAACGGCTCCTACTTTGGAGGTCTAGCCGTCGTAGCTTCTTTCGTCACTCCAGACCAGCACGACTTTCTAAGAAAACTGGGTGTCGGTGATTCTAAAACCTTGAACGATAGCAAGATTCGCCAACTGGCACCTGTCTTGAAAGAAAAGATTGCCCACCAAGCTCTGCTCCTATCGCCAGAGAAGTACAACGAAGTCATCGCTTCTGGCTACAACGCCGTCTCTGTCAAGGTAGCCTTACATAATCAAGCTATTTACCTACTGCTGCAGAAAGTCATCAATCCTGAAAAAATTGTTATCGATGCCTTTACTAGCCAGCAAAACTACAATAAATACCTAAAGCAGGAAAAAAATCATTTTCCAAATCCGGTAAGTCTGATTGAAAAGGCTGAAGGAAAGTTTCTAGCTGTTGCGGTCAGCTCTATTATCGCTCGTGACCTCTTTCTGGAAAATCTAGAAAATCTCAGTCAAGAGTTAGGCTATACCCTGCCTAGCGGAGCCGGAAGCAAGAGCGACCAAGTTGCCAGCCAGATTCTTCAAGCCTACGGAATGGCTGGTCTGCAGCATTCTGCTAAACTCCACTTTAAAAATACTGAAAAAGCACAAAAACTTCTAGAAAGGTAACCTATGAAAAAATCAAATACTGCCGTTGTCATTCTCAAAGAATGGGGGCTCTTTATCATCTTTATCTCTGTCATTATCCTATCACGGCTCTATCTCTGGTCCCCTGTAAAGGTAGATGGCCACTCTATGGACCCTACGCTGGCCAATGGGGAATATCTACTTGTGCTTAAATATCAGTCTATTGACCGATTTGATATCGTTGTCGCCACTGAGACAGATAATGACGGAACGACCAAGGAGATTGTCAAGCGGGTTATCGGTATGCCGGGTGATACTATTCAGTATGAAAATGATACTCTTTACATCAACGGCAAAAAAACAGACGAGCCTTACCTGACGGACTACATCAAAAAATTCAAAGAAGACAAGCTCCAATCCACTTATACTGGGGATGATTATGATGACAATGGTGTGTTTTTCAGAAAACTCGCAGCTCAGGCTCAAGCTTTCACTGTTGATAGTGAAGGCAGCCCTGTCTTCACCATCAAGCTTCTGGATGATGAATACCTACTTCTGGGTGACGACCGGATTGTTTCCAAGGATAGTCGCCAAGTCGGTACCTTCCAAAAAGAACAAATCCAGGGCGAAGCCAAGTTCCGCTTCTGGCCACTGCTGCCTTTTAAGACCTATTAAGCATACCGAACTCAGTTGAACGTCAGCTGAGTTCGTTTTAAAAGAAGAACCTATAAACTATGGAATTTTACTTTTCAGGAACGATCGAACGGATTATTTTTGAAAATCCCAGCAACTTTTTCCGCATACTGCTCTTAGATATTGAGGATACAGATGCCGAGGATTTTGAAGATTTTGAAATCATTGTCACCGGCTCTATGGCAGATGTCATGGAAGGCGAAGACTACACCTTCTGGGGCAGTCTTGTCCAACACCCCAAATATGGCCAACAGCTGAAAATTTCCCGCTATGAGCGAGCAAAACCCAGCAGCAAAGGCCTAGTAAAATACTTCTCCAGTGACCATTTCAAGGGAATCGGGGTCAAGACTGCTCAAAAAATCGTCCAACTCTACGGAGAAGATACTGAGGACACCATTGACAAGATTTTAGCAGAGCCGGAAAAGCTGACCCAGATAAACGGCTTAGCAGCTAAGAACCGCGAGGCCTTTGTCGCCAAGCTCAGACTCAACTACGGAACTGAGATGGTACTAGCCAAGCTGGCAGCCTATGGCATTCCCAATAAGCTATCTTTTCAAATCCAGGATACCTATAAGGAAGAAACGCTGGATATTGTCGAAAAATATCCCTATCAGCTAGTAGAGGATATTCAGGGAATCGGCTTTAAAATTGCTGACCATCTGGCAGAAGAGCTGGGAATCCAAAGTGACGCCCCTGAGCGTTTTCGGGCTGGCCTTGTCCACACCTTGCTGACCCAGTCTATGGAGCGGGGAGATACCTATGTTGAAGCTCGTGATTTACTCGAGCATACCATCGAGCTCTTAGAAAGCTCACGCCAAGTGGAGCTGGACCCTAGTCTAGTCGCTGATGAGCTGGCCAATCTGATTGAGGAAGATAAGGTCCAAAATGTAGAGACCAAGATCTTTGAAAACAGCCTCTTCTTTGCTGAAGAAGGAATAAAAAATAATCTGATCCGACTGCTGGAAAAAGGAGAGCAAGACTGCTTTGACGCAGATAACATTACTGCGGCTATCCAGCATGTGGAGGAGAACTCCGGCATCTCCTATGACAGTATCCAAAAAGAATCCATCCGTCAGGCTATCAATCAGAAGGTCTTTATCCTAACCGGCGGACCGGGAACTGGAAAAACTACCGTTATCAACTGTATCATCGCAGTCTACGCCCAGCTTCGCGGTTTGGATCTGCGAAAGGTCAATGATCTGCCTATTCTGCTAGCAGCTCCCACTGGACGTGCTGCTCGGCGCATGAACGAATTGACTGGTCTTCCTAGCGCCACTATCCACCGCCACTTGGGGATGACTGGAGATGATGATACCAGTCATTTGGATGATTATCTGGATGCTGATTTTATCATTGTGGATGAATTTTCCATGGTGGATACTTGGCTGGCTAATCAGCTCCTCAGCAATATCTCCTCTCAGACCAAACTCTTGATTGTTGGAGATGCGGATCAACTTCCGTCTGTCAGTCCAGGTCAGGTTCTGGCAGACTTGCTGCAGATACCGACTATCCCACAGACCAAGCTGGAAACCATCTATCGGCAGAGCGAAGAGTCTACAATCGTCACACTGGCCAGCCAGATTCAGAAGGGCATTTTACCAGCAGACTTTACAGAGAAAAAAGCGGATCGCTCATATTTTGAAGCTAGAAATGAACATATCCCGCCTATGATTGAGAAAATCGCTAGCGCTGCCATTCGCAACGGTATCCCTGCTCAAGATGTTCAGGTATTGGCACCTATGTATCGGGGGCCAGCCGGCATTGACCAGATTAACAATCTTATGCAAAATCTTATCAATCCTGTCGAGAAAGAGGAACTGACCTTTGAAGCTCCCGACTGTCAGTATCGCCAAGGAGATAGGGTTATCCACTTGGTCAATGATGCCGAAAGCAATGTCTTCAACGGTGACTTAGGCTATATCAGCGATCTGCTGCCTGCTAAGTACACCGACTCCAAGCAGGACGAGCTGACCATTGACTTTGATGGCAATGAACTTGTTTATCAGCGTAGCGAGTGGTATAAGATTCGCCTGGCCTACGCCATGAGCATCCACAAGTCTCAGGGCAGTGAATTTCCCGTGGTCATCTTGCCCATCACCAAGAGCAGTCACCGGATGCTGCAGCGCAACCTCATCTACACTGCTATCACCCGCGCCAAGAGCAAGTTGATCTTACTTGGGGAAAAAGCAGCCTTTGACTATGCTGCAAAAAACACTGGCACCGCCCGTAAAACCTATCTAATCGAGCGCTTTGGTAACTTTCCGCAAGCTGAGAGCAATATCCACAATCCTGTGGATAAAATGAAAGCGCCTGTGGAAAACTGTGTCCTAACTGAGGAAAACTTCCAGAAAATTGACCCTATGATTGGGATAAGAGAAGAAGATATAAAGGGAATTTTTAAGTAATCCTTGACTCCCTTCTTTGCTCTGTGTATAATGCTAAAATGTGGCTATACGACCAGACAAAACAACAATTAACTTTCTTCAAAGGAGATATTAATGAAATACAATAAATATGCCTCTCTAATAAAATGGGTGCTTGTAGGATGCTGTCTCATTTTATTTGGTACCCGTTCATCAACAAGAATTAAGGATATCAGTGTGGAAACCCTGCGAAAAGAAGGAAAAATTCTTTCTGCAAAAATCTCTGACACCTCCTACAGCCAAGCAATACAAATCACTCATATTGATGGACCGGTTGCTGAGTTAAAAGAAGAGCATGACTCAACCTATTTCTACAAAGTATCTTATATAGATAAAAATGGTAGGAAAAGCGATATTGGCCTGCGCAATGATTCTTCAACTAGCCGCTTCGTAGATGAACTAGAAAAAGCGAATACTTTAGGAGGAGAGCCAAAATGGTTGATTGCCTCAGTACACTCAGCTTCAGATATTCCTGATTACGCTAAAATCATGAAATCGTATCTATTTAATGATGAAAATAACCAACAACTGAAATACTACATCACTCTCTCTGATGACAAAGAATTCCAAAAAGGTGGAACAACTTCCTTCACTTTCTTCACCTATATTGCTATATTCTGCATTTTGATCGGGTTCATTCGTTATTACTTAAACCATAAAAGATTGAATGATTTTTTCAAACTCTATCCCGAGTTGAATGAAACGCTGGATCAGATTGAAAACAATGGTGGTTATGTTGACCCAGATATTCGTGTCTTCTTTTACAAGAATCATCTGGTCAGTTACAAATCTAGCTTTAAAACATGTGACATACATGATGCGCTAACAATTTATCATCATAGCTATTCATTCATGATTTCTATCTTTCCCATCATCAGAAAAAATGAGATTCGGATTGTTCTTTCAGATGGCAACGAAGAGAAACTGCCTCTAAGACATCAAAACGTTTCTAAAACAGATCTTGCTTTAACTCGTTTAAAAAATCAAATCCATGACAAATTTCCAAATATTGAATTATAAAGAGGACAGCTTGCTGTCCTCTTTATATTGACTTTCTACAATTGTACTTGGAAAATTCGGTGTACCAATCATCGCTTAGCTTCGTTTTAAGTATGTCAAAGTCTGCTCCATCAGCTCGTCACTAAGGATATCAATGCCAATGGATTCCAGCATAAAGTGGATAAAGCGGAGACGCTCAGCCTGCTTTTCAAAACTTTTCTCTGAAAATCGACCCCCTAATCGGCCTGACCGAGGAAGATATCCACAGTATATTCAGCACATAAATAAAAAGGCTGGGACAGAATTAAATTTTTTAGTTCTGTCCTATCGCCTTTTTTTATGTCTTATTTTTCTGGCTAAAGAGCTGCAGGAGCTCGTCAGTAAAGATATCCAGACCGACCGAGGTCATCATAAACTGCAGAAAGTGGAAGCGTTCCGGCAGTCTTTCGGGCTCACTTTCAAAAACGGTCCCATGCATCCAAAAATTCACCAGCAGCAGAAAAACTTCTGCAGCCTGGTCCGGACACTGGGTCTGAAGGGAGCCATCTGCCATCCCTTTTTTGATAATGTCACTGACCAGAGGGGCGCCTATCCGCAGATTGTCCCGCATCATGGTCAAAATAAAGCCCGCGTCCTTCTCATACTCACCCACAATGCCGTCCGTAGCCCGGGCTGTCTGACTTTCCAGATTAGACTTGAGGATGGTCTGCAGCTGCTCTCTGCCAGTCAGATTTTCCGTAGCCTTGAGCCACTGCTTCATCTCTTCTTCCATCAGCTCCTGCCGGCTCCTAATCACCGCAAAGACAATCTCATCTTTTGACTTGAAATGATGATAGATAGCCCCCTTGGAGATGCCCGCCGTCTGAGCAATATCCTGCATACTGGTCTTTTCGGACCCCTTTTGGATAAAGAGCTGGGTTGCTGTATTTAAAATTTTTTCTCTCATGGCCTGGGATTTGTCTTTTCGCTGCGCCATTCTGTTCCCCTTTGTTTCTAGTATAGCTTTATTCTAACAAAAAAGCCGGAGAAATACAAAATCATAAAAATATCTTTAAGCCTTGTCTTGCTGATCCCTTTGATACCAAAGATAGATACTGTAAGCCGCCATCAAGATATAGCCTAGGAAAAAGAGCGGATTTTCCGTCCCCTTCCCCAGGAAAATGCCTTCACCAATGGTATTGATGGCCCCGTGGAAAAGAACACAGTAAAGGATGGACTGACTGACCTTGTAAAGAGCCGCCAGCCAGAAACGGGCAAGCAGGCAGGCGGCAGTAAAGACTAGAAAAGAAGTCCCTGCCTGACTGCTGCCGGGGGTAAAGAAGAGGGGCAGATGCCAGACAGACCAGATTAACCCAGTTGTTACAGTTGCCAAAGGGAAGGGCAGGATCTTCTCCAGACTTGGCTGCAGGAAGCCCTGCCAGCCAATCTCTTCATTGCCGCCTGTCAGAAAAGTCGTCATGAGAAAAAGCAGAGCAATCCTGAGGGGGCTAAAACCAGGCAGGAGCGGGCTCCAAAAGACTATGGAAAGGGTATAAAGAATTGTCAAAATCAAGAGATGGACCCAAGTCCTTTTTCGGGACGATCCGATAGAAGCCAAGAGCTCCTTGAACGATTTTCCTAAGACCAGTTTGGCTCCAATGGCCGGGCCAAAAACACCAGCGATGGTTAAGACCTGGGAAATAATAGGAATCCTCAGGAAAGCCGAAGCCAGCCAGGCAGACCAGCTAATACCAAAGGTCCAAGCTAAGAAAGGCCAAATATGCTTGGGTTCTGGCCCTACATGTGTTTGTGTTTTCATATGATTACTCCTTTTTCTTTGGCAGAAGAGCGATTGCCAAGATTTTTAGCCTGCATCTTTCTGAACCCCTTTCCGATTGCCCTTCCAATACCACCAGCCGACCAGCAGGGCGGTCATGACCAGATTAGCAGCTTGGAAGCTGAGATACCTTCCACCATTTGTAGCACTGCCGACAATCGTCGCCTGAGCAAAGTTAATGCAGCCGTGAAAGACCATGCAGGCAAAGACAGAGGCCGTCTGCTTGTAGAGAACCGCCTGACAGAAACAGAGCAAGATTCCAAAGGAGAGATAGAAGGGCAAAGAAACCTGACTTTGACTTGTTCCCGGAATCAGCCAGAGGGGCAGATGCCAGGCCACCCAGACCAGAGCCGTGATGACAGTTGCCAGAGGGAAGGAGAATTTTTTCTCCAGAGCCGGCTGCAGGAGGCCCCGCCAGCCAATCTCTTCATTGCCGCCTCCAGCAAAGGTGACAAAGGTCCAGCCCAGGGGAAACATCAGAATGGCATTCAGGGGCGGCAAGGCTGGATTAGCGATAAAAAGGGTCAAAACCCGAACCAGACAGAAGACCAGCATGTAAATCCACCAGCCTTTGGCATGGGAGAAGATAAAGTCCAGCATCTTCTTGGGATGAGAAATTTTGAGGCTGATAAAAGTTCCCAAGGTCGGTCCGAAGCCCCCGATGAAATTGAGAGCAAAGCCCAAAGGCTCAGCCCCGCTGGTCAGCTTCAGGGCGGTTAAAATATACTGAAGCAGCCAGGCTCCCCAGGTAATGCCAAAAGTCCAGGCCAGAAAGGGCAGGATATGCCTTGTCTCTGGCTCTACATGTGTTTGTTTGTTCATACGATAACTCCTTATCAAATGTAGAATAGTGAAAAGTCATCCGAAAACTGGACAAAGGCATCCTTTACTCTCAGTCTTTCAGATGATTGCCTGTTTTGAAACGCAGATTTTTAAAATCCGACCATTCGGTTTGTTTTGTTATAAAAAATAAAGACCTGCGCCAAATAGAAAACGTAGTCTTTTAATCCTTGCCTAAAATAAAAAGCAAAGATAGACTAAATAATGCTAAAAGCTATGTCAGCACCGTTTAGCTACTGCCTGCTGCTTTTAGTTTCTAAGTTGTCCTGACTCTGATGCTTAAGACAGGCCATTTCTCTGCTACTTGCTCCTTTCTTGATTTTGCAATCGCCGGATATGCCAGAGATTGGAAGCAAGGCTCAGACCGCCTACTGCCATAATACCCAGTCCTCGCCATGGGCTAAAGACAGAAGTCAGCAAGCCACCAGCAAGGACAGCATATCCAGCTTTGACTCCCCACTTAGAATAGCGTATGCCATTCTCACCCTGTGACATCTTTTTCAGCTTTTCTGCATGCTGCTGCAAAAACTCTTTCTGACCTTCCCGCTGCCGATCCATCTCCTGATTCAACTTGAGGATGTGATCGCTTGTTTTTTCTACTACAGATTTCTTCATTTCTGCTCCTTTCTTTTTAAAAACCGACCAGACGGTTTTTTATTTTATAAACTCAGTATAACAGACACAGAAAACTTTGTCCAGTATTTTTTCAAAAAAGATTATTTTTAGTCAATGAAAATTATCAGACAACTTAGAAACTCGTCACAAGCAACTCTCTCATACTAAAAACTATATCTAAAAAAGCCCGGTAATGAACCAAGCCTTTATCTTTATTCAAACCCCGTCACTGTCAGTCCTAGCAGACGAATACCTCGTGGTTGTTCTTCCAAGCTATCGTAAATCTCATGAGCCGTTCGCTCGATTTGCTCCTTGTCTTGAGTGGCTAGATTCAAACTTTTCCTTTTAGTCAAGGTGGAGAAATCAGCATAGCGGATTTTCAGAACGATAGTTCGCCCTTTCTTGTCATGCTTAGTCAAGCTATTTTCTACCTTCTGTGCCAGCAGGGTCAGCTCTTTCTTGATGTCCTCCTCACTATAGAGCAGTTTGGCATAGGTCCGCTCCTTCCCGATCGACTTACGAATACGATTGGATTTGACTGGACTATTGCTGATGCCACGCGCTTTACGATAGAGATCAAAACCAAAGCGACCAAACTTATCAATCAAGGTCATTTCTGATATCTTGAGCAGATCTGCACCGGTATAAATACCCATGCCATGTAGTTTTTCAACGCTCTTCTTACCAACTCCATGAAACTTGGCAATATCCATAGGCGCCAGAAAGGCCTCTGCTTCCTCAGGCAGAATAACAGTCAGACCATGAGGCTTCTCATAGTCACTGGCAATCTTGGCCAGAAACTTATTATAAGAAACGCCTGCCGAAGCCGTCAGTTGCAGCTCATTCCAGATATCGTGCTGAATCAGCTTGGCTATTTTGACTGCAGATTTAATCCCAAGCTTGTTTTCCGTTACATCCAGATAAGCCTCGTCAATGCTCATTGGCTCAATCAAATCCGTATATCGTTTGAAAATCTCTCGGATCTGCAAGCCGACTGCTTGATATTTTTCGTAATTCCCCGAGATAAAAATCCCCTGTGGGCAACGCTCATAGGCTTCCTTGGAGCTCATAGCCGAATGAACTCCGAACTTTCTGGCCTCATAATTGCAGGTGGAGACGACACCACGACCACCTGTCAAGCGGGGATCGCTGCCGATGATGACCGGATGCCCCTTTAGCTTAGGATTATCCCGCTCTTCCACCGAAGCGAAAAAAGCGTCCATATCAATGTGGATAATCTTCCGAGATGTATCGTTAATCAGTGGAAAAATCAGCATGTCCTCCTCCTTTCTCCTGCCATCAATCTCAGCTTACAAGCTTTCACAAAGTCAGCCCTTTTACTCAAATAAATCTGAAACAGTTTTTCGTTCTTGTAAAAAGTATTTTAAACGTAAGATTCTTCGTCAGCAATTTTTGTATGACATTTTAATTACTTTTATTATAACTTTTTTACCCATTTTTCCAAAATATTTGAAAAGAGTTATGTTTTTCAAATCTATAGTACACATCCGCGACTTTTTACTTTCTGTATTATAAAAGAAAGTCTTTCTTTCTGCCGAAAATGGTTTGTGAAACCGATTACCGTATGATATACTTTACTTATAAATGTAACAGTTTATGTTGCTAGAATAAAGAGGAAAATCAAATGGTTGTAAAAACAGTTGTTGAAGCTCAAGATATTTTTGACAAAGCTTGGGAAGGCTTCAAAGGTGAAGACTGGAAAGAGAAAGCAAGTGTTTCTCGCTTCGTTCAAGCTAACTACACACCTTATGATGGAGATGAAAGCTTCTTGGCAGGTCCTACTGAGCGCTCACTCCACATCAAGAAAATCGTAGAAGAAACAAAAGCTCACTACGAAGAAACTCGTTTCCCAATGGACACTCGTCCAGCATCTATCGCTGATATTGACGCTGGTTACATTGACAAGGACAACGAACTGATTTACGGTATCCAAAACGACGAACTCTTCAAATTGAACTTCATGCCAAAAGGCGGTATCCGCATGGCTGAAACTACTTTGAAAGAAAATGGATACGAACCAGATCCTGCTGTTCATGAAATCTTTACTAAATATGTTACTACAGTAAATGATGGTATCTTCCGTGCTTACACTTCTAACATCCGCCGTGCTCGTCACGCCCACACTGTAACTGGTCTTCCAGATGCTTACTCACGTGGACGTATCATCGGGGTTTACGCACGTCTTGCTCTTTATGGAGCTGACTACCTCATGGCTGAAAAAGTTCGCGACTGGAATGGTTTGACTGATATTGACGAAGAAACAATCCGTCTGCGCGAAGAAATCAACCTGCAATACCAAGCACTTGGTGAAGTTGTAAAATTGGGTGACCTTTACGGAGTTGACGTTCGCCGTCCTGCCTTCGACGTTAAAGAAGCTATCCAATGGACTAACATCGCCTTCATGGCTGTCTGCCGTGTCATCAACGGTGCTGCTACTTCTCTCGGACGTGTGCCTATCGTTCTTGACATCTATGCTGAACGTGACTTGGCTCGCGGTACTTACACTGAATCAGAAATCCAAGAATTTGTTGATGATTTCGTTATGAAGCTTCGTACAGTGAAGTTTGCTCGTACGAAAGCTTACGACCAACTTTACTCTGGTGACCCAACCTTCATCACTACTTCTATGGCTGGTATGGGTAACGATGGCCGTCACCGTGTTACAAAGATGGACTATCGTTTCCTTAACACACTTGACAACATTGGTAACTCTCCAGAGCCAAACTTGACCGTTCTCTGGACTGATAAACTTCCATACTCATTCCGTCGCTACTGTATGCACATGAGCCACAAGCACTCTTCTATCCAATACGAAGGTGTAACAACAATGGCTAAAGACGGCTACGGTGAAATGAGCTGTATCTCTTGCTGTGTGTCTCCACTTGACCCTGAAAATGAAGAACAACGCCACAACATCCAATACTTTGGTGCTCGTGTAAACGTGCTGAAAGCCCTTCTGACAGGTCTCAACGGTGGTTACGACGATGTTCATAAAGACTACAAGGTATTTGACATCGAGCCTATCCGTGACGAAGTTCTTGAATTCGAATCAGTTAAAGCGAACTTTGAAAAATCTCTGGACTGGTTGACTGACACTTACGTAGATGCCTTGAACATCATCCACTACATGACTGACAAGTACAACTACGAAGCTGTTCAAATGGCCTTCTTGCCAACTTACCAACGCGCTAACATGGGATTCGGTATCTGTGGCTTTGCCAACACTGTTGATACCTTGTCTGCTATCAAGTATGCAACTGTTAAACCAATCCGCGACGAAAATGGCTATATCTACGACTATGAAACAATCGGAGAATACCCACGTTGGGGTGAAGATGATCCTCGCTCTAACGAACTGGCTGAATGGTTGGTAGAAGCTTACACAACTCGTCTGCGCAGCCACAAACTTTACAAGAACGCTGAAGCAACAGTATCACTCTTGACTATCACATCTAACGTTGCTTACTCTAAACAAACTGGTAACTCACCAGTCCATAAAGGAGTGTACCTCAACGAAGATGGTAGCGTGAACTTGTCTAAATTGGAATTCTTCTCACCAGGTGCTAACCCATCTAACAAGGCAAAAGGTGGCTGGTTGCAAAACTTGAACTCTCTTGCTAGCTTGGACTTTAGTTACGCAGCTGACGGTATCTCATTGACAACTCAAGTTTCACCTCGTGCGCTTGGTAAGACACACGACGAACAAGTAGACAACTTGGTTACTATCCTGGATGGCTACTTCGAAAACGGTGGTCAGCACGTTAACTTGAACGTTATGGACTTGAAGGATGTTTACGATAAGATTATGTCTGGTGAAGACGTTATCGTTCGTATCTCAGGTTACTGTGTAAACACTAAGTACTTGACTCCAGAGCAAAAGACTGAATTGACTCAACGTGTCTTCCACGAAGTGCTCTCTATGGACGATGCTTTGAGCTAATAAACGACTAAAGACTTACAAACCATTTGAAAGAAGATTGGAAATCCCAATCTTCTTTTTTGTATTTCAGACTCCAAATGACTGCCAACTTGATGATATTTTTAAGAGGCTTTATGGTATAATGGTTCTATTGCTATACTAGGAAAAGGACTGGGGAAATGACAGAGAAAGGTATCAGGGAAGAAGCCAAAGATTTCAATCTGGCGGTAGATGTCATCATGCTGGCTGGGACACTGCTGCTGCAGAGCGGTTCCGAAACTTATCGGGTGGAAGACACCATGATTCGTATCGCTCATTCGCAAGGGATCATCGACTGCAATGCCTTAGCAATGCCAGTGGCTATTTTCTTTTCGATTGAAAATACAAATGTCTCACGGATGAAGCGTAATCTCAAGACCAACTACAATATCGAGAAGGTCTGTGATGTCAATCAGGTCTCCCGTCAGTTGGTAACAGGAGAAATCAGCCTTCAAGAGGCTTTTGATGAGCTGAATTGCCTCAAAGTTAAGGAGCTGCCCTATAACAACAAGCAACTGATTGCTGCCGCAACGCTCAGTGCTCCCTTCTTCTCCATCATGTTTGGCGGAAACTTCTACGATGCTTTGGGGGCTGCTATTGCCACCTTCTTTGGCTTTGCTTTCTCTTTGTATGTTGACAAATATATCCGCATTCCTTTTGTGACAGCTTTTGCTGGAGCCTTCGTCTTCGGACTACTGGCTCATGTATGGACGCGCTATTCCGGTTTTAACTCCACAGATGATTTGATTATTGCGGGCTCTGTCATGCCTTTTGTGCCCGGCATTGCTCTGACCAACTCTGTGCGTGACATCATGACCAACCATATCAACTCTGGGATGAGCAAGCTCTTTGAATCGCTCCTCATCACTCTTGCTCTCGGTGCAGGTACCTCTGTCGCCCTCCTTATTATGAAATAAGCCTATGACAATCTTGACTTTCTTACTGCAAGCCGTTGCCAGCCTACTGGCCATCATTACTTTTCTAATCGTTCTAAACGTCCAGCGTAGTATGCTGATTCCCGGCGGAGTGCTGGGCATGGCTATTTGGCTGCTCTATCTCCTGCTCAAAGGACCGACCAACGTCATCATAGCAACCTTTGTGGCTGCTATCCTTGGTTCCTGCATCAGCCAAATCCTCAGCATCATCTACAAAACGCCTGCTGTTGTTTTTATTTTGGCTATTCTAGCCCCCTTGGTCCCAGGCTATATTTCCTATCGGACGACTGCTTTCTTTGTCACTGGTGACTATAGCCAGGCCATGATTCACGCCACTCTGGTAGTCATTCTAGCCTTGGTCATCTCAATTGGCATGGCCAGCGGCACTGTCGTACTCAAGCTCTACCACTACTTGAAAAAGCGCCAAACCAAACTCACAGCAAACAAACAGTAGAGCCATCTGCTGTTTTTATTTTGGAAAATACATCTTAAGCCTGATTTAGCTGAGATTAGATGTTTTTGTAAGAGTTTTATTCCTAAGTATGGTAAAATAGTCTTCGGAATATACTAGAATAAAAGGATTTAAAGAGGTCTTATAATGACAATCGGAATCGACAAAATCGGTTTTGCGACCAGTAATTATGTTTTAAAATTAAATGATTTAGCGGCAGCCCGTGGAACTGACCCAGACAAGCTTAGCAAGGGGCTCTTACTCAAGGAACTAAGCATTGCTCCTCTGACTGAGGATATTGTTACCTTGGGAGCCGCGGCAGCAGAGCCCATCCTGACAACAGAGGACAAAGAAAAGATTGATATGGTCATTGTGGCTACTGAGTCAGGGATTGACCAGAGCAAGGCGGCGGCCGTTTTTGTCCACGGCCTTTTGGGTATCCAGCCTTTTGCCCGCAGCTTTGAAATTAAGGAAGCCTGCTATGGAGCTACTGCTGCACTGGACTATGCCAAGCTCCATATTGAAAAACATCCAGACAGCAAAGTTTTGGTGTTAGCTAGCGACATTGCCAAGTACGGCATTAACACACCTGGCGAGCCAACGCAGGGAGCGGGAGCCATTTCTATGCTGATAAGCAGCAATCCTCGTATCCTCGCTTTCAATGATGATAATGTAGCTCAGACACGCGATGTCATGGATTTTTGGCGCCCAAATTACTCGACAACGCCTTATGTCAACGGGATCTATTCAACCCAGCAGTATCTGGATAGCTTAAAAACAACTTGGACGGAGTACCAGAAGCGCCACAAGCTGGCTCTCAAAGATTTTGCGGCCTACTGCTTCCACCTGCCTTATCCAAAACTGGCTCTTAAAGGCCTCAATAAAATCATGGATAAAAGCCTTCCTCAAGAGCAGCAAGACCAGCTTAGAAAGAATTTTGAAGCATCTATTCTCTACAGTCAAAAAGTTGGAAATATCTATACCGGCTCCCTCTTCCTAGGCCTCCTGTCTCTTTTAGAAAACTCTGACAACCTCAAGGCTGGTGATCGGATTGCTCTTTTCGGCTATGGCAGCGGAGCTGTCTCTGAAATCTTTAGTGCCAATTTGGTAGAGGGCTATGAAAAGCATCTATCCAAGACACGCCTAGAGGAATTAGACCAGCGTCAGGCTCTTTCCATCCCGGACTACGAGCGCATCTTTTTTGAAAAAGCTAAGCTGGATGCGGAGGGCAATGCCCGCTTCTCTGGCTATGAGGACCAAAGCTTTGCTCTGGCGGAAATTGCAGAGCACCAGCGTAAGTACATCAAAGTTGAGAAATCATCATGAAAGTAAACTGGACTGGATTTTCTAAAAAAAATCCTGCTGAACGGCTGCAGATGCTGAAAGAAAAGGGACTTTTACAAGATGAACATTGGCAGCTGCTAGACAGTCAGCAGACTTTGCCTCTGGAAACAGCCAACCAGATGAGTGAAAATGTGCTGGCCACTCTAGCCCTGCCCTACTCTCTGGTGCCAGACTTTCTGGTGGATGGCAAAAGCTATCAAGTTCCATTTGTGACAGAAGAGCCATCTGTGGTAGCAGCAGCCAGCTTTGCCGCTAAGATTATCAAACGTTCAGGCGGATTTGAGACCGAGGTTCACAAACGCCAGATGATTGGGCAAATCGCGCTCTATCAGGTTGATAATGCAGACCGAGCCATTAAAGATATTCTCATGAAAAAGAAAGAGTTGCTGGAACAGGCCAACCAAGCCTATCCATCGATCGTTGCCCGTGGTGGTGGCGCTAGAGATCTTTGGCTGGAGCAAAAGGATGACTTCCTCATTTTTTATCTGTCTGTAGATACGCAGGAAGCCATGGGAGCTAATATGCTCAACACCATGCTGGAGGCCCTCACCCTTCCTCTGGAAGATCTGACTGGCGGTAAGAGTCTGATGGCTATCCTGTCAAACTATGCAACAGATAGCCTAGTAACAGCCCGCTGTGTCATCGACTATCGCTTTCTCAGTCGCGATAAGGCTGAGGCGGAACTTCTTGCGGATAAGATACAGCTAGCCAGCAAATTAGCAAAGGTCGACCCTTACCGAGCAGCTACCCACAATAAAGGTATCTTTAATGGTATTGATGCTTTGGTGCTGGCTACTGGAAATGACTGGAGGGCTATAGAAGCCGGTGCCCATGCCTATGCCAGCCGAGAAGGAAGCTACCGCGGCCTCTCTACTTGGACGGCAGGCCCAGACAAACGCCAGCTTCATGGTCAGATGACCCTGCCCATGCCCATTGCAACTAAGGGAGGCTCCATCGGCCTCAATCCCACAGTGACAGCCAGCTTTGACTTGCTAGGGCAGCCTCAGGCCAAGGACTTGGCTTCCCTCATCGTATCGGTCGGATTGGCACAAAACTTCGCTGCCCTCAAAGCTCTGGTCAGCAGTGGCATCCAAGCCGGACACATGAAATTGCAAGCCAAATCTTTAGCATTACAAGCTGGAGCTCAGGACGAAGAAATCGCTGCTGTAGCCAGTCGCTTAACAGCCAAGAAAAATTTCAACTTAGCTGCTGCTCAGGAAATACTAGCTGACTTACGAAAACAGGACAAGTAAAAAGGCCTTAATGGCCTTTTTTTATGACTTTATGCTATTTATTTAATCTGTTCCTGAGCTTCTTTTAGCCGACCGTAGAGTAGATAAGGTACACTCTTTAATTCTTGCAAGTTTCGGCTGGATAGGGCGCACATGATAAGTCGCAAATCCGATTTCCAGCCTTCTACAATATCAATAACCTCTTCCAATGAGTGATTTTCTACCAAGTCCAGCATGGTACGAGAGATGCCAACCGCCTTGGCTCCTAAGACAAGGGATTTGATCATATCCAAAGGATGGCGGACACCTCCACTAGCCAAGAGTTCGACCTCATCGCGCAATGGCTGAAGAGCTAGCAGGCTCTGCAGAGTAGATTGCCCCCAATCATTGAGGTAGTCACGATTGCCACCCCGCTGATTCTCAATATAGGCAAAGCTAGTGCCGCCACGGCCGGAAATATCAAAAGTCTGAATACCCAAGGAGCGCGCTTCTTCGACAGTAGAGCAATCCATGCCAAAGCCAACTTCTTTAAGAATTAGAGGAAGATCCAGCCGCTGACTATAATCAGTCAAGTGCTGGCGCCAAGAACGAAACTCTCGCTCGCCCTCTGGCATCAGCAATTCCTGCATGAGATTGACATGGACCTGCAAAAAGAGGGGATGCAAATCAGCTACTGCCTGCTGAGCGGCTTGATAAGGCTTGTCCAAGCCAATATTGGTAGCCAGCAATAAATTAGGCCGACCAGCCGCCACCCGATAGGAAGGATCAGAAGGATTCTTCAAGGCCGCGCTGTAAGAGCCAGTTACAAAAAGAAGGCCGCAACTTTCAGCCACTCGAGCCAGCTTCTCATTGATTTGACCGCCTTTGTGACTGCCACCAGTCATGGCATTGATGTAAAAAGGAAACTCCCAGTCACGGCCAGCAAAGTGAGTAGATAGGTCTATCTCTGCCAAATCATACTTGGGCAGAGAACGGTGAACCAGTTCCATTTCATCAAAACTGTTGTAACCCGGACGCTGCTCTAAAGCGTATTTGATATGGTCATCCTTACGATTCTGGCTCATCATGGCCCATCCTTTCTCTGTATAATAGCTCAATGCCAGCTTCTTGCCAGGCTTGAATCAGTTGGTTGCTAGATGCGACATCAAAGCTGAGAGCAATCCCGCAGTCCCCACCGCCGGCACCGCTACTCTTAGCCACACAGTTCATTCCCTCTGCCGCTTCCTTTAGGGCTTTCAGCCTGACTGTATAAATAGCTGGGCTGAGCCTTTCTAAGAGCTGACTAGCTTTTTCCAGACTAGACTGAATAGCAAGCTTCTCTCCTGCTAATAAAGCTCTCTCCAAAGCATCAACCTGCGTCCTACTGCCTGTCAAAAAGGAGTCTGAAATAGCTGACTTGACCTGATTGACCAAGTCCTTAGAAATCGCTGGCTGCTTGGTCCAACCAACCAGAAAATCCATGACTAAGCAAGGCTTAATACTGCGAATTTCAAAACCCCAATCCTCTGCTAGTAATTGCTGTAAATCAACTTTGTCCATACGCTTGCGGACCAGCTCTCTATCAAAAGATTGGTAGTAAATCAGGTCTTCATAAGCAATGCAGGCTAGATCTCCCATGGAACCATTGTCCCCTCGCTTTAGGAGGACGTAGGAAGCCAGTTTGAAGAGCAGCTCTGGCTCTAAGTCCAGCTCATAAAGTCCTGCCATGGCCTTGAGAGTCAGAATAACCACACTACCGCTGGAGCCAATCCCAAACTTCTTGCCGTCCCTTTCCATCTTGCCACTAATATTCAGAGAAAAAGGCTGAAGTTGGTAGCCTAAGGCTAGCAGATAAGTGTTCATAACCCCTATCGTCTCCTGAATCAAGGCATAATCAGGGTCTGGCTCTAGGTTAGCACTATGATCAAACATATCTGATGTCAAGCGATAGTCAGGCGCTGCCTGGATTTCTCCCGTCATATAGATAGGAATGGCCTTGATAATGGCTGGCTGACCGGCCGTCAGCACTGCATATTCACCTACCAGATAGAGCTTGCCGCAGGTTTGAACTCTTGCACTAGTCTTCATCTGACAAGTCCTTTGTTTTGGAGACGATAAGCCGGTAGTCCTTCTCAAAAATAGCCACCAGATGGTCTAGGTCTTCCTCCAAGCAGAGCACCTTAACATTGGGCCCCGCGTCCATGGTAAAGTAGCAATGCTCGCCCTGGTCCCGCAGCTTTCTGACAGCATCCATAGCTTGGTAGGACTCCTCTGTCAGATAAGAAAACGGCGGATAAGCTTTTTCTGTCGTGGCATGCATCCGAAGAGCATTTTCTTCCGTCAGCTGACCCACCTTGGCAAAATTATTATCTCGTAAATAGCCCAGCATAGCCTGATAATCCAAGGCAGACTGGGCAATCCAATCTGGGAAAATGGTGGAAGTTTTAGCACAGAGCTCCATGCCGTCGCGGCTGGAAATGGGCTTTTTCTCATCGTGCAGAACCAACATAATCATGGCTAGTTTCAAATCCGTCTTGACTGGATAAATGGCCCCGCTGTCCTTATCCCAGGCCGCTAGCGGACCAAAGAAAGACCGAGCAGACGATCCTGAAGCAAACTTAGCCAGCTGGGCCAGCTCTTGCGTTTGATAGCCCGTCTGAAAATAAGCATTGCAGGCCTTGACTAGGGCAGACAGACCGCTGGAGCTGGAAGACAAACCCGCTGCAGTTGGCATATTATTGCTGGTATCAACGCGGACAAAACCATCTTCTGGAGAGCGGAAGCGGTCAATAATCTTACTGATTTTGGCATGTTCTGCCGGGCTTTGTAGCTGGCTGTCAATATAAAACTCATCTCCAGTCGCTGTATCCGGCAAAGGACTCAGCTGCGTCTCAGTATACATATTTTCCAGTGTCAGCGAGATACTGCTGGTAGACGGAATCATCTTTTCTGCATCTTTCTTCCCCCAATATTTGACAATTGCAATATTGGCATAGGATTTGACACTTACAGGCTTTCGATCCATGTGTTAATGGCCCCTTTCTCTCTCAATAAGGCGGCTAAGGCCTCCGCCTGACTTCTTTCTCCTACAAGAGCAATGACACAGCCACCCAGACCGCCGCCGCTCATCTTAGCTCCCAAAGCTCCATTTTCAAGGGCTGCCGCTACCAGCTCATCTGCTTTCTGGCAAGAAACCCCTAGCTTGGCTAGCTTCTCATGAGCCTTGGTCATAGCTTGTCCCATTGTCATCAGGTCCTTGATAGAAATGGCTTTCTCAAGGATTTTCGTTAAATTCCCCAATTCCTGCAGCAAAGGCAGAGCCTTTTGGCCCTGACTTTCTACAGCACGGATGGCTTCGCGGGTATGACCGTGAATGCCCGTATCTGCAATCACTAAAAAGGCATCCAGATCCAGCTCAATTTCACTGAAACCGAAATTGCGGATAAACTTAATAGCTACATCGCTAAGGCAGGTCTTGGCATCAAGGCCGCTGGGATTCATATGGGCAATCATCTCTGCCCGATTGGCTAGAATCTCCAGTGTCTGGTCATCCAGCTCTTCCTCAAAGTAGTCAAAGACCGCCCGAATAGCTGCAATACTAACCGCGGCTGAAGACCCCATTCCCCTCTTCTCAGGGACCATGGACTCCACCTGACAGCGAATCTTAGCCCCTTGCCGACCGAGATGTTCTAGACAGGCAAAAACAGCCATAGACAGCGTATCCTCAGCATAGAGGGTCCAGGCCCGCTCAGACGGAAAGACCTGACAGGTCACTTCAATACGATTAAGGGGCAGGGAAATGGCCGGATAGCCGTAGACCACCGAATGCTCTCCCATTAAAATAATTTTACTATGTGCCTTGCCGACACCGATTTCTTTTGTCATATTCTTCTCTTGTCTGTAGATTCTCTCTATCTTATTTTAATATACTTTGGCAAAAAAAGCGATTTTTATTAAGAGAAAATCACTGGGGCTAGAGACCGATATTTATATAGGCAGACACGATAAAACTCCGGGGCTTGCAGCCGGAGTCTTTTAAAGTTCTCTTCTTATCAGGTCCATCAGCTGGTTACGGTCTAAGATCCATTGAGCCCGCTCGTCTTTTTCATAGGTCCGGTTGGATAGGAAAATAGCCGCCTTTTGCTCCTTACGATTATACATGATAAAGGTTCCTGTGTAGCCAGTGTGATCCAGCCAGCTGCCCTCCAGATTCCAAGCTAGACTGCGTCTTTTGCCAGGCTCTTTGGAAAAATTCTGGGTCAGATTGGCCGCAAAGTCATCCTGCAGATAATGTTCCAGAAATATTTCCAAATCCCTGAGACTTGAAAATAAGCCAGCACTACCAGAATGGATGCCTAGAACACGCGCCTTGGGATCATGAACCTGACCATCCTTGACACCGCGAACGGTCGGCACAGCTCCTGGAACTGGCCCAAAACCTGTCTCAGTCAAACCCCAAGGCTGGAAAATCTGACTTTGAAAAATCTGATCCAAGGCCTGACCGAAGATCTCTTCCAGCATAAAACCCAAGAGCAGAAAATTCACATCCGTATAGCGAAAGGTCTTATCTTCAAGCACTGTCAAATGATTGAGTGCTTCTTTCAACTTGGGAGCTGTCAGCTGTTCACGATTAGGAATAAAGGGATCTAGTCCTGATGTGTGGGTCAAGAGCTGACGCAAGGTCACATCTTCTTGATGAAAGGCCGGATAATAATGCTGTAAGGGCAAATCCAGTTCCAGCTTGCCCTGCTCATACAAAAAGGCTGCCAGAGTACCAACTCCGACCACCTTGCTGACGCTAGCCAGGTCATAGACCAAACCCGCTTGAGTGGCCTTTCCTTCTTGCGGATCAGCTAGACCAAAGTAGAATTCCTGCCACTGGCCAGCTTGATACAAGGCCAGACTAGCACCGGGATAGATACCGTCTTTTAGCTGTTCTTTGATTTTACTGATGATGTTTTCTAGAGTCATGCTTCAAACCACAATTCAATCTTACTAAAATCCTGACTCAGCAGGAACTTATCTGACTTAGGTACAAAGACCTCGTGTCCTTCAAAGATAGGACGCAGCGCAGCGGTTTCTAAACGATTGACTTGAGCTTTGAGCATAGTCAAGTCCCAAGTTAGGGCATTGTCTGCCTGCAAGTCTTGTCCCTCTGCTTCTGCAAAGGTCAGGAAATCCAGCGCATTTTCAATCTTGCTGTAAAATTCTTGGGCTGCATTGGCATCAGGCACACGAATTTCTACTGTTTCTATCTCAAATTGACTAAGACCGATGAAGTCCTCTTGCTTTTCAAATTCAGGATCCGCCGTGACTTCTTGCAGATTTACTCTATTATCTTCAGCATGCAAGAGAACTAGGTCGCCCTCTGGTGACAGAGCTTCAAAAGCATAGCCTTTCTCTCCTTGATAAAGCTTAGTCCAAGCAGGCTTTTGAGCCAATAGCGACTCGATTTCTTTAGCATCTGCAACCTTGACAACGATTCTGGCTAATTTTTTAGGACCTTTGACTCGCCGCGACCGCATACTAGGCGATTCTTCCAGCTGCAGTTTCTCAGTCTTGGTCTGATCTCCCAAGGACAGAAAAGCAGCTTCCTCTAAAAGGGCCTTCATGCCCAGCTGATTTACAAAAAATTCTTGATTTAAATGACGATTATTGATCTTTAATACAGGGATAATTCTAATAATATGATTCGCGCTCATAATTCCTCCAAACCATTTTATTGTAATGGATTTTCATCTTTTTGACAAGAAATTATGCGCAAATAAACAATTTTTAAAACAAGAAGGACTTGGATTTATTGGTAAACGGTCTGAGCAATGACCAAACCCCTAGCGGACTCAAACTCGTACTGCAGATAGGACTGGTAGGTACCGGGCGCGATAATACCACGAATATCCAGAATATCTGTCCCAGCCTGTCCAATAATCGAATCTGCTAGCAGGCAACAGTTGGTCGACAGGACAAAATACGTCTTGAAACGACTGGTTTTAAACTTATATAGCTGCGCTCCTAGTTCATGCTTTAACTTGTAGGAGTATGTTGGCTGGCCATTTTTCAGTTCTGCTGGCGGCTCCCATTCTACTAACAGCTGATCAATTTCAGCCAGGCGCTTCTCAACCGCTTCCTTCTCCTTATCTGTCAAAGCCAGAGAATAACCAAAGAGTGTTTTCTTGCTTTCTCTTTTGCAAAGCTCAATATAGGCGTCTTTAGGAACCTTGAAGAGAACACCGTCTCCAATCATGCCCTTGCATCGCTCAGAAAAAACATCATAGCTGCCATAAGAAATCACTTGTCCCTGATAACAAATATCTACATGACCAATGCCCCCTAATAAACTTGTCTTTGAAGTATGGACCAAGACCTCCAAGTCCGCCTTTTTTTCTCTATTCTTAACAAGACTATAAACATTTTTACGATCAGAAGCTGCATCTCCCTGAATCAGTCGATTAAAGCGCTCCAGATTTTCTACCGGAATAAAGGCTGCAAAAATAATAGGTAGGTTAATACGAATTTGCCTACGCAGCCGATGTTTTTCCCAGTCATTGTCAAAAAAGAGGCCATCCCGGATATTGGACATTCCCAGCATCATCAAATAGATTCCCAAAATCAAAAACTGTAAGTGTCCGTCAGTCGCAGGCGAAAGAATACTGGTCAGTCCAATCCCAACATATAGAACGGCATCAAATAGATAGCGCAAACCTCCCTTGACATGATTTTGCCGATAAAGCAGATAGGTCATTCCGTAAATACCGGCAGTCAAGAGCTGGTAGCTGCCCAAACTGATAATCACGATATTGACAGGCACATCACTGATTCGGTTGAGCCAGCTGATACCCATAGCGACTGCAATCTGAAGCAGACTATGCCAGACAGCCCCTTCTTTCTTGCGCGTAAAAACATGAAGAACAATATTTATCAAGCCAACAACTGTCAAATAAAGCGAAATAAAATCGAAGGCCAGCTTGGTAAATCTGAAGCCATTGACAATGATAATCAGGCCGAAAACAAGGGCTAAAAGACCAAAGAGTAAGGTTCTGCGGCCACTGACCTTATGAAATTTTGATACTTGCATCTCCATCTTTACCTTCTCTATCGTTCGAAAAAAGAGTTGGGGAAATCCCCCAACTCTGATCTTATGTGCTTATCCGTAGATTGTTTTAAACAAGAGGACTGCTGTGATACCTGCAAGAATCGGTGCCACAACTGGAACCCAAGAATACCACCATTTTGAATCACCCTTGTGTTTGCCCAAAACAGATTCTGGCAGGATGAAGTGGAGGATACGAGGTCCAAGGTCACGAGCTGGGTTCAGCCCAGGTCCAGTAGGGCCTCCCAGAGAGGTTACCAAAGCCATTACCAAGAAACCAAGTGCCAAGTGAGCGACTGAAAGACCAGCTGCAGTATGCGGAGCCACTTGTGCTTTCACTGCTGCATCTGTCAACTGCTGACCAGATTGCTCAATAAATGGTTTCAAATATTGTAACGCTTCTGCCCCAAAGAAGTTCTTAGTCAAGCCTAGAGCAGCAAAGAAAAGAACAAAAGAACCAACAAATTCATTGATAAAACCATTGAACAAGGCTGCTTTACGTGATTCAGGCGTGCCATGGTCTAGGCTAGAGATAGTAGAGAAAGTACCTAAGATATTGTTAGGATTTTCAGTTTTCAGATAGTAAGGACGGTGGGTCGCAACGACCAAGGCCTGTCCGAAGATAGCTCCCAAAATCTGCGCTGCAATGTATGGTGCAACCTGTGTCCAAGGGAAATAACCGCTGACAGCCAGTCCTAAAGTAAAGGCAGGGTTGATATGGTTACCGGACACATTACCAAACATCAAAGCTGGAATCATAACCCCCATGCCGTATCCGACAGCGATGACCAACCAACCGCTCTGGTGTCCCTTAGTTCCTTTTAATTCAACGTTGGCAACAGCTCCGTTCCCCAAGACAATGAGGATAGCTGTTCCTAAAAATTCTGTGGCGTATTTAACGACCCATTCGAAATCCATTTAGTGATACTCCTTAAATATTTTTTAGACAAAGTCTATTTTATCAAGTATAATGGATAATGTAAAGGTCATTTTTTATAAAAATAAGAAAAAGAGGGAAGAATATGCGTTTTAATCAGTATAGTTATGCAAAAACGAAACGGGAAAATATGTTGATAGAATTAGCTGCATTAGGCTTTTTTTATGACAGCAATCGCTCTGATAAGGAAAATCTTGAAGATTTTCTCCGCACCAGCTTTTTCACTTATAAAAATACAGATTATCCCTTGAAATCCTGGTCTGCTGACAGCCAAACAGACCTGCTGAGCTTTTTCCAGTCTGACAGAGAACTGACGGCGTCTGTTTTTTACACTGTGGCCTTTCAGCTGCTTGAGTTCTCGCCCTTTATTGATTTTACAGATGCTGAGGCCTTTCGCAAAGAAACAGGCTTCCCCATTACCTTTGGAGACTTGTTGGAGAATCTCTACCAGCTGCTCAACACTCGGACAAAAAATGGTAATTTGCTGATTGATAAGCTAGTCAGCGAGGGTTTGATTCCTGAGGACAATACCCACCACTACTTCAACGGCAAGAGCTTGGCAACCTTCTCCAGCCATGATGCCATCCGTGAGGTGGTTTATGTGGAATCACGTGTGGACACTGATCGAGACGGCCGTCCGGATCTCGTCAAGGTCAGCATTATCCGTCCTCGTTACCAAGGGAAAATTCCGGCCGTCATGACTGCTTCTCCTTATCATCAAGGAACCAATGATCCCGCCAGCGACAAGGCGCTTCATGATATGAATGTGGACTTAGCAAAAAAAGAGCCTCATCAAATCACAGTACAAGATCCTGAGCTCAAATTGCTCCAGCTGGATTTGCCAGCTCCTACCCAAGAAGTCTCTGAAGCCGAGGAAAAATTAGGCCATATCGGCACCTACACGCTCAATGATTACTTACTGCCCCGCGGCTTTGCTAATCTCTATGTGTCTGGCGTGGGAACTAAAGACTCTGAAGGACTGATGACCAGCGGCGACTATCAGCAGATCGAAGCCTATAAGAACGTTATTGATTGGCTCAACGGCCGCTGCCGAGCCTTCACCGACCACACTCGCCAGCGGGAAATCAAGGCCACTTGGTCCAACGGAAAAGTGGCTACGACCGGTATCTCCTATCTGGGCACCATGTCCAATGGATTGGCTACGACTGGTGTAGACGGGTTGGAAGTCATTATCGCAGAAGCTGGGATTTCTTCTTGGTACAACTACTACCGCGAAAACGGCCTCGTCACTAGTCCTGGTGGCTATCCAGGAGAAGATTTTGAATCCCTGACCGAACTGACCTACTCCCGCAACCTGAGGGCTGGTGACTACCTGCGTCATAATGATGATTATCAGCGGAGCCTAGAGCAACAGCGCAAAGACCTAGACCGGCAAACTGGAGATTACAATCAATTTTGGCATGATCGCAACTACCTGCTCCATGCAGATAAGGTCAAGGCTGAAGTCGTCTTCACCCATGGTTCTCAAGACTGGAATGTCAAGCCCCTTCATGTCTATAATATGTTTCGAGCCTTACCGCCCCACATCAAAAAACATCTCTTCTTCCATAACGGCGCCCATGTTTACATGAACAACTGGCAGTCCGTTGACTTTCGTGAGTCTATCAATGCTCTGCTGAGCAAAAAACTGCTGGGTTGTGAATCAGACTTCGAGCTGCCAACAGTCATCTGGCAGGACAACAGTCAAGCTCAAAACTGGCTGACCTTGGAAGACTTCGGCGGACAAGAGCAGAAACTTCAGCTCCAACTAGGCCAAGACTGCCAATCTATCCAAAATCAATATCCAGAAGAAGACTATAATCGTTTTGCTAAAAATTACCAAAGCTTTAAGACTGAGCTTTTTGAAGGTAAGGTCAACCAGATTACTCTGGACTGGACCTTGGAAAAGGACCTCTTTCTCAACGGAGCGACCCAGCTCAATCTTCGCCTCAAATCCAGCACCGATAAGGGATTGATTTCTGCTCAATTGCTGGACTTCGGACTAGCTAAACGACACACACCAATTCCTACGCCTATTGAACCTAGAGTCATGGACAACGGCCGCTACTATATGCTGGACAATCTGGTTGAACTGCCCTTTGCCGAAACGCCCCATCGCGTCATCACCAAAGGTTTTCTCAATTTGCAAAATCGAACCAATCTACTGAGCGTCGAAGAAGTCACTCCTGACCAATGGCTGGAATTTTCCTTTGAACTGCAACCAACCATCTATAAGATGAAAAAAGGAGACCAACTGCGCCTCGTTCTCTACACTACAGACTTTGAGCATACTGTCCGTGATAAGATCGACTATCAGCTGACGGTAGATTTGGAGCAATCTAGTCTGGATTTGCCAACAATGACATCACATTAATAAAAGAAAAAGACGCTGAAATTCAGCGCCTCAGATTGAAGACAAAGTCCTAAGAACAGAAGTTTCTAAGGGCTTTTCTTTTATTGTAGATTGAGATATTCCTCTGCATATTTTTTATAATCTGGCTTTTCCTTGCGGTTCATAGCAAAGAGCATACTGCCTGTGAGATAGTCATCGTCTGAGTCAGGAATTAGCATAATAGCAATGTTTTTATCTTTCTCAGGAAAGACGATAGAAAATGTTCCGCCATTATCTTTCCGAGTCAGGCCGTAATAACTCACTCCATTCTTAAAACCAACTGCATTTTGAGTATACTCATACTCTTCTTCGTTGACAATAATGGTCTTGTCTTTTATTTCAATGGTCTTTTGTTCACCGCTAGCATCCTGTACATTCCATTTTCCCTGAATTTTGGGACTGCCACTGCAGCCAATTAGGATGAAGAGGGATGAGAGCACTACTAACAGCAAAGCTTTTATCTTCTTGTTTTTCAAGTTGTCTTCTCCTTGGTATATAGATTCATGACCATTCTACTATAAATGACAAATTTTTGTCAAACCTCTTAGAAATGTTCTTCTTGCCACTTTTCCAAAAAATGATATAATTTGAAGAGTGAAGATTACCAAGGGCTTAGCCCTTGCGAGAGAAAGGAAAGAAAATCTTATGATGAACATGCAAAGCATGATGAAGCAAGCACAAAAGCTTCAAAAACAAATGGAAAAAGGACAGGCAGAACTAGCTGCAACAGAATTTACCGGCAAATCAGCTCAAGACTTAGTCGTTGCTAAGCTGACAGGCGATAAAAAGGTAGTCAGCATTGACTTCAATCCAGCAGTTGTGGATCCTGAAGATTTGGAAACTCTGTCAGAGATGACTGCGCAGGCCCTGAATCACGCGCTGGCTCAGATTGATGATGCTACTCAGAAGAAAATGGGCGCTTTCGCAGGCAAATTGCCTTTTTAAGCAAGATAAATAACCTTACCTCTTGACTAAACATAAGTCAAGCAATACTCGAACCAGCAAAAAAGACTGAAGAATCTCAGTCTTTTTTGATTTATAGTCGTTCCTTCATCAGTCCACTACACAAAATTAAGCAAATCCGCTGCCTTACTCATCAAAAGCAGGGCATAGTCAGGATTATTCTGCAGCTCCTTGATAGAGCTCTGCACCAGCTCTAAATCATCAGTAATCATGCCGTCAACGCCCAATCGGAAGGATTTGCCGATGCTATCTGCATCATTAATGGTCCAGTCATAAAGCTGCTTATCCGTCGTCCATAGCTTATCGACAAAGTTTTCATCGAGGGTCGAGTACTCCATCGTATAGCCAGAAGCCTGTGTCCGTGGGAAAATAGTATTGTAGGGCAGGATAAAAAAGGTCGGTATGCTCTCATCATACTGGACTGTCTTGTCAATAACCTGATAGTCCAAAGACTGAATCTGGTGGCCATAAACCTTGATGTTGGCTCCGTATTGGCTCAGGAAACGGTCCATCATATCGTCTGAGTCCAAGCTGCTGGTCTTAATTTCTATCAAGAGTCTCTGGCCCATCTGATTGGCTCGTTTGAGATAAGCATCAAAGCTGGAAATTTTGGCAGTGTGTCCATTTTCTGAAATATCTAAAGCCGTCAGCTCTTGCAGAGTCAGCTCTTGCGGTCTGGCATCGACGCCGGCCAAGGCTTTTAGATTGGCATCGTGCATCATGACAAACTGGCCATCCTTAGTCTCCTGAACATCCATTTCGATATAATCCGGCTTGAGCAGGGCAGTTTTCTCTAGCGACTCAACCGTATTCTGGACACCATTTCCCTGTGAAACTCCACGATGCGAGATAGTCAGAGGGACGTTTTCCAAGGGCAGATTGAGATAGACAAAGCCTTCAAGGGCAAAGACAGAGCTAGTGACCAAAAGGATAAACCAGCGCATGATAGGCAGGCCTTTCCTGTAGCGATACTCAGACAGTTTGCTGTCTGTCAGAAAAGCCACAAACTTAATCAGAAAGTAGGCTACCATGAAGTAATAAGCCAGCTTTATGAGGCAGTAATTGACAACCGCTGCTGTCAAGGCTATCTGATTGGACTGGCCATCCGCATACTGCTGCAACACTAAAATCGGAATGCTGCTTAAAAGAAAGAAGAGAAAGCTCTTGGCCAGTATCCAAAACAGCTGCCAAGTATAGCGAATCAAGTGTCCCTTGGTCTTCTCCAAACTATACCGAATCGCATCACGTAGGCGGAAATGCTCAAAAAAGAGCTTGGGCAGGGAAAACATCAGGCGGACAGCTATCAAAAAAAGCAGAAAACCTAAAGCATAGATTGAAAATTTCATCCATAAGGCCGTCTTGAGATAGGTCACGATAAATTCTGGAATCAGAATTTTATTCAAGTAGTAGATTTTGAGAATTTGCCGCAGAAAGGGAAAGATAAAGCCCATATACAGTGCAATAAAGAGGACCTTGCTGGGTCGGGCGTAGCAAATCAGCGAACCGCTGTCTTTAAAACTTTTCTTAATAAACTGAAAGGCGCTTCGTTCCTCCTCGTCCAGAAGATTGCGGAGCCCCATAAATATCAGTCCAATCTGAAAATAAGCGACAAAGAGGTTGGCCGCAAAAAGCGCTAGAAAGGCTAAGCCAACCCAGACATTTGAAGTCAGAACCTTCAGGGCATTCGTATAAGATAAGAAGAGGTATCCTGTCTGCTTGAGCAGAGTCTCTGCTGCAAAGGAGTTGAAAGGCACCCAGGCCAGCTCCATGAGCATAAAGACTGTGAAAAAGAGCAACAAAATTTTATCAAGATTACGATAGAGACGTAAAAGTCCCAGTCTTTGTGATTTCATTTTCCTCCTTTATGTTGTGAACAATACAAAACTTGCTAAAAAGCGATTCTTATTTAAAACAAGGTTGAGACAGATGTCCCAACCTTATTTTTATTTTCCAAATAAACGTGCCCAGAAGCCCTTGCTTTCTTGCTCCTGCACCTTTTCCTTGGCTTCATCCAACTCCAACAGCAAGGTTTCACGCTCATTCATAGCCTTGGCTGTCAGCTGCTGCTGCTGGTCCAACTGCTTGTCCTTTTCAGCAATCTGGACATCCTTGATGCGCAACTGCTCATCTTTCTTAGCTAACTGGCTGTCCTTGGCCTGAAGCTGCTCATAGAGACGCACAATCTCAGCATTTTTTTCGTCAACCAAGATTTCCATCAGCTCGCGTTGCTTCACATCTTCGCTAACAGGTTCATCTTCAAAAATAGTTTTCTTATAAATCTCTTCCAGCTTAATCAAGCCGCTGCGGGTCACCACCGTGACTCCTTTTTCATTCTTTTCCGTATCTTCTGGCGGCAGTGCCTTGACACGATTGTTAATCGCCTGGCGGCTAACTCCAAGAATCTCGGCTAACTCGCTGACTGTCTTTTCAATTGCCATAATTTCCTCAAAAACTTTTTCTAGTTTGTATATACCTAAATCTTATCATATCAAGCCTTAACTGTCAAATTTCACAATATTTTTTGAGCCTGACTCCTATCTTTTTAGCCCTTTTTTATGATACAATGAGACAGATTAAGTGACTTAAAAACGAATAAGATACCACAGCCAAAATAAACAGGTAAGCAATGGCTAACTCCTAGATAATAGTAGCTGATAAAAAACTCAACCTAGTCTTAGCCTAACTTATCTCTGAAAGGAAACCATAAATGAAGCATTTCGATACAATCATCATCGGCGGAGGACCGGCTGGCATGATGGCTGCCATTTCCAGTTCTTTCTACGGACAGAAAACCTTGCTCCTCGAGAAAAATAAACGACTGGGTAAGAAACTAGCTGGTACAGGTGGCGGGCGCTGCAATGTGACCAACAACGGAAACCTAGATGACCTCATGGCCGGTATTCCAGGCAACGGGCGCTTTCTTTACAGCGTCTTTTCTCAGTTTGACAACCATGATATCATCAACTTTTTTACAGAGAACGGCGTCAAACTCAAGGTCGAAGACCACGGCCGTGTTTTCCCAGCGACAGACAAGTCCCGCACTATTATCGAAGCTTTGGAAAAGAAAATTGCAGAGCTGGGTGGCACTGTCATCACCAATACTGAAATCGTCTCCGTCAAAAAAAATGATAATCTTTTCACTATCAGATCCAGCGATCATACTTGGACCTGCCAAAAATTGATTGTGACGACTGGCGGCAAGTCCTACCCTTCAACAGGCTCGACAGGATTTGGTCACGATATTGCCCGACACTTCAAGCACACGGTGACTGAGCTGGAAGCTGCTGAAAGTCCTCTTATGACTGACTTTCCTCACAAAGCGCTTCAGGGGATTTCGCTGGACGATGTGACCCTAAGCTATGGCAAGCATGTCATCACCCACGATCTGCTCTTTACCCACTTTGGCCTATCAGGTCCGGCAGTCCTGCGCTTATCTAGCTTTGTCAAGGGTGGTGAAACCATCTATCTGGACCTTTTGCCACAGATGAGTCAGCAGGCTCTGGCGGATTTTTTAGAAGAACATCGGGAAAAATCCCTGAAGAACTGCCTGAAGATTCTCCTGCCCGAGCGAATGGCAGACTTTTTTGCCCAACCCTTTCCCGAGAAAGTCAAACAACTCAATCTCAGTGAAAAAGAAGCCCTCATCAAGCAAATCAAAGAACTAGCAATCCCTGTCACTGGCAAAATGTCACTGGCCAAGTCCTTTGTAACCAAGGGCGGTGTCAGTCTCAAAGAAATCAATCCCAAAACTCTGGAAAGCAAACTCGTTCCCGGCCTCCATTTTGCTGGAGAGGTCCTAGACATCAATGCCCACACGGGCGGCTTCAACATCACATCTGCCCTCTGTACCGGCTGGGTGGCAGGAAGCTTGCAGTATGATTAAAAATTAAAGGGAGAACAAGATGAACAGACGCGAAACACTCGAATTCGTCAACATATGCATGGTTTATGACGGAGAAAAAGTTCTGGTCCAAGACCGAGTTAGTCCCGACTGGCCTGGTATCACTTTTCCTGGCGGGCATGTAGAGCACGGGGGAATCTTTTACCGATGCAGTTATCAGAGAAGTCAAAGAAGAAACTGGATTAACCATATTCAATCCTCAACTTTGTGGCATAAAGAATTGGTATGATGATAAAGATTTTCGTTATGTCGTCCTGCTCTACAAGACAAAGCACTATTCCGGTGTGCTGCAATCCTCAGATGAAGGAAAGGTCTGGTGGGAAGATTTTAAAAATTTGTCCCATTTAAAGCTAGCAACAAGTGACATGTCTGATATGCTGCGTGTTTTTTTAGAAGACGATTTAAGTGAATTCTTTTACTATAAAGACGGTGACGACTGGCTTTATGACTTGAAGTAGAAATAAATAGGCTAGGAAATTCCTAGCCTATTTATTTCGCATTTGTCCGCACATAAGCAGCAATCACATCTGCTGTGTACTGGGCAGTTCCTGACCCAAATTGATCGATATTCTTCTTGAATTCTGGATTGTGGACATAGCCTTGACCGATGTGGGCAAAGACTTGCAGTGAGCAGTCAAAACCGTAAGTGCGAATGGCTTGTAAGAGACGCGCTGCCTGCTCCTGATTTTCTGCTGCTTCAATCGGCAAGCCTTGTTGCATATTCTCTGCCAGACTTTGAAAAACTTGATTGAAGGCTGCGGCAGATTCTTCTTCTCGTCCATTTTGACGAGTCAATGCTTCTGCCATGACTTCTTGACCGTATTCTTCGACGGCTTCTTGATGGTATTTGTGATTGTCTTCGTAGGTAAAGCCTGCGAATTTTTCTTTCATTGTCATCTTTCTTTCTCCCTTTTCTTCTTGGATGGTTTTTTGCAAGGTGGAAATCAAGGTATCCAAGCGGTCTCTTTCCTGCTGCAAATACTCTAACTGCCTAACCAGATGCGGCAATAAAGCCTGTTCATCCTGACTCAGCAGCTCTGCTATTTTCTCCAAAGAAAAACCAAGATACTTATAGTAAAGGATGACCTGCAGCCTCTCTAAATCAGCTTGGCTGTATGTCCGATAGCCATTTTCTGATTTGGCTGGGACTAACAGTCCGATTTTATCATAATGATGCAGGGTTTTGACAGAGACGCCTGACAATTGTGCCGCTTCTTTGATATGGTACATGATAGACCTCCTTACCACTATAGTATAAGCCCTGACCAAAGGTCAGGGTCAAGCTTTTTTAGAAATTTTTTTAAACCGCTTTAGATTTTCCAAAGCGGCTAGCATTATTTACGAGAAACCATGGCTATGAAGCCCAGTTTTTCTTGATTCTTTTGGAACATCTTAAACATCTTCATAAACTGGCCGTAGTTCTCTTTTTTAAGGGCGTTGAAGCAGATTTTCAGTGTGCCGCCCAGTCCTTCGTCATATATCATCCCCCGAAGGCTCATCAAGGTCATTTCGCCGACAAAGGTGTCCACACGGTCAAAAGCATGAGAACGTGCCAGCTGAATCCAAGATCCCTCGGTTAGAGGCCCCACATTGACATTAATCGCACGAGATAGCTCTTCTCGGACATTCTCATCTTTTTGCTTGAGCATGACGTCGTGTGTGAGGAGCACTCCGCCTGGCTTCAGCACCCGGTAGTACTCCTCCATACATTTGGCCTTCCCCTTATCCGTCTGCATGGTTAGCATGGCTTCATTGATAACGATATCAAAAGAATTATCATCATAAGGCAGCTTCATGGCATTAGCCTGCTCAAATGTGACGAGCTCACCAACACCAGCCTTGTCTCCATTAAGCTTAGCCTGAGCCAGCGCAGCCTTATCCAAATCAACTGCAGTAATCTGGCAGCCATATCTTTTAGCCAGCTCGATTGTTGTGGTTCCAATATTGCAGGCAACTTCTAGAACCTTCTTTTCACTGGAAAACTGCCCCTGCTCAATCAGCCAGTCTGTTGCCAGCTTACCGCCGGGTCGAAGACGTTTCTTTCCTAATTTTGCTAAAAATTTATGACCTGCTTCTGCCATTTCCGAACCTCCATGATTTTTATTGCTTCCATTATAGCATAAAATATTATATTTTCAGATAATTCTTAGAATTCAGCAAAAAAACAGACCGAATCGACCAATTCAATCTGTCTTGTATCTCTTTACAGCCCAAGAAATCCAGCCAGATAACGCAGCAAGGCCACCAAGACTACACCAAATACAACAGTTGCAATTAAGTTTTTATACTTAAAAGCTACATAGCTAGTCGGAAAAATGGCCATTAAATCCAGCCATTTAAAACTCGGCAGCTGACCTATTTTAGCATTGGTGACACTGGACAGGATTAGGGCAAAGATAATGGAAACTGGCAGATATTTGAGGAAACGCTCTACCATAGGCGGAAGCCCCTTGTACTTGACTAGGATAAAGGGCAAAACCCGCGGAATCCAAGTGACCAGGGCTGACAAAAGAATGGCCAGCAAAATATACTTACTTATCATCCAAAATCACCCCCACCGTACAGCCTAGCAAGGTTGCAAAAAGCACCGCCAACGAATTTTGAAGTAGCATAGTTAGGACTAAGTAGGCAAGGCCCACCACGCCCAAGACGAAAAAGAGCTTCTTTATCTTGACCCGTCGCAGCATGATTGTAAATTGAGAGGAGAAAATACCAATAAACATGGCGACTAGGGCAAAGTCTAGGCCAAAGCTCTCAGGATTGGGCAGAAGGGCGCCGAGGGCAGTTCCTAAAATAGTACCCAAAATCCAAGAAGTATAACTCATGAAATTGTTACCCATCATCCAGCTAGCCGCAATCTCTTCTGTATGCACCTGCTCTCCCATCAAGACCCCATAAGCTTCGTCCGTCAAAAAAGAGCCAATGACAATATTCTGCATCAAGCTAGCCTTACGAAAAAGGGTCGATGCATGCAGACAGAGCAGAAGATGCCGGATATTGATGAGAAAAACAGTCAGTGCGATGGCCAAAACCGGTGCCTGCTGGGCAAATAAACCAATCATAGCAAACTGGGCACTGCCGGCATAAACCAGAACACTCATCAACCCCATCTCCAAGGGATTCATATAAGGCGATGCCATGATGCCGCAGGCTAGACCAATCCCAATATAGCCCAGAGCCGTTGGCACCGCCGCTTGTGCCCCTTGTTTAAATGTCTGTCCGCGCATTCTTCTCCTTTACTCTATGGTTTCAAAAGCCAGACTTGGCTTAGCATTCAGGTCCAAACTGGCAAAATTCTCCTTGTTCCACTCACTGACACTGGCATAGGCAATCATACCAGCATTGTCACCGCAGAGGCGAAGCGGTGGAATAATCACCTTAACATCCTGAATCTCAGCTGCCAAGCGTTCTCTCAGTCCTTGATTGGCCGCAACACCGCCCGCCACGACCAGAGTCTTGACTGGATATTTTTCCAGCGCTTTCTTAGTCTTGGCCATGAGAATATCCATGACCGCCGCCTGAAAGCTTGCTGACAAGTCTTGATTAGATAAGACCTCTCCTTTTTGCTGGGCATTGTGGTGCAGGTTGATAAAGGCCGACTTGAGACCGGAAAAAGAAAATTCCAGATTGTCTTCCTTAATCATGGCCCGCGGAAAATCATAAATATCCTGTCCCTCATGAGCCAGCTGATCAATCTCCCGGCCTGCTGGATAGGTCAGGCCCATGACTCGACCGACCTTATCATAGGCTTCACCGACCGCATCATCGCGAGTTTCCCCCACAATCTTATAGTCACCAGCCTGACTGACATAGACCAGCTCAGTATGACCGCCACTGACCAAGAGAGCCAGCAAGGGAAACTCCAAAGGCTCCACGCTCTGGGCTGCCATCAGGTGCCCAGCCATATGATTGACTGGAATCAAGGGAATATCGTGAGCCCAAGCAAAAGACTTGGCCGCTGCCAAGCCGACCAAAAGTGCCCCAACCAGACCAGGACCGTAGGTGACGGCCACCGCTGTGACTTGCTCCTCACTAATCCCTGCTTCTGCCAAAGCCTCCTCAATGCAAACCGTAATGACCTCTACATGGTGACGGCTGGCCACTTCTGGTACCACTCCGCCAAAACGCTTGTGGCTCTCAATCTGGCTGGCAATAACATTGCTCAAAAGCTCCGTCTCATTCTTCAGAACCGCCACACTGGTCTCGTCACAAGACGTCTCAAAAGCTAAAATATATCTATCTTTCATGTATCTCTCTTTTCATGACAATCGCATCTTCCATCGGCGCATGGTAGTAGGCCTTCCGCCGCGCGATTTCTTTAAATTTTTCTTTTTTGTAAAATAGCAGAGCTGGCTTGTTGGACTCCCTCACTTCGAGGAAAATTTCTTTGTCTGCTGGCAAAAAGTCAAACAAGGCTGTCGCGATTTTCTGTCCCTGATAGCTAGGCAATACAGCAATCTGCAGGACTTCCGCTTCAAAGTCTGTCTCCTGCCAGACTAAAAAGCCGACAAGACGATTCTCATCTTCTGCCAGCGCACAACTGTTCACATCCGAATGCAGAACCTCTTCCAATTGACCCACAGTCCAAGGGCTGACCTCATAGACAGCAAATAAGAGCTGTTCCAGCTCTTCTGCTAGAACTGCCACGTCCACATCCGAGCTGTCGCTCCATTTTCTCAACTTAATCATAGGCGCTGAATGTAAGAATTACTGGATTCCTGATGGGTCTTGAGCCAATTTTCCTCAGCCTCTACCCGTTTGAGGTAGTTAGGAATAAAATCATGAATGGACTGGGCTGGCAGGTCCAAACCGAGACGACCAACAGCTGCCGCATCTGGTAAAGTCGGCTGAACCGATACCCCAGGAAGAGCAGCTTCAATCTGCTCCGCAAACACTGCAGTCTCTCCGACAAAGGTGACTGGCTGATCAGCAACGCCAGCTATTTCCAAAACCTCTGCCAATGGCAGATGAGCCTCCGGCCGTACAGACTGACCAGACTGATAAAAGCCAGCATAGACATTATTGCGGCGGGCATCCATGACAGGAATGACCAAACCTTCCACCTGCTCTGGGACTAAAGCCAGCAAACTAGACACACCGACCAGCTCAATCTTGAGGGTATGAGCCAGAGTCTTGGCTGTCGCCACCGCCATTCGCAGACCTGTGTAGCTGCCCGGACCCTGAGCAACTACGATACGATCCAAATCCGTCGGCTTCATGTCCAGACTATTCATCAGAAAATCAATAGCCGGCATCAGGGTAATGCTGTGGTTTTTCTTTATATTTAAAGTCATCTGCGCCAGCAAGGTCTCGTCCTCTAAAATCGCGAGCGTCAGCGCCTTACTTGACGTATCAAAAGCTGCAATCTTCATGCTTATCCTCTATTTTTCCTCTTGCCGCCAAAGTGAGCGGCGTTTTAATTTGTCTTCGTAGAAACTATCTACCAAAAAATCCTCTAAAATCTGGCTAAAAGCCTCCAAATTAGGCACTTGCTGCGCCAAGTGTTTTCCAAAAATCGCTTCTTGCTCAGCAATCTTGGGCAGCAAATCCGCTCCAGCAGCAGTCAAGCTCAAGCGAGAACTGCGCTTGTCCTTGCTAGAAATTTCCTTCTTGACCAAGCCTTTTTTAATCAAAGCCTGCACCAAGCGACTAGGGCTTTTTTCCTCACAAATCAGGGATTCCCCCAAGCCCTTGAGAGACAGCGGAGCATGTTCGCCCAAAACGAGCAAGACCTCGCTTTGATTGGGCGTAATTCCCAAAGGCTCTAGCAACTTCCCATATTCTCTCGTCGCTAAGCTCTCTGCACTTCTAAACAAATAGCCAAATCGAATTCCTTCTGCTACCAAGCTGCTCTCCTTTCAAAAATCACTTCTATACTATTTTACACTAGATTAGGTAAATTGTTGACAATTTTAGTTAAAAAATATAAAATCTTAAATAGATGATATATCATCTATTTGCAAAAGGAGGAAAAACGGATGACCCCAAACCCTACAAATCAAAAACCAGCTAGAACAATGACCCACGCTTTTGTGACTGGTGCGACCGGTCTTTTAGGAAATAATCTCGTGCGTGCTCTGCTAAAAGAAAACATTCAAGTGACCGCTCTCGTTCGCTCCGAGGAAAAAGCGCGCAAACAATTTGCCGACCTGCCTATCCAGATTGTCAAGGGGGATATTTTAGAGCCCGAAAGCTATCGTGACTATCTAGCAGGCTGCGACAGCCTCTTTCATACCGCTGCTTTTTTCCGCGATAATTATAAAGGCGGCAAGCACTGGCAGGAGCTCTACGACACTAATATTATAGGCACAAATAACCTCCTAGAAGCTGCTTACGAGGCTGGTATCCGCCAATTTGTCCATACTTCCTCCTGTGTCGTACTGGAAGGTGAGGCCAATCAGCTAATCGATGAAAGCATGTCTCGCTCAAAAGATACTCCTTTTGATTACTATCGCAGCAAGATTTTGAGTGAAGAGGCCGTTCGTGATTTCTTGGACAAGCATTCAAATGTTTTCGGTTGCTTTATCTTGCCGAGTGTAATGTTGGGTCCTAGAGACCTTGGTCCGACCTCCAGTGGGCAGCTGATTATCAATTTTGTAGAGCAAAAACTTCCAGGTATCTTAAAGGCTAGCTATAATATGGTGGATGCTAGAGATGTAGCAGATATTCATCTCCGCGCCATGAAATACGGACGCTCAAAGGAGCGCTATCTGGCAGTTGGACGGCAAGTGACCATGACAGAATTGTACCAAATACTGGAAAAAATCACTGGCGTTCCCGCCCCCAAGCGCAAGATCTCCCCTCTTTTCGTCAAAATCTATGCCCAAGCAAGTGAGCTCTACCACCGGCTCACCAAAAAACCAATTTTGGTTACCAATGAGCTCGCTCATCTCATGGCCGAAGAATATCTCAAAAGTAATTTTAGCTTTGCCAAAACCGAGAGCGAGCTAGGCGGACAGCATCGCCCTCTCGAAGAAAGCTTAGCTGACGTGGTAGATTGGTACCGCAAGCACGGCTATTTCGCCAAATAAGCAGCCCTCAAAATCAAGTGACCAAATGTTCATCGCTTGATTTTTCTTTTTGTCAAGCCGCTTTGGCTGAAAAACCGTCTCTGAAATTCACCGTCCCGACTTGCTTCCTAAGCTCATTCTATGGTATAATTACAATAATAATTAAACATCAGGTCAATTTCATTACTCTTACTTTTCCATAAGATACAAGGCTAAAACAGCATTTTAGCCTCTTCATTTGAGTAAGCCCTATCAGAAGTCACAGCAATCGCTCACTTTCCATTTATCATTTTTAATTTATCATGTGAAGAAATGCGCTAACGCCTGCCTTCTTTTATTTTTTAGACCTTATCACAGAAAGGAATCTTATGATTTACAAAGTTTTTTATCAGGAAACAAAAGAGCGCAGCCCGCGCCGTGAAAAGACACGTGCCCTCTATTTGGATATTCAAGCTGACAGCGAGTTGGAAGGTCGCATTCAGGCTCGTAAGCTCATCGAAGAAAATACCCCTTACAATATTGAATTTATCGAGCTCTTGTCTGACAAACACCTCGAATACGAAAAAGAGTCAGGCACTTTTGAATTGACGGAGTTCTAACCCATGGCATATACCTTAAAACCCAAAGAAGTTGGCGTTTTTGCGATTGGTGGGTTAGGCGAAATCGGTAAAAACACCTACGGGATTGAATACCAAAATGAAATTATCATCGTAGACGCCGGCATCAAGTTCCCAGAAGACGACCTGCTAGGAATTGACTATGTCATTCCTGACTACTCTTATATCGTGGAAAATATTGACCGCGTAAAAGCTGTTCTCATCACCCACGGGCACGAGGACCATATCGGCGGTATTCCTTTCCTGCTCAAGCAAGCCAATGTTCCGATCTATGCGGGTCCTTTGGCCTTGGCCCTCATTCGGGGCAAGCTAGAAGAGCATGGACTTTTGCGCGATACCAAGCTCTATGAAATCAATCAAAACACAGAACTGCAGTTCAAGCATCTGAAAGCTACTTTCTTCCGGACAACCCACTCTATTCCAGAGCCTTTGGGAATTGTCATCCATACCCCGCAGGGTAAGATTGTCTGTACAGGTGACTTCAAGTTTGACTTTACACCAGTCGGTGAGCCTGCAGACTTGCACCGTATGGCTGCTCTGGGCGAGGAAGGCGTTCTCTGTCTCCTATCTGACTCCACCAATGCTGAAGTTCCGACCTTTACCAATTCCGAAAAAGTGGTCGGACAGTCTATCATGAAGATTATCGAAGGCATCCACGGACGGATTATTTTCGCCTCCTTTGCTTCAAACATCTTCCGACTCCAGCAGGCAGCAGATGCAGCTGTCAAGACCGGTCGTAAGATTGCGGTCTTTGGCCGCTCCATGGAAAAGGCTATTGTCAACGGGATTGAGCTGGGCTATATCAAGGTTCCTAAAGATACCTTCATTGAACCAAATGAACTCAAGGACTACCCAGCTGGTGAAGTGCTGATTATGTGTACCGGAAGCCAGGGTGAGCCGATGGCAGCCCTGTCTCGGATTGCCAATGGTACTCACCGTCAGGTTCAGCTGCAGCCTGGAGATACAGTCATCTTCTCATCTAGTCCTATCCCTGGTAATACGACTAGCGTTAACAAGCTGATTAACATCATTTCCGAGGCTGGTGTAGAAGTGATTCACGGTAAGATTAACAACATCCACACCTCTGGACACGGTGGCCAGCAAGAGCAGAAACTCATGCTTCGCTTGATCAAGCCTAAATATTTCATGCCAGTCCATGGTGAATACCGTATGCAAAAAGTCCATGCAGGCCTAGCCGTTGATACTGGAGTACCAAAAGACAATATCTTCATCATGAGCAATGGTGATGTGCTGGCTCTGACAGCTGACTCAGCTCGTATTGCCGGCAACTTCAACGCTCAGGATATTTATGTTGATGGGAACCGCATTGGTGAAATCGGAGCTGCAGTCCTGCGCGACCGTAAGGACCTGTCAGAGGACGGTGTGGTTCTGGCTGTTGCGACGGTTGATTTTGAGTCCAAGATGATTTTAGCCGGTCCAGATATTCTCAGCCGCGGCTTTATCTACATGCGCGAATCAGGTGACCTCATTCGCCAAAGCCAGCGCATCCTCTTCAATGCTATTCGCATTGCACTCAAGAATAAAGATGCCAGCGTTCAATCTGTCAGCGGCGCTATCGTCAACGCCTTGCGTCCTTTCCTCTACGAAAGCACTGAGCGCGAACCTATTATCATTCCGATGGTGCTTACACCAGACGAAGACAACTAAAAAATAAGCTTTGCTAGATTTAGCAAGGCTTATTTTCTGCTTTATTTTTTGTTCGCGAAGCATGCTTGATAATCCAAGCGCAACTCGGACTCAATTCTTCCTTTTGCCAAGCTTGAATGATACACTCAAACTTTTCAGGAGCTTCTTTATATAAATCATTCAGATTATTAGCGACACTTTTTTGGATTGACTTATCCCTATCATCCTTTAGATTCCTTAAAATAGCGGTAAATTCATCAAAATAATCTAAGACAACAGTCTGCTTCTTAGCCCAAGGCAGACGAATCCGCATACACTCGCTGGCTAACCTGCGGACGCGCATATTCTCGTCTTTACTCCACTCTAGCAGTAAATCTATCGTAGCTTTAGGATAATTAGCCAGTAAGGGGCGCATGGAAAATTCTCCAGTAAATCGCTTGGTTAATTCCTTACTGAAGGCTGCACTCAGATTGAATTCCTGACTTCCGTAAAGTTCTACATATTTGCCAATCGGCCACAACCAGTAGCCTTCTGAAAACATACCCAAGCCACCCTCTAACTCCGGACCAAGTATCTGCTCAAAAACCTTCAGAGAATCAGCATAAGAAAGCGGTAAGCATCCTTTGATACTCTTTGCCAGCAGCTCCTGACGCTGAGTAAATTCCAAAGCCTCTAAGTCGCTTTCAACTAGAGACATAAAATGCTGAGCATCAAATTTATCTGTTACTGTTTGCAAGCGACGGCTCAAATCCTCCGCATAAACCAAATCATAATAATCTTTAACCTTTTTCGCCATGATTTTTAAATCCCCTTAACAGACTTCTCACTGCTTCTCTGACTTCTGCTTCTTCCTCTTTCTCAACCATAAAAAGAGACAACTCATTCAAGGCACCTGAAATCATATGAGCTGCCATATCCAGATCAATAGAGATAAGTTTCCCTTCTTTAGATAAAATGTCTAATTGCTCTCTCAAATGAAAGAAAGAATTAGCCTCGTCCTGACGACGCCACTCTTTCCACTCAACGACATTGGGACCATCAAGCAAGAGAATGCGTTTATTTTCGGTCAAGGTTGCAAAACGAACAAAAGCCACACAGCCTTCCACCAACTGCTCCCAAGAATCGTGTGCTTCCAGGGCGCTTTTTTCTACATAAGACCCCAGTTCGGACTGAATTTGTGTCAGTACGGCGGTAAATAAAGTTTTCTTATTCCCGAAATGGTGATAAAGTGCACCTCTTGTCATTCCCAACTCATCTACAATTTCTTCCAAGGAAGTTTCTGAAAAACCCTTTAAAGAAAAATGTTTCCGGGCGATAGCTAATATTTTCTTGCTTGTCTCTAAGGAGGCCTGCTGTTTTTTATTCATCTTCACTCTCCAAATAATTTGCCGCAAACTCAGCGCTAGGTGGAATGACTTGAATGACATCAACCAAAACAGAACCCGGCGCTTTCACAATGAAATGGCGCTGACCAAAATCTTCACTCTTAATGGGAAGAAGGAACTCCATTTCTTCTTGCTGACGCAATTCTTCATAAAGACAATCCACATTGTCAACTTCGATATTGATGATTAAGCCACTCGTCTCAGACTGGTAGGCTTGTGGCACTGTCCCATGCTTGCTATCAATAAAAGCAAGCTCAAAACCACTCTCGATATTCTTTAAACCAATATACCAATCTGAACGGAAAGATTCCTGAAATTGGAAATAGTCAATGAAAAATTGTGCAGCTTGATGGACATCTTCGCTCATTAAAACGGGGTATAAACTGGTAATCATTTACTCTCCTTTTCTTAAGTTTTATTTTAACATACATATCGAATGTATGCAAATGAATATTAAAAAACAGAAGCCAAATTGGCTTCCATCTATTTGAGAATGGCTCCGTCTAAGCGCTTGATAAAATGATATTTGGTAATGCCCTTTTGCGGGACATCTGTTAGACTGGCATAGATTTCATAGCCTTGCTTGATGTAAAAATCTCTGGCCTGATAAGATTTAGTGGACAAGGTAATATTAGTAGCTCCAACTTCTGCAGCCTTTTCTTCTAATTCTGCCAGCAGACTGGCTCCCAAACCTTTTTTCTGATGTTCTTTATCCACCACCAAAGCCTTGATATGAATGTTTGCCAACACCTGTTGGGCATGGAGCAAGGCAATTAACTGGCCATCTTCCTCCCGCCTTAGATAATAATCTTGAGGTTCAAGTTTTTCAAGCATACCTGAACCAAAACAAGCCTCATATTGCTCATCAAAAACCCGCTTAATAAAATCATGAAATTTTTCCATCTTTCTCCTCCTCCACGAAAAAGCAGGGGATATACCAATCCTCCTGCTCTATGCTTAGTATAAATCTAGATAATTATCCACTTCCCATTGAGAGACAAAGGTTGCATAGCTAGCCCACTCAATACGCTTAGCTTCTAAGAAGCTTGTATAGATATGCTCGCCAAGTGCTGCTTTCACAACTTCATCTTCTGTTAAGGCTTTCAAGGCATTGTGAAGAGTTGATGGCAGGTCTGTAATTCCTGCTTCCTTACGCTCCTCTGGAGTCATGATATAGATATTCTCTTCGATTGGTGCTGGAGCTTCGATTTTATTTTCAACACCGTGCAGTCCAACTTCCAAGAGAACAGCCATAGCAATATATGGATTGGCCATCGGGTCAACGGAGCGCAACTCCAAGCGAGTACCCATACCACGAGAAGCCGGCACGCGCACCAACGGTGAACGATTGCGTCCTGCCCAAGCGATATAAACTGGTGCTTCATAGCCAGGAACCAGACGTTTGTATGAGTTAACCGTTGGATTCATGATAGCTGTGTAGTTATAGGCATGGTTAATCAAACCACCCAAGAAATGGTAGGCTGTTTCTGACAGCTGCATACCCTTTGGATCTTCTGGATCGAAGAAGGCATTATTGCCGTCTTGATCAAAGAGGGACATGTTACAGTGCATACCAGATCCCGCAATGCCAAACTTAGGCTTAGCCATAAAGGTTGCATACAGACCATGCTTACGAGCAATAGTTTTCACGACCAGCTTGAAAATCTGAATCTTATCACAAGCCCGAAGTACTTCATCATACTTAAAGTCAATCTCGTGCTGGCCGACAGCTACCTCATGGTGACTAGCTTCTACTTCAAAGCCCATCTTGGTCAGGACATTGACGATTTCTCGACGAGTATTGTCTGCCAAGTCAGTCGGCGCCAAGTCAAAATAGCCACCCTTATCATTTACTTCCAGCGTCGGATCGCCATTTTCATCCAGCTTAAAGAGGAAGAACTCTGGCTCTGGTCCGAGGTTAAAGGACTTGAATCCCAGTTCTTCCATATGCTTGAGAGCGCGTTTGAGGTTGCTGCGAGGATCCCCTAGGAACGGTACATGATCAGTCGTGTAAACATCGCAAATCAGACCCGCTACACTACCGTTTTCATCCCCCCAAGGAAAGACTGTCCAAGTATCCAAATCAGGATAAAGATACATATCTGATTCATTGATACGGACAAAACCTTCGATGGAAGAACCATCAAACATGGCTTTATTGGATAAGACCTTGTCAAGCTGTTCATCCGTGGCAGGAATTTCCACATTCTTCATAGTCCCTAAAATATCAGAGAACATAAGACGAATAAAGGTAACATTTTTCTCTTTTACTTCGCGACGGATATCAGCTGCTGTAATAGACATTAAATTTCTCCTTGTAATTCAAACAAAATAGCTATGGTCGACGCATCTGACCAAAAGTTGGTAGAGAAGAAGCAAAACGGCCTTGCTGCAAGATGTCATGATGCAGAGCACGGCGGACATCTTTTTCACTAATGGTCTTGTGGGACTTGGCTTCACGCTCAGCATATTTCCTCTTAATTGCAGCGATATTATAACCTTCCGAAATATAATCTTTAATTTCTAAAAGACGGTCCATATCATTCAAAGAATACATCCGACGATTGCCCTCATTTCGAGCAGGGGTAATCAGATTCTGGTCTTCATAATAACGGATCTGACGGGCAGATAGGTCCGTCAGTTTCATAACACTGCCGATGGGAAAGACTGCCATGTTTCGGCGAAACTCTTTTTCCTTCATTCAAATTCCTCTCTACGCACTATTATAGGACGAAATAAATCTTATGTCAAGAAATAATGTCAGATTTTCTTACACGGATTTTATTTTTTCTTTTCAAAGATGGTTCGCAGCCGATCTATATCAGAATTTACCAGAATTGCAACAAAGACTCCCATAAAGGTTTCAAAGATTCTGGCAAAGACATACAAGATGGTATCTTCCGGCCGAATGGACAGGGTAATAATCAGCATAGCAGATACTCCGCCAATGACTCCCGCCTTGTTGTTCATAGCGACATTGGTCATAATTGTCAGCATGGTACAGACCGGCACTAAAAGGAGGGTGACCCAATACTGCTCCTTAAAGACACTATTGACAATGAAAAAGAGCAGAGCGTAAAAACCACCGATGCTGTTTCCCAAGATTCGCGATGTCCCGAAGTGGACACTCTTATCAAAATCCTCACGAAGACTAAAGACCGCCGTTAAAGCACCAATTTGCAGGCCTTTCCAACCAAAAAGCCCAAAGAGCAGTAGAATGATGAAAACAGCCAGACCGGTTTTAAAGGTACGCATGCCCAGACGAAATTTCGATTTATCAAACTTGTACTTATTGAAATAACTCATTAGTCTCCTTCCAGGAAATCCTCCCTCTCTTCATTTTAACATATTTCGTCTCAAAAAAACTCTTTCTGCTCAGGACTTTTCCCACACAAAGAAAAAGCCCTATCAGCTACCGCATCAAGAGCTATCGACTATTTAAAAGCTGAGACATTATCTGTCCCAGCCGCATTTTTATTATCTTTAGTTTGGATAAATGTAGGTAACGCCACCCATAAATTCATTTGGGTTAAAGTAGCCACGATAGTTGTTAATTTGCTTTTGGCGATTGTAGTTCGCTTCTAGAACTTGAATTGAGCTGTCGCTTTGCACATCTGTCACATAAGCAACATGTCCGTATTCGCCACCATCCCAAACTGCAATAGCACCTGGTACTGGAACATTTCCTGTTGCATAACCCTGAGCACCAGCATTAATTGCCCAAGTATTAGCATTGCCCCACCAGTTGCTTGCCCAGGGAGCCATTTCTTTCACGCCCCAGGTACATTGGCCGATTGGGTAAGAATTGCCATAGTCAGTTGGCGTATTTAAGACAACATCTTCAGTATCAGATACCAAAGCAGCATCACTTGTCGCTTCATAAGCTGGAGCGCTGTAAGGATTGTAAGTCTGAGCCAAAGCTGTACCATTTACTTGCAGCACATCTCCTGGGTTAATCGTATCAAAAATTGTCTTTCCATTATTGGCAGCAAGTTCGTAAGGATTCATTCCATTGGCACTAGCAATGGCAAAAAAAGAGTCCCCTTGCTGGACAACATAAGAATCTGCATGAACAGCTTGAGCGCCGATTGTCGCCAAAAAAGCTGTGGAAGTTAAACCAAGAGTCGCTTTAGCAAATGTTTTTTTCATAACTGTTTTTCTCCGTATAATTTGATGATAAAAAAATCATACCTCATTTACATGTCAGTTTTTTTAGAGTTATGTTTTTGTCATGTTACAAATGATTTAGACTTTTGCTACATAAGATTTTGCAGTATTTTTAAAGATAAAAAGGCTAGGGATTCCCTAGCCTCATCCATTATCAATCTTCTTTACCTTTCAATTTTCCTAGACCTAAAGCACCGATAATGGCTGCTAAACCTAGATATGGAAGATAGACTGTATCTTTGGCTCCCGTTTCTGGCAGAAGAGAAACAGGAATCTTTTTAGCTGCTGGAGTTGGATTGGCTCTTCTTGGATCGTTTATATCCGAAACAAGCAGATGCTGTGCCTTAGGAGTGACTGTTGTAACTGTATTTGAAGCATAGACTACGTGGTTGACAGTATTGATGTAGGTATTTTCAAAAGTACCCGCAGCAATCCGCTTCATCTGTAGATAGGTTTCAGCCTGAAAAGCTGAATCCAAAGAAATAGTCTCTAAGAATTCTTCCTTGAAACGAATAGAAATCAAGCCTTTCTCAAGATCAACATTCGCAGCTGTATACTCAGTCAAATCTGTACCAGCCTTTATCACCTTACCATCTTTGAGCGTGATGTCCACTTTGGCAAAGGTTTTGTAAGCACCCGTGTACTCATCTCCTCGTTGGTCATAATCATCCATAAAGCTATAGTCTGTCAAACCTTCAGAGTGGTTAGCAGGAATCAAGCCTCCGATGAGACGATAGTTAAAATGCCGTCCCAAAGTCAGTTCCTTGCCATCCAAGTTCTCTGCACTTGTTGGATCAAGACTCAATGTAATATCTTTTTCAGGACTGATTTTAGGAACATTGTTCACGACTACGTCTGTCGCATAACCATTTCCAAAGTCAATTTGATAAGCTCGGTTCTCGAATTTGCCGCCTGTGTGACCCATTCCTTCTTTGACTGCCATAGGGCTTGTTATCGTTAAAGACTTACCTGTTACGACATATTGGTCATAAAAGGCTTGGGCATCGTCTGCTGCAAAGAGTTGGAAAGAACCTTTAACAGTGATATTCGCCTTTTGAAGGAGCTCTCGAACTGCTGCAGGGGCTGTTTCAAGGCTTTCGTAGTGGGTCACTGTCACACCTGCCACAGCTTTGCCATCCGCATCTACTAGCTTGACTGATTCCGGACGAAGTTCAAGTGCTTCTTCTGGATAGTCATCTACATAGTAGAAACCTTTTTGAATCGTGCTCTTAGATGACTTGTCACCCTTATACTGATCCAAATCCCAAGTCAGCTCGTAGTAATTGGTCGAACCAGCCAAGACTTCCTTACCATCAATCACCAATCCTGCCTTGTTTTTATTGACCTTGGTTGGCTTGATGTAATTATTGCTTGGATTGTCTGAATCATCAGGCTTGCCTGGAGTGGTCACGCGTACTACGTTCGAACGGACACCATAGGCATCATTGACTGTCAGGGTGAAATTATTAGTATAGGTTGCGCCATCATTGAGAACTCGGCCGACTACCGTCGGAAAGAGCGTAGCAACTTCTTTGGTCCTATCAGCGTTATAAGTAGCTAATGTTGCGGCAGTTGCCTTGAATGTTACTGTGTGACTAGCCTTATCATAGCTGACGTCAAAACCTGCACTAGCAGCTTTTGTTGCTTCTAAGTCAACTTCATAACCACTTGGCAACGGATCAGCAATGACAAATGAAGTCGTTTCACTGCGTCCAGCTGGAAGAGCTTCTGTCTTTAGAGCAAACTGAACGACGGACTGCTTAGCCACCAGAGTCTTATCAATATTGGTGCCTTGGTCATTTTGAATCTCTTTATTAATCTGCGGTTGAGATTGCAAGAGATGATAATGATAATGCACAGTCGGAGATACGGGCGCTGCTGGCTCTTTTTGATAAACAGGCTCTGCTGGTGAGGTTGGCAGCGGGCTATAAGTTGGTTCTACCGGCTTATTAGGCTCCGGTGTATCTGGTGTACGAGTTGGCGCTTCCGGCTCCTTCTCATAAGTCGGTGTTGCCGGAGGTGTTGGCTCCTTTTCATAGGTCGGTTCTACCACTGCTGGCCGAACAGTTTTTTCCACTTCATAGCTTGGCTCAGATGGCTTACTAGGCTCTGGTGTATCCGGTGTACGCGTCGGTGGCGTCGGATCTTTTTCATAAGTCGGTGCTGCCGGAGGTGTTGGAAGAGCCTTCGGTGTTGGTGTAGTTGGAGCTGGATCCAAAGGCTTAAGCGCTTCTTCGCTTGGCACTGCAGGAGCTGTAGGAGCTACGGGCGCTTCCGGTTCTTCTACTGTGATGATTGGCAGATCATTCGCTCGAACATCACCATTAATCGCAAACCAAATATTTGGTTTCTTAGGAGCTAGTTTGTCAGCCCTACGTGGATCAGTAGCTTCTGGCTGGCCTAACACTTCAGAAGAGGAAATCGTTCCAATCGTCATGCTGTTGGTTGTACCAGAAATTTCCACCGCTCCTGCCCCATACCATGAGTTAGGAGCATCTGTAGTGTCCCAGCCTGAGTCCGGCTGAGCATTCTTATACATGGTAAAGCGAGATCCGCCAACTCCTTTTTTGAAGTTTTCAGACTCGGTCGCATAGATTTGGCCGTTCTTTTCACCAATAGATGAACCCGAAATCTTGTTGAAAGTTCCGGTATAATCTTTGGCCATTTCGATAGAGTTAGCTTCACGGTTGAGGGAAGCCACGGACATCAAGGCCTGGTCAAAATTAATCGGTTGGCCTTTATCATCATAAAAGACAAATTCCGTCTTCACAAAGAGAGAGGTTGCATCTTCAAAATTTCCTGTATAAGCTGAAGCAAACACTCCCATTGTCGGGTCTTTAAAAATACCTAACCAGGCCTTATCATTGCGGAATTGAGAGCTTGGATCAAGGGTATAAGTATAGACAATTTTAGAAACTTTTTTCCCTCGATAATAAGTCCCCTGGAGATTTGTATAGGTTGCTGTAGCAGACTCACCACGACGCAACAAGACAGAAGACCATTCAGTTGGCCCTTTACCACTTGTTACGTTAGAACTATAGTCTGCATACTTACCAACCGTACCAAAGCTTTCCTGCTGATTGGTCTGATAGTTAGCATTTTGAATATCTGTTACTTTGAAGTTGTCCAACTGGAAGAATTTCTTAGAAAACTCTGCAGTGTTCTTCACAGCGGCTTCCATGCCAGCATAGCTGACGAACTCACCATTTGTAGTCAGTGACAGATCAGCATTAGGTTCTGATTTGAAAACCAGACTTTGCGCAATTGGACGGCTCAAATGCCCGTCTTCAGTCTTCTTTGTTTCTGCGAGAGCCAGACCAGCCTTAATCTTGGCCTGTTCAGCATCATATTTAGCCTTATCTTGCTGATACTTGGCTAATTTTGTGTTATAGACAGCCAAATCAGCATTATACTGGGCTAGCTGAGCTTGATAGTTTGCTTGGGCTTGAGCATTACGCTTCTTGATTTCTTCATTTTCAGCTGCTATAGTGGCATTCTTAGCTTGATTCTCTGCTAGCTTTTGCTCATATTCTTTTTGAGCTGCTGCATTTTCAGCTTCAATTTGAGTCTTTTTCGCTTCATAAGCTGCTAAATCTGCTTCATATTGAGCTTTTTTATCTTGATTTTCCTTTTGGATACGGGCCAATTCTGCCTGATAATTTGCCTGAGCCGCTTGATATGCCGCTTCATTATCCACATTCGTCTTTCGGACAGTTGCTAAATCTGTTTGATATTGGGCAAGTGCTGCCTCGTAGGCCGCTTTTGCAGCCGCATTCCTCTGTTTAATAGCTTCATTATCAGCAACAATCTTAGCATTGGCAGCTTGAGTATCCGCTAAAGCTTTTTCATACCGGGCCTTAGCCGCCGCATTCGCCTTCTGAACACGGTCCAGCTCACTAGCATAAGCAGCCAGAGCCGTATCATAATTAGCCTTTGTTTCCGCATTTAGTTTTTGAACACGAGCTAATTCTGCATCATAGGCCGCTTTAGCTGCTTGATAGGCTGCCGCATTATCCGCATTCGTCTTTTGAACCGCTGCTAAATCAGTTTTGTACTTGCTCAGTGCTGCTTCATAATCTGCTTTCAGCTGAGCATTTTCTGCTGTGATTCGATCTACTTCTGCCTGATGAGCAGCTAAATCTTTAGCGTATTGGTCGGCAGTCGCTTTGTTTTCTGCTTTAATCCGAGCCACTTCCGCCTCATAGACTGATACTTTGTCTTTGTACTCCTTGACTTTGGCATCAATCTCTACTGCTTGTGCCTGATAATCTGCTGCAATCCCTGCCTTTTTTTCTGCGGTTTCTTGAGCAGTCTGGGCCACTCCTTTGTCAACAGCTGGGTCTTTGACCACTGTCAGCCCAGCTTCTTGAGCCTTTTTGACGCTTTCATCTAAACCAGCTGTTGGAACAATCACTGTCACACCACCATCTGCCTGACCTGCTCGCGCCTGACTCTCTTGAGATGCCTGACTGGCTGGCCCTTGAGCTTGAGGCAGATTGGTCGCTGCATTTCCAGTACCTACCATTTCAGTATTGACAGAACCATTGGTATCAGATACCACTTCATCTGCTCTTACTTGCATCGTTGACGTTAAAAAAGCCGCACCTAGAACAGCACCGCATAAAGTTTTAACAGCCTTATTTTTCCGCAAACCAAAAACTTCTTTTTTCTTCATTTTTCTCCTCCCCCTGCTAACTTTTACAGTCTGCAGTTTTCCCATGCCTTCAGAAAATCCAAAACAATTGAAACCTCCTGTCAGAAGTTCCAGTTTAATTTAACTCTCTTTAAGCATCAGAATATATATGTATCTTAATCCTAACAAGTTTTGCCTCGTTTTGCAAGCATTTTTTGCTCCTTTTATTTACCTTGGAACAAATTTATACACTTTTCTGCATATTGTCTATTTTTATTCTTCTTTACTCTATCTTCCTTCAAATGAACAATGAAAATACAAGAAAAAGACCAGCTTTCGCTAGCCTTTCCTTATTACAGTTTTGTACTTGTTCTCTACAAAATCAAAGATTCCAAACTTACTGCTTATTTTTCAGTCAGTGCTGCAAGTCCTGGTAATACTTTACCTTCAAGGAGTTCCATTGATGCACCACCACCAGTAGAAATCCATGAGAACTTGTCTGCACGGCCAAGGTTGATGGCTGCAGCAGCTGAGTCACCACCACCGATGATTGATTTCACACCAGGTTGTTTCACGATAGCATCCATGACACCGATTGTACCAGCTTGGAAGTCTGGGTTTTCAAATACACCCATAGGTCCGTTCCATACAACTGTTTTCGCACCAGTCAAGGCTTCGTCAAACTTAGCAATTGATTTTGGACCGATATCCAAACCAAGGAAACCTAGGTCTACTGCTTCACCTTCAGTGTCTTTTACTTCAGTGTAGTCAGCGAATGCGTTTGCTTCTTTTGAGTCAACTGGCAAGATCAATTTACCGTTTGCTTTTTCAAGAAGAGCTTTTGCAACATCCAATTTGTCTTCTTCTACAAGTGAGTTACCGATTTCGATACCTTGTGCTTTGTAGAATGTGTAAGTCATACCACCACCGATAAGAACTTTATCAGCTTTTTCAAGCAAGTTTTCGATAACACCGATCTTATCTGAAACTTTTGAACCACCAAGGATAGCTACGAATGGGCGTTCTGGAGTTTCAACTGCTTCTTGGATATAGGCAATTTCGTTTTCAAGAAGGAAGCCAGCAACTGCTTTTTCAACGTTGCCTGAGATACCTACGTTAGATGCGTGTGCGCGGTGAGCTGTACCAAATGCATCATTTACGAAGATACCATCTCCAAGAGATGCCCAGTATTTACCAAGTTCAGGATTGTTTTTAGATTCTTTCTTGCCGTCCACATCTTCAAAACGAGTATTTTCAACCAAAAGAACTTGTCCATCTTCAAGAGCATTGATAGCTGCTTCCAATTCAGCACCACGAGTGAAACCTGGGAAAACAACGTCTTGACCCAATTTAGCAGCCAAGTCTGCAGCTACTGGCGCAAGAGATTTACCTTCTTTGTCCGCTTCTTCTTTGACACGGCCAAGGTGAGAGAAGAGAATTGCACGACCGCCTTGCTCAATAATGTATTTAATAGTTGGAAGAGCGGCAGTGATACGGTTGTCATTCGTAATCACTCCGTCTTTCAATGGTACGTTAAAGTCTACACGAACGAGGACTTTTTTACCTTTCAAATCAACGTCTTTAACAGTAAGTTTTGCCATGTTACAAAAACTCCTTTTCATATTTTATACGCAACTATTATATCATATTTCCCAAAAGTTTTCTTGATATAAGGAAAATTTTCACAAAAAAGAAGTGCCACGCACTTCTTTCTCTCGAACTTTGGAATTAGAAAATAGGAAAAAGGGCGCTAAACTCATTCAGACAATAGTTAAAGCTGGATTTTTCTCTAGATTTGACAACTCAAAAAGTCAGTAAAAGCACTGACTTCAATTTTTCTTATTCTTATATGGCAAAAGCCTGCCCTACAGCATAGGTAACTGCCATGGTTAGAAGGCCGATTACGAGGTTGCGAATCATAGCATTTTTGAGTGGTGCTTTGCCCAATCTAGCGCTGGTATAGCCTGTTCCCAAAAGGGCCAAGGCCACGATTAGAACGGTTGCCCAGATACGGACGCTGGCTGGAAGCAGGATAATGGTAATCATAGGGAAAAGCGCACCAACAGCAAAGGCTAAAAAGCTTGATACGGCAGCATGCCAGGGATTAGTGAACTCCTCAATCTCGATGCCATACTTTTCCACCACTAAGGCTTCCAACGGATTTTGGAGAAAAGCTCGGTTGGTCATGAGTTGGGCAGAAGTCTCACACTCGCCATTTTGAACATAGGCAGCATAGAGAGACTGCCTAGCGATATCTGGATTTTTTTCTAATAGCTCCCGCTCTCTGGCAACAGCAGCTTCTTCTGTATCCTTTTGGGTAGAAACAGAAACATACTCTCCACCAGCCATAGAAAAGGCACCCGCAAAGACTGCCGCCAAACCAGACAGAAAGATAATCCAGACATCGTCCGTCGCACTAGCCACCCCAATAACCACACCTGCTATGGAAATAATGCCGTCATTAGCTCCTAAAACCCCAGCTCGCAAGATATTCAGCCGACCACTAAAGTTCGTATCAATTTTATGTTCTTCCACTGTTAAACTTTTCTCTTTCTTTTTTATTTATAATCATTATAAATAAAGTGCCTAGCTAATACAAGAGAAAATCGAAAAATTAGAAAAGTTCTACTATTTAAGAGAAAGAAAGGCATTGAAAAAAGAGCCGTTTTAAACGACTCCTTTCTTTATCATCACTATAATGCTGTAACAAACTAATTATTTCACCACGATATTAACTAGTTTATTCGGCACGCTAATGACTTTGACGATTTCTTTGCCGGCGATTTCGGATTTGATTTTCTCATCTGCCAGAGCGATTTCCTGCAGTTCCTCACGGCTCAGGTCCTTAGCTACGACTAGCTTAACACGGACTTTACCCTTGATCTGAACTACGATTTCGACCTCTGCTTCGACCAGTTTGCTTTCGTCATAAGTTGGCCAAGTTACATAGGAAATGCTCTCGCCAGTTTGAGCGACTGCCTGCCAGAGTTCTTCAGCCAAGTGCGGTGCAAAAGGCGCCAGCAATTGGATAAAGCCTTTGGCATATTCGACATAGAGCTTTTCTTCCTTGTTGGCTGCATTGACAAAGATCATGAGCTGGGCAATGGCTGTGTTAAACTTGAGCTCCTCAATCTGCTCTGTGACAGACTTGACCGTTTCATGGTAGACCTTGTCCAAAGCTCCGCTATTTTCAGTGACCAGCTCCTTAGAGTTAAGGAGACGATAAACCCGATCAAGGAACTTACGGCTGCCTTCTAACCCTTCTTCGCTCCAAGCGATAGATGCATCCAGCGGCCCCATGAACATTTCATAGACACGAAGCGTATCGGCACCATATTGCTCCACTACATCGTCTGGGTTGACTACATTCTTCAGAGACTTAGACATCTTAGCAGGCGCTTGCTCCAGTTCTTCTGCAGTTTCGATATTGAAGAAAGAACCATCGCGTTTTTCCACCTTGTCTGTCGCCACTAGAGCACCGCGACTATCACGGTAGCTAGTCCCCAGAATCATCCCTTGGTTAAAGAGTTTTTGGAAAGGCTCTTTGGTCGGAACCACTCCGATATCATAAAGGAACTTGTGCCAGAAGCGAGCGTAGAGAAGATGGAGCACGGCGTGCTCCGCACCTCCGATGTAAATATCAACTGGAAGCCAAGCCTTGAGCAAGTCTTCGTCTGCTAATTTCTCATTGTTGTGCGGGTCAATGTAACGCAGGTAATACCAGCTGGAACCAGCCCATTGAGGCATGGTGTTGGTTTCGCGGCGTCCTTTGACACCATCTTCCCGAGTCACTTCCAGCCAATCAGTCAGATTGGCCAGAGGGCTTTCACCGGTACCAGAAGGGCGGATATCCTTGGTTACAGGCAGAACAAGTGGCAGTTCATTTTCAGGGACAGATGTTGAAGTACCATCTTCCCAATGAATGATTGGAATCGGCTCACCCCAGTAACGCTGACGGCTAAAGAGCCAGTCGCGCAGACGATAGGTGACTTTTTCATTTCCGACACCTTCTGCTTCCAGCCAAGCAACCATCTTTTCGATAGCGGCAGCCTTGTCCAAGCCATCTAGGAAGCCAGAGTTAATATGCGGACCGTCTTCTGTGTAAGCAGCTTCAGCAACATTGCCCCCCTCTAAAACAGGAATAATCTCTAAATCAAACTGCTTAGCAAACTCCCAGTCGCGCTCATCGTGGGCAGGAACAGCCATGATGGCTCCTGTTCCGTAGCTTGCAAGCACATAGTCGGCAATCCAGATGGGGATTTCCTTGCCATTGACAGGATTAATGGCATAAGCTCCTGTCCAGACACCGGTCTTCTCCTTAGCCAAATCAGTCCGAGCTAGGTCGGATTTGAGGCTGGCTGCGTGTTTGTAGTCTGCAACTGCTTGGGCTTGTTCTGCACTTGTAATGGCATCAACGAGAGCATGCTCTGGAGCCAAAACAGCATAGGTCGCTCCAAAAAGGGTGTCCGGACGAGTCGTAAAGACAGTGAAGTCCTTGTCTGTGTCCTTAATCTTGAAGGTTACATTGGCACCTGTTGACTTACCAATCCAGTTGCGCTGCATATCCTTGATAGACTCAGGCCAGTCCAGCTCCTCCAAGTCATTGAGCAAACGTTCTGCATAGGCCGTGATTTTCAGCATCCACTGACGCATAGGTTTGCGCACAACTGGATAACCACCGCGCTCAGATGTGCCGTCTGGCAGGACTTCCTCATTGGCGATAGCCGTTCCCAGCTCTTCAACCCAGTTTACTGGCACTTCAGCTTCATAAGCCAGGCCTTTTTCGTAAAGCTTGGTGAAAATCCACTGGGTCCACTTGTAGTAGTTAGGGTCAGTTGTATTGATTTCTCGGTCCCAGTCATACGAAAATCCTAGAGCATTGATTTGACGCTTAAAATTGGCAATATTTTCTGCTGTAAAGTCAGCTGGGTCATTGCCTGTATCCATAGCGTATTGCTCAGCCGGCAGACCAAAGGCATCCCAGCCCATAGGATGCAGGACATTATAGCCCCGAGCCCGCTTGTAGCGGCTGAGGATATCTGTCGCTGTGTAGCCCTCCGGATGCCCTACATGGAGTCCCGCTCCTGATGGATAAGGAAACATGTCCAGCGCATAAAAGTTAGGCTTGTCCTTGTCCGTACCTGTCTTAAATGTATGGTGCTCTGCCCAATATTTCTGCCACTTGGGTTCGATTTCTTTGTGATTATAATAAGCCATTCTTTTCTCCATTTTTTGTACTGTTTCTATTATACCATTTTCAAGGGATTTTGAAAGATGGAATCCAGTTTTCACTGACAAAAACTATAACTCACTTCTAAAGAGTTAATCTCTGATTGACCTCTAAAATTAAAAGTTGTATAATTCTGACCGGAGGAATAATCATGAATTTACAAACTATTTTCACTTATATTTTCTTTGTTATTTTTATTAGCACAGAAATGTGGATTAAAAATAAAACTAAGTCAAACAATGTAAACGACTCTGCAGATAAAGGGAGCCGCTACATCATTATCGGCAGTGTTATCAGCTGCTTATTTTTGATAAACGGACAATTTCTCGACTTTGTCCCCCACTTACCCAGCCTCACTATCTATCTTGGAATCCTCATCTCTCTAGCAGGGTTCGCATTGCGGGTCTATGCAGTCAATTATCTCGGAAAAAACTTCACACTGGCCGTTCAAACAACCGATAGTCAACAATTAGTAGACCATGGCCCTTATTCTATTGTAAGAAATCCTGCCTATACTGGCAGTATCTTGTCTATCCTTGGCCTATCGATTACCTCATTAAATCCTCTTACAATCATTATCAGTCTTATTTTACTCGTGTTAGGATATAGCATTCGACTTAGAGTAGAAGAAAAAGCTTTAGGCAATCACTTTGGGAAAAATTACGAAGCTTATTGCCAAAAGGTTAGATACCGAGTTTTTCCTTACATCTGGTAATCTCACCAAAAAACAAGCCACGCTGTCAACCCTGCGGTTGGAAGGTGGCTTGTTTTATATTTTGCTTTTATTTATCCAAATCCCTGACATATTGGTCAACCGCTAGGATGGCACCTGCAATGTCAGAAGCTGAGATCTCAAATGGCATCTGATGGATGGTTTCGCCCTCAATCGTCGCTTGCTGACCAACTTTGAGCAAATCTTCATAGCTGGCATTTTCTAAATGCATTTCTTTCAGAGTTGTCGGCATACCAATCTTTTGATAGAAGCGAATATATTTTTCCAATTCTTCTTTAGAACGGTTTTCTAAGAAGAGCTGGGTCAAGGTTCCATAGGCTACTTTTTCGCCGTGGGTCAAGTGATGAATATCGCCTGTAAGAGCTGTAAAGCCGTTGTGGATAGCATGGGCTGCTGCTAAACCGCCGCTCTCAAAGCCGACGCCACTGAGAAGGGTATTAGCTTCAATGATATTTTCCAGAGCTGGGGTCACGACTTTTGCTTCACAGGCTGCAATAGCCTGCAGGCCATCTGCAAACAGGGTTTCTTCACACTTCTTCGCAATTGCTACACCAGCTAAGCTCTGTCTTTGTCCCAGCATGGTAGTGCCATTTTTTTGCTGGACGGCACGCGCCTCTACCCAAGTCGCTAAACCATCTGCAATCCCAGAAGCCAGAAGTCGTTTTGGCGCTCCAGCAATCACTTTCGTATCCACCAAGACTAGTTCGGGGTTTTTACTATAGAAAATGTACTTTTCAAAGGCGCCATCTTCTGTATAGATAACAGAAAGTGCTGAAGTTGGGGCATCTGTAGAGGCAATGGTTGGCGCAATGACCACAGGACGTCCTAGTATGTCTGCAATCGCCTTCGCACTGTCAATCGTTTTCCCACCGCCTAGACCAATAACTAAGTCTGCTCCGTCTTTTTCAGCCAGAGCAACGACCCGTTCTATTTCAGCGTCAGAAGCTTCTCCGTTAAAAGCGACATGCAGCACATGAAAACCATAACGAGTAAGATAGTCATGGAACTTCTCCCCAACAATCTGGTAAACCACATCATCACAAAGCAAGACTGGATGGCTTCCTAACTGAAGAATCTGTTTTGCATTTTCAAACAGGGCATTTTCTCCCTGAATATAACGAGACGGGCTTGCAAAAATTCTCATAGAACACCTCTTTCTTTTTTATAGATAGAGCATTATATATACCTTTTAAATGTATTCCTGATTGTGAATTGCTGACCAGTCAGTAGCAAAGTCATCTACTGCCTTAGCGATAGACGGCATGGCAAAGGCTGCTGCAAAGATATCTGGTCCAGCTGTAATGGCTTGAGCCCCATCAGCAAAAGCACGATTGATTTGTCCAACATTCTTAAAGGAAGCTGCCAATATTTTGCTGGCGGAATGATCCCGCTCAATCGCCTGAGCCAGCTGGCTGATGACAGCATCTGAATCAATATTGAGATTTTCCATGCGGTTATAGTAAGGAGCAAGATAGTCAGCCCCCGCTTCAATGGCTAATAGCCCTTGAAAGGTTGTATAAATGGCTGTCGCTGTAATCTTGTAGCCCTCTGCTTTGAGAGTTTTGATAGCTGCCAGCCCAGCCGGTGTGACCGGAACTTTAATGTAGACAGCATCGCCGCATTTTTTTCGAATTTCAGTAGCATCTTTCAAGATTCCCTCATAATCCTTGGCAACAACCTGCACATGGATAGATGGACCTTCTCCTATGATTTCCCGAACAGCGCGAATCCGTTCGAAGAAGTCTATTTTTCCTTCTTTTTTTGCGATGGTCGGATTAGAAGTCACTCCCGCCAAGGGGAGGACTTCCGACCATTTTTTTATCTCCTCTAAATTTAAGGTATCAAGCATGAATTCCATAAATTGGACCTCTTTTACAATGTGTGCTCCGTACGTCCAATAATATCATCTTGCGTCGCCTTGGAAAGCACATTGAAGAAAGCAGAGTAGCCTGCAACGCGAACAATCAAATCGCGGTGTTTTTCAGGATGCTTCTGAGCATCAATCAATGTTTCCCGAGAAACGACATTGTATTGGATATGATAGCCATGCAGACGGTTAAAGAATGTACGAAGCAAGGCAATAAGTTTCACTTTATCTTCTTCCTTAGACAGGGTCTGAGGATTGACTTTTTGATTGAGCAGAACGCCACCTACGATTTCGTCTGTCGGTAATTTGGAAACAGATTTCAATACGGAGGTTGGGCCGTTCTTGTCCATATTGTGGGATGGAGAGCAACCTTCAGCGAGTGGTGTTCCGGCATTGCGGCCATCTGGTGTCGCCAAAGTACCGCGACCTTGACCTACATTGGCTGAAATAGAAGATGTTCCAGAGTATCGGATACCGCCAATTGGACCACGGCCATAACGGGTATTTGGATATTTAGCGATTTCATCCACATAAATATCATAAGCATCTGTCACTAGCTTATCTGCGTAATCATCATCATTACCATATTTCGGTGCATCATGAATCAGCATTTCTTGAATTTCTTTACCACGCTCACCTGCATAGTCCGTTTCAAGTGCATGCCAGAGTTCAGCTGGAGTCAGCCTGCCTTCCTCAAAGACCAGCTTCTTGATAGCCGCCAGTGAGTCTGATAGATTGGCAATACCGACTTGAAGACCGGAAATATAGTCATAGACAGCTCCGCCCTCTTTCAAATGCTTGCCGCGTCCGATACAGTCATCTGTCAAAGCTGAGCAGAGGATATCCGGCACTTCTCTTTCAAGAGATAGGTCGATAGAATTTTCCACGATGACACTCATGCGGGTCAAGTGGCGCAAGGTCTTGTCCCAAGCCGTTTGCAGCTCAGCAAAGCTCTTCATATCTTTAAAGTGACCGAAACTTGGCGCAAAGCGCTTGCCAGATGCTGGATCAATCCCATCGTTCATAGTGATAAGGAGCACCTTAGGGAAGTTCATGTAGCTCATACCTGTACAACGGTAGCCCCATTTACCAGGCACAGCAGTTTCCACACAGCCTATAGCACTGTAGTCGTATGCGTCTTCTTCCAAAACTCCTTTAGCAATAAAGGACGGAATGATGATTTCATCATTATTGAAGGCCGGCATACCGAAGCCAAGCTTCATGACTTCGATACACTCATTCATAAAGCGAGCATCTAAGCCTGCATGATAACGAACGGTCAGATTCGGCTGAGGAAGATGAGTTTGAGCTACAGATTTCAAGACAAGGTAGGAAAGTGGGTTGACTGCATCTCTCTTATCTCTCGTTTGGCCCCCGATTGTCACATTTTGATAAAGGGGACTGCCTGCAGATGAGAATGTGTGGGCCTGACTGCGCACTTTATTAATGGTAATCGTCTTAATCCAGAGATTGGTTAAGCGTTCCACAATACTAGCCTCTGTCTCACGTCCAGCTTCCAAATCTGCCTTGACATAAGGATACATGTACTGGTCAAAGCGTCCATAAGAGAGTGAATGTCCGTTGGACTCAATCTGAAGGATACACTGGATAAACCAAACAGACTGAACAGCTTCAGCAAAGGTTGATGCTGGCTCGTACGGAACTTTAGAACAGATTCTAGCGATTTCTAAGAGCTCCTGACGGCGCTTAGGCTCTGCTTTTTCAGCAAGCTGATTGGCCAAGGCCACAAAACGCTCCGCATAAGCTTTCACAGCATCTACTACGATGAAAATGGAATCATAGAAGTGGTATTTGTCAATACTAGCCGGATCGGTCAAATCCAAGGCTTCCTTAGCTGCGCGAGCTTTTTCTTCAAAACCTTTCAGTCCATAGGCCAAGAGTTTTTGATAGTTGACCGCCAAGTGGGCATCCCCAGAGTTCATCTTTCCTTCCATGCCAAAGAAGCCAGTTTCCATATAAACCTGAACTTCCTCTGGAAGTAAAGCTCCAGCTCTCGCACGGAGGTTATTGTTTTCCCAGAAAGGAGCAATACTGCGGAGCTGCTCTTTGGTTTCCTCTGTGATGTAGAAGACGTCTCCGTCCCGCTTCTCAAAAAGATCTAGTTCATTGAGTACAAACTCTAAAGTATACTCTGGGAAGATAGGCGCGTCTTTATTAGATGAAGCCTGATTGCCGACGATCATCGTTTCATCTTCGATATAAAGCGTCATATTTTCCAAAATCTCTTTGAGCATGTAAGCACGCTTCAACACATTTGGTTTTTCCTTATGCTTATCATAAGCCTTGGTAGCTAAGACAGCGCGCTCTGCATCAATATAGGGCTTTTTATTTAAAACATCTTCCCGATACTTATCCATCCGCTCTGTTAAGCTGCCAAAATAGTCTGTTTTTATTGTTGTTCTTTCTACTTCTTTTACTTGGATCATTTGGCTACGACCTTTCTTATGAAATTTAATTTATTTCTTTCGTAACTATTGTAACATGCAAAATCCTAGAATTCAATCATTTATAGGCGATTACTGAATTAAAGATTTTTTGCACATTTGTGCCATCTGAGCCAAGAAACTTTTGTGTTTTTATCCATCAAAATCAGATTATTCTTCATTTTTCAACTCGTTATTGTAGGCAATCTTATCCTGAAACTTCACAAATGGGAAATAGACAAAGGCGGACATGGCTAAGATGACAATTTGAATGACTGCCCCTTGCCAGCCAGCGACCATAAATCCAGAAATGATAGCCGGTGTACTCCAAGGCAAAGTCACACCTGCGAATGGCTGCATAAAGCCGACTGCAATCGCCATGTAGACAATCAAAGCAGCCAGAACCGGAACCAAAACAAAGGGCAGGAACATGACCGGATTCATCACAATCGGAAAGCCAAAGACAACTGGCTCATTGACATTAAAGATTGCCGGGAAAGCAGCAACTTTCCCCAGAGCCTTATACTGTTTGGACTTGGCAGCAAAGAGCATGGCTACGACCACTCCAAAAGTGATACCGGATCCCGATAAGATAAGAAAACTATCCAAAAATTGCTGGGTCACAATATGGGCACCTTGGCTGACAGACAGCTTATCTGCAGCAAGCAGGGCCTTATTAGTATCCAGATTTGACAGCAACAAGGCTGTTACGACGCCATTGACAACGGATTGCCCATGAACACCAAACCACCACAGAAAAGAAATGAAGAAAGCAATACCGATAGCTCCATACAGAGAGCCCGTCAGACCTTGCAGAGGCACCTGAATGACATCGTAAATCATCTCAATAAAGGTACCGCCACCAGTCGCTATCTTGGCAATAATATAAACCAGCATCGACAGCAAGAAAATAACGAAAGCTGGAATCATGGCTTCAAACTGCTTGGCAATCGCTTGCGGAACCTGCTCTGGCATTTTGATGACAATATGCTTTTGAATGAAAATCGTATAGATACTGCCAACTGCCAGACCAATGAGAATGGCCCCAATGATTCCTTGACCGCCAAACCAGACCTTGGCAATCGCATCTGCAATCGCCTCACCCTTTTCTGGTATATAAGAGGATTTCAAAAGGATAAAGAAGGAAGAAAGAGACAGCACTCCTGCCGGCAGAGGCTCTACACCGCTGTTCTTGGCATAAGAATAACCAATTGAAAAACAAGAAATCAGCCCCATAATGGCAAAGGTTCCTGAATAAACCTGCATAAACGGTTCTGTCCAGTCAGCCCCAAACACACTAGCAATGGCTTGATTTAAACCTTCAAAAGGTAATTGCCCTACAATCAAGAATAGACTTCCCACAACTGTAAGAGGCAAAATTGCCAACATACCGTCTTTTAAGGCGATAATCCCGCGCATATTGACAAACTTCATAATCGGCGCAATGATTTTTTGAGTATCCACTTTAGACATAACGAAGCTCCTTGATTTTAATGTTTATCCAACAAACTCAAAGCGAGGTTTAACACTTTTTCGCCATCTAGCATACCGTAATCAGCCATCGGAATAACTGCAATCGGAGTATGGCAACTGTCGCAAATAGCTGTAGATTTGTCTAGTGTATAGGCTACCTGCGGGCCCAATAAAGCGACATCCAGATCCGCTGCATAATCAGCCAACTTAGCCTGAGAGTAGGCTTCAATCTCAGCTTCCAGCCCTTTTTCAGCTGCAGCTATTTTCATATTGTTGACCAACATCCCTGTTGAAAAACCTGCCGCGCAAAACAAACCAATCTTAACCATCTTTTCATCCTCCTGATGATTTATTTTTCCCCTTGTAATTCTCTTCTCAAGTCGATGATTTCCTTGATGAGATTAATCTCTGTAATGCTGGTCATCAAATGATCCTGAGAATGAACAAACAGCGCTGTAATCTCTGTTTTCGTTCCTCCAGCTTCCTGAGCTAGGAACTTGGTCTGCAAGTTATGGGCCTCTAACAGCGCCTTATCTGCCAGCTCAATCTGCTCATCACATTCTGAAAACTTACCATCTTTAGCTAGTGATAAAGCTTGATAAATATGCTGCTTGGCATCACCGGCGTCTAAGATAAGACCCATGATAATTTGATCTGCTACAATCATTTCCATATGTTACAACCGCTCCTATCTTTATAATTAACAAAAACCTGTTCTTTTGTTTGAAAGTGATTTATTTTTGTTTGTAACTAGAATGTATCACCTTTATCTCAGTCCGTCAATATATTATAGAACAAATTAGCTTATTTAAATTATTTCGCACATTTGTGCAAAAAGGGCCTCCGCAAAAAAACTCCTATACAGCTGTATTCATCTGCGAATCAAAGGCACTCTATTAGATAAGAACGATAAGCAGATTCGACACAAAAAAAGAAGCAGCAGCTATTTGCTTCTACTTCCTCATATATGCTATTTTAAGAAACCGAAACTTATCTTTTTATACGGCCTTCTCAATTTCCTTTGCTATTTTACTTTTCCGCAATTTCCTCTGAAAGATGTATTTCAATAAAACAGCAGGATTCAGACTGTAGGATAATTGCAATTTAAAATAATTCATCCACTCGATGACAGCAAAAAACCAAATTGCTAAAGAGATTATGGATGTGGGAAATTCACTGTAATTTAACATAATTATCAGGGCCCCTACACCTAGTAAAATAAAGTCTAAGATCTTTAGTATTCTGTAAATCTTGCCTGTATATCTTTCAGCAAATCTTGGATTGGAAATCCTTTTTATCAAAATCCACCAGAAAACAGAGCCCTGTATCAAAATAAAACTCAGTACAAACAAGGAGAAAGAAATAGAAATCAAAGCTCCAGTAGTAAGAATCCATTTTTTGAGAAGGAAAAAATTCATCCAAAATACTAGCACAGCGACTAGCTCTCCTGTGGCTAAACTAGTCAATTTTCGTTTCATTAACTTTTTCAAATCAACAACCCACCTCCATATATAAGTGCTAATCACTATTAAAAACGGGATCCTAAATTACGTCTTGGAAATCTCTTGCACCTGAGATGCCGCTACTATCAAGAAGTGAGGAAACTCCTATCTCCGTCCAAGTCTAGCATTTTTAGAATCGTCGCTTCATCTGTCACCAAATGATTAACATAGCCAGCTCGCAACACCGCTAAGATAGCAGCAGATTTTTGACTGCCATAGGCAAAGGCCAAACTAAGCGGCACATTTTTCAAATTTTCCAAAGAGATGGCAATCGTTCGATTTTGCAAATGCTGGTAGACCATCTCCCCTTTTTTATTAAAGAAGCGACAGCAGATTTCTCCGACAGCATCCTGACTCTCTAGAGCAAGAAAATCCTCTGAGGTCAGCATGTCCAGCCATTGGCGATTTCCCGTGTCAACCTGCCCTCCAATACCAACTACAGCCACATCTAGCTCCTGCCAGCTGCTTTTCAGATCTTCAAAATATTTAGAAGCCAATATTCCATTTGTCAGTTGCTCATTCTCCTGAATAATCGTGGAATTCATAAAACGGCAGTCCCCATGGTATTTTCCAGCCATGCTATAGATGAGGGTGTTCACATGATAGCGTGCATGGATATGACTCGGTCCACCTGCCAAAGGAAAGAAATGGACATTTGTCAAATGTTTGCTGCTGGAGTGCTCTACTAAAAGGCTCAAGCTCTTTCCCCAAGAAAATCCCACTTTATCATTGTCTTTAATCAGGCCACGCAGCATACCTGCAGCAGCTTGAGCCAACCTCTCTTCTAGGTCTGCTGGAGATTCATCTACTAAGTTACTAACAATTTCGATTCCCTTGAGCCTATATTTTTCTTTTACATAGTTTTCCAAATGGAACAAGCGGGTATCAAAGTCTTCAATCTCAATCTTTACAATGCCCTCTTTTTTCGCTTCTGCCAGCATTCGGCTGATGGTGGTGCGATAAATCCCTGTCTCAGCCGCAATGTCAGACTGGCTTCTTTCTTCGATATAGTAGAGATAAGCAATTTTTGCCAATAGTTTTTTTCTTTCATTTTTCATCTTATCTCCTTCTCTGCTAGATCAGAGTCAGTTTGATATCCGCAGCTTTCAAGCGCTCAACAGCCTCTTTCGGAATCGCCTTGTCAGTCACCACTTGAGCAATCTGCTTGAAGCCAAATCTCTTAATCGTACCTTTCCTGGTGAACTTGCTTGAGTCCGTCAAGACAATCATCCGGTCAGATGCCTCTGACATATACTGCACAACCTCACTCCGCATCAGATCCTTGCCTGTAAAGCCTAGATTTTCATCATAGCCATCTGTTCCGACAAAAGCATGTTCTACGTGGAAAAAGCGGATCATTTCCTTGAGAAGAGGCCCTACTGTCACTTGAGAATCTTTCTGAAATTCTCCGCCCAGTAAGATAATTTTACAAGAATCAGTTTGTTTTATATAATCCGCAATAAAATAAGAATTGGTAATAATCTTGACATTCTTCTTCGTTCGGCAAATTTCCTCAGCTAGTAAGGCACAGGTCGATCCAGATTCAATCATAATGGTTTCATTATCCTGAACGATTTTTGCTGCTTCCTGGGCAATTCGGCGCTTGGTATCATAATGAAAGGAAAGTCTGACATTCAGATCATCGCCGCTATTTAAAACAGCATAGCCATGCTCTCTGCGCAGCAGACCTTTGGTTTCCAGCTTATCCAAGTCTTTACGAATCGTTACTTTGGACACTTTTAAGCGGTCAGACAAAGTATTGACATCAATTCGTTCAAATTCAGATACTAATTTAACAATTTCATCTAAACGTTCCATTCTATCACCTCTGCTATTATTGTAACAAAAGACGTCTTAAAAATAAAATAAAAATAACTTTCATTCGTAATTGTTTTTCTTTCTAAAATAAGTTATAATGATTGTATCCAAAGGAGGCCTGAGTATGGAAACAACAAAAGGAATTATTTTCAACATCCAACATTTCAGTATTCATGATGGACCAGGGATTCGTACAACGGTTTTCCTCAAGGGCTGTCCTCTGCGCTGCCCTTGGTGCTCTAACCCAGAATCACAGCAATTCAGACCCGAGCCTATGCTGGATGCTACTACCAAAAAAAGCATCACTATGGGGGAGGAAAGAAGTGTCGAGGAGATTATCAACGAAGTCCTAAAGGACAGAGATTTTTATGAAGAATCTGGCGGCGGCCTGACCTTATCTGGCGGAGAGATTTTCGCCCAGTTTGAATTTGCCAAGGCCATTCTCAAAGCGGCTAAGGAAAAAGGGATTCATACCGCTATTGAAACAACTGCCTTTGTAGAACATGAAAAATTCGTGGATCTCATCCAGTACGTTGATTTTATCTATACAGACCTGAAACATTATAACTCTGTCAACCACCGCAAGGTGACTGGAGTAAAAAACGAATTGATTGTTCAGAATATCCACTACGCCTTCACTCATCAAAAGACGATTGTTCTGCGCATTCCTGTCATTCCGGATTTTAATGACTCTTTAGAAGATGCAGAGCAGTTTGCGACCCTGTTTAATGAACTATCCATCGATCAAGTCCAGCTGCTGCCTTTCCATCAATTTGGCGAAAATAAATACAAATTACTTGGCCGAAAGTATGCCATGGAAGATGTCAAGGCCTTGCACCCTGAAGACTTATTTGAATACCAAGATGTCTTTTTGAAGCATGACATTAATTGTTATTTTTAGTCTTTAATTTTCAAACACCAAAAAACAAGCCACATTGTCAACCCTACGGTTGAAAGGTGGTTTGTTTTATTTATTCTCCAAACAGTTGGAGTTTGCTTTCAATTTCCTGATAGACCAGACTAGACTGCATACCGACGGCTGCAGCGCTGTCGCGACAATACTGGAGCAAGAAGGTGTAGTATTTGTAGTAGAAGCTCAGGTCATAACCTAGCTTACCCAAAATGGCTAGCTGCTCCTCAAAACCTACAATCAAGTCTCGGAACCACTGCTCATTCCAAGTCATGGAGATGCTATTTGGCCGCAAGCGATAGTAATAGAGCGGTTCATTGAGGTAGATAATCTTCTCTGACTGAAGGTACAGCTTATAAGTTGTGAAGGCATCTTCGGCCACTCGGCCGACTGGATAGCGCACTGTATCAAAGAGCTCACGCTTATAGAGCTTAGCCCAGGCACAGAGAAAGACACCGTCTACCATGCGACGTCTAGGGTACTCCTCGATTATCTCTTCTCGCGTATAGAGGGTTTCAAAATGCTCTGTCGAATAGTAGAGGAAGGCTGAATCCTCAGCACGGAAACTACAGTGGTGACCAATAGCAATGTCCGCATCATACTCCTTGAGCTTTTCATAGAGGCGGGCAACATGCTGCTCAGGCAGCCAGTCATCCGAATCCACAAAAATCAAATAGTCTGCACTAGAGTGCTCAATCCCTGTGTTGCGGGCACCGGACAAGCCTTGATTTTCCTGATGAATAAGACGAATCCTCGCATCCTGATCAGCCAGCTCTTGGCAAATCTGGCCAGAAGCATCTGTTGAACCATCATTGACTAGAATAATTTCCAGATTTTGATAGGTCTGACGACAGACGCTGTTCACACATTCTGCTAAATACTGCTCAACATTGTAAACAGGGATGATAACACTGATTAATTCCTGAGACATGATAACTCCTATTCTTTTCCTGTCTTTTTATTATACATGATTTTTTAGGTTTGTGAGGTGTTTTTGGAAAATAAGTTTTTAAAGGGTAGTTTCCGTTTTTTAGACATATTTTGATTCATTGTTCAAATGCTGTGTTTTTACACTTATAAAAATCTTTCGTCCTTTATTTTGTGCTATACTCGAATTAGGGATTTTAAGGGAGATTAGGAAATGTTTGGATTCTTTTTCGTTGCATTTGTGGCTGTCTTTGGCATCGTCTTTTTTATCAGTTATAAGCTACTCGAAGACCGAGAAGATACGAACTCGGATTGGCCGTCCAGCCAAAGCCAAGAGCCTGACTATTTCCAGCAAACCCAAACTGCCCCTTGGGAACTCAAATACAACAAGGGAAAACAGGGAGAGTACCAGCTTGGTCAGGTCTTGAACCAGCTCTATGGCTATAAAAAGATTTTGTACAATCTCTATATCTTCAAAGAAGATGGCACTACCACTGAGATTGATGCCCTGCTGATTCATCCGTCTGGGATTTACATTTTTGAGTCAAAAAACTACAAGGGCTGGATCTTCGGATCAGAAAACCAGCAATACTGGACTCAGATTCTTTCCGGAGGCCGTGGAAAATCTTACAAACATTCTTTTTTCAATCCCATTATTCAAAATAAAGTCCATCTCAAATGGCTCAGCTACTATCTCAACCAATACACGCCAAACCTTTATTCCTATATCGTCTTTGGCAATGACTGTCAGCTTAAGGAAATCCATCTAAACAGTGACAGGCATAAGGTTATTCAGACCTGGCAAGTGATAGGGGCAATTGACCGGCAGGCCTGCCAAAGTCAAGCCTACCTGTCGCCTGATCAGATTGACGACCTCTATCGTATGCTGCTACCCTTGACCAAGCGAAAACAGGTCATCAAAGAGCGCCATATTAACCGCATTGCTCAGAATAAACAGCGTAGAGAAGCAGAAAAGATCTGCCCTCGCTGCCAGCATGGATTGGTTCTCCGTACAGCATCCAAAGGTTCTAGGGCTGGCCAGCAATTTTGGGGCTGCTCCAACTTCCCAAGATGCCGCTTTACTCAAAAATACCAAGAGCCTGTCTGCAGTCCGATTGGCGAGCAGGTTGCGCAAGCACCTAATTTCGAACAGCCTGTCGTGCAAAACCTAAATCAAACACAAAGCAACAGCTAGAATCTGCTGTTGCTTTTTTGTAGATTATTTTCCCTCTAGCTTGCAAAACTAAGATTTTTTCTTCAGGCCAAGGAAGCCAGCTCCCAGTCCTAATAGCCCGAGTCCAAGCAGATTGGCCAATAGACTGCTTTGGCTGCCGGTCTTAGGTAATTGTTTGGAAGAAGCTTGCTGAAGAGTTGGCTCTTGAGACGTTGCTTGAGGGACCCTCTGGCCGCTTGCTTTGTAGGTCAGATTTTCCGCTTGGCTACCCTTTGGATCAGGCCTTGCAGGGGTTGGCTGTTGGGCTTGATTTTGAGAGGCCTGCTCCATATCGGTCAGCGGCACGATACTCTTCATAAATACATCTTGTGAAATGGCCCTTTCTTCGACTGCATCTTGAATACCAGTGAGGCTGACAAAATAGTAACGCGCCCAATCCTTGGTCAGTCGCTGAATACCAGCCAGACCAGCTCCTGGATACCAGAGCGGCTTACTCACTTCTTCAGCAAATTTCCAGTCACCTCCAACTTGAATACCAAGCTTGGCATCTGGGTCAGATTTTTCAGAAATACGAGCTTCTACGGAAACTAAAACAGCCCGAATGGTTTGAGGACTTGGAATATCACGGGCCTGATCAGAACCCCAGTGGGCAACCCGATCCTGCTTAGGTAATACCTCAATAGCTGTTCCTCCTCCAGCCAAGGCTTCCTGCCGGGCATCTCCTACGTTGCTGGACATATTCCCCTTGAATTGAGAGACCCATTGAACTCCTTGAGGGTGATCCACAATTTTCTCCCAGACATTGGAGTCCTTTCGGAGCACAAAAGCCTGCATGTTACGAATATCCGCCCAAGCATTACTGGCCTTATTGTCCGTCATTTCCATCACAACGCCCCAAGGATCAAACTCGTTCATCCATTTTCCGCGTTCCTTGTCAAAGACAGCCTTCGCTTCTTCGTCGGTCATCCCTTCGCCTTTATAAGCAAGGTAGTACCAATCCGCCGCTGGGTCATATGTCGGACGGCCGCCTAACACGACAGCTCCGCCATTAAATTGGCCAGGGCCGCCATTAGGACCGCGTTTTTGACGCTCCCCATTTTCTTCAACGACATTTTCCTCCGACCAAACCCAGACATCCCCTTGATTGGCTCCCATCTGAGCAATGGCGCGCTGCTTCTGCTCATCGGACATGACCTGACTGGCTGGCAGCTCGCTAGCGGCTGCAGCTGATTCGGTCTGATTTGCAGGAACTACTTGGGGTTCAGTTGGAACTGGATTTTCAACCTCAGGACTTGCTTGAGCTGCTGGAGAAGCCGGCGTTTCAGCTACTGCGGCAGGGGCAGGCGCAACATCTTCTGCTTCAACTCTTGAGACGCACGTCAAAGCTGCTAAGGACAAGAGGGAAGCACATAGCAGCAAGCCGCTTCCATACTTGGCAGTAGAAGCAGATTTTGCTAGGCCTTGCCAAGAAAACTTATTATTCATATCATTCTCCTTTCATAAGGTGCAGAGTCGAGCTTAATCAATGAAATATGCAGACCGATTCGCTGCTCTTAGGCTTCATTGATTCTGAATAACAAATAATCTCCCTGCAAAAATAAGTTTAGGGCAGAGGATTCCCCGCGCTCTTGTATATCTTATACCAATCAGCCCGAGAGAGCTCAATATCAAAAGCAGCCACCATTGAGCGAATTCGCTGCGGATTCATGGAGCCAACAATCGGCTGCATTTGTGCCGGATGACGCAAAATCCAAGCGAGAACTAAGGCTTCAAAAGAAACTTGATAATCTGATGCAAAGGCATGCAGAGTTTCTGTAAGCTGAGCATATTTAGGATGCTCCATAAAGAGTCCCTGGTTCAAGTCGACCTGAAATGGTGACCAAGGCTGAATCGTGATATGATGCAATCGACAATAGTCCAGCACACTACCGTCCCGAACGATTGCTAAAGGATTGAGCATATTGGCATTGAGCCCAGCATCCAACATCGGAGTATGGGCTGGACCAAACTGCAGTTGGTTGGCAATCAAGGGCTGTTCCACACTCTTCTGCAGTAGCTCGATCTGATAAGGGTTTTGATTGCTGACTCCGAAATAACGGACCTTCCCAGCTTGGTGCAGCTGTGAGAAAGCTTCAGCCACCTCTTCCGGCTCCACAAGAGCATCTGGCCGGTGCAGGAGGAGCACATCCAGATAGTCTGTCTGCAAACGCTCCAAGCTGCCTTCAACCGAGCTGATGATATAATCCTTAGAAAAGTCAAAATGGTAGTTGGTGTGAACATCCCGCAGTCCGCACTTGGACTGGATGAGAACTCGGTCCCGGGGAATCTTAGCCGAGCGAAGAGCCTGCGCAAACTTGGCTTCAGACTGGCCACCAGCATAAACATCTGAGTGGTCAAAGAAATTAATTCCCACTTCTAATGCCGTTTCAAGAACGGAAACGACCTCTTCAGGAGCATGCTCTGCCAGACGCATACAGCCCAAAACCAGCTGACTGGCTCCTTCCAGTTCATTTCCGACTGTCATATATTTCATCGCAACACCTCATTTCTTATAGACTGGATGGTCAAGCAAGGTCAACTCTTCAATCTTGACATTTTCAGTTTCAAAGACGATAAATTCATTCTTTTCCTTAAGCAGGCCAGACGGCACATAGAGATAGTGAATCGGCCCTTCATTCCAGTAGCGGCCTAGGTTGAAGCCGTTGACCGAAATACAGCCCTTCCCATACTTAGAGCAGTCGATGAAGGTATCAGCGATATCATCCAACTCTGCTTCAAAGCGATAGAAGGTCGGTGCTTTGACTTTTTCCGGTGGATCTGAGTAGCAGTCTAACTTGGCCAGCATTTCCTGGTCAAACTTAAGCGCATAATGCTTCCAGCCCTTGCGGAACTGGTGGTTAATCATGATACCCCCCTTGACTCCCTTGGATTGACTGGGTGCGCCTAGCTTGTAACCATAGTTGACACGTCCCATATTTTCCACCAACACATCAATCTGAATCCGCTCGGTATCAGCTGAGAAGAGCATCTCATCACCGATTTCTTCCCGATACTGGGTAGCTAGGTGCTCCTGATTGACATAGAAATGGCAGCGGTCATGAGTCTCCAATGCCTTGAGCCTTTCCTCATGGTATTGATTTTTGATATCAGAACGGTAGAGAATATAGCCATGATTCTGCCCAATCTGCTCCATAGGCTGCGGATAATCCAGCAGAATTTCCTCTGTGATATCCGCTGCCACATCCAGCAGATTTGCAGTACCAAGCAGTGGAAAACTGCCATAGGCCTTGGCTTGTCGGCTAATCGGCTCCATCTGCTCAAGCTCGGGAAAGACCTCGTGGGTCACCCGCTGAACAGCGTAGTATTTCTCGGTCGGCTGTCCCCACTCAGTAATAGGAGCGTCAAAATCATAGGAGGTAATCTGCGGCAAATCCTTGGTCTTGCGGGCCGAACAGCCGCTGATAAAACCAAAATTGGTCCCACCTCTCAGTAGAAAGAGGTTCATACTGCCCAACTGCAGCATTTCTTTGACATCCTGGGCCAAATCTTCTGCCTCTCGCCGAACGATTTCCTCGCTCCAGCGGCTGAACCAGCCATCCCAAAACTCAGTACACATAAGAGGCCATTTCTTGCCATAGCGCTCCATGAAAGATCGTAGATTGTCTGTATTTTCCTTGGGTTGGGAGCCAAAATTCCCCGTCACAAAAATATCATCCTCAATCAAAGTTCCAGACTCCAAAGCCTCTATCCATGTCCCGTCAGAGGTAAAGAGGGGAACCGTAACGCCACGTACCTTCATCATCTGCGCAATGCTGCGCATGTAAGCCTTGTCCTCGGCGTAAGAACCGTATTCATTTTCCACCTGCATCATGAGGATAGGGCCGCCTTGATCACTCTGATAGGGCAGAAGCTTAGGAAAGAGCCAGTCATAAAAATGACTGACCTTTTCCAGAAACAGCGGATGATTGACCCGCAGGCGCATCGAAGGATATCTCAAGAGCCAAGCCGGCAGGCCGCCAAAGTCAAACTCTGCACAGATATAAGGCGTCGGCCGGACAATGAGATAAAGCCCCATCTCCTCAACCAACTTGAAGTATGCTTCAAAATCCAGCATGCCCTCTGCCTGAAACTGACCTTCCTGAGGCTCATGTAATGCCCAAGGAATATAGGTCTCTACCGTATTAAAGCCCAGGGCTTTGAGATTGTAAAGGGTATCTCGCCACTGGTCTGGATGAAGCCGGAAATACTGAATAGCTCCCGATAAAATCTTAAAAGGCTGGCCATCCAGGTAAAATTCTTCTTTAATTTCAAATTTTGCCATCTATCCAAGCTCCTCCTGTTTATCTGCCATCTTGACAAAGGGCAGATATATAGCGGTCGAAATAGCGATGTTAACTAGCGAAAGAATAATTGCCCGCCAGTCAAAGGCTGTCGCAAAGAAACCGTAGAGAATCGGCGGCATGACCCAAGTAACGTTTTGAGTAACCGGCGCAACCAAGCCCATAGAGGTTGCAAAGTATGCTACTGTTACCATGACCATTGGCGTCAGGACGTATGGAATAAACATAATTGGATTCAAAACGATTGGCAGACCGTACATGACCGGCTCACCGATGTTGAAGACCATTGGGAAAATTCCCAACTTGGCCACTTCGCGATAGTGCTTGTTCCGAGATTGCCAGAGAATGGCAATGGCAACCCCAATCGCATCAAACCAGACAAAAGCACCGAAAGAATTATCCGTCCACATATAAGGAATCGCATGCCCAGCCTGATAAGCTTCTAGATTAGCCAGCATGGTCACACCAAAGAGACTGGCCATGACTGGTGCCAGCACATTACCGCCGTGCAGTCCGAAGAACCAGAAAATCTTATTGAGAAAGACAATGAGCAGTACAGCCCAGAAGCTTTGAGACAAGCTGAGAAGCGGTGCCTGCAAAATCTTGTAAATCCAGTCAATCAACAGCTCGCCTGTCACCAGATTAAAGAGGTAGGTCGCAATTCCCACGACATACATGGCAATCGCAGCCGGAATGATAGACAGGAACGGCTTCATGATAGCTGGCGGAACAGAATCTGGCAGTTTAATCGTCCAGTTACGATTCATGACCTTACAAAAGATGATAACAGATACAAAACCAATCAGAATGGCAGTAAAGTAACCACGCGCACTGATTTGATCACCTGGAATGACACTGTTAATCGTCACAGACAGGTTACTGCCGTCAAGTTTTAGCTCTGGAAGTTTTGAAATTGCCTTACTCAGCCCTGGTGTTTTGCCAGCCAACTCAAAGGTTTTAGTAACTGATCCACCAATGGTAATGATATAGGAAGCAACTGCTACCAGACCAGCAGATACCTTATCAGTATTGTAAATCTTAGCGATATTGACCCCGAAAGTAAAGAGGAACAAGAGAGTAACGATAGGAATACTGCCCTTAAATACCAGCCAGTTAATATCAATCAGCCACTGGAAGGTAGATGAAATCCAGGTCCAGCCGAACTGTCCTGGCAAGTCAGATAGAAAGGCATTTACCATGAGGGCGAAAGAGCCCGTCATAATCACAGGCATGGTTCCAATAAAGGAATCCCGCAGGGCAACCAGAAATTTTTGGTTGCCGATTTTATTGGCAATAGGCATGAGACGCGCTTGCCATTTATCAACCAAACTACTCATCTGCATTTCTCCTATTCATCAAATTTTTTATGCAAATCAACAATCTCCTTTGCCAAATCAACAAAGGCGATACTGGTCATAAGATGATCCTGCCCATGTACCATAAATAAACTAAGTTCTGTCTTTTCTCCTTGTGCCTCTTTGCTCAGCATTTCAGCCTGAGCGTGATGGGCTTGCAGCAGGGCCTTCTGAGCCTGACTCAGTCTCTCCTGAGCTCGGTCAAAGTCCTGCTTTTTAGCTGCTGCAATGGCTTCAATAGCACAAGACTTGGCCTCTCCGCCATACATAATGAGGGTCATAGCGACCTCTAAGGAATCTTTATTTGCCATAGGAGTACCTACTTCATGAGCGACTCTGCCAGATCCAGGACCTTATCCCCCTTCATCATTCCGTAGTCCGTCATAGGAATGACATCGACCGGGATGTCTTTTGAAGCTAATTTTTCCTGTAAATCCTCCAGCAGATAGCGGACCTGAGGCCCCAGCAACAGGACATCAACCTTTTTCTCGCTTAGATAGTCTTCTGCTTCTGATACTGGCACCGCAAATATCGTCGCAGCTAAGCCTCGCTCCTCTGCAGCTTTCTGCATTTTATTGACCATGAGACTGGTACTCATCCCAGCCGCACAGACTAACATAATTTGTTTTGTTTCCATCGGCATCCTCCTTAATGAATCTGACCTAGCCTGCAACGACGCTTGCTATTTGTTTTCAATATATAAACAAAAATCCAAAAACAGAATATTTTTCACTATGTTATTAATATTCTATAAACATTATAACTATTTTTCTGTACTATGTCAACGCTTACATTTGAGATTTCTAGCTTTTTTTGATAGTATAGCAGCAGAGGAAACAAGATGACACGAACTAGAAAACAAAACGAGCTAAGGGCAACTGTTCTGGATCAGCTCTACGCCAAACGACCGATTTCTCGGATTGATATTTCAAAAGAAACTCAGATTACACCAGCCACGACCGGCAGTATCATCAATGAACTGATCAAGGAAGGATTGGTACTGGAGCTGGGCGAGCTCAATGACGAGAGCGTAGGCCGCAAGAAAACCCTGCTAGATATTGCGCCTCGTAGCCGCTACTATCTGGGCTTTGAGATTTCTGAAAAACAGCTGGCCATGGTCATCGCTGATAATACCGGTGAGATTGTAGAAAGTAATATTCGGCCTTATCAGGTCGAGGTGACAGGCGGCCCGTCTGACCAGGAAATTATCCGGCTGATTCAAGATTTTCTGAAAAAGAACAGCAAATACTCCATCTCAGCGATTGCCCTCGGACTACCGGGACATGTGAATCTCTCTGAGAGTGATTTTATCATTTCTAAAAACCCCCACTGGGGACAGATTAACCTGCGAACTATTCAAGAAGTATTTGACCTTCCTGTCTACTTTGCCAATAAGTCCCACTGCTTGACACTGGCTGAACGCCTCTTTAGCTATCATCCGACAGACAGTAATTTTATCGTCTATCATGTCGCCAGAGGTATTCATTGCTCCTACATGTACAAGGGCAGCATTTACAGTCAGGATAATTATCTTATCGGGGAGGTGGGGCATACCGTCATCAATCCTGAAGGCGAGCGCTGTCCTTGCGGCAAGCACGGCTGCCTGCAGGTTTATGCCAGCGAGAGTGCTCTGATTGATAAAGCAGCTATCCTGTATCGGGCTTCCCAGACCTCGCTCCTAAAGACCCTTGTAGAGGACGTCAATGACATTGATTTGACAAGTCTGATGACCGCCTATCGCTTAGGAGACTTGGGCAGCATTGAGTTGATTCATACTGCCTGCCGCTATCTGGCCATTTCCATTTCCAATCTCTGCCAGCTTATTGATAGCGAAAGGATTTATCTGGACGGCCAGCTCTTCTCCTATCCGGTGATTGCCGAGCAGGTTCTGGCTCAGTTAGAGCAGGAAGTCCCTCTCTTTCCAAAGCAAAAACAAGCAGAGATTGTCATTATTCCTTACTCTAAATACAGCATTGCCCGCTCTGCAGTCAGCCTCTGTGTCTATCATGAATTTTTAGATAAAAAAGGAAACCTATAAAGGCCGAGACATCAATCTCGGTCTTTTTTATAAAAAATAGAGACAGGCTTTCTAGGAGCTTACCCCTAAAAGTCTGTCTCATTTTACTATCTATTAATCGAACGTGAAATCATGGAAATGGTGTGGCGCTGTCCTCTGAGAGCCTTGCTCATGGCAAAGATATTTTCAACCGGAGCCAGACAGCCGTAGCCTGAATCTCCGATATGCTGGATATCTACACCGCAGATTTTGTTGCGGATAGCCATTTGCTTGACAATATCCTCATCAGCACTCTCCTGACTGGTACCGATAGCACTCATAACCAGAGCCCCTTTTTGATGGGCCAGCCGGACAATCTGCTTCAAGTCCTGCTCATCAAAGCCTGGCACACTGCCGACTGCCGGTGCTAGGACAATATCGACACCTGCTTCGATAAATTGAGCGATTGCTTCTAGGTCTGCTACCGGCTCATCCACACCTGAAGCATGCATTTTGCCTGCAATCAACAGGCCTGAAAAATTCTCCTTGACCACTCGAATAGTGTCGATAATGGCCTGATTGGTGACACCAGTCCCTGGATTACCTGTCAGACAGATAAAGTCAACGCCCAGCTCTTCTGCTCGCTGAATGGTCGCTAGACTAGCCTGACGCCCCTCATCGATAATCAGGCGTTCTCCTGCCATCTGGGCCTGACTGTCCACCGGTTCCAGATTGATACCGATAGGACGACCCACCAAGCGGTGCAGCTCCTCAACAAAATCTTCCTTGGCATCCAGACCAGCTACAAAAGGCTGGAAGATATCAATCCCATTCAGCAAAATCAAGTCAGCACCAAAAGACCGAGCAATCTCTGCATTGGTCACATCACCGATATAAGATTCTTTAAAAGCTACGTTTTCAGACAGGATAACGCGGCCCTCACTGGCCTTGATGCTCTGTTTCAGCTCCGGCGCAGTCATACTTAAAATTTCTGAAGCATTTGAACTAATGAATCGTTTTACCATAAGAATATCTCTTTTCTTTATTATTCATTAATAAACACTTTGAAATCTATTCTATTTGGATATTTTGTTTGTTTTTTGTTATCAAATACAGTATAGCACAAGGTCATAGAAATGTAAACGCTTTATATTTTCTTTGACAAAATAGTCTGCTTTCACAAACAAAAGCAGACTATTGAAATGCACTCGATTATTTTTGAACTGAGCAAGATGCGATAAGCGTCTTATCTCTGCATCACCAGATGACCCCCCGTTCTTCTGGGCTCCGCCACATGCCGTCTCCTTCTTGAACATCAAAGGTCGTAAAGAAGTCGTCAAAGTTTGGCAGCTGAACATTCGTCCGAAGCTTAGCCGGCGCATGGACATCGACGCTTGCCAGGAGCTTCATATATTCCTCCCGGCCCTTCATTCGCCAGATGCGGGCAAAGTTGGTAAAGAATTCCTCAGCAGAGAAATCAGCTTCTTTCTTGGCCGCTTCTAGGGCTGCTGCAATGCCACCCAGATCAGCCACGTTTTCTGAAACAGTCAGCTTGCCATTGACCTTAGCACCATAGGAATCCTGACCTTCGAACTGATCAATGACCTTTTGAGTCCGTTCGGTGAAGGCTTGGTAGTCGTGCTCCGTCCACCAATTGTTAAGACTGCCATTTTCATCAAAGGAAGCTCCATTGGTATCAAAAGCATGAGAAATCTCATGGGCGATGACCGCTCCGATACCACCGTAATTAGCTGAAGAAGATTGGTGCAGATCATAGAAAGGCGCCTGCAGGATAGCCGCTGGAAAGACAATCAGGTTTTTCTGCGGATTATAGTAGGCATTGACCATATGGGCTGGCATTCCCCATTCCTTGTAATCCACTGGTTTATTCCACTTGCTCCAGCTGTACGCAATATCAATCTGGCTCAGCTTCTGAGCATTTTCAAAGAGCGTCAGCTTTTCATCCACGATCTTGCGAGAATAACGCTCAGGCAACTCGTCTGGATAACCAATATAAGGCTTGATGACATTAAGTTTGACAATGGCCTTGTCACGAGTTTCTGGTGTTAGCCAGTCATTCTGAGCTAGGCGGTTCTTGTAAACTTCGATCATCGTCGCCACTTTCTGCTCCACATCAGCCTTGGCTTCTGGTGAGAACTTCTGACCGGCATACCAGAGACCTACAGCTTGATTAAAGGGACCTTGGGCCAGGTAAAAGGCTGCTTTTTTCTTATCCTGAGCCTGAGGAGTTCCTGATAGAGCACGATGATAAGCCCCTGCCAAGACACGAATGTCATCCGTTAGATAAGGTGTCGTATTGCGGACCGCAGAGAGAATCAGCAGAGCATGGAGTTTATCCCAGTTAGCGGATGTATAGATATCCTTAGCCGCCTGCCAAAAACGCTCTTCTGGCACAATGACTTGGTCGGGTTCTTGACCGATTAACTTGGTGAAAATATCCGCCAGAGGCAATTCTGGTACCAATGCTTTGAAATCGTCCCACTTATAAGGATGGTAGAGCTTAGCATACTCAGAGCTTTCTTCACTAGACAGAACATACTGAGCAAAGACAGCATCCAGCTCCAAGACTTTATCCAAAAGGTCCTTGATTTCCTCTTCTGCAAAGTCAAATTTTGCCAGCAAATCTTCCTGTGTCTTGCGCCATTTTGCAAGGAGATCCGCCTTCTGCGGATGGTCCTCAGCATAGTAGGTCGTGTCTGGCAAAATCGTTCCCGGTCCGTCTGCCCAGAGAACATTGATTCGGGCATCCATAAAGTCAGGCGCCACACCAAAGGGGAAATAAGTCGGCTTGCCAGCCAGCTCAAAATCAGCAATCTTAGAAGCATATTCTTCAAAAGACGCTAGGTTGCGAATCTCATCAATGTAAGCACGCGCAGGCTCAATCCCTGCCGCTTCCCGCTTGTCATAATCCGCTGCTAGGCGATGGTAAGCAATAAAGTTCTGCAGAATTGCATTTTCTGGCACTCCATCGCCAGCCAACCATTTGTCAGTCGTGGCGAGCATAAGATCTTCAATCTCATCTGCCAAATCCATGAAGCCGCCCGTCACTGGCTTATCATCAGGAATGACCGCCGTCTTGGCCCACTCACCATTAATCGCATCGTAGAAATCATCTTGTAGTCGTGTCATCTTCTTCTCTCTTTCATGCTTTTGATATAACCTTATCAAAATCTACTTATTTTTTCAAACGTTTCTTATATTAATTTTAGAGATTTATTAAAAATTAACTTGACTTAATTTTTATTTTAATGTATATTAATCTCATAGAGGTGTATGAGATGATTACGATTAAAGATTTGACTGTCAGCTATCAGGATACGCTGGCTCTTGAGCCCCTTTCATTAACCATTAAGGAGCCAACCATTACTGGGATTATCGGTCCTAACGGAGCTGGAAAATCCACCCTGCTCAAGGGCATGCTAGGGATTATTGACCACCAAGGCCAGACTCTGCTGGATCAAAAACCGCTGCAGAACTCTCTCCAGCGCGTCGCCTATGTAGAGCAAAAGATTAATATTGATTATCATTTTCCTATCAAAGTCAAAGAGTGTGTCTCTTTGGGACTTTACCCGCAGCTCAAGCTCTTTCAAGGGCTGAAGAATTCCCATTGGGACAAGGTAGCTGAGGCATTGAAAATTGTCGGTTTAGAAGACTTGGCTGAGCGCCAGATTAGCCAGCTATCTGGCGGTCAATTCCAGCGAGTCTTGATTGCTCGCTGCTTGGTTCAAGAAGCGGATTGTATCTTTTTGGACGAGCCCTTCGTCGGGATTGACTCTGTCAGCGAAGAGATTATTATGTCTACCCTGCGCAGTCTCAAAGCCGCAGGCAAGATTATCCTGATTGTCCATCATGACCTGAGTAAGGTGGTTGATTATTTTGATCAGGTCATCCTGCTCAATCGTGAGCTAATCGCTTTCGGTCCTACTGAGACCAGCTTTACCAAGGACAATATGAAAAAGACTTATGGCTCCCAGCTCTTTATGAATGGAGGTGCCTAGAATGATTTTAGAATTTTTCCAAGGGCTGCGGGACTTTCACTTCCTGCAAAATGCTCTCATCACAGCCATCGTCATTGGGATTGTTGCTGGAGCTGTCGGCTGCTTTATCATTCTGCGCGGCATGTCGCTCATGGGGGACGCTATCTCTCATGCGGTTCTGCCCGGTGTGGCTCTCTCCTATATTTTAGGGGTTAATTTCTTTATCGGAGCCATCACTTTCGGACTTTTGGCATCGATTATTATCACTTACATCAAGGGCAATTCCATTATCAAAAGCGATACGGCCATTGGGATTACCTTTTCATCCTTCCTAGCTCTGGGTGTGATCCTGATCGGCGTTGCCAATAGCTCCACTGATCTCTTTCATATTCTCTTCGGGAATATTTTGGCCGTGCAGGATATTGATATGTGGATTAGTATCGGAGTCGGAATAGCTGTGCTCTTAATCATCACCCTCTTTTTCAAACAGCTATTGATTACTTCCTTTGACCCCTTGCTAGCTCAAGCCATGGGCATGCCGGTTAGCTTCTACCACTATCTGCTGATGATTCTCTTGACCTTGGTCTCTGTGACAGCTATGCAGAGCGTGGGAACCATTCTGATTGTAGCTCTCTTGATAACGCCAGCAGCAACAGCCTACCTCTATGCCAACAGTCTGAAAACTATGATTCTGCTGTCCTCGGGTTTGGGAGCTCTGGCTTCTGTGCTGGGACTCTTTATCGGCTATAGCTTTAATGTCGCTGCAGGATCCAGCATTGTCCTGACCTCGGCCCTCATCTTTCTCATCTCTTTCTTTATTGCCCCTAAGCAACGCTATTTAAAACTTAAAAACCAACCTAAACTAAAATAAAATTTAATGGAGGAATCCCATGAAAAAATTAGGTTTTTTATCCCTGCTTTTGCTAGCAGTCTGCACTCTCTTTGCCTGCTCCGATCAGAAGAACGCGTCCAGTGACTCGTCCAAGCTCAAGGTTGTTGCAACCAACTCAATTATCGCTGATATTACCAAAAATATAGCTGGCGATAAGATTGACCTGCACAGCATTGTACCAGTCGGCAAAGACCCCCACGAATATGAGCCCCTGCCTGAAGATGTCAAAAAGACTTCTCAAGCGGATCTCATCTTCTACAACGGTATCAATCTGGAAACTGGCGGTAATGCTTGGTTTACCAAGTTGGTCAAAAATGCCAATAAGGAAGAAAACAAGGACTACTATGCTGTCAGCGATGGCGTTGACGTCATTTACCTTGAAGGGCAAAGTGAAAAGGGTAAGGAAGACCCTCATGCTTGGCTCAACTTGGAAAACGGCATTATCTATGCGCAAAACATTGCCAAGCGTTTGATTGAAAAAGACCCTGACAATAAGGCTACTTACGAGAAAAATCTCAAAGCCTATGTAGAAAAGCTAACCGCTTTGGATAAGGAAGCCAAGGAGAAATTCAACAATATTCCAGAAGAAAAGAAAATGATTGTGACAAGTGAAGGATGCTTCAAGTACTTCTCTAAGGCCTACAATGTGCCATCAGCCTACATCTGGGAAATCAACACCGAAGAAGAAGGAACTCCAGACCAAATCAAAAGCTTAGTTGAAAAACTACGCAAGACAAAAGTACCGTCTCTCTTTGTCGAATCAAGTGTGGACGACCGTCCTATGAAGACTGTTTCTAAAGACACCAAGATCCCAATCCACGCTAAAATCTTCACGGACTCAATCGCTGACCAAGGCGAAGAAGGCGACAGCTACTACAGCATGATGAAATACAATCTGGATAAAATTTCCGAAGGATTGGCCAAATAATGATAAAAGGTTAGGAAGACAAAATCCTAACCTCTTTATTTTTGGAGAAGGAGCTTCACATGGAGTCAATTTCAAATTTCCGGTCAAATTATTCGAAAAAAATCACTATTCGCTGTACAATGAAGCTATCAAACATGAATGGAGACTTCCTATGACAACTTTTCTCGGAAATCCTGTAACCTTTACTGGAAAGCAACTGCAAGTCGGCGACACCGCCCACGATTTTAGCCTGACAGCTACTGACCTTTCAAAGAAAACTCTGGCTGATTTTGCCGGCAAAAAGAAAGTCCTGAGCATCATCCCATCTATCGATACTGGTGTCTGTTCAACTCAGACTCGCCGTTTTAACCAAGAACTATCTGACTTGGACAATACCGTTGTGATCACGGTTTCAGTTGACTTGCCTTTTGCTCAAGGCAAGTGGTGTGCTGCTGAAGGCATTGAAAATGCTGTTATGCTCTCTGACTACTTCGACCATTCTTTCGGCCGTGACTATGCTGTCCTCATCAATGAATGGCACCTTTTAGCCCGCGCAGTTCTAGTTCTGGACGAAAACAACACTGTGACCTACGTTGAATATGTCGACAATATCAATACCGAGCCTGACTTCGAAGCAGCTATCGCCGCAGTTAAGAGTTTATAAGAGATAAAAATACGGACCTACTAGTCCGTATTTTTTTGTTCGAAAAACTTCTGCCAAAACTGACGGAAGCAAGCCCAGGAACGCAAGAGAAAGGATGGTCGATTCAGCAATTTCTTGAACCGAGCAATCTCTGCCTTTACCTGTTTATAAGCACTCCGCCCCTTTCGAGCATAAGGGCTCTTAGCTGAACGATAGCCCAGCGGACCACGATTATTCTGAGGTGACTTGAACTTGCGGCCGCTATTTTCAATGGCAAGCCTGCGAAAGCGAGGATCCCAGACTGCAGGCGTTTTGACATCATAGCGAGTATGAGAAGCCTGATTGCCCGGCCGGTTGTGCTCACCGTAGTTAAAGCTAGCGCCATTCACAATACCATTTTGGCTAGCCCCCTCTGGATCGATAATATTGAGAAAGCGACCTCCCTGATCCAGAATAAACTCTGTATGAAAATCAATCAGTATTTTTATATTGGCCTGACTAGCTTGACCATCCGGATAGACAGCCTGACCAGACATCTTGTCAATATAGGCTTTATTATGCAAGCGCGAGGATTCATGAAAACTATAAGACAACCCTGGCCAATCCTTTAGATAGGAAGCCAAGGCTTCTGCATCTGTCATGCCAGCCTGACGGTAGTGATCTCTGACCCGCTGGGCCTGCTGGCAGGAAATGACATAGCGAAATTGATGCAACTGGCGCTTGAGCTTTTGATTGCCATCCCTTTGGCTAAAATCATCTGCCGGAAAAGCTTGGCGCAAGGTCCTTGAAAAAATCTTCCAAAAGCAATCATGTGGTGTTAGGTCTGGAGCAATTCGAGCCAGCAAAAAATCTGTCTCTGACTTGTCCCCGCTCAACTCCTCAGGCATATTAACAAGATTCATAGCCAAAACCAGCAGCCCCTGAGCTCCTAACCTGCTGATTTGAGCCTCCTCAGCCTGCCAGAGTTCTTGAAAGAAGGGACTGCCAAAAAGCTGAGCCTCCTGAATGTAATCTCCTTCTTCTGTCAATGTTTTCCCTTGCTCGTTATTGAACTCTGCAAAAACTCGTTCCAGTGCTACCTGAGACCAACCGATTGATTGCAATTGCTGAAAAAGCTGTTCTTTCCCTTCTTTTGGATACATGGCTCCCCTCCTTTCTTGTAGCTATAATAGTTCAATACTATCAAGATTATAATAAAAAATCTAATCCACATAGAACAATTAGATTTTATCACAAACTCACATGATAGCAAAGAACAAGCTATGAATCCTTGGAGTGCTAACAATAAAGATGCTCTTAACAAATCACTCAATAAATAAAGAGAAGACCAAACCGGCCCTCTCTCAGTATGAGTTTTGTTTAAATGAGCTGTTCCAACTTTTCACGATTGGACAATTCATCTAGAATTCGATTTTATAAATAAATGCTCTTAAGCTTTACGACGTTTTGCAAAAGCCAGTCCCAGCATAGAGAGTAATCCTAGACCTGCAAGTGCCAGAGAAGATTCAGCAGAACCTGTTTTTGGAAGAGCTGCCGGAGCCTGATAGGTCTGAACTGGTTTCTTTCCGTGCTTCACTCCCGTTGTAGTGACTTTCAGAACCTTTCGCTCATTCTTAGAAACGAGGTTGGTTGGGTCGTCTGTCTCTAGGGCTGCAAGAGCTGCTTTCAAAGCTTCAAGTTTGGCATTTTCGACTCTATACGTTTCTTCCTTACTTGCCAAGTTTGCTTTAGCATCATTGAGAGCCGCTTCTGCTTCTTTTAGAAGAGCAGGGGCATTTTGCAAGCGAGAAACGTAGTCTTTAGCAGCTTGAACAGAGCGTTGAGCCTCTTCCAGAGCTGTAGCCGCAGCAGCTGCCTTTTCTTGAGCATTTGCTGTAGCTGCTTTCAATTCGGCAAGTTTGGCATTAGCTTCCTCAGCTTTTTTTTGCGCACTTGCTTGGGCTGCTTCTTTTTCTTTCAAGCTTGCTTGAGCCTTAGCTAAAACTGCAAGTTTAGCCTTGGTTTCTTCAGAAGCTGAGTTCTTGCTATTTTCGAGTTCAGTTTGGTAAGTACGTTCCGCCATGGCCAACTTGTCCTTAGCAGTTTTCACAACCTCACGCAGTAATGGTGCTGTTTCCTGCTTGTTCTGAGCATTTGTCAACGTACGTTGAGCAGCGTCCAACTTAGCTTGTGAAGCCGCCAAATCTTTACGAGCAGCGTCTGCCTCTTGATTATTGGCATTTGGATTGATCAAGGCTGGTGTTATTTTGGAAGGGTCGACGATATCCCAAGTCCCAAAAACAACAAATTGAATTCGGTTAAATTTACCATTGTTGCTAAAATCAACTCCCATATATGCAACTTTATCATGTCCTATTTTGTATCCAACTACTTTTTGCGCCCAATCTAGCATTGTCCCAAATCCATATCTAGTACTTTCCTTTATATCAAACAACTGAAATTTAACATTCTCATAAACTACTTTTTTCAAGTAATCAACAGATACATTCTCTTGATTATCTAGAACAGGATAATAATCAAGCTGAGGAAAGCCATATCTTTTGTATCCAAACTTATCAAGTCCAAATTTAGCAGTTGTTTCATCTGTAGCTACTACTCTAATAGTTAAATCCTGTCCATTATTTTTATGCCAAACTAATGTATTTTCACGGCCAGCTCGACTTAAAGCTGATGCATAATCAATAGTATTTTGCGTTAGTCTGACTGGTCCTGTACCAGCCTGCTTACGAATTTGATTTAGCAAATCTTGTGCATAGTAGTTAATTTCCATTAGAACATCTTTTGGAATAGCATTGATATTGACCATGCGTTGAGCATCTTTTGGATTACTAATGTAATTATTAATTAATTTTAATTTTGTAACTTCTTCTTTAAAGATTGTTTGTGCTTCAAGTGATTGTTTAATATAATCGCTTTTAAGTGCATTTATATAGGCTTGCGATAGGGTAAAAGTATTGTGAACCTGATCTTGAGACGAAAGTTTCGCTTCTTTTTCTTTGATTTCTGCTTGTGCTGCTTTGATATCAGCCTGGGCTTGATCAATCACTGCTTGGCGTTTGGCATCTTCCACTTCAGCTGTCTTCAACTGGTCTTGGTAAGAATCCAGGTTCTTTTGTTCCTTGTCAAGCTCCTCCTTTGCCTTCGTTACCTTTTCACTCACCAGTTTGCTGTCCACAGCTTTTTGGGCTGCATTCACAGCATCCTGAGCAGTTTGAGTCTCGGTTTGTGCCTTAGCTGCTTGAGCTTGAGCATCCTGAGCTACAGCTGCCTGTGTGTCTTCTGCTTTTTTAGCTGTATCAAGAGCTGCTTGGGCTTGCTTGGCTGCGTTTTCCGCTGGGGCAACTTTTTTCTCAGCTTCTGCCACAGCTGCCTGAGCCTCCACAATTTTTTCTGCACTTGTATCAGCATTATCTTTCTTGGCTGTTTCAACCTTAGTCTCAGCAGTCGCAACCTGTTCTTTGGCTTGGTCAACAGCCGCTTTCGCTTGATTAACCTGCTCAGTTTGCTGTTTAAGAGCTTCTGGACTTGCAGATAGAGCCTTATCTTGGTTTGCAGGTGCATTTGCATCCACTGGAGTTGTATCTGCAGCTACAGTGTGAGCAAATCCAGTACTAGCAAGAACTGCTGCACCTAAAATGACATGTTTTTGGATTTTTTTCATGCTTTTCCTCCTGATATGTTAATAGTATAATGAGAAAAGCTTTGTTTGTCAAACTATTTACATGTTTTTTTGAGAACATTTATCACAAATATGTCCAAAAATAGAATCTCGTCTCAATCGCTTCCAAAAAACCTGTGTGTCTGGCCAGAATCATATAATGAATTTTACGCTTACTGACTTTGTCAATGATAAACTCTTGAACGAGTGCAAGTATACTAGTCATAGAATGCAGAAGACCGCCCGTCAAACAACGAGCGGTCTTCTTATTCACGAATTTCTTATCCTTTGATGGCAATAAAGGGTGATCCTTCTGTATTATCCGTCGGATCTACACTCTTGACTCCAAAGAGATAGTCTACGGGGTACCAGCCATTATTAGCTGCATTATAAGGGTCACGGACATAGGTTTTTCCATTGTCATAGCCTTTAAGAACCAGCTCATGAGTGACTGGATAATGGGCAAAGATGCTAGTACCAACGGCACCTAGGACATGATGCCCCTGCGAAAGCACTTCTTTGACTGCAGAAGCTGTAAACAGGGTCTCAGTCGTCAAATCCCAGTGCTGGGCAGCTCGGACAATACCACGGCTGCTAGTACCAAATCCATCTTTATTAAATTCATTAGTATGGTTATATAGATAATCCGCAACGGTTGTCGGAAGCACTTCTGTCCCAGTAATTCCAGAAATAACCATGGCTAGCGTTGTCGGCACGCATCCTGTCGCATCCATGCTGTAAGGACCATACTTCCTGCCACCCCAGCGACCATCGCGCTGGGAGTAGTACGGAGTATTGTAAACTGCTTTGGAGACCTGGGTCGTAGTAGCATCAACAGCGATGAGCTGACCATTGTCCTGCTTATAGTAAAGATGAATCTTGTACTCGCCGGTAGAAAGTTTATGGTCACTAGCTCGGACTGTGATCTTATAGGTACCATTCGCCTGCTTTTGAGCTAAATACCACTTGACATCATCCTGATCCTTATCTGTGGACCAAGTTGGCAGATAGACTGCTTGAATTCCGCCTGGATTGGAGATATTTGTCACAACTACATCAAAAGTTCCTGTTCGAGCATTATTGTTTTGGATATTGATTTTTCCAGTTGCACGGATGTTCTCAGGTGCTACAGAAATCATCAGCTTCTCGCCACCTGCACCTTGCATCTGGCCATCCTCGTTCAGATAGTAAAGATGAACCTTGTACTCACCCACTGAAAACTTATGATCCTGAGCTCGGACATGTTTTTTATAGGTCCCATCGGCTCGTCTTTCAGCGGTGTACCACTGCACATCGTCTTGGTCATCCTTGCTGGACCAGGTTGGCAGGTAGACCGCCTTCAGACCATCTGGGGCAACGATATCTGACACAACAATATCAAATTCACCTGTCTGTGGATTGTTGTTCTGAATGGTGATCTTGCCCTGTGGCTGGGCGCGAGTAACTACCGTCTTAGCTGAACCCGCTCCCTGCAGCTGGCCTGCATCATTCACAAAATAGAGGTGGACATTGTACTCGCCCAGAGAGTTCTTGTGGTTGCGGTAGCTGACATGTTTGAAATAGGTCCCATCGGCGCGTCTTTCGGCCGTGTATCACTGCACATCATCTTGGTCATTGGCAGCTGACCAAGTCGGTAGATAAACGGACTTCAGACCATCCGGTGCGACAATATCAGAAACGACAATATCAAATTCACCTGTCTGTGGATTATTGTTCTGAATGGTGATTTTACCCTGTGGCTGGGCGCGAGTAACCACCGTCTTAGCTGAGCCTGCACCCTGCAATTGACCGGCTTCATTCACAAAATAGAGGTGAACATTATACTCGCCCAAGGAGTTCTTATGGTTGCGGTAGCTGACATGTTTAAAATAGGTCCCATCAGCTCGTCTTTCAGCGGTGTACCACTGCACATCGTCTTGGTCGTTAGCGGTGGACCAGGTTGGAAGACTAACAGACTTCAGACCATCTGGGGCAACAATGTCCGACACGACAATATCAAATTCACCTGTCTGCGGGTTGTTATTCTGAATGGTGATCTTGCCCTGAGGCTGCGCGCGGTTAACTACCGTCTTAGCCGAACCTGCACCCTGCAGCTGGCCTGCATCATTCACGAAATAGAGATGAACATTATACTCGCCCAGAGAGTTCTTGTGGTTGCGGTAGCTGACGTGTTTGAAATAGGTTCCATCAGCGCGCCTTTCGGCTGTGTACCACTGCACGTCGTCTTGGTCATTAGCAGCTGACCAAGTCGGTAGATAAACAGACTTCAGACCATCTGGGGCAACAACGTCTGACACGACAATATCAAATTCACCTGTCTGTGGATTGTTATTCTGAATGGTAATCTTACCCTGTGGCTGGGCGCGAGTAACCATTGTCTTAGCCGAACCTGCCCCCTGCAGCTGGCCTGCATCATTTACAAAATAGAGGTGAACATTATACTCGCCCAAGGAGTTCTTATGATTGCGGTAGCTGACATGCTTAAAATAGGTCCCATCGGCACGCTTTTCAGCGGTATACCACTGCACGTCGTCTTGGTCGTTAACAGCTGACCAAGTCGGTAGATAAACAGACTTCAGTCCATCCGGTGCGACAATATCAGACACGACTATATCAAATTCACCTGTCTGTGGATTGTTATTCTGAATGGTAATCTTGCCTTGAGGCTTTTTGACTTCTGCTGCCGCCAAGGGGCGCTCTGTATCAGAAGCTGGTTGTGCTAGCTGATTAGAAGCATCATTTTTTTCTGAGTTCTCAACCACAGCAGGTTGATTTTCTGTCGAAGCTACAGTATCACTTTTCGGCCGAGCATTTTCTACAGGATCAGAAGAAGTAGACTGAGCACTGGTATCGGAAGACGCAGGTACCTGACTAGCGTCAGGACTAACAGCCTCCGGTGCTGGTGCAGCCTTATCCATGCTTGACAGACTGGTTTCTGTGACAGTCGGAGTTGCAGCTGTGCTAGCTTGGTTCTCCACAGCCTGGCTGACAGCGACACTGTCAGCTGTCTGACTAGGTGTCAGCTGTTCTGCCTGCACTGCTCCACTTCCAAGAAAGGCCAGACCAGTCGCAATCGCTACTGAGACTGCTCCCAGACTGCATTTGCGAATGCCAAAACGAGTAAACTTCTCTGCTAGAGACGCCATCATTCGTCTTCTTTTCATAATAGGATTCTCCTTTTGCAAAAAGTAAAAATCAGGCCAGATTTTACAAACCAGCTAAAGAATTTTTACTTTTTTATTTTTTAAATCGTACGATTTGATTATATAATAATCGTAAAACGATTACAAGTAAATCAAGAAAATCCAAAGGCCAATGAAGGGCTTCTACACTGTATTCTTGCAGCGATTTTTGTTATACTAATGATAGAAAGTTCAGCGAGGATGCAAGATGACCCCAAATAAAGAAGACTATCTCAAGTGTATCTATGAGATTGGCAGCCGCCACAAAAAAATCACCAATAAAGAAATCGCCCAGCTCATGCAGGTTTCACCTCCGGCTGTGACGGAAATGATGAAAAAAATGCTGGCGGAAGAACTTCTGGTCAAGGATAAAAAAGCCGGCTACCTGCTGACTGATTTGGGGCTAAGGCTAGTTTCTGACCTCTACCGCAAGCACCGGCTGATTGAAGTCTTTCTGGTCAACCATCTCGGCTACTCGACTGATGAAATCCATGAGGAAGCCGAAGTCCTAGAGCATACTGTTTCTGAGCGCTTCGTTGAGCGTCTAGATGCCATGCTCCAGTACCCCAAGACCTGTCCTCACGGAGGCACCATCCCAGCCAAGGGTGAGCTTCTGGACGAAGAAAACCAACTGACTCTGGAAGAGGCCTCTGCCCCTGGCGACTATATCATCAAACGGGTGCATGACGACTTTGACTTGCTCAAATACTTGGAAAAATACAACCTGCAAATCGGCCAAACCATCACTTTCATCCAATACGATTCTTTCGCTCAGGCCTATCTTCTTAAGACAGAAACTCAAGAAATCCAAATCAATCCTATGATTGCCCAGCAGATTTATGTGGAAAAACTATAAACAGAACCCAGTTCGGACTTTTTAGTCTAAACTGGGTTTTTATTGACAAAAATAAGATGTCGGAATATAATAAGTATACTTATAAAAATCTAGAGGGAAAGCTAATGGAAAAATCGCAGTTTAACTCCATCTACAAGGATGAATACAAAAAATCAACCGGTCTGCTCTTTATCCGCGCCTACCACAAGTGGCATGGGCTGATAAAAAACAAACTGAGAACGATTGATTTGACCCATCCCCAGTTTGTCGTTCTGACCACTCTTGCTGCACTCCTGTGTCAGCAAGAATGGGTTAGTCAGACCGATATTGCCCAATTTTCTGACATGGATGTTATGACCGTATCCCAAATCATCCGCCTCTTGGTCAAGAAAGGTTTGATCATGCGGGAAGTCCATCCCAAGGACAGCCGTGCCAACATCATACTCCTAACGGATACGGGGCTGCAAAAGGTTAACCAAGCCCTTCCTCTGGTAGAAGGTATTGATCAGGCGTTCTTTGGAAAATTAGGAAATAATACAGAAACATTAAACCAACTCTTAATCAAACTGGAGGCAGAAAATGACTAGATTTTGGATTGGTGTCGTATCAAAAGAACATGTACTAAGAGGTGTAGAAGGTGGATTTTGCCAAGTCTGCCATGGTAAGAAAGCACCGCTGAACCGAATGAAAAAGGGGGACTATCTTCTGTACTACAGCCCCAAGTATCAGCTGAATAGTCAGGAAAAACTGCAGGCCTTTACAGCAGTTGGCAAGATTCTAGATGACACAGCTTACCAAGTAAAGATGTTTGAAGGCTTCGTCCCATTTCGGCGAGATGTCAGCTACTACCAGCCTGTCAAAGACTGCCCCATTGACCAAGTCCGACAACATCCTCAGTGGCGCCAATATGCTTCTCAGATAAGATATGGACATTTCGAAGTTTCGAAAGACTTCTTCCTTTATGTTTTTGAGCAAATGAAATTAGACAGCACTGCAAATCAGTAAAAGCAGCTTCGTTTGACTTACACCTAAACCTTGCTCACCTGTCATTAAATCTAAAGTTCCGATTCTCAAGGAAAATCGGAACTTTTTGATTTTAAGTGAAATTATCGATTTATTAAATCAGCATAAAAGCTGATAAACTACCCGTAATCACATTTACTAAAGCATGTATGATCCAGCTGGCTAAAATGGAGCCATCAGATTTCTTTTCATTGACAAAGCCCATATAGGCCGCGATACCACCCGTACACAAAATGATGAGCAGAGTTTGCTGCCAAGAGAGCACTGTTATAAACATCAGGCCATGCAGCAGACCAAAAAGAGCAGCTTGTATGGTGTTGGCCACTACAAAGGATAAGCGGCTAGCCAATCTCTTTAAAAGAAAACCTCTGAATAACAGTTCTTCCGACAGAGAAGTTTGAAAAATACCATAAATCAGAACAGCTGGCAAGGCTTGGAAGCCTAGGCCTGAGAAATTCGAAGTCGCTGTATCCAGATTTTTTACAGCAGGATATACTAGCAAAAACGAAAGAAGCAAGAAAGATAGTGAACCCAACAAAATCCACAGCCAGATCTTCCGGCCGCCAGTGTCTTTTAGTGGTTTTAAGCCAAGCCATTCTAAAAATGGACTTTTTCTTCTAGCCCTTATCAACCACCAAACAAAAGGAAGCAAAGCAAACAAAGCGATTTGAATCAGAGCATCCAGCATCTGTTGAACTAGATTTTCCATGATAAGAGACTCCTTTCTTTTCTTTAATATGATTATACAAGACAAACTTCAAGAATTTATAAAGTAATTCTAAAATATTTCTAAAGAATGATAGAAATCATAAACATAAACAAATCAAGGATTATCGCCACTTCAACTTGTTTGCTATGCTTATCATTTTTGGACTAAATGATTGCAAAAACTCTTTAAAAACTTATCTCAAAATCTAAGAAAAGTTGCAGATAAAAATAAGGCGTTGAGTTTAAAAAATAGAAAACTGACAATGCATTAAAGAAAGAAAGAAAAAAGTCCTAAAATTTTATCACACAAAGTCAAATTTTCAGCCTATCTATCCTAGATGATTTTCTTTTTAGTCAAATACTCCCAGCTCCTGCTTATCCACTTCCTACTCCTCGGGGTTTCAATTTTACAAGCTTAGTACCATGCCAAAAACTGTTTTTTCCTTCTTGCCAACCCGCTTACATTTTGCTAAAATGATGTCAAAAATCAGTAAGGAAAAATTATGCCACAACAACTTTTTAAAGAATTTGCCCAGCTAGATCAAGTGGAAGCTATTGTTCTCGGTGGCTCTCGTGCTGGACAGCATTTTGACAAAGACTCAGACTATGATGTTTATATCTACTTAACAGATTCTATTGCTCCCCTGACTCGACGCGATATCCTCAGCAAGTACTGCTCCTACATGGAAATCGGCAATCAGTTTTGGGAACTAGAGGATGACTGTGTGCTGAAGAGCGACATCGAAATTGAGCTCATTTACCGTACACTGGACAGCTTTGATAAAGACCTGCAGACTGTAGTCCTAGACCACCAAGCCCAGAATGCCTATACCACCTGTATGTGGCACAATCTGCTCCACAGCAAAATCATCTACGACCGAAATGGTCGCTACGAGGCACTTCAGAACAAGTACAGACGGCCTTATCCAGCTGAGCTGAAAAAGAATATTATTAAGAAGCAGCTCCTCCTGCTCGATCAAGCCATGCCAGCTTTCTCCAAACAAATAGAAAAAGCGCTCAAGCGTCAGGACCTGCTCAGTATCAATCACCGTAGCAGTGAATTTTTTGCTTCCTATTTTGACTTGCTCTTCGCCCTAAACGAACAGACGCACCCTGGAGAAAAGAGAATGCTAGAGTTTGCAAAAATCAACTGCATGCTATTGCCCCAGCGTTTAGAAGAAAATATACAGACCTATTTTCAAAAAATCTACACAGAACCCGCTGAAGCCATAAACCTTATCAATCAACTAGTGACGACCATCAAACAAGTCATTCCTCAAGAAATTATTGATTGTTTTTAGTAATGTTGTCGGAAACTATACATTCATTGCTGCAGAAGCTAAAAAATTAGGAGTTTGAACACTAGTGTTCAAACTCCTTTTCATACTTCTTCTCAGCGATTCTTCGTATCCAAGATAATGGTTACTGGACCATCATTAACTAGTTCTACCTGCATGTCTGCCCCAAAAATCCCCGTCCGAGTCAGCACCTCCTGCTGCAAGGCAAGATTGAAAGCATCATAAAAACTGCTAGCCATCTCTGGCGGAGCCGCCTTGACAAAGGCTGGCCGATTTCCCTTTTTGGTATCTGCATGCAGAGTGAACTGGGAAATGGACAAAATTTCTCCGGCAATGTCCTTGATAGACAGGTTCATCTTGCCCTCAGCATCGGAAAAAATCCGCATATTGACAATCTTCCTGACTGCATAATCCATATCCTCTTGACTATCGTCAGGCCCTACGCCTACTAGGAGCAGAAGACCTTTTCCAATACTGCTGTGAAGCTGCTGGTCAATACTGACCTGAGCACGTTTCACGCGCTGAATCACTATTTTCATATCTTTTCCTTTGATTTAAGCAAGTCACCAAGGGTAACTTACAGCTTGATAATGATTTCCGAAATGGATCAACCATTGGTCCGCTTGACCGAGTAAACTTCCGGCACGCTTTTGATTTTATCCACCACCGTCGTCAACATGGATAGGTTCGCAATACCAAAAGAAACGTGGATATTGGCAAATTTCATATCCTTGGTCGGCTGGGCATTAACTGTTGAAATATTTTTAGTGGTATTAGACAGAACCTGCAATACATCGTTGAGGAGGCCAGACCGGTTGAGACCGTAAATATCAATGTGAGCCGTGTACTCTTTGGTCGTGTTGTTGTCTTCCCATTCTACATCAATCAGCCGCTGTTCGTAATTTTCCTGGGCCTTGAGATTCATGCAGTCCTGCCGGTGAATGGCTACACCACGTCCTTTGGTAATATAGCCAACAATATCATCACCCGGTACAGGGTTACAGCATTTAGCAATCCGGATGAGGAGACCAGACGCCCCCTGAATAACCACACCGCCTTCGTGCTTAACCTTGAGGGTGTCTTTTTTGTTTTCGACCTTGACCTCACCGCCCTTGACCAATTCCTCCGCTTCTGCTCTGGCCTTGGCTCGCTCTTCCTCACGGCGCTCTTTTTCTGTCAGGCGGTTGAAAATACTAATGGCACCAATCTCACCGAAGCCAATCGCCGCAAAAAGCGCCTCTTCAGTCTTATAACTGGTCTTCTGCAGCACTTTTTCCATGTGCTTCTTGTCCATGTACTTATTAGCTACATAGCCATGCTCCTGGAATTGAGCCTGCAAGAGCTCCCGCCCTTTGGAGATAGACAGCTCCTTGTCTTGATTTTTAAAGAACTGACGGATTTTATTTCTGGCCTTGCTAGTCTTGACAATATTGAGCCAGTCGCGGCTCGGTCCGAAGGAGTTAGCGTTGGTGATGATTTCCACCTGATCACCTGTCCTAAGCTTGGTTGTCAGAGGCACCATGCGGCCATTGACCTTGGCTCCTGTGGCTTTCTCACCGACCTTGGTATGAATCTCATAGGCAAAGTCAATGGGACCCGAGTCCTTAGGCAGAGAACGCACTGCTCCATCCGGTGTGAAGACGTAGATTTCCTCAGCCAGATAGCTCTCCTTGACCGAGTCAACGAAGTCCTTGGCATTGTTAGACTGGTCTTGCAGCTCCATCAGCTCCTTGATCCAGTTCATCCCGATAGCTGATTCTTTGCTGTCTACCTGTCCCTTGACACCTTTCTTGTAAGCCCAGTGGGCTGCAACCCCATACTCAGCGACCTCATGCATCTCCTTGGTCCGAATCTGAAACTCAATCGGACCTTTAGGGCCATAAACGGTCGTATGGATGGACTGATAACCATTGGCCTTGCGGTTGGCAATGTAATCCTTGAACCGCCCCGGCATAGGCCGCCAAAGCTCATGAATATAGCCCAGCATTGCATAAACATCACTTTGAGTATCCAAGATACAGCGAATAGCGATTAAATCATAAATCTCATCAAAACGCTTCTTCTTGTCCTGCATCTTGCGATAGATCGAGTAGATATGCTTGGGCCGGCCATAAATCTTACCGTGCAGATTGCGCTCGCCAGCATAGGTCTCAATCTTCTGAACCACCTCTTCTACCAGTTCTTCACGCTCCCGACGCTTCTCCTTCATCATGTGGGAAATTTTGTAAAATTCCACTTCATTGAGATAACGGAAGGACAAATCTTCCAGCTCCCACTTGACACTGGAAATCCCCAAGCGATGAGCCAAGGGTGCGTAGATTTCCATTGTTTCTCGGGAAATCCGCTCTTGCTTATGCTTGCGCAGATGCTTGAGCGTCCGCATATTGTGGAGACGGTCTGCCAGCTTGACCAAAATAACCCGAATATCCTCCGACATGGCCATCAGCATCTTGCGATGGTTTTCCGCCAACTGCTCCTCGTGGGATTTGTACTTGACCTTACCCAGCTTGGTAACCCCATCCACAATCACGCGGACATCCGTCCCAAACTCTCTTTCCAAATCATCCAGCGTCGCACGGGTATCCTCAACCACATCATGCAGGAAGCCGCAGGCGACCGTTACTGCGTCCAGCTTGAGCTTGGCCAAAATCCCTGCCACCTGAATAGGATGCACAATATAAGGCTCACCTGACCTCCGAAACTGCCCACTGTGACAGTCAATCGCATAGATTAAAGCTTTCTGTATAAAGGCCACATCCTCCGCAGCCAGATATTTTCTCGTAAGGGCCAATACCTGATCGCCCGTCAAATTCACTTCTTTTGGCATCTCGTCTCTCCAATTCCTGCCTACTATTTTATCACTTTTAACCCGATATGAAAACCTAGAAGACGGTTCATATAAAAACCCGCCTTAAACGGGCGGGGTATGGTGAAATGTAACACTATCAGACGATATCTTTCTGTTAAAAAACGAAGAGGCTAATCTTTCTGATTCAGTGATTCCTTATATCTCTGAGAATCTTTACCGTACCATTCTTCAACAGAGTATCCTGATAGTTGTCGGTAATCTTCTAAGTATTTTTGAAGATAGTAACCTTGGAAATTGTCAACTGCTAAAGCATACCCAAAATAAATAAAGGGAAGAAAAAATAGTGGAATAATGGCCTTCCCGATTGAATTAATAATTCCATCTTGTTGGATAATATCAGAAATTGGAAAAACAATACGTAAAATAATTGATATTAAAATAATGAGTCCACCGTACTTTTTAGCAAACGAAACAAAGCGATTGATGAAATCAGCCGTTGGATTTGAATAATTTCGCTGTTTATACAAAATTTCAAGTGTATTTCTCTGGAAGCTTTGAAATAATCCAATAAAAAAGATGATGAAAAAGGAAGTATACAACACACTAGATAAAATTCCACCTAATATCATTCCTGCACCTGATATTCCTATTACTAAAAATTGCGTATAGAGGATTGTAATCATAAGATACATCCACTTATTGAAATAGTAGTAAGATAAAACTGACTGATTCTTTATTTTCCTCACATCATTTAAGTAGGAAAAAAGAATGATAAATCCTAAACCAAATACAATACCGTTTATTAAGCCTATATTCAATGAGAAAAACTGCAATTTTTTAGAACCAAGAGAAATACTTAGAAGAAAGAATAAAAATAGAAAAAATTGCATTGTAAAAAATCCCAAAATCTTTTTCCCATAACCTTTTTCATTAAAATCCTCTAGTGAAGTTTTGATATACTTGTCCGTTACTAGGTTCATACTTTCTTCTAGCGAAGCATTAAAAATTGTTTGTTTCAAAATTCTAAGACTCCTTTTAATAAAATCATCTCAAATTTACTTTTTGAAGTGAAGAGCATTCTCATAGTCAAAGTTAATATTTAGTGTGAACTCGTGTTTCAGCCAATTAAGCATTTAACTATGTATGAATTATTCCCCTACCAAAGCTTGCAAACCTGCTGATTCATCCATACCAACTGAACTTAGTTGCTCACTTCCGCCATCTTTTTGAATTCCCATTTTCCCAGCCATGCTTATACTATCATTAATGACAACATCAAACATAATACCCCCCATCGGATTATGTTTAATGGAGCTATCATCTATTTTATAAGAACGAATTTTTCCTTTCTCCGTTAAAGCATTAGGATCGATCGCTTTTAATTCTTCCACAATCAATTTCTTTACTTCCTCACTGTGAACAATCCTTGTCATCTCATTATGGAATTCTTGATTTTTGTGAGTCAAGTATATTCCTCCTACCAGACAAAGAGCTAAAAATAAACTGACAACCGATAAGATAATTTTATGTTTTTGCTTCATTAGACACTCCTACGACTATTATAATTTAGTATGTGGTATAGATTTTGCAATTCCAATTAAAGCAAGAGGTTTTCGCTATAACTAGAATAGTGAATCACTTGTCGTCACTTTCCAACAACGCCCGCAAACCTGCTGATTCAGTCATACCATCCGTACGAATTTTCCCATTCTCACCATCCATTCGAAGACCAGTCTTCCCAACCATACTTATACTATCATTAATGATAATATGAAACATAATTCCTCCCATCGGATTATGCTTAATGGAGCTATCATCTATTTTATAAGAGCGAATCTTCCCTTTGTCTGTTAACGCATTTGGATCTTTTCTTTTTAAATCTTCTTCAATCAACTCCCTCACTTCCTCACTATGGACAATTCTGAACATTTCATTCTGGAATTCTTGGTTTTTGTGAGCTAAGTAGAGACCTACTCCTATGCAAGCAGCCACAAACAAGCTGATAACTGATAAGATAATTTTATGTTTTTTCTTCATACGTTCACCTCTAAAAAAAGAAATCTCCTTATGGCTATTTGGCTGTCACTCCTCTAGTAACTTCTGAAGACCTTTTGACCTATCCATACCAACAGTTCGTATGTCCTCATTCTCTCCATATTTTCTAAGGCCAGTTGACCCAACAATATCAGGGTCATCATTAATGACAATATCAAACATGATGCCACCCATTGGATTGTGACGAATGCTCCTATCATCAATTTTATAGGATTGAATTTTCCCCTTATCCGTTAAAGCATGAGAATCTAATTTTTTTAATTTCTTTTCTATTAGATTCTTCACTTCCTTACTATGAACAATTCTGAACATTTCATTTTGAAATTCTTGATTTTTATGAGCTAGGTAGAGGCCTACTCCCAGCAATATCAGTACACTTAGGCCAATAAGCCCCATAATCCTGTTTCTTCTCTTAGACATATAAACACTCCTCAATCTATATCAGTTTCATTATATAATATATTTTCCCAAAAGCAAAAACCCGCCTTAAACGGGCGGGTTGTGGTGAAGAAAGTGAAGAACTTCTTCCTTGATAAATTGACAATAAGCGTAGACAAGGTAGCAAGTAGATGCCACACCTAAAAGGGCGACAAACAACTCAAATAAGGCAAACATAGTCATGGTGAACCTCCTCTCCTTATCAGGCAAAGAATGCAGATACGCTTCCCAGCTTGGACAGTCTGATTTTTTCCGTTTTATTTTCCTTTCCGACTTACCCAGGTGAGCTCATCACTATTATACCAAAACACGAAAGCAGATACAAGGCAGTGAGACAGTTGTTCCTAACAATGATTTTATCAAAATAGATAACATGCTAAATTTGAAGCATCAAACGTAGGAATGTCACTGTTAACAAATTTTTTTCTCCTCTTAATTTGACACGGTTTCTCTAAATGAGTAAACATTATCATAGTTGACAGTTACTGAATAATAGTAATAATCGTCGTTTCTGTTTGAGCTTCCAAAACCTAAAGTTGCCTGCTCTCTTTCATTTTTGTGAAAATACTGATTGATAGTTTGATTTTGAATCGAATAATCAATATCAAACGCCCCGTTGTTGCCATTATAACTTTTGGATTTCATAGATAAAGAAGATAGAAAAGACTGATTAATCGTTAACTTTTGAAATAAGAATCCATCAAAAGGCCATAATTCTTTCGCTTTCTCCTTATCAGAAAAGATAAATTTCCCATCTATATAATCCACCCTTATTGTTTCTTCTGGCTTTTCAGTAATATCATCAGAAGCCCGTGTCTTGGTTAACACTCCAGAAATTGTGTGATTGCTACTATCCCCTTGTAAAGACATTTCGATAAGATAAGTCCCACGTTTGATATACACTTGCTCTACTTTAAACCCATCCGGAAATTGCTTAAACAAATCAAATAGATTTTCAGTTGGATAGACGCGACTCACTTCAGCTACCTTATTCTCAATCCAATCTCGGCTGCCCCTCTTTTCTCCACATCCTATTAATCCTATCATGACTCCCCCTAAAAGTAATATTTTGAGAAAAATCCGCTTTTTCATGATATTCTCCCCTTTTATTATACTTAACAAAGTACTTATTTCAGTCACTATATAGTGTACCATAAATTTTTAAAACTCTATTTTATTCTACCTCCATTCAATCATTCACTTATCCGCTGATGTCTTCATTCAGTATTTTCAAACCAATATTAGAAAGCATAAAAGATCTATACTGGAAATTTCTTCTTGATGAGAGCGCTTTAATATAGTATAATATAAGTCTGAAATTCATTTTAACAAAGGAGATATTATGTCTAAATCATCCCTTCAAAAAACGGTTGTGCTTTTGAGTGCAGCGGCTCTTGCGGCAGCTGTAAATGCTGTTCAGGCTGATGAGAATACTGCACCGGTCACTGCTAATCCTGCTGCAGTAGAAAGCAGCGCAGCGAAAGCAAAACCAACGACTGCTGCAAGTCCTACTGAAGCTACTGCGACACCAGAGAGCACGGATCCTAGCTCTGCTATTTCTCCAGAAAATGCCAGTGGGAACGCTGATGCTCTGATGGCTATGGCTCGCAATGTCGCAGCTACTGAGGATACAAAGCCCGTGGAGGGACAGACTGTCGATCTTCGTATCTTGGCAACGACCGACCTCCATACAAACTTGGTCAACTACGACTACTATCAGGACAAGCCGGTGGAGACCTTGGGACTGGCTAAAACAGCCGTGCTGATTGAGAAGGCCAAGAAAGAAAATCCTAACGTCCTCTTGGTCGACAATGGCGATACCATCCAAGGAACGCCGCTGGGAACCTATAAGGCCATTGTAGATCCTGTAGAGAAGGGCGAGCAGCACCCTATGTACGCTGCTCTTCAGGCTCTGGGCTTTGAAGCTGGTACGCTAGGAAACCATGAGTTCAACTACGGTCTGGACTATCTGAATCGCGTGATTGAGACAGCTGGCCTGCCTATTGTCAATGCCAATGTGCTGGATCCAGCGACTGGTAAATTCATCTATCAGCCTTACAAAATCATCGAAAAGACCTTTACAGATACTCAGGGCCGCTTGACGACTGTCAAGATTGGTGTGACCGGGATTGTACCGCCTCAAATCCTCAACTGGGATAAGGCAAACCTAGAAGGAAAAGTGGTCGTTCGCGATTCTGTTGAGGCTATTCGAGACATCATTCCTGAGATGCGCAAAGCAGGTGCAGACATCACCTTGGTGCTTTCTCACTCTGGCATCGGAGATGACAAATATGAAAAAGGCGAGGAAAATGAAGGCTATCAAATCGCCAGCCTGCCAGGTGTGGATGCTGTTGTAACGGGCCACTCTCACGCAGAATTTCCAAGCGGAAACGGAACTGGCTTCTACGAAAAATATCCTGGCGTAGACGGTGTCAATGGGAAAATCAATGGTACTCCAGTAACCATGGCTGGAAAATATGGCGACCATCTGGGCGTCATTGACCTCAAGCTAAACTATACCGATGGCAAATGGAAAGTCACTGACAGCAAGGGCTCTATCCGCAAGGTAGATACCAAGTCTAATGTAGCCGATCAGCGCGTCATTGACATTGCCAAAGAATCCCACCAAGGGACTATCAACTATGTCCGCCAGCAAGTCGGTACTACGACCGCACCGATTACAAGCTACTTCTCTCTGGTCAAAGACGATCCATCCGTGCAAATCGTCAACAATGCCCAGCTTTGGTATGCTAAGCAAGAGCTGGCTGGCACGCCTGAAGCCAACCTTCCCATTCTGTCTGCAGCTGCTCCTTTCAAGGCAGGAACTCGTGGGGATGCAACGGCCTACACAGACATTCCAGCTGGCCCTATTGCTATAAAGAATGTAGCAGACCTCTATCTCTACGATAATGTCACAGCTATCCTCAAGGTCAACGGTGCCCAGCTCAAAGAATGGTTGGAAATGTCAGCTGGCCAATTCAACACCATTGACCCAAACAATAGCCAACCACAAAATCTGGTCAATACTGACTACCGGACTTATAACTTTGATGTTATCGACGGTGTTACCTATGAGTTTGACATCACCCAGCCGAACAAATACGACCGCGAAGGCAAACTGGCCAACCCAAATGCCAGCCGGGTCCGCAACCTCAAATACCAAGGCAAGGAGATTGACCCCAATCAGGAATTTATCGTCGTGACCAACAACTACCGGTCCAACGGTAACTTCCCAGGTGTTCGAGAAGCCAGCCTCAACCGTCTGCTCAATCTGGAAAACCGCCAAGCTATCATCAACTATATCTTGGCTGTCAAAAATATCAATCCAAGTGCAGATCAGAACTGGCATTTCGCTGATACCATCAAAGGACTGGACCTGCGCTTCCTGACAGCTGATAAGGCCAAGAACTTGATTGGTACTGACGGAGACATCGTCTACCTAGCAGCTTCTGCCCAAGAAGGATTCGGCGAATACAAATTCGTCTACGTTGCACCGAAAACTGAACCGGTTCCTATTGAGCAACCAAGCTCTCCGACTATCGCAGTCGAAGCAGCCAACCTGCAGCATAGTAGAGTAGACTTCCCTGTCTTGACTGCTGTTGACCCTAGCACAAACAAGCAAGCGTCCCATAGACAGGCAGGAGCAGAAAGCCTCCCAGCAACCGGAGAAAAGACGTCCTCGCTCGGACTCTTGGGACTTGTCATGACCGGACTTGCAGGAATCTTCGCCTTCAAAAAACGGGAAAGACAATAATGATTAAAAAATCAGCAGCCAAAATAGCTGCTGATTTTGCTTTTTAAAGACTGTCATTGCTCAATTCTAACAAAACACTGACTGCGGTCAAGGCATAAAGCGGAGCTGTTTCAGCCCGCAGGATACGTGGACCTAGACCAGCTGACACAGCCCCTGCTTGGCCAAAGGCTGCTATTTCATCTGGCGATAGACCGCCCTCCGGTCCGAAGATAAAGAGCACTTTTGCGCCGGCTTCCAAGCCTGATAGCGCTCGGACTAGAGCTGCAGATTCTCCTTCTTTGGCTGCTTCTTCATAGGCCACAACGATTGTGTCAAATTGAGCCAGCTGATTCAAAAAATCTGATTTTTTTTCAAAAAGCCGAACTTCTGGAATCAGATTGCGCCTGCTCTGCTCCGCTGCTCCCTGAGCAATTTTCTCCAGTTTTTCACTCTTTTTGGATAGCTTTTTGCCATCCCACTTAGCCACCGACCAGTCCGCTGGGAAAGCCCAGATAGCACTGGCTCCTAGCTCCGTTACCTTCTGAGTGATGAATTCCAACTTATCGCCCTTAGGAAAGCCTGAAGCAATGGTCACTTGAACCGGCAACTCTGTATTGTCTGCCAGCTCCTCCAAGATTTCCAAGCTCTGCTGGTTGGGATCCAATACCCGAGCCAGCCGTTTCACGCTATCATCAAAGACCAGTGTGACTTGGTCGCCCTCTTTGAGCCGCATGACTGAAAACATATGTTTGGCCGTGTCCTTATCCGTGACCACCAGAGGAGACTGAGGACTTCCTTTTATAAAATACTGCTGCATCTAACCACCTATCACGCCTGAAATGTCCTGCGTTTTCTTAAAGACACAGGCATTCCATTCACCCTGAATCATATGTGTTTCCAGGAAAAATCCTGCCGCTTCCGCTGACTCGCGCACCATTTCCCACTTCTCAGAAATAATCCCACTCATAATCAGATAGCCCTCATCCTTGACCAGACGGTAGGCATCCTCTGTCAGATGGATGAGAATATCGGCCAAAATGTTGGCAACAATGACATCCGCCGCAATTTCTACGCCTCGGAGAAGATCACCTGGTGCCACATGGATGTTCTCCATACCTGGATTGAGCTCAATATTTTCCTGAGCCACGCGCACTGCCACCTCGTCCAAATCATAGGCGTAGATGTCCTTAGCGCCTAAGAGTGAGCTGGCAATGGAGAGAACGCCGCTGCCCGTGCCTACATCCAACACCGTTTCACCGCCCCGCAGGACCTGCTCCAGCGCAAAGAGGCTCATCTTGGTCGTCGGGTGAGTGCCCGTACCGAAGGCCATGCCAGGATCCAGCGTGATAATCTTCTCACCAGCTGTCGCCTCATACTCCGTCCATGACGGCACAATAGTCAAGTCGTGGGTGATCCGAGCCGGCTCAAAGTACTTCTTCCAGTTGTCCGCCCAGTCTTCCTCAGCCAGTTCCTGCCGAGTCAGCTGAATATTTCCCGTCTCCAAGCCGAAGCCATCCAGCTCAGCCAGACGCTCATTGGCCTGAGCCGCAACAGCCTCTATATCCACCGAATCCGGGTAGTAGCCGGTAATCTTGACCCGATCGCTCTGCTCCACTTCTGGAAAAAGCTCACCATACTGGTCAACCTGCCCCAGATAATCTGCGCTGTCATCGATAGCCACGCCCTGACTGCCCAGCTCAATCAGAATATTAGAGGCTGCTTCTTCCGCCTCACGCTTCACTTCAATCGTTAATTCCTGCCAAGTGTCCATTATTAAATACCAGGCCCGTAAAACACAGAGCCAAAATAGGAAATTCTCTGATGACGCTTGCGTCTATGAGAACCTTATCTTTTTGGCACAATGTTTAGGGCAGATTCAGTTTAAAAATTTAACTGAACAATCCTTTCTTTGTTTATTTCATTGTCTTCGTCATGTAGACCATATCCATGCCCTCTTTTTCGGGCTCAGTATGGGTCTGATGATAGCCATTTTTCTCATAAAAAGCCACCATGCCTTTATCCTGGAAAACCGTACACAAATCCCATCTGATAACGGTGGAGAATTTCTCCTCAATCAGACCAAGGCCTTCAGAACCATATCCTTTATTCTGGTACTCTGGCAAAATCGCTACGGTTCCAATCCAGCCTGCTGTCTGTTCGTCATTTGTATTCAAGCGAATAAAGCCAAGAATCTTCTCGTCGTCTTTGACAAAATAATAAAAACTATTGGGCCGCTCAACCAGCTTCCAGCGAATCCGCTCTCGCTCCTCCAGATAGGGGTCGTATTGATCCTGATATTTTTCATAAACGGCCTTAAAACTCGCTCGCTGAATGGCAATAATGGTCTCTAAATCCTCAGCTCCCGCCCGCTCAATATGAATCATGCTCGCACCTCCAAATAATCTCTCAACCTGTCCTGTAGCTGCGGAATAACCTTTTTATCTGCTAAAAACTGGCGAATATCCATCATCTGATAAGCCTGCCCCTCATCGCCAAAGACGATGCTGGCACATTCTTCCTGAGTGATGGTTCCCACCATAAAAATCGAGGTTTTGGCTGGATCAAGCATGCCTTGATATTCCTTAGCCCAGACAATAGCTACTTCTTCAAGCTTCAAACCAAGCTCTTCGAAAACTTCTCTTTGAACACATTCAAAGGGGGTCTCCTCGTTCTCTCGGCCACCGCCTGGCAGCTCCCACATATTGGGCCAAGGAATAGTTGAAATATCGTCTCGCAAGATAGTCAGTAGCTTATCATCACAGAGCAAGGCAATCTTGCAGCCAGAAAACTCCATCTGTTTGTGCAGCAAATCTAGTCCTTCTTCATCTGCCATCAGCGCCTCCTAATACCTTGGATAGGGATAAAAATCTGTCTCAGTCAAATCCGCTCTGCCATTTTCAAAAGCCTCAGCATTCCAAGCCATCTCAAACTCTGCCGCCTCTGGATCTGCTAAGAAGTCCATGAGTGCATCGAGACCAGACTCAGCCGTTTGGGTTAGGAAATCCACGAAATAAGCCAGAAACTCCAGTGACAGCCCCTTCTTCGGCTCATAGGGCAGGGCAGCCAGATAGTTCTCTGCCTCAAAACGAGACTTGGTCGGATTGTAGAAAAGTACGGCTTCCTCAAAGTAAATATCCTCAGCCGAGACATTGCCCTCAGCATCAACCGTCTCAATACCGCCTGGATTTTGAACCTCAAGGAGAAAGGCAAGCTCGACTGCGTGATTCTTCTTGTCCCAGTTTATCTCATAGTCAAAAGGAAAGCTCTTCCCCATTTCCTCGTCCAATATCTCCAAAAAACCGTACTTAGTCATGATTTCCTCTTTTCATTGTGATAAAATATTACTATCTACAATAGTAACACAAAAAGCCAAGAAAAACACTTGCAGAAAGGAAATCTTATGCCAGAAAACCTCGCCCTGCGCTTGCGGCCGACCGATATTGATCAGATTATCGGCCAGCAACATCTGGTCGGACCCGGGAAAATCATCCGTCGCATGGTTGAAGCCAACCGCCTGTCCTCGATGATTCTCTACGGGCCACCCGGCATTGGCAAAACCTCTATCGCCTCGGCTATCGCCGGCACAACTAAATATGCTTTCCGGACCTTTAATGCCACCGTAGATAGCAAGAAGCGCCTGCAAGAAATCGCCGAGGAAGCTAAATTTTCCGGCGGACTGGTGCTCCTACTTGACGAGATTCACCGTTTGGACAAGACCAAGCAAGACTTTCTTCTACCGCTATTAGAAAGCGGTCTAGTCATCATGATTGGAGCGACGACAGAAAATCCTTTCTTTTCTGTCACTCCTGCTATCCGAAGTCGGGTTCAGATATTTGAGCTAGAGCCCCTCAGCAACGATGACATCCGGACAGCCATTCAGCTAGCCTTGAAGGATAAGGAACGAGGATTTGATTTTCCAGTGGAGCTAGACAAAGAAGCTCTGGATTTCATTGCCATCTCTACCAACGGAGACCTGCGCTCTGCTTATAATTCACTGGATTTAGCCGTACTCTCTACCCCAGAAGATGACAAGGGCATCCGCCATATCACACTTGATGTCATGGAAAACAGCCTGCAAAAGAGCTATATCACCATGGATAAGGACGGGGACGGCCATTACGATGTCCTCTCTGCCCTACAGAAGTCCATCCGTGGCTCTGATGTCAATGCCAGCCTCCACTACGCAGCTCGCCTCGTTGAGGCAGGAGACCTCCCTAGCCTAGCTAGACGCTTGACCGTTATCGCTTACGAAGATATTGGCCTGGCAAATCCAGACGCTCAAGTCCATACCGTTACAGCTCTGGAAGCTGCCCAGCGGATTGGCTTTCCTGAAGCCCGTATCCTTATTGCCAATATTGTTATTGATCTGGCTCTATCGCCCAAGTCCAACTCAGCCTATCTGGCCATGGACAAGGCTTTAGCTGACCTAAGAAAGAATGGAAACCTCCCCATTCCCCGCCACTTACGAGACGGCCACTATGCCGGCAGCAAGGAATTGGGCAACGCACAGGACTATCTCTACCCTCACTCCTATCCTGGCAATTGGGTCAAGCAGGACTATCTGCCCGACAAGATAAAAGACGCCAATTATTTCACTCCTAATGAGAATGGCAAATACGAGCGAGCCCTTGGAATGACTAAGGATAAGATTGATGACTTAAAAAAATGATGACATCGTTTGCAAAAAATCACATTTTTCTCTTGAATTTTTCAAAATTTATGGTATCATAATTATAGAAACGCTGTGGTGTACGACTTCACACTTAAGTGTTGACCGACTATTTTTTGTATTATTAGGGAAACAAAAGACTTCTAACAGCATGCAAGCCGTGTCACGCGGAAGCAGCTTCAGTTAGAGCGAGTTGCCCACCTGCTTAATTGCGCGGGTTCAATACAAATCGTGAAGGTCCGGCACCAATACAGCTTTTTCTATTGCCTCCTTAGCTCAGCTGGCAGAGCAGCGGACTCTTAATCCGTGGGTCGCAGGTTCGATCCCTGCAGGGGGCATCTAAATCAACAGGAAAAAGCCTTGATTTATAAGGCTTTTTTGCTTGTCTATAACTGATTTGCCCCATCATTTGCCCCACATTTTTTTATGAGCAATCTTTCCAAACATCTCTAATTTGATTAAATTCTTCAAAAATTTTCTCTTCTAAAGTGTGTCCATATACTTCTACTAACATTGAAATATCTCTATGCCCTAGAATTTTTGCAATAACTCCAAGGTCAAATCCTTTGTGCCAGAGGTAGCTTCCATAGGTATGACGTGCTCCTTTTGTCGTGATAATTGGATAAATATCTAATTCATTTAAAAGAACACTCAAAGCTTTATTGACACTTGCAATATCTGGTACCAAGTGAATATAGCCATAATGCTGAAAAATCATTTTATACCTATTCTTGATTCCTAGCTCTTTATTAGCTTTCTCTTGTTCAATTTTTAGGACTTGTAATATCTTAATACATTCTTCGTCTATCGGTACCATCCGAATAGACGTTTTGTTTTTTGGAGGGACAAATTTATGAGAAAGGGTATTAAACCTCCTATATGTTTTTAGCAGTCCTCTGTCAAAGTCAACTTCATTCCAAGTTAACGCTATTAACTCTCCAAACCTCATGCCTGTTTTTAATAGAAAATAGACAATATAAGGAACAATTGAACGTTGGTAATCAAATTTTCTCTTTACTGCTAAAAGTAAATCCAGATAGTCCTTTTCTGTATGTAAATATTTCTCTTCTGTCATCTGTTGTTCTTTGGATGAAAATAACTCGACATGTTGTGTAAAATCATCTATTAGAACTTTGTCTGCAATTGCCATTTGGATGCTCTGATGAATCCCAGTATTCAATCTACCAAGAAAATTTCTACCAACTGTTTGTCCATACTTATTCATAATTCTTTGGTATTCACTCGCACGAATTTGAGTGACTTTTTTATTTCCAAATAATCTTTCAATTGTGTTTTTACGGAGAAGATATTTTTTCTTTGTCTCTTCCGACCTACTACTCGGTAGAATTTTTAGTTCAAGCCATTCTTGATACAGATCTACAAGAGAAATATCTCTAGAAATTCTTTTTCCTAAACGAAGTTCTTGCAGAATCGGTTCAGCTTCTGACTCTGCAAGTTTTTTTGTTTTAAAACCGCTATTATGAACAACAGTTTTCCCTTCGCTACGAATTTCATAGGTCCATAAATTACTATCTCCTCGCTTTCGATAACGAACACTTGCCATATTACGCCACCTCAGTTCCTAGAATCTCATTTACAACACTTTTTGGAACAACCATCAAACGTTTGCGATTATAAAATGTATAGCCTCGTGAGACAAGTAATTCTCTTGCCTGATGAATGATATCATTTGCTGTATGAGGGCGATAGCCCATTTCAATTAATTCTTTGTTACTAATTAAATTATTGTCCATAGTTATCCTCCTTATTTATTTTCTAAATTCAGAAACTCGCCTACAAGTAGTTGTAATTCTGCATTTAATTTAGGGAGATTCTGTATTAATACTTCTTTTAATTCTTCCGCAAATTGGTTCGTTTCTTCTCTCAATAGTTTGCGGACTCTTGTTTTTTTCTTTTTGATGCTGTCTGATTTTAAATTTGGAAAAGCCAATGATAACAGTTCAGGATTGTTGAGAAAGATAATTGTAAATGCTCTTTGCTCCACTCGAATATGTTCTAGCTTATAAAATCCGAAATTATCAAGTCGATTCATAACATCTTGGACCATCTCCTCACCAATCGCTTTGGTTCTAAGTTGGAATTCCAGTCTCCACCAAAACGGATTTACAGCCAAATCTAGCTTCTCATCGCGCTTGTGAGCAATGATTTCTTTATTCTTATCATATAACCTAACTTGTACATTACTACCGCTAGAACCCCAATATTTCGTCTCTAATTCACCCCCTCTACCATAGAAGACCTTATGGGTAACACCACCTTTAATATGTTGCAAATTAACGATTTCAGGCCTATTGAAAATGTCAAATGCCAAATCAAAACGAGACAAACGTACTGTCAATGAATTCAATCTAGCAAAGTACATTAATTGCCTCCATACTTTCATTCCATCAAATTCTTTTAAAGTATTAGGATTGAAATCAATTCGAATCAATTGTTCATTTCCATAAGTGGATAATTGAAAAAATATAATATTGATTGAATCATACTCATTAAAATCTTTAGCTAAAGTAAATACATCATCTCGTACGTTATCATGTATTTCAAATGAATCAACTCTTGTACTTATTGCCTGTTTCAGATTTTTAAAAATTTGTCTTAGGGAACCAATGTCTGTATCCCAGATAACCGTTAATCTATCAATACTGACATCTAACCGCTGTACTAATTCTCCTACATCACATCGTTCTTGAATACTTCTTAAATCTTGTATAGAAACCAACAAAATTGTCCCCCCTTCTTTTAGATTTTTTAGGTTTCAGAAACACCGTCAAATCAACGATTGCTCGTTCCGTCGTTCTTTGGGCGTTGCCCTAAGTGTCCCTTTTTGCTGGCTGTTCCTAAACTTATGAGCTATTTTTATCGTTTATAACTTATTTTTAAGTTATAAATATATTTTATAAAAAATATTTTAGTTAGTCAACTAAAAACTTGATTTGTAAGTTTATAGGTGATAAAATAAGTTAAAAATAAAAATAGGAGTTTCCCATGACCTTTATTATTCAAAATTTTGGACCCAATTTGGCACGACTACGCATAGAAAAAGGGGTAAGCCAAACTCAACTAGCTGAAGATTTAGGAATCGGTAAACAGTCCATCTCTGATTACGAAAAACAAAAAAGCTATCCTACCTTTGCAAATTTGGATAAGATAGCAGAATATTTTAATGCAACTCCAACCCAACTATTTGGAACTAGTAAAGAGATTGAGTTAGAAAAGAGTGTTCTTGAATCTAATGAATACTCTGATAAAGTAAGTGAGATTTTAAAAGCTGTCAAATACATCGAAGATTTTCTAGAAACTGATGGACAGTACTTAGAGGATTTACTTTACTTAACAAGAGGCAACCAACTATACACAGAAGATGGAGATGAGTTGTATATTGATCCAACTTCTCAGAAAAGAACACTTCATAACCAATATGAACCTGGTTTTATTGAAGCAAGGGATAAATCTCCACTAGAACTCTTAATTGAAAATAAGGAATTGTTTGATAAATAGAAAAAGCGAGGATAACCTCGCTTCAGATTGAAGTTAAAATCTTTAGAAGACACTTTTATAAGGACTTTGTCTTCAATCTGTGAAAAGGAGTGAAAACTCCTTTTCTTTTTGTAAGTCAGACTGAAACTTCCAAATTGTTTATTGTAAGTGTCTAGAGTTTTGAGAAAGTGAAAAATTGAATAAGAAATTGACGAGGAAATGAGAAATCATTTCCTCGTTTTTTGTTGTTCAAAGAAAAGGAGCATTTGCTTATGAATAAAAAAGGACATCCTAAACAAAGACAATCCAGAAATATGGTGATTATGGAATGTATGGAATTAACTGGCTGGTCACGGGCGAAAGTAGTGGCTTCTCTCAAGGAGCTAGAAGCTGCAAACCTAATTAAGTTTCCAACTGCAGGCGGAGTGATGCTTCGAGAGGAGGCGCTGTAATAATGGTTGATAACGGAAGAATATCCCTAGCTCAAGGTCTAGGCAGTGAAAGTTTTTATCAATTACCAAAAGTGATGATTGGTTCAAAATATTACAGCAAGTTAAAATCAGAAGCCAAAATGATGTTTATGTTACTTAGGGATCGTATGGGGGCTTCGATTGAGAATGCTAGAAAAGGCGATATGCGTTTTGTTGATGATAATCAAGATGTCTTTATCTATTATCCTATCGAGGAGCTGGTTGAGGATCTTGGTTGGAAACGTGACAAAGTAATGTCACTCAAAAAACAGCTTATCAAATATGACCTTATTGATGAGGTCCGGCAAGGTTTGAAGAAGGCTAACCGGATTTACGTTAAGAACGTTGAAACTCGTATAGAACTTCTGAATATGGATTTTGAACAGAAAAAACAGTCTGAAAATCCAGTAAAATCGCCTGAAGTCGGAAAAACCGACTTCAAGAAGTCGGAAAAATCGACTTCAAGAGGTCGGGAAAATCGACTTCAAGAAGTCGGGAAATCCGACTCAAGTAAGAATAAATCTAGTGAGATTAAACAGAGTGAGAATAAAAATAATATTGATAGTTCTAGAAAGGCTGGGGCTGATAGTCTATCTATTCAAAAAAAATCTGAGGAGAAATATATCCAGCCAGAATACTACTCGTTGCTGCAGGTAATTGCAGATAGTTACAATGACAAATTTGCCTATGATTATAACCGACGTGAGATTTACAATCTAACTCATCGTCAGAAAATGCTGATTGGTCAGTTTCTGGCTGATGGATATATGACCAGTCAGGAGATCCTGGATACTATCGAGCGCATGCCCTTTGATACAGAACAGCCCCTCGCTTATCTGCTGAAATGCCTGGAGAACCTCAAGGAAGAGCGTAGGCTGGAGGCTAAAATAGCAGCTCATAGAAATGCTGAACTGAGGTATGGAGGGTGAGGATATAGACAAAGAACAATCTGTCCTCAAATTGTGAGCTATCAAGCGAAGGAAGGAGATAGAGATGAATAGCAACGAAAACAAAAAAGAAAAAAGTTTTAGCCTATCAGATCTCGCAGTTTTTTTATTGATTCCCTGGCTGCTTACCATGCTAATCCTAGTATTTTTCATCTCGTTAGGTAGCTTGTTCTGGATAATTTGGAATACGTTGGCTTTGTTTACCGAAATACCAGTAACACCGAAACAAAATTTCTTACCGTTCGCGATAGTTGAAAATTTTGAAAATATATACATTTTCATTGCGGTTAGTTTCTATTCTTTCATTTTGGGTCTCGTCTGGGTAATCAAAAATATGAGAAACAAGGTGCATCATGATTAAAATATTTAAGTTTTTTCGTAAGAGGTTAGACCATGTTCTTGGCTTTACAGCTGGCCCAGCTTTGTTTGCTACTGTTTTATATTCTGTGAAGAATGCTAAAGTAGCTCTCGTAATAGCTTTGGTTATATTGCTTGTTGTTGGAATTGCTTTTATTACGATGCCAGCAAATACCCCAGAGGAAAAGCAAAAAAGAAAAGAATGTGTAGAATCTGCAACTTTTATAATCATTTCATTTGTTGTTGCAGCTACAGTATACAACCTTATGACCAATGGCTTTCAAATAATATCTGATCAGTTGTACTGATTAAATCTTTTTTCGTAGATTTTAATACTTGACCTAAGTAAGTCTCTAAACTGCTTCTAGTTCCTTGAAAATTGAATACCCCCGCTGTCCTGATTAGCGTGACCTAGACATAAAAGAGAAATAGGGGCGGCGAGTAACTAGAAAAGGATATCTAGTGTCGGTCACATGACGCAAAGCCACGGTTGACTTGTCCCGTAAGGCGAAGGAGTTTTTGGGGTTTACCAGACTAAAATAACCCTGCGTAAGAAATACGGAAGGCAGTTACGCACTGTCTCGGCAAGCTGTAAATCAGCAACTTTTCAGAAGGGGGATTAACCATGACTGAAAAAAATGATATAAAGTCAGTTACCATCTCTGACCTAAAAAAGATGGGCAAATACGGCGGAGCAACTGCTCGACTGGAATCAGGAGAGGAAATTGCTCTTGGTGCAAAATTTGCTACACAACGTCGTTTTGGTATCATTGCTGGTCAGGTACAAGAAGTGGATGTGGTTTTACCCTACACTGCTAAACTGCTTAGTCAGATCCGAACTATCAAGATTGGACCAGTATTGGTCGCTAGGAAATTAAAACAACGTAAAACCTCCCTACAGCTGACAGGGCAGGGCTATAAGAAATAATACAAGGAGAAAAATAGATATGGATATCGCTACAAAAATTATTGGAGCTCTTGGAGTGCTAGGTGTTGCTAGAGGAGCCATGGGAGCTTGGAATGGCTGGGAAGAGTACTCGGCTGGGAAAAGAATTGGAAATGATCAGAAGATTGAACAAGGCTGGGCTGGTATGCTTTATGGAGCTGCTACTGCAGCTCTATCAACAGGAATTGCAGCAGGTATTGTTGCACTTTTGAATACGATTACTTGGTAACATTGGAGGGTGTTAAATGGACACAACAACTTTAACACAAAACCTCACTCAGTATAGTCCAAAAGTTAATGAAATGGCTACTTTGATTAATCAATCATCTAAAAAGGTTGCTTTAATTATTATTGGTATCATGTTTTTACTTGAGATAGATTCTTGGTATAGAACCTTGAAAGATCAGGGAGGCGGTTTGACAGGAGAAATGTGGTTGGAGGTTGCTTTTAAATACCTCGTAGCTCTTTTCCTAGTTAACTATTCTGCTGAAATTTTTGATTTTATTGTTAATTTAGTCATTGCATCTGTCAAGACGATAAGTGGTCTAGTAAAACCAGAAGAATTTAAATCGAAGGTGACTGCCGATGGTGTTAATGGTTGGATGGAAAAAGGATTTATTAATATTGGCGGATCTATTATAGACTCGATTGCTGGAATTAGCATTAACATTATTTTGTTTTTACGGGCTTTTCAGATGTATGTGCTCAAAGCTATCGCCCCTATTTTGATGGCTTTCTGGATGGCGGATGCAACAAGAGAAATTTCAAAAGGCTTTATAAAAGAGTTTGCAGCTGCTGCTTTCCAAGGGTTGTTGCTCTTTTTAGTTTCATCAATTTATGTTGGGATTGTAGCTGATGACCTTTTCAAAGTTGATACAGGAAAGGGTGGTTGGGATACAGCGTTTGCTTCTTTGGCAAAAGGCGTAGTTTACATTTTTGTCATTTGGCAGACTCAAAGACAGGCTAAAAAACTAATGGCGACTAGTTAGATATTATGCTATAATATTTAAAAAAGGAGTAGAGCTATGGCAACAGAATTAGAACAAGCTATCCAGCATCTTAATAAGGCACTTGAAAATGCTCCTGAATCAGAAAAAACATTGTTTTTTGAACAGAATTTTCAAAATGATTCTGATGTGAAAATACAGAAGCCTTCTAAAGCAGGAAAACGAAGTATTTTATCAATGTTAAAATCTGTTTTGTCTCGGATTGGGCTTGCAATCATGAAAATTTTTCTGTGGCTTTTGATGGCTCCCTTCTTTCTACTTACTCTGGTTAAAAATTGGTTTTTATTGGTTTTATTTTTCTTGATTGCTTGGAATATAATTCTTATTTTCTATAGGCATTTTTCGGGAGTTGAATGGATTCCCGGTCAGAGTACTGTGGATCTTAGCTCAAAAACAGTTGAGATCGTTGTCTATCTGTCAGCTGCAATTTCTCTAATTGCAACATATCTAGAATATTCAGGAAAAATTGATTAAGTTACTGTATGGACTATTGAGCACTTTACATGTTAAAGTGTTTTTTTGATGACTGAGAGAGGAAAAAAATGAATGAATTAGAAGATGAAATTGGCTCTATCTTCCTAGAAAGGTATGATGATTACGAGCCAATTTTTTTATTTGGTAGAACAAAACGGCAACTTATATTATCAGGAGGCTGTTTTTTAAGTATTGTGCTGGGAGCGCTCCTCTATTGGCTACAGTTTCCAGACTTTTTTGTCTGGATGGTTATAGGAGTTATAGCAGGTCCCACTTTCATTTATGGAACAAGAAAGGAAATTGAAATTAAGGAAAGGTTACGATTCCGATTAACTAATCAGGAGAGAGCCTATTTAGTAAGTGAGGAGAGAGGAAAAAAATATGATTTTACCCAAGAAAAATCCGTTAGAGAAGCTTTCAGCACCTCTGAAAGCTCGTCAACAACGGCTGAAAAAGGAATATAAAAAAACTCCATCGGTTCAAAATTCAATTTACTTCAAATATCAATTTGAAAATGGAATTATGAATATTGAAGGTAACCGCTGGTCTCAGACATACAGTTTAGGTGACTTCCCCTACAACACAGCTAGTCAGAGTAATAAGTTAGGAGTTATTGATAGCTACGGAGAAGGTCTAAATTCTTTGGATGCTGGCGATGCTTTCCAGCTTCTAGTCCTAAATCGTCGAGTAGATAACGAAACAATAAAGCAAGTACTTTACGAACCAGAAAAAGATAAATTTGATGTTTACCGCGAGGAGTATAATGACATCATTCAAGAGCGATTTTCGGTTGATGAAAAGAACTTTAAAGTTGAAAAATATGTAACTCTGACCACAGAAGCATATGATCAACATTTAGCTTCTAATCAATTGTGGGATTTAGGACAATCTGTAGAAAATGCTTTCCAGAAAATGGAGATTAGTTTTGATAAGCTTAATGGTATTGAACGTCTAGAAATTTTTAATTACTTGCTTCGTTATTCTCCTTATCTTCCATTCGATTATAAAGACATTGCTCTATCTGGTCTAAAGTCTAAAGATTTTATATCTCCTAATCGCATTGTTTTCTCAGAAGATTTTATTCGTTTGGATGATAAATTTGCAAAAGTCCTTTACGTTCGTCAGTATCCAGAATTTTTAAGTGATCGTATGATTAAATCTATTTGTGATACAGGTGTCGAGTTTGCGCTGACAATCCATGCTGAGGCTCAAGAACCGGATAAGGTAGCTAAAGAAATTGCAAACCAACAGTCTTTAGCAAACCGGCAACGTCTAAAAGATCAGCGAGAAGCATTTAAAAATGGCATTGATGGCTCATTAGGAGAATCTCAAAAAGCCGTAGAAACTAGTCAGACCACTGAAAAATGGAAAAGGATAACCACATCTGGAGGCCAAAAAGTATTTCAAGGGGTTATAGCCGTATTTTATACAGCAGACACAAAAGAAGAGTTACAACTTCATACTGATAAAATCAAAGCAGCTGGTCGAAAGGTTGGTGTGATTTTTGATGATTGCTATTATTATCAAGAAGAGGCCTTGAATACGATTTTACCAATCGGCAGGGCTTTTCTTGATGTCAAAAAGGACTTTATGCGCCCTTTCACGACGGCCAACGTAGCAACACAGATTCCTTTTACGAATGTGGATCTACAGAGTGAGAGTCCCAGAGCCTTGTATTATGGTCAGAATCAGTTGTCTAATAATCTGATTACTCTGGACCGAAAACGGGACTTAAATGCTGCGAATGGCCTTATTATCGGCTCAACTGGTTCAGGAAAAGGGATGACTACGAAAACAGAAGAGGTTATTCCAACATTACTTAGATATTTAGAGGATAGATTAATGGTAGTTGATCCTGAGGATGAATACTCTGGTATTGCTGAGAATTTTGGAGGGCAGGTTATCAATCTATCTCCAAAATCGAGCAGTCACTTTAATTTATTAGATTTGCCTAAAACTGATCAAGTTCTTTATGATAATGAGGATCAGGAGATTGATTTAATAGCAGATAAAGCTAATCTTTTGATGGCCTTATTTGATTCTATTATGAAGGAGGTGACAGATGATCACACAGCTATTATTGATAAAGTTACACGATTAGTTTATAAACGTTATGAAGAGCCTACCTTAGTTGAATGGCAGGAGATTTTGGAAGAACAACCTGAGGCTGCAGCTAAAGAATTGGCTGTTAGATCAGAAATATATACTCGAGGTAGTTTGAATCTTTTTGCTCACAAAACAAACGTAGATATTGACAACCGTTTTGTAGTATTTAATTTGAAAGGATTGAGTAAGAAGCTTAAACCTTTTGCTCTTTTAGTTTTGCAAGATTTTATTTGGCAGCAAGTTTTACATTACCAAGGGAAACAAACTATTTGGCTCTATTGGGACGAATTACATTGGACCTTTAGAAGTCAAACTGATGCTACTTTCTTTGCCGAACTATGGGCTAGAATTCGGAAATATGGAGCCATTGTAACAGGTATTACTCAAAATCCTGGAACAATTCTAGCTTGGGAAGAGGGACGAAATTTAATGTCTAATACAGAATTTTTTATCTTGCTTCGTATGAAACCGCAAGATATAGAGAAATTATCTGATGTGACGGAAATACCAGAAGCAATGCAACGATACATTCAGCGCCCAAAACAAAAAGGAAGCGGACTAATCATAGCTGGGGATACCATCGTACCGTTCCAGAATCCAATCCCTAAAAATACAAAACTATATAAACTAGCACAAACCGATGCTTAACAGAAAGGAGTTACTAGATGGCAGAACACGATCCCTGGACAGAAAGGGGGAAAATAAAGCAGGCGGCCGCATATAAGTCAGCTGAACAGAATCACCTAAGCAAGCGTCAAGGTTTAAAACAAGCGAAAAGTGATTATGAACAAAGCAAGAGTAATTACAAAGTTGCTAAGAGCGAGCATAAAGCTACTATAAAGGCCAAACAGAGCACTGCAGAGAGTCGGGAACGTCTAAGTCAGACTAGACATCAATACAAAGTTGATAAACAAGCTAAGAAAACAGCATATAAGCGTATTGGTGGAACTAAGAAACAAAAAGTATCCAGAAGTGCCTATCAAGCGACACGGCGGATAGGAGAGGCTGCTCTGCAGGATAATGATGCTTTGGATAGCTTTGTAGATGCTCGACAAAAAATTCGGGGTACGCATGCTAGTATTCAACAAGCTAAAAATATTGGCAGACTAAGTAAACAGATTGGCACAGGATTTGTTCGAGGTCCCTACAGTATAGCTAATAGAAGTTATAATCTAGTTAGAGGAAGAGGTTTCACTCGAACTCTAGTTTCTGATCGTTGGGAAATTAAAGCAGCAAAACGTCTCCGGGCTTTCCGCCAACGTTTGAAATACTCTAAAGTTGGAAAAACTGTTCGAGGAACAGGGAAAGTGTTAAATGTCCTATCAAAACCTTTCCAGATAATTTTGAAAAACCCTTTATCTATTAAGGCCTTTCTTATTATCATTGCTTTGATTTTGTTCTTCGTTATTTTTCTAGGTAATCCTAGTCCTATCAGACAGGATGAATGGGAATTAAATAAATCATGGATCTATCTGACAGAATTGGATCGTAATGCTTCTAATGATAAAGTGGACTACTGGTCCAATATTGACGATGTGGTTTTTTACATGAATTACCGTTACAAGGACTATAAATTATCAGATATTTATGATGACGGCAGTAATAGCTTGAAAAACAGGACTAATCCGTCGGCCACTCGGAAAGATACCAGCGAACAACGCACCTACAAAGATTTGCTGCGCCAGATCTGGCATGGTCTTAATGATGATCCCCAAAAATTGCTAACTATGAAAGACCTATATACCAATGAGCTGGCATCTCCCTACTATCTTGGGGAAAAAGCCTTGAAAGAGTATGAAGAGCTTCTGAAACAATCGGACGAGATGGGCCGCTATATGGCTTACCAGGAACTAGAGAACCCTTTCTATAGTTCTGCAGAAGATGGACATAATAGCCCACTCCTTATTACTCGCCGCTTTGGATATGATCCTAAAGATAAGATGTATAACGGAACAGTGATACAGATTAGTCAAGGTCAATCTTTAAGAGCGGCCTTTGGTGGCAAAATAAAAATAAAGGGAAGTGATGTTCTCATCACTAGCTCTAGCAGAGAATTGACTTACAAGAAGGTCAATGGAATTCGAGTCAAGGATGGTGAGCAAGTCTCGGCCGGTCAGGAATTGGGGACAGTATCCAGCCAGGGGGGGCAGGAGTTTTATTATCAGAAATATCGTCGATACGACGATAAAGATAAAAAGGATGAATGGGTCTGGGTCAACCCTGGCTTTTACTTTGAGAAAGTAAAATATAACCAAACTACGTCGGTTATCTCTGATTTAGAACTTTCAGGAGACTTGGCTACTCGAACCAAACAAACGTATGATTATATCAAGAAAAAAGAACCTAAAGCGACCGATAACGGTATAGCATCCATGTTTGGGAATTTTGGAGTAGAGAGCAATATGACCGCTAAACGAGCTGAAGGAGATTATTTAGCCCAGCCGGTCGGTGCAACTGAGAGCTCCTGGGATGATGAAGGATGGCTCTCAATGAGCGGGCCAACCATTTATGGTGGCGGCTATGACAATATCCTACATCGAGGTTTGGGTCTTGGTATGTGGACAGATACGAAAGATGGCAGTACTCGTCATAGTTTGCTTTTGGCCTTTGCCCAGGAGCGGGGCAAGAAGTGGTACGATCTGCAGCTGCAGATTGACTTTATCCTGGATGGGGATGCTCCTTATTACAGAGAAATTGCCCGGCAAATCCTGACCAGCAATGAAGATGTTGAAACGCTGACTAAACGTTTCCTCAATCTTTGGGAAGGCAATGCTGGGGATAAATTGGCTGAGCGACAGCATGCGGCTAAGCAGATGTTAACCTATTTCAAAAGAAGTAGTTCAGGTGGCTCTTTCGTGAAGCCGAATGGAAAATATGCTCCAATCTTCAATCAAGACTATTGGGTTATGCAACCTTATGGATTCACTCCTTGGTCATCTGGAGCCGGGGGCGGACTTTATGGTCCGTCTGGAGGAAAACATACAGGTGTTGACTTGGCGCCATTAAACGTCCAATATGGGACTGTTGCATTGCCAGCAGATGTCCCAGTTCACTCTATCACAAACGGGACGGTTTATAATACAGGTTATTCATCTGTTGGAGGCTACCAAATTACGATTATACCCGAAGGTACGAATATGTATTTATATTACGGCCATTTGAAGGAACAGCCAAATCTTGCTCCTGGGACAGAGGTTAAAGCTGGGCAACAAATTGCCTGGTTAGGTAACTCAGGTATGACCTCAATTTTCCATGTTCACTTGGAGATAAGCCCCACCCCAGCGATTGGTACAGCGGCTAGTCCAGATCCGTCATTTTTAGTTATTGACAGTGGTACCTTAGCTCAAAGTCAGCAGATAAAAGTAAATCAATAGAAAGGTAAAATATGATTGATGAAAAGAAAGTTAAGATTTTAGTTTGGGCCGCCCTGGCTGGAATAGTTCTATTTTTCTTGCTTATTCTAGGATTTTTTCTGAAAGGATCGTCTACGTCTAAAAGAACAAGCAATGATTTAGATAACGGTCTGCGAAAAGAAAAAGTTACGGCATTCTTGAAAGCTTATTTTAACAAGGATAAGGTTGGTACAAATCGAAAGGACTATCAGCCTTATTTAACTGATGGAGCTTATCAGGAAGAAATAGGGAAGGAAGAAAGCCCTGCTTTCCAAGCCTATACGTCTTATATGCAGAACTATCAGTATAAGTCAGCTAAACTCTATTTTGGTTCTGAGGAACCGGTCGTATTTGCAACGGTAAGCTATCAATTTGATAGTGTGAACCAGTTGAAAGAGAATGAAAAGCAAAAGAAGATTACCTCAACGGCTAATTATAGTCTCAAACTGACCTACAAACAAACTGAGGGCAAGTGGTTGGTTGATAAAATTGAGATTGTCAATCTTAATCCCATATCGGAAAGTGGCCAAAAGCAGGATGAATATGCGCCAGGAGTAATTGATTTAAACAAGATGAATGGAGAGGAGAATAACGAATGAGGGATGAAAACCAATCAAAACGGATGCAACGACTTATTTTAGTTGCTGTTGTAGTTATTGCTTTTCTGGCTGGTTATGGTTTTGGTGGTAGAGGAAAAATAAACGGGAATGTTAAAACCAAAGAAAAGACTACTCAGCAGATTGCTAGTAAGTCAGATAATAAAAAAGAACTGACTCAAAAGGAAGTAAAAGATTTTCTAGTGGCCTATTATACCAAAAAGGATTTGGAAGAAAACCAGGAACGATATCGCCCATTTATGACTAAGGCTCTTTACACTGCGGAAGTAAAGCAAGAAGAAAGTGCTATTAATCAGACATACAAGGGATACGTGGTTGACTATGTTTTCCAACGAGCTGAAATTTATGTTGATAACGAAAATCTTACAGCGATTGTGCATGTGAGATACACAAACACCTTGCTGGCAAAGAAAAATAATTATGAGAAGGCACAGACTAATGTTTCAAATGAAGTAACACTGAAACTAACGTATCAAAATCAAAATGGGAAACTTCTTTTAAACAGTAAGGAGCAATTGCAGTTGATTAGCAATAGTACAGCAAGCAGTAGTTATCCAGATTATGGAACTTTAAAGGAAGAAGCAAAAAGTTCCTCAGAAGAGACAAACCAGTCTAGTAGCAGCGAAGTAGAGAAAGGAAATTAAAACAATGGCAAAGAAAAATAGTATTCAGAATTTAGAGAAAAAAATTAGTCGATTAGAGCAAGAAAAAATCAAAGTTCAGGATCAGCAAGTAGAGCTTAAACAAAAAGAAAAAGATATTGAGCAAGCTATCACACACGCTAAGGCAGAGTATGTGACAGCTTTGCTTAGCCAGTCTGATTATTCTATGGACGATTTGAAAGGTTTATTACTGGATGATACAAATAAGGAGGTGCCAGATGTTTCTAGCTCAACATTTAACGAATAATCAGCAAAATGATTATGTCAATCGTAATGATTTACTCTCGTATGTCGAAAAAGAAAATGCACGTCTCAAGGCGGTTAATCAAGTAGCTGAGATGACACTGATTCAGAGTAATGAAAATGGGGAAATCTTACAAAAGAAGAGAATTCAACTGCCATTTCAGGGGACAGTTGAAGAATTGCTGCAAGATTTTGGTTTTGTTGATACAGGCAAAAAAAGTAAGTTGGTATTTCCTTTTAAGAAAGAAAAAGGAGCAACTGATACAACTATTCCAAACGCACAAACAGTCCAAACCGTTCAGGGAAGTTCCTCAAGTAATCCACTGAAAGCTTTCAGTGGATTAAAAATAATGATGTTAGTTATTTTATTGATTGGTTTATTTGGAGGCTATTCAGTCATTTTAGCAGGTCAAAATAAACGACTAAAAACAGAAGTAGCGTCTTTGGAAAACAAAGTCAATAATCTTTCTAACTTACAGGTAGTTGCCCCACAAGTGGATGTTTTTAGTCGCTATTTTATTTCTTCATTCTATGCCAATGATAGGGATATTTTGGATCAATATTTAACAGATTCTCTAAAAAAAGAGATAGAAGTTAAAGATGGACAGTTGCAATCTGTTGTCTTTGAAGGAGTGAAAAAGAATGGGAAGAATTATCAGGTATCTTATGTGTTACAGATTAATCAAGAAGAAAGTAAACGTACTGTACGTTTAACTTTTGATGTTCAAAGTGATAAGAGTGGCCGTTATGGCTGGCTTGTCACAAGTCAACCTAAAGAGGGACTATACCCTGGATAATACTAAAAAATTAGAAAAGGAAAAAACATGAAAAAAACAACTATTACAACTACTATTTTACTTTCTACTTTGATACTTAATAGTGTAGCTTATGCTGATGAATTGGCTAATAATATTCCGGTTATTACACAACCAACCACTCCAGCGCAGCCAACAGATCCTGTAGCTCCGACACAGCCAACCACTCCAGCGCAGCCAACAGATCCTGTAGCTCCGACGCAGCCAACCACTCCAGCGCAGCCAACAGATCCTGTAGCTCCGACGCAGCCTATCACTCCAGCGCAGCCAACAGATCCTGTAGCTC
>NZ_JAHZOP010000011.1:0-548 GCF_019928825.1 Streptococcus sanguinis | reverse complement strand
TATTTTTGACCTTTCAGTCTTAAACTCATTAATATTCACAGCGTTTTCGGTTTATTTTCTTGTTACTATTTGATATCGGTATTCAATTTTCAATGGACAAGTAGGATAGCTATCAACCAAAGTTGAATTCCAGACTAACTTCTTAGGAAAAAAGACTAACTTCCTTGTGTTCATCGAACACAGTGTCAGTTCTCTATTTTTCTACAGAAGTTCCCGCAAGCGGAACGTCTTCCATATCCTAATGGAGCCTAGCGGGATCGAACCGCTGACCTCCTGCGTGCAAAGCAGGCGCTCTCCCAGCTGAGCTAAGGCCCCACATAGCCCTCTCAAAACTAAACAAGACCCAAGTGCATTCCGTATGTCCTTACGGACTCCTTAGAAAGGAGGTGATCCAGCCGCACCTTCCGATACGGCTACCTTGTTACGACTTCACCCCAATCATCTATCCCACCTTAGGCGGCTGGCTCCTTACGGTTACCTCACCGACTTCGGGTGTTACAAACTCTCGTGGTGTGACGGGCGGTGTGTACAAGGCCCGGGAACGTATT
>NZ_JAHZOP010000001.1:0-721879 GCF_019928825.1 Streptococcus sanguinis | reverse complement strand
CAGGACTTAAAATCCTGCGATTGGTAACGATCGTACCGGTTCGATTCCGGTCCTCGGCATAGACTTGTAAGAGGCAGAAGTGGAAGAAGATGAGCACCCTTAGCTCAACTGGATAGAGTACCTGACTACGAATCAGGCGGTTAGAGGTTCGACTCCTCTAGGGTGCATTAAATTGTTTGATTTTTTCTTAACTTTTGTTATAATGAATTTAATATAAATAGTGAGCACCCTTAGCTCAACTGGATAGAGTACCTGACTACGAATCAGGCGGTTAGAGGTTCGACTCCTCTAGGGTGCATTAAATTGTTTGATTTTTTCTTAACTTTTGTTATAATGAATTTAATATAAATAGTGAGCACCCTTAGCTCAACTGGATAGAGTACCTGACTACGAATCAGGCGGTTAGAGGTTCGACTCCTCTAGGGTGCATTTGGAAGCGAAGTCTTAGGGCTCCGTTTTTAGATTGTTTAAACACCGGGAAGTAGCTCAGCTTGGTAGAGTACTTGGTTTGGGACCAAGGTGTCGCAGGTTCGAATCCTGTCTTCCCGACTAGATGACATAGAAGATAGATATACTGATCTATCTTTTTTGTTTTAATAAAATTGTGTGTTCGGTATCCATAAATTAGCTAAGATATTCTGATATTAAGATTTCTTAGTTATAGTTCTTTTTAATTAGAGATTCAATCTTTTAGAACTACTGTATTTTCTCTTTGTGTTTATTTATATTAGGGAGCAAGAGATTTGATTATTTAACTGTCTTTAGATTGATTTTAAAGACTAGTGTTTCGGGTGTTTTGCATCTATCATTCTGCTCGAATGTACTTTCCGTTTGAGATGAGTAATATTAAAGATAAAAACCTCTGATAGCAGTGTTTGTTGCTTTCAGAGGTTTTTATATGTGCTGAGTTTGATTTACTACATCAAAGAGTATTCGTCAGATAGCATAATGGTTTCTTTACCCTTGTTATCAACGATGTAGACTTTTCTGGGAAAGAAAGGGTCAAATTGGTAGTTTAAATCAAATGAAATAATAGTATTGAAGTTTTTTTGTGAGAATCGTAGAGATACTCTTCCTTGGCTATTGATGATTTCGAACTTGAGGACTGGGCGAAGTTCGAAGACTCCTTTGAGATTGTTATCAATGATGTACCAGAATGAATCGACAATTTCTTCAGGGAGGCTCGTCATGATGCCAAAGCTGGCATATCGGCCGAGAGTATTTGTAAATGCCATGGGAGACTCCTTTCTTACAGTCTGGATTTTCTTATATGATACCCGAAAATGCTTGAGATTGCAAGAATTTGACCTCTGGCAGGTCTGAATTAGACAAAAGAAAAAGAGCTTACGCTCTTTGACAACTTTATCGATTCTTTAGTTCAACATAACGTTTGTACCAAATATTGACATAAGCATCTGAAAATGGACCTCTTCCGTTGTTAATCCAATCAACTAGGATTTTGACATTTTCTTTGAGAATGAAATCCAAATCATCAGAATAGTGCATCTGCTTTTTGTGGCGTTCATATTCTTCTACATCCAACAGGCGTTTTTCACCATCAGCAAAGACTTTGACGTCTAAATCATAGTCAATGTATTTTAGAGCTTCATTATCCAGATAGTAAGGGCTGGCTAGGTTGCAGTAGTATGAAGTTCCATTGTCTCGAATCATGGCAATGATATTAAACCAGTATTTTTTATGAAAATAGACAATGGCTGGTTCACGTGTTACCCAACGTCGGCCGTCACTTTCTGTTACCAATGTGTGGTCATTAACACCAATAATGGCGTTTTCTGTTGTCTTTAGTACCATGGTATCTCGCCAGGTGCGGTGAAGATTCCCATCATGCTTATAACTTTGAATTGTAATAAAGTCGCCTTCTTTTGGAAGTTTCATAACTTACCAACTTTCTACAATTTATAAGTTTATCTTCTTTATTGTAACATATTTTCATAGAAATGCATAAGTTTTCATAGAAAATCTTAAAGATATTCTCTCAGAGCGCTAGCGATGTCGGAGAAATCATAGCCTTTACGAGCTAGAGCTTGGGTCAGACGCTGTTTTAAGTCATAGCCGTCGTATTTTTTTGAGTACTTGCGGTATTGCTTGTCTAGCTCTTTATAGAGCAGTTCTTGCTGGTTTTCTTGGTCTTCTTCGATTTCCAAATGCTGATAGGCGTTTTTGGCTTGGCTGTATGAAAAACCTTTGTTTATCAAGGATTGAAGTATTTTATCTTGTAAAGCCTTGCTGGGCAGTTTTCCTTGGTGTTTTTTGAGCAGCTTTTCGGCAACCTTGTCTGTTAGTTCAGTAAAATCAAACTGGCTCAATTCGTCTTCTATGATAGTGCTAGAAATCCCTTTTTGACTGAGTTTTTGTTTGAGAACAAAAGCGCCTTTGTCACCGGTGAGAAAGTTAGATTGGATAAAAGAATTAGCATATCTTTTATCATTAATCCAATTATCCTTTTTTAGATTGTCCAAGACCTGGCTGATGGTTTCTGGTTGGATGTCGTGCTGCGTTAAGTAGTCTTTAACTTCCTTAGCAGTTCTTTGCTTGAAGGAGAGATGGTAAAGAGCTAGATTTTTTCCGTAAGAAAATTGGGCATAGTCTTGAATTTCTGATAGCTCCTGCTCTGTGATTTCCATTCCTTTGGACAGCATGAAGCGGACGATGGTGTCTTCTGTAATATAGAGCTTTTCACTGTCGTCCAACTCCAAGAGGTAGAGTCTTTTTTTCTTTTCGATTTTTGTGATTTTCATAAGAGATTTTGGTAGAATCCTTTCTTTTAGCCAAATGCTTCAAAGGCAGCTATCAAGCGCAGTTTGTCTGTATCAACATCCTTCCTGCCATAGTAGTCAAGAAAGAGCTCTGCGTATCTAGGATCAGATAAATTATAAGTAAGAGACCAGATCGCCCAGTAAAGGTCAATGTGGCGATCACTAAGGCCAGCGAGGCCAACGTCAATAAAGCAGGAGAAGGTTGTTGCGTCTTTCAGAATGAAATTAGGCAAGCAGGCATCTCCGTGGATCAAGGCGTCCGCCGTCAGTAGACCTCCCTGCTCTTGGATAAGCTGGTATGCTTCTTCTCGACTTTGGATATGAAATTGAGGCAATAAAGCTTTTTGATAAAAGCAACCTTTCCGATAATTATGCTCTGCTTGCTCTTTATAGTGTTGAAGGCGATGCTGGTTTGGGAAATACTGGGGTTGGATGCTGTGAAGTCTTTTAAGTGCGGTAGCCATTGTTTTGCAAAGTTCTTCTGGCTGTTGGAGAAAGGCTAGGGCGTCCTTGCCCTCGGCTTCTTTAGTCAGCAGGTAGTCTTTATCTGTTGTTTGGTAGTGAATGATAGGCACACCGAGTCCTTGCTTCTCAAACCATTTGGCAAGTGTGGCTTCTTGGGCTAACTGGCCTTTTTGGTCGATTTTCAAATAATAGCCTGTATCAGCATAGAAAACGCTGGCTCCGGAATGTGAGGAGCTGTCGTAAAAATTAGCTCCCTCTAGATAAGTTCGTATTTGCTCAGGGAACTGGGCTAGTGGAAGGGATATTTTTTCTGCTTTCATACTTTTATTGTAACATATTCTCAACTAATGCGAGGCAGCGTGGTATAATAGAATCATGAATGTGAAAGTGAAGCAAAGAATCCCTTTGAAAATTAAGAAAATGGGGATTAATGGGGAAGGGATTGGATTTTATAAGAAAACGCTGGTCTTTGTGCCAGGGGCTTTGAAAGGTGAGGAAGTTTACTGTCAGGTTACCAGAGTTCAGCGTAATTTTATCGAGGCCAAGCTCTTGACAATTAACAAGCGGTCGAAATTTCGGGTGGAAGCGCCTTGTGAGATTTATGATAGCTGCGGGGGCTGTCAAATCATGCACCTCCACTATGACAAGCAGTTGGAGTTTAAGGAAGATTTGCTGCGTCAGGCCTTGAAAAAATTTGCGCCAGCTGGCTATGAGAACTATGAGATTCGTCCGACCATTGGTATGCAGGAGCCGCTCTATTATCGGGCTAAGCTGCAGTTTCAGACTCGGAAGTTCAAGGATGAGGTCAAGGCTGGGCTCTATGCCCAGAATTCCCACTATCTGGTCTCGCTGAAAAACTGTCTGGTTCAGGACAAGGTAACGCAAAAGATCATAAATAAGGTAGCTCGGCTTTTAGGCAAGTATAGGCTGCCCATCTATGATGAGAGAAAGACTGCTGGGGTACGAACGGTCATGATTCGCAGGGCTAGAAAGACAGGTCAGGTGCAGATGATTTTTGTGACGGGGCGCAAGCTAGACTTTTCTCCAGTCGTCCGAGACCTAGTGGCTGAATTTCCAGAGTTGGAAACAGTGGCGGTCAATTATCATACGAGCAAGTCCAGTGAGATTTATGGGGATAAGACAGAGATTATCTGGGGCGAGGAGGCTATCCAAGAAGGAGTGCTGGACTATGAGTTCTCCCTATCGCCTCGAGCTTTCTATCAGCTCAACCCTGAACAGACAGAAGTGCTCTATGGGGAGGCGGTTAAGGCGCTGGATGTGACGAGAGAAGACCATTTGATTGATGCCTATTGCGGAGTGGGGACCATCGGCTTTGCCTTTGCTAAAAGGGTTAAGTCTCTGCGTGGCATGGACATCATCCCTGAGGCCATTGAAGACGCCAAGCGCAATGCAAAAAAGATGGGCTTTGACAATACACTCTACGAAGCTGGAACGGCAGAGGAGATTATTCCTCGTTGGTACGCTGAAGGTTATCGGGCGGATGCCTTGATTGTTGACCCACCGCGAACTGGTCTGGACGATAAACTGCTGGAGACGATTGTCCGTTATGCACCTGAAAAGATGGTCTACGTTTCCTGCAATGTCTCAACTCTGGCTCGGGATCTGGTCAAACTTTGTCAGGTCTACGATGTCCACTACATCCAGTCAGTTGATATGTTTCCGCATACCGCTCGGACAGAGGCAGTGGTGAAATTGTCTAAGCGAGATAGCTCTCGTTCGAGTTAATCGTAAGCAGCTTGCAAGGGTTGACAAAATCATTCTAAAAAGGACTTAGTTTTCTTGCAATACGGAGCTAAGCCTTTTCTTTTGTCAAGATTGCAATGGTTTTATCTTAAGCATAAGCTAGGAAGGTTAGTCTCCACCTAATCAATTAGTCAAAAAAAGAGAACACTCGTCAAGTGTTCTCCAATGGCAATCAGTTATATTAGAATAAACCGAAGACTAGGACTGCAAGGACGGCACCAATGATTGGTCCGACAACTGGAATCCAAGCATAGCTCCAATCGCCATTTCCTTTATTTGGAATCGGAAGGAGACTGTGCATGATGCGAGGTCCTAAGTCACGAGCCGGGTTGAGAGCAGAGCCAGTTGTTCCACCAAGTGATAGACCAATTCCGACAATCAATGTTCCGACTGCAAAAGTGCCAATGCCTGCTTGCAGCTTATAAAGTCCAAGAGCGAAGATAGTCAGCACAAGAACAAAGGTTCCAAGGATTTCGCTAATCAGGTTAGAGAAGGTATCTTTGATAGCTGGGCCTGTGCTGAATGTACCCAAAACGTTAGCCGGATTTTCTTCAGCCAAATAGTGAGGTTTGAACTGTAGGAAGACAAGGAACTGTCCGACCATAGCACCTGCAAACTGAGCAAGGATGTAAGGAAGAACAGACGCCCAAGGCAAATCACCTTTCAGAGCTACTCCGATAGTTAGGGCAGGATTCAGATGGGCTGGGCCAAGGTTACCAGATACAAAAGCAGCGATGGCAACAGCAATCCCCCATCCCATGGTAATCACAATCCAACCTGAATTGTGACTCTTGGTTTTGGGAAGAACCACACCTGCAACGACGCCATTTCCCAGAAGGAGCAAGAGCAGTGTTCCTAAAAATTCACCAAATATTTCTTTCATCATTTATGTTACTCCATTTAAAAGAAGGGGAGACAGACAGTTGTTAGTCTACCGCCTCTTCTTGTGCTTTCTATTTTTTTAATTCTTCTAAATCGTTATTTGCAAGGGCAGCTTGAACGTCTTTTCGATAAGTTGCTTTTTCTTCTTCTGTCCAGTCGTAGAATCGTCCCATTTCATCCAGAACAGGCTCTACAATTGCATCTAAGCTGTCCCGCATAAAGAGCATGTGATTTGTCCGGCGCAGCAGGAAGTCAACAGGGCTCAGAGCCAACTCATTGCGCATTGCATAATGCAGTGACAAGGTATCCGCTAGGCTGAGACCTGGTGCTTGTTCGATGCTGTGAGCGAGGGCAAAGACTTTAGGAGCATTGGAACCGTAAAGGTTTGCAAGATAGAAGGCTTCTTTGCTGTCTAAACCGCGTGAGACACCAAGTTGAGCAAAAGCTTCGATTTCGGAATCCACATTTGCTGGATTGAGCTCTCCGCCTGAAACAGGGTAGGTCTTCGAGTTGATGAGCTTGAAGCTGCGGTCAAATTCTGCTTTGAGGATTTCAACCACACGCTCCATAGCGCCTTCAGCCATCTTACGATAGTCTGTGATTTTACCGCCAGCAAGGGTCAAGAGGCCATTGTTATCACGTTCTAAGCTGGAACCGCGAGACACGGCAGATGGATCCAAGTGTTTTTCAGAAGTGCTGCTTTCGAGTTGCGTAACAGCTGCTTCAACATCCTCACGAGATTTTTCTTTGGCCAGATAGCTTTCAACAGTCGCAATCAGTACATTGAAGCTTTCGTCGCTAATGGTACCGTTGTTTCCGCCGTTGTAGTCAGAAGCGCTGTTTCCTGCAATCAGAGGACGCAGCCCTGCCCAGCTGCTTTCGATGTCGTCAATTGTGATTTTTGCTTCTGGGAAGCGATTGTTGACAATGCCCAAGAGGTAATCTACATCTTCTTGTGTTACTTTTGGATGCTCCAGGTCACCAGTGTAGTCAGTGTCAGTCGTACCAAAGTAGGTTTTATTTTCACGTGGAAGAACAAAGACCATCCGGCCGTCTCCCAAGCCTGTGTCAAAGTAGACTGGCTGAGAAACCTTGATCTTGCTAGAGTCAACTACCAAGTGAACACCCTTGGTTGGACGCATTTGAGAATATTGCTCACCGTCATTTGACAGATTGCGCACCTTGTCGCTCCAAGGCCCAGTTGTGTTGATGACTAGGCGAGCCTTGATTTCAAAGACTTCATCTGTCAAGAGGTCACGCGCAACAACGCCTGTAATCTTTCCAGCTTCATCAAAGAGGAAGCCTTCTGCCTTAACGTGGTTGGCAATGAGAGCACCGTCTTGGTTGGCGCGTTTGATATTTTCAATTACGAGACGTGCGTCGTTGTTGCGGAAGTCAAGATAGACACCACCGCCGACTAAGCCTTCCTTCTTGAGTTCAGGTTCCCGTTCTAAGACTTCTTCCTTGCTCAAGACCTTGTTGGCAGCAGGAGTGTTGTTAACACCGGCTAAGAGGTCGTAGAGGTCCATAGCCACTTTGAGGCGGAAGAGGCTGAAGGTAGCGCCATCTTCTTCATAGACTGGAAGGAGCATAGGATCTGGTTTTGGAATATGAGGGGCAATTTGCTGTACCACTGCACGCTCAGAAACTGTATCTGAGACCACCTCTACGTCGAATTGTTTGAGGTAACGAAGACCGCCGTGGACCAGTTTGGTAGAACGGCTAGAAGTCCCTTCAGCAAAGTCCTGCATTTCAATCAGACCGGTCTCCAGTCCACTAGCTGCCGCTTGCAAGGCTACCCCAGCACCGGTAATCCCACCACCGATAATCAGGAGGTCCAAGGTGCGTTCCTGCATTTTTTTTATCGATAATTCACGTGTTTTCTTTGAAAATTCCATAATTACACACTTTCTAACTTAGTCGTTTCCTGCTTCTACTGACTTTTTTATCAAAAATAAATCAGTATCAGTCGTCGATTTCTGCAAAGGCTTGAGTTGCCTTAACGGCTTTTTTCCATCCTTTGTAGAGTTGTTCCTTGCGGGATTCATTCATAGACGGCTCAAAGAGTTCTCCAGTTTCATTGAGAGTGCGGAGTTCGTCTAAGTCTTTCCAGTAGCCTACTGACAGTCCTGCCAAGAAGGCTGCACCGAGAGCAGTTGTTTCTAAGTTTTTAGCACGGGCAATATCGATTCCCAAAATGTCAGCCTGGAACTGCATGAGGAAGTTGTTCATAGCAGCACCGCCATCAACTTTGAGGACTTGAATAGCAGTCTTGGCATCCACCTGCATAGTATCAATGATGTCTCGTACTTGGTAAGCGATGGATTGCAGAGTAGCCTTGATAAAGTCTTCCTTGCTGGTTCCGCGGGTCAAGCCAAAGACAGATCCACGTGCATTTTGATCCCAATACGGAGCGCCTAGACCTGTAAAGGCAGGTACGACATAGACTTCGTCATTGTTGTGAGAATCGAGAGCATATTTTTCAGATTCTGGTGAATTTTCAACCATTCGAAGACCGTCACGCAGCCATTGAATAGCACTTCCAGCAATGAAGATAGAACCTTCTAAGGCATAGTAAACTTTGCCGTTGATACCGTAGCCGATGGTTGTCAAGAGGTTGTTTTCAGATAGTTGCATCTCTTCACCAGTATTCATGATGATGAAGGAACCAGTTCCGTAAGTATTCTTAACCATGCCAGGCTCAAAAGCTAACTGTCCAAAGAGAGCTGCCTGCTGGTCACCAGCCATACCAGAGATTGGAACTTCTCCACCGTAGAAATGGAATGGAGCAGTCTTGCCATAGATTTCTGAGTTAGATCGAACTTCTGGAAGCATAGCCTTTGGAATGTTAAGGATTTCCAAAATCTCGTCGTCCCATTTAAGATCCTTGATGTTATAGAGCATGGTACGGGCTGCATTTGAGTAGTCGGTCACATGAGCTGCGCCGTCGGTCAATTTCCAAACCAGCCAGGTATCGATGGTACCAAAGAGCAATTCGCCCTTCTCAGCTCTTTCTTGCGCTCCCTCTACATGGTCCAAAATCCAGCGAACCTTGGTAGCAGAGAAGTAAGCGTCAATAATCAAACCAGTCTTTTCATGGAATTTTTCTACATACCCTTGGCTTTTCAGCTGTTCAGCCAGAGGAGCAGTCTGACGAGATTGCCAAACGATAGCATTGTAGATAGGAAGACCAGTATTCTTATCCCAGACAACAGTAGTTTCACGCTGGTTGGTGATCCCGATGGCTTCAATTTGATTAGGTTTGACTCCACTTTCAATGAAGGCACCAGCGATAACAGACTGAACAGAGTTCCAAATTTCATTGGCATTGTGCTCAACCCATCCAGCTTGAGGGAAAATCTGAGTAAATTCTTTTTGACTGGAGCTAACTTTTTCTCCTTTTTTGTTAAAGATGATGGCGCGGGAACTAGTAGTTCCTTGGTCGATGGCCATGATGTATTTTTCTTGTGACATGAACTGTCCTCCTGGTAAAAATCTTGAGGATGTTTCCTCTACAGTAACTAGTATATAAAATAAAACGCTTTCTTTTTTATCAACTTTTTTTAAATTTAAAAAAAAATTGAGGAGATTGTGCGAAAATCACAAAGAAACCTGGATTTCTCCAAGTTTCTTAATGAAATATCATGTTCCGAATTTTTGCTAAATCTTCCAAATCCAGGTCATTTTTTAAATAATAGATGGGAACTTGCTGGGTCTGATGGATGGGATTGTTGGTGATGATGAGGTCATAATTTCTGGTAAGGTCGTAGGATTCAATCGTAATAAAGCGATTGTACTCTAAGTACCGCCTTAATATGGCAGTCATCCTGGAAACAACTATAAAGCTATCTATCAAGTCCATGCCTATCTTGATGACTTGACCGTCGTTTTCAGCAATGTACTCCATCAGCTGGAGCCATTCCCACAAAACCTTTTTATCCAGAGATGTTCCCTGTTGGAAAATAGGCAGTTTGCTAAAAATAGTGTCTGCCACTTGTCGATAATCGTATTCGCTCCATAAGTAAGGATGGCGAAGTTCTAAGTCATGCTTGTATTTGTCTTGCAAGAGATAGCCTTTGAAAAGAAAGACGCGGGCGCAGAGCTGGCTGAGTTCGTAGGTCACCTGGTCTTCGATATAGTCACCTAGCAAGTCCTGAGATTTCATCTCTTGAATCAGTTGCGTAATCAGGCTGGCAATTTCACCGCCAAAGCCCAGTATATATTCCATGGTGTGCAGGGGCAGAATCCGATGGGAAAGCAGAAATGAAAAGAAAATCATCATTTCGCCATCTTCGAGACTCAGGGTGATGTGCTGCCCGGCAAAGAAATCATTTGCCCGGCGATGCAAGCGCTGGTAGAAGATATTCTCAAAATAGCCCTGCATTTTCTGCTCAATGTTTTGGAATTGACAGGCAATAACGCGTAGGCGCTGTTGGGTGATATGTGCCCAAAGGGCCAAGTCCAATCGCTGCCCTTGAGAGAGCTGAGCTCCACAGAGTTCTTCTAAGACGGCAACTTCCTGCCTTCTTTCTGGTTTTTGAAGTTCTTTTTCCCAATCTTGACTAGACCAAACCTTACGAAAGAGGCAGAAATAAAAATAGCGGATCTGGTGCTCAGGACCTTTTAAGCGGCCGTTTTGGATAGATAGCTCAAACTCTGATAAAATCTGATTTAAACCGAATATATGACGGCCGAGTGTTGCTTCACTGATCATGAACTCTTGGGCTAATTGATGGGCTAAAAACTGCTGATGATAGAGCAAGTGGTTTAAAATCTGGTATTTGACGGCATTGTCCAAAAAGAGCCTGCAAATGTCCCGTCCCTTGGTATCAGGTCCGATGGACAGACTGAGCGTTTCGTCCTGAAGCTGGATGGATAAGGTTGCATGATGGTCCATAGCCTTGTCGTTAATCAGGCTAATGTACTTGGTCAAGGTTGCTTTCGAGAAGCCGGTTTCAGACATAACGTCCTTCAAACTGGATGTAGAATGCTGCTGTAAATAAGACAGGACAATAAACTGCCCCGCTTCACTCTTTTCCATTAAGTCTGCAAGATACATACGAAAACCCTCTCAATTCACTAATCTTAGCTTATCACAAAAGGGAAAAAAGACGAAGAAATGTGCTTTATATTTTCTTATCGTTTCCTAAGGCAATAATGGAAGGCAGAAGTCTGTTATCATGTCTATCTTAATTCGCTATTCCATTTTGTTTGAACAGTGTAAGAGGAGTAGAATCCAATTCTTCTTTGCTTTGAGTCTGATCGCTTTTTTATGGTATAATTGTAGAAAAATGACGATGAAGGAGCAGCTATGGATAATGTGATTGATTTGTCTATCCCAGTGGCAGAAGTGATTGAGAAGCAGCCAGAAGTTTTGGATGTTCTGGTCGAGTTGGGCTTTACGCCTCTGGCCAATCCCGTTATGCGCAATACAGTCGGGCGCGTGGTTTCTATCAAAAAAGGTGCTGGTATGAATGGCATTGACCTTAATAAAATCAAGCAAACTCTGGAATTAAACGGCTATGAAGTGGTGGGGATTTAGGCATGGCTACTGAACGCATTGAAGTCCTCAAGTCTATCTTGTTGGATTTACATAACGGAGCTTCGGCAGAGTCTGTTCAGGAGCTTTTTAATGAGCATTTTGCTGGTGTGTCCGCTATAGAGATTAGCCTGATGGAGCATGAGCTGATGAACTCGGATACGGGAGTGACCTTTGAAGATGTCATGTCCCTCTGCAATGTTCATGCCAACCTCTTTAAAGGTGCCATTCAGGATGTAGAGGTGGCTGATACCGACCATCCAGGCCATCCTATTCAGGTCTTTAAGCAGGAAAATTTAGCCTTGCGGGCTGCCCTTATGCGGGTTCGCAGGCTCCTATCTACCTATGAAACGACAGAAGATGAGGATCTTCTTCCTGAAATCTGCAAGGGACTTCAGCGCCAGCTGAGTTTGGTGGGGCAGTTTGATATCCACTATCAGCGCAAGGAAGAGCTCATGTTTCCAATCATGGAGAGCTACGGCCACGATTCGCCGCCCAAGGTCATGTGGGGTGTAGATGACCAGATTCGAGACCTTTTCCAAGAGGCTAAGATTGCTGCAGAGCAGCTACCAGATACTTCGATTCAAGAAGTCAAGGACAAGTTTGAGGCTTTTGCGGCTGAGTTTGAAGCTATGATTTTCAAGGAAGAGTCTATCCTTCTCATGATTCTCCTCGAGTCCTTCCATCAGGATGACTGGCTCAAGATTGCTGAGGAGAGCGATGCTTATGGCTATGCCATTATCAAGCCGACAGAGAAATGGATTCCTGCGCGGCACTCATTCTCGGAGGAGGAAGTTGGGGATGCTGCTGATGAAGGAAGCGAAGCGCCAGCAAGCACAGAGCAGACTAGTGATGGCAGGTTTCAGCAGGTCATTGATACGCCGGATGGTCAGGTCACCATTTCCTTTAAGCCTAAGGAAAAGAAGGAGCAAGCCATTAATCGGGACTCCCAGCAGCCTTTTGGTCATGGCTATCTGTCGGTGGCGGAGGCCAATCTGATTTTGGATCATTTGCCTATGGAGATTACCTTTGTCAATAAGGACGATATTTTCCAGTATTATAATGACAGTGTGCCGGCGGACGAGATGATTTTCAAGCGGACGCCGTCCCAGATAGGGCGCAATGTCGAGCTCTGCCACCCGCCAAAGTTTTTGGACAAGGTGCGGCGGATTTTCAAGGCTCTGCGCGAAGGAGAGCGGGACAAGTTTGAGATGTGGTTCAAGTCGGAATCGCGGGGCAAGTTTGTTCATGTGACCTATGCGGCGGTGCGGGATGAGGCTGGTGAATTTCAGGGGGTGCTGGAGTATGTGCAGGACATTCAGCCCTTCCGTGACATTGACAGTGATTTTTACCGAGATTTGGACTAGCTATTTACAGATAGAAAGTGAGAAAAATGAGTTACGAACAGGAATTTTTACAGGAGTTTGAAGCTTGGGTCAAGACCCAGGTCATGATTAACGAGATGGCCCTCAAGGAGAGTCAGGCAGTCTACGAGGCGGACCAGGATGAGAGGGCTAAGGAAGCGGCCATTCGCTATGAAAGTCGTCTCGATGCCTACCAGTTTCTTTTGGGAAAATTCGCTAATTATCAGGCGGGCAAAGGATTTCACGATCTGCCAGATGGACTTTTGGGTGAGAGAAATTATTGATTTTTCGCTTGAAAGGTGATAGAATAGGTTCATCAGAGGTGTTTTGAGTCAAGCATTTTACAGAAAGTGGTGATGCTGAGAAGTCCACAAATGTGTCAAAACTGGTTGCTGATGAGATGAAAAATTGAAATAAATAAAGTTGCGGGCATCTGCCCGAAATTGGGTGGTACCGCGGATAAATACATTCGTCCCTGTCATAACTATGACAGGGACGATTTTTTGTAGAAAGTGAGGGAGGAAGATGGAGCGGGTACGATTACCAGATCGATTAGAAACAGAACGGCTAGTCTTGCGAGTCCGCACCGTGTCTGATGCATTGGATATCTTTGACTATGCCAGTCGGCCAGAAGTCTCCTACCCAGCAGGTTTTCCACCTGTCAAGACCTTGGAAGATGAGATTTATTACCTAGAACATATCCTTCCTGAGCGTAATGAAAAGGATAATCTCCCAGCAGGCTATGGAATTATCGTTAAAGGAACCGATACAATCATTGGTTCTGTCGATTTCCCCCGTCGCTACGAAGACGATGTACTGGAGATTGGCTATATCTTGCACCCAGACTATTGGGGTCGAGGCTATGTGCCTGAAGCAGCGCGTGCCTTGATTGACCTAGGCTTTAAAGAATTGGGTCTTCACAAGATTGAGCTGACTTGTTTTGGCTACAATATCCAAAGTCAACGAGTTGCAGAGAAACTTGGTTTCACTCTTGAAGCTCGTATCCGAGACCGCAAAGATATTCAAGGCAAGCGTTGTGACAGTCTGATATATGGCTTGCTGAAGAGTGAGTGGGAGTGAAATATATGAATACAAGTGATAATATTGATGAATTTATAGTAGCATTAAAAGATTTAAATGAGATTATTGAGAAAAGAGCAAAGCTTAATTTACTTGATAAAGCTGTATTAGCTGAGTCATTTTATAAAGAGATTTTGAATAAATTGTTTTCATGGGAATTAAAAAATTTAAACATAGCTCAGTCTAACTTTGAAGCAATTGATTTAATTGATAAATCTAATAATATTCTTGTTCAAGTTTCTTGTACATGTGAGAATCAAAAAATACATAGTACAATTTCCAAAAAAGAATTATCGAAAGAAGATTATAAAGGATTTGAGCTTTATTTTGTTTTTGTTGGCAAACAAAATAGTAATGTAAAAAAAGGCAAATATAACTGTATTCCACAACTAAGTTTTAATCCTAACAAGAATATTCTTCTGACAGATGATTTAATAAAATATTATCAAGATTTAAATCCAAATGCACAAGATAAGATACTTAATATTATTAGAAGTTATCTAACTAAAGAAAATAAAGTAAATAATAGTATTTCAAAAATGGAAATATCAGAAATGATACTTGAAATTTTAGATGAAAATAGCCAAATATTTTATAAGTATGGTCCAAAGTCAGACGTTGCTTTAAATAGTCCAATGAGCGAAGCTTCATTTAAAATATGGTGTGAATCCAAGATGAAAATTATTGGTAATAATAAGAAAATATTAAATATATATCAACAGCATAAATTGCTTTTTAGTCGGGAAGAAAAGTTATTATTTCATAAGTTTGAATTAAATGTAAAATCATTTGAACAAAATAATGAAGATAGACTAGATTCAAGTGCTTATGAACCATTTCCAGAAGAATTTCCTAAGATGTTGGAAAAGATTGTTAGTAATCAAGGAGTAAAATAATATGTCAAATTATAGTGATGTACCAAGACCAGAGTCAGTGGTTTATTTTGAACAGATATTGGATAGTCATGTTAAGATTGTTAGATATGAAAAATTAGAAGATTTCGTTTATAACTTATTTCTTAATAGTGGTAAGACATATTTAGTTTGGTTAACAAATAAATACACTGTATCTATTAATGATATTGTTGAAAAAATTGATGAAAATTTTGATGCGTTAGTGACTATTAGCGGGTGGAATGACTATACATATGAAGCAAAAGAATATGCTCTGAAAAACCATTTTGGCTTATTCAAGTCTCGTGAATTTATGGGCGCATTAAACTACCCAGATCCGTCTCAATATTATACTGGAATTGATGAAGAAGATGGAAAAAGGATGTATGGAGAACATGGGTATAAATTTGATTGATGATTTAGAATTAAAAAGAATATTAAACATTAAGATTCGGTTTGAACTTTATCATTTTGGATCTTCTTTAGAGAATAAATTTTTCAACGATATTGATTTATTGTTAGTCTATAACAATAGTGAAAAAAACAATCAAAGAGAACTCTTAATGTTAAAAAGGAATATTACAGATTATCTGTGTAATCAGTATCATAAAAATATTGATATCACTGTTTTATCAGAAAATGAAGAAGAAGAAAAAAATTTTTTAGAACAAATACATTACTCAAGAATATATTAAGGAGAACACACATGTCTAAAGAACTTTCACCTAAATACAATCCAGCCGAGGTTGAGGCTGGTCGTTACCAAAAATGGCTTGATGCTGATATTTTCAAGCCTTCTGGAGATCAAAAGGCCAAGCCTTATTCGATTGTGATTCCACCACCAAACGTAACTGGTAAACTCCACCTTGGTCACGCTTGGGATACGACTTTGCAGGATATCATCATCCGTCAGAAGCGCATGCAAGGCTTTGATACGCTTTGGCTGCCAGGGATGGACCACGCGGGGATTGCGACTCAGGCTAAGGTCGAGGAGCGCTTGCGGGAGCAAGGCATTTCCCGCTATGACCTCGGTCGTGAGAAATTCCTCGATAAAGTCTGGGAATGGAAAGACGAATATGCGACGACCATCAAGGAACAATGGGGCAAGATGGGTCTCTCTGTAGACTACTCTCGTGAGCGTTTCACTCTTGACGAAGGGCTATCAAAAGCCGTCCGCAAGGTCTTTGTCGAGCTTTACAAGAAAGGCTGGATCTATCGTGGTGAGTTTATCATCAACTGGGACCCAGCAGCTCGCACAGCCTTGTCTGATATCGAGGTTATTCACAAGGACGTTGAAGGTGCCTTCTACCACATGAACTACATGCTGGAAGATGGCTCACGCGCCCTCGAAGTAGCGACCACTCGTCCTGAAACGATGTTTGGGGATGTTGCCGTTGCGGTCAATCCAGAAGACCCACGCTACAAGGACTTGATTGGCCAAAACGTTATTCTGCCAATCGCTAATAAACTAATCCCAATCGTTGCGGACGAACACGCAGATCCTGAGTTTGGGACTGGTGTCGTGAAAATCACGCCGGCTCACGATCCAAATGACTTCTTGGTTGGTCAACGCCATAACTTGCCACAAGTCAATGTGATGAACGACGATGGAACCATGAATGACTTGGCCTTCGAATTTGCAGGTATGGACCGTTTTGAAGCTCGTAAAGCAGTCGTTGCCAAGTTGGAAGAAATCGGTGCTCTTGTAAAAATCGAAAAACGTGTCCACAGTGTTGGTCACTCAGAGCGGACTGGCGTTATGGTTGAGCCGCGTCTGTCAACCCAGTGGTTTGTTAAGATGGATCAATTAGCTAAGAATGCCATCGCTAATCAAGACACAGAGGACAAAGTTGAATTCTACCCACCTCGTTTCAACGATACCTTCCTTCAATGGATGGAAAATGTCCACGACTGGGTTATCTCTCGTCAGCTCTGGTGGGGTCACCAAATCCCAGCCTGGTACAATACTGACGGCGAAATCTATGTGGGCGAAGAAGCACCAGAAGGCGATGGTTGGACTCAGGACGAAGATGTACTTGATACATGGTTCAGTTCTGCCCTTTGGCCATTCTCAACCATGGGCTGGCCTGATGTGGACTCAGATGACTTCAAGCGTTATTTCCCTACTTCAACCTTGGTAACAGGCTATGATATCATCTTCTTCTGGGTATCTCGGATGATTTTCCAATCTTTGGAGTTCACTGGCCGTCAGCCATTCCAAAACGTTCTGATTCACGGTCTCATTCGGGATGAGGAAGGCCGCAAGATGTCCAAGTCTCTTGGTAACGGGATTGATCCGATGGATGTCATTGACAAATACGGTGCCGATGCTCTGCGTTGGTTCCTATCAAACGGCTCTGCCCCTGGACAAGACGTGCGCTTCTCTTACGAGAAAATGGATGCTTCTTGGAACTTCATTAACAAAATCTGGAACATTTCCCGCTATATCCTCATGAACAATGAAGGCTTGACGCTGGATGCGGTGCGTGAGAATGTTGCTCAGGTGGCGGCTGGTCAGGCAGGCAATGTCACCGACCGCTGGATTCTCCACAACCTCAACGAAACCATTGGCAAGGTCACTGAGAACTTCGATAAGTTTGAGTTTGGTGTGGCTGGCCATATCCTCTATAACTTCATTTGGGATGAATTTGCCGACTGGTATGTGGAGCTGACGAAGGAAGTGCTTTACAGCGACAATGAAGACGAGAAAGTCATCACTCGCTCTGTCCTCCTCTACACGCTGGACCAAATCCTGCGCCTGCTTCACCCAATCATGCCTTTCGTGACCGAGGAAATCTTTGGTCAAATCTCAGAAGGTACCATCGTGACCGCGGCTTATCCAGTGGTTCGTCCAGAGTTTGAAAATGCCGAGGCAGCAGCTGGCGTGGAAGCCCTCAAGGATCTGATTCGTTCGGTGCGCAATAGCAGAGCTGAGGTCAATGTGGCGCCAAGCAAGCCGATTACTATCTTGATTAAGACGACAGACAGTGCGCTGGAAACCTTCTTCAAGGATAATGTCAACTACATCAAGCGTTTCACCAATCCTGAACATCTGGAAATAGCAGCAGACCTTGCTGTGCCAGAGCTGGTCATGTCCAGTATCATCACAGGAGCAGAAATCTACCTGCCGCTGGCTGACCTCCTCAATATCGAGGAAGAACTGGCTCGTCTCGAAAAAGAACTAGCCAAGTGGCAGAAAGAACTGGATATGGTTGGCAAGAAACTCTCTAACGAGCGCTTCGTAGCCAACGCCAAACCAGAAGTCGTCCAAAAAGAACGCGACAAACAAGCCGACTACCAAGCCAAGTATGATGCAACAGTGGCTCGGATTGATGAGATGAGGAAATTAGTCTAAAATCTTAAATTTATTATATGAACATAATAAAACACAGTGCAAATACTGTGTTTTTTTGGTATAATGGGAGCAAACAAAAAAATAATGTAAGATAACAGGTAGAATTGTGAAAAGTAAGAAGAACAAAAAGAGATTAACTGTGATTGATTTTTTCTGTGGAGCAGGTGGTTTTTCAGAAGGTTTCCGTAGAGCAGGTTATGATGTAATAATGGGAATTGATGTCTGGCAGCCTGCAATTATAACACATAATTTTAATCACGGACTAAATGATAATGTAAAAAGTGTACTTGATTTTGAGGATATAGAAGAAATAAATAAGTTGCCTGATACAGATATTATCATTGGTAGTCCACCATGTCAGTTATTTTCTCTTTCTAATCAAGGAGGGAATGCTAACAAAGATTTGGGTATCCATCTGATTAATACTTTTTTTAAGGTAATTGCTGTAAAGAAGTTTCAAAAGAATTCTAAACTAAAAGCATGGTTAATGGAAAATGTTCCAAATTCTCAAAACTATGTACAAGAGGAGTATACTTTTGAGGACTTGGACTTGGCAAGTTGGGCCGTTTCTCAGGGGTTAAATCCAAAATCCATTGCCATCAAGTCTAAATATAATGGTGGGGTTTTACATGCTGATGATTATGGTGCAGCACAGGCAAGACGTAGGTTCGTCAGTGGGGAAATAACGAAGACTGGTGAATTTCCATTTCCTGATAGGGTTGCTAAAGAGAAAGTTACTTTAAATAAATTATTTAGAAATTTTCCAGATCCATTAGATCAATCGCCTGTAGAATTTGTAACAGATCCAAATTATCCAAATGAATCTGTTAAGTTTGAGGATTTTAAAGATCATTTTTATGATACAGGTGTCTATCAAGTACAATGGCAGAAAGCTCGGGATTTAAAGCAGAGACATCCTTATATGGGTAAAATGTCGTTTCCTGAAAACATGGATAAGCCGAGTCGTACAATTATGGCAACGCAATCAGCTAGTACCAGAGAAGCTATTTTATATAAATCTGGATACAATAGAAAAGGCGATGGAGAGTATCGCTTGCCAACTATTAGAGAAGCAGCCTGCATTATGGGATATCCTTTAGATTATCAGTTTTTTGGGGATGAATCTACAAAGTGGAGACAGATTGGGAATGCAGTTTGTGTGCAGCTCTCGTTTGCTCTAGCAATAAAAATTTTAGAATTAATAAAATTTCCAAAATTAACTGCTAAGCTTATAGATAAAGATATCAATCAATTTAAATATTTAGATAATAAAGAAATAAAAGAATTTAATAATCCTCCAACACGAAATGAAAAAGCCTTGTTTAGACAATTTCCAATTAAGTCAGGGAACATGACAGTCGATTTGACTAATAAAATTAATGGAGAAATCGGTAACTGGGGGGTTGTAGCACATGCTGGCACTGGTAAAGGGTTTAAAAGTATTATTGTTTCAAGAAAAAATCAGCTAGAAGCAAAAGAGTTATTACTTCTAAATCATAAAGAAATTGTTGAAAAAATAAATAATAGTTTAATAATTAAGCAAATTTCTAATAATGACTTGAACGAAAAAAATAAGAAATATGGATTTGATGATGAAGATTGCACACATCCATACTATATTGTAAAAAGTATATCTAATATTATTATGGATTATTTACAAAAATATGAAGATGAGAGCATAGATGTATCCAATACAGAATTAGCAGAATTAAAGGAGCTAATTCCTTTGAGTCAACTTTTGTCGTTATACGCTGTTAGCGTAATAATTTATGGTCAATAATGATAATTAATATTTTCTAGCGGGGAGATTACATGGACGAAGCTAATAAAACAATATCAATTTATTTCTTATGCAAATTTGGCTTAAGTAATCGAATTGCAAAAACACTGTGTGGTAAGAGGGTCGAGTTAATTGATTTTTTTGTAAGAAACAATCATGGACTGTTTAATAAGATAAGTAAAAATAAAATCGAAAAAATAAATTTGTATTTAAGTGATTGTATTTTAGAAATTAACAAGAATCCAAATATTTTTGATGACATTAGAATGTTGTACTCAGTAGGCGCTAAAATAGAGTTTAGTAAAATTTATCATATGACTGACTCAATTGATGAACTGGTTATAATGTTGAGAAATAATAATTGGATGGAAATGGGTTTAAAATCTGCTTCTGTTAAGGCTGCTGTTCAAATAGATAAATATTCTGATTTATTGTTTAACTTTAATATAAAAAACGAAATTTTAAAATGGAAGACGTTTACTATTTTTCTTGAAAAATTTAAAGTCAGAAATTCTGAATTGGATTTTTTAGGTCTTCAGGCCTCAATAATAAAACAACTTGAAGATATGCAATTAATTTTCAAAAGTCAAGTAGATGATGCATGGTGCTTATTTATTGAAAATCTTACTTTTAGTGAAGAAATTATTAAGGTATATGGATTGGACATGGAACTTTATTTGAAAGAAAGGCGTTTTAAAAGTGGAATCGAAGAAAATCTAATATCAATCGACTCTTTTTTTCAATCTTCTTTTAAAGATATTAATTTTTTAAAAGAAAGACTAGACGGAAAGACTCTTGAAGAAATTGGGAATTCAGTTGGAATTACTCGGGAAAGAGTGAGACAGAAAATTAATAATTCTTTAAAAAGAATACCTAAAATTTATGAAGTTGAAAAATTTAAAGATTTATATCAGAGATTTGATATATCTGAAGATATATTCAACACTATATCAGAATCAGATTCTAGACTATATAATTTAATGGGACTCCTATACACGAAAGGAGAGGAAGATATTCTCGATGAAATCTTAAAAGGGAATTATTCTGATGAAGTAAAAAGATATATTTTAAAAAAACGTAACAGATTTGCTTCTAACGGGAGAGTATTAAAATTAACTAGAGAGAATTATATTATAGATATTTTACGAAGGTATAAAAATCTCCAGTTATATTTTAAGACTGATGAATTATTCTATCTTATCAAAGAGGAAGCTAATGATTTTCCACAGATTTCACCCAAAAGTGAAAGGGCTCTTGAAAGTCAGTTGAATAGATATCAGCACATTGTTTTTTCTCTAGGTAAGGGTTATAGATACCATCCTTTAGAAATAAAAGAATACGAAAAACAGGAATTACTTTCTCTTTTTGAAAACTTAGACGATGGTGCGTATAGTATGAATTACATTTTTGAAACTAATCCAGGTGTGATGGAACGATTTGATATTCTATCTGGATCAGAATTGCATAATATATGTAAAAAATATAATATAGTGACTGAAAACATACGTCTAGGTCGTAATCCAGAATTTGTAGCAGGAGAAAAAGATAAAAAAGACTATATAGTCGATAATATGTCTACTTATGAAGGAATATCTTTAGAGGAATTTTGTATTGATATGAATCAAAAATTTGGTTTGCATAAGGGTTCATTATCATCGTTTATATCCTCTAAATTAAGAAAATATATTCTAGATGGTAAAATTCATGTAGATAAGTCTAACTATAATGAGATAGCTTCTAATATTCTTCCGTATTTGAATAGATATATATATTCAAAACAAGATTTTATATCTATAATAAAAAAATACAGTGGGTTAAAGGAAGTATCGCAGTCATTAATTTTTTCACTAGGTTTTATACTTAGGGGAGAGTTAGTAATCAGTTCAAAGTACAGAGGTGCTAAAGATGCGTTAACTACATTAATTTTATCTCAAAAAGTTTTTCATGCAGATGAAATCTCTTTTAAAAAAACAGTAGATTATTATAGCACGATATATAACCTTGAAAAGAAATTAAAGATATTAAAGATTTCAGAAAATACTTACATTAACGTTGAATTCATGATTCAGAGAGGATTTAAATTAGAAAAACTTAAAAGTTTTATAAGAGAAATCGAAATTTTGGTGCCCTCTAATTCTTATTTTTCTATAATATCTTTATTAAATGATGGTATAGAATTTTCTCTATTAGATGATGGAATAGAGTTAATATCTTTGGATCGACTTATTAATATTTCTAATACAACTAAACCTGTTAGCGTTGGTTTTCCTAATATTTACTTCAAAGGAGATGTAAAGAGAAATTTAAATGATTTTTTAGTTGATTCCTTACTACAATTAGGTTCAGCGAATATTGAAGATTTTACGGATGATTTAAATAAGAAATATGGAATCAATTTGGATGAATATAATGTTCGGCTTAGATTAGTTGAATGTGGAGCATATTATTCTGATAAGTTAAACAAAATTTATATAAATAAAGAAGATTTTTTAGAAGAGGTATTTGGCAGATGAATTTATTAGATTATGACTTGGGTGATGCAATCGCTACAAAAAAACTTTCATTACAAGGTGAAAAAAAAATATTTGAAGTATATCGGATTCCAATCAAACATCTTGTATATAATAAGAAGAATGGAAGAATTGCAACTTATGTTTCTCAATATTTAGACGAAGGAAATGAGTTCCCAGAAGATGTAGAACAATTTAATAATATTATCGAAACATATATTGAAAAAAGTAATAGCGATGCTTTAAAAAAGACCAAAGCGAATATAAAGATTATGTCACAGACAGAGCCAGCAGTCGTCTTATCTAATGGAATAGTGCTAGATGGAAACAGGCGTTTTACATCTTTACGCCAACTTTCTAGGGAAGGGGCTGGAGCAGAGTTTAATTACTTGGAAGCAGTTATTCTAGATGGCAAAAAATATAATGAAAAAGATATAAAGCGTTTAGAATTAAATTTACAACATGCTATTGAAGCACGTGTTGATTACAATCCTATAGATAGGTTGGTTGATATTTATAGAGATTTAATTGAAGACGATGGTGTTTTTACTCCTGAGGAATATAGTCGTGAAACTCAAATTTCTTTAAGTAAAATTAAGGAGGATATTGAAATTTCGAAACTAATGATTGATTATCTTGATTTCATTAAGAGACCTTTGAGGTTTCACATAGCTCGTGATCAAAAAATTGATGGCCCAATTCGTGAAATACATAAGATTTTGAAGAGTAATAGGATTGATGTGGAATCCAAGGATGATATTCAAGAATTTTTATTTCTTAATATAATGTCGTTGAGTGGTGACATATCTAGAAAAATTCGTGATTTAAGACCAGTTATAGAAGACAAGCAACTAGGTACTGAATTGTTAGAAGAAATCGATGAGACAGAAATTTTAGACGATGCAGTTAAATCGTTTTCTGAGAATTCTAACAATGAAACAGTTAGTTTAGATATCAAAATACAAAGTAAAGTTTCAGAATTAACTGAGGGAATGGTAGAGCGGAAAAAAATACAGAACGCTAAGAATCAACCTTTCGAAATTTTAAACAAAAGTTTTAAAATTTTAAGAGAAATTGATTTGGATTCATTGAATCGCTTGGAAAAAAATTCAAAACAAGAATTTCATGAATTACTAATTCAAGTTGCTAATTTTGTTGAAGAGTTAAAAAACATATGACATTTTCAGATCTAGAATTCAAAACCTTTTACTCTACTAAAGATGATAATATTCCTGAATCATTTTATAATTTGGTCTTAAAGGAAGCTGTTCTATATAATAGAGTTAGTGGATATTTTAGCAGCAAATCTTTGGCATACTATACAAAAGGAATTCAAAATTTACTGCTTAATAAAGGAAAAATGCGTTTCATAATTTCTCATGAAATATCTGAGCAAGATTATGAAGCAATCAGATTGGGATATTTTAATAAGTCTAAATTGACAAGTGATTTGTTCAAAAACTTTAATTATGATGACTCAGATGTTTCTCTAAAAATTAATATTTCTAATTTAGCTTATTTAATAGAAATTGGACTGGTAGAAATAAAAATAGGATTTACCCATTCTGGCTTATTTCATGCAAAATATGGGATGTTTCTAGATGATTTAGATAATATGGTGTTTTTTACCGGATCGTTGAATGAGTCAGAAGCAGCGTTTGCAAAAAATTACGAGGAAATCACAGTTTTAGATAGTTGGACTCAGTCAGAACAGCAACTTAGAACAAAGCTAAAAGAATTTAATAAATTGTGGGATGGTGAAAATGATGATGGTTATATTTTTGTAAAGTCAATTAATGAGATTGTTAGATTAAGATTAATTAGTTATAGTAAAGGAAAAATTATTTTAAATAAAAATATGCTTAAAAACGAAGCGTTGATATTGTATTTCAATAATGACCTAAAATTTCAAAATAATCTAATCAAGCAAAAGATAGATTTTAATCAGCGTTCTATAAATCAATTATCCAAAAAATATTTTCTTGATGCTTCATTAACAACATTTAAAACAGATTTAAATTATACAGATATCGAAGAAATCATTAAGCTCCTTAAACGATATGGAAAACGAACAGATACCCAAATAATAATAGATGATTCGGTATACATGTATATCCAAAGTAATAAGTTTCAAATTAAAGAAATGAAAAAACTTGGACTTGCACTCAAAAACAAAGATGAGATGTTTAAGCAGGAATTTGACGTTTTCAAAAATATCGTAAAACAAGAAGTAGATAGAGAGTTATATGATATTCAATATTGGTTAAGTTTCTATCAGGTTTGTATGAAAAGGGCTGCTAATTTTTCTGTTCCAGGCGCAGGTAAAACGTCAATGGTGTACGGTTCTTTTGCTTATCTTTCTAGTCCACAAATAAATAAAGCAAAAAGGATTGTTGTTATAGGTCCAAAAAATTCCTTTTTATCATGGAAAGAAGAGTTTAGAAATGTGTTTGGAAATAAAAGGAGTCTGAGAGTTTTAGATATACATGCATCCGATTTTGTCAGTGAAATGATGTATAAAAATACTGATAATTATAGCCTTGTATTAATTAATTATGAATCGCTTATAACACATAAGGAAGCTCTATCAAAGATAATTGACGAGGAAACATTGTTAGTTTTTGACGAAGTACATAAAATAAAAAGAATAGGATCAGAACGAGCCAAGGTTGCAATAGAATTGTCATGTAAATCTACTTACAGACTTGTTTTAACGGGAACACCAATTCCTAACTCATATCAGGATATTTGGAATTTTTTACATATACTTTATAATTTTGAATATAAACAGTATTTTGGATTTTCTCAATCAGAACTTAGTCATTTATCTCCTACTGAATCACAGGAGATAAATGAAAAGTTATCACCATTCTTTTGGAGAGTAACAAAGAATCAATTATTAGTTCCAAAGGAAAACGAGGATCAATTAATTAGAGTGACAGCCAACGATACGGAGCAGTTAATCATTGATATTTTGTGGAAAAAGTATGGTCATCAACCATTTAAACTCTATGTTAGATTAATCCAACTTTCTTCTAATCCTACCCTTTTAAAAGAAAAGATTACTAAAGAAATATATGGCGATTATGGTGTTGATGAAGAACAGCAATTAATAAATTATACCGACGAGCTTCCAAACTATACGAATTATGAGCTGGATTTAATAAAATCATTAGAAAATTCGTCTAAGTTTGATAGATGTATTTCTCAATCATACTCTCTTTTAACAAAGAATAAACCTCATATAATTTGGTGTATCTTTATTGATACCATAAATAAATTGCATGATAAAATACAGAAATTGGGTGCAAGAGTAGCAGTAATATATGGCGGTATACCATCAGAGGAGAGAGAACGGATTATAATAGATTTTCAAGCTGGTCGTTATGATGTTTTGATTACCAATCCACATACATTAGCGGAATCAATTTCATTACATATGATTGCTCATGATGCCATTTACTATGAATTCTCATTTAATCTAACTCATATGCTTCAATCAAGGGATAGGATTCATCGTTTAGGCTTGAAAGAAGGTCAGGAAACAAACTATTTTTATCTTTTTATGGATGGACAAGAAGGACGTAGAAATACTATAGATTATAAAGTTTATTCTAGACTTTCTGAAAAGAAAAAGCTTATGTTGGATGTAATAGAAAACCAAGAATTACATTGTGAATTTTCTATAGATGAGCAGGAAGAAATATTAGAAATTATAAAGGAAATAGATAACGATAAATGAAAGATAACATTTATCAATGATTTCTTATTTGGATTGTTTAAGTCTTACTCAGAGAATATGAAATTAGAAAACTTTATTTGCAATAATATTATATCGGATGTTTATGCAATTTTCCTTTCACAGAATTTTCCTTTTCAATAGTCGTTATTTCATACTATTATTGATAGCAATGATTGTTCTTTCATATAGAGTCTTATCACATCATTGCTAAGGTTGATGATGAAGATTTTGTGATTCTGAATGTTCACGTAGGGAAGCGTTCGGAAGTCTATAAGTTCCGAGAGCAAGATTGAACCTAAGTTCTTTTAAAAAATCGATCATCTTACTTTGCTCTTTACTGTCCCCCTCCACAACCAAGTTCAGTTTCATCTGAGCTTGGTTTTTCTATCCCTCCCCCTTTCATAAGTCTCCGACTTAATACTTTCTTTTAAGCCTTAAAAATGATAAAATAAGACAAACAAACTATAGGAGAACATAATGACTAAAGCAAATTTTGGTGTTGTTGGTATGGCTGTTATGGGCCGTAACCTTGCCCTAAATATCGAATCTCGTGGCTATACAGTTGCCATCTATAACCGCTCAGCAAACAAGACAGAGGACGTCATTGCCTCTCATCCTGAGAAAAATTTTGTGCCTAGCTATGATGTAGAGTCTTTTGTAAACTCTATTGAAAAACCGCGTCGGATTATGCTGATGGTTCAAGCTGGTCCTGGTACAGATGCGACTATTCAGGCCTTGCTTCCTCACTTGGATAAGGGCGATATCCTGATTGACGGTGGGAATACTTTCTACAAAGATACCATTCGCCGTAATGAAGAATTGGCTAACTCTGGTATCAACTTCATCGGTACAGGTGTTTCTGGTGGCGAAAAGGGCGCATTGGAAGGACCATCTATCATGCCGGGTGGTCAAAAAGAGGCTTATGAGTTGGTAGCGGATGTCTTGGAAGAAATCTCTGCTAAAGCTCCTGAAGATGGTGCACCATGTGTGACCTATATCGGTCCTGATGGCGCTGGTCACTATGTAAAAATGGTCCATAACGGGATTGAATATGGAGATATGCAGCTGATCGCTGAGAGTTATGACCTTATGCAGCACTTGCTGGGCCTTTCAGCTAGTGAAATGGCAGACATCTTCACAGAGTGGAACAAAGGCGAGCTAGACAGCTATCTGATTGAGATTACAGCGGATATCTTGACACGCAAGGACGATGAAGGTCAAGCTGGCCCAATCGTTGACTACATTCTGGATGCAGCTGGCAATAAGGGAACTGGTAAGTGGACCAGTCAATCTTCACTGGATTTAGGTGTGCCGCTGCCATTGATTACTGAGTCAGTCTTTGCGCGTTACATTTCTACTTACAAAGATGAGCGTGTGGCTGCCAGCAAGGTATTGCCAAAACCAGCTGCTTTCACCTTTGAAGGAGATAAGGCAGAGTTGATTGAAAAGATCCGTCAGGCTCTGTACTTCTCAAAAATCATGTCTTATGCTCAAGGATTTGCTCAGTTGCGTGTAGCTTCTAAGGAAAACAACTGGAACCTGCCGTTTGGAGAGATTGCTTCTATCTGGCGTGCTGGCTGTATCATCCGTGCCCGCTTCCTGCAAAAGATTACAGATGCTTATGGCCGTGATGCTGATCTAGCAAACCTGCTCTTGGATGAATACTTTATGGATATTACGGCTAAGTATCAGCAGGCTGTTCGTGATGTTGTCAGCTTGGCTGTGCAAGCAGGTGTACCAGTACCAACCTTCTCTAGTGCCATTGCTTACTTTGATAGCTACCGTGCGGAAAATCTGCCAGCGAACCTGATTCAGGCGCAGCGTGATTACTTTGGTGCTCATACATACAACCGTAAAGACAAAGAAGGTACCTACCACTATTCTTGGTACGACGAAAAATAGGATAGGCCTATGGCAAAGCGAATTTTACTAGTAGAAAATGAAAAAAATCTTGCCCGATTTGTGAGTTTGGAACTGCAAAAGGAAAGCTTTCTTGTAGATTTGGCTGAGACTGGCCAAGAGGGACTGGCTCTGGCTAAGGATGTGGATTATGACTTGCTCTTGCTCAACTATGATCTTCAAGATATGACTGCCAGCGATTTTGCTCAGCAACTGAGCTTGATTAAGCCAGCGTCCGTCATTATCGTTTTGGCTAGTCGCGAAGAGATTGCGGAGCAGCAGGAAGCAATCCAGCATTTTGCTGTTTCCTACGTGGTCAAGCCTTTCATTATCAGTGATTTAGTGGAGCGTGTCTCTATCATTTTCCGCGGGCGCGACTTTATCGACCAGCACTGCAGCCTCTTGAAAATTCCGACCTCTTACAGGAATCTGCGAGTGGATATTAAAAATCACACAGTTTACCGTGGCGAGGAAGTTATTGCGCTGACGCGGCGGGAGTACGATCTGCTGGTAACCCTGATGGGCAGCAATAAGGTCATGAGCCGTGAGCAACTACTGGAGCGTGTCTGGAAGTACGAGAGTGCAACGGAGACCAACGTTGTAGATGTTTATATTCGTTATCTGCGCAGTAAAATTGATGTGGAAGGGCAGCCAAGCTATATCAAAACCGTTCGCGGTGTTGGTTATGCCATGCAAGAATAAAAAAATCAAAACTCTGTTCTCCTTGAGAGACGGAGTTTTTTTGCGCTTGTTACAGTATTGATAGGAGAAATAATGCGGACTTTCTGGCTATTCTATGCAATCGTTTTCGTTAAAATATAGCAAGAATGTGGCTCGTAAAGAAAAATTTTAAACTTTAGGATGCAAAAAAAGAGAAAATATTTTTATAAAAGCCTTTACAAAATAAAAAATCGTGCTATAATAGATGTATCGACATGCAAACGATTTCACAAAAAGGAGTGGTTTGCAAAAAATATAAGGAGGTCTGAATGATGAAAGATTCATTCAAGAACATTTTTAGCTTTGAATTTTGGCAAAAATTCGGTAAAGCTTTGATGGTTGTCGTTGCTGTTATGCCGGCAGCAGGACTGATGATTAGTATCGGTAAGTCTATCCCGATGATTAATCCAAATCTAGGTGTTTTAGTCACTACCGGTGGTGTTTTAGAGCAGATTGGTTGGGGGGTTATCGGTAACCTGCATATCCTCTTTGCTTTGGCTATTGGTGGAAGCTGGGCAAAAGAACGCGCAGGCGGTGCCTTCGCAGCAGGTCTGTCCTTTATCCTGATTAACCGTATTACTGGTGTTATGTTTGGCGTTACCAGCGATATGCTCTCAGATAAGGCAGCTGTAGTTAAAACAATGTTTGGCGCATCTATTAAGGTTTCTGATTATTTCATCAGCGTTCTAGAGTCGCCAGCTCTGAACATGGGTGTATTTGTCGGAATTATTGCTGGTTTTGTTGGAGCGACAGCTTATAACAAATACTACAATTTCCGTAAATTGCCAGATGCCTTGTCATTCTTCAATGGTAAGCGTTTTGTACCTTTCGTTGTTATCTTGCGCTCAGTAATCGTAGCAATTGTTTTGTCATTCGTATGGCCAGTTGTTCAATCAGGTATCAACAGCTTTGGTATTTGGATTGCTAACTCACAAGATACTGCACCAGTTTTGGCACCATTCATCTATGGTACTTTGGAACGTCTCTTGCTTCCATTTGGTTTGCACCACATGTTGACTATTCCAATGAACTACACAGAACTAGGTGGTGTTTATCACGTTATTACTGGTTCTGGTGCGGGAACAACTGTAGCTGGTCAAGATCCACTGTGGTTGGCTTGGGTAACTGACTTGGTTGGTACGAAATCAGCTGATCCTTCTACTTACCAACACTTGCTTGATACAGTTCATCCAGCTCGCTTTAAAGTTGGTCAGATGATTGGTTCATTTGGTATCCTTATGGGGGTAGCAGCAGCTATCTATCGCAATGTGGATGCTGACAAGAAGCACAAATACAAAGGTATGATGATTGCGACTGCTTTGGCGACCTTCTTGACAGGGGTTACTGAACCAATCGAGTACATGTTCATGTTCGTTGCAACACCACTGTATATCATTTATGCATTTGTACAAGGTGCTGCGTTTGCAATGGCTGACATCGTTAACCTTCGTGTGCACTCATTCGGTTCTATCGAATTCTTGACCCGTACTCCTATGGCCATCAATGCTGGCTTGGGAATGGATATCATCAACTTCATTTGGGTAACTATCCTATTTGGTGTTGTGATGTACCTCATTTCTAACTTCATGATCAAGAAGTTCAACTATGCAACTCCAGGACGTAACGGTAACTATGAAACAGCAGATGGTTCAGACGAAGCTTCTTCATCAGAGTCAACTGGTGGTAAAGTTGCTGAAGCTTCTCAAGCAGTAAATGTTATCAACCTTCTGGGTGGTCGCGCTAATATCGTAGATGTAGATGCATGTATGACTCGTCTGCGTGTGACTGTCAAAGATGCTGAAAAAGTTGGAACAGAAGAACAGTGGAAAGCTGAAGGCGCTATGGGCTTGGTTATGAAAGGCCAAGGCGTTCAAGCTATCTACGGACCAAAAGCTGACGTTCTCAAATCTGATATTCAAGACTTGTTGGATTCTGGTGAAGTGATTCCTGAAACACTTCCTAGCCAAAAAGCAGAATCAGCGGCTGCTGAAGTTACTTATAAAGGTGTGACTGAGGAAGTTGAAACTGTTGCGGACGGTCAAGTCATTGACTTGGCAGATGTTAAAGATCCAGTATTCTCACAAAAAATGATGGGTGATGGATTTGCAGTTGAGCCAGAAAATGGTAAGATTTATTCACCAGTTGCTGGTACTGTAACTAGCGTCTTCCCTAGCAAGCATGCTATCGGTCTTGTGACAGATAACGGCCTGGAAGTCTTGGTACATATTGGTTTGGAAACTGTCAGCCTTGAAGGTAAACCTTTCGAAGTTCATGTTTCAGAAGGTCAGAAAGTTGCAGCTGGAGATCTTCTAGTAACAGCTGACTTGGAAGCAATCAAAGAAGCAGGACGTGAAACTTCAACAATCGTAGTCTTCACTAATGCAGCAGCCATCAAGTCTGTAACAGTAGAAAAACTTGGTCAATCATCTGCTAAGACAGTTGTTGCTAAGGTTGAATTGTAAAATAGAAAAGAGAAATCATGGCAAAATTCCTGACATTAAATACTCATAGTTGGATGGAAGAAGAGCAAGAAACCAAGCTTAATCAGCTTGCAGAACGCATTCTTCAAGAAAAATATGATGTCATTTGCCTGCAGGAAGTCAATCAATTAACGGAGTCTGAACAGGTTGTTCAGGCTCCTTTCTATCAGGCGGTTGAGGGCGCAATTGAGATCCATCAAGACCACTTTGCTCTATGTCTGGTAGAAAAGTTGGCTGAAGCAGGACTGGACTATCATTGGTCTTGGGCCTATAATCATATTGGGTTTGATATTTATAACGAAGGAGTGGCAATCCTATCTAGAAATCCTATGGCTCCTAGAGAAGTTCTGGTATCAGAAGCTAATGATCCTAGGGATTATCATACTCGTAAGGTCTTGCTAGCCGAGACTGAGGTAGAAGGTCAATTGCTGACAATTGCCTCCTGCCATCTGTCATGGTGGGACAAAGGCTTTCAGGGGGAATGGGCTAAGCTTGAAGCAGAGCTGCTAAAAGCAGAAACTCCTCTAGTCCTGATGGGGGACTTCAACAATCCAGTCGGCCAGCAAGGCTACCAGACTATCTTAGCTAGTCCGCTGAAGCTGCAGGATAGTCATGCTGTTGCGAGAGAAGCTATCGGAGAGGCGACAGTAGAAGGAACTATTGCAGGCTGGGATGATAATAAGCATGCTTTGAAGATAGACTATATTTTCACTAGTCAAGGGATGGATGTTGAGCGCTCCGCTGTCGTTTTTGACGGGAAAGAAACCCCTGTTGTCAGTGACCATTTTGGTATAGAAGTGCAAGTGGCATTATAATAGTAAGAAGATGAGGCAAGACTGAGAATAAGACAGGTTTGCCTCTCTTTTTCTTTTTGATAAACATATTTTTAGATCAAAATGGTGAAATATTACCCTCCAAACGGCTGTCTTTTGTTATTCTTGAAAACGTGTTATAATGAAGTATTAGGATTCTAGGAGGAAATGGTATGCGTTGTCCGAAATGTGGTGGGAATAAATCAAGTGTAGTTGATAGCAGACAGGCAGAAGATGGGAATACAATCCGCCGCCGCCGTGAGTGTGAGGAATGTCAGCATCGCTTCACGACCTACGAGCGCGTCGAAGAGAGAACCCTAGTTGTTGTCAAAAAGGACGGGACACGTGAGCAATTTTCTCGAGATAAGATTTTTAACGGTATTATTCGCTCGGCTCAAAAGCGGCCAGTATCTAGTGACGAAATAGAGGAGATTGTCAACCGAATCGAGCAAAAGGTCCGTAGTCAGAGCGACAATGAAATCAATAGTGAGTATATTGGATCCTTAGTCATGGATGAACTGGCCGAGCTGGATGAAATCACCTACGTTCGTTTCGCCAGTGTTTACCGGAGTTTCAAGGATGTGGGCGAGCTAGAAAGCCTGCTCAAGCAGATTACCAAGGGGTCCAAGAAGAAAAAGGACAAATAAATGAAACCAAACCATCAGTTTTCTTTCTTGCGCAATAATGCAGTCAGCCCAGATATTGCTATCTTGACCAAGCTTTATCTGCCGATTCTGGGGAGAGAAGCAGTAACACTTTATCTTTATCTGCTGTCTTTTGGGGATAATGGGCAAAAACAGCACCTCTTCATTCAGATTCTCAATCATTTAGATTTTGGACTTAATATTTTAGAAGAAAGTTTTGAGCGTTTAGCGGCGATTAAGCTAGTGGACCTTTATCAAACAGATGACCATTATCTGGTTCAACTCCACCCAACCTTAACGGCGGAGGAATTTTTCAGCCATAATGTGTACAGCAGGCTCTTAGAAAAGAAAATCGGCGAAGCTGCTGCGGATGCCCTGCGACCAGAAAATCCTAGTGGAGAGAAATTGGTCAAGCCTTTTATGCAGGTGTTTGGTATGGAAGCTGAGCAGCCAAGGGCAGTGCGAAAGGCCAATGATTTTGATTTGGAGTATTTCAAGCAACGGATGGCTCAGGACAATCTTCGCTTTGCCAATGAAAAGGAAGATTTATTAGAATTGTTTACAATTGCTGAGCAGAAAAAGTGGACTTGGTATGAGACCTATGTCTTGGCTAGAGAAACTGCTGTTTCTCAGGTCATTTCTACCAAGCGGATGAAGCAAAAGCTAGCTCAGAAGCCGGCAGAAGGCCAATTTTCTAAGCAGGAGCTGTCTATCATCCAAGAAGCGAAACGAACATCGCCAATGGTCTTCCTGGCAGAAATCAAAAAAACCCGTCAGGCTGCCATTACGCGGACGGAGAGAAAGCTTTTGCTGGATTTAGCTGAATTAGGTCTTTTGGATGAGGTTATCAACGTAGTCTTGCTCTTGACCTTTAATAAGGTGGATTCAGCCAATCTCAATGAAAAGTATGCCCTCAAGGTAGCCAATGATTTTTCTTATCAAAAGGTGACGACAGCTGAGGAAGCTGTCTTGAAAATCCGTGAGCGCAACCAGCAGCCCCAGAGTCGTCCAGCTAAATCTGGACAAGGCTCTACCAAGAGCAACGTACCCGACTGGAGTCAGCCGGATTATAAAAATGAAACGAGCGCAGAGAAGCAGGCCGAGCTAGAAGAGCAGAAACGTCGGCTCTTAGCCAAACTTGAAGGAGGAGGCGAATAAATGGAGAAAATAGGACAGAATATGCCTCATATGAGCAAGGTGCGTCAGTTTGACTATCAGGAGCTGGTCAAGCAGATTATGGCCGATCCAGATGTGGCAGCCTTTATCCAGCAGGAAAAGCTGACCCAAGCTGAGATTCAGCGCAGTGTCTCCAAGTTTAACCAGTATATTACGGAGCGCAACCGCTTTTTGCTAGGGGACGAGACCTATATTGCTAAGGGGTATAAGCCAATCTTGGTGAAAAATGAAGGCTATGCGGATGTTGCCTATGAAGAAACGCCTGAGTTGATTGAGCAGGAGAGACAGGAGGCCATTAGAAGCCGTCTCAATCTTATCAACCTGCCAGCCAGCCTCAAGGAGGCTAGTCTGGCTCAGGTGGATCTGGACGATGTTGGCCGCTACAAAGCTTTTGAACTTTTGACCAACTTCGTTGCTGAGTTTCCGCATTATCAGAAGGCTGTTTATCTCTACGGGGATTTTGGAGTCGGGAAGAGCTACATGATGGCTGCTCTGGCGCATGATTTGTCAGAAAAACGCAGTGTTTCAACGACTTTGCTACATTATCCAAGCTTTGTTTTGGATGTTAAGAATGCGATCAGTTCCGGCTTGGTCAAGGAGAAGATTGACCAGGTCAAGACAGCTCAAGTCCTGATTTTGGATGATATCGGTGCAGAGCAGTCTAGCCCCTGGATGCGCGATGAGATTTTGCAGGTCATTCTCCAGCACCGTATGCAGGAAAATCTGCCAACTTTCTTTACTTCTAACTTTAGTTTTGTGGATTTGGAGCGTCACTTTGCCAGCTCTAAGAATGGCGATGAGACTTGGCAGGCCAAGCGGGTTATGGAGCGGATTAAGTTTCTGGCTCAGGAGGTGCGCCTAGAAGGAGAGAACCGCCGATGAATGAAACGATTAACTTGATGAATGCTCACACGTCTGTTCGCCGCTTTACGGAGGAGCAGATTTCGGATAAGGAATTACGCGCCATCATTGATGCGGGGCGGGCTGCGTCCAGCTGGAAGAATTTCCAGTCCTATTCTATCATTGTGGTGCGAAGCAAAGAGAAAAAAGAAGCTCTCTTTGACCTGGTGCCCCAAGAAGCCATTCGGCAGTCTTCAGCCTTCCTGCTTTTTGTTGGCGACCTCAATCGTGCCCAAAAGGGCGTTCACATGTATACGGAAGACTTTTATCCTGAGGGAACGGAGAATCTTCTGATTAGCTCAGTAGATGCTGCTTTGGCGGGTCAAAATACTCTCTTAGCAGCTGAAAGTTTGGGTTATGGCGGAGTAATCATTGGACTGGTTCGATATGCTGCCAGTCAAATAGCAGAGCTTTTTAAGCTACCGGACTACACTTATCCAGTCTTTGGGATTGCTCTGGGAACTCCCAACCAGAACCATGCAGTCAAACCGCGGCTGCCTTATGAAGCAGTGGTCTTTGAGGAAGAATATCGTGAGCAGGATCGTTCCACTATTCAAGCTTATGACCGCGTACAGACTGAATATGCAGGCGAGCGGGCTAAGGAAACCTGGAGTCAGCGCCTAGCTGCTCAATTTGGTCAGGAGCCTAATCAAGCTATCGATCAACTATTCAAAGAAAAGAAATTAGAAAAATAGGGCGGAGTTTGGCTCTGTCCTAAAGAATGAAAGAGGAAAAACATGGCCTTACCAACTATTGCCATTGTCGGCCGTCCCAATGTCGGCAAGTCAACGTTCTTCAATCGGATTGCCGGTGAGCGGATTTCCATTGTGGAAGATGTCGAAGGGGTGACCCGCGACCGAATCTATGCGACAGCAAGCTGGCTCAACCGTAAGTTTAGCATTATTGATACGGGCGGAATTGACGATGTTGACGCGCCTTTTATGGAGCAAATCAAACACCAGGCTGAGATCGCCATGGACGAAGCAGATGTTATCGTTTTTGTCGTGTCTGGCAAGGAAGGGATTACAGATGCGGACGAGTATGTGGCTCGCATGCTCTATAAGACCCATAAGCCGATTATTTTAGCGGTCAATAAGGTGGACAATCCTGAAATGCGCAATGAGATTTTTGATTTCTATGCGCTGGGCTTGGGTGATCCATTCCCGGTTTCTTCAGTCCACGGGATTGGTACTGGAGATGTTCTTGATGCCATCGTTGAAAATCTGCCAAATGAAGAAGTCGCTGAAAATTCTGATATGATTAAGTTTAGCTTGATTGGCCGTCCTAATGTCGGCAAGTCTAGCTTGATCAATGCCATCTTGGGTGAGGAGCGGGTTATTGCCAGTCCTGTGGCTGGTACAACGCGTGACGCCATTGATACGGTCTTTACGGACAGTGAAGGTCAGGAATTTACCATGATCGACACGGCTGGTATGCGCAAGTCAGGCAAGGTCTATGAAAATACGGAGAAATACTCTGTCATGCGGGCTATGCGGGCCATTGATCGCTCAGATGTTGTTCTGATGGTGCTGAATGCCGAAGAAGGAATTCGTGAGTACGACAAGCGAATCGCTGGCTTTGCCCATGAAGCTGGAAAAGGTATTGTTATTGTTGTTAATAAGTGGGATACGCTGGAAAAAGACAACCATACCATGAAAGACTGGGAAGAGGATATCCGAGACCAGTTCCAGTATCTGTCTTATGCACCGATTATCTTTGTCTCTGCCCTGACCAAGCAGCGTCTCCATAAGCTGCCGGACATGATTAAGCAAATCAGTCAGAGTCAAAACACGCGTATTCCCTCAGCAGTGCTCAATGATGTTATCATGGATGCTATCGCGATTAATCCGACACCGACTGACAAGGGCAAACGCCTCAAGATTTTCTATGCGACTCAGGTAGCGACCAAACCGCCAACCTTTGTCATCTTTGTCAACGAAGAAGAACTCATGCATTTCTCTTACCTGCGTTTCCTGGAAAATCAAATCCGCAAAGCTTTTGTCTTTGAAGGAACTCCGATTCACTTGATTGCAAGGAAGCGGAAGTAGAGTTGTAAAACAGCAATTTGACAAACATACGTTTATATGCAAAAATGAAAGTAAGCATAAGAGCTTGCTTTTCTTTTTTATGTCGAAAGTATGGTATAATGGTGAGATAAATGTAAGGTGGTAATTATGGCAAAATTAATTCCTGGTAAGATTCGGACAGAAGGAATTGCCCTGGTTGAAAACAATAAGGTAGTAATCCTTGAGGTCAGTGATTCTCTTTTATATGCTCGTGTGGACGAGTGTAATCTGCGCTATAGCTTGGATGATGATGTCATCTTTTGTTATTGCGACTTTTTCCAGAAGAAAAAATACTGTGCTCATCTGGCAGCCTTGGAGTATTATCTGAAAAATGCCCCATCTGGAAAAGATGTGCTAAAGAGTATGGAAGAAGAGGAGATGACCAGTCAGGAGACCCAAGAGCTGGTTTCTTTCGGAAGCTTGTTCTTGGATAAGCTCTTGCCGGATAAATCCAATCAACAGGTTCGTTATGAGCTTTCGGCTACTGGTCAGGAGGATTCTTATACAGGGCAGTTTCTCTGGAGTCTCCGGATCAGTCGCTTGCCGGACGAGCGCTCTTATGTTGTCCGAGACGTTCTTTCCTTCCTTCGGACCTTGGAAAAGGGCGGACATTATCAGATTGGTAAGAGTTACTATGAGGCTATTCATTTGGAGGATTTTGATGAAGCCAGTCAAGATTTGCTCGTTTTTCTGCAAGGACTAGTGTCTGACTATCAGGGGCAAGATTCTTCTTTGATTTTCCCAAATGCTGGGCGCAATCTTTTCTTCCCGGCTAGTATCTTTGAAGAGGGAGTTATCTTCCTGATGAATCTATCTTCTTTCCGCTTAGAGTACAGCCTTTATGACTACAGTGAAGTCTTTTTCCAAGATTTACATGAAGAGGCAGAAGTTTATACTTTCCAAGTGGAAGAGTATGAAGAGCATTTTGAGCTAGTCATTGCTGAGAAGAATTATAAGATGCTTTATGATGGCCAGTTTATTTTTTATGGAGATACCTTCTACCAGCTAAATCCTCAGCAGATAAGACTAATTAAGGCTTTACGGGAGTTGCCTATAGAGCATGATCGGTTGAAGCGCCTGCAATTCGACTTGTCAGAGAGAACGAAGCTGGCTTCCAGTTTGTCTGAGTTTAAAAAGGTTGGTCGGGTAGAAGCACCTGAAAGTATGATGATTCATGACTTTACAGCCAAGTTTGACTTTGACATCGGTCCTGACAAGCGTCTGATTTTGGACACTGTCTTTGACTATGGAGACAGGAAAGTGACGACTCGCAAAGATTTGGAACGTCTGCCTTTTGCAGGTAATTTTGAGCATGAGCAGCAGGTATTTAAGCAAATGCTGCAGGCAGGTTTTGTGGCAGACTTTTACAGCCAGCGACCGCCTCTGAAGCCGGAAGAAATTTATCATTTCTTCTCAGAAGTCATTCCCAACTTTGAGGCTTTGGGCCGTGTCAGCATGACAGAAGAGCTAGAGGCGCTGGCACAGACAGAAAGTCCAAGAATCACTGTCAAGATGAAGGGCGGCCTCTTAGATGTTGGTTTCGATTTTGCTGGCATTGCGCAGTCAGAGATAGATGCTGTGCTTGATTCGCTCTTTAAGGAGCAGGACTTCTTTATCAGTAAGTCTGGGCAAGTCTTGATTTTCGATGAAGAGACCAAGGAGATGAGTCGGACTTTGCAGCAGCTGCGGAGTAAGCGGACTAAAAATGGCTTCATTCAGACCAGCAGTCTGGCAGCTTATCAACTGGCAGAGTTTTTTAAGGGCAAGGATAGGGTACAGTTTTCAAAAGATGTACAGCAGCTGGCCTTTGACCTGACTCACCCTGAGGAATTTCCTCTTCCCCAGCTGCAAGTCAAGGCTGACCTTCGGGATTACCAAGAGACGGGTGTCAAGTGCCTATCCATGCTTGATAAGTATGGCTTCGGTGGCATCTTGGCTGACGATATGGGGCTAGGAAAGACCCTGCAGACGATTTCTTTTCTGAGTTCGTGTATAGATGATTCTAAGAAAGTCTTAATCTTGGCGCCATCCAGCCTGATTTACAACTGGAGCGATGAGTTTGCTAAATTTGCTCCGCATTTGGATGTGGCAGTGGTGTATGGTCTGAAAAATGTTCGTGATGAGCTGATTGCGGAGAAACATCAGATTACCATTACTAGCTATGCTTCTTTCAGGCAGGATGTGGAAGAATACAAGGATAAACACTTCCAGTATCTGATTTTGGATGAGGCTCAGGTGATGAAGAATGACCAGACCAAGATTGCCCAGTATTTGCGGGATTTTGAAGTGGAGCATACTTTTGCTCTTTCTGGGACGCCGATTGAGAATAATCTGGGAGAACTTTGGTCTATTTTCCAGATTGTCATGCCAGGACTTTTGCCAAGCAAAAAGGAATTTTTAAAACTGCCGGCTGAGAAAGTCGCTCGCTATATCAAACCATTTGTCATGCGGCGCAAAAAAGAAGATGTGTTGCAGGAACTGCCTGATTTGATTGAAGTCGCCTATCGCAATGAATTGGCAGATAGTCAGAAGACTATTTATCTGGCTCTGCTCAAACAAATGCAGGACAGAATTATCCATGCGACAGAAGATGAAATCAACCGCAGCAAGATAGAGATTCTGTCAGGTCTTATGCGCCTCCGTCAGATCTGTGATACTCCGAAGCTGTTTATGGAAGATTACGAGGGCGAGAGCGGTAAGCTAGAAAGTTTGCGGGAATTACTTGAACAGATACAAGATGGTAATCGTCGTGTCCTCATATTTTCACAATTTCGTGGTATGCTGGATATTATCGAGAGTGAGCTGGACAAGATGGGCATGGAGTCCTTTAAGATTACAGGCTCTACTCCAGCCAAGGAGCGTCAGGACATGACAACTGCCTTCAATGACGGCCAGCGTTCAGCCTTTCTGATCTCCCTCAAGGCTGGAGGTGTCGGTCTCAATCTGACTGGTGCTGACACAGTTATCTTGGTTGACCTCTGGTGGAATCCAGCGGTTGAAGCCCAGGCCATAGGCCGTGCCCACCGTATCGGTCAGGAGCGCAATGTCGAAGTCTATCGGATGATTACGCGGGGTACGATTGAGGAGAAGATACAGGAGCTGCAGGAGAGCAAGCGCAATCTGGTTTCGACTATTCTCGACGGAGCAGAAGCCAAATCCAGTCTCTCTGTGGAGGAAATTCGAGAAATTCTGGGAATTTCGGCAGAATAGCTTGAAAAATAGCCTGAATAGTTTATAATAATGAAGGGTTGAAAGGAAAAAGATATGACTGATAAACAATTTCCTCTGGTGTCAGATGATGAAATCATGCTGACAGAAATGCCGCATATGAATCTTTATGATGAACTGGATCTCATTAGCAATATTACCGGAGACTATACTGACCGTAATTATTTGGAATGGATGCCGATTGTGGATTCCAGCAGGCATGCTCCCATCGCTGCCAGTCAGGCTATCAGAAGACCGCTGCAAAAGCAGTCTGCTTTCAAAGATTTTAAAAAGCCGATTGATAAGAAAGATCCGGCCATTCGTTATGCTGAGCAGGCACGCGAGGAAGCTCGGGCAGATTTGAAAAAGAAGCGTTCAGCGTCTTATCTGACCAGCGACCTTCCGACTAAGGTCCGCAACAGAAAGCTTCCGAAAGCTTCTAATGCGGAAAGACCGAAGCCAACAGCCCCTTTTCAAAAGAATGCATCGGGCGAATTTACGAAGTTTGGCGACAGGCTTCAGCAGGATAACTATATTTTGGCAGATATTCAGCCTGAGTATAGCCCTCAGCCGCAGGAGCCGGAAGAAAAGCCTAAGAAGAACAATTATGATTTTTTAAAAACCAGTCAGATCTATAATCAGGATAGAGCTAAGGAAGAGCAGTTGAAGCATTCCAAGGCTCAAGAGCTGAATTTGACAGGCTTGGACAGCGATTAAAGCTAGCTAGCTCGAGTCTTTTCTGCCTGCAGTTTTCTGATGTTTATATGGAAATTGCTGTTTAATTATGTAAATGTAAAATCTATCTGCATATAACATCCATCATCGGTTGAAGAGGATCGATGCTAGAAGCTGGGACTTACTGATTGGTCCGGCTTCTTTGGTGTTTTGGTGGTGCCTAAAAGCTTGTGAAGAAAGAAAATCCCTGCGGGCTGATGAGGGTCTGCGGAGATTTTCCTCTTGGGACTTGCTTTTATGGCCTTGTATCTTAAGGAGTAATCATGACGAAAACCTATCATTTTATCGGGATTAAGGGCTCTGGTATGAGCGCTTTGGCTTTGATGCTGCACCAGATGGGCCATAAGGTTCAGGGCAGTGATGTTGATAAATATTATTTCACTCAGCGCGGTCTGGAGCAGGCTGGCATTTCCATCCTGCCTTTTGATGAAAAGAATATCCAACCAGACTTCGAAATCATTGCCGGCAATGCCTTTCGTCCAGATAACAATGTAGAAATTGCCTATGCAGACGCAAACGGCATCAGCTATAAACGCTACCATGAGTTTTTAGGTGGCTTTATGCGTGACTTTGTTAGCTTGGGAGTGGCTGGTGCCCACGGGAAGACCTCTACAACGGGTATTCTCTCCCATGTTCTCTCCAATATCACGGATACTAGCTATCTAATTGGTGACGGTACTGGCCGCGGTTCTGCCAATGCCAAGTACTTCGTCTTTGAGTCAGACGAGTACGAGCGTCATTTCATGCCTTATCATCCGGAATATTCGATTATTACCAATATCGACTTTGACCATCCGGATTATTTCACGAGCCTGGAAGATGTCTTTAACGCTTTCAATGACTATGCCAAGCAGATTACCAAAGGACTCTTCATTTATGGAGAAGATGAGCAACTGCGCCGGATTACGTCCAAGGCTCCGATTTACTACTATGGCTTCAAGGAAGAGGGCAATGACTTTGTCGCTCACGATCTCTTGCGTTCCACCAGCGGTTCAGGATTTAAAGTTTCTTTCCGTGGGCAAGAGCTGGGTGAGTTCCAAATTCCAAGCTTTGGCCGCCACAACATTATGAATGCGACAGCAGTAATCGGCCTCTTGTACACTGCAGGTCTTGATTTGGATCTAGTTCGGGAACACCTCAAGACTTTTGGCGGAGTTAAACGCCGCTTTACAGAGAAAATTGTCAACGAAACAGTTATCATTGATGACTTTGCTCATCATCCAACGGAAATTATCGCGACTCTGGATGCAGCTCGTCAGAAATATCCAAGCAAGGAAATCGTGGCGATCTTCCAGCCACATACCTTCACTCGGACTATTGCTCTCTTGGACGAATTTGCGGAAGCCCTCAATCAGGCTGACTCAGTCTATTTAGCTCAGATTTACGGTTCTGCGCGTGAGGTGGACAAGGGTGATGTTAAGGTAGAAGATCTGGCTGAAAAGATTGTGAAACGGGCCAAGGTCATTGATGTGGATAATGTTTCCCCACTTCTTGACCACGATAATGCAGTTTACGTCTTTATGGGAGCTGGTGACATCCAGACCTATGAATATTCCTTTGAACGTCTCTTGTCCAATCTGACCAGCAACGTTCAGTAGTAGGAGACTTGATGGAAGCACCGATTCGAATCAGACAGGCCGACTTGAGCGACTGGGAAGAAATTCTTGCAATTGAGCAGCTGAATTTTCCAGCAGCAGAAGCAGCCAGTTCAGAAGTTCTCAAAGAGCGGATTGAGAAGATTCCAGATACTTTTTTGCTAGCAGAGCTGCATGGTCAGCTGGCGGGCTATATTGTTGGACCAGCTATTCAGACGCGATATCTGACAGATGATCTCTTTAGCAAGGTGGGGGCTAATCCTCCAGAAGGTGGCTTCATTGCTGTCCAAAGTCTGTCCGTCCATCCGGATTTTCAGAAGCAGGGAGTCGGAACCTTGTTGCTTGCAGCTTTCAAGGAGACAGCTGTTCAGCAAAATCGACAGGGCATTAGCCTAACTTGTCATGATGAGCTGATACCTTATTATGAGATGAATGGTTTCGTCCACGAAGGGATTTCTGACTCAACTCATGGTGGAGCTGTCTGGTCTGATATGGTGTGGGAAAATCCCAATTTTAAGGAGAAGTGATGATTATCCGTCAAGCTCAAATGGCTGACTTAGATGCCATTTATGCTATCGAATTGGAAAATTTCAGTCCAGAGGAGGCTGTTAGCCGCGAAAGTCTAGCAGCACATATCCAAACCCTATCTTCGACTTTTTTGGTGGCAGAAAAGCACGGTAAGATTTTGGGATATCTGGAGGGACCTGTCCGTCCAGAACGTTATTTAAAGGATATTTCCTTTACAGAGGAGATTGAAGATTATGGTCATCTGGAGGGTGGCTTTATCTCACTGACCAGCCTTTCTATCTTGAAGGAGGCTCAGGGGATGGGAGTCGGTCGCAAGCTACTGGAAGCTATGAAAGAAATTGCTATAGCAGATGAACGCCACGGCATCAATCTGACCTGCCACGACTACCTCACCGCTTACTACGAGAAGCATGCCTTTGTAAATGAAGGTTTGTCACAATCAACTTATGCAGGTGCTACTTGGTTTGATATGGTCTGGGAAAATCCTAGTCTTAAACTGCAAAAAAACCAATAATAAGCTAGAAAATCCTACTCTTATTGCATTTATCTGACTTTTAAGATATAATGTTAGGGATTATGATGAAGGAGGTCAAATTTTTGACTGAAAAATCACAAGACAAAGAGAAGAATCTGAGCTTTAAAGAGCAGATTTTGAAAGACTTAGCTGGAGAAAAGGAAGAACAAACTCCCTCTTCAACTAGCCAATCAGAAGCGGACGCAGCTTCTGCAAAAGAAACAGCAGCTGCGGAGGACTTTGAAGCTAGACCGGCTTCGGTAGATGTTTCCTACAAGGTTTCAGAGAATGAAAAGGCTCACCCTCAGGTCTATGGCCGAGTGGATGAGGAAGATAAGAAGCCCAATGAGGTCCTATCTCGGGCTAATCGGGCCAACAACACGGTCAAGAAAAAACGTCAAAACACCTTAGCCCGCAGGATTATGACAACGGTTCTGCTGATTGTCCTGCTTGGACTTGTGGTCACAGGAGTTGTAGGCTACACTTATGTATCTTCAGCTCTTAAACCTGTTGATGCAAACGCAACAGAATATGTGACGGTTGAAGTACCAGAAGGTTCAAGCTCTAAGCAGATTGGAGAAATCCTCGAGAAAAAGGGGCTGATTAAAAATGCCCAAGTTTTTAGTCTCTATTCTAAGATTAAAAGCTTTAACAATTACCAGTCTGGCTATTACAATCTCCAGAAGAGTATGGACCTAGATACCATTGCTCGGCAGCTTCAGGAAGGTGGAACAGATACGCCGCAACCACCAGTTGTTGGCAAGGTTACTATTCCTGAAGGATATACACTGGAGCAGATTGCAGAGGCTGTGACGGTTAATGCAGCTGCAACTTCTAAGAAGACTAGCAAGACACCTTTTAGTAAGGATGATTTCCTAGCTAAGGTGCAGGATGAAGTTTTCATTTCCAAGATGGCGGCTAAATATCCACAGCTGCTGGGCACATTGCCAAGCAAGGACAGTGGAGTCAAGTACCGCTTAGAAGGTTACCTCTTCCCTGCCACTTATAACTATGGTGAGGATGCGGATCTGGAAAGCTTGATTGACCAGATGTTGGGCGCTATGAATACCAATCTGTCTTCTTATTATTCTACTATCGAAGCGAAGAACCTAACGGTTAATGAAGTCTTGACACTTGCTTCTCTGGTGGAAAAAGAAGGTTCGACAGACCAGGACCGCAAAGATATTGCAAGCGTCTTTTACAATCGTCTCAATCAAGCGATGCCGCTTCAGAGTAATATCGCTATCCTTTATGCTCAAGGCAAGCTAGGAAAGAAAACGACTCTGAAAGAGGATGCTGAAATTGATACCAATATCGACTCGCCTTTCAATGTCTATAAAAAAGAAGGGCTTATGCCTGGACCAGTTGATAGTCCGAGCCTGTCGGCTCTGGAAGCTACCATTAACCCAAGTAAGACGGACTACCTCTACTTTGTGGCAAATGTTGAAACAGGCGCTGTTTACTTCGCCAATACTTATGAGGAACACGCTAAAAATGTTGAGGAGCATGTCAACAGCAAGCTCACTCAATCCAGCAGCACTGATTAAATTGCTGTTATTGCAGACGAGAGAAAGCTAGGGCAGCTAGTTCTAGCTTTCTCAGTCCTGCTATATAAAAAAGGGACTGATACAGACTTGTCTCAGCCTCTTGTTTTAGTTTTAAAATAAAATAAAAGAAAAGAGAAAAAATGGCTGAAAAAACTTATCCTATGACCCTAGAGGAAAAGGAAAAATTAGAAAAAGAATTAGAAGAATTGAAATTGGTGCGTCGTCCAGAAGTGGTAGAACGTATTAAGATTGCCCGCTCCTACGGCGATTTGTCAGAAAACAGTGAATACGAAGCTGCAAAGGACGAACAGGCTTTTGTGGAAGGACAGATTTCTAGTCTGGAAACCAAGATCCGCTACGCTGAGATTGTAAACAGTGACGCTGTAGCCAAGGACGAGGTAGCTATCGGCAAAACAGTTACCATTCAAGAAGTAGGCGAAAGCGAAGAGGAAGTCTACATTATCGTTGGTTCTGCTGGTGCAGATGCTTTCGCAGGTAAGGTATCCAATGAAAGCCCGATTGGTCAAGCTCTGATTGGCAAGAAAACAGGTGATACTGCAACAGTCGAAACACCGGTTGGCAGTTACGATGTTAAAATTCTCAAGGTTGAAAAAACCGTTTAATAAATACCAAAAGGAACTGGCTAGAAGACTGGTTCTTTTTTCGTTTCTTTTAAGACAGAGAGTGTAGGCTAGATAAGAAGAGCAGGGGAAAAATAGAGAAAAGACAGATGGTTATGCTATAATGAGAATAAGCTAGAAAAGTAGGAGAACTGTATGCAAGAGAAAGATATTTATGGGAAATATGGTGTCTACCTGCCCAAGATTTTAGATGATCTTAGTCAGCGTATTCAAGAGGCTAATGATCGAGTCAAGCAGGAAACAGGGCAGAAGCTTTTTGAGCATTTTAATGCACGGATCAAGCAGGTAGCCAGTATGGAAGAGAAATGCCGACGCAAGAATCTGCCTAGGGCGCCAGAGTCTGCCCTGAAAGAAATTCGTGATGCGATTGGGATTCGGATTGTTTGCGGTTTTATCGAGGACATCTATCAGACTATTGAGGTGCTTCGTCAGCTGGAGGGCTGTGAGATTGTTCTGGAAAAGGACTATATCCGAGCTGCCAAGCCCAATGGGTATCGCTCCTACCACTTGATATTAGAGGTGGAGACTCCTTATGAGGATTGTCATGGTCAAAATCCCGGCCGCTATTTTGTAGAAATCCAACTTCGGACCATTGCCATGGACTCTTGGGCCAGCTTAGAGCATCAGATGAAGTACAAGCACGAGATAAAAGACAGCAAGCGGATTGTTCGTGAGCTGAAACGCTGTGCAGATGAGCTGGCGTCCTGTGATGTGACCATGCAGACCATCCGCAATTTGATTCGAGAAAGTGAGTGAGATGATGAAGATTTTATTAGCAGAAGATGAGCAGCAGCTGTCCCGTGTCTTGGAAACGGCGATGACCCATGAAGGCTATCAGGTTGATACAGCCTTTGATGGGCAAGAAGCTGTGGACTTAGCCAAGGAAAATGCTTATGATTTGATGATTCTGGATATCATGATGCCGGTTAAGACAGGCATTGAAGCATTGAAAGAAATCCGCCAAACCGGCAATACTACCCATGTCATCATGCTGACAGCTATGTCAGAGGTGGATGACAAGGTCACAGGGCTGGATGCCGGTGCAGATGATTATCTGACTAAGCCCTTCTCTCTGAAAGAGCTTCTGGCTCGCCTGCGCTCTATGTCCAGACGGGTAGCGACGTTCACCCCCAATTTGCTGCAGATTGGCCAAACCAGCCTCAATGTCGGAGAGCATGAGCTCATTAGCTCCAATTCTATTCGCTTAGCTGGTAAGGAATCTAAAATGATGGAATTTCTCATGCTTAATGCCCAGAAGAGTCTTTCTACTCAGGAAATCTTCCGTCATGTTTGGGCTAATGACGAGGATGAGGATTTGGACGAAGGCTTCGTCTGGATTTATATTTCCTATTTGCGTCAGAAGCTGAAGGCTATTCATGCTGATCTTGCTATCTTGGGTGAGGAAGGCGGTAGTTTCACTCTGGTGCCGCTGGAAGGAGATAGCTATGTTTCGGAAGCTTAAAATTCGGTTCATTCTGCTGGCTTCGGCGGCTATTGTCTGTATTTTGCTGACCATGATTGCTGTCTTAAACTCCGTTCGCTTTCTGCAGACCAACGGAGAAATCCAAGCCGTTCTCAATATTCTATCTGCCAATAATGGAGATTTTCCCAGCGTAGAAGAAACAGCAGAGAGCTTGCAAAACGACCGTATCACCATTGACACGATTTACCAATACCGCTATTTCAGCGTGGTCTATAACGAAGACAAAACACTTTACTCCACCAACTTAGACCATCTTTCCAATCTATCTAAGGAGCAGGCGCTTAGCTACGCTAATAAAGTGATTAAGAACAGCCGCAGCAGTGGGGTTTTTAAGGTAGGCAGTCAATTTTATTCCTACCAGATAACGCAGGATTCCAAGACTAAGCGCTATTTACTGGTGGTCTTAGATTCGACTAATTATCTCGAAAGCCGCAATGACTTTTTCTGGCTGTCTATCCAGTTGTGTTTCTATAGCTTTATTTTCTTTGTCTTAGTCGTGTCTGGATTTTCCAACTTTGCCATCCGTCCCTATATCAAAAACTATGAAAACCAAAAACGTTTCATCACTAATGCTGGACATGAACTGAAGACGCCATTGGCAATCATCTCAGCCAATACGGAGCTGCAAGAGCTGATGACTGGCGAAAATGAATGGACAGAGAGCACTAAGGACCAGGTCAAGCGCCTCAGTAATCTAATCAATCAAATGGTCGTTCTGGCCCGTCTGGAAGAGCAGCCAGATGTTACTTTGGTGGATGTGAATTTCTCAGAAGTTGTCAAAAAAGTAGCAGGAAACTTCAAGTCTGTCATTGAGAAGGCAGGCAAGAAGTACGAGATCAAGCTGCAGGAAGACATCCATGTCAAGGCAACTGAAGATGAACTCTATGAATTGGTTAGCATTCTGATTGACAATGCCTGCAAGTATTGTGACGAAGATGGGCAAATTTTTGTCACCTTGACCAAGGCTAAGCGCGGGAAACGAGCCCGTTTGACGGTAGCCAATAGTTACGCGGACGGTAAAAATGTTGATTACAGCCGTTTCTTTGATCGTTTCTATCGCGAAGACGAATCGCACAATCAGAAGCAGCCTGGCTACGGGATTGGCCTATCCATGGCAGAAAGTCTGGTGCGGATTTTCAAGGGCAGGATTTGGGTTTCATATAAGAAAGGCTTGATTGGCTTTACTGTTTTATTGTGATAGAGTCACCTCGTTAATCAGTTATTGCTTTCTTTGCTGAGCTTTTTGTATCGGTTACGCTGATTCTTACTCGAGATTAAAAAAATTCTTCTAGTGTTAGCTAGAAGAATTTTTCTTTATCTTGACCGTTGCTTACCAGCATTGCGGTTCTTTTTCTTTTTGTTCTTTTGCTCAATAGCCGGCTGATCTTTTGGAGTAACATCTTTAGCACGGCTCGCTTTTTTCAAGCCTTTAGGAGGATTTTTTTCAAATTCCTCTGCTACCTGTTTTCTCAGGCGAGGTCGAATGATGTAGTTGATGATAAATTGCTGGATGATTTGGATAAATCCACCGACTACCCAGTAGAGAGTAACTGCGGCAGGGGAGAAGAAAGAGAAACCAACAATCATGATAGGACTCATATAAGAAGCCTGTTTCATGCTGTTTCTTTGAGTTTCATCTTCGATACCATGCAGAGAGAGCACCGACTGGATATAGTAGAGGATACCGACAATGGCAGTCAAAGCCCAATCGCTTTTAGCCAGATCTTTAATCCAGAGGAAGGAACTGCCTGCAACTCCTTGAGTATACTGGGCTGCAAAGAAGAGGGCTGAGAAGAAAGGCATTTGGATGAGCAGAGGCAGACAGCCTATACCGCCAAACATGCTGAGTCCATTCTCTTTTTGAGCAGCCATCAGTTCTTGCTGAGCCTGCATTTTCTCTTCCTGAGTTTCGGCATTTTTGATTCGCTCTTGGATTGGGGCAAAAATCGGCTTGAAGTAGTTCATCTTTTCAGACTGAAGCGTTGCCTTCCAAGACTGATAGATTCCCAGCGGAAGAATGATAATCCGCACGATGAGCGTAACGATGATAATCGCCAGACCATACCCCAGACCTGAATTCTTGGCAAAGAATTGGATGCCATCCGCCATAGGCTGACCAATCACGTCCCAGATCAGACCAGAAGGATTACCGGCCTTGTCGCGGCCCACACAGCCAGACAGGAAAAGAAGCGCAGCCAGTCCCATACCGGAGAATAAAAAGCGTTTGAAATGTTTCACGAGTTCATATCCTTTGTTTCTAAAAAATAATACCTATCTATTCTACTGTTTTTTTGCAAAATATACAATAGTTCTGCAGACCTAATTTGAAATTTTAAAGTCAGGATAGGAGTCGAAATTAGCCATGGTCACATCCAAATAGCTGACCTTAGAAAAAGGTGTCGGTCCCTTGCGGATTTCCTGGATAAATTTGGCCATCAGAGCTGGGTCATCAGCCTGAGCCAGAATGCCAACAGTACCGTCATCATTGTTCCAGACCCGGCCGGTAATACCTCCGATTTCCAGCGCTAGAGAATAAACTCCCCAGCGGAATCCAACCCCTTGTACTCGTCCTTGGGCTATCATTTTTACTTTCTGCATGGCATCCTCCTTTAGTGAGCGGACCGAGGGGATTTAAGCCCTCAGTATGAGTGCAAGTCTGCTAAATTGTGGTATAATGTTCTTATGAATATTATAACCTCAAAAGCCAATAATGTGGTAAAAAAAGCTAAAAAACTTCATCACAAAAAATACCGCAAGGATTCTTATTTGATCGAGGGCTGGCATTTATTTGAGGAAGCTGTCAGCAGTGGGGCAGAGCTGATTAGGATTTTTGCTTTAGCAGAATACGCAGAGCGATTAGCTGATTTTTCTCAGGTAATCTTTGTCAGTCCAGAGATTTTAGCAGATTTAGCTGATAGTAAGACGCCACAGGGGATTGTCGCGGAAGTGGCTTTCGAAAGGGAAGAGATACCTGCGGAGTTAAGCGGACGTTATCTTTTCTTGGAGGACGTTCAGGATCCAGGTAATGTCGGTACCATCATTCGGACAGCTGATGCAGCTGGCTTTGATGGAGTCTTCATCTCTAGCGCGTCAGCAGATATCTATAACCTAAAAACGCTGCGCTCTATGCAGGGGAGCCATTTTCATCTGCCAGTTTATCGGATGGATACAGCTGATTTTATTAGGCTGGCTCGTTCTTCCCGCCTGCCAATTCTAGCGTCGACCTTGTCGTCAATATCTATCGATTACAGAAAGGTGGACAGCAAAGAGAGCTTTGCCCTAATCATGGGCAATGAAGGTCAGGGAATTAGTCCAGAAATGACGGCAGCAGCTGATATTCTGGTCCATATTTCCATGAAGGGGCAGGCAGAAAGTCTTAATGTTGCTGTCGCTGCTGGTATTTTAATCTTTCATTTAAGCTAAAAATCAGAAAAAGAGATATAATAGTTGGCAAGGGAGGTGATTCTATGCCTTACAAAAAGGACGAGGAATTTATGGCCTATGTTGGGCACTTGATTGAAAAGCCTAGTGTGCAGCGTCTGAAAGAAATTCCCCATCATATTCATTCTAATAGACTTGAACATTCCATCAATGTAAGTTATACTAGTTACAGAATTGCCAAAAAATTTGGCTGGAATGCTCGCAGCACGGCACGCGGTGCCCTGCTTCATGACTTATTCTACTATGATTGGCGTGTGACCAAGTTTAAGAAGAGTCATGCTTGGGTTCATCCGAGGCTGGCAGTTCGCAATGCTCGTAAGATTACTAAGCTTAATAAGGTCGAAGAGGACATTATCGTCAAGCATATGTGGGGCCTGACCTTGGCACCACCTCGCTACAAAGAATCATTCGTTGTGACGATGGTGGACAAGTATTGGGCCGTCAAAGAAGCGACGGCACCTTGGAGACGCAAGGGCAGTAATCGCAAGCTCTTTCATCGAAAGATGCTGAAACCGTAAATGTTTTATTATAAAAGGAGTAACTATGAATCATTCTATTATTCAAGATCAATCAGATATTAATTCTTTCTATGCAAAGATTTATTCTATCGTTGGTGTCGGTATTGGAATCTCAGCAATCGTGTCTCTCTTGATGCTATTTGTCTTTCAAGATGCTATTTATACTATTTTGACAAGATCTGTCTGGATCTATTATGCAGCTATTGCAGTTGAGTTTATCCTTGTGTTGGTAGCATCTGGAACTGCTCGGAGCAATAGCCCAGCGGCGTTGCCTATGTTTTTAGCATATTCAGCCATCAATGGTTTTACCTTAAGTATTATCATGGCGCTGTATCTTCAGTCAGAGGTTCTCTTAGCCTTTCTGACAACGACTGTTATGTTCTTTGCTATGGGCTTCATCGGCAAGGTGACTAAAAAGGATCTTTCTGGAATGGGCAGAGCTTGTATGGCTGGCTTGATTGGTATTATCGCTGCTAGCTTCCTTAATATCTTCTTGAGAAGCAGTGGCTTGGACTTTATCATCAGTATCGTTGGTGTCCTTATTTTCTCAGGACTTATCGCTTGGGACAATCAGAAAATCCGCTATGTCTATGAGCAGACCAATGGCAATCCAGGAAATGGCTGGGCAATTTCTCTGGCTCTGCATCTGTATCTGGACTTCATTAATCTCTTCCTCAGCTTGCTGCGTATTTTTGGAAGGAACAAATAACTAAGCTAAATAAGGCTCAAGCATTGGACGTTTGCTCCAGTGCTTTTTGTTTCTCCTATGGATTTATGGTATAATAAAGCCAGCAAATAGAAAGCGAGAATAGTATGAAAACTCCTTTTGTCAGTCGTGAAAAGCTAGCTGAGATTACGGCTCAGTTTCCAACCCCTTTCCATCTTTATGATGAGAAAGGAATTCGGGAAAGAGCGCGTGCCCTGCATGAGGCCTTTTCTTGGAATCCAGGTTTTAAAGAGTATTTTGCCGTCAAGGCTACTCCCAATCCTGCTATTTTAAAAATCCTCAAAGAAGAAGGCTGTGGGGTGGACTGTGCCAGCTATGTCGAATTGCTCATGAGTCAAAAGCTGGGCTTTGCTGGACAGGATATTATGTTTTCGTCCAATAACACACCAGCTGAGGAATTTCAGTTTGCGCGTGACTTGGGAGCGACTATCAATCTGGATGCCTATGAAGATGTGGCTTTTCTAAAGGAAGCCGCGGGTATTCCAAAGATTATTTCCTGCCGTTACAACCCTGGTGGTGTCTTTGAGCTGGGAACCAGCATTATGGATAATCCAGAAGAAGCCAAGTTTGGTATGACCAAGGACCAGCTGATTCAGGCTTTCAAAGAACTCAAGGAGTTGGGAGCTGAGAAATTTGGGATTCATGCCTTCTTGGCCTCAAATACTGTCAGCAATGACTACTATCCTGAACTGGCCCGTCAGCTTTTTGAGCTGGCTGTAGAAGTGGTGGCTGAGACAGGAGTTGAGTTGGACTTTATCAATCTATCTGGCGGTGTCGGCATTAATTATCAGCCTGAAGGCGAGGAAAATGACATTGCAGTCATCGGTCAGGGAGTTCGTCAGGCCTATGAAGCTATTCTGACACCTGCTGGTCTAGGACAGGTTAAGATTTATACGGAGCTGGGCCGCTTTATGTTGGCACCTTATGGCCTGCTGGTCACCAAAGTTACCCATAAGAAACAGACCTACCGAACCTATCTGGGAGTGGACGCCTCTGCGGTCAATCTGCTGCGTCCTGCCATGTACGGTTCTTATCACCACATTACTAATATGGATCGACCTATGGGTGAGACAGAGATTGTGGATGTTGTCGGCAGCCTCTGCGAGAATAACGACAAATTTGCTATTAATCGACCTCTACCCGTCAGCCAAATCGGTGATACTTTGGTGATTCACGATACAGGTGCGCATGGTTTCTCTATGGGTTATCAGTACAATGCCAAGCTCCGCTCCAGCGAAATTCTCTTGGAGCAAGATGGCAATGTTCGCATGATTCGTCGGGCAGAAAAACCAGAAGATTATTTTGCGACACTATATGGCTTTGATTTTGAAAAATAGAGAAAATTTGATATAATGAAGAGCAATGTAAAAATGGAAATAGAGGAGTTCTCGATATGAATTTATTTATAGAGATTATTTTGATTATGGCAGCATTTGCTGGAGGCGTACTCTTGGGTATGCATCTGCTTCGTCGGCAAGTGGAGAAGGAATTTGCAGAAAATCCGCGTTTGAATGTAGAAGCAGTTCGGACCTTACTTAGCGCTAGTGGCCAACGGCCAAATGAAGCGAAAGTACAGCAAGTTTATCGTCAAATTATCAGTCAGCAGAAAGCTGCGCTTGCTAAGAGCAAAAAGAAAAAATAATTTTCTAGTGACTGGTTTTTAATGCCAGCAGAGAAAATCTATAAAAAAATGGGGATTTGGAATCGGCTTCCAGTCCCTTGTTTTAGAAAGAAGACCTTATGGATAATCGACCAATCGGTTTTTTAGACTCAGGAGTGGGCGGTTTGACTGTAGTCCGTGAGCTCATGCGGCAGCTCCCCCACGAAGAGGTCATTTATATCGGAGATTCAGCGCGGGCTCCTTACGGTCCAAGGCCTGCTGAGCAGATTCGCGCTTATACCTGGCAATTGGTTAACTTCCTCCTGACCAAGGATGTTAAGATGATTGTCATTGCCTGCAATACAGCGACTGCTGTTGTCTGGGAAGAAGTGAAGGAAAAGCTGGATATTCCAGTACTGGGCGTGATTCTGCCGGGAGCCAGTGCAGCTATTAAGTCAACTGCCAGCGGCCGCATCGGTGTTATTGGAACGCCAATGACAGTTTCTTCTGATATTTATCGTCAGAAGATTGAAGCGCTCTCGCCGGAGATGCAGGTGGAAAGTTTGGCCTGCCCTAAGTTTGTACCTTTGGTAGAGTCCAATGAACTTCATTCCAGTCTTACCAAAAAAGTGGTCTATGAAACCCTGCAGCCTCTGGCTGGCCGAGTAGATACCCTGGTCTTGGGCTGTACCCACTATCCCTTGCTCCGGCCTATCATTCAAAATAGGATGGGACCGGATGTGAAGCTGATCGACAGCGGGGCAGAGTGCGTACGGGATATTTCTGTCCTGCTCAATTACTTTGAAATCAATCGCAGTCGGGAAAAACAGGAGCTCAATCATCAATTTTACACAACTGCCAATGCCAAGAGCTTTTCGGAAATTGCAGAAAGCTGGCTGGGCCTGAAAGTGAATGTGGAGCATGTAAGCTTATGACAAATAAAATTTATGAATACATTGACGAGAACAATTGGTATATTGGAGAATGGACCCGCTTTCGCAAGGCTGGCTATCATTTCAACGACATCCCATACAGGCTCTTGGAGCATATTGATGCGGAGTTGAGTGAGCTGATTGAGCAGGATTTGGATGAAGAATACAACGCCTTTACCACAGTTGTGGTCAAATACGGCTCACCCATGTCCTATATCCAGTTTGTCCTCAATATGATTAACGACCGCCAGAAGCGGGATTTTAAAGCGACCAGTCATAAAGGGGCTATTCTGATTACAGAAAAGGACTTGCTGCGTAAGGTCTTCTTCCTGTCTAAGGATGGAGTTAAAATGACCGACTTTTTTGGTCAGGGGCAGGAGTCAGAGATGGCTGTCGGAGATACCATCTTGATTGCGACTCGTAACGAAGGAAAGACAGCAGAGTTTCGCAAACTCTTTGATAAGCTGGGCTACAAGGTTGAAAATCTCAATGATTATCCTGATTTGCCAGAAGTGGAAGAGACTGGAACCACCTTTGAGGAAAATGCACGGCTCAAGGCAGAGACAATCAGTAAGCTGACCGGTAAAATGGTGCTAGCTGACGACTCAGGTCTGCAGGTCGATGTTTTAGGCGGCTTGCCTGGAGTCTGGTCGGCTCGCTTCGCTGGAGTAGGCGCGACAGACGATGAAAACAACATCAAGCTCCTGCATGAGTTGGCTATGGTTTTTGATGTCAAGGACCGCTCGGCCCATTTTCATACGACCCTTGTGGTGGCTAGTCCTGATAGGGAGTCTCTGGTAGTTGAAGCGGATTGGCCGGGCTACATTGCCCATGAGCCAAAAGGGGAAAATGGCTTTGGCTACGATCCCTTGTTCTTAGTGGGAGAAACAGGAAAAACGTCTGCTGAGCTGACGATGGAAGAAAAAAATGCGCAATCCCATCGGGCTCAGGCAGTTAAGAAATTAGTGGAGGTATTTCCAGCATGGCAAAGCAAACCATTATAGTCATGAGTGATTCTCATGGCGACCGTGCTATTGTAGAAGAAATTAGGAATCATTATATTGGAAAGGTAGATGCGATTTTCCATAACGGAGACTCTGAGCTTCCTTCTGATGATGAGGTATGGCAAGGGATTCAGGTTGTTGCAGGGAATATGGACTTTTACGACGGCTATCCAGAACGCTTGGTGACGGATTTGGCGGGGACCATTATTGCCCAGACCCACGGGCATCTCTTCCATATTAACTTTTCTTTTCAAAAGCTGGATTTGTGGGCGCAAGAGGTTAATGCAGACATCTGCCTCTATGGTCACCTGCATATCCCAGATGCTCGAATGGAAGGCAAAACGCTCTTTCTGAATCCGGGCTCCATTAGCCAGCCACGCGGCCTGATCAACGAACGTCTCTACGCTAAGGTAGAGATTGATGATGACCGCTTTAAAGTTGATTACTATACACGAAATCATGAACTTTATCCAAGCTTGTCCAAGGAGTTTAGCCGATGATTGCTAAGGAATTTGAAGACTATCTGCTGGAACATGAAGAAACTTTTTTGACGCCTGGGGAAAATCTGGCGGTTATGATTGACACCCACAATGTGGATCATGCTATCTTATTGCTTAGCCAGATGACCTACTCACGTGTACCAGTCGTGACGGCAGATAAAAAGTTTGTTGGCACGATTTCCCTGACAGACATCATGTCCTATCGTATGCGACATGATTTGCCAGAAGAGGAATTCATGATGACAGACATCGTCCACATGACTAAAATGGACGACTTGACAGTTGGGCCAGATTATACTGTATCAGATGTGCTTCATAAGCTGGTCGACGAGTCCTTTCTGCCGGTTGTGGGCGAGGATCAGCATTTTTACGGAATTATTACTAGAAAGTCCATTTTGAAAGCTGTCAATTCTTTGTTGCACGGCTTTAGCAAGAAGTACGAAATTCGCAAAAAATGAAAGAATACATTAGACCGTTTTTAAATCAAAAAAACATCTCAGAAAATTCTAAAATTGCCTATTCTTATGATTTGGAGCAGTTTATCGAGGAAGTACATGGCCGGATTACTGAGACCAATCTGCGGATTTATCAGGCCTCTATCAAGGATTTTAAGGCGGCTGTTCAGAAGCGGAAGCTCTCAGCAGTCAATCAATTTCTCTACTTCCTTTATCAGCAGCAGCTTATTGAGGAGTTTCACCGCTTGGTCCTGCCCAAGGTTTCCGTATCGAAGGAGCAGGAAAATGAACTGCTGGACCTGTCTGCTTTTTGGCAGGAATCAAGCGTTCCTAGGGGGCGGCTGATGGCTCTTCTTATCTTGGAAATGGGCTTGTTGCCCAGCGAGATTCTGCAGGTCAGAGTGGCAGATGTCAATCTGGACTTTCAGGTTTTGAAGATTGAAAAGGCCGGTCAGAAGCGGGTCATCAAGATTCCTGAGAGCTTGACGGGTGAGCTGGAAGGCTATCTGACAGGTACATATTTATTTGAGAAAAACGGCAAATCCTATTCTCGTCAGTGGGGTTTCCGTCAGCTAGAGGCCTTCTTGATTGAGCAGGGACAAGCCAGTCTATCTGCCCAAAGCCTGCGTGAGCAGTTTATTTTACGCCAGCGGGAGAAGGGGATTGGTCTCTATGATATTGCCCAAGATTTGGGCTTGAAAACCATGATTACACTAGAAAAATACAGATAAAATGGATATCAAACTAAAAGATTTTGAAGGCCCGCTGGACCTGCTGCTCCACCTTGTATCTAAGTACCAGGTGGATATTTATGATGTGCCCATTACGGAGGTCATCGAGCAGTATCTGGCTTATGTGGCTACTTTGCAGGCCATGAAGTTGGAAGTGACGGGGGAGTACATGGTCATGGCAAGCCAGCTCATGCTGATTAAGAGCCGCAAGCTCCTGCCTAAGGTGGCAGATAATGCTGAGTTGGAAGATGACTTGGAGCAAGACCTTTTGAGCCAGATTGAGGAATACCGCAGGTTCAAGCTCTTAGGTGAGAAAATGTCGCTCCAGCATGATGACCGAGCGCTTTATTATTCTAAGCCCAAGCTAGAGCTGGTTTATGAAGACGCTGAGCTCCTGCATGACAAGTCAACGATAGATCTTTTCTTGGCTTTTTCCAAGGTTATCGCCAAGAAGCAAGAGGAGTTTTCTAAGAGCCACACAACCATTGTGCGAGACGAGTACAAGATTGAGGACATGATGGATGTGGTGCGTCAGCGCTGTGCTGGTAAGAGCCGTCTGGCTCTGCAGGAGATTTTCGCAGAGACCAAGGACATGAATGAAGTTATTACTCTCTTTCTGGCGACATTGGAATTGGTCAAGGTGCAGGAAGTGCAAGTCATTCAGGAAGAAAATTTTGGAAATATTTATTTAGTAGGAAGAGGAAATGAGTAAGTTAGCAGAGATTGAAGCCCTGCTTTTTGTGGCGGGAGAAGATGGACTCAAAGTTCATCAATTGGCAGAAATCCTTTCTTTGCCGCCGACCGGGGTTATTCAGAGTTTGGAAAAGTTGGCTGAGCAATATGAGGCCAATCCGGACTCTAGCCTGACCCTGCTGGAAACTTCAAAGACATACAAGCTGGTCACAAAGCCAGAGTTTGCTGAGATTTTGCGGGCCTATTCACGGGCGCCAATCAATCAAAGTCTGTCGCGGGCAGCACTGGAGACCTTGTCTATCATCGCCTATAAGCAGCCGATTACGAGGGTAGAAATCGATGACATCCGCGGGGTTAATTCCAGCGGTGCTTTGGCTAAGCTCTTGGCTTTTGAACTGGTTCGAGAGGATGGCAAAAAGGAAGTCATTGGCCGGCCAAATCTCTATGTGACAACGGATTATTTCTTAGACTATATGGGGATCAATCACCTAGATGAGCTGCCGATTGTCAAAGAAACAGAGCTAGTTGCTGAAGAAAGCCAGCTCTTTATTGAAAGGACAGATATCGATGAGAATCAATAAATACATCGCTCATGCTGGGATAGCCAGCCGCCGTAAGGCAGAAGAGCTAATCAGGCAGGGGAAGGTCAGTATAAACGGCCAAGTGGTACATGAGTTGGCGACGAACGTCAAGTCTGGCGACCGTGTAGAAGTAGAAGGCCAACCTATCTACAACGAAGAGAAGGTTTATTACCTCCTCAATAAGCCGCGCGGGGTCATTTCCTCTGTCAGTGATGACAAGGGGCGTAAGACAGTCGTGGAGCTCTTGCCTCAGGTCAAGGAGCGGATTTATCCGGTCGGTCGTTTGGACTGGGATACTTCTGGCATTCTCATTCTGACCAATGACGGAGACTTTACCGACGAGATGATTCATCCCCGCAATGAGATTGATAAGGTCTATGTGGCGCGTGTCAAAGGATTGGCCAATAAAGAAGTTCTTCGTCCTCTGACTCGCGGTATTGAGATAGAGGGACGCAAAACCAAGCCAGCAGTTTATGAGATTATCAAGGTTGATCCGGCGAAAAATCGTTCGGTCGTTCAGCTGACCATCCACGAAGGCCGTAACCATCAGGTCAAGAAGATGTTCCAGGCGGTCGGACTGCAAGTGGATAAGCTGTCACGGACTCGCTTTGGTCATTTGGACCTGACGGGCCTCAAACCTGGTGAATATCGCAAGCTCAGTAAAAAAGAAGTCAGCCAGCTGCATACACTGGCTGTAACCAAGACCAAGAAATGATAAAAAAAATGCTTATTTCTCTTGTCCGCTTTTATCAACGTTTTATCTCACCTGCTTTTCCTCCATCTTGCCGCTTTCGGCCCACCTGCTCTAACTATATGATAGAGGCTATCCAGAAGCATGGAGCCAAAGGTGTCCTAATGGGCTTGGCACGTATTCTCCGCTGTCATCCATGGTCTCAGCCAGGAGAGGATCCTGTACCAGACCATTTCAGCCTGAGAAGAAATAATTCAAGAAAAAAGTCACAGTAGATGATTACAGCTCTTTGTTAACTACTACCAAAATTATAGAGCTCTATTTTTTGATTTCACTTGTAAATATTAGCAAAATAGGAAAGAGAAATAGTTGGATGCTATTAAACCTCAAAAAAAGATATGAATGCAGAAAGTATATTTTTAGTTGTTATCAATTTTATCTCCTAAATTATATCGGATTGGAGGGACTAACATGAAAAATAAAATATATCGGCCTATGCTTTTGCTTGTTTTACTGGTATCAGCTGTACTTCTGACCAGTTGCAAGATTATGATGCCGAGCGATTATCAAAGAGCTAAAGAATTAGTTACTAAAGAATGTGAGAAGGTTGGCCTTCATGGTAACATTACCATCAATCATTTGGATTGGACGCCTCTAGAAATGCCTACCTATAACGTGAAATATACCTACTCTGAAAAAACCTATGATGGTCAGACGGTGACCTTGGAAGAGAATACCAGTTATCATGATAGAGAGTCAGATAGTCCCTCTCTTCCAGATTATAAGGATGTGTTTTTGAAACAGAAATCCATTCAAAAAATTGAGGAAAAAATTGAAAACAAATTAAAAAAGCAGTCAATCGGACTTCCTATTAAATACTTTAGCTTTCTATCCAATAGTAAAGAGGAGAAAATGCTAAATGACCTTGCCTCTCAGAATCTCAAAGAGGGGAAAAAAGATTTTGCGGGCTACTATCAAATTCCTTATCAAACCTTGATTGATCAAGAGTTGGTCAGGATGACTATTTTTATCGATGATAGTGCATCAGTTACCACGGATCAAGACCTGAAAGAGGCTGCTACAAGGCTAGATGCCAGAGCTCTTCCGGATGGTGCCTATGATTTTTATTATTCCTATGAGAAAGATGAATCATATGAATCGATCAGTTACTCCTTTAAAGTCAAAGATGGGAAAGTAGTTTTTTATGAGGATCAAAAAGAAGAACTTGAAGCACAAGAATAAGAGGGAAGAGAGAGTCTAAGCCTTTTCATAATTAAAAAAACATGTGACATAGAGAGGCTGGTAGCACATACACAGCCTTTTCTTTTGTATAGATGAAAAGCTATCCTTGAGGTCAACTTACCTTGGTTCCAGCTTTGTATCAGTCTCATAACTTACTTTCTGATAAAAGGTTTGGTCGCTTTTCATTATATGGGATTTTTTATAAAACCAAAGAGGCTCCATAATTCCTACAGTGGTTTTACCAACTACAGAAATTATAGAGCCTCTATATTTTCCGAACATTTCCTATCTTCTAGACCAAGTCTTAGGCAGGAAGAGCAGGAGAATCGGGTAGATCTCCAAGCGACCGCCAATCATAGCAAAGGCTAGCAGCAGTTTGGAAAAAGGACTAAAGATAGAAAAATTATCTGTCGTCCCAATCATGGGGCCGATATTGTTGAAGCAAGAGACAACACCGCTGACAACCGTCATGAAATTATTATTATCCAAGCTGACAATGAAAATGAGAGCTAGAATAATCAAGATATAAACAGCTAAGTATTTCAGTACCTTATGCTGAGTATCCTTGTCGATGACCGCACCATTGATATGCAAGGTCAGGACGCGATTAGGTGATAGGGTAGATAGAATCTGATTTTTAGCAATGCGGGAAATGATAATCCCCCGAATGACCTTGAATCCCCCAGCTGTTGATCCAGCCGAGCCCCCGATACACATGAGCAGGAGCAGGATGACCTGAGAAAAGAGAGGCCACTTGACCGTATCACCATAGCCGAATCCAGTCGTTGTGATGATATTGGAAACCTGGAAGAAGGAAATCTCCACGCTCTTGGCAAAGCCTTGATAGAGGTGGAAGACATTAAAGGCAATCAAGGCAGTAGAAAGAAAGACAATCCAGAGATAGCCTCTAAGCTCTTCATCACCAAAGCAGGCCTTAAACTTGCGAATCAGCAAGTAATAGTAGAGATTAAAGTTGACCCCGAAAGCCAAGACCCCAAAGCTGACCAGATAAGTAATCAGTGAGCTGTTGTAATGGGCAATACCGTCATTGTAAACGGTGAATCCTCCTGTACCAGCTGTTCCCATGGCAATCACAAGGCTGTCAAAGAGAGGCATACCCGCTAGGAAATAAAGCAGAGCAAAGATAGCAAAGAGAGCCAGATAGATGATGTAAAGAATTTGGGCCGTACTCTTGAGCTTGGACACAACCTTGCCAAAGACTGGTCCCGGAACTTCTGCTTTCATGACCTCCAAGTGGCCATTTTTAGCATTGTCCATAATAGCTAGGGCAAAGACCAGCACTCCCATCCCTCCGATTAAGTGGGTAAAGCTACGCCAGAAGAGCAGTGAATGGGAGAGAACGCCGACATCGTTGAGGATAGTCGCTCCCGTGGTTGTAAAGCCGGAGCTGACCTCAAAGAAGGCATCGATGATGTCCGGTATCTGACCAGAGAAGACAAAGGGCAGGGCTCCGAAGAAGGACCAGAGAATCCAGCAAAGGGCTACAATCAGCACCCCTTCCTTGGCGTAGATATGCAGGTCCTTGGGCTTGAAATAAGAGCCTATGCCACCTAAAACTAGCAGGATAGCCATGGTCGCCCCGATAGAGAGAAAGACTTTTAAAGGCTCACCGTAGATTAGAGCGACGATAATGGGTACAATCAGCAGTGCCGCCTCAATCAGCAGTAATTTTGCCAGCAGGTAGCGAATCATAGATCTATTCATGGGTCTACCTCGCTAACAGATCGTAAATCTGCGTGATATTTTGCAGCAGAGTGGTCACGACAATTTTATCTCCAACTTGCAGATTGTCATCGCCTGTAGGGAAGATAGCTTTACCTTGACGGATAATGGCCGCAATCAGGACATCTTTCTTCAGATGAAGCTGAGATAGAGGAATACCAGTCATCTTGTTTTCTTCCTTGATTTGGAACTGCAGGGTCTCGATTTGGCCGTTGGCTACGTGGTGCAGAGCTTCTAGGTTAGAGAACTGAGCATTGTAGCGACCTCGGATAAAGTGCATAACCGTATCAACGGCAATACCTTTAGGTGTCACGATGCTGGCAAAGTCTTGGTTATCAATGATTTCCAACAAACTAGTCCGGTTGACCTTGGTGATGTTTTTCTGCACACCCAGATTATTAAGAAACATGGAAGTAATGATATTTTCTTCATCTACACCAGTCAGGGTAGCAATGGCATCAAAGTTATTGGCGCGTTCCTCCAGTAGGATATCCTTGGCAGTACCGTCTCCATGGACGACATAGAGATCAGGAAATTCCTGACTGAAAAAGTTTGCCCGTTCATGGTTAGATTCAATGACTTTGAGCTCGATTTTGCTATTCTTGAGAATATTGAGCAGGTAATAAGCAATCTTGCCTGCCCCGATAATCATCAGGCTCTTAACAACTCTAGGACGTACCATATTGTGGAATTGAACGATGTCCAGGCGGTTACCTGTGACATAAATCTTGTCGCCGGCATCCAGAGTGAAGTCACCATCAGGGATCTCCAAGTGCCCTTTTCTTTCAATGGCACAAACAATGATATTTCCAAATTTCTTGCGGAACTGGGAAATACTCATCTGGCAGAGATTGCTGTCTTCCTTGAGTTTGAACTCCATCAGTGCCACCCGGCCATTGGCAAAGTGCTCTACTGACAGGGCGTTAGGGAAGTCAATGATATTAGCGATATAGCGAGCAGTTAGGAGCTCAGGATTGACCACCAGCGAGAAGCCTAGGATGTTCTTCTCCTTAAAGTAAGGGTTGGAATATTCAGGATTACGCACCCGAACGACGGTTTCCTTAGCCCCCATTCGTTTGGCCAGTACAGCGGAGACCATGTTGACCTCATCATGCTCGGTCATAGAGATGAAGATGTCACAGTGACTAACATCCGCTTGTTCTAAGATTTTGAAGTTAGCTCCATTGCCAGCAATACCGATAATGTCATAGCGCTTGGTAATCTGGTTTAGAACAGCCTCATCCTGCTCAATCAGGATAACATCATGATTTTCAGCCACTAGGGAGCGACAGAGGGCCGTTCCGACCTTCCCGCCGCCAACAACGATAATTTTCATAAGTTTAGATTCCTCCAAAGTATGTATCTATCATACTCTTTTTTCATTTAAATTTCATCTATAAAATACAGAATAGCTTGCTTATTTATAGAATTCCGAATATTTTTTACCAAAATGGTATCTTCCTGTGATATTTTTTAAAAAAAGTACAACTTTTTGAGCATTTTTTATTGACTTGTAGGCTGAAAGTGTTATACTAAATGAGTACCTTCATTGGTTTACCTCAAACCTGTTGTGATGTAAGTTAATGAAGCCTTAACCACGCTGTTTGCTGAGCTTGACTCCGGGCAGTGTGGCTATTTTTTTATCTAAAGAAAAATACTAGGAAAAATATTCTTATTATGAAAAATCATATCGTTCTTTTTGAGCCTCAGATTCCGCAGAATACCGGAAATATTGCCCGTACTTGCGCCGCGACTAATTCGCCGCTTCACATCATCAAGCCCATGGGCTTTCCCATTGATGACCGCAAGATGAAACGGGCTGGGCTGGACTATTGGGACAAGCTGGACATCACCTATTATGAGAGTTTAGACGATTTTATGGAGCAGATGGATGGCCAGCTTTATCTGATTTCTAAGTTTGCGGAGAAGGTCTATTCTGAGGAGAATTTTGCAGCAGAAGGTTCGCACTATTTTATGTTTGGTCGTGAGGACAAGGGATTGCCAGAGGAATTTATGCGTCGTCATCCAGAGAAGGCACTGCGTATTCCCATGAATGATCAGCATGTTCGCAGCCTCAATGTTTCAAACACAGTCTGTATGATTGTTTATGAAGCCCTGCGCCAGCAGAATTTTGCTGGCTTAGATTTGGTACACGAGTATGAAGCGGACAAGCTGAAGTAGCGGAATGAATGTATCTAAGAAGTTAATTTTCCTAATAGATAGAACACTATTGTTGAAACATTTTTAATTACATCAATCAAATTGCTTGCTCTGGCAGGCTTTTTTTGTTATGATAATGATGTCTTCAGGGCAGGGTGAGATTCCCGACCGGCGGTAACTTTTGGCTTGGAAATGTTTTTTTCTCAATGCCAAATCAAGTCCGCGAGCGCAAGCTGATGTGGTGAGATTCCACAACCGACAGTATAGTCTGGATGGGAGAAGACGAGAGGCAGTGAAGCATTCTTGCCGTTTAATCTTTATTTAAGGGCTGAGCCTTATACTAAATAATCATTAGCTGACAAGCTTTTTTCAGTGGCCTTTCCGGCTTCTCTAATTTTTATAAATTGGAGGAACCTGTGATGACAAATACTCGTAAGTTGGCGATTGTAGCAGTTTTATCTGCTCTATCATTTCTACTCATGCTTTATGAGATTCCCTTGATAACCGAGTTTCTAAAGTTGGATTTTTCAATCATTCCGATTTTACTGGCTTTGGTAATCTTAGATTTAAAAAGCTCTCTGGCAGTGCTCATGATTCGATCTGTCTTAAAGCTGGCTTTGAATAATAATGGCGTAGGCACTCTAATCGGTCTACCCATGAATATATTGGCTGTAGCAGTCTTTGTTTGTGCTTTTTCCCTCTTGTGGAAAAAAAGAAAGAGCTTATCTAGCTATGTGAAGGCTTCCTTGGCAGCAACACTTGGTCTAACGATTACTATGATCATTCTAAATGTTATTTATGCTGTGCCTCTCTATGCGAGGTTTGCTGGTTTTGATATTAATAAAGCATTTGGTCTTTCCAAGTATCTGCTGACTATGATTGTCCCTTTTAACCTATTAGAAGGAGTGATCTGGGCTGTCGTCTTTTGGCTAATTTACAAACTCTTACAGCCCGTCCTAAAACGCTATGAAAAATAAACAATCTTATCTAACAAAGGGCTCTTTTGCCCTTTTACTTTTCGTTATGCTAGGCTACATGGTCAAGTTTTATCCTGAGCAGCTGACCAGCTTTGACACCCCGATTCAGACCTGGCTGCGGGGAGACTTGCCTGCAGCTTTGACGACATTTTTCAAACTAGTAACCAGTGTGATTGATCCAGTGGGAATTATCATCTGGGTTTCGGCTCCTGTCCTTTTTTTCCTTTACAAAAAATGGAAACTGGAGGCTGCCTTGCTAGCGGGAAATCTGGTCTTACATGGGATTTTGATTAAGCTGATTAAACTCGTTTACCAAAGAAGCCGGCCCAGTATTTCGCATTTGGTCAAAGAGGGTGGTTACTCTTTCCCGAGCGGACATGCCATGGCGACAGCCATTGTTGTTGGGACCTTGATTATCATTGTCCAGCAACGGATTCAAAACCAAAAAATCAAGCGTTTGGTGCAAGCTTTGCTCTTGCTCTTTATCTTCACGATTATGGCATCCAGAGTCTATCTGGGCGTGCACTACCCGACAGATGTAATCGGAGGAGCCTTGATGGGCTTTGCCATTCTCAATATCGAATTTCCCTTTTATGATAAATTACGCTTTCAATGGCGTTTCAAGGGAAAGCAGAAATAAATAGAGATGAGAAAGGCTGGCTTTGCTGGCCTTTTTGTCTTGACAAAGAAAGTCTCTTTCTTTATGATAGGAGCAAACTAGTTTAGGAGGCTAGCATGTCCAATTTAAATAGAGAACTTATCGATGCTGTTTTGGCATTAGTTGATAGCATTCCCTTTGGGCGCGTGGCGACTTATGGCCAGATTGCCCGTTTGATTGGTCGACCCAAAAATGCCCGCTTGGTGGGGAAGATTCTTAGTCAGTCTGAGCTTTATGGCGGCAAGCATCCTTGCCATCGGGTAGTCAATGCGGCAGGACGCCTCGCACAGGGCTGGGAAGACCAAGAACACTTGCTCTGGGCGGAGGGAGTGGACTTGAAGGCTAATGGCTGTGTGGATTTGAAAGTCTATTTGTGGGAGCGGTGATTTCCTTCTTTCTTTGTGAAAGAGGGAATTTTTGTTTCTAAGGTATTTTTTGTGGTAGAATGAAAGGTATGAAATCTTACAATTCTTTGAATGATTATTATCGAAAACTTTTTGGAGAAAAGACTTTTAAGGTGCCTATTGATGCGGGCTTTGACTGTCCCAATCGGGATGGTACGGTAGCGCATGGAGGCTGCACTTTCTGTACCGTTTCGGGTTCTGGTGATGCCATTGTGGCACCAGATGCGCCCATTCGCGAGCAGTTCTATAAGGAAATTGACTTCATGCACCGCAAGTGGCCTGATGTTCGTAAGTATCTGGTCTATTTCCAGAACTTTACCAATACCCATGAGAAGCTTGAAGTGATTCGTGAGCGTTATGAGCAAGCCATAAACGAGCCAGGTGTCGTTGGACTTAATATCGGAACTCGGCCGGACTGTTTGCCTGATGAGACCATCGCCTACTTGGCTGACTTGTCCGAGCGTATGCATGTGACTGTGGAGCTGGGGCTTCAGACTACCTACGAGGAGACCTCAGACCTCATCAATCGTGCCCATTCTTATGAGCTCTATGTGGAGACGGTCCAGCGAGTCCGAAAGCTGGCTCCCAAGGCGGAGATTGTTTCTCACTTGATTAATGGTCTGCCGGGTGAGACTCATGAGATGATGTTGGAAAATGTCCGCCGCTGTGTGACAAACAATGACATCCAGGGGATCAAGCTCCACCTGCTTCATTTAATGACCAATACCCGTATGCAGCGGGATTATCATGAGGGGCGACTGCAGCTGCTCAGTCAGGAGGAGTATGTCTCCATCATCTGCGACCAGCTTGAGATTATCCCCGAGCATATCGTCATCCACCGTATTACTGGCGATGCTCCGCGAGATATGTTGATTGGCCCTATGTGGAGCCTCAATAAATGGGAAGTTCTCAATGCCATTGAGGCAGAAATGCGTCGTCGTGGCAGCAAGCAAGGCTGTAAAGCAAAGGAGCAGAGATTCGTATGTTAAGACCCTTACAGATGGCCCATGCCTTTTTGGCAGAAGTCGTGACCAAGGAAGATATCGTGGTGGATGCTACTATGGGCAACGGACATGACACCCTCTTTCTGGCTAAGTTGGCCAAGCAGGTCTATGCTTTTGACATTCAGGAGCAGGCTGTGGAAAAGACCCGCCAGCGCTTGGCAGAAGCTGGCTTGGACAATGCTCAGCTAATCTTGGCTGGCCATGAGACTCTGGACCAATACACAGACCATTTCAAGGCAGCTATTTTTAATCTTGGCTACCTGCCTTCGGCGGACAAGTCTGTTATTACCCGGCCTGATACGACGCTGGAAGCTTTGAAAAAAGTCTGTCAAGGCTTAGAAAAGGGCGGCCGTGCAGCGATCATGATTTACTATGGGCATGAAGGTGGCGAAGTTGAAAAAGATGCGGTATTAGACTTCGTTAGTCAGCTGCCTCAGCAGGACTTCACCGTTGCCCTCTACAAGACCATCAATCAGATTAACAATCCGCCTTTCTTGGTCATGATTGAGAAATTGAGAGAAGGAACTTGAGATATAATAAGGATACAGAGAGAAAAGCCAGATAATAGGAGCTTTCAGTACTGTATCCTTATTTTTTAAATCGTTAAAATCGAATAATTAAGTCTAAATGAAGAGAATTAAGGTGTGTGTAAATTTAAAATCTTATATTTTCTTACATAGAAGATATAAGACTTTTGACATTTTTTAGTTTATATGATAAGCTATGACTGTAAAATCAAAAAACGTCACAGAGTTTTTAGGAGGAAGTTATGGCTACTGCTTTTACTAGCGAAGAAAAAGAAGTTATTAGAAAGAAATTACATAAAGTTGCAAAGGAATGCCTTCAAAGATATGGGGTTAAGAAAACCACAGTTGACCAAATGGCAGCAATGGTAGATATTTCCAAAGGTTCTTTTTATAATTTTTATTCCTCAAAAGAAATGTTATTTTTTACGGTCTTAGAAGAATATCAAATAGATGTTATGAATTGCCTGACAGAACAATTAGGTATGGAAACCAAGATAGATACAAATCGTCTGGTACAGTTACTTTATGATTTTTATCAAGATTTTCGCTATTCATTTATGTATACCATATTTAAAAATCATGAAATGGAATTACTCATAAGAAAATTGCCAAAAGAGGCGATAACAAATCATCATCTGATAGATGATAGGATGGTTAAAAAAATTGTGTCCCGAATCAACATTAGAGAAAATGTATCGGTAGAAATCGTCTCTGCTTTATTTAGAACGATTGCTATGACTATTCTACACATCGAGGAAATCGGTGAAGAACAATTTGATACTACATTGAAGTTAGTCATACAAGGAATTGTTGAGCAAATTACTAAGGAGGATAGGTAATGGTGAAAGAAGCAATTAGAACCGCAAACCTTTCTAAAAGATATGGAACAAAAAATGTTGTCAACAACTTGAATCTATCAATAAAACCTGGTGAAATAGTAGGGTTTTTAGGACTGAATGGTGCAGGGAAAACAACGACGATGAGAATGATGCTAGGATTGATAAAATCTACATCAGGAGAATGCTATATTCAAGGAAAAAAGTTAGATCTGAATAATTTAGAACTTCGAAACGAAATAGGTTATATTATTGAGACGCCTTATTCTTATCCGGATTTAACGGTGAGAGAAAATTTAGAAATCGTTGGTAAATTAAGAGGGGTTAATAAAGATAATATTGACTGGGTAATTGAAAAATTAAAACTAAAGCAATATGAACATAAACAGGAGAAGCATCTTTCTTTAGGAAATGTTGCGCGTTTAGGAATTGCAAAAGCGATTATTCATAAACCTAAAATTCTAATTCTTGATGAGCCGACAAATGGATTAGATCCTTTTGGAGTTATTGAAGTGAGAGAACTGTTAAAGGAATTGGCGAATCATCTAGGTACAACTGTTCTTATTTCAAGTCATAATCTAGAGGAAATATCTAAAATTGCTACTAGGATAGTCATTATACATGAGGGCAGACTTATAAGAGAAGTTGAAAGCAATGAATTAGAGCAGTACTTAGAAAAGAAGTTACTAGTAAGTGGTTCTAATAATAAGGCTATGAAAGAAGTATTATCTAACCAGGGCTATCATGTAAACATTCAATCAGACACAGAAAATAATATCCATTTCTTAGAACTAATTGATACAAAATCTGTGGAATGCCCGGAAGATGTTGCTACATTGCTAGTCAATGCAGGTTATCCACCTAAATCACTGATTGTTGAAAAAGAAGATTTAGAGCATTATTTCTTAAGAATACTGAATGACTATAATGGAGGAATCTCGAATGAAAAAGCTTAGTTCCTGTATTTTAATTGAATGGAGAAAGTTAATAAAATCAAAACTTTCCATCGTAACTGCTTGTTCTATCTGTTTAGTTCCTTTTATTGTTGGCTTGTTTGCAACTATGATGAAATATCCAGAGAATTTCAAAAATCTTGGTTTGATTTCTGCAAAAATGGAAATGATGAGGATAACAGATTGGTCGTCATACTTAATGACCATATCACAAGTCATTTCTGTTGGGGGATTGCTCATTTTTGGATTTACAGCATCTTGGGTTTTTGGTAGAGAATATTCTGATAAAACGATGATTGACCTATTAGCACTCCCGATAAGAAGAGATACAATCGTATTATCCAAGTTTATCGTTATCGCTCTATGGAGCTATATTCTATCAATTTTTGCTCTTTTATTAGGATTATTAGCTGGCAATCTGATTGGACTTGAAGGCGGTAGCTTAACGGTGATTTTCAAAGGTGTACTTACTTTTGGTTTTTGTACTACTCTTACAATCATACTCTCTACTCCAGTAGCTCTTTTTGCTTGTTTAGGCCGGGGATATTTGTCACCATTGGCATTTATCATTTTTACTATTATTTTTTCTCAGCTTGGTTCTGCTCTTAACTTTGGGAAATACATTCCATGGGCAATTCCTGCACTCGCAAGTGGTATTGCAGGAAAAGCACTATTGAATTTTGGGAGCATTGTCAGTTTATTTGGGGTAAGTATTCTAGGTCTTATCGCAACAATAGCTTGGTGGAGGTATGCTGATTACGATTAAAATGAAGTGATGAAAATGCTAATAACACAAAACTAAGTCTTATTCATTTCCATTCAAAACAACCCCTCCTGTTCAGATTAAAAAACAAGAGGGGTTATATTATGACAATCGAAAGTTTTGGGGGAGAGGGGACTATGTGAATATCGTTGGCCTAAATGAAAAGATAGTTTCTAATATACGTGATTGGGAAAAAATGACCTTGTCTTTGATAAGTTAAGTGTCAAACCGTTCTCAGATGGCAGTTTTAGAATAAGATAAAAGCCTGTTTTTACGGGCATTAGTCAAACGAACATAGCATTGCCCCGAGCAATGTTCAGCGAACTTCTTTAGACGTCGCTGGAGGGAAATTGCATATAGCCGGTGTACAAGTTACCTGTTTTCACGGGTGGTTATGACTTCTCAAAATAAGCAAAAAAGCAGTAAACCTTTGTGATTTACTGTTTCTCAAATCGTTATATTCAATTATACAAACTGAGATTTAGATTTTAACCCTTAAGGAAAATAAAATGAGCTATTCTCCTGAAGCATGTTCTATAATATTATGGTTTAATGCAGAGTGTAGCTATATAGTCATTTCCATAACGTGATAATCTATGTCTTTTGTCACACGATTCATAAAAATCTATCATAGCGAGACCATTTTTAAGTTGTCCTCTAATCTGACTTTCTAAGGTATGGCTAAATTCATATCCATATTCTGGATTTATGATTATCTTGCCTTCCTCTTCAAGCTCTTTTGAATTAAAAGGTATTGAAAACTTTAAAAGTAATTCCTCATCAGGCTTGTCCCATACAATGTCAGCATCATACATGTATATCCAAGGGTTCATAAATCCGACCATTAACAGTCCTCCCTTTTTCAATACTCGAGAGGCTTCTTTATACATATTTTCTAAATCTTCTATATATACATTTGAAACTGGATTAAAAATAATATCAAAGGTTTCATTTTCAAATGGAAATGATTTTGTCATATCGCCTTGAATTGTATTGATTTTTAATCCTTCTCTTTTAGCAACCAACTCATCTCTTTCTAATTGTGATTTAGAAAAATCCATTATGGTGACATCATAACCTTTTGCAGCAAAAACGGGTCCCTGCTGTCCACCACCACAAGCTAAACCTAATATCCTTTTTCCGTTGGCTTTTTCAAACCATTCTGTTGGAACTTTTTTCCCAACAGTTAATGCAACAGAAATTGGATTATTTTTAACTTCTTCTAATTCTTCATGTGTCAATGGCTCAGTATAGTCATTTTTTACATTATTCCATCTATCTTCATTTAATTTTATATAATTGTTCATCTTATAATTTCCACGTAATTTTATATTATTTCGATTTAAGTTGAATAGGTTGCCATTACATTTTTCTCACCTCTACAAATTTCTAATTTCTTGAACTATTTTAATCTTGCTTTAATTTTTAATTTTTATTTTATTTGAAACTTTAATTTGTTATGTTTCAAATACAGCACTTTTATAAATTTACAATCTCTTTTCATGTATCAATTTATGTTCTTTGCTGTTCATATAATCTTTATGTTTATGATTATGATTATGCTTTTCCTCTAATATAAAATGACTATGCTCATGTTCATGCGTGATAATATGAGTATGTGTTTTCCCATCATGCGTGTGAACAATTATGTGAGAATGACTATGACTGTGACGTTTAACCATTGTATCATATGCAACAATTACGCTGCCGATTATCATAAAAACAAGACCAATGAAATATACCAAAGTAAGTTTTTCTCCATTTACTATAAATGCTAAAAAAGTTCCTACAAACGGAGCTACAGCATAATATGCACTAGTTTTTGTAGCACCTAAATCTCTTTGTGCTCTGATATACATAAAAATACTGAGCCCATATGCCACAAATCCAAGTAGCAAAGCAGCCATTATATATTTCATTTCAGGAATTCTTTCTCCCAAAATAAGGGCGACTATAAATGCACCGCTACCAGAGAAAAAACCTTTTAGTAAAACAATCTCATAAGTACTTTTATCTGAAATTTTTCTAGTGCAGTTATTTTCAAGTCCCCAACAGCAAGTTGCCAGTATAACAAACAATGAACCTAATGAAAACTTGAAACTTTCAGCCCCTTCAAATGAAAGAACTATACTTGATATTGTGATAAATCCAATAGCAATCCACAACTTTGATGTTACTTTCTCCTTAAATATCAAAAGAGCAATAATTGTTGTTGCTACAATTTCAAAGTTACCTAGCAGTGAAGCATTTGAGGCTGAACCAATATTTATACCAATCATAAGGGATATAGGTGCCGCAATATCAAGGACAATCATTCCAACAGTATAAGGTAAATCTGCCTTATTTAACTTTTCATACTTTTCTTCGACTTTCCTATGAAACAAGTACATAATACCTACACCTGTTCCAGCTCCCAAATATAGAAAAGATGCCATCAATGTCGGTGGAATCTTATTTAAAAGCACTTTAGAAAATGGTGTATTTATTGCATAAAAAATAGCCGCAAGCAATGCTAAAATTACCGCTATAAATTTTCTGCTTTTATCCATATTTAATAAATCAACTCCTTTTAGATAAATTCTCAATTTAACGCACTGTAGATGATCCTCATTTCACATGCTACATCTGAAATGCTGTTATCCAAAAACATATTCCGGCTATAAGTGAAATCGGAGTCATAACATATTTTTCTTTCTTACTTTTTGAAATCATGTTCATAATCGTATTCAAGGATAGGTAAGCGGCAAAGAAGAAACAAATATATTTAGTAACCTTGAAAGACAGCCACAGGGGAATAAAACCTCCGGATTGCAAAATAATGATCACGGCAAAAATTTGAATAGCTACCGAAATGACTGCCGCAAGTCTAAATTTCTTAGGTAAGATTTTATGTTGTCCACCCATTGTAAATTCGCCCAAAGGCAGACCGCAAGCAACAAGAACTGTCATAATTGCTATAATTCCAAATAATACTGCACCTAATATTGAAAACATAAATCACTATTCTCCTTTCGTAAAATACAAAATATTTCAGTTACAAATTCAACTTTCTTTCACTTAATATTCCTATAAAATTATAAGGAATTCTTGTCAAGTGTTCAAGTTTTATAGGTCTTTCTCAAGTTGGTCTTTTGGCTCACCTTTTCCTTTGTTCTTCCACCAATCGCTCAGGTCGACTAAGGATTGAGCGGCGGAAGGGATGAGAAGGAGGACATAGATATAGACATACTGGCTCTTGGTTTCCCAGAAGAAGTGGAAGAGGCCGCCCCCTAATAGAAAGATGAAGGGATAGAGGTCAAAAGGCGTCAGTTTTTCCTCGGCGACGAAAAATTTATGCAGGATAAAGAAACAGGAGAGCAGATAGATACTAGCTAGCAGGGTCAAGAGCAGGAAATTAATAATCTGATAACCTTTTCTTTCCTCATAAATGCTGCGCAGGACAGCTGGCTTCATATATTGCTGGCGCTCAATCTGAGGTCCAGTCCAAATAGACTGAAAAGTCGGCTCAGTCCAGGTCGACTTGACCTTTTCGTAGAAGAATTTCAGCGCATAAGCAGGATGCTTACTGAAGTGAATCAAAATATCCTTCAAATCCCGAGTGGCCATTTCTGTAGCCAATTTTTCATCGTATTTGTTGCGCTTGAGAATCTTGGTATTGTAGGCATCGTACCAGCCTCCCAAGGTCTGCCGATTGGGATCATCCCGCAGGCCCATAGTGATGTAGGCGATTTTTGGAGTACCGACACCAATCTTGCCCCCAATCAGCTGCTCATAGTAGGCAGTCAGTCCCTTGTTTGAAAGGACGATACCGGCTAAAATTAGGATGATAGCTAAGGGTTTCTTCCAAGACCATTTATAAAAGATGGACAGGAAGCAGACTCCAATCAGCATGATGGCAAAGATGATGTAGTTGTTGCGCAGGAGGCAGGCCAGACTGATACTGGCCGCTCCCAGCAAGGCATAGAGCAGGTTCCCTTTCTGATCCAGCTTGATAAAAGCATAGAGACTGAGCAGACAGAAGAAGAGCCCGGGAATGGTACCGTAGACAAAGAGGATGAAAAAGAGTTGTGGTAGAAAGAGAAAGGTCAGCAGAATCGTGTATTTCTGAATCATTTCTCTGGCATTGAGCAGGGCAGTAATCTTGTAAATCAAGAAATGACTGAGTAAAGTCCAGACGACATTCATGCTAAAGGCAAACTGAGTCGTTGGAGAAATAAAAGCATAAAGTCGCTCCAGAGTCATCAGTCCTAGCTGATGGGGATTACGATACATGTAGCTTCCGACGGTTGTCAGCGAGCTGTAATCTCCTCGGTTAAAGGCCAACGCTGCATTGAAAACGTGCTTGGCGTCAGCTCGGATGCGGCCATCGTAGGCCGTTATCAGAAAAATCGCTGCTGCTATAAAGATGAGGGACAGAAACCAAAAAAGATGCTTGGCCTGAACCTTTTCCAACAGGGGCCGGATTAAAAAGAGGCTGAGGAGAAAGAGCAGGAGGATAGGGTAGAAATACCAAGGATTACTGACGAATTGGACCCCTTCTGCAATCCTCAAAGGGATGTAAGTATGGGACAGCAGAATCTGCCCAGACAGGAAAAGCAAGGCAATCGCAGTCATGGTCAGAATCAGGAAGTAGCCCAGGTTGAAGATGGTATTAGAAAATTGCTTCATGAGGACCTGACCTCCACCTTGACGAAATAGCGGTCTTCTCCCAGTTCAATCAGCTCGACTGGCTGGGGATAAAATCGATCCATGACCTCTTTTTGAAGTATGTCTACTTTAGGACCTTGGGCAATAATCTCTCCTTCTTTTAGGAGCAGGACATGATCTATAGCAGCAGTGATTTCCTCTACATGGTGGGTGACATAGAGGATGGTTGGAGCCTGGTCCATCTGCGTAATCTTACCAATCTGTTCCAGCAGGCGCTCGCGGGCAAAGAGGTCCAGACCGCTGGTCGCTTCGTCTAAAATAAGCAATTCTGGCTTTTCCATGAGACTGCGCGCAATTAGCAAGAGCTGTTTTTCCCCTTGAGACAGACTGATGTAGCTTCGGCCAATCAATTCTTGCCCGCCAATGGAGGCCAGCATTTCCTTAGCTTGCTCCAGTTCTGCTTGTCCGTAAGGAGAGTAAAGGATACTGCTTTTATATTTGCCTGTCAGGACGATTTCTTCAGATGTGAGGCGGCTGGGCAGACGCTCAGCAATGAAGGAGCCGACTACTCCAATCCTAGTTCGCAGCTGAGGAATGTCGCCGGCGCCAAATTCCGTACCCAGAACCGTCACCTTGCCCTGAGTCTTCCAATGCTCAGCCATGAGCAAGCGCAGGAGAGTAGACTTTCCAGAACCGTTGAGACCGAGGATGGCCCAATGTTCTCCCTTTTTCACTTGCCAGTTGAGATCTTTTAAGATAGTTCGGCCTTGTTTAGCCAAGCTTACATTTTCCAGTTTGATAATCTTTTCCATTTTTACTCTTTCTTTCGTTAAATCTCCTTTATTATAACAAAATTTATGGTAAAATAACTGATAGGAGGAGTCAAATGTTTCATAAAAGTAAGCTGATGTTTTGGACCAGTGAGGTCCTTTTGCTAACGATTATTTTCTTTATCTGGCGTCAGATGGGGGATATGGTAACCCCGATTGTTAGCGTTGTGAATACAATCTTGATTCCCTTTCTTGTGGGAGGATTTCTTTACTATATTACGAATCCGCTGGTGAAATTTCTCCAGGATAAGCTCAAAATCAACCGAATGATTGGGATTCTGATTACGCTCAGCCTTCTGTTTGGCTTGATTGCTTTGGGCGTTATTTACCTCTTGCCGATTTTGATTAATCAGCTGAGCAGCTTGATTAATTCAACGCAAGGCCTTTATTGGGAAATTCAAAGTTTTGTCAACCAATTATCTAAAAATCCGCTCTTTCGGAATCTGAATATCCAGTCCACCATCCAGCAGCTCAACCTGTCTTATGTGGACATTCTGCAAAATATCCTCAACAGTGTGACCAACAGTCTGGGCAGCGTCCTGTCAGCAGTTGTCAATACACTGATGATTTTGATTATGACGCCGATTTTCTTGGTTTATTTCCTCATGGACGGCCATAAGCTTTTGCCCATGCTGGAGCGGACAGTCCTCAAGCACGATAAGCTCAATATCTCCAGCTTGTTGACCAATCTCAATGCTACTGTTGCCCGCTATATCAGCGGAATTTCAATCGATGCCCTGATTATCGGCGCTCTGGCCTATATTGGCTATAGCGTGATTGGGCTCAAGTACGCTTTGGTCTTTGCTATTTTCTCCAGTCTGGCTAATCTGATTCCTTATGTAGGACCGAGTATCGGCTTGATTCCCATGGTCATTACGTATGCCTTTACCGATCCTCAGAAGATGGTAGCGGCCTTGATTTACATGCTGATTATCCAGCAGGTTGATGGCAATATCCTCTATCCCCGTATCGTTGGTGGTGTGATGAAGGTCCATCCTATTACCATCATGGTGCTCTTGCTCTTATCCAGCAATATCTATGGCGTGCTGGGGATGATTGTGGCAATCCCGACCTATTCTATCCTCAAGGAAATCGCTAAGTTCTTGGCTAACCTCTATGACAATCACAAGGAAGCCCAGCAGCAAAAGAAGAACGAGGAGTTTGGGATTATTAATAAATAAGGATGAGTTTGGAAATCGATTAATTCCAGAATCTCGGTACCAGAAAATAAGACGGAAGGAAGGCCTTCCGTCTTATTTTCATTTCCTGTGCACTAAATTTAAAAATATGATATAATCAGATTTACTTATACATTTCGAGGAGAAAGAATCAATGGAAGACCCTGGCAGTCAGAATATGTTATGGCAAGCCTTACTACTGTTTATATTGACTTTGTTAAATGCCTTTTTCTCAGCAGCTGAGATGGCAATGGTATCGCTCAATCGGGCGCGTGTGGAGCAAAAGGCTGAAGAGGGCGACCTCAAATATAGTCGTCTCTTGGCGGTCTTAGAAAGCCCTAATAATTTCTTATCAACCATTCAGGTTGGGATTACAGTTATCAATATCCTGTCTGGGGCCAGCTTTGCGGATAATTTGGGGAAATTGTTCTCTTCTTGGATGGGAAATTCCGAAACAGCACGTGCTATCGGAACTTTCTTGGCTTTGGTCTTATTGACATATATTTCTATTGTTTTGGGTGAGCTTTATCCTAAGCGCATTGCCATGAACCTGAAAGACAATCTAGCTGTGCGGGCTGCTCCGGTTATTATTTTTCTTGGCAAGATTGTCAGTCCCTTCGTTTGGTTGCTGTCAGCGTCTACCAATCTACTGAGTCGGATAACCCCGATGAAGTTTGATGATGCAGACGAAAAGATGACCCGGGACGAGATTGAGTATATGCTGACTAAGAGCGAAGAGACCTTGGATGCGGACGAGATTGAGATGCTGCAGGGGATTTTCTCTCTGGATGAGTTGATGGCGCGTGAACTGATGGTGCCACGGACGGATGCCTTTATGGTGGACATTCAGGACGACACCAAGGAAATCATTGAAAGCATCCTCAAGCAGAGCTTCTCGCGGATTCCTGTCTATGATGGGGATAAGGACAATGTCATTGGACTGATTCATACCAAGCGACTGCTTAATGAAGGATTCGTCAATGGTTTTGACAATATCGTTCTGCGTAAGATCCTGCAGGAGCCGCTCTTTGTACCGGAAACCATGTTTGTTGATAATTTGCTCAAGGAGCTGCGCAATACGCAAAATCAAATGGCGATTCTCTTGGATGAGTATGGCGGAATGGCTGGTCTGGTTACACTGGAAGACCTCTTGGAGGAGATTGTCGGTGAGATTGACGATGAGACAGACAAGGCTGAGATTGAAGTCCATGAAATCGGTGAGAACACCTACATCGTCTTAGGAACTATGACCCTCAATGACTTTAATGAATACTTTGAAGTCGAGATCGAAAGTGACGATGTGGATACGATAGCTGGTTATTACTTGACTTGTGTAGGAACTATTCCAGATCCGAAAGAACGCATTAGCTACGAAGTCGAAAGTCAGAATAAGCAACTCATTTTGACCAATGACAAGGTTAAAAATGGCCGTGTCACGAAGGTTAAGGTTGAAATTTCTGACATTATTGAAGAAGCAGAAAAGGCTGAGAAATAAACTCAGCCTTTTAAGTTTCCTTCAAGTTTTTTATAAGTCTGTCTTAAGTTTCTGGGATTATACTAATACCATCAAAATAGAAATGAGGACAGTCCAATGACATCTAAAGTTACCCTATATGATAAGCAAGTATTGACATTCTCACAGGCGCAAAAGTAGGAAAGGAAGTAATAAGAATCAGTAAATTTTAAAAAGCAGCAGAAGCCCTTCACTAATTTTTTCATATAAATCTCCTAAAACAAGTAAAAAGAAATTTTGAGGCTCTTTGTCGCTCCAAAACAAGGCAGCCTTAGACTACTCATAAAAGAAACCACCTCTGCCAACTGGAAGGCAGGGGTGGTTTTGTGATCTGAATGGAACTCAAGGTTATTCTTTCTGACGCTTAGCAAAATCTACAAAGCGAAATTTGTCTAGCTTGTGGCGGCTCTCGGTATATTGAAACTGGCGGCCGTCTGCCAGATAGACCTGAGACTTGACAGAGACGACCTGCTGGTCCTTGCCTAGGTCCATGAGAATCTTGTCTCGGTCATTGGCGTGGTCAATGGTAAATTCCTTCTTGGCATAAGCGATATTGAGCTTTAAATCATTTTCCAAATAGGCATAAATGGACTGCTCAGCGATTTCCCTTGTCAAATGAGGGACGATACCCTTGTCTAAATAGTCAATATCTAAGACCGAGGCGATTTGGTCTACAACGCGCTGACGGACGATTCGCCAAACCAGTCGGTAGGGAGGGAAGCCAGTGATGTCCGACAGTTTCTGATCTACGGTAATCTTTTCCAAGCTGACAACATTGGTTTTGGACTGCATATTATTCTGCTTGACTACTTCTTGATAGCTGGTCAGCTTAGACACAGGAAAGTCAAACTGTTCATGCTTGATGACTTTGGAACCCTGTCCGCGGACTTTTTCAATCAATCCTTCTTCCTGCAGCAGGGCCAGAGCCTTGCGGACTGTGTCGCGGCTAACCTGGTAGTCTTCTGTCAGCTGATGTTCGCTGGGCAAGAAATCTCCGACTGCATAACGCTCGTCTAAAATATCTTTCTCAATCTGTTTGAATAATTGTTTATATTTCTTCATCATAAATCCCACTTGTTTTCTTTTTTGCATACAACCTAGAAAATTTTATCAAAAATGAGGGCTTTTTTCAACAAACAACTTGCCTACATCTTTGAAATCGATTACAATTATTTGTAGGAGTGTGTTGAAAAACCGACTCGTAAAAAAATATAAGGAGAGTGCTGGATTCTCATTCAGCCAGTAGTCAAATGGGAAAATTTGAGAAGGAAGCCAAAGATCTGCTTGATGCAATCGGCGGCAAAGAGAATGTCACAGCAGTTAGCCATTGTGCAACGCGGATGCGATTTGTACTTGGCGACGATAAAAAGGCCAACGTCAAGGCCATTGAGGCAATCCCAGTGGTCAAGGGAACTTTCACAAATGCTGGGCAATTCCAAGTCATCATTGGAAATGATGTGCCAATCTTTTACAATGACTTCACTGCTGTGTCAGGTATTGAGGGAGTATCAAAAGAAGCAGCAAAGTCTGCTGCTAAGAGCAAGCAAAATCCCCTTCAGCGGGTTATGGCCACTCTGGCAGAAATTTTCACCCCTATCATTCCAGCTTTGATTGTCGGAGGGTTAATCCTTGGCTTCCGCAATGTCCTTGAAGGCGTTCATTGGTCTATGTTGGATGGGAAAACAATCACAGAGGTATCCAAATTCTGGTCTGGAATTAACCATTTTTTGTGGCTTCCTGGTGAAGCAATTTTCCAATTCCTGCCGGTAGGAATCACTTGGTCTGTTTCTCGTAAAATGGGAACTAGCCAAATTCTTGGGATTGTCTTGGGAATCTGTTTGGTGTCACCACAATTGCTCAATGCTTATTCAGTAGCATCGACACCAGCAGCTGAAATCGCTGAGGACTGGGTTTGGGATTTCGGTTTCTTCACTGTCAATCGTGTTGGTTACCAAGCTCAGGTTATTCCGGCCCTTTTAGCAGGTTTATCTCTATCTTATCTGGAAATCTTTTGGCGTAAACATATTCCAGAAGTAGTGTCTATGATTTTTGTGCCATTCTTATCATTGATTCCTGCTCTGATTCTGGCTCATACTGTCTTGGGTCCTATCGGTTGGACAATCGGTCAGGGGCTTTCAACAGTTGTACTTGCAGGTTTAACTGGTCCAGTTAAATGGCTCTTTGGCGCAGTATTTGGTGCCCTTTATGCTCCATTTGTTATCACAGGTCTTCACCATATGACCAATGCCATTGATACTCAGTTGGTAGCTGATGCCGGTGGTACTGGTCTTTGGCCAATGATTGCTCTATCTAATATTGCTCAAGGTTCAGCTGTATTTGCTTATTACCTTATGAAACGCCATGATGAGCGGGAAGCGCAAATTTCCCTGCCTGCAACCATTTCAGCTTACCTTGGTGTTACTGAGCCTGCTCTCTTCGGGGTCAATGTTAAGTACGTTTATCCATTTGTTGCGGGAATGATTGGTTCGTCTATTGCGGGTCTGCTTTCTGTAACCTTTAATATAACGGCAAATGCTATTGGTATTGGTGGTTTACCAGGTATCCTTTCTATCCAAGCAAAATATATGATTCCATTTGCAGGAGTTATGCTTGTAGCAATCCTTGTACCAATGTTCCTGACTTTCTTTTTCCACAAGACAGGCTTCTTGACGAAGACAGAGGAAGATCCAGAATTGCAGGCAGAGTTTGCAGCTCAGGAAGAGGCTGAATTTGCCGGGCCATCCAAAGCCGAGTCATCTCCAGAGGTGAAAGCAGCTGATTCATCAGCTCCTGTAACGATTACTAGTCCGCTGGCAGGAGAAGTCAAAGAATTGAGTCAGGCAACAGATCCTGTCTTTGCACAAGGTTTGATGGGGCGTGGAGTTGTCATTGTTCCTAGCCAAGGTGAGTTGGTTTCACCAGTCAATGGTAGAGTAACAGTCTTCTTCCCAACCAAGCATGCCATCGGCATCTTGTCAGATGAAGGTGTTGAAATCCTGATGCATATCGGAATGGACACTGTTAATCTGGAGGGCAAAGGATTTGAAGGTTATGTGTCTCAGGGAGATAAGGTCAAGGTTGGCGACAAGCTCATTTCCTTTGATATAGACATGATCAAGAAAGCAGGCTATGTAACAGAAACACCAGTCATCATTACGAACTCAGACAAGTATCAGGTGGAGGTGCTTGAACAACTTCCTCGGGTAGTTGAGCGAGGCAGCCAATTGATGACAGCTAATCTGCTTTAAAGAAAAATGAAATGACTTATAGAAAGGGACGGTGCTTTAAAATCTGTCCCTTTTCTCAAAAAAGGAGGAAATATGACACTTGATAAAACAAAGGTTGTCTACCAAATTTATCCAAAATCTTTTAAAGACACGACTGGCAACGGTTTGGGAGATTTTCGCGGGATTATTGAAAAACTTCCTTACCTGAAAGAGCTGGGAGTGGATATGATCTGGCTCAATCCTTTCTATCCGAGTCCACAGCGGGACAATGGTTATGATATTTCTGACTATACTTCGGTAGACCCTATCTTTGGGGATATGGCAGATTTCGAAGAGATGGTCAAGGTCGGCCAGCAGCATGGTATTGACTTTATGCTGGATATGGTTCTCAATCATTGCTCGATTGAGCATGAGTGGTTCCAAAAGGCACTGGCTGGGGATTCCTACTATCAGGATTTTTTTATCCTGCGGGATGAGCCGACGGACTGGCTGTCCAAGTTTGGTGGCAGTGCCTGGGCGCCATTTGGCGATACGGGCAAATATTATCTGCATCTTTATGATGTCACTCAAGCTGACCTCAATTGGCGCAACCCCAATGTTCGTCAAGAGCTCTTTAAAGTGGTGAATTTTTGGCGAGACAAAGGGGTCAAAGGCTTCCGCTTTGATGTCATCAATGTGATCGGTAAAGATGAGGTGCTGACGGACTGTCCGGATCAGGAGGGAAAGCCGGCCTATACTGATAAGCCAATTGTGCATGATTATCTGCGCATGATGAACGAAGCGACCTTCGGGCAGGACGATTCCGTTATGACGGTTGGCGAAATGAGCGCTACGACGATCGAAAATTGCATTCTTTACACGGCACCAGATCGTCAGGAGCTATCTATGGCTTTTAATTTCCATCATCTCAAGGTGGACTATGAGGATGGACAGAAGTGGACGCTTAAGGCTTTTGACTTTGAAGAGTTAAAACGCCTCTTCCATACTTGGGGGAAGGAAATGAGTAATCATGAAGGCTGGTCAGCCCTTTTTTGGAACAATCATGATCAGCCGCGAGCTCTTAACCGCTTTGTCGATGTGGAAAATTTCCGCAATGAAGGGGCAACCATGTTGGCAGCCAGTATTCATCTGTCGCGCGGGACGCCTTATATCTACATGGGTGAAGAGATTGGCATGGTGGATCCTGACTACGACTCCATGGAAGATTATGTGGATGTCGAGTCTGTCAATGCTTATCAGAGTCTGCTTGCTGAAGGGCAATCGCCAAAAGCAGCCTTTAGGATTATCAAGGCTAAATCTCGTGATAATTCTCGGACGCCTATGCAGTGGAATGATTCAGTCAATGCAGGTTTTACAACAGGAACTCCATGGCTGAAGGCGGGCAAATCCTATCCTCTCATCAATGTGGAAAATGAAATAAAGAGCCCGATTTTTACCTTTTATCAGAAATTGATTGCCCTGCGTAAGGAACTGCCAATCATTGCAGAAGGTAGCTATCAGCCAGCCTATGAAGACAGTCCCCAGGTCTATGCCTTTGAGCGGGAGTGGCAAGGACAAAAACTTTTAGTCCTTAACAACTTTTATGCTGATCCGATTACGTTGGACATCCTGACGGACTATCAGAATGGTCAGGTTCTCCTATCCAATTACGGCAAGGCTCAGATTGACCCTGTGATGACCTTGCAGCCATACGAAACCATGGCAATTTTAGTAGGTGAAAACTAAAGTCTCGAAAGAATCTGGAAAAAATTTCAGATTCTTTTTTATGTGTTGGGCCAGCCTAGACAAGTATTTTTGTGAAGAGAGAGAAACTAATACAGAATTTTAAGAAAGCCTTTGCAAAATTTGATTCTTTTCTTTATAATAAAAATTAAATAGGATAATATACATTTATACAGAAAAGGAGAAGTTCATGAAAAAACAAGTTTCTTACAGGCAGCTCTTTCCCATAGCGGTCTTGCTAGCTGCTTTTCTGTCCCTGCTTTTTTCTGTCCAACCAGTCGGAGCAGAAGAAGCGGTAAGTTCGTCGACTTCTGAGGCGGCTGCTCTTACAGAGAATCCGGCTGTAAGTGATGCGTCGGTTGCCAGTCAAGCAGAGAGTGCATCAGCAGAATCAGGAGAGTCAAAGGCAGCTTCTACAGAGACAGTGGAAAAGGAAGGCCAAGCTCCTGCTACAGCACAAGCTGCAGCTAGCGGACCAGAAGCTGTGCCCAATGTGGGAACCATTCAGGGAGAATCACAAGCCTCTCCCTATGAGGACAAAGAGGTTCAAGTTTCCAATGTAGTTGTGACGAAAACAGACCGCTATGGCTTTTATGTTCAAGACCTGACTCCTGATGGAAATAGCAGGACTTCTGATGCTCTTTATGTTGTTTCTAAAGAAAAAGTCGATGTCGGTGACAAACTTAGTCTTGAAGGACGAGTCAAAGAAGGCTACATGGAAGAGCTCAGCGTTCGTCAGGGACAGACTTTTAACAAGCCCAGTGGTAGTTTAACTGTCACCATGTTTATCGCTTCCAAGGTGACCAAGGAAGGGAAAGCTGATTTACCTGATCCAGTTGACATCGTGGCTAATATGCCTCAGGATACGGTCGATAACGATATTAATAATTATCAGCCTCAAAGTGAATCGTTGGACTACTGGGAAAGTTTGGAAGGAATGTTGACGACGGTGAAGAGGCCCCGCGTTTTAGGCCCGCAGTACCGTGGAGACATTTATGTCTTACCTGAAGGCTACCAAGCCCAACCATTAAACAATATCGGTGGCCTAAATCTTCGTCCAAACGCTCAAAATACCGCAACCATTCCAGTCTATGTTGGCAATAAATTCATTGCCAAGGCCAAGGATTATTTCAATGGTGATGTGGTCGGAGTCGTGACCTATCGTGGGAAGATTTATAAGTTGGAGCCGACTCAGCTGCCTGATTTGGTGGACGGTGGCTTGCAGAGACAGGTCTCTCCTATCTATCCAAGCGAGGACAAGTTGACTATTGCTTCCTACAATATCGAGAATTTTTCTGCTAATGCTAAAAAAGGTGAAACGCCTGAGGAAAAAGTGACTAGAATCGCTAATTCCTTCATTAATGAAATCCACAGTCCAGATATCATCACGCTCATCGAGGTTCAAGATGAGAATGGCAGCGTTAATGACGGAACGACCAGCGGTGTCAAAAGTGGCGAGAAACTAGCGGCTCGCATCAAAGAACTGGGAGGTAAAACTTACAAGTACACTGAAGTTGCACCACTTGACGGTCAAGATGGCGGCAAGCCTGGCTCTAATATCCGCGTGGCCTTTCTCTACGATCCAAATCGGGTGAAGTTAGTCGAAAAAGAAGCCGGTACGAGTGACGAAGCAGCTAGCTTTTCCGATGGCCATTTGGTTAAGAATCCTGCCCGAATTGCTCCAACAGATCCAGCCTTTACCAAGGTTCGTAAATCTTTGGCAGCTGAGTTTGAATTTAAGGGACAGCATATCGTCGTTATCGCCAATCATTTGAAGTCCAAGATTGGAGATGATGCCGTTTATGGCTCCGTTCAGCCAGCAGTTCAGCATACGCAGGCTGCTCGGATAGAGCAGGCTAAAATTTTAAATAGCTTTGTTCAGGAAGGACTGAGACAAAATCCTAACCTTAAGTTTGTGCTGACTGGTGATTTCAATGACTTTGAATTTTCCGAAACGGCTAAAGCACTGGCGGGTAATGAACTGATTAATCTTATGCAGGAGCATGATGCGGCTGACCGTTATTCCTACTTCTACCGCGGCAGCAACCAAAGCTTGGACAACATTTTCATTTCGAAGAACCTAGCAGGCAAGGCAGTCTTTGCGCCTGTCCATATCAATGCCTCTTTCATGGAGGAACATGGCAGAGCTTCAGACCATGATCCAGTAGTGGTGCAGCTGGACTTTTCGAAGGATGTTGCAGCTTCAACATCTGACAGTTCCCAGCCATCTCAGTCAACTGGACAATCTTCTGTAGCAGCAGAACAAGGAGCTCCGTCTCAGCCCAATTCTCCATCGTCCAATCAAACCGGACAAGGTCAGACAGCTAGCAGCAAGAAGAAGGGACTCCCGCAGACCGGCCAAAATAACAGTAGCTGGGCAGTCTTGGGATTGACCTTGCTAATGTTTGCTTTTACTCTCAAAAAGAGAAGTCGAAATTAACTAAAATCATTTTAAAAAGTGAAATCAGGGTGGAATAAAGATTCTGCCCTGATTTTTTGCTTGCCTACTGCTTTCGCCCTAAAGTTTCATCTGTTGTAAAACACTGAAAATGAAACTGAAAAACAGTTTGTTTTCTAAAAAATAGGCAAATTAAGTCTATTTTTGCTTTAATCATGTTATAATGTAGTTAGTTATAAAACGTTTTCAGACTTAAGAGGTTGCGCGATGGTTGAAGAGAAAATTGAAGAAGCAGTTGATTATGGAAAGGTAACGGGCATGGTCCACTCCACCGAAAGTTTTGGAGCAGTTGATGGACCGGGTATCCGTTTTATTGTCTTTTTGCAGGGCTGCCATATGCGCTGCCAGTATTGCCATAATCCGGATACTTGGGAGATGGAGACCAACAAATCTCAGCTGCGGACCGTGGACGATGTCTTGCAAGAGGCTCTCCGTTATAAGGGCTTCTGGGGCAATAAAGGCGGCATCACCGTCAGCGGAGGAGAAGCCTTGCTGCAGATTGATTTTCTGATCGCCTTCTTTACCAAGGCTAAGGAGCTGGGCATTCACTGTACATTGGATACCTGTGCCCTACCTTTTAGAAATACGCCTCGCTACCTGAAAAAATTTGACAAGCTTATGGCAGTCACCGACCTTGTCCTGCTAGATATCAAGGAAATTAATGAAGAACAACACAAAATTGTGACCAGCCAGACCAACAAGAATATCTTGGCCTGTGCCAAGTACCTGTCTGACATTGGAAAGCCAGTCTGGATACGCCATGTCTTGGTGCCGGGATTGACCGACCGCGATGATGACTTGATTGAGCTAGGTAAATTTGTTAAGACACTGAAGAATGTTGATAAGTTTGAAATTCTACCTTACCATACCATGGGAGAATTCAAATGGCGGGAGTTGGGCATTCCTTACAAGCTGGAAGGTGTTAAGCCTCCAACAGCTGATCGGGTCAAGAATGCCAAGGAACTCATGCAGACTGAATCCTATACAGAGTATATGAATCGGGTGCATAATAGCTAATCTACTTTGAGTACGAATAAATGGGCTGGTGGGTTGACCAGTCCATTTTTCTTAAGAAAATGTTCTTCTGCTTTTGTGAAATGCCTGTAATTGTGGTAAAATAAATGCAATAAGTTTATATAAAAGAAGAGGTTTATCATGTCTAAAATTTTAGTTTTCGGTCACCAAAATCCTGACTCAGATGCCATTGGTTCATCTTACGCTTTTGCTTACTTGGCTCGTGAAGCTTATGGCTTGGATACAGAAGTTGTTGCTCTGGGTGAGCCTAATGAAGAAACAGCCTTTGTTTTAGATTACTTTGGTGTAGCTGCGCCGCGCGTGATTACATCTGCAAAGGCAGAGGGTGCTGAGCAGGTTATTCTGACAGACCATAATGAATTCCAACAGTCTGTGGCTGATATCGCTGAAGTTGAAGTTTATGGCGTGGTGGACCACCACCGTGTTGCTAACTTTGAAACAGCTAGTCCCCTTCACATGCGCTTGGAGCCAGTGGGATCTGCTTCCTCTATTGTTTACCGCATGTTCAAGGAGCACGGCGTAGAAGTTCCAAAAGAAATTGCAGGATTGATGCTGTCTGGTTTGATCTCTGATACTCTCTTGCTCAAATCACCAACAACTCATCCGACTGACAAGGTCATTGCACCAGAATTGGCTGAGCTGGCTGGTGTCAACTTGGAAGAGTATGGTTTGGCAATGCTTAAGGCAGGTACAAACTTGGCTAGCAAGTCTGCAGAAGAATTGATCGACATCGATGCTAAAACGTTTGAGCTCAACGGAAACAATGTCCGTGTGGCACAGGTCAACACAGTTGATATTGCTGAAGTTTTGGAGCGTCAAGCAGAAATCGAAGCGGCTATTGAAAAAGCAATCGCTGATAACGGCTACTCTGACTTTGTCTTGATGATTACAGATATTATTAACTCAAACTCAGAAATTTTGGCTATCGGAAGCAATATGGACAAGGTCGAAGCCGCCTTCAACTTTGTTCTTGAAAACAACCATGCTTTCCTTGCAGGCGCTGTTTCTCGTAAGAAGCAAGTGGTGCCTCAACTGACAGAAAGTTTTAATGCTTAAAGAGCTCAAATGACGAAATAAGTTACTAGATGAGGGCTATTCCCCTCATACTTAAAAAGGAGTCTCGGCTCCTTTTTTGATAGGCGATAGAAATGAAGATTCAAGATTTACAAGATGGAGATTTGATTTTTACAGTCGGATCTTCAGGAATTGCTGCTGCAATCCGAGCAGCAACTGGCTCATACAGCCACGTGGCCATCTTTTTTAATGGTGAGATTTATCATGCAACCCATGAGAAGGGTGTTGTCAATCAAGATTTGTCTGATTTTTTGCAGGATGAGGATGTTTATGACGTGTATTGCTATCCAGCTATTGATGCAGATGCTGTCTTTAAAAGGGCCAAATTTCATCTAGGAAAGCCATACAATTTTAGCTTCTATCCGCAGTCCGATGGTTTTTACTGTTCGGAGTATATTGCGGAAATTTTGCCGATTTTTGATACGATTCCCATGCAGTTTGGTGATGAGAAAAATCTGATTTCTGATTTTTGGCAGGAATATTATCGGGATTTGGGCTTGGCTGTACCTATAGGCCAGCCTGGGACGAATCCTAGCCAGCTGGCTCAGTCAAGAAAACTCATCTACAAAGGAGAACTACATGATTAAAATCATCAATCCCAGTCGTTTGACGCGCCAGCCTTTTTTTCAGGAGCTGGTTGATTATTTGGATCAGCATGAGGCAGTGATTCTGCGGGAGATTAAGCGAGAGTTTGAGGGAATGGCTAATATTGACCGCTCGATAGAGGAGTTTATCAAGTCTGGCTACATCAAGCGGGAGAACAAGCGATATTACCTGACGCTGCCTCTTTTGGAAAGTTTGGAGGATGTGCGTTTGGATCAGGAAATCTTTATCCGTGATGATAGTCCGCTCTATCAGGAACTGTTGGAGCTGCGCTTTGAGACCCAGCTTTCCAATCAGACCAATGCGGCGGTCTTGCTGGAAGAGACAGATTTTCTGCGGGATAAGCTTACCTTGGCTAATTATTTTTACAAGATGCAGCGCCAATATCCGCTGTCTGAGGCACAAAAGCCCCTTTATGCTGTCTTAGGCGATGTCAATCCAGAGTATGCACTCAAGTATATGACGACCTTTCTTCTCAAGTATGTCCGCAAGGATGAGCTCATGCAGAAGCGGCGGGACATTTTTGTCGATAGCCTAGTAATCTTGGGCTATATCCGGCAAAACGAAGCAGGCAAGTATGAGTTACAGGCCAGCTTTGATAAGGAGAGATTGACTTTCCAGCTGCACTGATTTTCTCATAGAATGAGCAGAATAGTTGACCTTTGGAAAGAAAAAACATATACTACTGTAAACGGTATCAGAAACCGTAAAAAAGAACGGAGGCAATCATATGTCACTAGAAAATAAATTTGATCAAGCTAAGGGCGCTGTTAAAGAAGGCGTGGGCAAAGTTACAGGAGATAACAAGACAGAAGCAGAAGGCTTTGTAGAAAAAACAGTTGCCAAAGCCAAAGAAGTTGCTGAAGATGCTAAAGAAGCTGTAGAAGGTGCTGTAGAAGGAATCAAAAACAGCTTGGATAAATAAAAAACAATCAGTCGATTATTCGGCTGATTATTTTTTTTGCTGATACATAAGGTAGAGGAAATAGGGGGCTCCAATAATGGAAATCAAAATGCCTGTTGGGACGGAGCTTCCGATGAGGAAGGTTCTTGTGATCGTATCTGCGCCTGTCATGATAAAGGCACCTAGCAGCATGGCGGCTGGAAAGAGTAAGCGATGATCGCTGGGTAGGAAGCGTTTGCTGATATGGCTAGCCAACATACCGATGAAGACTATATTTCCAGCTAGAGATAGGCTAAAGGCGACGAGAGCACTGGCTAATAACAGGGTTATCTGCCGCTCTCTTCTTAGATGAATCCCAAGACCAAGAGCTGTTTCTTCATTTAGACTGAGGATATTGAGCTTGTGGGAGCGCAGATAGGTCAGCAACCAGAATAAAAGCAAGAAGGGGCCAGCAATAGCTAGACTTTCCCAGTTATTACCCGTAATCTTACCAGCTAGCCAGCTAACTACATAGGTCAGTTTGTTCTGATTGACACGGCCGGTGATGGCAATCATACTGGAAGACAGAATGGTTGACAAGGTCACACCAGCAATAATGAGTTTGACGGGGCTGATAGCTTGGCCTTTTTGATGTGAGATCAGGTAAATAAGGGCTACAGTCATCATACCGCCAAAGGTCGCGATGAAGGGAAGATAGCGGATATAGAAAGGATCGGTCACTTCTAGCTTGCTGATAGCAAGAGTAATGATAACACCAGCTCCTGCATTGATTCCCAAGGTTCCTGAATCGGCAAGTGGGTTTCGGGTAAAGGTCTGCAGCAGTACACCGCTCATCCCTAGCGAAGCTCCTGCTAGAAGGCAGACTAGAATTCGAGGCAGACGGATCTGCTCCATGATAAAGGCGCTACCATCATCTCCCTGCCCCAGCAGATATCGAAGAGCTTCACCGATATTAAATTCCTGATCGCCTGATGATAGAGACAGTAGGAAAATTAGGAAAGTCAGGAGGCTGAGGCTTACTAGAACCAAAAGAATCCGTTTTTTATCTCTCATAGAAGGCCCCCTTTCTCATCAGCCACAGGAAGACTGGCAGCGTAACGAGACTGATAATAGAGCTAAGAGGCAGACCGACCATATGACTCGCAGCAAAATCACAAATTAGTAGAAAGAGCGCTCCTGTTAGCATCGTCAGTGGCAGGATTTTTTGGTAGTTCTTGCCACTGATGGTTTTGACAAAATGTGGAGTAATCAGTCCGACAAGAGCCAGGCTTCCTACTAGGGCAACGGCTGTCGCTGATAACAGTAGAACAATACTCAGAAAGAACAGGGTTATCTGAGTCGTTCGCTGGCCTAAGCCCTTGGCTACTGTTTCATTGAGGCTGAGAATGGTTAGTTGGTGAGAAAATAGTTGAGCCAGTAAGAGGCCTAATAGGATAAAGGGAGCAATGATTTGCAGCATTTTCCAATTGGTTCCTAGAAGCCCTCCAGCTTGCCAACCGATGACAGCATTGGTCAGGTTGAGGTAAATGGTCAAGCCTTGTCCGATAGCGGTCAGGAGTGTTGTTACCATGGCACCGGATAAGACAAGACGTAGTTGCTCAAAACCTTTTCTAGGATGGTAGGAGAGGCTAAAAACCAGAATACTGGCTAGACAGGCTCCTGCAAGTGAGAGCAGGAGGATGCTACTGTAGTGTATACTCTTAGAAAAGGCATAACCGCAGATGAGCGCTAGGCCAGCTCCAGAGTTGATCCCCAAAAGTCCCGGATCAGCAATAGCATTGCGGGTAATTCCCTGCATGATGGCTCCTGAAACGGCCAAGCTAGCTCCGACTAGCAGAGCTGCAATTCCTCTAGGTAAGCGCAGATCTATGATGATGTTCTGGGCTGGACTTTCCTTGAAAGGATGGCTCAGCGTTTCTATCAGTTGCCGATGGGAGTAGCTGGGAATGCCAAAGCGCAGGTAGAGATAGAGTCCGCTAATCAGCAGGAGAATGAGGGCGAAAAAAACAAGCCAAAAAATGTTTGGCCTATTTTTTTGAGTGAAGAGTGTATGAAGCGTCATCTGGTATCCTTTATATAGTCGAAAATCAAATAGCTGTCAGGAGATATATCGCTTACTAGCAATGTTTTTTACTAGTCTAAGTTTTCTGCAAGGAATGGCCTAGTTCATTTTTTCAAGGCCATCTTGAATGGTTTTGAGTTCGTATTCAAGTGTCAATGGATCGTTGAAATAAAAGGCATTGGCATCCACTTTTAAGATATGGTTCTGTTGGACAGCGGGAATGGATTTCCAAACATCGCTTTCGTAAAGAGCACTGCCCGTTTTATCATCTTCAGCAGCAACCAGGACATAATCGCCAATATACTCACTCACCGTTTCTTGGCTGACTTGCAAGTAGCCGCTTGGGAATACTTCATCCTTCACCTTTTGTGGGGCGTCAAATCCCAGAGATTTGTAGATAACTTCTCCGCCTCGTCCCCAGTTGTTACCGAAGAGGTAGATTTCCTTTTCATATAGTCCGACAACGGTGAAAGTGACATCTTGTCCCAGCTTTTCTTTTAACTGCTTGCCAATATCAGCTGTTTTACTCTTCCAATCAGCAATCCATTGGTCAGCTTCTTTTTCCTTACCAAAGATTTGGCCAAAGCGATTCAGGATTTCTAAATAGTCATTTTTTCCATAATCAATGGCAATAGTTGGAGCGATTTTTTTTAGTTCATCGATATTTTTGTCACTGGCATCTACCACGATAAGGTCTGGCTTTTGCTTGGCGATAGACTCCAAATCTTCTGGCATCAGGACCTTGGCATTTTTGACTTTTTCTTTGAGGACAGGGTTTTTAGCATCATAGGATGTTACAGTGACAGGGTCGAAACCAAGTTGCAGCAAATAGCCAGTGTAGGTAGAGGAGAGGCTGGCGATTCGTTTTGGATTTTTAGGAATATCGCCGTAGTAGTGAAATCCATCAATTTTGGGCTTGCTGGATAGCTCGACCTTGTCTGCAGAGGCAGAGTTTTCGGATTTAGATGAGCTGCCGCAGGCAACTAAAAGGAAGATGGTGACAGTAAGGATGGCAAATGATAAAAACTTTTTCATTTTTTCCTCCAATTCTATAAAAACTCTAGAAGCTGTATCCATGAAGAAGATATGGAAAACTTATCTATGAATACATGACTTATTTAACGAGCTGATAGCTGAGGCAGAGCGGCTTATCCTGAATAGGATCTCGAATAATTTGGGCTTCAATCTGAAAAATGTCTCTCAGAATATCCGAAGTCATGACCTGCTCAACACTTCCTTGATATCGGATATGCCCATTTTTCATAGCGATCAGCTGATGGGAGAAGCGGGCAGCCAAGTTGATGTCATGCAGAACCATGATAATGGTTTTTCCGCTGAGTCGGTTGAGGTCATTCAGCAACTCCAAGATTTCCAGCTGGTGATTCATATCCAGATAGGTGGTCGGCTCGTCCAGAAAAATAGTCTCTGTATCTTGAGCTAAAGCCATAGCAATCCAGACGCGCTGGCGCTGACCTCCAGACAAATCATCCACCTGCCAGTCCGAAAATTCGCTGACCTGAGTTGCTTCCATGGCCCAGCAGATTTTTTCCCGGTCTTCTGTACTGAGCCGGCCCAAGCCAGTTTGATGCGGAAAGCGGCCATAAGAGACTAGATCATAGACAGTGATGCCATCGGTCGCATCCATGGTTTGGGGCAGCAAGGCAATCTTTTGCGCCACCTCCTTGGTCGGCAGTAGGGCGATGGATTGTCCATCAAGGGTTATGCTGCCGGCTTTTATCGGCAAAATACGGGTAAAAGCCTTGAGAAGAGTGGATTTACCGCAGCCATTGCTACCGATAATAGTTGTAATCTTTCCCTCGGCTAGTTGGCAGTCCAGTCCGTCAATAATAACCTTTTGATCGTAGGCGACCTGGATACTTGCTGCAGAGATAGTGGACATAGACTTCCTTTCTGGCTGATTCTTCTATCAGAATTACGCCTTTTATTATACCATAAAAATTTTTCTAAAAAAAGAGTTTTCTGACAATTTAATAAAAATAAAATAAAAAAGTTTTATAAAATTGTAAATAATAAAAATTTAAGCTTTTCATGTTAAGATAGAAATATAAAAAAGAACCTGCAATGATGATATAAATTTACAGGTGGTGAAAGGAGAAATGATGAAATTATTGACAAACCTACGCCCCTCTACGCCTTTGAAAGAGCTGAGGTGGTTTGATATTGCTGTGATTACCCTGCTCATGTTTGGGCAGTTTATTTACCGCTCAACGGAGCTTTATTTAGCTAGCTTTGCACCAGCTTCCATCACAGGAGCGACTGAAACGGTGACCAATACAGCCACTGAAGGAGCGGCTTTTTCTAGCAATTTCAATTTTCAGCTACTGATGCTGTTTTTGACCATTCTTTATCTATTGCTTCGGCGCTTTGACTTTAAGCAGCTTCCTATTCGTCTGAGCTGGTCGGTTCTCCTCTGGACTCCTCTTATTTTTGTAGTGGTAGGGTTCTTTGGTGACATTGTGACGACACTGAGCGGCGAGTATAATTACTTTGATCCAACTCTCTGGTCTTATGTAGATGTTCTAGAAATCTTCCGGAAATTTGCTGAACTGACACCTATGGCCATCCTCTACGGACTTCTAAATGGCTTCTATGAGGAATTCTTCTTTCTGGGGCTTATGACCTCTGTTAAGGATAAGTATAAGTGGTGGGCTCTGGCCTACTCTACTATCATTCGGATTTCTTTCCACACCTATCAGGGCATGCTGTGGGCCTTGGTTATCGGAGTAGTATATGGCCTCTTTTACTATTTCCTTTACAAGTATAAGGTCAAGAACCTCCTACCTTTCTTTCTCATGCACGCCTTGGCGGATATGTTTGGCTCCAGCTTGATGTATGTGCTGATTAAATGGCAGTAATTTTTACCAAACGACAATAAAAAGGCGATATGCTCGCCTTTTTTCTTATAAATACTTTTCAGCAAGAGCATAGTCCCCTGGATAGGTTACTTTTTCTCCTTCTACGATTTGGTAAGCATCTGCTCCTTTGCCAGCTAGAATGACGGCATCTCCCTCTCGCTCAGTCAGACTGAGAGCTTTTTTGATGGCTTCTTCACGGTCGGCTATTTTTTCCACTGGATAGGAGATGTAGGATGTGATTTCCTCCGCAATGGCTAGAGGATCTTCATAGTTGGGGTCATCCGCGGTTAAGATAACGGTTAGCTCAGGATGCTGATTAAGTAGGAGACCGAAGTCTTTGCGGCGGCTTTCACCCTTGTTGCCGGTAGCACCCAAGAGGAGGATAATCTTACCCTTCTGGTGTTCCTCTACCACAGACAGCAGGTTGCTCAGGCTGACGCCATTGTGAGCATAGTCAACGAAGACCTTGGCGCCATTTTTCTGAGTCAGAACTTCCATACGGCCTGGGACTCGGGTTGCGGCAATTCCTTTTTTGATGTCTTCGAGGCTAGCACCCAGACGCAGACAGGCAAGACCAGCCGCTACTGCATTTTCTTGATTGAAGCGGCCGATGAGCTGGATATCGTAGTGGCCAGCTAACTTGCCAGCAGCTTCAAAGCTGAAAGCCTGAGAATCTATGATAGTATTGTTAGAGCCTGTTCCATAGAAATCGTGTTCCATAGAAGCGACTTGCTCATTCACGATTTGGAAATGATTCATGCAGCTATTTACGATAACTGCTCGGCTATTGTCCATCAATAGTCGCTTATTGTAGAAATAATCCTCAAAAGTAGGATGCTCAATAGGGCCGATATGGTCGGGGCTGATATTGAGAAAGACACCGACATCAAAGATCAGGCCATAAACCCTTTTCTTGAGATAAGCCTGACTGGAAACTTCCATGATGAGATGAGTCCTGTCGTTGGCAAGGGCTTGGGCCATCATTTTAATGAGATCCAGACTCTCTGGTGTGGTCAGAGTTGACTTGAAGAAAGTCTCGCCATCCAACGTAGTGTTCATAGTCGAGAGCAGGGCAGGTCGATGACTTTGGGAAAGGATCTGATAGGCAAAATAAGCTGTAGTTGTCTTGCCCTTGGTGCCAGTAAAGGCCAGCAGTTTGAGCTTTTTCTCAGGATGGTCGTAAAATTCCATGGCTAAGAGACTCATGGCCTGTTTGACATCGTTGACCAAGAGGACCGGAATGCCCACTTGAAAGTCTGTCTCGCTGATATAAAAGCGTAGGCCAGCTGTGACGGCTTTTTCTAGAAATTCTTTCTTAAAAGCCTCACCCTTGACAAAAAAGAGGGTAGAGGCATCCGCTTCCCTGCTGTCATAGCTGATACTATCGAAAGTTAAGCCGCTGTAGGAGAAGAAGTATTCTCCGTCTTTGACAATATCCCGAAAATTATGGTCTTTTTTTAAAATATCTAATACGGTTTCAATTTTAATCATAAATCTATTGTAAACCTTATGGCTGGGTTTTACAAGAGGCAAGGAAAAGTTTATAATAAAAGAAGAATAAATAGAAGAGGTTTTCTATGAGCCAAGAAACAACAAGCCAGCAGCAGCAGATGCTGCGGGGAACTGCCTGGTTAACTGCCAGCAATTTTATCAGTCGTCTTCTGGGTGCCATCTATATCATTCCTTGGTATATTTGGATGGGCAAGCACGGCGCCGAGGCCAACGGCCTTTTTACTATGGGCTACAATATTTATGCCTGGTTTTTACTGATTTCTACAGCTGGCGTGCCAGTGGCAGTGGCCAAGCAGGTAGCTAAGTACAATACCATTGACAAGGAAGAGCATAGCTTTACTCTCATTCGAGAGTTTCTCAAGTTTATGCTGCTTTTGGGAGCTGTCTTTGCAGTGATGATGTACCTGCTCTCACCAGTTTTCGCTTCTATGTCAGGCGGTGGTTCAGACTTGGTTCCAGTCATGCAGAGTCTGTCTCTGGCTGTTTTGATATTCCCATCGATGAGCGTTATCCGAGGCTTTTTCCAAGGTTTTAACAATCTCAAGCCTTATGCTATCAGTCAGATTGCGGAGCAGGTCATTCGGGTTATCTGGATGCTGCTGACAGCCTTTTTCATCATGAAAATCGGTTCTGGCAACTATGTAGAAGCGGTTACTCAGTCTACCTTCGCTGCCTTTATCGGCATGTTGGCTAGCATGGCTGTCTTAGCCTTCTATCTCTGGAAGACAGGGATGCTGACTTCCATCCTTCATAAGCCATCGAATGCTACTGAGATTAATGGCCGTGCCCTCCTTTGGGATACCATTCGTGAAGCCATTCCTTTCATTATTACAGGATCTGCCATTCAGCTTTTTCAGATTATTGACCAAGCTACCTTTATCCATGTCATGGGTTGGATTAGTAAGCACAGCAAGTCAGAGCTGCTGGTTCAGTTTGCCTACTTCTCAGCAAATCCTAATAAAATCACCATGATTTTAATTGCCGTGGCAACCTCTATCGGCGGTGTCGGGATTCCGCTTTTGACCGAGAACTATGTCAAAGGTGATTTTCGCTCGGCTGCCCGCTTGGTGCAGGATAATCTTAGTATGCTGATTTTCTTTATCTTGCCAGCAACCATTGGTGCTGCTTTGGTAGCGGAACCTCTGTATACTATTTTCTATGGCAAGCCAGACGGCTTAGCACTGGGACTTTTCATCTTTGCTATGCTGCAGACCATTATCCTCAGTCTATATACGGTGTTGGCTCCGATGATTCAGGCCCTCTTCCAGAATAGAAAGGCGATTATTTACTTCCTCTATGGAGTAGGAGTCAAGTTGGTGCTGCAAGTGCCATTGATTTATATTTTTAAAGCTTATGGTCCTCTTCTTGCGACGACAGTCGGCTTGATTATCCCAATCCTGCTCATGTATCAGGAAATTCGCAAGGTAACAGGTCTGAATCCTAAGAACCTCTTTAAACGGAGTCTCCTGTCAGTGATTCTGACAGTTCTGATGTGCATCTTTGTCTTGGTGGCAGAGCTTCTTATCGGTCTCTTCCTTCATCCTAGCGGACGGATTTCCAGCTTTGTCTATATCGCTCTGATTGGTGGCATCGGCCTCGCTATCTATGGTGGACTGGCGCTCAAAGTTCGCCTTATGGATCGCTTTATCGGTTCAAAAGCGGCTAGTCTGCGCCGACGCTTTCATATCTATTAAAAAGCCATAAGGCTTTTTAATTTTTAGCTTTGTTTTTCTAAAACTTTAACATTATAGTTTCAAACTATAGCTAGCTCTTGAAAAGAAAAAAGAAAAATGTTTTCAAAAGATGTTACAATAGAGGGTGAAATATTAGCGAAGGATTGGAAGGTTAATATGAGTAAGGACGTAAAATTAAATACACTACTGGCTCAGGCTGGGGTTAAAACAGATGAAACAACTGGTGCTTTAACAACACCCCTGCATTTTTCAACGACCTACCAGCACCCTGAGTTTGGCCAGTCAACAGGTTATGACTATACTCGGACCAAGAATCCAACGCGGGTTAGCTTGGAAGAGACTCTGGCTGCTATCGAAAGTGCAGACTATGCCTTGGCAACTAGCTCTGGCATGTCGGCTATTGTGCTGGCCTTTAGTGCCTTTCCGGTCGGCAGTAAGGTCTTGGCAGTTCGGGATCTCTATGGCGGATCTTTCCGTTGGTTTGCCCAAGCTGAAGCAGAAGGGCGCTTTGCCTTTACATATGCCAATACGGAAGAAGAACTACTCAATAATCTGACAGAGGATATAGATATTGTCTATATCGAGACACCGACCAATCCTCTTATGGTAGAGTTTGACATTGCCCGCATTTCCCAAGCGGCTCACGAGCGAGGAGCAACTGTCATTGTGGACAATACCTTCTACAGTCCCATTTATCAAAGACCGCTGGAGGATGGAGCAGATATTGTTCTGCACTCTGCAACCAAGTATCTGGGCGGGCACAATGATGTCTTGGCTGGAGCTATCATGACCAATGACACTGCTATTTATGACAAACTTTTCTATAATCTCAATACAACTGGACCAGTCTTGTCTCCTTTTGACAGCTATCTGCTTTTGCGCGGTCTCAAGACACTGGCTCTCCGTATGGAGCGCTCTACTCAGAATGCGCAAGAAGTGGTTGATTTTTTGAAGAAATCTCCTGCGGTAAAAGAGGTTCTCTATCCAGGTAAGGGTGGTATGATTTCCTTTAAAGTTGTGGACCAAGGGAAGATTCCTCATCTCTTAAATAGCCTGAAAGTCTTTACCTTTGCGGAAAGTTTAGGAGGAGTGGAGAGCTTGATTACCTATCCGACGACCCAGACTCACGCAGACATTCCGGTGGAAGTGCGTCATTCTTATGGCTTAACTGATGATTTGCTGCGCCTGTCGATTGGAATTGAGGATAGTCGAGATTTGGTAGACGATTTACGCGCAGCCTTGGAGAATGAATAATATGGGAAGATATAATTTTGAAAAAGCCCCCTGTCGTGTAGGACATCATACTTATAAATGGAAAGAAGTGGAGAAGGACAAGGAAGTCCTGCCAGCCTGGATTGCAGATATGGATTTTGAAGTTCTGCCTGAAATTCAGCAAGCTGTTCATGATTACGCTAATCAGTTAGTCTATGGCTATACCTATGCTAGTGAAGAGCTAATCAATGCTGTTCTAGATTGGGAGCGGGATGAGCACGACTATACCTTTGATCGGGAAGCCTTGGTATTTATAGAAGGAGTTGTCCCTGCTATTTCGACGGCTATCCAAGCCTTTACCAAGGAAGGTGATGCTGTTCTAATCAACACTCCCGTTTACCCACCTTTTGCCCGCAGTGTTAAGCTCAATAATCGTCAGCTTATTACCAATTCTTTGATAGAGCAGGATGGTCTCTTTCAGATTGACTTTGAGCAGCTAGAGCGTGACATTGCAGATAATGAAGTCAAGATTTATGTTCTTTGCAATCCGCACAATCCCGGAGGTCGAGTTTGGGAACGGGAAGTGTTAGAGAAAATTGGACGCCTCTGCCAAAAGTATGGAGTCCTCGTGGTTTCAGACGAAATCCACCAAGACTTGACGCTGTTTGGGAATGAGCACCAGTCTTTTAATACTGTCTCGCCTGACTTTAAGGACTTTAGCTTGATTTTAGCCAGTGCAACTAAGACTTTTAATATTGCTGGAACTAAAAATTCCTATGCTGTGATTGAGAATCCTAGCTTGCGACATCAGTTTAAAAAACGCCAGCTGGCTAATAACCAGCATGAAATTCCTGGTCTTGGATTTTTAACAACAGAAGCAGCCTATCGTTACGGTTGGTCTTGGTTGATGGAGCTTAAGGAAGTTCTTGAGAAGAATGTGAATTTTGTAGTTGATTATTTTGCCAAAGAGGCACCGCGCCTGCGGGTCATGAAGCCTCAAGGGACTTATCTGATTTGGCTGGACTTTTCAGATTATGGCCTGACAGATGACCAGCTCTTTCAGCTGCTACGAGAAGAGGCAAAGGTCGTCCTGAATAGAGGAAGTGATTTTGGCCAAGAAGGCAAAGGTCATGCCCGCTTAAATGTTGCTGCTCCAGAGACCATGGTTGAAGAAATCTGCTCCCGTATTGCAGAGGTACTGCCAAAATAAATCAAAAATTTTTTGAAATTTGTTTCAAGTGAGAAAAATGATTGACAATCCTTCCAAAGAGGAGTATAGTAATAGTGGAAAATCGGTAGGTGAGGCTACCATAAGGATACGGATGACTACCGCAAAGCAGTGGAGACACTACTCGTTGGTCAACAGTCCTGATCGCCAAGGTCAAGACTAAGCTCATTTCATCGCCTTATGGAGTTAAAGCTTGAACGGTGAATGCTTGTTTTATCTGTGCTTAAAACAATGAAGCGAATAACCTGACATGCAAACAACCCTGCCGAGAAATTGGCAGGGTATTCTTTTTTTGATGAAAATATTTCAAGAGAGTAAATAGTTGATTGCCTGCCAATCAAGACATAGAAGAAAGGAGACACGCGATGCAAATTGACGATTATCCGGAACCGCACATACACAGCCAATCGCTGATTTGTGTCGTTCTGTCCTTATAAAGTGATTGGTCCCTGTGTATGAAAATTATCAATCATACATCAAGGAGAAACCAATGAAAACAGTAAAAGAAAGATTAGTTGCTGCTCTGCAGCTTCCTGTAAAAGAAACTCTGGCTTTTTACAAGAGTTCTTTTCGCGGCCTGACAGAAGAGCAGGTCGAAGAAAATCGTGACCTCTATGGTGAAAATATCATCACAAAGGGTCAGGAAGACTCTATTCTAAAGAAAATTTACGAGTCTATCATTAACCCCTTTACAGTCATCCTATTGGTGATTGCCCTCGTGTCTTTAGTGACCAATGTTTGGCTGGCTAAGCCTAGTGAGGAAGATCCGACGACTTCCATCATCATTGTTGTTCTGGTGCTGATTTCTGGAGGCATTCGTTTTGTTCAGGAATTGCGGAGCGACCGCGCTGCTAGCAATCTGTCTCGGCTGATTGTCAACACGGCTACGGTTATCCGTGAAGGAGCAGAGCAGGAACTTCCGATTGATGAGCTTGTTGTAGGAGACATCATCAAGCTTAGTGCCGGAGACATGATTCCTGCAGATGTGTTGCTGCTGGACTCGCGTGATTTCTTTGTTCAGCAGTCTGGACTAACAGGGGAAAGTGATGCAGTAGAAAAGGTCTGTTTGGCTAAGTCAGATGAACAAAATGTTGATAGCCTTTTAGAAACAGAGTCTCTGGCCTTTATGGGAACCAATGTTATTTCCGGGAGAGCTACGGCTCTAGTGCTGGTGGTTGGTGATGAGACCATGATGGGAGCCATTGAGCAGACACTGAACACCTACGATGAGCCGACCTCTTTTGAGCGCGAGATGAATAGTATCTCCTGGCTCTTGATTCGTCTGATGCTTGTCATGGTTCCGGTCGTGTTCTTCATCAACGGTCTGACAGACGGCGACTGGCTGGAAGCAGGTGTCTTTGCCCTCAGTGTTGGGGTCGGCCTGACTCCAGAAATGCTGCCTATGATTATCACAGCGAGCCTGGCTAAAGGTTCTGTTATCATGGCTCAGGAAAAGGTCGTGATTAAGAAGCTGAATGCCATCCAAGACCTAGGAGCTATTGATATCCTCTGTACGGATAAGACTGGTACACTGACCCAAGACGAGATTGTCTTGGAGTACCCGCTGGATATTCATGGTGATTTAGATTTGGCAGTGCTTCGTCGCGCTTTTCTAAATTCCTACTATCAAACTGGTCTCAAAAACCTCATGGATCGGGCTATCATCAATCGGACGGAGAAAGAAGCAGAAAAGCATGAGATTGTCCGTAATTTAGACCAAACCTTTAAGAAAATTGATGAACTACCCTTTGACTTTGAACGCCGTCGCATGAGTGTCATTGTCAAGGATGATGAAGATGTTATTAGCATGGTGACCAAGGGGGCCTTGGAGGAAATGCTGGCTATCTCTAGCCATGTAGAATACAAGAAACGCATTACAGAACTGACCGAGGAGATTCGTCAGGAAATCCTTGCGGAAGTGGCTCAACTCAATGAGCAAGGGCTGCGAGTGCTTGGTGTTAGCTACAAGTCAGACTTAGAAGAAGATTACGACTATGAAGTCAAGGATGAGTCCGACATGATTTTGACGGGCTATCTGGCCTTTCTAGATCCACCCAAGTCATCTGCGGCTCCAGCTATTGCAACCTTGGCTGAGTACGGCGTTGCTACTAAGATTTTGACCGGTGATAATGATAAGGTGACCCAGGCAGTTTGTGAAAAGGTTGGGTTAGATGTAGATAATATCTTACTAGGCGTAGAGGTAGATGCTTTATCAGATGAGGAATTGAGTCAGGCTGTGGAGGACACAACGGTCTTTGCCAAGCTCTCACCTGACCAAAAGGCTAGGATTATTCTCCAGCTCAAGGCCAATGGCCACAAGGTTGGCTACATGGGCGATGGCATCAATGATGCGCCATCTATGAAAGTAGCAGATGTGGGTATTTCTGTTGATACAGCTGTCGATATTGCTAAGGAAACAGCAGATGTCATTCTGCTGGACAAGGACCTTATGGTTCTGGAGAAGGGGTTGGTAGAGGGACGCAAGGTCTATGCCAACATGACCAAGTATATCAAGATGACGGTCAGTTCCAATTTTGGGAATATCTTTTCTCTTCTCTTTGCTAGCATTTTTCTGCCTTTTCTACCTATGGCACCAGTTCATCTGATTGTCCTCAATCTGGTTTATGACCTGTCCTGTATCGCTCTGCCCTTTGATAATGTGGATAGTGAATTTCTCAAGAGACCTCATATCTGGTCAGCCAGTTCCATTACCCGATTTATGGCTTGGATTGGACCGATTTCATCCGTTTTTGATGTTTTGACCTATCTGGTGCTCTACTTTATTATTGTGCCTATGATAACAGGAGGTAGCTATCAAGCAGGTAGTGGACAGGCAGAGACCTTTATCACTCTTTTTCAAACAGGCTGGTTCATTGAGTCTATGTGGACCCAGACCATGGTCATCTATATGCTGCGCTCACCTAAGTTGCCATTTGTGCAAAGCCGTCCTGCTTTGTCTGTCATTGTGACGACCATGTCAGCAGCCCTCTTTGTTACTTCCTTGCCATACAGCCTCTTTGCGTTAGTTCTGAAGACGGCTCCGCTGAACGGTACTTATTTCCTTTGCCTTTTCTTGATTATTGCGCTTTATATGGTTAGTGTAACCCTTGTTAAACACCTTTATATCAAGCGCTATAGAGAATGGCTGTAAGGTGAAGAAAATCTTTGAAAAGGCTTGCTTGTGGCAAGCCTTTTCACTCTTTTTTTGATATAATAAGAAGAATAAATTGAAAGAAGGAAATCCAATCATGGGAAAACTTGAAGTTATCGCTCATCCACTAATTCAGCATAAATTGTCTATCTTGCGTCGTACAGATACCTCTACCAAGGCTTTTCGTGAATTAGTTGATGAAATCGCAATGCTCATGGGATATGAAGTTTTGCGCGATTTACCACTTGAAGATGTAGAAATTGAAACACCGATTACGAAAACAGTTCAAAAGCAGATCGCAGGGAAAAAATTGGCTATTGTTCCAATCTTGCGGGCTGGTATTGGCATGGTGGATGGACTTCTGAGTCTGGTTCCAGCAGCTAAGGTCGGCCATATCGGAATGTACCGTGATGAGGAAACCTTGAAGCCGGTTGAATATCTGGTCAAGCTGCCAGAAGATATTGACCAACGTCAGATTTTCGTTGTTGATCCAATGTTGGCTACGGGTGGTTCTGCTATCTTGGCTGTGGATTCTCTCAAGAAACGTGGTGCTAGCCACATTACATTCGTGTGTTTGGTTTCTGCACCTGAAGGAGTAAAAGCCTTGCAGGAAGCTCATCCAGATGTTGATATTTTCACAGCGGCTTTGGATGACCATCTCAATGACCATGGCTATATCGTACCAGGACTAGGAGATGCAGGAGATCGTCTTTTCGGGACCAAGTAAAAGTTTCTATTTGACCTTTTTTGACCAAAAGGATATAATAGTCTCGTAATTTGAAATTCTATTTCCTAGTTTGATAGAAAATTTTAAAAAGAGAAAGAGAGAAAACTATGATTCCTGTAGTTATTGAACAAACCAGCCGAGGAGAGCGCTCCTATGATATTTACTCTCGGCTATTAAAAGACCGCATTATCATGCTGACTGGTCCAGTAGAGGACAATATGGCTAATTCAGTCATTGCCCAGCTCCTTTTCTTGGATGCGCAGGACAATACTAAAGATATTTACCTCTATGTAAATACGCCGGGTGGATCTGTCTCAGCAGGTCTAGCTATTGTGGACACTATGAACTTCATCAAGTCTGATGTTCAGACCATTGTTATGGGTGTAGCTGCTAGCATGGGAACGATCATTGCTTCCAGTGGTGCCAAAGGCAAACGCTTCATGCTGCCAAATGCAGAATATCTGATTCACCAGCCGATGGGAGGAGCTGGAAGTGGTACTCAGCAAACGGATATGGCCATTGTAGCTGAGCATTTGCTTAGAACTCGGAATACCTTGGAAAAAATCTTGGCTGAAAACTCTGGCAAGTCCGTTGAGCAAATCCACAAAGATGCAGAACGCGATTACTGGATGAGCGCTCAAGAAACCTTGGAATACGGCTTTATTGACGAAATCATGGAAAATAGCAATCTGAACTAACATAGGAGGAGCCAAAAGCGGCTCCTTTTTGCTGTTTTGAATCTGACAAGCTCAGGTGTTTTAAGCTAATCATAAAGCTTTTCAGGGCTAGTTTTTTTGCCCTATCTTTGCTATAATCATCTAAGAACTACATGGACCGGAAAGGAGTTTTATGATAGAGAGAGAAGAAAGGGTGGGCTTGATTGTCTATCTTTACTATAATCGAGATGCCAAAAAGCTGGCAAACTTTGGGGATATTATTTATCATTCTAAGAAGCATCGCTATCTGCATCTCTATGTCAAGCAAGAGGAAGCCCAGAACTTACAGGAGAATCTGCCCAAGGAGCGCTATGTTAAGCAAGTCCGAATTTCTCACATAAAAGAACTAGATCAAAACTTTGTTGGAAGCCTGTATAGAGAGCAAGAAAACGTTATCATTTGATAAAATTTTTATAAAGGGTTGACAATTGTCAGATAATTCGATATATTCTTACTATATCATCAAATAAATCACTTAAGGAGATTTCCGAATGAAGAAAAAATTTGCACTATCCTTAGTAGCTTTTGCTAGTGCGGCCCTTCTCGCAGCTTGTGGAGAAGTATCTAACAACAACTCAACAGCAACTGGTACAGAAATTGGCGATACGATTAAATTTGGTTTTAACTTTGAAGAATCAGGTGAAGTAGCAGCCTACGGTACAGCTGAACAACATGGTGCTCAGTTGGCAGTTGATGAAATCAACGCTGCTGGCGGCGTAGATGGTAAGAAGATTGAAGTTACTGATAAGGATAACAAATCAGAAACAGCTGAAGCATCAACCATCACTACTAGCTTGGTTACCCAAAGCAAGGTAAATGCAATCATTGGCCCTGCGACTTCTGGAGCTACAGCTTCAGCTACTGCAAATGCTGCTAAAGCGGGTGTACCAATCATTACACCAAGTGCGACACAGGATGACCTGACCAACAAGCAAGATTATCTTTTCCGTGCTACCTTTATTGATAGCTACCAAGGTAAAATCATTTCTAAGTATGTCACTGACAACTTGAAAGCTAAGAAAGTCGTTCTTTACTACGACCAATCTAGTGACTACGCTAAAGGAATGGCGGATGCCTTCAAGAAGGAATTCAAGGGTGAGATTGTAGCAACAGAAACCTTCCAATCCAAGGATACAGACTTCCAAGCTGCTTTGACAAAGATTAAGGGCAAAGAATTTGATGCTCTGGTTGTTCCAGGTTACTACACGGAAGCTGGTAAAATTGTCAATCAAGCGCGTGGTTTGGGTATTGACCAAACAATCGTTGGTCCTGATGGCTTTGGTGATGCTAAGTTCGTTGAGCAAGCAACTCCAGCTGCAGCTACAAATGTTTACTATGTATCTGGCTTTACAACTTCTGGTGAAATGTCAGAAAAAGCTAAGAAGTTTGTTGAAGCATACAAAGCTAAGTACAAGGAAGAGCCATCTATGTTTGCAGCTCTGGCATATGACTCTGTTTATATGGCAGCAGAAGCAGCCAAAGGTGCTAAAACTTCTGTAGATATCAAAGACAACTTGGCTAAGCTTAAAGATTTCGATGGAGTGACTGGTTCAATCACTATTGATAAAGACCACAATCCAGTGAAAACAGCTTTGATGATTGGCTTGAAAGATGGTCAAGTAGATACTGTAGAAACAGTTAAAGCGGAATAAGAGTTATGAGGCTGGGGCAATCCCAGTCTTTGACTTGTTTTCTATTTTTAGTTGCTTGAGCAAGTTAGTAGATGATTTCTTTCTGAATCTATGGATTGAAAGAGTATTGTTTTATAATCTATTCTTCTTCGTTTCTCAATCAACTATTATTCGTATTTTGGGAGTGGGATGATAAAATCACGACCTAGTCTGCTGATTTTTGTCCCATTCCTTATTTTATTATAGAAAGAGTGGTGTCTAATGCTCCAACAATTAGTCAACGGTCTAATCCTGGGTAGTGTTTATGCGCTTCTGGCTTTGGGTTATACCATGGTTTATGGGATTATTAAGCTGATTAACTTTGCCCATGGCGATATCTATATGATTGGTGCCTTTATGGGTTATTACTTGATTAATATCCTGAAGTTTAATTTCTTCCTTTCTCTCATTTTAGCCATGATTGGGACAGCGATTCTCGGTGTGCTTATTGAGTTTTTAGCCTATCGTCCTCTGCGAAATTCGACTCGGATTGCGGCTTTGATTACAGCCATTGGGGTTTCCTTTCTCCTCGAATATGGAATGATTTTCTTTGTCGGTGCCAATACCCGTTCCTTCCCGCAGGTTATTAAAACAGTACGCTTTAACTTAGGATCTATTTCTATCTCAAATATTCAGTTGCTGATTTTGGGAATTTCGATTTTCCTCATGGTGGCTCTGCAGTTCATCGTGCAGAAGACAAAGATGGGTAAGGCTATGCGCGCTGTATCTGTAGACAGTGATGCTGCTCAGCTGATGGGAATCAATGTCAATCGCACAATCAGTTTCACCTTTGCTTTGGGTTCAGCTCTTGCAGGAGCTGCTGGCGTCCTAATTGCCCTTTATTATAATTCATTGGAGCCTTTGATGGGGATGACTCCAGGTATTAAGTCCTTTGTAGCGGCTGTTCTCGGTGGTATTGGAATCATTCCTGGTGCAGCGCTTGGTGGCTTTGTTATTGGTCTTTTGGAAACTTTTGCGACAGCGCTTGGATTATCTGATTTCCGCGATGCCATTGTCTATGCGATTTTGATTGTCATTCTTCTGATTCGTCCAGCTGGTATCCTCGGCAAAAATGTGAAAGAGAAGGTGTAAGGTATGAAAAAGAATTTAAAGGTAAATATTTTCTGGCTTGGCCTTGTCTTAATCGGCTACCTGCTGATGACAGTATTGGTTAGTGCCGGTGTTCTCAATGCGTTTTACATTCAAATCTTAGAGCAGATTGGGATTAATATTATTCTGGCTGTGGGGCTTAATCTCATCGTCGGATTCTCAGGCCAATTCTCTCTTGGCCATGCTGGCTTTATGGCTATCGGTGCCTACGCTGTAGCGATTATTGGCTCTAAATCGCCAACATATGGAGCTTTCTTCATTGCTATGCTGGCTGGAGCTATCATTGCTGGTATTGTGGCTTTAGTAGTTGGTTTGCCGACCCTGCGACTTAAAGGGGACTATCTCGCGATTGCAACTCTTGGTGTCTCAGAGATTATCCGTATTCTGATTATTAATGGCGGTACTTTGACTAATGGCGCAGCTGGTATCCTATCCATTCCGCCCTTTACTTCTTGGCAGATGGTCTATGTCTTTGTTGTTATCACAACTATTTTGACCTTGAATTTCCTGCGCAGTCCTATTGGACGCAGTACTCTGTCTGTCCGTGAGGATGAGATTGCTGCCGAGTCTGTTGGTGTTAATACTACTAGAATCAAAGTGACAGCCTTTGTCTTGGGAGCTATCACGGCTTCTATTGCTGGCTCTCTTCAAGCTGGCTTCGTTGGTTCAGTTGTTCCTAAGGACTATTCCTTTACCAACACTATCAATATTTTGATTATTGTCGTTTTTGGTGGTCTAGGTTCTATGACTGGAACCATTGTAGCTGCAGTAGTATTGGGTATTCTCAATATGCTGCTGCAGGATGTATCCAGCATTCGGATGATTGTCTATTCTTTGGCCTTGATCTTGGTCATGATTTTCCGTCCAGGCGGACTTTTAGGAACTTGGGAGCTCAGTCTGTCTAAGCTCTTCAAAAAGAATAAGGAGGTCAAAGAATAATGGCACTTCTTGATGTAAAAAATCTAACTAAAAACTTTGGCGGTCTGACTGCTGTCAGCGATGTGACCTTGGAACTCAACGAGGGCGAGCTGGTTGGTCTGATTGGCCCTAATGGTGCAGGAAAAACGACTCTTTTCAATCTCTTAACGGGCGTTTATGAGCCGAGTGAAGGAACAGTGACACTAGATGGTCATTTGCTCAATGGTAAGGTTCCTTACAAGATTGCTGCTTTAGGTCTGGGGCGAACCTTCCAGAACATCCGGCTCTTTAAGGATCTTAGTGTTTTGGATAATGTTTTGATTGCCTTTGGTAATCATCATAAGGCTCATGTGTTGGCTTCCTTCTTCCGCCTGCCAGTCTACTACAAAAACGAAGAAGAACTCAAAGACCAGGCTTTGGAGTTGCTAAAAATTTTTGACTTGGACAAGGAAGCAGAAACCTTGGCTAAGAACCTAGCTTATGGTCAGCAGCGTCGCTTGGAGATTGTTCGGGCATTGGCAACAGAGCCTAAGATCCTCTTCTTGGATGAGCCAGCTGCAGGGATGAACCCTCAGGAGACAGCAGAGCTGACTGCATTGATTCGACGGATTAAAAACGAATTTAACATTACCATCATGCTGATTGAGCATGACATGAGTCTGGTAATGGAAGTCACTGAGCGAATCTATGTGCTGGAGTACGGCCGCTTGATTGCGCACGGAACACCTGATGAAATCAAGAATGACAAACGTGTTATTGAAGCTTATCTAGGAGGTGAAGCCTAATGTCCATGCTTAAAGTTGAGAATCTCTCTGTCCATTATGGCATGATTCAGGCTGTCCGTGATGTCAGCTTTGAAGTAAACGAAGGAGAAGTCGTTTCCCTGATTGGTGCCAATGGCGCTGGGAAAACGACCATTCTCCGGACTATTTCAGGCTTGGTTCGTCCAAGTGCTGGTAAAATTGAATTTGTAGGCAATGAAATTCAAAAAGTTCCTGCTCAAAAAATCGTAGCAGCTGGACTTTCGCAAGTACCAGAAGGCCGTCATGTCTTTCCAGGTTTGACCGTTTTGGAGAATTTGGAAATGGGCGCCTTTCTCAAAACAAATCGCGAAGAAAATCAAGCCAATCTCAAAAAGGTCTTCTCTCGTTTCCCACGCTTGGAAGAGCGTAAAAACCAAGATGCTGCAACCCTTTCAGGTGGTGAGCAGCAGATGCTGGCTATGGGACGGGCTTTGATGTCTACACCTAAGCTTTTGCTCTTGGATGAGCCTTCTATGGGCTTGGCGCCGATCTTTATCCAGGAAATCTTTGATATTATTCAAGATATTCAGCGACAAGGAACGACAGTTCTTTTGATTGAGCAAAATGCAAACAAGGCTCTCTCTATCGCTGACCGCGGTTATGTCCTTGAAACAGGTAAAATCGTTCTGTCCGGAACCGGTCAAGAACTCCTCGCTTCTGACGAAGTCCGCAAAGCATATCTAGGTGGCTGAAACAATCCGGGGGATTGTTTCAGGTTGCAAATGGGAACTCGCGGCAGCGAGTTTTCTTTAAAATGTCTGGGAGACATTTTTAGGTTGTTAATAGAAAATTACGATAGTAACTTAACATTTAGAAAAGGTCCATTGGACCTTTTTAAGTTGCAGATAAAGAAAACAAGGTTTTCGTCAAGATGCCCGGTGGATTGTTTCAGGTTGCAAATAGGAACTCGCGGTAGCGAGTTTTCTTTAAAATGTCTGGGAGACATTTTTAGGTTGTTGATAGAAAGTTACGGTAGTAACTTAACATTTAGAAAAGGTCCAATGGACCTTTTTCTTATCTTAGATGCTTAAAATAGTTTAGTTAGCCATTTCCTATCTTCAATTTTCCCAATCGCGGGATTTTTCTAAATTTTGAAAACTTGGGCAAAGAACTTGGAAGCGTTTGAAATCAGCTGCAAAATAAAGTATAATAAGTATAAGAATTATGGATAGGAAGTAGAGGGAACTTTTATGGCAGTTAAAGATTTTATGACGCGTAAGGTGGTTTATATCAGCCCAAATACAACGATTGCTCATGCGGCAGATATGATGCGTGAACAGAAACTCCACCGTTTGCCAGTGATTGAGAATGACCAACTAGTGGGACTGGTGACAGAAGGAACGATTGCAGAAGCTAGTCCATCTAAGGCAACGAGTCTGTCCATTTATGAGATGAACTATCTTCTCAACAAAACAAAAGTTGGTGATGTTATGATTCGTGATGTGGTCACAATTTCTCAGTTTGCCAGTCTGGAAGATGCGACCTATCTGATGCTGAAAAATAAGATTGGCATCCTGCCTGTTGTGGACAATGAACTGCTTTACGGAGTTATCACAGACCGTGATATTTTCAAGGCCTTCTTGGAAGTATCTGGCTATGGTGAAGAGGGAGTTCGGCTGCGTTTTGTCACTGAGAATAAGGTGGGGGTTCTTGAGCAGATTATCCGTCTTCTGGTGGAAGAAAATCTCAACATCTCCAATACAGTCAATATACCACGCAAGGATGGCAAAGTCGTCATTGAAGTACAGTTAGCTGGTGATATAGACATGGAGCTTCTCAAGAAAAAATTTGAAGAGCATGCTATTGAGCTGGCTGAGATTACACATACTGCTGCAAAAGCTTTATAAATAACATAAAAAAGCCTCATCGTTAGATGAGGTTTTTAACGTACAATAGGTTGTTTGTTAGCATCTAAAGTGAAGCCTTCGCCCAAAATCTCATGGGCTTCGCTAATAGTAGTAAAGGCAAATGGATCGACTTGGTTAATGAGTTTTTTCATTTGCTGCATTTCATTACGGGAAACAACACAGTAGACAATTTGCAGATCCTGCTTGCTATAGAAGCCTTGCCCCTTGAGGTAGGTCACTCCACGATCCAGCTTGTCATTGATAGCTTCAGCTAGCTCAGTGGGCTTACTGGTAACAATAAGGAATCCCTTACCAGCAAAACCTCCTTCTGCAATTAGGTCAATGACGCGGGAGGTGATAAAGACAAACATGAGGGTGTAAGATACCATGCGTAAGTCTTTGAAGACTAGGAGAACCAAGGTAATGACTACAAAGTCAACCGTCAGCATGAGTCTGCCCATGGAAATGCTGGTGTATTTATTGAAGATGCGGGCCACAATGTCCGTACCGCCAGTTGTTCCGCCAGCATTAAAGATGGTGCCCAGTCCAATCCCCATAATAATCCCCGTTCCAAGACAGGCTAGTAAGACATCGCCGTCCAGAGCTGAGATAAAATAGTCTTGCAGGTGTTTGGAGGCAGGTAAGATTTCAAAAATTTTGAGCCAGGCTGACACAGAGAAAGTCCCTAGAATACTGAGGTAGAGGGTTCTCGAACCCAGTAGCTTCCATGCAATAATAAAGAGAGGAATGTTAATCACTAGGTTGGTCGTCGAGACAGGGATTTTAAATAGATAGTAGGTAATCAAGGTCAGACCCGTTGCTCCACCCTCATACAAATGAAAGGGAATGACCAAATAATGAATCCCAAAAGAAAAAATTCCAGCCCCAAAAATGATGGCCAGTACGTTTTTTAATTTAAACATAAGATCCTCCTAAATCTCTTTCCAGAAATTTCTTCTGAATATATTTTACCAAAAATTTAGCCTTTGTAAAACACTTTGAAAAAATATTTAAAGTTTTTTCTTATGATGGGCTTTTAGCTTTTTTTTTGGTAAAATAAACAATAGATAAAAAAGAGTAGGATGAAAACAATGAGCTGACGAATTCGGCTCTTATTAGGCTGCTCAGTAATGTGGACGAACTCTGAAAAGTAGCTTATATCAAGCTTTAGAGCAATTCGCATCTACATTTTCTTATAAAGAACAAAAAATAGAAGTTAGAGATTCAAGGTAAAGATGAAAAATGGTATTTTGATTTCGCTGGAAGGTCCGGAAGGGGCTGGAAAGTCGAGTGTGTTGGAAGCCTTGCTTCCTTTTTTGAAAAATTATGGAACTGGTCTTATTACGACGCGGGAGCCAGGTGGCGTCCAGATTGCTGAGGCTATCCGCGAAGTGATTTTGGAACCTAGTCATACGGCTATGGATGCTAAGACTGAGCTCTTGCTGTACATTGCCAGTCGCCGCCAACACTTAACTGAGCGGGTTTTGCCAGCTTTGGCGCAAGGAAAGCTTGTCTTGATGGACCGTTTTATAGATAGTTCAGTTGCCTATCAGGGCTACGGACGAGGTCTGGATGTGGCAGATATTGAATGGCTCAATCAGTTTGCAACAGATGGACTCAAGCCTGATTTGACCCTCTATTTTGATATTGATGTGGAAGAAGGGCTGGCGCGGATTGCTAAGAGCGAAAGCCGAGAGGTGAATCGGCTTGATCTGGAGGGTTTAGACCTGCACCAGCGGGTTCGGCAGGGCTATTTGGCGATTCTTGACAAGGAGTCCGAGCGCTTTGTCAAGGTGGATGCCAGTCAACCACTAGATAAGGTAGTGGCTGATAGTTTGGCCATCATTCAGGAACGATTTGGGAATCCGTCATGAAGATAAAAGAGTTACAGCAAAGCCAGCCCAGCTTGTTTGAGCAGTTTCAGCATATTTTGGAACAGGGGCGGCTTAGTCATGCCTACTTGTTTACCGGAGCTTTTGGCAGTTTTGAAATGGCCCAAATCCTGTCCCAAAGTCTCTTTTGCGAGAATAAGCAAGGCGTCTGGCCTTGTCAGTCCTGTCGTTCTTGCCGTTTGATTGCTGAAGAAGATTTTTCTGATGTAACGGTGGTGCGACCAGTCAATAACATTATCAAAACTGACCGAGTTCGGGAGCTGGTCCGAAACTTCTCTCAAAGTGGCTTAGAAGGCAGTCGGCAGGTTTTCATTATCTGCGATGCGGATCGGATGCACGTCAATGCAGCCAATTCCTTGCTCAAAGTCATTGAGGAGCCGCAGAGCGAGATTTATATCTTTCTCTTGACTGCTGACGAACAGCTGATTCTGCCGACGATTCGGAGTCGGACTCAGGTTTATCATTTCTTGAAAAATACAGCTGATCTGCAGCACAGTTTGGAACAGGATGGCTTGATTAAAAGTCGAGCGGAGTTACTAGCTGCTTATAGTCAGACTCAGTCAGAAGCGGAAAGCTTGGCTCATAATAATGCCTTTTTTGAATTAGTCAGCGAATGCGAGCGCTTTGTCAAGGATTTTCAAACTCGTCCCAGTCAGGCATTTCTGCAGGTTTCGCGTCTGGCAAAGCTGGCTGATGATAAGGAAAAGCAGGAACAGGTCTTCAAGCTCTTGGAAGTGTTATTTTATAAGGAAATAGCAACAGAAAACGGTCGACAGGCCTTGGAGCAGCTTTTGCTGGCTCGGAAGATGTGGCGGGCCAATGTATCTTTTCAAAACGCTTTAGAATATATGACTTTGAAGGGAAAGTAAAAAGAGGCAGCACAGGAGTATAAAATGGATAAAAAAGACTTATTTGACGCCTTGGATGATTTTTCACAGACGCTTTTAGTGACCCTTGCTGAAGTGGAAGCTGTCAAGAAAAATCTCAAGAGTGTGGTAGAGGAAAATATTGCTCTGCATCTGGAAAATGACAAGTTGAGGGAGCGCTTGGGAGAGGTGGAGAAGGAAGCTCCGACCAAGACCAAGAAAAACCGAGATAATCTGCGTAAGCTTTACTATGACGGCTTTCATGTCTGTACGGATTTCTATGGTCAGCGCCGGGAGAATGACGCAGAGTGCATGTTCTGCGATGAATTGTTATTTAGGGAGTAGTGATGCAGGTTCAAAAAAGTTTTAAGGGCGAAACTGCCTACGGCAAACTCTATCTGGTCGCGACTCCTATCGGCAATCTGGATGATATGAGCATCCGCATGGTCAATACCTTGAAAGAGGTTGACAGGATTGCGGCTGAAGATACGAGAAATACGGGCCTTCTGCTCAAGCATTTTGGGATTGAGACCAAGCAAATCAGTTTTCACGAGCACAATGCCAAGGAGAAAATCCCCGTTCTCTTGGACATGCTTCAAAGCGGAAATGATATAGCCCAGGTTTCAGATGCTGGTCTGCCCAGTATTTCTGATCCTGGACATGATTTGGTTCAGGCAGCGCTAGAAGCTGGCATTACTGTAGTACCGATTCCTGGTCCTAGTGCTGGAATAACAGCCTTGATTGCCAGCGGCTTGGCTCCCCAACCGCATATTTTCTATGGCTTTCTGCCTAGAAAGGCTGGCCAGCAGAAGGAATTTTTCACTAGCAAAAAATCCTATCCTGAGACTCAGATTTTCTACGAATCCCCTCATCGGGTTCGGGCGACGCTGGAAAATATGCTGGCGGTTTATGGTGACCGCCAAGTCGTCTTGGTGCGCGAGCTGACTAAGATTCACGAGGAGTATCAGCGAGGGCTGATTTCAGACTTGTTGGCTTATACGGCTGAACATCCGCCTAAAGGAGAGTGTCTCTTGATTGTAGCTGGGGCGGAAGAAGATGCTCTTCAAGACATATCTCAAGAGCAGATCCTAGCTGAAATTGATCTTTTAGTTGAAGCCGGCAGCAAAAAAAATCAGGCCATCAAGGAAGTAGCCAAGAAATACGGCAAGAACAAGAGCGAGCTCTATGCGGTGTATCATGAAAATAAGGATTGATAGAAGCTCAGAAATTTCTCAATACAATCAGTTGTCTGTTTAAAAATTGGAAAAAGCGTAACTCAGCTTTTTAGTAAGACTATCTAATCCTGACCTAAACTCAGGATTTTTTTGTTATCTGGATTAAGCAGTTGGTTTCGCTTATCTATATTTCAACAATGTTCGGGAATTGGCTAAAAAAGTGCTAGATTTCTGAAATAAAATAGATATTTTCTAAACTTTGTGATATGATATACAAAATAAATTTTGGAGGTAGGATATGACGATTTACAATTTTTCTGCTGGACCGGCAGTATTGCCCAAGGAAGTCTTGAAAAAAGCTCAGGCTGAGTTTTTAGACTATGCCCAAAGTGGCATGAGTGTGATGGAGCTGTCCCACCGATCCAAGGAATTTGACGATATTATCAAAGAAGCTGAGAGCTTGCTGCGTGAGCTCATGGATATTCCGGACAATTACCGCGTGCTCTTTCTGCAGGGTGGAGCTTCTACTCAGTTTAGTATGATTCCCCTTAATCTAGCCCAAGGCGGCAAGGCCTATTACCTAGTGGCTGGATCTTGGGGAAAGAAAGCTTACACCGAAGCAGTCAAACTGTCTAAGTTCATTCCTTTTGAGCCCATTCTCTTGGCTTCATCAGAGGATTTAAATTACACGGAAATTCCTTCTTTTGATGAAAAGGAGATTGATCCGCAGGCGGCTTATGTGCATCTGACAACCAATAATACTATCGAAGGAACGGCTGTTTATGACCTTCCTGCGACTAATGGCGTGCCGATTGTGGCGGACATGTCTTCTAATATCCTTGCTGCTCAGTACCGAGTAGAGGATTTTGGTTTGATTTATGCTGGGGCTCAGAAGAATATCGGACCTGCTGGCGTGACAGTTGTCATCATCCGAGAAGACTTGTTGGATGATGAGCCAGTTTTATCTAGCATGTTAGATTACCGCATTCAGGCGGACAATGGCTCTCTTTACAATACACCACCTACTTTCGCTATCTATATGGCCAAGCTGGTTTTTGAGTGGGTCAAGGAGCTAGGTGGTGTAGCAGAAATGGAAAAGTGCAATCGTGAAAAATCTGGCCTTTTGTACGACTTCATTGAGCAGTCTGACTTTTATCGCAGTCCAGTCCGTTACAAGGAGCAGCGCTCAGTAGCCAATATTCCCTTTGTGTCTCCTAGCCCAGAGCTGGATGCCAAGTTTAATAAAGAGGCTGCAGCAGCAGGATTCAAGAATATCAAGGGGCACCGCAGCGTAGGCGGCATGAGAGCTAGTCTCTACAATGCCTTTCCGCTCCAAGGTGTCAAGGACTTGATTGCCTTTATGCAGAAATTTGAAAAAGAAAATTCTTAAGAGAGGGAAACTATGGTCTTTAGTGTCAAAACCTTTAACAATATCAATCAAATCGGTCTTAAGGAGCTGGGCAATGCTTTTCAGATTGACGGAGATAAGTCTGACAATCCGGATGCTTATATTCTGCGCAGTCAAAACCTGCATGGACAGGAATTTCCAAGCAAGCTCAAAGCCATTGCGCGGGCAGGTGCAGGAACCAATAATATTCCTGTCGACCAGGCAACGGCTCAGGGAATTGTGGTATTCAATACGCCAGGAGCTAATGCCAATGCGGTGAAAGAATCGGTCTTAGCTTCCATTCTCCTGTCTGCTCGTGACTATATCGCAGCTAACAGTTGGGCTAACGGCCTTGCTGGAGATGATGTTCCCAAGCAAGTGGAAGCTGGTAAGAAGCAGTTTGCTGGGACAGAGATTGCAGAGAAGACTTTGGGAGTCATTGGGCTGGGAGCTATTGGCGGCCGTATTGCCAACGATGCCTATCGTCTGGGAATGAATGTCCTTGGTTATGACCCTTATGTATCCATTGAAACGGCTTGGAATATCTCTAGCCATGTCAAGCGGGTAGCAGACATTAAGGAAATTTTTGAAAAAAGTGATTATATCACTATCCATGTGCCCCTGACTGAGGATACACGCGCTACTTTTGATCAGGCTGCTTTTGGTCTTATGCAAAAGGGAACAACCCTCATCAACTTTGCCCGTGGCGAGCTGGTGGACAGCGCTGCCCTCTTTGAAGCCTTGGAAGCAGGTGTAGTCAAGCGCTATATCACAGACTTTGGTGTAGATGAGCTGCTCCGTCATCCGCAGATTACAGTCTTTCCGCATCTGGGTGGCTCGACCGAAGAAGCTGAGCTCAACTGTGCCATTATGGCTGGGAAAACCATCCGTCGTTTCATGGAAACGGGCGAGATTATCAACTCAGTGAATTTCCCTAATGTCCGTCAGGCACTCTCAGCGCCTTATCGGATTACCTTGATTAACAAAAATGTACCAAATATTGTGGCTCGGATTTCAACAGCTGTTAGTGATTTAAATATCAATATTGATAATATCATCAATCGTTCCAAGGGTGATTATGCTTATACCTTGCTGGATCTGGATGAGTCGGACGAAAGCAAGATTCAGGAGCTGGTTGATAAATTTGAGAATAGCGACAATATTGTGCGCGTGCGTTTGATTAAAAAATAACCGAAAATAGAGGTGTTTCTTCATGGAATGCGCCTATACCAGCCGATGAGCCTTTCTCTTGTCGGCTTTTTCTAATGAGTCTCGGCTTGACAAGAAGGAGCTAGCTGGGCTATTATAGGGACGGAGGAAAAACAATGTTACAATTTATCGAATACCCCAAATGCTCTACCTGCCGCAAGGCCAAGGCTGAGCTCAATCAATTAGGAGTGGATTTTGAAGCGGTGGATATTGTCCAAAATACACCTAGCCGGGATCAGCTCCTAGACTGGATTCAGAATTCTGATTTTGAGATCAAGGCCTTTTTCAATACCAGCGGGCTCAAATACCGTGAACTGGGACTAAAAGAACAGGTGCCACATATGACAGCTCAGGAAGCTGCAGATTTATTATCGACAGACGGCATGCTGATTAAACGGCCGCTCTTGGTTCGAGATAACCAAATCTTGCAGATTGGCTACCGGAAGGCGTATGAAGAGTTGGGATTGTAAAGTATTAAGAACAGCTGCTTTCTCAATCAAGTTTTTTGGATGCTTCTTCCTTTCATGATATAATAAATCTATCTCAATCTTAGAAAGAAGAATCATGGTTTTATCAAAAAAACGGGCTCGTCATGTGATTGAAGAGATTATTGCTCTTTTCCCTGACGCCAAGCCCAGTCTGGATTTTCGCAATCACTTTGAGCTTTTGGTAGCGGTCATGCTGTCGGCTCAGACGACGGATGCTGCGGTCAATAAGGCAACACCGGCTCTGTTTGAAGCCTATCCAAGTCCGCGGGATATGGCTACTGCTGGTGAAGCAGACATTGCTAAATACATCTCCCGTCTGGGTCTCTATCGAAACAAGGCCAAGTTTTTGAAGAAATGCGCCCAGCAGCTTTTGGACGACTTTGACGGTCAAGTACCACAAACGCGGGCAGAATTGGAAAGTCTGGCCGGAGTTGGTCGCAAGACAGCCAATGTAGTCATGAGTGTGGGCTTTGGTATTCCAGCCTTTGCTGTTGATACCCATGTGGAGCGCATCTGCAAGCACCATGATATCGTTAAAAAGTCAGCAACGCCACTAGAAGTAGAAAAGAGAGTTATGGATGTCCTTCCACCAGAACGCTGGCTACCTGCCCATCAGGCCATGATTTACTTTGGTCGTGCCATCTGCCATCCTAAAAATCCCGAGTGCGATCACTATCCGCAACTCTATAACTTTAAAGACATTTAAAAAGCGAGGTCTGATGACTTCGCTTTTACTTGATAGGGAAGAAAGTAAGTAAGAGCCAAGAAAACAACAGAGCAATAGCGCCAATTCCAAGGCTAAATAGAACAGGAAGGATAATGTTTTGGTAAGGAGCCTTGCCCCTTTCCTCAGCTTCTTCAATCTCGCTCAGGCTGCGTCCTTGATCATAGGCGACAATCTGGCGAAAGGTACGAAGATTATGCTGTTTCTTGAATTTCTCAATGCGTAGGGCGTAGAACATTGTGATAGCAAAAATCAAGCAACTAATAGCGATACCAAACCAATCCAAATAAAGAATTAGTGGAATCATTATTATAGGACTGCCAATCAGTAAAATGGTAAAAACCGCTCCATCTTTTTGATAGCGCATAAATTCTTGGTCGTGAATAATTTGTTTCATGGTTTCCAAATCTCCTTTGACTAGTTTGTCCAATGACACTTCAAAAACCTTGCTCAGTAAGAGCAGATTTTGAATATCAGGATAGGTTGCGCCGCGTTCCCAGTTGGAAATGGATTGACGGCTGACAAAGATTATTTCAGCTAAATCGTCTTGAGATAAATTTTTCTCTTTACGATAGTGCTGGATTTGTTTTCCGACTTGCATAAGATTTCCTCGCTTTCTGATTTTATTCTACTCAATTATACAAAAAATGACTATCAAAATTCTTTGACATGTTGATTTCATGGGATTTAGCAAAGGTTTTTGCCACTGGATTTACAGGTCTGTCAATTCATGTTTACCTACTGAAAAAGAGGCTAGCAGCCTCCTTTTCTTATTCACTAAATCTTAAAAAATAACCATCTGGATCCAAAATCGCAAATTCATGGGGATAAATAAAGCTATCTCCCACTCGAAATTCTCTTTTCGTCAGAGGACGATGGATGGGATAGTCAGCTTCCAGTAGTTTTTGGTGGAGCTGAGGGACATCTTCAATGCCAAAGGAAATATTGACACCGCGCCCGAAAGGATAGGTTAGTTGGGCTAATTCTTCTACGCTGCCTTCTTCTAGCATAAGTTGGCAGTCTTCAAGTGAGAGGAAGAGAAATTTCTCCTCTGGACGCTCATATTGGACAGAGAATCCCAGCAAGTCGCAGTAGAAGTGGCGCGACTTTTCGATGTTGGATACCACAAATTCGGGAATGACAGCTTGATAGTCCATTCGTTTTCTCCTTAGAGCTCAATCTCCATGACAATCGGTGTGTGGTCTTGGCGCGCACCGGAGTCAATCATATCAGACTTGGTCACCTTGTCAGCTACACGGTTGCTTGTCAGCCAGTAGTCGATTCTCCAGCCTGTATTGTTGATTTTAGAAGTCTTGCTACGCTGCGCCCACCAAGTGTATTGGTTAGGGATATCGCCGTGTAAGTGGCGGAAGGTATCGGTGAAGCCTTTAGCCAGCAGGTTGGTGAAGCCAGCGCGCTCTTCGTCAGTAAAGCCTGGTGAACGGCGGTTGCTGGCTGGATTGGCCAAGTCAATTTCCTTGTGGGCCACATTGTAGTCGCCAGTAGCGAGGACTGGTTTTTGTTGATCTAGTGTTGCCAAGTATTCAGCGTATTTGGCATCCCAGACTTGACGGTCATCCAAGCGTTTGAGTCCATCGCCAGCATTAGGCGTATAAACTTGAGTGACAAAGAAACCGTCAAATTCCAGCGTAATGATGCGACCTTCAACATCCATGGTTGACGGAGCGCCAATTTCTGGGAAGGTTACAGTTGGTGTCAGTTCTTTTTTGTAGAGGAACATGGTTCCCGCATAGCCTTTGCGGGCCGGCTCTTGGGAGGAGCGCCAAGTATTTTCATAATCTGGGAAAAGATTTGTCAAAATCTCCAAGTGCTTTTTCGTAGGACCAGTCGCAGACAGTTTTGTTTCCTGAATGGCGATGATATCTGCATCTTCTGCTTGCAAGGTCTGAAGAACAGCTTGCGAGAGCTGAGCTCGGGCAGAATCACTGGTCAATGCAGCGTTGAGAGAGTCAATGTTCCAAGAGATGAGTTTCATAAAATTTCCTTTTCTAGTAGAAGTTTACTGAGTTTATTATAACAAAATTTAGGAATGATTTATAGCAAAGTGACTGCAAGGGGCTTGAAAAAGTAGGAAAGATTTTCTATAATAGAGCGAGTAAAAATAGGGGGAAAGCCATGAAATTCTATTCTTATGATTATGTTTTGAGTCAGATTAGCCAGCAAAACTGGGTGACAGTTGCGCTTTCTGTCTTGCTGCTGCTTGTGACAGGTTTTTTTGCTTTTAAGGCCTATCGCAATAAGCGTGATTCAAAATTTCGGGAACTAGCCATTATTTCCGTTTTGGCCTTGGTGGCTATGGTCTTGATTGGCATTAGCAATTTTCAGACTGACCAAGACTCTAACAACCAGTTTCAAACCTCTCTGCATTTTATTGAGGTCATTTCAGAAGACTTGGGTGTAGATAAGTCGGAGGTCTATGTCAATACTTCAGCCGCGACGGATGGAGCGATTTTGAAGGTCGGAAAGAACTTTTATCGGGCTATGAGCGGTAGTGAGCCGGATAAATATCTGCTTGAAAAAATTGACTTGCATAAGACGACAGATATCGAAATAGTGGAGGTTGAAAAATGACGTTGAATTTTCTTGAAATCCTAATTAAACTAGCACTGGGGCTTTTCTCACTCGTTTTTGTCATCAACGTGACGGGAAAAGGCAATCTGGCGCCTAATTCAGCGATCGACCAGATTCAAAACTATGTTCTTGGTGGTATTATCGGTGGGGTGATTTACAATAGCTCCATTAACATCCTCCAGTATACGGTCATTCTCATCATGTGGACCATCTTGGTCTTGACCCTAAAGTGGCTCAATAACAATGTTCGTGCGGTTAAGCATTTGATTGATGGCAAGCCGACAACGTTGATTCAGCACGGGAAATTGAGTCCCGAAGCCTGCCGTTCTGTTGGTCTTTCAGCAGCAGATGTAGCTTTGAAGCTACGCAGCCAAGGTATTTTCCATCTCAAGCAGGTCAAACGGGCGGTTATAGAGCAAAACGGCCAGCTGATTATTGTACAAGCTGGTGAAGAGAATCCTAAATATCCCCTTATCACAGATGGTGTTGTCCAGATTGATATTTTAGAGTCTATTGACAAAACAGAAGAGTGGCTGGTGGAGAGACTGGCTAAAGACGGATACACCGATATTTCGAATATCTTCATCGCAGAGTATGAAAGTGGCAACTTGAATGTTGTGACCTATTAAACCTAGAATATTTTCTAGGTTTTTTAATTGATTTTATTGTAAATGAATGTCTTTTCGCAAACTTAACAAAATATGATATAATGAAGTGCTATTAAAAAAGGTTTCATTAGCCTTGAAAGGATTAAAAATGACTGAAAAACAATCGTTTTATATTACAACCCCTATCTACTATCCGAGCGGTAAACTCCACATCGGGTCTGCCTATACGACCATTGCTTGTGATGTTCTGGCTCGCTACAAGCGTCTCATGGGCTACGATGTTTTCTATCTGACTGGCCTTGACGAGCATGGACAGAAGATTCAGCAAAAGGCTGAAGAAGCTGGTATCAGTCCTCAAGCTTATGTCGATGGGATGGCAGTTGGGGTCAAGGAACTCTGGAAACTGCTGGATATTTCTTACGATAAGTTTATCCGGACGACTGATGACTACCATGAAAAGGTTGTAGCCGATGTCTTTGAAAGACTCTTAGCCCAAGATGATATCTACTTGGGTGAATATTCAGGCTGGTATTCTGTATCTGATGAGGAATTCTTTACTGAAAGCCAGCTGGCAGAAGTCTTCCGTGATGAAAATGGAAAAGTAACTGGTGGAATCGCACCGTCTGGACATGAAGTGGAGTGGGTATCAGAAGAGTCTTATTTCCTCCGTCTCAGCAAGTACCAAGACCGCTTGGTAGAATTTTTCAAATCTCATCCTGACTTTATCACGCCGGACGGTCGTCTCAATGAAATGCTGAAAAACTTCATTGAGCCAGGTCTGGAAGACTTGGCTGTATCTCGGACGACCTTTACTTGGGGCGTGCCAGTGCCATCTAATCCTAAACACGTAATTTATGTCTGGATTGATGCCCTGCTTAACTATGCGACTGCTCTTGGCTACGGTCAGGATGATCACGCTAACTACGATAAATTCTGGAATGGAACAGTCTTCCACATGGTGGGCAAGGACATTCTGCGTTTTCACTCTATCTACTGGCCAATCCTTCTTATGATGCTTGATATTAAGCTGCCCGACCGCTTGATTGCTCACGGCTGGTTTGTCATGAAGGATGGCAAGATGTCCAAGTCTAAGGGCAATGTGGTCTATCCCGAAATGCTGGTAGAACGCTATGGTTTGGATGCATTGCGTTATTACCTCATGCGCAGTCTTCCTGTTGGTTCAGACGGAACCTTCACTCCTGAGGACTATATAGGTCGGATCAACTATGAATTGGCCAATGACCTCGGAAACCTCCTCAACCGTACGGTTTCTATGATTAATAAGTATTTTGATGGTCAAGTGCCAACTTATGAAGAAAATGTGACAGACTTTGATGGAGCTTTGGCTCAGGTAGCAGCTCAATCTATTGCTGACTACTACAAACACATGGATGCAGTAGACTACCCACGCGCCCTAGAAGCAGTCTGGACGCTCATCTCCCGTACCAATAAATATATCGATGAAACCGCTCCTTGGGTTCTGGCTAAGGATGATTCCAAGGTCAAAGAACTGGCAGCAGTCATGAGCCACTTGGTAGCCAGCCTTCGTGTTGTGGCACACATGATTGAGCCTTTCATGATGGAAACCAGCAAGGCAGTCCTCAGCCAACTTGGCTTGCCTCAAGCAGCTTCGCTGGAAAACCTAGCAATTGACCAGCTCCCAGCAGGCCTGACAGTTGTAGAAAAAGGAACACCAATCTTCCCACGTCTGGATATGGAAGAAGAAATTGCCTATATCAAGGGACAAATGGAAGGCAACAAACCTGATGTTGAAAAAGAATGGAATCCAGAAGAAGTCGAGCTCAAACTTAACCGCAAGGAAATCAAGTTTGACGACTTTGATAAGGTAGAAATCCGTGTCGCAGAAGTCAAAGAGGTGTCTAAGGTTGAAGGTTCTGACAAGCTTCTTCAGTTCCGCTTGGATGCAGGAGACGGTGAGGACCGCCAAATCCTCTCTGGTATTGCTAAATACTATCCAAATGAGCAAGAATTGGTCGGTAAGAAAGTCCAAATCGTAGCCAACCTCAAACCGCGCAAAATGATGAGCCGCATCAGCCAAGGTATGATTCTATCAGCCGAGCACGGCGACCAACTGACTCTCCTGACTGTGGACGAGAGAGTACCAAACGGCAGTTTGATTGGATAACAAACTTTGATTTAATGACAATCCCCCAGCAGGAGGCTACTGGGGGATTTATTAGTATTTCCCATTTAGAAATAACTCATATATTTATTTTAAGGATTTACAATTCTAATCCAAAAAGTTATAATAACATTGGTTTTGTAAGGGAGTTAAAATTATTAAATGAATCGGAGAGAAATATGAGAAAAAGTTACAGGGGAACAGATAGAGTTAAAAAACAGAAATTTATATTTGGGGGTTCTATTATTTTTATAACTGTCCTAGGCTTAGTTTGTTTTTTTGTCTATAATCAACATAGTTCGAAAAATACTAAAGAAGTTAGTGAACATATATATAGTTCAGATAAAGTTGATATTACAGGGGAGTATATTTCTAATACTGGCAGTAAAGCTATAATTAGTTCCCTTGACCATAAGTGGAAAATAGACTATCAAACATCCGATGGTATGGTTTCTGGTATTTTTGAGACTAGTTGGAAAGAAGAGGAAAAGAAAAAAACATCCACTAGCAAAATGAAAAAATCTGATGGTTATGATAGTTTTAATATTACTATTGAAGTATTTGATGAGAAATCTAAACTTGTTACAGTTACTTTATCTGATGGTGATTTGAACCATGAAATGATATTTTCCAATCAAAAAGATTTTTTTAAATCAGATAATGCCAAAGACCAGGACTTAGTACTCAAGGGGAACTTATCTTCATTTGACGGTGTTTATTCCAATGACGATTTGGAACAATCAATAGCTGATTCAGGATTTACTTTATATGCTTATAAGCCTGAAGATTATTTTCAAAATCGAACCAGTGTATTCCCAAGAATTACTGGAAAAGGCAATGATTGGAATTTTTGGAGTGGCTCTTCTCATATGCAATATAAGTTGAATGAGAATAAACTGCCTAGAAAAATAGGAGATTATTATGAAGCATATTTTATTGGAGTAAACCAAATAGCTGTAGAGGGTAAAGAAATTTCAGTGTTTTTGGTTCCAGAAAATATTGAGGGACCAAATGGAGATATTAGTTCAGAAAAAAGAATAATATTTGGCCAAACAAATCAAATTAGTTTTAGAGAATATCAAGATAAGTGGTGGGAAAAATATACTACTGACTCAGTAGAGAAACAAGATTTGGACATTGAAGCCATTATGAAAGGTGATTATGCGACTTTAGCAGGTGTCTGGAAAAACGGAGAAGGTCTGGAGATAATTATAACCGCAGATGGAAAAACGAACAGAAATGAGAGTATCTCACCAAATTCGATTTCCAATTCCAAGTTTCCAACACTCAACATTCGGTCAGGAAATTCAGGAGCTATGATTGCTTTATTTAAAATAGGCTTTAGAAATCCGTATGGTGATCAATCTGATAGTAGTAGACCGAGATTAGTTTTTGGTCAGAATATCGGAAATGTCCCTGCTGATCAATACTACTATAAACAGTAGGAAAAATTAAAAATCCGAGAACAGAAACAGTTACTGTTCTCGGATTTTTATATCATATTTTGTTTAAAACAAACAAAAAATATGGAAAAAAACAGAAAAATGAGTTATAATAAACAAAACCAATGTGTAGAGAGGCTAAAGTATGGGAAAAAATCAGAGACAGGACGAAATAGTTAAGCTGGTGGATCGAGCTGGGACAGTGACGGTTGCTGAGATTGTAGAGAGTATGAAGGTCTCAGATATGACGGTTCGGCGGGATTTGATCGAGCTGGAAAGTAAAGGGCTGCTGACTCGTGTTCACGGTGGGGCTAAAAGTAATCAGCACCTCAAGTACAGAGAAATCCCTCATGAAGAGAAACTTTATCAGAATATCGAGGCCAAGCGGACTGTTGCCAAAAAGGCTGTGGAGCTGATTGAAGATGGCGATACTATTTTTCTTGGGCCGGGGACTTCTGTGGAAGTGCTGGCAGAGGAAATCACCAATCAGCATCTGCGCGTGATTACAAATTGTCTGCCGATTTTTCACGACCTTTTAAAAAAGAAGTCGGATACCTTCAAAGTCTTTCTCCTTGGTGGGGAGATGCGGGAAGCGACTCAAGCCTTTGTCGGCGAGATGACCAATGCCATCATGGATAAGATGTACTTTACTAAGATGTTTTTCAGTGGCAATGGTATCAAAAACGGGCAGATTATGACCTCTTCTTTTGAAGAGGCCTATACTCAGAAGCTAGCTTTGGAGCGCTCGACAGAGACATATCTACTGATTGATTCTTCTAAGATTGGCAAGGAAGATTTTACCTCTATCTGTCCTTTGTCGGAGATTACAGCTGTTATCACAGACCAGATGTCTGAAAATGCTCAAGAAGAACTGGAAGTTTATACCAAGATTATTTCTTAGTTTATTTTAAATGGATGAAAAAATTATCAGAAAGCTCTTTTTAGGGCTTTTTTGTTTATTTTAATCATCTTCAAAAATATTTTGATTAAAACAAACAAAAACCTGTTGACAAATAACTTTTAAAGGAGTATAGTATGCTTATAGGAAACAGAAAGTGTTTTTTATAAACAATATTCTGTGCAAAAAAATCAAACAAAGGAGAATGCTCATGGCAATTATTATTGGAGCAGATGCTGCTGGAAGCAAGCTGAAAGATGTGGTCAAGGATTTTCTCGTCGGAGAAAACTTTGAAGTGGTGGATGTGACGAAAGAAGGTCAAGATTTTGTTGATGTGACCCTTGCAGTTGCGGCTGAGGTGAATAAACAAGAGGAGAATCTTGGTATTGTCATTGACGCTTATGGAGCTGGTCCATTCATGGTAGCGACCAAAATCAAAGGCATGGTTGCGGCAGAAGTCTCAGATGAACGCTCTGCCTACATGACTCGTGGTCATAACAACTCTCGCATGATTACAATGGGAGCTGAAATCGTTGGTGAAGGGCTGGCTAAGAACATTGCCAAAGGCTTTGTCAATGGTAAATACGACGGCGGCCGCCACCAAATCCGGGTCGACATGCTCAACAAAATGTGCTAAAAAAAGGAGAAATCAAATGAAAATTGCAATTGGATGTGACCATATCGTTACCAATGAAAAAATGGCAGTCTCAGATTTTCTAAAATCAAAAGGCTATGAAGTTCTTGATTTTGGTACTTATGACCATACACGTACTCACTACCCAATCTTTGGTAAAAAAGTAGGGGAGGCAGTCGTTAGTGGACAAGCTAATCTTGGTGTTTGTATCTGTGGTACAGGTGTCGGTATCAACAACGCTGTAAATAAAGTTCCTGGTGTTCGTTCAGCTTTGGTACGTGATATGACTTCAGCTCTCTATGCTAAGGAAGAACTCAACGCGAATGTTATTGGTTTTGGTGGAAAAATTACTGGTGAGCTCCTCATGTGTGATATCATTGAAGCTTTCATCCATGCGGAGTACAAGCCAACTGAAGAAAATAAAAAATTGATCGCAAAAATTGAGCACGTTGAGACTCACAATGCTCATCAGGCAGATGATAATTTCTTTACAGAATTTCTTGAAAAATGGGATCGTGGAGAGTACCACGACTAGTGAGGTAGCCAGATGATTCTTACAGTGACCATGAATCCTTCTATCGATATTTCCTATCCTTTAGAAGAATTGAAAATAGATACTGTTAATCGTGTTGCGGAAGTCAGTAAAACAGCGGGCGGCAAAGGCCTCAACGTAACCAGGGTCTTGGCAGAAATTGGAGACAATGTCGCTGCGACGGGACTGATTGGTGGGACCAATGGTGAATTTCTCTTGCGGAATCTTCATCAAGCTGTACGGCCATTATTTTATAATATTTCGGGAGATACGAGGAATTGCATTGCCATCTTACATGAAGGTAAACAAACAGAAATCCTAGAAGCCGGTCCGACTATTACAGCGGATGAGGCAAATGGTTTTTTACATCATTTTAAATCATTAATGGAATCAACTGAAGTAGTTAGCATCTCGGGAAGTCTACCAGCCGGTTTACCTGTTGAATATTATATTCAATTGGTTGAAATTGCTAATCAAGCTGGCAATAAGGTGGTGCTGGATTGCTCTGGAGCTGCTCTGGAAGCTGTGCTCAAATCAGATGTCAAACCAACTGCCATCAAACCTAATAATGAGGAACTTTCTCAGTTGTTGGGTCGCGACGTTTCCAAAGATTTGGATGAATTAAAAGCTGTCCTTTCAGAACCGCTATTTGAAGGAATCGAGTGGATCATCGTATCACTCGGTGCAGATGGCGCTTTTGCCAAACACTGGGACACTTTCTATAAAGTGGATATTCCTAAAATCCAAGTGGTCAATCCAGTTGGCTCTGGGGACTCAACTGTTGCAGGGATTTCTTCGGGTTTGAGTCTTCGGTTAGATGATGCTTCCTTATTGAAGAAAGCAAATGTTTTGGGCATGCTCAATGCCCAAGAAAAAATGACTGGACATGTCAATGTTGAAAACTACGACGTCCTATACAATCAAATCACAGTAAAAGAGGTATAAAGAATGGTATTAACAGAACAAAAACGTAAGTACATGGAAAAACTTTCTGATGAGAATGGAATCATTTCTGCCTTGGCATTTGACCAACGTGGTGCTTTGAAACGCCTCATGGCTCAACACCAGGAAGCAGAACCAACAGTAGCTCAAATGGAAGAACTGAAAGTTTTGGTCGCAGAAGAGCTGACTCCTTACGCTTCGTCTATGCTGCTGGATCCTGAGTATGGACTGCCTGCTACTAAAGCTTTGGACAAGAATGCAGGCTTGCTATTGGCCTATGAAAAGACAGGCTATGATACTTCTAGCACCAAGCGCCTGCCAGACTGTCTAGATGTTTGGTCAGCAAAACGCATCAAAGAACAAGGTGCGGATGCGGTGAAATTCCTTCTTTACTATGATGTAGACAGCTCTGACGAACTTAACCAGCAAAAGCAGGCTTATATCGAGCGTGTGGGTTCAGAGTGTGTGGCAGAAGATATTCCTTTCTTCCTTGAAATCTTGGCATACGATGAAAAGATTGCGGATGCAGGTTCTGCAGAATACGCCAAAGTAAAACCACATAAGGTTATCGGTGCTATGAAGGTCTTCTCAGATCCACGTTTCAACATTGATGTCTTGAAAGTGGAAGTACCAGTCAATGTTAAATACGTTGAAGGCTTTGGCGATGGTGAAGTGGTGCATACTAAAGAACAAGCAGCTGCCTTCTTCAAGGAACAAGATGAAGCAACTAACCTGCCATACATCTACTTGAGTGCGGGTGTATCTGCGAAACTTTTCCAAGAAACCCTTGTGTTCGCTCATGAGTCAGGTGCCAACTTCAACGGCGTTCTTTGCGGACGTGCGACTTGGGCTGGCAGTGTCAAAGACTACATTGAGCAAGGTGAAGAGGCAGCTCGTAAGTGGCTTCGTACAACTGGATTTAAAAATATTGATGAACTCAACAAGGTTCTTCAAAAAACAGCGACCTCTTGGAAAGAAAGAGTCTAAAATTTGTTAAAAAATAAATAAAGTAAGGGTTTACATTCTGATACTGATATGCTATAATGAAATCAGAAATTGAATAGGGTGAGCGTTACTAAGTTGGATTAGGCGTGACCGCAAATAAATTGAGGGAAGATATAGCCTCGGTTTGTTTGTGGTCTTTTTGTTTTGCCAGAACCCTAGAAAATGAAGAGGAGGAGATATGTATCGAATCATACATCCTATGAACAACAATGTTGCTCTAGCCAAACATGAAAATGGTGAAGAGGTTGTTCTGATTGGCAGTGGTATAGCCTTTAATAAAAAGAAGGGTGATATCGTTCTTGAAAGTAAGATTGAGAAAATCTTTCGCCTAAGAACGGAAGAATCTAAAGAAAACTTTGTAGCCTTGCTCAAAGATGTTCCACTGGACTTTATCACAGTGACCTATGATGTGATTGACACCCTTTCTAAGAAGTATGATTACCCCGTCCAGGAGTATATCTATGTCACGCTGACGGACCACATCTACTGTTCTTATCAGGCTCTGCAGCAGGGGCGGTACAAGGAGAGTGATCTGCCGGATGCTTCGGACAAATACCCTGTCCCTTATCAGATTGCTCAGGAAGCGGTAGCGATATACCGCGAGCGGTTGTTAGATCATTTCCCTAGCGACGAGGTCAATCGTATTGCCTATCACTTTATCAATGCCGAAGGGGAGACCAATCCTGAGGGGCAAAGCCACTTGGGCAAGCGAAAAGATATTCTGGCTGCAGTTGAGGCAGAGCTGAAGAAAAATGGCATTAAAAGAAGTGCAGAAAACAGCAATTTTTATGACCGTTTTATGATTCACCTGAACTACTTTTTAGACTATCTGGACAGAAGCCGTGATGACAATGTTTCCCTGCTGGAAATGGAAAGTCAGATCCAGATGACCTATCCTCAAGCCTATCAGGTCGGAAGTGATATTTACCAAATCATTGCCCAGAAGACGGGAATTGATCTTTACCGCAGCGAACGGGTCTACCTGGTGTTGCATATCCAACGCCTTTTATAATAGAAAATAATAATAACATTTCACATAAGAATACAAGGAGGAACTCTCATGAATAGAGAAGAAGTAACATTGCTCGGTTTTGAAATTGTGGCCTATGCTGGTGACGCTCGCTCCAAGCTCTTGGAAGCATTGAAAGCCGCAGAGGCTGGGGATTTTGCTAAGGCAGATGCCTTGGTAGAAGAAGCCAATGGCTGTATCGCCGAAGCACACCATGCTCAGACCAGTCTCTTGACAAAAGAAGCGGCTGGAGAGGACTTGGCTTACAGTGTGACCATGATGCACGGCCAAGATCACTTAATGACTACCATCTTGCTAAAAGACATAATGCACCATTTGATTGAACTATACAAAAGAGGAGTAAAATAATGAACAAACTCATCGGACTTATTGAGAAAGGGAAGCCTTTCTTTGAGAAGATTTCTCGGAATATCTATCTCCGTGCTATTCGGGATGGCTTTATCGCTGGTATGCCAGTCATCCTCTTCTCATCTATCTTTATCTTGATTGCCTATGTGCCAAATGCTTGGGGGTTCCACTGGTCTAAGGACATTGAAACTTTCCTAATGACCCCTTATAGCTATTCGATGGGGATTCTGGCTTTCTTTGTGGGTGGGACCACTGCTAAGGCGCTGACAGACTCTGTCAATCGCGACCTGCCTGCGACAAACCAGATTAACTTCTTGTCTACTATGCTGGCTTCTATGGTCGGCTTCCTCCTCATGGCTGCTGAACCTGCCAAGGAAGGTGGCTTCCTAACTGCCTTCATGGGAACCAAAGGTCTTTTGACAGCTTTCATCGCAGCCTTCGTTACGGTTAATGTCTACAAGGTTTGTGTAAAAAATAATGTCACAATCCGCATGCCAGAAGAAGTTCCACCAAATATTTCGCAAGTATTTAAAGACTTGATTCCATTTACTGTATCAGTTGTTCTGCTCTACGGTTTGGAACTGCTTGTTAAAGCAAGTCTAGGAGTAACCGTTGCAGAATCCATCGGAACGCTTCTTGCTCCGCTTTTCTCAGCAGCTGATGGCTATCTGGGAATCACTCTTATCTTTGGTGCTTATGCTTTCTTCTGGTTCGTAGGAATTCACGGTCCATCTATCGTTGAGCCTGCCATTGCTGCCATTACTTATGCCAATATCGATGCTAACTTGGCTCTGGTTCAAGCTGGTCAGCATGCGGATAAGGTCATCACTTCTGGTACTCAAATGTTCATCGTTACCATGGGTGGTACTGGTGCTACCTTGATTGTTCCATTCCTCTTCATGTGGATCTGTAAGTCCGAGCGTAACCGTGCAATTGGTCGAGCATCTGTTGTCCCAACTTTCTTTGGTGTCAATGAGCCTATTCTCTTTGGAGCACCAATCGTACTGAATCCTATTTTCTTCATTCCATTTATCTTTGCACCTATCGCAAACGTATGGATTTTCAAATTCTTTGTTGATACTTTGAACATGAACTCCTTCTCAGCCAACCTTCCTTGGGTGACACCTGGACCTCTGGGAATTGTGTTGGGGACCAACTTCCAGCTTCTGTCCTTTGTTCTTGCAGCCCTTCTTGTCGTAGTGGATGTCATTATTTACTATCCATTTGTCAAGGTTTATGATGAACAAATCCTAGAGGAAGAACGTTCTGGCAAAGCTAACGATGCTCTTAAAGAAAAAGTAGCAGCTAACTTTAACACTGCTAAAGCGGATGCTATCCTTGAAAAAGCAGGAGTGGATGAAGAAGCTCCAGCGCAAAACAATATTAGCGAAGAAACCAATGTTCTGGTGCTCTGTGCAGGTGGTGGTACTAGCGGATTGCTGGCCAACGCTTTGAATAAAGCAGCAGCTGAATACAATGTTCCTGTCAAAGCAGCAGCGGGTGGCTACGGTGCTCACCGTGAAATGCTGCCTGAGTTTGACCTGGTTATCCTGGCTCCTCAAGTTGCCTCCAACTTTGAAGACATGAAGGCGGAAACGGATAAATTGGGTATCAAGCTGGCTAAGACTGAAGGCGGCCAATACATCAAATTAACCCGTGATGGCAAAGGAGCACTGGCCTTCGTGCAGGAGCAATTTAACAACTAATTTGTTAGCTCGTTTGAGGTGAAGCAAAGTTCAATTCCCCTGTTATTTACCTATTTACTTACTTGTTTCGCCTCAAATGCTATTGAAAGGAAAATAAGATGACAAAAAGCTTACCTAAAGATTTTATTTTCGGTGGTGCAACAGCGGCCTATCAAGCTGAGGGAGCAACCCACACAGATGGAAAAGGACCTGTTGCCTGGGACAAATACCTAGAGGATAACTACTGGTACACGGCAGAGCCTGCCAGTGACTTTTACCACAAATACCCAGTGGATCTGAAATTGGCTGAAGAGTATGGCGTCAATGGAATTCGGATTTCCATTGCTTGGTCACGGATTTTTCCGACAGGCTATGGCGAGGTCAATCCAAAAGGTGTGGAATTTTACCATAATCTTTTCGCAGAATGCCACAAGCGTCATGTAGAACCTTTTGTGACCCTTCACCACTTTGATACACCAGAGGCTCTTCATTCAAATGGCGATTTCCTCAATCGGGAAAATATTGAGCACTTTGTGGACTATGCGGCTTTCTGTTTTGAAGAATTTCCAGAAGTTCGCTATTGGACAACTTTCAACGAAATTGGTCCCATTGGTGACGGGCAGTACTTGGTCGGCAAATTCCCGCCGGGGATTCAGTATGACTTGGCCAAGGTTTTCCAATCCCACCACAACATGATGGTCTCCCATGCCCGCGCCGTTAAGCTTTATAAGGACAAGGGTTACAATGGTGAAATTGGTGTCGTTCATGCACTTCCGACAAAATATCCTTACGATCCAGAAAATCCAGCAGATGTCAGAGCAGCAGAGTTGGAAGATATTATCCATAACAAGTTTATCCTAGATGCGACTTATCTGGGACACTATTCAGATGTAACTCTGGCAGGAGTGAATCACATCCTTAAAGTCAATGGTGGCCAGCTGGATCTGCGAGATGAAGACTTTGCAGCTCTAGAAGCAGCTAAAGACCTCAATGACTTCCTTGGCATCAACTACTATATGAGTGATTGGATGCGCGACTTTGACGGTGAAACGGAAATCATTCACAACGGAAAAGGTGAAAAAGGAAGCTCCAAGTACCAGATTAAGGGTGTAGGGCGCAGAGAATCTCCAACTCATATACCAAAAACTGATTGGGATTGGATTATCTATCCGCAAGGTCTTTATGATCAGATCATGCGGATTAAGAAAGATTATCCAAACTACAAGAAGATTTATATCACAGAAAATGGTCTGGGTTATAAGGATGAATTTGTGGACAATACGGTTTACGACGATGCTCGCATTGACTACGTCAAGCAGCATCTGGAAGTTTTATCCGATGCGATTGCGGATGGAGCTAATGTCAAGGGCTACTTTATCTGGTCTCTGATGGATGTCTTCTCTTGGTCTAACGGTTATGAAAAACGCTACGGCTTATTCTACGTAGACTTCGAAACGCAGGAACGCTATCCGAAGAAATCCGCTCACTGGTATAAGAAACTGGCTGAAACTCAAATCATTGAATAGCAAAGCAAAACTCCCATCCGTAGCTGAATGAAATCAGCTAGGACGGGAGTTTTTTTATTCTTCATCATCTGTAAATTCTAGGATGTCTCCGGGCTGGCAATCAAGGGCTTTACAGATAGCATTGAGGGTGCTAAAGCGGATAGCCTTAGCCTTGCCCGTTTTGAGAATGGAAAGATTGGCGTTGGTGATACCGATGATATCGGCCAGTTCACCCAGTTTCATCTTTTTCTTGGCCAGCTGGACATCAAGATTAACGATAATCATGATAGCAGCCTCCTAGATGGTAAATTCATTCTCTTCAGCTATATCAATCCCCTTTTCCAGAATTTTCATCATCAGCCAAATAATCAGAGCACCCAAGAGAGGTGTAAAGCTCATACTGGCGTTAAAAGAGAAAGGGAGGGTGATGGGATTGCCTGATGCAGCAACCTTAACGGAAAGAAAGGTCAGAGCCAGAAAGACTTTCCATGCCCGATTGGCTAGTTGGGTATTCGATGAATCAAAAATCTTTCCACCAATCAAATTTTTGATGAAATTACGAGCAAGATAGATGAGATAAATAGTCAAAGAAGCTGTGAGAAGGTTTATAACAAAGGCTAGAATACTCCACCAATTTGAAAAATCAACTGAGAGCAGAAATTGAACATTGAGCTTTATTCCCAACCTGTCGGAAAGACCGGTGTAAGAAATCACACTTAGGATAGTAAGAAACACCAAAATAGCAGCATAACCCACTATGATAAGGTTTAATAGAGTAACAATATCTTTGAGCAAAGAGTTATTTTTTAATTCAATCTTTTTCATGATGCTTACCTCTATCGAAAATCAGCCGGCAGTAGATTTTCTTTTCCTTTTATTTTTATTATAATCTATTTTTTATTGTATTTCAAGAAAAATATATCGAAAAACGATAAACACAAAAATAAATTTCCTTCTATCATAAAAGTAATTCCTTATTTTTTATGCTATACTGTTTTCAAATTAATTCAAGGAGGAAAAAATGGGAATTTTTGATTTCTTTAAAAAACAGTCGGAAAATCAGGAAGCTGAGGAAGTTGTCTATGAAGAGTACGAAGAAGTAGTAGAGGATGTCGAGCCGGTAGAAGATTATGTGGAAGCTCCGGGATGGGAAGCCATCTCAACAGAATTTGCTCGGATATACAATAATCAAGAGCCGGTAGATCACATTGAGGCCATTGTAAAATGGCGTTTTGGCGGGCCGGATCCGCTGGATGGTGTAGATGTCTATGATGCAGGTGACTCTTGGCATTTGGTTAGTTATGGCTTGTCTGAACTGTATGAAAAGCTCAGTGAAGATTCAAACTATAGTGGCTATGGTTTTGAATTTACCATGCGACTGAAGAAAGGAAATTATCAAGCTAATGATGAATTTATCAATATCGTCACGATTTTTCAGGAATTGGCGCGCCGGACCTTTGAGACCGGGGAGGTTTATCAGCCTTTTGAATACATTTATACTGGACAGCTTCTTGGCTTTGACCGTGAACAGGAATCTGCTTTGACAGGTTTTATCACGGTTCCGGATGTAGAAGCCCAGCCTTTGGAGACAGTCCACGGCCGGGTAGATTTTATTGAGCTGGTTGGAGTGACAGATGCAGAATTACAGCAAATCCTCAATGAAGAAGAGACTGCCCAAGGCCTCTACGCTCGCTTGGGCAGCGACCTAACAGACTATGGTCGGCAGTCGCTTGTTGGATGACGAGTTTTCATCAACTTTTGACAGCTCATTAGTTTTATTCTATAATGAAATTACTTTTTATTTAAGGAGACAAAAATGAAAAAAATTTTTTCAGCCAGCGTGGTTCTTTTAGCAGTAGCTACCTTAGCAGCATGTTCAAATAATCATTCATCCGTTACTTCTAAATCTTCAGAAAGCAAGGCTGCTTCTAGCTCAGTTAAAAAGTCTTCAAAATCAAGCAGTAAAGAAAGTAACTCAAGCAGTTCAAGTACTTCGTCAAGTGCTAATTTAGAAACACCTGACTTTGTCTTGGTTACAGACGAAGAAATCGCTAATGCAACAACAATTGGTGATTTGAAAACCGTCTATAATAAGCTTGCGGATAATTACATCAAATATAGTGGAGAAATTAGAGAAAAACTCCCTGAGTCTGAAAGAGCTGATTTTGACAAAGAAGCGGAAGCAGGTTTGAGAGCATTTGAGGAATCAAAACAGACTCTTAGTGATCAATTATCTCAGTATGGTTCAGATGATTTAGAAGTTCCAGCAGAAGTACGGGATCCGTTCCTGCAGAACTTAAAAGAGAAACGTGATAAACTGGTAAATGTTTTGAAAATGTCTTATATTTTTGTTTCAAACATGCCTAAAAAACAGTAAGATTGATGATTGAAATTAGTCCTTATTCTCTGGAGAAGATTTTTCCGAATCAGGCAGACCTCCCAATCTGTATCTTGATTCAGCTCCATCCATTACTAGACAATAAAACATCAGGGGCAACGCTAAGGTCGCTCCTGATGTTTTATACTCTTTATTTAAATTTAAAGCCTTCATAGACCAGATCTGCTTTAGGATTGGTCTTTTTAAATTCGTTGGCTAGTTTATCCATCATCTTGACAGGGCCGCACATGAAGACGGTGGTTTGGTTGTCCAGAGGATAATTCTTGAAGTCCAAATAGCCGGAGACCTTGCTATCGACCAAATGAAGGTCAAACTGCGGATTCTTGGCTGCGTAGTCTTTGAGTAGGTCTAGGTAGACTGCATTTTCAGCTCCAGTGTAAGCATAGTAGAAGCTGACTGGACGATTCAGATTAGGATTTTCTCGGATATAGGAGATGAAGGGCGTAATGCCAATCCCACCAGCAATCCAGATTTGTTTTTCCTGCCCTTGGTCCAGAATCATGTGACCATAAGCTCGGTCAATGGTGACCTTGGTTCCCTCTTGGATCTTGTCATAAAGTTTCTTAGTGTGATCGCCAGAGTTCTTGATAGTAAAGTAGACGATATTGTCATGGCCGCCAGAGATAGAGAAAGGATGTGGCGCTTTTTCAAATCCTTCTTGGAAAATCTTGACGAAGGCAAACTGACCGTACTGATAGTCTAGCTTTTGACTGAGTTGGATTTTCAACTCCACGGTATCGTGGTTCAGTCGTTTGACCTGCAGAATTTTCCCCAGATGTCGAAAGGCCAAACTTTGATAGAGGAAGATGATATAAAAGCCAGAAGCTAAACCGATGATAGCGTAGAATCCGACTACGAAGCCTAGCAAGGTCGGTGTCAGGAGTCGACCGCCCATCAGCATATAAGCGTGAAAGAGGCCAAAGATATAGGCCAGATACACAAAGCGGTGAATCCAGCGCCAAGCCTCATATTTGATGTGCTTGCCGAGATAGGCCACCAGAACAATGCTGACAAAGAGATAGATGCCGACATTCCCAAGCTGGGCTGCCAGATGAGATCCCCATAGACTGCCGCCCATGGCAACATTGTGGAGAGCGAGCAGGACGACGGAAAAGATAGCTGTAAACTTATGATAGGCGTACATCTTTTCGATGCCATGGAACCATTTTTCCAAAAGGGCGTTCCGAGTCGCAAGTAAAAAGGTCAGCGAAAGGGTAGTTAAGGCCAGACCGGGTACGATAAAGTTGGTCATCCCAGCTGAAGCCCAAGCATAGATGGTCAAGAGTATGCTGACAGCAATAAGGGCAATTCCTTTGATAGATTTCATGATGGTTTCCTTTCTGATTTTTATTACTACTTAGTTGTAAATAGGTTTGTTACATTCTAACAAAGAAAAAACAAGCTGTCAAGATAAGAGCTTGTTTCTTTTTTGGTATGGAAAGGCCAAGTTTTCTGTTGGATAAGATAAAGAGGACTTTTGCGATTTTACTCGTGAACTTCTGTAGCAGTCTCTTCCTTTTTGTCAGTCTCAGACTGGCCGAAAGGCAACTGCCTACTCCAGCGTGATAGATTTTCTCGAATATCTTTGCCAATTTCAGAAAGATTAGGTATGCTAATGTCATCCTTCCAGCTTTGAACACGCATATTCAGCAGGAGCTTGGACAAGCGCAGCAGCATGTCACGTTCTTGGTCTGTTAGGGATTGAGCATTTTTCAGGATATCGAGGACTTTGTTAAAGTTTTCAACATTGGACAGTTCGTCGACAGACTGGATACCAGCATCCAAAATCAGTCCGAAAAAGAGGTCGAAAAAGTCTTTAAGTTCTTCATCTGAAACGGTGCTGACCCAATTTTTAAAAGTCTTGTCTATCTGTAGGCTCTCTGCATCTAGTGTATCCAGCAATAGGAAAGAGGCTCCCTTGATTTTCCATGAAAAGGTATCGTGCTGGGCAAAGCCGCCGATGGCACTGCTTTTAACAATCCTAGCTTCCTTAGGTGTTTCCAGCATCATGCCGACGATGGAGTTCTGAGGCAGGTAGCGTTTCATCCTTTCAACCACAGCCTGGTAGCCATCGCTTTCGATGACAGAGTGATTGAGACCGGGAGAGTCATAGCTGTAGATGGCTTCAATACGGTCTTGGAGCGATGCTTCCATCTGACTGGCTGCATAAGAAGCCAGGTTTCCCCCTTTGGAATGGCCAGTTAGGATAAAGTTACCGGGCAGGTTTTCTAAGGCGTTTTGCAGATAGCGGGCGGCCATTTTCTGAGCAGGGATTTGAGCCATATAGGTCATGTGGAAGTCTTCCTTCCAGCCGACAATGGAGTCGTCTGTGCCGCGAAAGACCAGGACATAGGTATCAGGCTTGATTTTGAAAATCAAGGCAGCGAATTGCTTCTGGATATCTTGGTCAACATCATTGACATAGCCCATCAGTTTTAGATTTTTAAAGCGGGTAGAGGCTGCGGCCAAATCTAGCAGTTTCAGTCGGTTTTTGCTAACCATCATGGAGAGGTCGCGCGGTACTTGGTCGGCCAAATCCATCAGTCGGCAGTCGCAGTAGGGGGACATGTCTTCATGCACTAGTTGGTCAAAAGGCAAGTAGGTTAGCTCTGTCAGAATTAGCAGATCCAGTTCATTGAAAGGTTTATCATAAATGCTGTCATGCTGCACTTCTTCAAGGTAAGTAAAAATATTGCTCATGTTATATCTCCAATTTCTACTAGTTAGTATAGCATATTTTTCTGATAGAATTTCTCTTTTCCAGAAAAATCATACCTTAGACCGAGGATGATAAACAAGCAATCGCATTTTTTGGTATAATGTTACTAGTAAGAAATCGGGAGGGAAAGATGCACAAGATTTTACTAGTAGAAGATGATCCGGTCATTCGTCAGATGATTAAGAAAATGCTGGAACAGTGGGGCTTTCAGGTAGTGGCAGTTGAGGACTTTATGGATGTGCTGACTGTCTTTGTACGAGAGGAGCCGCATCTGGTGCTGATGGATATCGGCCTGCCCTTGTTCAATGGCTATCATTGGTGTCAGGAAATCCGCAAGATTTCAACGGTGCCTATCATGTTTCTGTCTTCTCGCGATCAGTCCATGGACATTGTCATGGCTATCAATATGGGGGCAGACGACTATATTACCAAGCCTTTTGACAATAATGTCTTTCTGGCTAAGGTTCAGGGCTTGCTGCGCCGTTCCTATGAGTTTGGAAACGACCAGAGTCTCCTGGAGCACCAGGGTGTCATTCTCAATCTCAAGTCGACAGATCTGGTCTTTGATGGCAAAGTGGTGACCTTGACCAAGAACGAATTTCAGATTTTGCGGGTCCTCTTTGAGCACGCAGATGGTATCGTAGCGCGTGATGATCTGATGAAGGAACTCTGGAACAGCGATTTTTTCATCGATGACAATACCCTATCGGTCAATGTCGCTCGCCTGCGTAAAAAGCTTGAAGAGCACGGACTGAAAAACTTCATCGAAACCAAAAAAGGAATAGGATACGGTCTCATCAATGGACATACAGGATAAATTTTTCTTTCTTAAGTCTTACCTTTATTCGCGGCGATTTTTTCTAGCTCTTTTGATTCTGCTGCTAGGCTTTATTCTGCTATTTGCCTTTGTCTTTGATGCTTACCGCAGTCTGCTGGAATATGTTGCGCTCTTGCTGGCTTTTCTGTCTTTCTTGTTTATCGGAGCAGATGCTTGGACGGTCTTTAAGAGTTATCGCAGCCAGAAGCTGCAGCTCTCTGCTCAGGCTCAGACTCCTCTAGAAAAGCTCTTGCAGGAACGAGTGGAGGAGCTGGAGTACGAACAGAAGAATCAGCTCTTGGTTGAACAGGAGAAATACAATGATTTGCTGGACTACTATACTCTTTGGGTTCATCAAGTCAAGACACCTATTGCAGCCAGTTCACTTTTGATTGGAGATTTGAAGGATAAGGAAGCCAAGTCTCAGCTAGAGCAGGAGCTCTTTAAGATCGAGTCCTACGTTCATCTGGTGCTCCAGTACCTCCGTCTGGAAAGCTTTCATGATGATCTAGTGCTGAAGCAGGAAAATCTGGCTGATTTGGTCAGAGAAGTAGTCAAGAAATATGCCCTTTTCTTTATTCAGCAAGGACTCAGTCTCAATCTTCATGATCTAGACCACACGATTGTCACTGATAAAAAGTGGTTTCTAGTGATTTTGGAGCAGATCCTGTCCAATAGTCTTAAATACACAAAAGAAGGCAGCATAGAGATTTATTTTCACGAGGGCAGCCTCTATATTAAGGACACGGGTTTGGGGATTCAAAATGCTGATTTGCTGCGGGTTTTTGAGCGCGGTTTCTCAGGTTACAACGGTCGTTTGACCCAGCAGTCCTCAGGCTTAGGTCTTTATCTGTCCAAGAAAATTGCTGACCAGCTGGGACACAAGATTGCTATAGACTCTCAAGTTGGTCAGGGAACGACGGTTTCCATCGCCTTTCCTGAGAAGAAATTGATCTTTGAATAGGAGGAAGAAAGTTGCTAGTAGTGGTTTATGATAGTCTGACTGGTTTGGGCAAGAAGTTTGCTAAAAGTCTGGGGTTGCCTAGCCAGTCAGTCTGGAAAAAGCTGGAGGGACCCTGTATTTTGGTCAGCAGAAATAGCGGAGCAGGGCAGATTCCGTTGACGACCAAGCGTTTCATCAGAAAGTATGAGCATCTAATCAAAGGCTTTGTCATTAATGGCAATCAGAAGCGTTATCCGCAGACCTTTTGCGGGGCGACGGATAAGATAGTGGAGCAGTACGGTCTCCGCCATATTTGTAACATAGAGGGCTCTGGAACGGAAGCAGACCGACAAGCTGTCAAAGGATTTTTAGAAAAGTTGCAGACAGATGAAAGTTCTCATAAAAGGCACTAGGTTTTGAGCTATTTTAGGTAGATGCTTTGCATGATTTTTAAAAGTGACAAAATTGTAAGAATAAAACTAGCAAATGAAAGGTTAGGTTATGGTACCGGCCTTTCTTTTTTATTATCATAGAGGCAAGAAATAAGAAGGAGACAGAAAAATGAAATCAAAAGGTTTGAATGCTTTTCAGTTGAAGCTCTTCATGGCATTTCTTATGGTTTTTGACCATATCAGTCAGATACCGGGGCTGGTGCCAGACGGCTGGGATGGTGTCTTGCATGCCCTAACCCGCTGTGTCGGAGTAGCATTTGCCTTCATGGCAGTGGAAGGTTTTCTCCACACTCACAACCGTCTGGCTTACAATATGCGGCTCTTCTTTTGGGCAGCCCTGATGCAGACAGGAAACTGTATCCTGACGCTCCTATTTCAGGAGAAGGGCATCTACCTCACTCACAATATCTTCCTGACCTTGGCCTGCGGGGTCCTCATGCTGAGTCTTTTCTTTGGCTTTTCTGACAATGGCGGAGCTGCTAAGGAGCAGAAGCGTGGTTTGCGGCTGACGGCAGGAGTATTAGTCTTGCTGGCTGGGCTTCTCTTTAGCGAAGGCGGCATGGCTCTGCTTCCTTTCATGCTCTTAACCTACCTTTTTAGAAATCAAGTCTTTTTCAGAAACTTGTCCTATGTAGTTTGGGCGGGAATTCTCTTTGCCATGAGTATTCAAATTTATCCAACCTTGCAGGACACGCTATCAATGCTGCTCTATAACTCAGACTGGCTCTTTATCAGTGTTCTTCCTCTCTTGCACTTCTACAATGGTGAGCGAGGATCCAACAGCAAGTGGAGCAAATATTTCTTCTATATATTCTATCCAGCCCACCTTTGGCTAATTGCTTTGATTGCCTTTTGGGTAAAATAAAGCTCATCTCATCTTACAAAAGTGTAAGATTGCACTTTAAAATGTAAGCTTAGGTTATGGCAGAGCGGTTGGTATTGAGATAAAATAGACTTATCAATTAGGAGGCAGTTTATAAATGCTGCTAAAAGCAGGGCTTTGATAGGTGCCCTGCTAGACAGAAAGGAAGGAAGCAAGATGACATTATTAGATGTACAGCACGTGAAAAAAATTTATAAAACCCGCTTTCAGGGCAGCCAAGTGGAGGCCTTGAAAGACATTCACTTTACGGTAGAAAAAGGCGAATATGTCGCCATCATGGGGGAGTCAGGCTCTGGGAAGTCCACCCTGCTCAACATCCTAGCCATGCTAGACAAGCCGACTGAGGGCCGCGTCTTTCTCAACGGAACTGACACAGCAACCATCAAAAACAGCCAGGCTTCCAGCTTCCGCCGGGAGAAATTAGGCTTTGTCTTTCAGGATTTCAATCTGCTGGATACCCTGTCGGTCAAAGACAACATTCTCCTGCCGCTGGTCCTCTCTCGCCGTCCCATTACCGAGATGATGCAAAAGCTGGTCACGACCTGCAACGAGCTGGGGATTAACAAGCTACAAGAGAAGTTTCCTTATGAGATTTCCGGTGGCCAGAAGCAACGGGTTGCAGTAGCTCGGGCAATTATCACAGATCCTGAGATTCTGCTGGCGGATGAGCCGACAGGAGCCTTGGATTCCAAGTCTTCAGCAGCCCTGCTGGATGTCTTTGACGACATCAATGCCCTCGGTCAAACTATTCTCATGGTAACCCACTCGACAGCGGCGGCTAGCCGCGCCAAGCGGGTGCTCTTTATCAAGGATGGGATTCTTTATAATCAAATCTTCCGAGGTGACAAGACCGAGCGGCTGATGTTCCAAGAGATTTCCGACACTCTGACAGTTATGGCAAGTGAGGTGGGCAATTATGTTCAAACTAACGAGTAAACTGGCTTTGTCAAACCTGGTTAAAAATCGCAGTTTGTATTATCCATTTGCTTTGGCGACGGTACTGGCAACAGCGATTTTGTATAGTTTTGTTTCACTGGCTCATAGCCCTAATATGGAGAGCTCTTATGGCGGTGCAGCTGCTCGCATGACCTTGCAGTTTGGTATCCATGTCATTCAGATTGCCGTCCTTATCCTCATTACCTATGCTAATAGCTTCGTCATGAAAAACCGCTCCAGAGAGTTGGGAGTCTATAGTCTGCTAGGCATGGAGAAAAAGCATCTGCTAGTCATGACCTTCTTTGAACTCTGTGTCTTTTATCTAGCTACAGTTGGTCTGGGTATCTTGTCTGGCCTAGCTTTAGATAAGATGCTTTACGCAGTCCTTTTGAAATTGATGGGAATGCCGGCAGTTCTTGCCTCGACCTTCCAATGGAAGAACGTCTGGATGACTCTAGCCAGTCTGGGTATTGCTTTTGCGGTGATTTTGTTGCTCAACTCTACGCGTCTTCTACGCTATAGCTCTCTTAATTTAATGAAAGAAAAGAAAGCAGGCGAGAAGAAGGGACGCTTCCTTTTGCTGCAAACCTTGCTGGGGCTTCTGCTCATGGGTGTGGCTTATTATATGGCTTTGACCGTTACCAAGCCTGTCGCTGCTATCGGAAATTTCTTTATAGCTGTGGTTATGGTTATCATCGCAACCTATCTGCTTTTTAATGCAGGTTCGATTACACTATTGAAATTTCTCAAAAAACGCAAAGGCTACTACTATAAAACGCAGAATTTCATTTCTGTTTCCAATCTTATCTCGCGGATGCGTAAAAATGCAGCAGGATTGGCGACTATCTCCATTCTATCTACCATGCTCCTAGTGACTCTGGTTGGTACAATCAATATCTATGTTGGAGGTCAGGATTATATTACTACCTTGCATCCAAAGGATTACAATGTCAGTATCGTCTTGCCGAAATCGACCGATCAGAAGGAGGCTCTGTTGGACAAGGTCCAGCAAGTTGCTCAGGACACAGGTCTGAAGAAGCCAAGCTATATTACTTATCTCTACCAATCAGCCTTCATTACGAAACTGGCTGGTAATGATGTGACAGTTCCAATGCAAAGAGAGCTGGAGTCGGATACAAATATCTTGACCAAGTCTGCAGGCACGATTACGGTCATTAATCGTCAGGATTATGAAAAAATGACAGGGGAAAAGATAGACTTGGCAGACGATGAAACTCTTGTCTATGGAAAAAATATTTCCTTAAATAAGGACAAGCCACTCCGAGTGAATGGTAAGGACTGGAAGATTAAGCAGCTTTTATCGTCGAATTTCACGCATGGGGAAATCCCTAATCCAAACGATGTGACCATGGAGCAGGGTCTCTATATGGTGGTCAATGATAGCAAAGAGGTTAATCTCGATGTGGATCATTACTACTACATTGGAGTTGCTTCAGAGACTAAGGGAAGTAAAAAGTTTGTCGAGCAAGTCCAACTGGGGTTGAGGGACACTTTGGATCAGGAACAAGCTCAAGATGGTAGCTTCGCAATGGCTAGTGACCGTTATAGTTCAGAAAAGAGCTATCAAGAACTTACTGGAACCTTGCTCTTCATAGGTGTCTTCCTCTCGGTTATCTTCCTCCTAGGAGCTGTTCTAGTAATTTACTACAAGCAAATTTCTGAAGGATATGAAGATCGCGATGGCTTTATCATCTTGCAAAAAGTTGGTTTAGATGAAAAGCAGACTAGAAGTACCATTCGCAAGCAGATTTTGACTGTTTTCTTCCTACCTCTCATCTTTGCTTTTCTACATGTAGCAGCGGTCTTTCATATGCTGCGCTTGATAGTTGCCCTATTGGGTGTGACCAATCTTCCTCTTTTGATTCAGACAACACTTGCAACTTGCGGTGTCTTCCTCCTGACCTATATTTTAGTTTTCTTACTGACTTCACGCAGTTACCGCAAGATTGTCGCCCGCTAATAAACTTCCCTGACCGAATGGTCGGGGATTTTTTGATGTCTGGATTTTTACCTCTCATCTCCCTCATTTTACCGCTTGTCCAAAAAGCCGAGATTTTTCAAAAACAACTTGCTATCATAGTCTCAGAAGTAAAGAAGAGGAGAAAAGATCATGTTAGTAGAAACGAAAAATCTTAGCAAGGTTTATGGCGATAAGGTGGCAGTTAATGATCTGAATATTCAGATTGAGAGAGGCAGTTTTACAGCTATTCTAGGCCCTAATGGTGCAGGAAAGTCTACGACTATCCAGATGCTGATAGGTCTCTTGCGGCCGACATCAGGGCAGATTTGCTATGCTGAAAAGCTTAGGCTGGGTGTGGTTTTCCAAAACAGTGTGTTGGACGCCCGGCTGACAGTTTTGGAAAATCTGACCATCAGAGCCAAGCAGTACAAGGAGATGCCGTCAGGTAGAATTGAGCGCTTGGTCTCTCAGCTAGGTTTATCAGCCTTTGCCAAGCAGCCTTATGGAACGCTGTCTGGTGGTCAAAAGCGTCGGGTGGACATTGCGCGAGCCCTGCTCAATAGTCCCGACCTGCTCTTTCTGGATGAGCCGACGACAGGCTTGGATATCCAGACTCGGGAGAGTATCTGGAGCCTGCTCAAGCAAATTCAGAAAGAAGAGCAGATGACCATTGTCTTGACAACCCACTATCTCAATGAAGCTGATGATGCGGATAAGATTTATATCGTAGACCATGGTCAGGTTATTGCTCAGGGCTCCGCAGACCAGATTAAGGGAAACTACGCCCGTAATGTCTTGCGGATTTTGAGTCAAGATGTAGCAAGTTTAGAGAAAAGCTTGCCAAGAGGCTGCGCTTGGGAGCAAGTCAAGGAAGGGGAATTTATCCTCCACCCTAAAACGACTCAAGAAGCTCTGACCTTATTGGCTCAGGCTGGTCCCTATATCGAACAATTTGAATTCCAACCCGGAACCATGGACGATGCCTTTATGGCACTGACAGGAAGAGAGGTACGCTAATATGCTCGCTTTGATAAAACGTAATTTTTTACTTTATTTCCGCAACCGCAGTGGGGTAATTTTGTCCCTCTTCGGAGCCATTATTCCCTTTGTGCTTTATATCGTTTTTTTGAAAAATAATTACAAAGGCCATTCCAGCCAGCTGATGGACTTGTGGCTGATTGGCGGCGTGTTGGCAGTTACAGGATTAACGACCACATTGGCAGCTTTCTCTCGGCAGGTCGAAGATCGGGAGCGGAAAGTGACAGACGACCTCTTTATCACAGACTTGGGACCATGGGGCTTGCAGCTTAGTTATCTTGTCAGCTCTGTTATTATCGGCTTTTTGATGCAGGTCATTATGTTTGCCTTTATGCTCAGCTATTTTACGCTAGCGGATAACATTTCCTTTGAGTGGGGAGTCCTTCCTTACCTAATTCTTCTGATGCTCTTAAATAGCCTCTTGGCCACACTGATAAATGCTCTGATTGTTCAATGCTTCAAATCAGTGGATAGTTTAGGGAAATTGGCAACAGTAGTCGGAGCAACTTCTGGTTTTCTAGTGGGTACCTATATCCCCATTGGAACCTTGCCGAATATGGCGCAAAACCTGATGAAGCTTACGCCTTCTAACTACATGGCATCTCTTTTCAGACAGGTTCTTATGAAAGAAAGTCTAGCAGATACTTTTACTAATAGCAGCCAGTCACAAGCAGCTTTTGAAAAAACAATGGGAATTCGCATTGAATGGCAGGAGCTCTTGACAAGGACAGAAACTTTCTATATAGTTGGAATAGTTTTAGTTGCAATAGCGCTTATTTGGATGGTGCAAAATATGATTGCCATCCGCCGGCTGAAACTACAATAGAATGTGAATAGGGAGTTTCCTCTTGCAAGCAAAATTTGAAACAGATCCAACCATTTCATCCAAGGATCCGCTGGTTGTGGTCAAGGCAGACCAGCTAGGGGCAGAAGCCAAGGCCATCTTAGATTATTTAGAACAGTACAAGGCAGGGCCAAGTGGCGTCCTGCCTATCAAGTCGGACGATAAACTGGTCATGTTGAGGACTGAAGATATTATCCTAGCAGACATCAACCAGACAACTCTGATGATTTACAGCAGAGAAGGCATTTACCAGACGACAGAGACCTTGACTCGCTTTCAGCAACGGATTAACAGCTCGAACTTTATCCAGGTTTCTCGGCATGCTGTCATCAATATTGACCATCTGGAGTCTTTGTCTGACAGCTTTTCTGGCAATATGACGGCCAAGCTGACCAATCAAATCAAGACCGAAGTCAGCCGTCGCTATGTCAAACTCTTGATGGAATATCTGGGAATCTAGGAGGTAAGTGATGAGTATAAAAAAATGTCTACACGCTATATTGATGGGCATCCAGACAGGGAGTGCAGTCTATCTGATTGTCCTTGCTTTCTCTATTCAAAAACATCCGCCCACAACTAGTAATATCATCAGTGTCATGGTGATGAGCGGTTTGATTGGGATTGTCAGTTCAATGTTAAAAACTCTTGAAGACCGATTCTCTTTTTCAGTCTCGATTTTACTGCATTTCGCCGCTGTCGCAGTCTTAGTATGCTGTTTCATGGTCTATAATAACTGGGGATTTTTAATTGCCAGCTGGCATTTCTGGTTTAATTTTATTCTGATTTATCTCTTTGTATGGCTCTTTCGTTACTTGGATACAAATCTTAAGACCAAGAAGATTAACAGCGCCTTGGCCAAGCGCAGAAAGGAAAAAGAAGGCAAGTAACTTGCTGAAAAACGTTCTGACAAGCATATCATAAAAATAACTGGAGTTGGGACTGTATCCTGCTCCTGTTTTTTTGTATCTAAAAAACTCAAGCTAAATTTTCTAGCTTGAGTTTTATGTGATATTACACTCCCAATCTGATATGAGGGAAGTGGTTGTAGAGATAGTCAAAGGTTGACTGGAGTTTGGTATCTGTTGTTTTACCAATGTTCTTAATAGGCATTTGGTATTTCTTTTGATTGTTTCGAACAGCAACTAAGGTTGAGTTTCTGTTTGAAGCAACGAAGCCGCGATGCATGGTGAGAATGTGGTGGTAGAGATGGACGACCTGTTTGAGATCAATCGCCTTGAAACCTCGATAGTAGGTAATGAGATGGTCTTTATAAACAGCAATTTTCAGCACATCGTCGTGGAAAGAAGCTTGCTCCAGCAGGATATTGAGATTGTCTTTGGCCTCTGGATAGGCTGCATAGATTTCTTCGTAGGCAGCGATATTTTTCTTGCGGCCGATAATTCCTATAACGACAAAGAAAGCACTGAGTCCAATCAAAAACAGAATATAGAACATGAATGCAAGATTGTCAGATTCAAATTCAGTGATAGAGATATAGGAGCTGCTTGACATTACTGTGATGACTTCGGGATTGTCTGCTAGGAGACCGCGAACGAGGCTGCCATAATTAGAAATATATCCCTGATTCTTCTTAGGGGAGTTAGCATTAACGTAGGAGCCAACAATTCGGACAGGATTTTTTTCTAGCTCTCCACTCTTCTCTTTTTCCAAGAGCTGGGCAATCTGCTTGTCCCCTTTTTTAGCCTGCAGACCAACATATCCGTCTTGGTAGGCAACTAGCCAAACTTGAGTATTATCTTCTACTTCAATCAGGGCCTCTGGAAAAATATATGACACTTCAGCATAGACTGCTGAATCTGATCCAGACTCGCTATTTCGGTCATAGGCAGTCTTGGTGTTGACTTTTTGGTATTGGATAAAGCCCATTACTGCAGCAACAAATAGAAAAATAAGAGAAATTACCAGTAGGGCGATGGTACCCTGGTTTCGTCTTTCCTTGAGCATAGCTCAACCTCCAAAATATAATCTAAAAAATAATTTGATTAGCAAACTATCTTTTTTGTATAGTATAACATAAATGCTTGACAAGTGACAAGATTGTGTTAAAATATGAATGAACACAAAATATAATTCATTCACAAAAGAGGCGTGGAAATGGATAAAAAAAATGAGCTCCTGGCTGCGGCTAGAGAAGTCTTTGCAGAAAAAGGCTATAAGGCAGCTGGAATTTCTGATATTGCTAAGAGAAGCCATATGGCTGTCGGATCCTTTTACAAGTATTATGAGTCTAAGGAAGCTATCTTCTTGGAGGTTTATGTAGCTGAAAATAGCCGTGTACGTGAGGAAATCATGCAACGCGTAGACTGGCAGGGCGAGCCTGAGGCAATCATTGAACAGCTTTTTGCAGTCACTTTTGAATTGATTTCGCCCAATAAAATTCTAGCTGAGTGGAACAAACCAGGTATTTCTCAGATTCTGCATGATTACTATAATCAGGATTCTGGACGAGCGTCCAACGCTTTTCATCATTTTCTGATTCAGACATTCAGCCAGCGCTTGCAGGAAGAGGGTTTTTCGAAGGAGAAAATAGCTGAAATTATGAAGGTTTATGACTTGATTTACTACATAGACATGCATGTCACAGAGCAGGAATTTTCAGGCTACTTCAATAGCATTGAGACTTTAGTGAAATATTTTGTTAAGGGAATTTTTTCCAAATAGAGGAAATTCCTTTTCTTAGAAGTAGATATGAATGAATTTCAAAAAATATTCATTCATAAACAAAGGAGGTGATGTCTTATGTAGTGCGAATAGGAATTGGAAGGTATTCAAGAAACGTGATTGGATAAGTATAAAGTGAATTATTTTTTAGAAAGTTTTGAATGAATATTACAAATTGTTCATTCAAAAACAGAAAGTGAGGAAAAGAATGAATAAGCAAGGAGGATTTGCCATGAGTGGAATGGCTATTTTGGGTATCTGTCTGGTCGCGATTGGTCTTTTGACCATTGGCTACGGCGGTGTGACAGTTGGTTTTAGTTTAAGTGTGGATTTTCAGTCATTTTTAGTCGGAGGTCTCATCATTGTCCTAATCGGAGCAGCTTTGATTCCGGGCTTGCCGGCAGTTGCTAAGCTGACAGTACTGGCTTTGACAACTTTGTCATTGCTGATGTATATTCACATGATGCCAGATTTGGAGTTTATGCTTATGCTCATCTCTGATGTTGTGGTTTTAGGCTTTGCAGCTTGGTTTGCTATCCTTTTTTTAAGAAAGTAGGTGATGAAGATGATTGTAGTTTATGATTCAAATACTGGTATTGGTAAACGATTTGCAGAATCACTGGGCTATCCGACCCAGACCATCAAGGAGAAGCTGGAAGAGCCCTGTATTCTCATTACTCGAAATGCTGGTGCTGGGAAAATTCCTTGGTCTACCAAACGCTTTATCAAGAAACATCCTGGGCTGATTAAAGGTTTTGTTAACAATGGTGACTCTGTTAAACACGGCCGGACCTTCTGCGGGGCGACTGCCCTGATTATCGAAAAATATGGCCTCCAGCATATCTGTGATATTGACAGAGGCGGTAGTCCAGAAGATGTCAAGACTGTGCAGGCATTTTTGGCGGAGTGCTAGTCTCATCAAGTTTCGCATAAATGGAGAACTCGTATGTCTAGGTTCAAGAAAATTGGGAACTTGTTTCTGGCTCTGATTTCTGCCTTTATCCTAACGGCCTGCGGTCATACACAGAAAGTGCCCGACACTTCAGATAAGACGGAAAGAAATTCTTCTAAACAAGAAGAAACAGATCAGAATCAAGTAGATGCAACTTCCAGTGCGTCACAGAAAGATTGACCTTTTTGTCAAAATAGAAGAGCTTAATTTGTTCAATGATTTTTAGGTCATCTTTTGGCCTGTTTTGCTTACCAATAGGAGAGAGAAGGCTTAGCATCTTCTGTCTCCTTTTTATGATAAAACCCTCTGAGCATTCCTATAGTTTTTTAATAGTCAATATGGTACAATGAATTAGTATTGTCTTTCCAGTGTTTGTCAAAAAGGCAGAAAAACATGAAATGAACGTGTTCAACTGGCTGGCCAATACGCTGTACTTTTAAACAAATTTTACTTGTGAGAAAGGAAGATTGAATGAATAAAAAACTGAGAGTATGGTTTCAGCTCATCATTCTCTGTCTAGGCGTGTTCCTGCCTTTCCTAGCCGGAACCCTTAAGGCTCAGGCGGCGGAACTCAATGATGTCATCACTGAGATGCACCTCACCACTAACTCTGGTGAGCAGCTGACCAATGGTGTGGATATCTGGCAGACCTTCCGCGTTTATGCTAAGTTTGCCCTGCCAGACAACCAAGCCCATGCAGGTGATACAACGGTGATTCATTTACCGAATGAGTTTACCTTTGGGAATTCTTCAGCTATTGAGCTCAAGGATGAAAACGGAGCCCTGGTGGCTAATGGAGTCCTGGATAGCGATGCCAAGACCATCACACTGACATACACAGACTATGTGGAGCAGAAATCCAGTGTCAGAGGCGAGTTTTTCTTTTATTCGCGGATTGACCACGAGGTTGTCACAGAGGAAAGGGATATTCCAGCTACTTTCACGGTAGGCAATAATAGGATTCCAGCCGGCAGCATTCACTATAATGGACCTCCGAAAAAGTATGAGTCCCTGCTAGAAAAAAGTGCTTTTCAATGGGACGCTGATGCTAAGAATGAAATCCGCTACAATGTAGCCATTAACCGCAACATGGGGAACTACAAAAATGTCTCTGTGACGGACAAGCTGGGTGATACAAACGCTAAGATTGTTCAAGATTCTGTGCGAGTGTATAAGGTTTCTTGGCGCTGGAATAATGGAGATTGGGCGCGTGATTCGACTGAAGATGTAACAGCAGACTTCCAGTCTAAGATGACCTTTGGCGCTGAAGGCGATAGCTTGACAATCAACTTCGGAGATGTAGAAGGCTTCGGCTACCTAGTTGAGTACAAGACGCTGGCCGACTATGATTTGGCTGATGGAGAGGTTGTAGGAAATAAGGCTACCATGAACTACAACAATACCGAGACAGTGTCTGTCACCAACGAGTACTCTTATCAGATTGCTGGCGGAAAGTCCGAAGGCTATAACTTCAAGGTTAAGGTTCACAAGACAGATGAGTCTAATGCTTCTCTGAGCGGTGCAGTCTTTGAAGTGGTGCGGAAAGCGACCAATAAGGTGGTTGGCACAATCACGACAGATGCGGATGGGAATGCGGAAGTTGGTAATCTTCTGCGCGACACTTATATCCTGCGTGAAACGACTGCTCCAGCAGGTTATGACCGCCTGACAGAGGATATTACGATTAGTCCGACGGATTTTGGTAAGACTTTGAACGTAGGCAGTCCGGCATCTGGAGATTCTGGAGATAGCAGATTGGTTGCAGTCAATGTGGTCAATAAGCAAATTCAAACTCCAACGGATAAACAGGTAACGTTCAGTAAGGTCAATCTAGCTGGTGAGGAAATTGCCGGTGCTCAGATTCAAATTTTCAAGGGGCGGGAAAGCAAGGGCAGTCCTGTCGCATCTTGGACTTCAGAAGCTGACAAATCTAAAGAAATTAACCTAGAGCCAGGTGTTTACACCTTCCATGAGGAAGCGGCTCCGACAGGTTATCTGGCTGTGACTGATATTGTCTTCCAAGTCAATGAAGATGGCACTGTAACAGTTCTAGACGCCAATAGCAATGCTGTAGAATATACAGATGGCAAGTTGTTCATTACTGACCAAGTGGCACCAGCTGAACCTGGTACGCCTGATAAAGCAGTTCAAGGCGGTATTAAACCAAATCAATCATCTGATTCTGATAAAGCAGCAGACGGTCAAGGAAAATCTAAAAAAGTTCTTCCTGCGACTGGCTCTGCTGAAAGCCTTGGACTAGTTCTTGCTGGTCTGGTAGTTCTGACTCTTTTAGGACTTTACCGTAAGACTCGACTGAGCAAATAAATAAAGAGAAGATAGAGCAGAATGCTTTATCTTCTTTTGTTTGCACATTTTTTGTCTAGTTTTTTTGCAGCTTACTTAGCAATTTCTTCCAGTTACTCATGCTGGGCAGCCACTTACGGAAAACCTCTTGTTTTTGTCTCAGAATCCTCTATAATAAATGGCAAATAGAAAAAGGAGACAGAAGATATGACAGATACAAAAATACAAGAGAAGCTGAAGCCAAGATTGAAGTTAGAGGATCTTCAAAAAGACGGAGACATCTATCTGGCGCTGAATCCGGACTATGTCTCAGGGGACAATGCCAAGTATATGAACATGTACAATCGTTTTGCTCGCTGGTATGATATGAGTGAGAAATGGCTTGGCGGCCTTCTCTATGGCAAGACAGTCGACAAGTTGAGAAGAGATCTGATGGCAGAATTAGAATGGAAGAACCATTTGTCAATTCTTTATGTCTCTATCGGAACAGGCCACGACCTGCGCTACATCCCTAAGAATATTGAACTGAAAAGCCTAGACTTTGTCGGGGCGGATATTTCCATAGGCATGCTGAAAAAATGCCAGAAATCCTGCGCCAAGAAGACCAATCTGCAGCTCTTTCATGCTTGTGCAGAGGACCTGCCCTTTGCGGATAATAGCTTTGACATCGTTTATCATATCGGTGGGATTAATTTCTTTAGCGATAAGGCCAAGGCTATGCAGGAAATGCTGCGGGTGGCTAAGCCAGGAACTAAGATTATGATTTCAGACGAGACGGCAGACTATGTGGACCAGCAATATAAGAAGAACCACTTCAGCAAGGACTATTTTAAGGACGCTACCGTTGATTTGGGAGAAATTGAGGCCGCTATACCGGCCGGTGTCAAGGAGAAGGAGTTGAAACTCCTCTGGGACGGAAAATTTTATGTCCTGACGTTTAGGAAATAAATCAGAAGAACTGGACTTTGTTTCCGGTTTTTTTGATTCTGAATAAAAGAAACATTCGACACAGTTTAATTGTTAGAAAAATATTCCTTCATGCTAAGTGATAAAAATGTAAGTTTAAAAGCTGAAATGAAAGGTTAGATTACAGAAAGGTTATCTTTCTTTTTGCATAATAGGGGGTGCCCTTTTGATGTTCTTCAAATAGAGAAATGATTTTAGGGCTAATATCATACTTTTTAGAAAGGAATATTGTATGAAAAAAATAACTGCAAATTTTTTGAAAAATAATTGATGTTTGTATTCTAGAATATTTAATATGAGGGATTAAAGAAAGTTTAAACTTTTTACAATAAATTGACACCGGAAATGAAATGACAGATTATATTAGAATTGCTTATGTTTGCAATCTTACAATACTGTAAGATTATAAGTTTGGAACGTAAGATTTATGTAAGATTAAAATTTTAATATTTTGCTAGAATGAAATTAGTAATATGTTTTACTATTTCATTCAAAAATTTTTGACGGTTGATTTTAAGAATCTGATCTACAAGCAGTCAACTACATTATTTTCAAGAGGATAAATTCGATGAATTTTAAGCAAAAAAATGATAATCATTCGTTTTCGAATAAGTCTTTTTGTAGTTTTTCTTGAAAAGGAGGCTTTTTATGAGGAAAAATATTGTCTTATTTAGCTACCTATCCTTGATTTGTCTTGGGTTAGGATTATCCATGAATCCTTACTTATCTTATAGTTTGTCTGCAAAAGATTATGGGATTGTTGGTGTAGTGAGTCTGCTTGAACTCTTCTATATTGTTCCTATTATAATATTATTGGCCTATTTGGCTCGCAAATGGCGAACACCTTCTGTTGCTCTTTGGCTAGCTTTTGTAGGTGGCTTATTTTTATCCAGTTTTTTTGCTATAGTTGGTGATGAGAGCATTTTTGCTTGGTTAAAGTCAACTTTTCCTAGCCACTCATTCTTTAATATCTTTAAAGATTCTTTAGTAGCCCCATTTATTGAGGAGCCAGTCAAGTTATTAGCTGTTGTTTGGGCAATATATTTTATGCCTGTGAAAAATATAAAATCTATACTGTTGCTAGGCTATGCGGCAGGGACAGGATTCGAGATTAGGGAGCAGTTCACTTTTATTGCTAAAAATTTAGATAAAGGATTGGCTTATTCCATTTCTCAGGCTCTGGGGAGAATTTTCGCAGCTTTGACTTCTCACGGGCTTTATACAACTTTAACGGCTTTTGGCTTAATACTCATGCTACTTTATTATAAGAAGAATCAATCAGTATTTTATAAAGGAATATTTTGTTTCATTTTGCCTTTTGTTTTGCATTTTCTATGGAATTTACCAAACGGTCACTTATCCTTCAGTCCCCTTATGATTGCTTTTGAAGTTTCTTTCAGTTTAGTTGTTCTTTACGAAGCTTTTCATTTTGCCAAAAAATTTGATCGAAAACAAGACTTAAACATTGGTAACAACCATTTCCTTGATTTCAGAATGGGGGTAAAGGAATGAAGAAAAGACTTATTCTTTTTATTTACTTTTTTCTAGTGATACTTGGACTAGGAGTCGTTACAGAACCTTATATCTCCTATAGTTTGTCAGGTACTGATTATGGGATAGTGGGAGTAGCTAGTTTATTAGAAATTTTCTATATTGTTCCAGTCTTTCTTTTGCTCTTTCTTTTGGCTAAAAAATGGCAGACCCCCTTGGCAGCTATTTTATTAGCACTGATAGGCGGACTTTTCCTGTCGAAGTTTCTATCTAGTACGGCTGATAGGGGACTGACTTATTTATTAGAAAGTAACTTTCCTAAGACTTCCTGGGTGAATATCATTCAGGACTCTGTTGTTGCTCCGCCTATTGAGGAGCCTGCCAAACTTCTAGCAGTAGTCTTCGCCTATTACTTTGTTCCAGTAAAAAATCTAAAATCAATATTGCTGCTGGGCTATGCTGCGGGTACAGGATTTGAAATTCAAGAACAATTTGTTTGGATTGCTAATAATGTAGACCGTGGTTTGGCTGATTCTCTATCACAAGTCATAAGCCGTTTAGTTCCGGCTTTTATGTCTCACGGGCTATATACATCTTTGCTTACTTTCGGTCTTGCATTGATATTACATTATCATAAGAAGAATCAATCTGTATTTGCTTATGGCCTATTTTGTGTTATGCTGCCTTTTGTTTTACATTTCTTGTGGAATCTGCCAGCGAATCAGACTTATTGGGGTCGGATAATTCTAGCTTTTGAGCTTGCTTTTAGTCTTTTAGTCCTCTATAAAGCCTATGGTTTAGCAAAAGATATAGATAGGCAGTCAGGTGAATTACAATTGAAAAATTCTCATCTTTTTAGAGGCCGCTATACCGGCCGGTGTCAAGGAGAAGGAGTTGAAACTCCTCTGGGACGGAAAATTTTATGTCCTGACGTTTAGGAAACAAATCAGAAGAACTGGACTTTTTCCGGTTTTTCTATGTTATTGAGGACATTGATTGTCAGACGTAATTGACCCTAACAATAGTGGTTTGATTTGCGAATGAACCATATAAATCGTCCACCTCTTCTAAATGACAAAAAGGTAAACAAATGTTAAAAAAATCTTCTTTTGTGTATAGCCATTTTTCTTATAGTATGATAAAATGTAGATGTAATGTATCTATAAATGTTCGCTTTTTAGAAAGCGGGCACTGACAAGATGGGGAAGCTCAGTTAGTATACAATTACATTGTACATTTAAAACTGAATATTGTGAGAAAGGAAAATTGCATGAACAAAAGGATTAGAGCATTGCTCCACCTTATTATTCTTTGTTTAGGAGTCATTTTGCCATCAGTAGCTCCTCTTACTCAGGTGCAAGCAGCTGAGTTTGGTGATGTTATCACTGAGATGAGCTTGAAGAATTCTTCAGGTGGTGATTTGACGCAGGGAATTGATATTTGGGAAACTTTTCGAGTTTACGCAAAGTTTGTCTTGCCGGATAACCAAGTACATCAAGGAGATACGACAAAAATCACCTTGCCTTCTGAGTATGCATTTGGGAACTCTTCAGCTATTGAGCTTAAAGACAGCTCGGATAACGTAGTGGCAAATGGATTTTTGGATTCAACCAACAAGACCATTACTTTGACCTATACAAATTATGTTGAGCAAAAGTCTGGTGTTCAAGGAGAATTCTTCTTCTATGCACGAGTTGACCATGATGTAGTGAGACAAGAAGGTGACTTGAATGGTGGATTTACCGTAGGAGGTCGGATGTTGTATCCGGGAATCGTCCATTATAATGGACCGCCCAAAAGATATGACTCAAAAATTGAGAAGAGCTCTTATCAGGCAGCAGAAGACGGTAAGAATGAAGTTCATTACAATATTGCGATTAACCGCAATATGGAGAATTATACCGGAGTAACGATAACTGACAAGATTACCTCGCCTAATTTTAAAATCATGAGGGACTCAATTCGGGTCTATAAAATTGCTTGGCGCTGGAATAATGGAGATTGGGTGCGGGATTCAACAGAAGACGTGACAGCTAATTTCCAATCAAAAATCACGGAAAATGCTGCTGGTGATGGATTCACGATTGACCTTGGCGACATGGATGGTTTCGGGTATTTGCTGGACTATAAGACAAAAGCAGATTACGATCTAGTTGATGGTGAGCGCGTTTCCAACAGTGCTACCATGACCTATAATGGTGGTCAAACAACGACATCATCTGAAAATCGTTCTTATCAGATTGCAGGCGGTGTTGGAGAAGGCTATGTTTTCACCATTAAGCTCCATAAGGTCAATGAAAATGGTGAAAATCTGCAAGGTGCTGAATTTGAAGTTGTTCGTGATCGGACCGGTGCAGTTGTCGGAAAATTAACCACAGATTCTAACGGGAATGCCAACTTGGGTGACTTGTTGCGCGATGATTATACCATCCGTGAAGTGACCCCTCCTACAGGATATGATAAATTAACTGAGGAAATTAAGATTGGGTCCCAGGATTTTGGAACAGACAAATCTGTATCGCGTGAAATCGTCAATAAGAAGACGGTAACTGAGCAGGATATAACCTTCAAAAAAGTAGATCCAAACGGGAAAGAAATTCCTGGTGCGCAACTGAAAATCTATAAAGGTGATCATGTTGATCAGGAAGAAGCTCCCGTTGCAGACTGGACTTCAGAAGAAAATACTTCTAAAGTCATAAAACTGTCTCCAGGAACCTATACATTGACTGAAGCTAACGCTCCTGCTGGTTATCAATATGTTGAAGATATCACATTTACTGTAGGTGCTAATGGCACTGTTACTCTTGTGAAAAAAGGAGCAGAAGATACCGTTCAAGCAGCGGGTTCAATTCTGACGATTACCGACAAGGAGGACAATAGTCCTAAAGCCATTACCTTCAGCAAGGTTAACCTAGGCGGTACTGAAATTGCTGGTGCTCAAATTAAGATTTTCAAAGGCAACAAAGCGCAGGGTCAAGCTCTTGAAAGCTGGACATCCGAAGCTAATCAGTCTAAAGAAATCAATTTGGAGCCTGGTACTTACACCTTCCATGAGGAAGCCGCGCCAACTAGTTACCTCAAAGTAACTGACATCACATTCCAAGTCAAACATGACGGTACGGTGGAAGTGACTAATGTCGGAGAGAAAGACTCCAAAGGTGAAAACAATAAAGTTGTGACTGACGGAGCAACCTTGAAGGTAACAGACAAGGATGACGACTCAGAACGGGATGTGACGATCAAGAAAGTAGATCCAAACGGGAAAGAAATCCCAGGGGCGAAATTGAAACTCTACAAAGGCAGTCGAATTCGTCCTGAAGCTAAGCCTCTTGCAGAGTGGACTTCCGAAGCCAACGCATCTAAGGTAGTTAAGTTAGCTCCAGGGACCTATTCTCTGAAAGAAAGCCTTGCTCCTGCTGGATTTGTAGCTGTAGAAGATATTAAGTTCACAGTTCATTCTGATGGTACCATTACAGTTGATGCTAAAGGTGCAACAGATTCTGTTGAAGCAAATGGCTTGGTTCTTACTGTAACCGATAAAGAGGACAATAGTCTGAAAGCCATTACTTTCAGTAAAGTTAACCTTGGTGGTACTGAAATCGCCGGTGCAGAGATTAAGATCTACAAGGGCGATAAGGCAGAAGGGCAAGCAGTCGAAAGCTGGACATCTGAAGCTGGTAAGTCTAAAGAATTGAACTTGACTCCAGGTACTTATACTTTCCATGAGGAAGCAGCCCCAACAGGCTACCTCAAAGTAACAGATATTACTTTCCAAGTGAAAACTGACGGAACAGTAGAAGTAACCAATGTCGGCGAGAAAGACTCTAAGGGTGAAGACAACAAGGTCGTAACCAACGGCTCAACTGTTACAGTAACGGATAAAGACGATGATAGTCCAAAAGCCATTACTTTCAGTAAAGTTAACCTTGGCGGTACTGAAATCGCAGGTGCAGAGATTAAGATCTACAAAGGCGATAAAGCTGAAGGCCAAGCTGTAGAAAGCTGGACTTCAGAAGCTGGCAAGTCCAAAGACCTTAACTTGGCACCAGGTACTTATACCTTCCATGAGGAAGCAGCCCCAACAGGCTACCTCAAAGTAACAGACATTACTTTCCAAGTCAAAACAGACGGTACAGTGGAAGTGACCAATGTCGGCGAGAAGGACGCTAAGGGTGAAGACAACAAGGTCGTAACCAACGGCTCAACTGTTACAGTAACGGATAAAGATGATGACCTACCGCGTAAGATTACCTTCAGTAAGGTCAACCTTGGTGGAACTGAAATCGCAGAAGCTCAAATCAAGATTTACAAGGGCGATAAAGCTGAAGGTACAGCCGTAGAAAGCTGGACTTCAGAAGCTGGTAAGTCTAAAGACCTTAACTTGGCACCTGGCACTTACACCTTCCATGAGGAAGCAGCCCCAACCGGCTACCTCAAAGTAACGGACATCACCTTCCAAGTCAAGCATGACGGCACAGTAGAAGTGACCAATGTTGGTGAGAAGGACGCTAAGGGTGAATCTAACACCGTAGCGACAAATGGTTCAACTGTTACGGTGACTGACAAGGACGATGATCTCCCACGTAAGGTGACCTTCAGTAAGGTCAACCTTGGCGGAACTGAAATCGCAGGTGCTCAGATCAAGATCTATAAGGGCGATAAGGCAGAAGGCCAAGCAGTAGAAAGCTGGACTTCGGAAGCTAATCAGTCTAAGGACATCAACTTAGCCCCAGGAACCTACACCTTCCATGAGGAAGCCGCTCCAACCGGTTACCTCAAAGTAACCGACATCACATTCCAAGTGAAAACTGACGGCACAGTAGAAGTGACAAATGTTGGTGAGAAGGACTCTAAAGGTGAAGAGAACAAGGTCGTAATAAACGGCTCAACTGTTACAGTGACCGATAAGGATGATGATCTTCCACGTAAGGTAACTTTCAGTAAGGTCAACCTTGGAGGTACAGAAATCGCCGGTGCTCAGATCAAGATCTACAAGGGCGAGAAGGCAGAAGGCAATCCAGTCGAAAGCTGGACATCCGAAGCTAACAAGTCTAAGGACATCAACTTGACTCCAGGTACTTACACTTTCCATGAGGAAGTCGCTCCAACCGGTTACCTCAAAGTAACGGACATCACTTTCCAAGTCAAACATGACGGCGCAGTGGAAGTGACTAGTGTAGGAGAGAAAGACTCTAAGGGTGAAGAAAACAAGGTCGTGACAAACGGCTCAACTGTTACAGTAACCGATAAGGATGATGACCTTCCACGTAAGATTACCTTCAGTAAGGTCAACCTTGGTGGCGAAGAAATCGCAGGAGCTCAAATCAAGATCTACAAGGGCGACAAGGCAGAAGGCAATCCAGTAGAAAGCTGGACTTCGGAAGCTGGTAAGTCTAAAGAACTAAACTTGGCACCAGCTACTTACACCTTCCATGAGGAAGCCGCACCAACCGGCTACCTCAAAGTAACGGACATCACCTTCCAAGTCAAGCATGACGGCACAGTGGAAGTGACAAACGTTGGCGAGAAAGACTCCAAGGGTGAAGACAACAAGGTTGTAACCGATGGTTCCAAAGTGACTGTAACCGATAAAGACGATGATCTTCCACGTAAGGTGACCTTTAGTAAGGTCAACATTGGCGGTACTGAAATTGCTGGTGCAGAGATTCAAATTTTCCAAGGCAAAGAGGCAACTGGCAATCCTGTAGCGAAATGGACTTCAGAAGCAAATACATCGCATGAGCTTGGATTAGCTCCTGGAGTATATACCTTCCATGAAGCTGCAGCCCCAACCGGTTACCTAGCTGTTACCGACATTGTGTTCCAAGTGAATCTCGATGGCACAGTAACAGTTGTAAATGCTGATGGAAATACAGTAGAATACAAGGATGGGACGTTAGTCGTAACTGACCAAACGAAACCGACTGGCCCAGACAAGGATCCGTCTAAAAAAACAGATGAACCAGATCCGAAAAAATCAAATCAAGATAAACCAATAGAAAAAGACCAAGATAAACCTGGAGATAAGGGGAAGACGAAGAAAATTCTGCCTTTCACAGGTACAGAAATCAGCTTTACGCTACTTGCTTTCGGTCTGATTCTAATAGTTGGTTGTGGGGTTTATTTTGGGATTCGTTTAAAAAAATAAAACAGAAAACAAGTGTCAATGAAAATTGACGCTTGTTTTTTTTATGCAACTGACCATCGTTTTCTTACCGGATACCTGATGGTTAATACCACTTACTGAAAAGCCCTTGTTTTTGCCTCTGAATCTTCTATAATAGTTGTCAAAGAAGAAAGGATATTTTTACTATGTCTAAACAAATTATAGACCCGATTCAATTGCGTCACGGTGCCAAATTAACCAACCGTTTGGTGCTGTCCCCTATGTATACTTTCAGTGGCTTAGAAGGAGGATTTGTGTCTGATGATACTTTGCGATACTACGGAGCACGCTCTCAGGCAGCCAGTCTTTTGATTACTGAATTTCATTATGTCAGTCCATCAGGAGGGCCTTGTTACCAGACTGGTTACCCAGTTCAATTAGGTATTTACTCTGATGGCCACATTGAAGGGGAGAGAAAATTAGCTACTGCCCTTCAAAAAGATGGCAATAAAGCGATTTTGCAGCTTCATCATGGTGGGATAGCAGCTTCTGGCCGTGCTTTGAAGGGTGAGGAAGTATTGGCTCCCAGTGCCTTAGATTTTTCTTTCCTGCCATATCCGGTGAGAGAATTGACCGATGAAGAAATCCTTGAAATTATCAAGGATTTTGGTCGAGCAGTCAAACGTGCAGTTCAAGCTGGTTTTTCAGGAGTGGAAATCCATGGTGCCAACCACTATCTGCTGCAGCAATTCTTTTCTAGCACATCCAATGTTCGTCAGGACAGATGGGGCGGAAATTGTCCATGAGATTAGCCCTGAGCAGTTGAAAAATTCTCAATTGACACCGGGCTTGCTTGAAGTGTTCAGCCGTAAGGACTCTGGTGGGCTGCCTCCTCTACCTGGTCATGACACTATTACCCACCTTCATACTGGTAAATTTGGGGATGAGGGGCAGTAAGAATAGCCTATTCAAGATAATATTGACAGAAATTTGAAAACCCTCTGGTAAGAAAACTTCTATATCTAGAACTTTAGGAAATATATCATGAAAACCGGAAACAAATTCCGGTTTTTTTAATTCGCTTGATGAAAGAAGCCGATAGGTATCGGTGAATTTAGGCCTATTGACGCAGTTTAAGGGCAATCGAAAACCATTTTTCCCAGGTGACAAAAATGTAAGTTTAAAGGCTAAAATGAAAGGTTATCTTATGGCAGCTAGCCTGGGAATTCGGTATCCTATAAGTGTAAAGAAAAAGAAGATAACAATCTTCCAAACTAATAATCAGACTTCAAGAAGGAGGCCCGCTATGAAAATCAATCTTTTTAACCATCGCCAAAGTAAACCTAAAGCTCAAAAGATTTCCAAGGAAGAAATCGAGAAGACTCGCCTAGGCTGTGCTTCCAGTCAATATTATTTCTGGCTGCAGTACAGTCACTGAGAGATTCCAGTATTCAAGGATAAGAGAAAGGTCAGTTGACTTTTCTCTGATCCGACTTGGAGCACAAGATGACAAAAATGTAAGATTGGCAGGCAAAATGAAAGATTAGGTTATGGAAACTTGTCTGTCTTTCCGGTATGATAGTAGTATCAAGTTAAATAAAGAAGAGGTTCGAGTATGACATTATTAGACGTACAGCACGTGAAAAAGATTTATAAAACCCGCTTTCAGGGCAGCCAAGTAGAGGCCTTGAAGGACATTCACTTTACGGTAGAAAAAGGCGAATATGTCGCCATCATGGGGGAGTCAGGTTCTGGGAAATCCACCCTGCTCAACATCTTAGCCATGCTGGACAAGCCGACTGAGGGCCGCGTCTTTCTCAACGGAACTGACACGGCAACCATCAAAAACAGCCAGGCTTCCAGCTTCCGCCGAGAGAAATTAGGCTTTGTCTTTCAGGATTTCAATCTGTTGGATACCCTGTCGGTCAAGGATAATATTCTTCTGCCGCTAGTCCTCTCTCGCCGTCCCATTACTGAGATGATGCAAAAGCTGGTCACGACCTGCAACGAGCTGGGGATTAACAAGCTGCAAGAGAAGTTTCCTTATGAGATTTCCGGTGGCCAGAAGCAACGGGTTGCAGTAGCTCGAGCCATCATCACAGACCCTGAGATTCTGCTGGCGGACGAGCCGACGGGAGCCTTGGATTCCAAGTCTTCAGCAGCCCTGCTGGATGTTTTTGACGACATCAATGCCCGCGGTCAAACCATTCTCATGGTGACCCACTCAACAGCAGCGGCTAGTCGCGCCAAGCGGGTGCTCTTTATCAAGGATGGGATTCTCTACAATCAAATCTTCCGTGGTGACAAGACCGAGCGGCAGATGTTCCAAGAGATTTCTGATACTCTGACAGTTATGGCAAGTGAGGTGAAGGACTAGTGTTTCGATTAGCAGCAAAATTGGCGGTATCCAATCTGATTAAGAACCGTCGTCTCTATTATCCTTTTGCACTGGCTACCTGTGTGGCTGTAGCCATTTCTTATATTTTCAACTCCTTGGCTTTTAATCCCAATCTATCCAAAATGACAGGGGCCAGCTCTGTTATCCTCGTTTTGGTCCTAGGGGTTGTTATTGTAAACATCACAGCTGGAATTATTGTCTTTTATGCCAATCAATTTGTTATGAAGAATCGCTCCAAGGAGCTGGGGCTTTATGGTATGCTAGGTCTCAATAAACGCCATCTCTTTGTTATGACTTTTATTGAGCTGCTGATTTTCGGCCTAGTGGCTGTGAGCTTAGGGTTGACTATTGGTGTTCTCTTTGACCAGCTGATTTATGCCTTTCTGCTCAAGCTTATGGGGACCAAGGTGGTTTTGGTTTCAACTTTCCAGCTACCGGTCTTGATTCTTGTTTTTATTTTCTATGGCTTTATTTTTGCAGGCTTGGTCTTTGTTAATGGTTGGCGAATTCTGCGTTTTGATTCCCTGAAGATGTCTAAGGAAAAGGCCAGCGGAGAGAAGAAGAGCCGGTTTTTACTGCCACAGACCTTTATTGGCCTGGCAGCTCTGCTCTACGGCTACTATCTGGCTCAGACTGTGCGTAATCCTATGGAGGCAATCTTCATCTTTTTTGGAGCAGTCCTCTTGGTCATTTTAGGAACCTACCTGCTCTTTAATGCTGGTATTACAGTCTTTCTGCAGCTTCTGCAAAAGAACAAAAAGTATTACTACCAGCCCAATAATATGATTTCCGTCTCAAATCTTATTTACCGTATGAAGAAAAATGCAGTGGGGCTGGCTACTATTTCCATCCTATCGACAATGGTTCTAGTGACCTTTTCTGCCGGCATGAACATCTATTCTGGCGCGGAATTTATGCAGAAACTTATGTTTCCGCATGATTTCTCTATCAATGGCGGTGTAAATGCAAAAAAAGAACAGCTGGATCAGGTCTTGACAGAGTTTGTAGCAGAGAATCAGCTGAAGGTCAAGCAACAGGAGACCTATCAGTTTTATTCAATGGGTGTCAAGAAAAAAGAGGGTAACAGCCTAGATATTTATCCTAAGGGACAATGGACTGTGTCACCCAATACCTATATCTTGATGTTTTCCAGCGAGGATTACGAAAAGCTGACAGGAAAGGATCTGTCTTTGCAGGAAAATGAGATTGCTGTCTTTAACAAGGGAGTGGATCTGGATTATAAGCAGCCTCTGCAGCTGGCTGGCCAAAACTTGACGATCAAGAAAGTCCTGTCTGAAGATTTTATCTTTCACAAGATTCCAGATGAGTATAATATCATCATTCCTAAAGGGCTGTATCTAGTAGCCAAGGATCCTAGTCAACTCTTAGCTCATCAGATGGAGCAGCAAGCTATTAATCCTGTACTCTATGGTAGTCTGGATATTGAAGCTTCAGAAGATGAAAAGGCTAAGCTGGATACAATCTATCAAAAGAAAATGACGGACTACAACCAGTCCCTGCCAGAAGGTGCCGGAGGTGTCCACGGTCAAACTGGTGTGATTGGCATACTTGAAATTAAGGGTATGCTGGGTGGTGTCTTCTTTATAGGGATTTTCCTCTCTATTGTCTTCATGATGGGAACAGTGCTGGTTATCTACTACAAGCAGATTTCCGAAGGTTACGAAGACCGTGATCGCTTCATCATCCTGCAGAAAGTCGGCTTAGACGAGCAGCAGACAAGAAAGACCATTCGTAAACAAGTACAGACTGTCTTCTTCCTGCCCCTAATCTTTGCCTTCCTTCATTTGGCTTTTGCCTATCACATGCTCAGTCTCATTTTACAGATGTTGGGCGTGCTTAACGCAAGTCTTATGTTAGTGGTGACTCTGGGTGTCTGCGCTCTATTTATTGCAGTATATGTCGGTGTCTTTCTCATCACATCTCGCAGCTATCGCAAAATTGTGGCAATGTGATAGTAGAGACAGGCATCATATAGCTTTCATTTATTTTAAAGACTTAGGCTGAGATTTCTCTCAGCCTTTCTTTTCGGTATTTTTCTGAGAAAGATTCCTAAAAGCGTGGAAATATGATAAAATAGGACGTTAATGCAATTAGGAGAGTAGAAATAGATGAATATATTTAGAAAAAAAGATGCCAGCAAGGATAGAACGGGCATGCGCCGTCATTTAAAAATTCCAGATCTGATTTTGCTTGGTATTGGTGCCATGGTAGGAACTGGGATTTTCACCATCACAGGGACTGGGGCAGCCAAATATGCTGGGCCAGCTCTGACCGTTTCGATTGTCATTTCAGCGCTTTGTGTGAGTATTTCGGCCCTTTTTTACGCTGAGTTTGCTTCACGGATCCCGGCCAATGGCGGAGCCTACAGTTATATCTATGCGGTTCTAGGAGAATTTCCTGCTTGGTTGGCTGGCTGGCTGACCATCATGGAGTTCATGACCGCTATCTCAGGTGTTGCCTCTGGCTGGGGCTCTTATCTGAAGGGATTGCTGAGCGGCTTTGGTATCCAGCTGCCGGTAGCTCTGAATGGCACTTTCAATCCCAAAGCAGGTACTTATGTGGACTTGCTGCCCATTCTGGTCTTGGCCTTTGTTACGGGAGTTGTCCTTCTGAACTCCAAGGCAGCCCTGCGCTTCAACTCAGCTTTGGTGGTCTTGAAATTCTCAGCCTTGGCACTTTTTATCATTGCAGGATTTTTCTTCATCAAACCAGAAAATTGGTCTAACTTTGCACCTTTTGGCTTTGGAGAAATTTATGGCGGCAAGATCGGCATCATGGCTGGGGCTTCACTCATGTTCTTTGCTTTTCTGGGCTTTGAGTCCATTTCCATGGCGGTCGATGAAATCAAAGAGCCTCAAAAGAATGTTCCGCGTGGGATTGTCTTATCCTTGAGCATCGTGACCATTCTCTATATTTTGGTGACCTTGGTCTTGACTGGGGTTGTCCACTATAGCAAGCTGGATGTCTCAGATGCGGTGGCCTTTGCCCTGCGCAGCATCGGACTTGGCTGGGCAGCCAACTATATCTCTGTCGTCGCTATTTTGACTCTGATTACGGTCTGTATCTCCATGACCTATGCTCTGTCGCGGATGATTTACAGTATTGCGCGTGATGGTCTCTTGCCCCGCTCTTTCAAGAAATTGACAGAGAACAGTCGGGTGCCAAAGAATGCCACGATTTTAGTAGGGATTGCCTCAGCTGTTTGTGCAGGTATTTTCCCCTTGGCTAGCATCGCCTCTTTCCTTAATATCTGTACCTTGGCCTATCTGATTTTATTGGCACTTGCTGTCTTGAAATTGCGGAAAGATCAAGGAATGCCCAAAGCGGGAGAATTCAAAACGCCTCTAGTACCTCTGACACCGATTTTATCCATTATCATCTGCCTGTCCTTCATGACCCAGTATACTAAGGAAACCTGGCAGGCCTTTGGAATTGCCCTAGCACTGGGAAGTCTCATCTATGCCTTCTATGGCTATAGAAACTCAGAAATCGCTGTAAAAGAGAAGTAGGGTGAAGTATTGCTATTAAGCAGAAAGTAGAAAAGTATGAAAAAACTTAATCTAACCCAAAAGAGGAAAATCTGGCTCTTTGCCCTTGCTTTTATCGCCTTCATCTTACTGGCGATTGTGATCAATATCCAGCTGAATCAGCCCGAAGATATGCATGCTGAGTATGTCGGGCTTTGGAAGTCAAGGTGGCATGAGGAAAATAAAGACTGGCTCTATCCAATGAAAAATATCTGTCTTCTTATTCTGGCAGTTCTGGCTGGGTCTGGCTTGATGATTGCATTCTCTAAGAGTGAGAGATGGAAATAAGCTTCTGTAGATGTAAATAAAATCATCTTACAAAAATGTAAGATTAGCTATGATAAATGTAAGATAGAGACATGGAAAACGTGTCTCTATTTTGCTACAATTAGCTCAGAAATCCTCACAAGAAAGGTTGTGCAATTATGAAAAAAGTCCTTTTAGGTTGCTTGGGGACAGTACTGGTTTTGCTTGCTCTTTTAATAGGTTTTCTGGCCTACTTTGGTCCAGACTATGGAATTTTTCTTTTTCCACCAAGTCCGCAGGACTATGCTCACTCGGTTGTAAAAAAGCTTGATTTCGGTCTTTATACGGGCAAAGACTGGGAAAATGAGAAAAAGAAAGCCTTAGAGAAACTTGAATCTGCCAAGACTTATCAAGATACCTATCCTGTCTTGGAAAAATTAACCAAAGAGGCTGGCGGGAAACATTCTTATTTTTTAAGTCCACAGGATAATCCCGAAAATAGTCCGGAAAGCAAAAATCAGCCTGAAGTGCAGAATCGGGAGGGTATTCTCTATTTAAAAGTTCCTGCTTTTACCGGTGATGCACAAGCGGCGAAGACTTATACCAACAAACTGTCAGCAGCTCTTAAAAAGGATGATTATCAGGCAGTTCTTGTGGATTTGAGAGATAATACCGGCGGGAATATGTATCCGATGATTGCGGGACTGTCCTCTCTTTTGCCTGATGAAGACCTCTTCCAATTCGTTTATAAAAACGGAAGCAAGAGCGCGGTTTCTCGATCAGATATTCTGAAGCAGCTTGGTCTGGAGCAGACTGATGAGAAAGCAAAGAAAGTGCCAATAGCCGTCCTTACCAATGAACGTACAGGAAGCTCAGGAGAAATGACTGTTTTAGCTTTTAAGGGACTGGAAAACGTTAAAATATTTGGTCAGCCAACGGCAAGCTATACTACGGGAAATAATTATTATCAACTGTATGATGGAGCGGTTTTGCTCTTGACTACCTCGAGTATCCTAGATCGCACGGGTAAGCTTTATGAGAATGAGGCAATTCAGCCAGATATCCAAACAGACCAGCCTTTAGAAGAGGCGGAGTCTTGGTTGAAGGGACAGATAGGAGAATAGTTCATTGAAAGCAGTCAAAGAGACTGCTTTTCTGCTATAATAAAGAGAAGAACGAGGTGACAGATGATTCGTAAAGTAAAACTAAGAGATGCTGCAGCCATTCAGCGGCTCAATGATGAGTGTCTGGGCTACGATTTCGATAGGGAAGCGACGAAGGCTCAACTGAAAAAGTTACTAGAGAATGACCAGCATTTGATTTTGGTAGTTGAAGAAGACGGTCAGGTCATAGGCTATGCTCATGCTGCTAGCTACGACTGTCTCTATTTCCCATCCTTGCTCAATCTCTTGGCTTTGGCCGTCGCTCCGGATTTTCAAGGGCAGGGACATGGCAGAGCGCTGCTGCAGGCCTTGCGTGAAAAGGGGAAAGAGGCTTGCTACACAGGAATTCGGATTAATTCAGGCATTTCCCGCTCATCAGCCCATGAATTTTACCACAGCCTTGGTTGCAGCGAAAAAGCAGACCAGAAACGATTTTATTGGGGATTTTAGAGAATTTAAGGAGAAAAAAATAGACGGTCATGAGAAAAAAGAAGATAGTGTATGTTTTATTGAGTATTCTTTTATTGGGAGCTTTAGGTCTACTCTCCTTATGGGTTATTAAAATAAATACTAAAGTTTATACTGATATACGAGAAACAAAATTTAAGAGCATTCAGCTTTTTGATAACAATAAATTCGTGTTGGTCGCTGTGGATGAGAAAAATAATCGAGCTGATATTTACTATGGCCAAAATTATGTTTCAACTATTGCTGTTCATTCTTGGCGAATTGGAGAAGTTAAAAACTCTCCACCAATTGGGAAAGAAGAATACTATAAGATAATCAGCTATGATTTAAATAGCCCTAATCTATCAAGGAAAGAACTAGACCTGTATGAATTGCCTAGAATTCAGACACAAAAGTTTAGACTCAATGAAGTCTTAAGCAGTTATTATGGTAATGGGAAAGACTATATGGCACGAGACAATCTTTACCAATATGTTAATGGAGAATATTTTGAGCAAAGTTTTTTACTGGATATTGATAATGAGGAGCTCTTTTTCAAAGATGTTGCTCAAAGAAGAAATGAGATGGCGACGAAAGATCCATATCGAAACAAAGTGAGCTTGACTCCTGGTGGACTAGGGGACAGCTTAAGTGCTCAGTTGAGAGAATACCATTTATTGCAATTGGGAGGGACTATTATTCCAGACTTAGATTCTGATAATAAAATTGATATTTCCAACACCAACTTTGCTCAGCTTTATCCAGAAGTGGCTAAGAATATGAAGGATATGACTCAACTTTATTTCCGGCCTGAGCAGTATAATCAGAAAGAATGGTTTGATAATCTTTTACACTGGTTTGCACCTAAGGGGCAGGATGTGATGGAAGTTTATGCGACAGATTCTGCAACAGGTGAGAAAACACAAATCAAGTCATTTGATGACTATTTAGCATGGCGAGAAGCCCACCCTGAGGAGGTGAAAAAATATGAGTAATAAAATTGAACGGCTAACTCAACAGCATGCTTTAGAAATTGCCAATGATTGGCATTACGAGGCACCCTATGATTTTTATGATATGAAAAATGATTTGGAAGATTATGAAGAAATGGTTTCTCCTGAAGCGCGTGGGAACTGTTATTATCAAGTCCTGAGAGAAGGAAAACTCTATGGATTTTTCTGCTTGGAGCAGAAAGGAGAGCGAACTTTGGAGCTTGGTTTGGGGATGAAGCCGGAGCACTGCGGAAAAGGTCAGGGCGCTGTATTTTTGCAGGAAATTTTGGACTTTATCATGGAAAATTTTGCGCCCCAAGTCATAAGCCTATCCGTGGCTGATTTCAATCACCGAGCCCAACAGCTTTATCTCAACATGGGCTTTGAAGTGGTGAGGCGCATCCCGCAGGAAAGCAATGGTGATATTCATCTCTTTGTGGAGATGGAGAAAAACACCTAATTTTAGACTTTGTTGCAAAGCAACAGAAAAACTTGTTGACAGTCAAGAAAAAGTCGTCCAATATATTTATGACTACTGACGGCTAGCAGGGAATTTGTCAATGATTACCAATAAACAAAAGGAGAAAACCATGACATTTGAAGAAATTTTACCGGGCCTTAAGGCCAAGAAAAAATATGTGCGTACAGGTTGGGGTGGTGCAGAGAACTACGTCCAGCTCTTCGATACGATTGAGCAGAATGGTGTAGCTCTCGAAGTGACACCTTATTTCCTCATCAATGTTTCAGGCGAGGGGGAGGGCTTCTCCATGTGGAGTCCGACTCCTTGTGATGTCCTCGCGACAGATTGGGTGGAAGTAGATGACTAAGACGGTACTGGTGACGGGAGCTAGCTCTGGCATCGGCCGAGCTCAGGCTCTGACCTTTTTGGAAAATGGCTATTGGGTTTATGGGGTGGACAAGGATGAAAACCCTGGCTTTCTCAATGAGCTTCGTTTTGTCAAGATGGATTTGACAGGTGATTTGACACCGCTCTTTACCAGCTTACCTGAGGTGGATATTCTCTGCAATACAGCAGGTATTTTGGACGATTATCGTCCCCTGCACGAGACCAGCGACGAGGACTGGGAGCAAATTTTTGCGCTAAATCTGACCGCTACCATGAAAATCACTCGCTTTTACCTGCAGAAAATGCTGGAGAAAAAGTCTGGTATCATCATTAATATGTGCTCGATTGCTAGCTTTCTGGCTGGCGGCGGCGGTGCTACCTATACAGCCTCTAAGCATGCTCTGGCTGGCCTGACCAAACAGATAGCCTTAGACTATGCGGATAAAAATATCCAAGTCTTTGGTCTGGCACCAGGCGCAGTCAAGACAAACATGACTGCCGCAGATTTTGAGCCAGGCGGATTAGCTGAATGGGTTGCTGAGGAAACGCCTATCAAGCGCTGGCTGGATCCTCAGGAAGTAGCTGATGTTAGTCTCTTTCTAGCCAGTGGCAAGGCAGCTGCTATGCAGGGTGAGATTATCAAAATCGACGGTGGTTGGAGTTTGAAGTAGCCAGTCGCAACATGAAAGTAATGAAGAAAAACAAGAGCTATGACTTAAAAGATATCAATCAGGCTGTGAAATCAGAAGAGCTAGATGATGATTTCTGTTTGTATGCCAAGGAAAATGGAGAACTGAATTTTCAGGACAGCTACTTGCCTTGTTGATACATTTGGCAATGACTTTGAGAGTTTGAAAAACCAATTAGCATTTCTTACGCTACAGTCTTCAAAGACCGTTTCTGAAAAAGATTGAAAATAGGTCCAAAAAAGCTTATAATAAAAGCTATAAAACGACAGAAAGCTTCTAGGAGGATTGATTTTGAAGAAGGTTCATTTTTTTATCATTTATGGCTGTGTCTGCTTTGTACTGATTGGCGGAACCTTTCTCTATACTTACTTTAAGCCTGGAGGCATAGCAGAAGCAATCGAGTCCCGCTTTAAGCTGTCTGCTGTAGTGGATACATCCTTGAAAAAATTCGATCATGATAGTTTCTACATGGATCGGCTGTCTGAGTCGACCTATCTAGAGGGCTACAAAAAAAGAAAAGCCAAGACGGTTAAACAACTGACTGTTTCAGATTCACCTTATTTAGCTAAGCTTTACGAAACCTATGATGATCAAGAACTAACCCATTATTTCAGCGAAGATCGTATGTACTTGGAAGAAAAGGATGGATTTGAGATCATTGATGACACCGACTCCCGGAAACATATTGATGGCTATTCGGGCATGTCCTCCTTTAAGGCTTTGCTGCAGGTCATGGTAGATAATGAGTCAGAACTGACTAAGAAAAAAGTGGACGGGGGCTATGAGTTTTCGGTGACGGCAGAAGGTGATTTGGCCTATGACCTTATCGATGCCTTCTACTATGCTTATAATGATGAACATTATGATACGACCATCGATATTGAGAAGTGTCAGGTTGCCTTTGTGGTTGACCCTAAGACTCGGACCATCCGCTCTATTGATATGACCATGGATTTGGATGAAGATACAGCCTTAGATGGAGAATTGATTTACTTCAAGCAGCGGGCTGTCTTCAAGGACTATGGCAAGGCTAAAGTTCATCTTCCAAAGAAAATCAAAGAAAAAGAAGCAAAATCAGCTGTTTAACGGCTGATTTTTTTGTGCGAAAGGCTTTTATTGTAGCATTTTCTCTGGTATCTTGATTTTAATTTTTAAAAATTACCTTTTAGTGATATAATAAAGGTGATATCCTACAGAAAAGAGATAATTGATGACAAATTACGCGATTATTTTGGCTGCGGGTAAGGGTACTCGCATGAAGTCAGATTTACCAAAAGTGCTGCATAAGGTTGCAGGAATTTCCATGTTGGAACATGTATTCCGCAGCGTCAATGCTATTAATCCAGAAAAGACCGTGACAGTTGTTGGGCACAAGGCGGAGCTAGTTGAGCAAGTCTTGGCAGGTCAGACAGACTTTGTCCGTCAGACCGAGCAGTTGGGAACTGGTCATGCCGTTATGATGGCCGAGCCTGTTTTGGAAAATCTGACAGGTCAGACGCTGGTCATTGCTGGCGACACTCCTTTGATTACAGGAGAAAGCCTGAAAAATCTGATTGACTTCCATATCAACCACAAGAATGTTGCGACTATCCTAACAGCTGAAGCAGATAATCCTTTCGGCTATGGCCGTATCGTTCGCAATCAGCACGACGAAGTCTTGAAAATTGTCGAGCAGAAGGATGCTTCTGATTTTGAACAGCAAATCAAGGAAATCAATACGGGAACTTACGTCTTTGACAATGCTCGTCTCTTTGAAGCCCTCAAAAATATCAATACCAATAATGCTCAAGGCGAATACTATATCACAGATGTGATTGGTATTTTCCGCGAAAATGGTGAAAAAGTCGGCGCTTATACGCTGAAAGACTTTGATGAGAGTCTGGGGGTTAATGACCGCGTGGCTCTAGCTACAGCTGAGAGTGTTATGCGCCGTCGGATTAACCAGCGGCATATGGTTAACGGTGTCAGCTTTGTCAATCCTCATGCGACCTATATCGATGTGGATGTAGAAATTGCGCCTGAAGTTCAGGTTGAAGCAAATGTGACCCTGAAAGGTCAGACCAAGATTGGGGCAGAGACAATCCTGACCAATGGTACTTATATTGTGGACTCTGTCATTGGAGAACGGACTGTCATTACCAACTCCATGATTGAAGAGTCTAGTGTAGCAGATGGAGTGACGGTCGGGCCTTACGCTCACATTCGTCCAGGTTCTAGTCTGGCTAAGGATGTCCATGTCGGCAACTTTGTTGAAGTTAAAGGATCGTCAATTGGAGAAAACACCAAGGCTGGTCATTTGACCTACATTGGAAACTCTGAAGTTGGTGCTAATGTCAACTTTGGTGCAGGTACGATTACGGTCAATTATGATGGTCAGAAGAAGTACAAGACTATCATTGGCGACAATGTCTTTGTTGGTTCCAACTCGACCATTATTGCCCCAGTTGAGCTAGGTGATAACTCACTAGTCGGTGCAGGTTCTACCATTACGAAGGACGTGCCAGCAGATGCTATTGCTCTGGGACGTGGCCGTCAGATTAACAAGGAAGATTATGCTAAGCGACTTCCTCATCACCCTCAAAATAAGTAGGTTTAATCATGGAATTTGAAGAAAAAACCGTCCAACGGACGGAGATTTATCAGGGACCGATTTTTAAAGTTGTCCAGGACCAGGTAGAGCTGCCAGAGGGCAAGGGTCAAGCCCAACGGGATTTGATTTTTCATAATGGTGCGGTGGCTGTGATTGCTATCACCCCGGAAAATAAGATGATTTTAGTCAAGCAGTACCGCAAGGCGATTGAAGCGACTTCTTACGAGATTCCAGCTGGCAAGCTGGAGGTAGGAGAGAATGCAGATCCCCAAGCGGCTGCCCTCCGAGAATTAGAAGAAGAGGCCGGCTACACTGGACAGCTGGAGTTGGTCTATGATTTCTACTCTGCTATCGGTTTTTGCAATGAAAAAATCAAGCTCTACAGCGCCAGCCATTTAACAAAGGTCGAAAACCCTCGTCCCCAAGACGAGGATGAAACATTGGAACTTTTTGAAGTCAGTCTGGAGGAGGCACATCAGTTGTTGCAAAATGGTGACATCTGTGACGCCAAAACCATTATGGCCCTTCAGTACTGGGAACAAAAAATCTGAATAAATAGGAACGTAGATCAATGGGAAAAGCTTTATTAACAGATGAAATCATTGAGCGGGCCAACCGCGGTGAGGATATTTCGGGGCCACCTCTCATGGATGACGAGGAAACCAAGATTCTTTCAACTGGCAGAAGCTCCTTTAACTCGCAGCAGTCTAGCCGACAGGATACTCAGTTTGGCTATCAAAGCCCTCAAAACCGCTTTGGTTATGAAGAAGCTCGGTCTCAGCAGAATCAGAGTCGTTTTGGCTATCAGACTGCTCAAAACCAAGAGGAGTTTACGGATGAGACTCTCCACATTGAGGTAGACCCGACCGTGACTAAGAGCCGTCGAATTGAAAATCAGAAGCGGAGCCTCTTTCAAGCCAAACTCAATAAGATTCTCCTTTGGGTAGTTATCCTACTGATTGGTTTGATTGCAGCTATTATTTGGTGGCCTTAAAAAACTGCTCTATTGCACTTGAAAGGAAGCCTAGCCTGTCTAAGCTTCTTTTTCATCAGATGATTTGAGGTATTATATGAAAATTGGAATTATCGCAGCCATGCCCGAGGAGTTGAAGATTCTGTTGGAGCATTTAGAAAACCCGCAGAAGCACCTACGTTTGGGCCATGTCTATCATACGGGCTCTATTGGCTACCATGAAGTGGTGTTGGTCGAAAGCGGGATTGGTAAGGTCATGTCCGCTATGAGTGTGGCTGTTTTGGTCAATGACTTCAAGGTCACAGCCGTGATTAACACAGGCTCAGCTGGAGCAGTGGCAGAAGGTCTGACGATTGGCGATGTGGTGGTCGCAGACCGTCTGGTCTACCATGATGTGGATGTAACTGCCTTTGGCTATGATTACGGTCAGATGGCTCGGCAGCCGCTCTATTTTGAAGCGAGCCGCTATCTGGTTGCTGAAATGAAGAAAATTTTGGAACAAACCCATCAAAATGCAAGAGTAGGGTTGATTGCAACAGGTGACAGCTTTGTTGCTGGTCAAGACAAGATTGACCGCATCAAGGAGCATTTTCCAGATGTCCTTGCTGTCGAGATGGAGGGCGCAGCTATTGCTCAAGCTACACATTCGATCGGCCTGCCTTTTATGGTTATTCGCGCCATGAGCGATACGGCAAGTCATGATGCTAATGTCACTTTTGATGAATTCATTCTTGAAGCTGGTAAACGCTCTGCAGAAACCCTGATTCAATTTCTGAAAGAGTTGGTTTAAAGGGGGAGATAGTATGTACAAAGAGTCTTATTTTGATGGTGGTCTCTTTTCTTACATCGGTCATGTGATTTTAGCTACCTTGATTACCGTTTTTACACTGGGAATTTGTGCACCTTGGGGCATGTGTATCCTGTATAATTGGAAGATAAAACATACAGTTATTGACGGGCACCGTCTTTACTTTGACGGTACTGCCATGCAGCTTTTTGGAAATTGGATCAAGTGGTGGCTCCTGACCATTGTTACCATTGGTATTTATGGCTTTTGGCTGAAGATCAAACTGACCCAGTGGATTACCAAGCATACACATCATGCGAATTGAGTACAAGCAAGCGAGACTTAAGTGGCTCGCTTTTCCTTTTCTTCTGTCTTGCCAAAAAATCCCTTTTGATGGTATAATCAAGGAACTGTAATCAATGATAGAGGAGAAAAAATGAGTATCTTAGAAGTAAAAAATCTCAGCCACGGTTTCGGAGACCGGGCTATTTTTGAGGATGTATCTTTCCGCCTGCTCAAGGGTGAGCATATCGGCCTGGTCGGTGCCAATGGCGAGGGAAAGTCAACCTTTATGAGTATTGTGACGGGTAAAATGCTGCCGGACGAAGGTAAGGTCGAGTGGTCCAAGTATGTGACGGCTGGCTATCTGGACCAGCATGCTGTGCTGGAGCAAGGTCAGTCTGTCCGTGATGTCTTGCGTACAGCCTTTGACGAGCTTTTCAAGACAGAGGCCCGCATCAATGAAATCTATATGAGCATGGCTGAGGATGGAGCAGACGTTGATGCCCTTATGGAAGAAGTGGGCGAGCTGCAGGACCGCTTGGAGAGCCGAGATTTCTATACTCTAGATGCCAAGATTGACGAGGTCGCACGGGCACTGGGCGTTATGGACTACGGTATGGAGAGTGATGTGACGGAGCTGTCTGGTGGGCAGCGGACCAAGGTTCTCTTGGCTAAGTTGCTTTTGGAAAAACCGGATATCCTGCTCTTGGACGAGCCAACTAACTATCTGGATGCTGAGCACATTGATTGGCTCAAACGTTACCTACAGAACTATGAAAATGCCTTTGTTCTGATCTCGCATGATATTCCTTTCCTGAATGACGTGATTAATATCGTCTACCATGTGGAAAATCAGCACTTGACTCGTTATTCTGGCGACTACTATCAGTTTCAGGAAGTCTATGAGATGAAAAAATCTCAGCTGGAAGCAGCTTACGAGCGCCAGCAGAAAGAAATTGCGGACCTTAAGGATTTTGTGGCGCGTAATAAAGCCCGCGTAGCGACCCGTAATATGGCCATGTCCCGCCAGAAAAAGCTAGATAAGATGGACATTATTGAGCTACAAAGTGAGAAGCCAAAGCCTACCTTTGACTTCAAGCCTGCCCGCACACCTGGCCGTTTTATCTTCCAAGCCAAGGATTTGCAGATTGGTTACGATCGGCCCCTGACCCAGGCCATTAATCTGACCTTTGAGCGCAATCAGAAGGTGGCTATCATCGGGGCAAATGGGATTGGGAAAACAACCCTGCTCAAGAGTCTACTGGGGATTATCCCGCCTATCGCAGGTCAAGTAGAGCGTGGGGACTATCTGGAGCTGGGTTATTTCGAGCAGGAAGTCGAAGGCGGCAATCGTCAGACACCGCTGGAAGCAGTCTGGAACGCCTTTCCGGCTCTTAACCAAGCAGAAGTCCGAGCAGCTCTGGCCAGATGTGGCCTGACTTCCAAGCACATCGAGAGCCAGATCCAGGTCCTTTCAGGTGGAGAGCAGGCCAAGGTCCGCCTTTGCCTCCTCATGAACCGAGAAAATAATGTCTTGGTTCTGGACGAGCCAACCAATCACCTAGATGTCGATGCCAAGGAAGAGCTCAAACGAGCTCTGAAAGAATACAAGGGAAGTATTCTCATGGTCTGCCATGAGCCTGATTTCTATGAAGGCTGGATGGATCAGATCTGGGATTTTAACCAGTTGACTTAATATTAAACAAAAGAAAAGAGACGGTTCATTGAGAATCGTCTCTTTCTATTACTAATAATTCAAAAACTGCTCGATTTCCTGCTTCTCAATCTGTTTGCCATGCTGACAAACAGGGCAGGTGAGGTAATGTTTTCTACCGTAAGGAAAAGTTGGAATCCAATAGAGTGTAAACTTTCGGCCGGTTTCAATAATGTCCCAAGGTGCGACGTTGTGGCAGTTGGCACACTCGATATTGCTTTGGGTCTGTCCTAAGTTTTTCTGATAACCTTTATATCCCCAGATAATCATATTGATTTCCCTCCTTTATTGGTTGGGCAGCAAGCTTATTTGCTGAAGTCATAGTCCTTGATAATCTCGATTCTTTCAATCTTGATATCTTTTTTAGGCTTGTCATTGTCGTCTGTTTCTGCGGCAGCGATTTTGTCCACCACATCCATACCTTCCAGCACTTGGCCAAAGACGGTATAAGCTCCGCCGTCTAAATTAGGATTTCCACCGTTTTTATAGGCTTCGATGATTTTAGCTGGGAAAGAATCCGTAGACATTTGGCTGGACAGGTCTTTCTTGCTTTGGTTAATGAAGAACTGACTGCCATTGGTATCAGGGCCTGCATTAGCCATGGATAGGGCGCCACGAAGATTATAGAGATATGGAGAATACTCATTTTTAAAGCCGTTTCCAGAGTCTTTAGACTTGTCTTTGCCCTTCCAGATAGACTCGCCTCCAGTGCCGTTGCCTTTAGGATCTCCGGTCTGAATCATAAATTCATTGATAACGCGGTGGAATAAAACGCCGTCATAGTAGCCTTCCTTAGCATGGGTCAGGAAGTTTTCAACGGCTAGTGGGGCTTGTTTTGGAAAGAGCTTGATGCGGATATCGCCTTCAGTCGTTATCAACTTGACTTCCGCTTCATCTTCAGCAACTTCTGTAGATAGCTGCGGAAAATTGGCATTTTCGTTGGTCATGGCATCCTTGAATTGCTCACGGAGTTTGCTGGTTTCCTCTGGGTCAGAGCTAGAGCTCACTAGCGAAGAACTGCTGGATGAGTTGGAGGAGCTAGTAGTCTCCTCTTTCTTACCTTTACCAGAGCAGCCAGCCAAGACAAGTCCTGATAAGAGGCTGATAAGAAGAATTTTTTTCATATAAAACCTTTCTCGCATTAGATTGTAAACTACTGATATTTTACTACAATTAAGCTAGTTTTTCAAACCCTCCTGTGTCAGACAATCCAGAAGCAGATTTTTAAGTCCTGATGGCCGTAAGTTTAGGCCGCAAATTGCTTCTATGTCTAACTATTCAGGTTGATAGATATTCTGGGTATGACTGCGAAGGGATTCCTCGCTCTGAATCATTGGCGTTGATGTATGGCTGATAGTGGCATGGAAATAGATTTCTAGGCGTTGGCCATTTCTGAAAGTAAAGGCTGGCTGCAGCTGCTCCTCAGACAAGCTCCAACCCAGCTCTTCCAGAATTTCCCGCTGGGCTGCTTGGACTGCAGTCTCACCTGACTCGGCTCCGCCACCCGGTATCACAAAATACTCTTCTCCATTTTTCCAGCGGTGGATGAGCAGTATTTGCTTGTTTTGGGGATTGTAAAGAATGACTCCGGCTCGCATGTTCTTCCTCCTCATATATTTTTACTGTAAACTGATTATAATTTCCTTTTATTCTAACATAAGAACAAGAGTTTTGCTTGGACTTGTTAAGAGAAAGGTAGAGCGATTACGTTTATCTTGATGAGATTAAGTTTTAAATACAGAAGAAGTTTAGTAGTAGGCAGCCTTGTGCATCATGAAAGAATATGGTAAAATAAATAGATTAAAAATAATAAGGAGTGTTTTCCATGGAGAAAAGACTGACAAGAGATGTCAAGAACAAAAAAATCGCTGGTGTATGTGCTGGTATCGCAAACTACTTTGATTTAGATCCAACCTTGGTTCGTGTTATTTGGATTCTTTTGGTCTGTGTGGCAGGTACAGGTGTCTTGGCTTACTTGATTGCCTGGGCGGTTATGCCAGAGGCATAATAAGAAATTACGTGATAGTGAAATGAGAACTGGCTAGTCCAGTTCTTTTTGCGTAGATAAATAAGTATTTTTTGCTTCTGATTTAGATAAAAGATTTCTCATCTAAGGCTCAAATATGGTATAATAAGGGTTATGGCAACTAAGAAAAACACGAAAAAAGGCCGGACAACTCGCCGGCCGACAAAAGCAGAATTAGAAAGACAAAAAGCAATAAAGAGAATGATTGCCACCTTTGTATTGGCTCTTATTCTTTTGTTTGCAGCAATTAAGCTGGGCGCCTTTGGAGTCACCATTTATAATATGATTCGCCTCTTGGTGGGAAGCTTAGCTTATCTGGCTATTCTGGCCAGCCTTAGCTATCTCTTTTTTTTCAAGTGGCTGCACAAGCACGAAGGGACGGTTTCAGGATTTATCAGCCTCTTTTTGGGGCTGGAGTTAATCTTCCAAGCTTATTTTGTCAGTGTGTTGAAGCTAGAAGGGGCTGCTGTCTTATCCACAACTCTAGGCAGGGTCTTGACTGATCTGACAGCCTTTAAGGTTAGCTCCTTCGCGGGTGGCGGCTTGCTGGGCTCTCTCTTATACGCACCTATCTCTTTCCTTTTTTCAAATATCGGTTCTTATTTCTTCGGCCTGCTGCTCATTCTTTTGGGTGGTCTGCTTATGAGCCCTTGGTCTATCTATGACATTTCAGAAAAGGCTATGGCAGCCTTTCAAAATTGGAGAGAGAAGCAGGAAGAAAAGCGTCAGATCCGTTTCCTGAAGCAGGAAGAAAAAGCTGCACAGGCAGCTATGCAAGCCATTGAAGTAGAGCAAGAAGAAGCTGAAGTCAATCCTGAAACAGGAGAGATTTTAGATGACGAGGACTTGTCAGATACGGCTCTGGACTTTGACGAGGCAGACTCTGAGGAGCTGGGAGCATATGACCCTCATGAACCTCTGGACTTTGGTCGCGAAGAAGAGACGGAGGAAGCAGACGTAGATGTTGAAATGGACTTCACCGCCAAGGAAAGTCTGGACTATAAGCTGCCGACCATCAACCTCTTTGCGCCTGATAAGCCTAAAAACCAGTCCAAAGAAAAACGCATTGTCCGAGACAATATTAAGATTTTGGAAGAAACCTTTGCTAGTTTTGGCATCAAGGCTGCTGTTGAGCGGGCTGAAATCGGACCTTCCGTCACTAAGTACGAGGTCAAGCCAGCTGTCGGTGTTCGGGTCAATCGGATTTCTAATCTGGCTGATGACTTGGCTCTTGCCCTAGCTGCTAAGGATGTACGGATTGAAGCACCGATTCCTGGAAAATCCCTTGTCGGGATTGAAGTGCCCAACTCTGAAGTTGCGACTGTGACCTTCCGAGAACTCTGGGAACAGTCGAAGACGGATGCCAGTAAGCTCCTAGAAATCCCGCTTGGTAAGGCTGTCAACGGCTCTGTCCGCTCCTTTGACTTGGCTAAGATGCCCCATCTCTTGGTAGCGGGCTCTACTGGCTCTGGGAAATCTGTGGCCGTAAACGGTATTATCGCCAGCATTCTCATGAAGGCCAGACCTGATGAAGTCAAGTTTATGATGGTGGATCCTAAGATGGTGGAGCTGTCCGTTTATAATGACATTCCCCACTTGCTTATCCCAGTCGTAACCAATCCTCGCAAGGCCAGCCGCGCCCTGCAGAAAGTTGTGGACGAGATGGAAAACCGCTATGAACTCTTCTCCAAGGTTGGTGCCCGCAACATTGCCGGCTACAATGCTAAAGTAGCTGAGTACAATGCCCAATCAGAGTACAAGCAAGTTCCCCTGCCTTTAATCGTCGTCATCGTGGACGAGCTGGCTGACCTGATGATGGTGGCCAGCAAGGAAGTGGAAGACGCCATTATTCGTTTGGGACAAAAAGCGCGTGCGGCTGGGATTCACATGATTCTGGCTACCCAGCGACCGTCAGTAGATGTTATCTCGGGTCTGATTAAGGCCAATGTACCCTCTCGGATCGCCTTTGCTGTGTCCAGCGGGACAGACAGTCGGACCATTCTGGATGAAAATGGGGCGGAAAAGCTCTTGGGTCGAGGAGACATGCTCTTTAAGCCTATTGATGAAAACCACCCGGTTCGTTTGCAGGGTTCCTTTATCTCAGATGAAGATGTGGAGCGAATCGTAGCCTTTGTCAAGAATCAAGCTGAAGCTGATTATGATGATAGCTTTGATCCTGGTGAAGTATCTGAAAGTGATTTGGATACTGGTGGGGGCGACGATGAAGGTGATCCCCTCTTTGAAGAAGCCAAGGCTTTGGTTATCGAGACTCAGAAAGCCAGCGCTTCTATGATTCAGCGGCGACTCTCGGTCGGCTTTAATCGGGCCACTCGTCTTATGGAAGAACTCGAAGCGGCTGGCGTTATCGGACCAGCCGAAGGAACAAAGCCAAGAAAAGTTTTGCAGACTAATTGATTCTAATTTCACTAGTTTGCTAGCAAGATAATCATTTGATAAAAACAAATCTGCCAGCAGTCAGCCGGCAGATTTTCTCTACTTACACATTGCCAAGGGAAGGAAAAGAAGGTATGAAACTAGACACCATTCACCATATAGCTATCATCGGTCATGATTATGTCAAGACCAGGGAGTTTTATGTGGACAAGCTGGGCTTTGATATGCTGGATGAGCACCACCGACCAGACAAACAGGATATTCTCTTTAATGTCCGCAAGGGAAATCTGACTCTGGAAATTTTTATCAAGGAAGAAGCTCCCAAGCGACCAGCCTTGCCTGCTCCAGAGCATACTGGCCTGCGGCATCTGGCCTTCCGAGTGACAAATGTCGAAGAAACGCTTGAGGAATTTGACCGTTTGGAGATTCCCCATACCGAGCTGCGTTATGACGACTTTGACGGGCGTAAGATGGCTTTCTTCTTTGATCCGGATGGCCTGCCTCTGGAAATTCATGAATGAGACTGTGAGAAACAGTATATTTATCTAATCTCCAGAGAAAAGTAAGAAAGTAATTTGCTATTTTCGAATACGAAAAACCCCATCGGCATTCATTACCGATGGGATGTTTTTTACAATGTCATAAAAAGAGACCGATGACCATGGCTAGGTACATGAAGAAGGTCAAAAGAAATCCAGCACGCCAGAAGAACTTAAAGAACTTAGGATAGTAGAAGCTTCGTTTTTTCTTGAGAAAATAAATGGTGATAGCGATAGCAAGAACTGAGAGAGCTAGGGTCAGCTGGGGCAGCAAGCTATGATAGTAGGCCTTGTCTGAAATGATATAAAATTCCACAACAAAAAGCGGAAAAGCCAAGTCCGCAAAGTTTAAACCGTATTTTCTTAATTGAAAAACTCGCACTGTAATAGTGGTTAAAATCAAAGTTAAAAAGATAAATAAAATCGAAGCAATCTTTAATAGTGTCATAAGATTATTTTACCACAAAAAATTCAAAAAAGAAGATAAAATTCCTTGCATTTAACAAAGTTTAGTGTATAATAGAAAGGTATGCGAAAAGCATACTTGTGGGAGGTAAAAATCTTTATTTACCGCCAAAACCACAAAGGAGGATTTAAAAATGGCTAAAAAAGTCGAAAAACTTGTAAAATTGCAAATCCCTGCTGGTAAAGCTACTCCAGCTCCACCAGTTGGTCCTGCGCTTGGTCAAGCCGGTATCAACATCATGGGATTCACTAAGGAGTTCAACGCTCGTACAGCTGATCAAGCTGGTATGATTATTCCAGTTGTTATCTCAGTTTACGAAGACAAATCATTCACTTTCGTGACTAAGACTCCGCCAGCTGCCGTTCTTTTGAAGAAGGCTGCAGGTGTTGAAAAAGGTTCAGGTGAGCCAAACAAAACGAAAGTTGCAACAGTTACTCGTGCGCAAGTACAAGAAATTGCTGAAACTAAGATGCCAGATTTGAACGCTGCAAACATCGAGTCTGCAATGCGTATGATTGAAGGTACTGCTCGTTCTATGGGATTCACTGTTGTTGACTAATCAATAACGCTCATCCCATTTGCCCGCACTACACTTGATCAGATTGACGAGTGACGTGGGAGATGAAAATCGATTGAACCACTTACAAGGAGAAAGATAAAATGGCTAAAAAAAGCAAACAACTTCGTGCTGCTCTTGAAAAAATCGACAGCACAAAAGCATACAGCGTAGAAGAAGCTGTAGCACTTGCAAAAGAAACTAACTTTGCAAAATTCGATGCAACTGTAGAAGTTGCTTACAACTTGAACATTGATGTTAAAAAAGCTGACCAACAAATCCGTGGCGCAATGGTATTGCCAAACGGAACTGGTAAAACTTCACGCGTTCTTGTTTTCGCACGTGGTGCTAAAGCAGAAGAAGCGAAAGCTGCTGGTGCAGACTTCGTTGGTGAAGATGACCTCGTTGCAAAAATCAACGACGGTTGGTTGGACTTTGACGTAGTAATCGCTACACCTGACATGATGGCACTTGTAGGTCGCCTTGGACGTGTCCTTGGACCTCGTAACTTGATGCCAAACCCTAAGACTGGTACTGTAACAATGGACGTTGCTAAAGCAGTTGAAGAGTCTAAAGGTGGTAAGATTACTTACCGTGCAGACCGTGCAGGTAACGTACAAGCTATCATTGGTAAAGTTTCATTTGAAGCTGACAAGTTGGTTGAAAACTTCAAAGCTTTCAACGACACAATCCAAAAAGCAAAACCAGCTACTGCTAAAGGTACTTACGTAACCAACCTGACTATCACTACTACACAAGGTGTTGGTATCAAGGTTGACGTAAACTCACTTTAAGAATTAATTGAACTGCCTTCGGGTAGTTCTTTTTTTGAAATAAAATCTATGATAGCGGTTACAAACTCATAGAAACATGTTATAATAATATCGAATCAATTTATTTTATAACAAAAGGAGACAGTGTCATGAAAAAAGATCAGAACCAGCTAACCTGGCTGATGGTATCTCTGATTGCTTTTAATATGGTCTGGGGTCTGGGCAATGTGGTTAATAACTACTCCCAGCAGGGTATTTCGGTAATTGTTTCTTGGATTCTTATCCTAGCTATTTACTTTATTCCCTACGCCCTCATCGTGGGGCAGCTAGGCTCGACTTTCAAGGAGAGCGGAGGCGGTGTCAGTGACTGGGTGGAGAAAACCTCTACCAAGCGGCTGGCTTATTTTGCGGCCTGGACTTACTGGGTGGTGCATATTCCTTATCTGGCTCAAAAGCCACAGGGAGTTTTGATTCCGCTGGGCTGGGCTATTCAGGGAAATGGTGACTTTTTGAGCAGTCTTGATATTCACTGGATTGTTATACTTAGCTTGCTGATTTTCGGTGCCTTTCTCTACTTGTCTACCAAGGGACTGTCAACTCTCAAGGTGATTGGGGGGCTAGCTGGCAGTGCCATGCTGATTATGTCCTTCCTCTTCGTTCTCTTAGCGGTCGGGGCGCCTTTTATCAAGCCTGACATGCAGTTTGCGACGGCCAATATGGATAAGCTCGGCACTTACATTCCCAACTTTGATTTTTCTTATTTCACGACTATCTCCCTCTTAGTCTTTGCGGTCGGCGGGGCTGAGAAAATATCGCCTTACGTTAATCAAACACGCAATCCAGCTAAGGAATTTCCAAAGGGGATGATTGTCATGGCAGTCATGGTTGGTGCATCTGCTATCCTAGGCTCTCTGGCTATGGGCATGCTTTTTGATGGCAGCAATATTCCTGAAGACCTGATGCGAAACGGCGCTTACCAAGCCTTCCAAAAGTTGGGCAATTACTGGGGAGTGGGAAATGTTCTAGTAGTCATCTATGCTTTGACTAATATGGTCGGACAGATTGCCGCACTGGCCTTCTCTATTGACGCGCCTCTGCAAATCATGCTCAATAATGCTGATGAAGAGTTTGTCCCAAGCTGGCTGCGCAAGCGGACATCAAAAGGTGTTCTCATTAACGGTTACATCCTGACAGGGATTTTGGTTAGCTTATTAATTATTCTGCCTATCTTTGGAATCAAAGAAATTGACGGCCTGGTTAAGTGGATGACCAATCTCAACTCCATTGTTATGCCCATGCGTTATCTCTGGGTATTTCTGGCCTACATGATGTTGAATAAGGCTTGGAAGAAGTATAAGGATGCCGAGTACAAGTTTACCAAAAATCCAAAAGTTGGTTTTGCCATCGGAGCTTGGTGTTTCCTCTTTACAGCCTTTGCCTGCATTTTAGGGATGGTTCCCAAAGTAGACTATGCTACAGACCCTGCTGGCTGGCAATTCTCTCTCTTGACCAATATTTTGACCCCAATCGTCTTAATCAGTCTGGGTGTCATCCTGCCAATCTTGGCTAAGCGAGAAAAGAAACGGTCTCTCGAATAGTAAGCAGATCTTGCAAGGCATGATTGAAATCATCACTTTCCAGCCCTATCTTATGATGGGGCTGGTTTTTCTGTGAAATGAGCTTGTCTGCTCTGCTATTTCCCAAAAAGGAAAAAAGAAAAATTTCAGTGATTTAACTATATAAAAATTTCAAAATGTGGTAAAATAGTACAGATAAAATAAGGAGTAAAAAAATGGTAGAACCTAAGTATAAGCGTATTTTGATTAAGTTGTCAGGTGAAGCTCTTGCCGGTGAAAAAGGTGTTGGTATTGATATTCAAACCGTTCAGAAAATGGCGGAAGAAATCAAAGAAGTTCACGATTTGGGTGTTCAGATTGCTCTGGTCATTGGAGGCGGAAACCTCTGGCGGGGTGAGCCGGCAGCAGAAGCGGGCATGGACCGCGTGCAGGCCGACTATACTGGTATGTTGGGCACTGTCATGAATGCGCTGGTCATGGCGGATTCGTTGCAGCAGGTAGGTGTAGATACGCGCGTGCAGACAGCGATTGCTATGCAGCAGGTGGCTGAGCCTTACATCCGAGGTCGAGCCCTTCGTCATTTGGAAAAAGGCCGTATCGTAATTTTCGGTGCAGGTATTGGATCTCCTTATTTTTCAACCGATACAACCGCTGCCTTGCGATCAGCAGAGATTGAAGCAGATGCGATTCTCATGGCCAAAAATGGCGTGGACGGTGTCTATAATGCCGATCCTAAGAAGGACAAGACCGCTGTCAAGTTTGATGAACTGACCCACCGAGATGTCATCAGTAAGGGACTGCGGATTATGGACTCAACGGCTTCAACCCTGTCTATGGACAATGACATTGACTTGGTTGTCTTTAATATGAATGAGCCGGGCAATATCAAACGCGTTGTTATCGGTGAGCAAATCGGAACAACAGTATCAAATAATTTATAAGAATGGAGATTAGAAATTCATGGCAAATGCAATTGTAGAAAAAGCAAAAGAAAGAATGACCCACTCGCACCAAAGTTTGGCTCGTGAATTTGGTAGCATCCGTGCAGGCCGCGCCAATGCCAGCCTTTTGGACCGCATCCATGTGGAGTACTATGGAGTAGAAACTCCGCTCAACCAGATCGCTTCGATTACGATTCCAGAAGCGCGTGTTCTTTTGGTGACACCTTTTGACAAGTCTTCTATCAAGGACATTGAGCGTGCGCTTAATGCTTCTGATCTTGGCATTACGCCAGCCAGCGATGGATCTGTGATTCGTCTGGTCATTCCAGCCCTGACAGAGGAAACTCGCCGTGATTTGGCTAAAGAAGTGAAAAAGGTTGGTGAAAATGCTAAAGTTGCCATCCGTAACATCCGCCGCGATGCTATGGACGAAGCTAAGAAGCAGGAAAAAGCCAAAGAAATCACCGAGGATGAATTGAAGACCTTGGAAAAGGATATTCAAAAAGTAACGGACGATGCTGTCAAACATATCGATGAAATGACAGCAAATAAAGAAAAAGAACTTTTAGAAGTCTAACATTTTTATCAGAATCAAAACTCAGTTGGCTTTGGCTGACTGAGTTGTTTTAACATCAAAAATCCTTGCCCGGTTTGAAGAAGCAAGGTAGAAAATAGGTCTATATGAATACAAATCTTGCCAGCTTCATCGTGGGTATCATCACGGATGAAAATGATCGCTTTTACTTTGTTCAAAAGGACGGTCAGGTTTACGCTCTATCTAAGGAAGAGGGAGCGCATGAGCTGGGTCAGTCTGTCAAAGGCTTTGCCTACAGCGATATGAAGCAGAAGCTTCGCTTGACAACTCTTGAAGTTACAGCTACTCAAGACCAGTTTGGCTGGGGAACAGTAACGGAGGTCCGCAAGGATTTGGGCGTCTTTGTCGATACTGGTCTGCCGGACAAGCAAATCGTTGTGTCACTGGACATCTTGCCAGAAATCAAGGAACTCTGGCCAAAAAAGGGTGACCGTCTTTATATCCGTCTGGATGTGGACAAGAAAGATCGCATCTGGGGTCAACTGGCTTATCAGGAGGATTTCCAGCGTCTGGCTCGTCCTGCCTACAATAACATGCAAAACCAAAACTGGCCAGCCATCGTTTATCGGCTCAAGCTTTCTGGCACTTTTGTCTACCTGCCGGAGAACAATATGCTGGGCTTCATTCATCCAAGCGAGCGTTATGCAGAGCCTCGTCTCGGGCAGGTCTTGGACGTGCGGGTGATTGGCTTCCGTGAAGTAGACCGAACTCTTAATCTCTCGCTTAAGCCTCGCTCCTTTGAAATGCTGGAAAACGATGCCCAAATGATTCTGACCTATCTGGAGAGCAATGGCGGCTTTATGACCTTGAACGACAAGTCTTCACCAGACGACATCAAGGCTACCTTTGGCATTTCCAAAGGCCAGTTTAAAAAAGCTCTGGGTGGGCTGATGAAGGCTGGTAAAATCAAGCAGGACCCGACTGGAACGGAGTTGGTGTGAGGATGACGATTCTTGTATCAATTAAAAAGAATTTGATTTTTTCTCTAGATAATAATATGAAAACGAAGGGATAGGTATGGTAACGCATTATACAGAAGCTAGTCAGCGAGCGGAATTACATAGAAAGATATGGTCCATAGCTGATGATGTTAGGGGAGCAGTTGATGGCTGGGACTTTAAACAATATGTACTTGGGATTCTTTTTTATCGCTTTATCTCAGAAAATATGTCAGCGTATTTTGATAAAGCAGAGCATGAAGCAGGTGATTTAGAATTTCGTTATGCTAACCTGACTGACGAAGAAGCAGAAGAGGATTTCCGTCCTGGAACAGTTGAGGAGAAGGGTTTCTTCATACTTCCAAGCCAACTTTTTGAAAATGTTGTAAAAAATGCTTCACAAAACCAAGAGTTGAATACTGAACTGGCTAACATTTTCCAAGAAATAGAAAAATCAGCGATTGGGTTTAAATCAGAGGATGATATCAAAGGCTTGTTTGATAACTTGGATACACGAAGCAATATCCTTGGTGGAACTGTTCCAGAAAAAAATAAACGACTTTCTGATATTCTAAATGGTATCAATAGCATTAACTTTGGTAACTTTGAAGACAATGATATTGATGCCTTTGGGGATGCTTATGAATATTTGATTTCCAACTATGCTAGTAATGCAGGGAAAAGTGGGGGTGAATTTTTCACACCACAGACAGTATCTAAACTATTAGCTCGACTAGTCATGGTCGGAAAGGACAAGATTAACAAGGTCTATGACCCAACATGTGGGTCGGGTTCACTCTTGTTACAGATGAAAAAACAATACGAAGACCATATTCTAGAGGATGGATTCTTTGGTCAAGAAATCAACATGACCAACTATAACTTGGCTCGTATGAATATGTTCTTGCACAATATCAACTACAATAACTTTGATATTAAGCGAGGAGATACCCTTTTAAATCCTCAGCATCTGGAAGAAAAGCCTTTTGACGCCATCGTCTCTAACCCTCCTTACTCTGTCAAATGGGTGGGAGATGGGGATCCAACTCTGATAAATGATGATCGTTTTGCGCCAGCTGGGAAGCTAGCTCCTAAATCAAAAGCTGACTTTGCCTTTATTATGCATAGTCTCAATCATTTGTCCAATAAAGGTCGAGCTGCTATTGTTTGTTTCCCAGGAATTTTCTATCGTGGAGGTGCTGAAAAGACCATTCGTCAGTATCTGGTAGATAATAACTTTGTTGAAGCAGTGATTGCTCTTCCAGACAATCTCTTCTTTGGGACTTCTATCGCAACGACGATCTTGGTTTTGGCGAAAAACAAGCTTGAAAATAAAACACTTTTTATCAATGCGAGTAAGGAATTCAAAAAAGAGACAAATAACAATGTTTTGACCGATAGCAATATCGAGCATATTGTGGAATTGTTCACTAATTATCAAAGTGTAGACTATAAAGCAACTCTTGTTGATAATGAGGAGATTGGCTCAGAGCAGGATTACAACCTGTCTGTCTCAACCTATGTCGAACAAGAAGATACACGTGAGAAGATTGATATAGATGTGCTCAATAAAGAAATCGCAGAGACTGTCACCAAGATTGACCACTTGCGTGCAGAGATAGATAAGATTGTAGAGGAACTGAGCCATGGTAAATGATGTGATTCTCTATAGAACAGATGACGGAGAGTCCGCTATTGAGCTTCACTTGGATAACGGAACGGTCTGGCTGACCCAACAAGAACTAGCTGAGCTCTTTCAAACTTCCAAGCAAAACATTAGTAAACATATCAAGGCTATTTTTGATGATGGAGAATTAGTGGAAGAGGCAACTGTCAACTATAAGTTGACAGTTCAAAATGAGGGCAGCAGAAGTGTTCAGCGAAATGTTGCCTATTATAACCTCGATATGATTTTGGCGATTGGTTATCGAGTACGATCCCCTCGCGGAATCCAGTTCAGACACTATGCTTCGACAGTATTGAAAGAGTATCTGATTAAGGGCTTCGCTATGGATGATGAGCGCTTGAAAAACTTGGGCGGAGGCTCTTACTTTAAAGAACTCCTTGAAAGAATCCGAGACATCCGCTCCAGTAAAAAAGTCTTTTACCGTCAGGTCTTGGATCTTTTTGCGACATCAAGTGACTACGATGCAAACTCACCAGAGGCTAAGAAATTTTTTGCGACGGTGCAAAACAAGATGCATTATGCCATTCACCACAATACTGCGAGTGAGCTCATCTATAACCGTGTCGATAGCGAAAAGGAGTTTATGGGCTTGACCACTTTTAAGGGAGATCTCCCTACTCTATCTGAAGCAAAAGTTGCCAAGAACTATCTGACAGAAAAGGAACTCCGTGGGCTCAATCAGCTTGTATCAGGATATCTAGATTTTGCTGAAAGACAGGCAGAGCGAGAAGAAGTCATGACCATGGCTGACTGGGTGACACACGTAGATCGTATCCTTCAGGCTACTGGTGAAGATTTGCTAGATAACAGTGGCTCTATATCTCGGGAACAGATGAAGCATAAGGTGGATAAGGAGTATAAGAGCTACCAAGCCAAGACCCTCAGTCAAGTTGAAAAAGATTATCTCAAGGAAATCAAAAGTATTGAAAATCTAGCCAAGGAAGGAGGTAAGTGATGAATATCCTAGAAGAAATCCAAAACTGTCCCGTTGAGTGGAAAGAGTTGTGGGAAGTGACAATTTGGGATAAAAATTTTAACAGTGTGCCTACGTATAAGCAATTAGAGACAGATAAATATGAGTATCGGCTAGCTAAAGAACTATCTCAAATGGTATCAGAAAACGGTGATGTAAAAATTCTTACAACGAGTCCCAGTGATTTGTGGACCAGCGAATATATAGCGAGTTGGGAATTTTATGAGAAAGAAATAATTGCTATTCCTTGGGGAGGAAATCCTGTTGTTCAATATTATAAGGGGAAATTTATTACTGGTGATAATAGGATTGCCAGGGTCAAAAATTCATCTGAACTATCGACTAAATTTTTATATTATTATTTAATGAATAAATTACAAATAATTTCTAGTTTTTATAGAGGATCAGGAATAAAGCATCCAGATATGTCTAAGGTTTTAGATTTAAAAATTCCCGTTCCTCCTCTAGAAATTCAAGAAAAAATAGTGCAAATACTTGACAAAATGACTGAGTATGTTACAGAATTGACCACAGAATTGACCACAGAATTGACCTCACGTAAAAAGCAATATTCTTATTATCGAGATAAGCTTTTATCATTTGAGGATGAGGTCTATCAGGTTGAGTGGAAGACGTTGGGGGATATTGGTAAAGTTTCGATGTGTAGGAGAATCTTAAAAAATCAAACTTCGGATGATGGTGAGATTCCTTTTTATAAAATTGGGACATTTGGTAGAGTTGCAACTTCTTATATTTCTAGAGAATTATTCGAGGACTATAAATTAAGGTTTTCTTATCCCAAATTGGGAGATATTTTAATTTCAGCGTCTGGGACTATTGGTCGAACAGTTGTCTTTAATGGTGAGGATTCTTATTTTCAAGATTCTAACATTGTTTGGCTTGATCATGATGAGAGTCAAGTTCTAAATCGCTACCTATATTATTTTTATCAGATAAATCCTTGGAATGTTTCAGATGGTGGGACAATCAGTAGGCTTTATAATGGAAATATAGAAAAAACAAGAATCCCAGTTCCCTCTCTCGAAATCCAATCCCGCATTGTTCAAGTTCTAGATAACTTCGACATGGTTTGTCACGACCTGAATATCGGACTCCCTAAGGAGACTGAACTTCGTCAAAAACAGTATGAATATTTTAGAGAAAAACTCTTGACATTCACCGCCGAAGGCGAGTACACTGACAGTACAGTACAGACAAGACCTGATTAGGCTCTTGACTTGGGTGTTTGGGCCAATTCAAGTGGAGTTGGGTGCTATGGCACGTTATAGCAAGACTAGGATAGAGGCTACGAAATTGACTTCTGAGAATTATGTTGGGGTGGATAATTTGTTGCAAGATAGAAATGGGAAAACAGTCACCACTTATTTACCTGAGCAAGGAAGTTTTACAGGTTATGGCCAAGGTGATATTTTGATTGGGAATATTAGACCATACCTTAAGAAAATATGGTATGCTAATCAATCTGGTGGAACTAATGGAGATGTGCTAGTTATTCAAAATTTATTTCCTTCTTGTTTGGAAAGTCAGTATCTTTATTATGTTTTATCAGACGATCGTTTCTTTTCCTATGATATGCAGTATGCAAAAGGTTCAAAGATGCCTCGTGGAGATAAAGCAGCGATTATGCAGTATAGCTTTATCCTCCCATCTCTTTCCGAACAAGAAAGAATTGTCTCCATTCTTGACAATTTCAACACCTTAACCAACTCACTTTCTCAAGGTCTCCCTAAAGAGATTGAACAGAGACAGAAACATTATGAATACTGGCGGGAACAATTATTAAACTTTACTAGATAAGTTTTTTAATCATTTTGAGATAAAATCTCAATTAAAATAAAAAAGGAAGCATACTATGGTTGATTATTCAAAAGTACATGAAGTAATTGCGGAAACAAATGAAGGGATTCTCTTGGCTGAGTATCAACCAGAGTATCGCACAGATAGAGAATATCAGTCAGAGGCTGATCTAGAAAATCAGTTGATTTCTGATTTGGTTAATTATCTTAACTACGAGCGACTAGATATCCATACACCTGAAGAGCTCTTAGCAAATGCTAAGGTTCAAATTGAAAAGCTCAATAAGGTGACCTTTACAGATGCAGAGTGGGAACGTTTTGTAGTTGAGTATTTGGACTGTCCCAATGAAGGTCTAGTTGAAAAAACACGCAAAATACAAGAGAATTATATCTATGATTTTGTCTTTGATGATGGACGAATTAAAAATATTTTCATCCTTGATAAGAAAAATATTCATAACAATACTATGCAGGTCATCAACCAAGTGACGCAAGTGGGTAGCCATATTAACCGTTATGATGTTACTATTTTAGTGAATGGTCTTCCTCTCGTTCAGATTGAATTGAAGAGACGAGGGGTTAGTCTGCAAGAAGCCTTTAATCAGGTTCACCGTTATAGCAAGGAAAGCTTTAATAGCGAAAATTCTTTATACAAATACATTCAGATTTTTGTCATTTCTAATGGGACTTATACACGCTATTTTGCAAATACGACAGCTCAAAATAAAAATCACTATGAGTTCACCTGTGAGTGGGCAGACCGCAAGAATAAAACAATTCACGACCTAGAAGACTTTACCGTTACCTTCTTAAGCAAGCGAGTTCTTTTGGAAGTTCTAACCAAGTATTGTGTTTTTGATGCTGATAATACCTTGCTTATCATGCGCCCTTATCAGATTGCAGCAACTGAGAGTATCTTGCGCAAGATTCATTCTTCCAATGAAATGAAGAATTTTGGGACAATTAATGCATGTGGCTATATCTGGCATACGACAGGGTCGGGTAAAACCTTGACCAGCTTTAAGACTGCGCGCTTAGCGACAGAGTTGGACTACATTGACAAAGTGATATTCGTCGTAGATAGAAAAGACCTTGACTATCAAACCATGAAGGAGTATCAAAAATTTCAGCCAAATTCAGTCAATGGTAGTAACAATACAAAAGAACTTCAACGCAGTATCGAAGAAAATGATGATCGAATCGTTGTCACAACTATTCAAAAGTTAAATAAATTCATTACTGCAAATCCAAATCATCAAATCTATGACAAAAAATGTGTCTTAATCTTTGACGAGTGTCACCGCTCCCAGTTTGGGAAGGCGCAGAAGCGCATCAAAAAGGCCTTTAAACAGTATGCTTTATTTGGCTTCACGGGAACACCGATTTTCCCAGAAAATAGTTTAACAGGAGAAACAACGCAAGAGGTTTTTGGCGAACAACTTCATAATTACGTTATCACAGATGCTATTCGAGATAAAAAAGTATTGAAGTTCAAGGTTGATTACAACTACATCAAGCCTGAAATCAATAAGTATAGAGAAGCTGAAAAAGCAGTTGGTCAAGAGATTGATGAGAAGAAACTCAAAAAGATGGAGAAGGAACTCCTTTTGCATCCAGAGCGGATAGCGACCATCACTGAGTACCTGTTGAGAGTTTATAATGACAAGACGCATCGAAATCAACACTATACTCATAAACAAAAACAACTAGCAGGATTTAACGCTATGCTAGCTGTACAAAGTATTGAAGCAGCAAAATTATACTATGAAGAACTCCAGCGACAACAGGCAGCAGTACCAGAAGCTAAACGCTTGAAAATTGCAACCATCTTTAGCTTCGCGCCAAATGAAGAACAGTTAGCCTATGGCGAAATTCAAGACGAAGAGTTAGAACCTCAAGATACAGCCATGCCTCTATCGTCTAAAGAATTTCTTTCTAGAGCAATTGATAACTATAATCATATGTTCAAGACTAATTTCTCAACCGATGGGAAAGAGTTTCAAAATTACTATCGTGATCTTTCTAAACGAGTTAAGTCCAAGGAAGTGGATTTGCTGATTGTAGTTGGTATGTTCTTGACGGGATTTGATGCTCCAACTGTGAATACTCTCTTTGTAGACAAAAACCTACGTTATCATGGTTTGATTCAGGCATTCTCGAGAACCAATCGAATTTTTAATAAGGTTAAACCTTTCGGGAATATTGTTTGTTTCCGTGATTTAGAAAAGGCTACACAAGAAGCCATTAAAACGTTCGGTGATACCAACAAACTTGACATCATATTAGAAAAAAGCTTTAGCGAATACATGGATGGTTTTGTCGATCAGGTAACAGGTATCGAGGTAAAAGGCTATACAGCAGTCTGTCAGGAAATTCTTGAGAAATTCCCAAATCCACAAGAGATTGAAACAGAGCATGAGAAAAAAGAGTTTGTTAAGCTCTTTGGTGAGTTGCTGAAGCTTGATAATGTTCTCAGAAATTATGATGAATTCCAAGAGATTGAAAAACCAATTTCAGAAGGTTATCTTCAAGATTTGAAGAGTGCTTATGTGGAAATTCGAGATGAATTCTTAAACCTTAAAAACTATGAAAAGACCAAAGTTCTAGATGTTGACCTTTCAGATGTTGAGTTTGAAATCGAGCTCCTAAAAACAGATGAGATTAATCTGGATTATATTCTGGCATTGATTGTTGAGAAATCGAAGAAATCTGAGTCTAAAGAAGATTTGAAGGCTGAAGTTAGACGTGTGATTCGCTCAAGTATTGATATCCGTGCCAAGGAAGAGTTGGTATTGAATTTCATCAATTATACGGATTTATCTCAATTACAGGATAATGAAACTATCTTAACTTCTTTTTATAATTATGCTAAAAAAGAAAAAGAAGATTCTATTCAAAAACTAGCTGATGATGAAAATCTTGGTGGAGGCTATCGTTTATTTATTGATAAAGCGATACAAAAAGGATATGCGGAAAGTGGTGGGACTGATCTAGATGATATTATTCCGCCAACTTCTCGACGTAAGGGGGCTCGGGAGTTGAAGAAGCAGCAAATCCTTGCTAAACTTCAGAAATTAGTAGAAATTTACCGCGGTATATAATTATAATTTAGAAAGGAACCTATGAGAAAATCTTTTTACAGCTGGCTGATGACAGAGCGCAATCCTAAGAGCAAGGAGCCAAAGGCTATTTTGGCGGACTTGGCTTTTCAGGATACGGCCTTTCCCAAGCATACGGATGATTTTGATGAGGTCAGTCGTTTTCTGGAGGAGCACGCAAATTTTTCCTTTAACTTGGGTGAGTTTGATGCGATTTGGGAAGAGTATCAGGCTCATTAAGCAGATAATTGCTGGGAATAGTCATTTTCTGCTTGCTTTGATATAATAAAGATAATTCATTCAAAAATTTTAAAATAGAGAGGTTCTTTGTTTGCAGGAACATTCAGTAGAATTGAAACTGGGCCATCCAGATGATGCCTTTCATCTCTTTGGCTCTAATGAACGCCATCTGCGCTTAATGGAGCAGGAATTGAAGGTCACCATTCATGCCCGAACCGAGATTGTGCAGATTTTGGGTACAGAAGCTGCCTGCGAGGAGACACGACAGGTCATTCAGGCTCTGTTGGTCTTGGTCAATCGTGGCATGACAATTGGCACACCCGATGTTGTGACAGCCATTACCATGGTCAAAAATGATGAAATTGATAAGTTTGTAGCTCTTTACGAAGAAGAGATTATCAAGGACAGCTATGGCAAGCCGATTCGGGTCAAGACACTAGGTCAGAAAATCTATGTGGACAGTGTTAAAAATCACGATATCGTCTTTGGTATCGGGCCAGCCGGAACAGGGAAGACCTTTCTGGCGGTGACTTTGGCGGTGACAGCTCTCAAACGTGGGCAGGTTAAGCGAATCATTCTGACACGGCCAGCTGTGGAAGCTGGTGAGAGTTTGGGATTTCTGCCTGGTGACCTTAAGGAAAAGGTGGATCCTTATCTGCGTCCGGTCTATGATGCCTTGTATCAGATTTTGGGCAAGGACCAGACAACGCGCCTTATGGAGCGAGAAATCATTGAGATTGCTCCCCTAGCCTATATGCGGGGGCGGACTTTGGATGATGCTTTTGTAATTCTGGACGAGGCACAGAATACCACCATCATGCAGATGAAGATGTTTCTGACACGCCTCGGTTTCCAGTCCAAGATGATTGTCAATGGAGACATCAGCCAGATTGACCTGCCTCGCAATGTTAAATCAGGACTCATTGATGCTCAGGAGAAATTGAAGAACATCTCCCAGATCGATTTTGTGCATTTCTCAGCTAAGGATGTCGTTCGTCATCCAGTGGTGGCGGAGATTATCCGAGCTTATGAACCAACTCCTGTTAGAGAGGCTGCAACTGAGCCAGAAGAAATGGAATAAGAGAACTAAATATCAGTTCACATCGGCCATGATATAGAATTTTTAAGGTTTATAAAATGATTAAAAGTGATTATCAGGAAAGATAGAATTTTAAAAAGAGGTAGAAGATGGATTGGTATGATTACATGATTAACGCTTCTAGGCAATCAAGATTTAACGCCAGTCATTGGTTTCGTTACCTTAGAAAGGTTATTTTTGAAGATAGTTCTTATTTGACTGACAAAGATGTGGAACGTTTGTTGTTTTCAAAAGAGTTGACAGATTTTCAAAAGGTTAGTCTGAAATATGCTCTACAAGAACACACTCCCACGCATGAGTATGTGGTTTCTTTAAACAAACCTGCTAAGTTAACAAATGTTCAAGAGCTGATGGAGAAATACAAGCATGGATAAAATGAAACCAGTTTTTGAAGCCTTAAATCAAGAATTGGCCCAAGCCAACCTTACTTTGACTATTATCTGTGTTGGGGGCTATGTATTGGAACATCATGGCTTGCGAGCAACCCAAGATGTAGATGCTTTTTATCAAGAAAACCAAAAAATAAATGAGATTATTGCGAGAGTTGGACGACAATTTAATCTCAATACTTATGATGAACTTTGGCTCAATAATAATGTAGCGAGTATGAACAAGCAACCTGCGGTTGACTTATGTGAGACCTTATATACTTTTAGTCATTTAACGGTTTTAATGGTTCCTATTGAATATGTTTTAGGGATGAAAATGATCAGCATTAGAGAACAGGATTTGAAAGACATCGGAGCTATTATCAAATACAAAGATTTTCATTCCCCATTCAAGACCTTTGAGGATCTAAGGAAGTTAGGCTTTGATACGATTGATTTTTCTGTTCTTTTAGAAGGTTTTAGTCATGCCTATGGTATGGAATGGCTAGAGGAATTTTTCAAAGAAAATCAGGAAAAGCTAAAGGGGTATTACTAAAGAAAGCTTTGATTTTTATCTAATAGCATACGAAAAGAGCAGATTTATTTCTGCTCTTTTTGTGAGATTAATTTTAAAGTTGAAATAATCAACTAAACGAGTTCGTCAATAGATGTGTAGTCCTTGTTGAGGCCTTCTGCAACTGGCTGGCTGGTTATATGACCTTGGTAAGTCGTTACACCTTGGCGCAGGCCTTGGTCATCTGCAATGGCTTGTTTGAAGCCTTTTCCTGCCAAGGCTTCAACATAAGGAAGGGTAACATTGGTCAAGGCGATGGTAGAAGTGCGGGCTACGGCACCAGGGATATTCGCAACTGCATAGTGGAGGACACCATGTTTTTCATAGACAGGCTCGGTGTGAGTCGTCACGCGGTCGGCTGTTTCAATGACACCGCCTTGGTCAACGGCTACGTCTACAATGACAGAGCCTGGACGCATTTGCTTAACCATATCATCTGTCACCAGTTTTGGAGCCTTAGCACCAGGAATGAGGACGGCACCGATCACGACATCTGCCTCTCGAACGCTAGCTTCGATATTGAAAGGATTAGACATGAGGGTTTGTATTTGATGGCCAAAGACATCTTCTAGGACAGACAGACGCTTAGCGCTGATATCCAGAATAGTCACTTGAGCACCCAGTCCTAGAGCGATACGAGCGGCATGAGTTCCCACGACACCGCCACCGATGATGGTAACTTTTCCTTTTGGAACGCCTGGTACACCACCGAGAAGTACGCCAGATCCGCCTTCACGCTTAGTCAGGAAGTGGGCTCCGATTTGGACTGCCATCCGTCCAGCGACCTCACTCATAGGTACCAAGAGTGGCAGTTGTCCATCTTGATCGCGGACAGTTTCGTAGGCCAGACCAGTTGTCTTAGCACTAGTCATAGCATCTGCTAGCTCAGGAGCGGCAGCCATGTGCAGGTAGGTAAAGAGTAAGAGGTCATCGCGGAGGAATCCATATTCAGCTGCCAGAGGTTCTTTGACCTTGACCACTAGCTCAGCTGCCCAAGCTTCTGCAGCAGTAGGGACGATTTTTGCACCTTGCTTTTGGTAGTCTGCATCTGTAAAACCAGATCCCAGCCCAGCATTTGTCTCAATCAGAACTTCATGGCCTTTACCAACGAGGCTGTGAACACCAGCTGGTGTCAGAGCGACACGATTTTCATTGTTTTTGATTTCTTTTGGAATACCGATTAACATAAAAAATATGCTCCTTTTTTAAGATGTTTTTATTGTATATGAAAACGCTTTAAAAATCAAGGAAAAATCAGAGCGGTTTGCTTTCATCAGTGAATTGTGCTATTCTGTTAAGAAAAAATAGGAGGCTATGATGGAAAATATTTATGTCAAACTGGCTCATCATGCCAGACTGGAAACTGAGCGGCTGATTCTGCGTCCGGTGACCTTGGAAGATGCCCCGGCAATGTTTGAGTACGCTTCAGATGAGGAAAATACTCGCTATACGTTTGAGACAAACAAAAGCCTGGAAGAAACACGCAATAATATCGCTCTCTTTTATCTGGCCAATCCTTTGGGGCGCTGGGGAATAGAAGTGAAAGATAGCGGCAAATTCATCGGGACTATTGACCTGCATAAGATTAGGCTGGACTTGAAAACAGCGGCTATCGGCTATGTAATCAATAAAAAATACTGGAATCAGGGTTATACGACAGAGGCCAATCGCGCAGTCATCAAGCTGGCTTTTGAGGAAATTGAAATGAACAAACTTGTGGCGCTGCACGATGTTGACAATCCAGCTTCTGGCCGAGTTATGGTCAAGTCTGGTATGAAATATTCCCATGAAGAGCCTTACGCATCACTAGATAAGCATGAGAAAGGCCGCATTGTGACGCGAATGCATTACTATCTGACTAGGGAAGATTATTTTGCAAAAAAATGAGAAAGGATATTGACAAGCACCTATCTACATGATATATTAGATAGGTACGCTGATTTAGCTCAGTTGGCAGAGCGCATCCATGGTAAGGATGAGGTCGCCGGTTCGATCCCGGCAATTAGCATCTTGTAATACAAGGTTGGGTTTTCCCAGCCTTTTCTTTTTGTCAACGATAGCTGGTCGTGGAATGCAAAGTTTTGAGAAGGGACAAAATAAAAAAGAACAGCTTTTGTCTTTGCGGTGAGAGATTTACGAATCTGCTCTGCTATTTTCCAAAACCCTGCCCTTGGCTCCCTAAAGTGAGTCAAAATATGATATAATAAGGTAATACTAGCAAAGCGGGTAAGGTATGTATATCGAAATGGTAGATGAAACGGGTCAGGTTTCGGAAGAGATTCTTAAACAGACTCAGGAAATTTTGGAGTTTGCTGCCCAGAAAACGGGCAAGGAAAAGAAGGAAATGGCTGTGACTTTTGTCAGCAATGAGCGCAGTCATGAACTCAACTTGGAATATAGAGATACGGATCGGCCGACGGATGTGATTAGCTTGGAGTATAAGCCTGAGCTGGACATCGCTGTTGACGAGGAGGATTTGCTGGACCATCCTGAGCTAGCTGAGATGTTGGAGGATTTTGACGCCTATATCGGCGAGCTGTTCATTTCAGTGGACAAGGCGCGTGAGCAGGCTGAAGAATACGGCCACAGCTTTGAGCGGGAGATGGGCTTTTTGGCAGTGCATGGTTTTCTGCATATCAACGGCTATGATCACTATACGCCGAAAGAAGAAGCAGAAATGTTTGGTTTACAGGAAGAAATTTTAACTGCTTATGGACTCACAAGGAAATAACAAACGCAAATGGAAAAATCGAGATGTGGTCTCGAGTCTGGAATTTGCTTTAACTGGTATTTTTACAGCCTTTAAAGAGGAGCGCAATCTGCGCAAGCATGTACTTTCGGCTCTGGCGGTGATAGTTGCGGGACTGATTTTTGACTTGTCCGCGATAGAATGGCTCTTTCTCTTTTTGAGCATTTTTCTGGTCATTGCCTTTGAGATTGTCAATTCTGCCATTGAAAATGTCGTAGATCTGGCCAGTGATTACCACTTTTCTATGCGGGCCAAGAATGCCAAGGATATGGCAGCTGGAGCTGTTCTGGTTGTGTCTGGCTTTGCTGTTGTGACGGGACTGATTATTTTTGTTCCCAAGATTTGGGATTGGATTTTTTAAAGACTTGAAAATCGGGGGAGACTGCCGATTTTCTGCTGTTTTAATGGAAATAAAAGAGGTAAAATAATGACTTTTAAATCAGGTTTTGTAGCTATTTTAGGACGCCCCAATGTTGGGAAATCAACCTTTTTAAATCATGTTATGGGGCAAAAGATTGCCATCATGAGCGATAAGGCTCAGACCACACGCAATAAGATTATGGGGATTTACACGACGGATAAGGAGCAGATTGTCTTTATCGATACGCCGGGTATTCACAAGCCCAAGACGGCTCTAGGTGATTTTATGGTTGAAGCGGCCTATAGCACCCTGCGTGAGGTGGATACCGTCCTCTTCATGGTGCCAGCTGATGAGCCGCGTGGCAAGGGCGATGACATGATTATCGAGCGCCTGAAAGCGGCTAAAGTACCAGTTATTTTGGTGGTTAATAAGATTGATAAAGTCCATCCGGATCAGCTTTTAGCGCAAATTGATGATTTCCGTCAGCAGATGGACTTCAAAGAAATCGTGCCGATTTCAGCCCTGCAAGGCAATAATGTGTCCCATCTGATTGACATCCTCAGTGAAAATCTGGAGGAAGGCTTCCAGTATTTCCCAGAAGACCAGATTACCGACCATCCGGAGCGTTTTCTGGTGTCTGAGATGATTCGGGAGAAGGTGTTGATGCTGACACGGGAGGAAATCCCCCATTCAGTCGCAGTGGTCGTTGATAGCATGAAGCGAGACGAGGAGACGGACAAGGTCCATATCCGAGCGACTATCATGGTGGAACGTGACAGTCAAAAAGGCATTATCATTGGTAAAGGCGGATCCATGCTGAAGAAAATCGGATCCATGGCTCGGCGCGATATTGAGCTCATGCTGGGGGACAAGGTCTTCCTAGAAACTTGGGTCAAGGTCAAGAAAAACTGGCGGGACAAGAAGCTGGACTTGGCGGACTTTGGCTATAATAAAAAGGAGTATTGAGGTTCTAAGCAAGCTTTGAAAAATTATGTTTGAAATAGCAGTGAAAGAGAGCATAACATTTTGTTATCTCTTTTTACTACAAACGAGAGATGGTCTACATTTTTTTCACCAGAAAGATACTAAAATAAGAATTGGAAATAGAGTATATATATGTCAAAATTAAAATCGCAAATTCCTCTTTTTCAGAAAAATGATGTTAATATTTCTAGCGATGTCAACACAGTTTGGTCTATTGCGAATACACTTCGAGGAGCCTATCGCGCAGATAAATATCGTGATGTGATTATTCCCATGTTTGTATTAGCTAGATTGGAAGCAGCTCTACTGCCAACCAAGGATCAAGTGATTGCAGCCTACAAGAAAGACAAAAAAACACCGGAACAGATTCTTGAAGATATATCAGGCTATAAATACTATAATACAAGCCCTTTTACTCTTGAAAATTTGCAAAATGATCCTGATGCAATCGAAGAAAACTTTCTCGCTTATTTAGATGGTTATTCCAAACGAGTAAAGGACATTATTGAAAACCTTAAGTTTAAGGAGCAGGTCCATACCTTGGCACAGACAGGACGCCTATTCACTGTCATTAAGAAATTCTCCAAAATTGATCTATCCCCGAGTACAGTGGATTCTATGCGAATGGGCTATATGTTTGAAGACATCATTCGCCGTTTCTCCGAAAATGAGGAAGCAGGATCTCACTATACACCTCGGGAGGTCATTGCTTTGATGGTCAACTTACTGCTCGTTGAAGCAGATGAGGAACTGTTTGTAGATAAGAGAATAGTAAAAATTCTAGACATGGCTGCTGGTACGGGAGGCATGCTGGCTACAGCCAAAAGTTATATTCGTCGTTTGAATTCTGAAGTGAATGTTCTTCTCTTTGGTCAGGAATATCTCTCAGAAACTTATGGTATCGGAAGGGCAGATATGCTGATTCGGCAGGAAAATTCCGACTACTTTGTGAAGACAGATACTCTTAAAGATGGTGATCCCTTTGCGGACAAAAAGATGAATTTTGTCATTGCCAATCCTCCCTTTGGCCAGTCTTGGGGAGGAAAGGACGCTGATGATGGTGTAGAACAGGCTGTCAAAAAAGATCAAGAACTTTTTGAGGCAACCGATGGCAGACAAGGTCGGTTTGTCAATACTCCGGCAACAGGTGATGCTCAGCTGCTTTTCCACTTGCATGGCTTGGCTAAACTAGAAAAGAATGGACGTGCAGCTATTATTTCTAACGGATCTCCGCTTTTTTCAGGTGGAACAACATCTGGAGAAAGTCAGATTAGGCGTTATATCTTAGAGAATGACCTGCTAGAAGCTATCATCGCACTCCCTGGTCAGTTTTTCTACAATACAGGAATTGGCATCTATATTTGGATTTATAATAAAAATAAAGCTCCTAAGCGTCGGAATAAGGTACAGTTTATTGATGCGACCGAAGAGTTTGTACCATTGAGAAAGTCTCTGGGACAAAAGCGTCGTGAACTTTCTGAGGACAATATCCGGCAGATTATCCAGTGGTACCATAACTTTGAAGAAAATGACCATGTGAAAATATTTGATAACAAAGAATTTCTTTATAAAGAGTATATCGTTATGCAGCCTCTCCAACGCCGAGGCAGAATTACTGAAGATACCATCGAAAAGGTTAAAAGTGTCCCATTTGTAGCAAAGCTTTATGATGAATACCAATATCAGGAACTGCTTGAAATGGAGCCTCGCAGAGCCAATGATGAGAAGAAATTACAAGACTTAGCAGCGGGGAAAACTAAGCAGGAGCAGTTATTAAATGCTCTCCGGCTTGGAATCACTGATGACAGCTACCCTAATTTTGAGGAATTTAGTCAGGTAATCAGAGAGCTATTATCTGAGGTGAAGGTGACACCAGCTAATGTCAATGCTATTGCGCTTGCTATGAGCGAGATGGATAAGACAGCAGAAATTATCACAACGACCAAGAAGGACAAGTTTGGCGAGATAGCAGATGGTGTTGTCTATGATAAGACAACCAAAGACACGGAAATCGTCAAATGTACCGAGGATGTTGAAGCCTACTTTGCGCGTGAGGTCTATCCCCATGTACCTGACGCCCATTACTGGTTTGATGAGGAAAAAGGCTATGGAGCCGAGATTCCTTTTACTCGCTATTTCTATCAATACCAAGCACCAGAAAGTGCCGACAAGCTCTTGGCAGAGTTTTATGAACTGGAAGCAGAACTACAGACTCTCTTGGAGGAACTAAAACATGACTAGGATGAAAGAGAGTGGCATTGACTGGATTGGGCAGATACCAGAAGAGTGGGAAGTAAGGGCAATAAAGCATATAGTAGAGACGCCTGTCACAGATGGACCGCATGAAACACCAGTATTATATGAAACAGGAATCCCATTTTTATCTGCAGAAGCTGTAAAAGATGGTATTTTGGATTTTAATTATAAGCGTGGATATATTTCATTAAAAGACCATGAACGCTTTAAGAAAAAAATTTCACCTAAAAAAGATGATATTTTTATCGTAAAATCTGGTGCAACAACAGGAAATGTTGGTATAGTCAATACGGATGATATTTTTGATATTTGGTCTCCGTTAGCTTTAATTAGATGTAATAAAACATTAGCTATTCAAAAATACATTTATTTTTATTTGTTATCCACTTTGTTTAAAGCTCAAGTAGAATTTAATTGGTCTTTTGGAACTCAACAAAATATAGGAATGGGAGTTATAGAAAGAATAAAAGTTATTTTACCACCTGTATCAGAACAACAAAAGATTGCTGACTTTCTAGATAAGAAAACGGTTCAGTTGGATAAGGTAAAAGCTCTACTAGAGGAGCAAATTCAAAAATTCAAAGACTACCGCGCTAGCTTGATTTATAAGACTGTCACAAAAGGATTGGATCAAACAGTCCCTATGAAAGATTCAGGAATCGACTGGATTGGACAAGTGCCTGAAGGGTGGGGAGTAAAAGCTATCAAATATATCTTTGATGAAATTGGTAGTGGCTCTACTCCTAAAAGCGATAATGAAATATTCTATGATGGTGATATAAATTGGATTCAATCTGGAGATTTATATCAAACTGATACGGTGACGAGTGTAAGTAAAACTATTAGTTATCAAGGTTTTAAATCTACTTCGGCATTAAAAATATATCAACAACCTTTTGTTGCTTTAGCAATGTACGGTGCTTCAGTTGGCAATGTGGCTGTTAGTTACATTGATGCTTGTGTTAATCAAGCAGTTGTCGCAATGTTGGGATCCTCTGAAAAAGTTAGCTTTGGGAAATATGCTATAGAAGCAAGTAAGAGTAATTTGATTTTTTCTGCACAAGGTGGGACTCAACCAAATATCAGTCAAAATTTAATAAAAAATTGGAGCATTCCTCAGCCTAAAAATGAAGAACAAGAACAAGTTGTTGATTTTCTTGATAAGAAAACAGTTCAAATAGATAAACTTATTCAAATCAAGAACGAGCAAATTAAAAATATTAACAAACAACGACAAACTCTTATTTATGATTATGTGACAGGGAAAAGGAGAGTGTAGATGGTTGTAGAACGCGAATTCAAGTGTCTGTTTTATAAAGTTGTTTCTAAAGAAAATGCCGTTTCAAAGATTAATGCTTTTTTTGCTGAGATTAATCCAATGACACCACTTAGTACAGAATCTATTGGAAATCTATCTTATTATTTACGTAGCGATATTCGAAAAACGGATACTTATTTATTATTTACTATTGCAAAAGTTGATTTGAATCAAGATATTCAGATAGATGATATTCAGACTCAAAATAGAGATATAGTAGAAAAAGAAGATACCGAAGGAATAGCTAATGACGCTCAATTTTTATATGATTTCAACAATAGCATTTTAGTTCAGAAACGCGGTAAATCTCAAACTACAATAGAAGAATTAAGAAAATTCATAGCCTTAAAGGTTGGTATTGATTATAGAGAATTCGAATTTAATATTATAAAGGATAAAAATGCTATTGAAAATCTAAATAACATGCGACATATCCATGACGTTGTTTTTTCAATTGCTATTCCAGAAAATTTATCGTTATTCTCAGAGCAAGTAAAAGATATTAATAGTGGTGTTGAATTTGCTAAAGAGATGTCGGCACAAAGTATGGAAATGAGAATAAAGGGAGCTAGTTTAAATAAAAATAGAATTAAACGCGCTATAGACGAATTGTGTTCGTATAAAGATAACCAGAATATGAAGATCCGAACTATGTCTGTTTATGGTGACTCAGAGATAATTGATTTAGTAACTCATAAGTTAAACTATTATGAAAAATATTATCTAGATGAAGTTGATAACAATGTCTTTTATGATAAACTTGAAAGAGCTTATAAAGTAAGGGAAGAGTATTTGAATGATTACTAAAATTAGAAAACATGAGAAAAAAATATTTTTTTCCCTTTCCTTGTTAGTAGCTTTGTATTTTTTGATATGTCCAATCAAATTGTCCGTTTTTCAGAATTATGCAGATTTTCTATCATCTATTCAAAATGTCCTTATTTTTACATCAGGTGTACTTATAGCTTCATTTAGTATTACTTCATTTTTACCGGACAATCCATTTATCAAAAAACTAAAAACTCTGAATTTAGACTTGCTAATAATGAAACAACTTTTTGATCTGTCGATTTTATCAGTACTATTATTAATTTTTCCTTCTATTTTTATATCTCTTGAACAAAATAACTCAGTAAATATTGTACATGTGGGTATGAGCATCTTTATCGGAAGTTTATTGTATTTCATTTTATCGCTATGTAGTTTAGTATTAACTTTTAGAAAGATTCTATGTTTAAGTTTAGATAGTGAAAAGGAAAAAAGAAAGACTAATTAGATATTTGTAAGTAATGGGGACATAATTGGGAATAGTGAGTTTTATAAGACTAATGTGTATGGCCTACATATTATTTCCGTTTATTATCCTTCCGTTAATCTGCAAACATCGTTCCGTTATTCCTCATATTGTTCCGGACTATGGTATAATAGAGGGAGAAAGTGAGGAGTACTCATGTATATGACAGTGAGGCAGGCAGCTGATCTCTGGGGTATTTCTGATCGTCGAGTTAGGTCTCTGTGCAGTCAGGGAAAGATTCCGGGTGCTGTCCAAGAAGGGCGTTTGTGGAGAATTCCCTCAGATGCCAGAAAACCAGCGGATGGTCGCTATAAAAAAGCAGAGAGCCTCTTGCCTTTGATTGATGAAAAGATGATGAAGTTATCAAAACTTCGCCCTTTGACGGATGGAGAGCTGGAGCGGCTGAATGAAGAGTTCACAGTCGAATATACTTATAATTCAAATGCCATTGAGGGCAATACTCTGACCTTGCGTGAGACAGATTTGGTCCTGCGTGGATTGACTATTGATCAAAAGCCTTTAAAAGATCATATGGAGGCAATCGGTCATCAGGAGGCTTTTCAGTATGTTCAAAGGCTTGTTGAGAAGAACCAGTCTTTGTCAGAACGGATGATAAAGGATATTCATTATCTAGTACTAGCGGATAAAAAAAATGACCGAGGCATTTATCGCAGAGTTCCAGTGCGCATCATGGGAGCAGCTAATGAACCGGCTCAGCCGTATATGATTGCTCCATTGATGGAAAAACTTCTAGTGGACTATGCTGCAAGTCAGGAAAATATGGTGACCAAACTAGCTCAGTTTCATATTGCCTTTGAGAGTATCCATCCGTTTATTGACGGCAATGGCCGAACAGGTAGGCTCTTGGTGAATTTGGAGTTGATGAAGGCAGGCTATCCACCGATTGATATAAAATTTATGGACAAATTAGCTTATTACCAAGCATTTGATGACTTTCATTCAAAAGGAAGTTTATCGGCAATGGAGAATCTATTTGCCAAATATATCAATGAAAGATTGGATATGTATTTGGAGATTTTATCTCTTGGTGATGAAGCATAAGGAGAGCAGATGGCAAATTTAGATATTACTGAGCGTTATGATTTTCAGCAATGGATTTTAAAAGATCTCATTCAGTATAATGGCTATATTCAGCGTGCTCAGTCTGCTTATAATCAACGGTTGGCTATGGATATAGATATTTTATGGGAATTTCTGATGTCAACTCAAGAAGAAACTGTCGAAAAACTCTTGAAGCGTTTTGATAGAGAGACTATTCTCAATTTGATTAATCAAGAAATTATCAAAGGTGGTCTTCTATTTGCCTTAAAAGATGGAGTGTATATTGAGAATAAAAAACTTCGTCTTATGTACCGCAGACCAGCAACAGACTTTAATGAAAAGGCTAGTCATCAGTATAATTTAAATCGCTTGACAGTAATGGAAGAAGTGGTCTATAAGGACCAAGAACGTATTGACTTAGTCATCTTTCTTAATGGCTTAGCCTTGTTTGCTATTGAGTTGAAACTAAATTCAAGTGGCCAATCTGTCCAGGATGCTATTAATCAGTTAAAAGGACGTGATGTTAAAAATCGTCTTTTCCGATTTAATGCAGGAGTATTAGTTAGTTTTGCGGTTGACTGGATGGAAGTCTATATGACAACTCAGCTTAAGGGATCAGATACCTACTTCTTGCCTTTTAATAAAGGAAAGGGTGAAGGGATTGACCAAGGAGCAGGGAATCCCCAGAATAATCAGGGGCCAGAAACAGAATATCTGTGGCGAGATTTGCTGAAGAAAGAAAGTATCCTACAGTTGATTGAACGTTTTATCTTTTTAACGCCTGATAAAAAGGATATCATTTTTCCGCGTTATCAGCAGAGACGAGCAGTTAATCGTATTTTAGAAGATATGCGAGTCAACCATACTGACAGAAACTATCTGATTCAGCATTCTGCGGGGTCGGGTAAAACAAATACGATTGCTTGGTTGGCACACAGCTTAGTTAGTCTTCATGATGAAGAAAATCAAAATATCGTTGATACAGTTTTGGTTGTTACTGACCGTATCGTTGTTGACCGTCAACTTCAAGATGCTATTCGTTCTATTGAGCATCAGCCTGGTGTGATTAAGGTTATGGATGATAAGGCTACTTCTAGCGACTTAGCAGATGCACTTGCTGGGAATACAAAAATTGTTGCGACCACTATCCATAAGTTTGCACAAATAAATAAATCAAACTGGATGTCTGCGGGTGTAACAGCAGAAAAGAAATTTGCCATTTTGATTGATGAGGCGCATAGTTCTACGACTGGCTCCTATATGAGTGCAGTCAGTCAGGTATTGACTGAAACGGATATAGGGAACGGCACAATGGATGAGCCACAAGAAGTGTCTGTCGGCGATGCTATTGAACAGGAAATTGCCCGTACAGGGAAACAAGACAATATTTCTATTATTGCATTTACAGCGACACCTAAAGCTACTACATTGCAGTTGTTTGGCTCTACTAGACCAGATGGTTCAAAGGTTCCTTTTGACTTGTACAGTATGAAGCAGGCTATTGAGGAAGGTTTTATTTTAGATGTTCTCAATAACTACACCACTTATAAAACATACTACAAGCTAAATAAGGCGGTCGAAGAGGATCCTGAACTCAAAACGACAGTGGCAAAGCGGAAAATTGCTAAATTTGTGGAGCTATCTGATGAAAATATTCATCAAAAGGTCGAAATTATCATGGACCATTTTATTACTCATGACATCATGGCTGATTTAGGTGGACATGGAAAGGCAATGATTGTAACTTCAGGACGTGAGGCAGCTGTCAAATACCAACAAGCTTTTAAGAAATATTTAAAAGAGCATCATATTACTAGTATCGGAGCGGCCGTCGCTTTTTCAGGAAGGTTGAGCCTTGATGGAGCTGAATTTAGCGAATCTTCTATGAATGGCTTTAGTGAAGATAAGCTCAAAAGTAAGTTTGATACTGATGATTATCAAGTGCTAATCGTTGCAAATAAATATCAAACGGGCTTTGACCAGCCTAAATTATTGGCTATGTATGTAGATAAAAAGTTGCGTGATGTAGCAGCAGTACAGACTTTATCTCGTTTGAATCGTATTGTAAAAGGCTATCACAAAAAGACTTTTATTCTTGATTTTAAAAATACCTATGAGGATATTAATAGAGCTTTTGCTCCCTACTACCGAGAAACAATTTTGACTGAAACGATTACTCCGAGCGATGTATTTGATTTAGATGCTAAAATTGAAAGTTATGGAATAGTAGATAATGATGATGTCCATGCCTATAATCAATTCTTATATCAAGAGAAACGTTCCAGCCGCGATAAACAAAAGATGCTCGCTCTACTGTCAAACGGGTATGCACGAGTGCAGCGTTTTGATGAAAAAGAACAAGTAAATATCCGTAAAGTTATTCGTGGATTTTTACGGATGTATACCTTCTTGATTCAGGCTACAGCTTATCAAAATGAATTGCTTCATGAACGATACAATTATCTGCAAGGTCTTGTGAAAATGATTGATGTCCGATTGGGAGGGAATGATTTCACTATTGCTGATAAGATTGTTGTAGATTATATGAAACACAAACAAACCGGTTTTTACACTGTGGCAGAGTTAGAGGGAAATTATTCGGTGACACTAAATAAGCCGAATTTATCAAATGTTTCTGAAGAACAAGAGAAAAAATTGTCTGAAATCATTGAAGAAATTAATGAGCAGCTTGATTTAGATATTGATGATCAAATTGCTGTTAGCGGGGCAGTCTCAATTAGGGAATTGATGAAGAAGAATCCTAAATTGAAGCAATCAGCTTTAGTAAACTCTCGCGAAGATTTCGAATTTTCATTTGAGGATGAAATTGATAAAGCTTTAACTGATGGTTACACCCAAAATCAAGATTTCTTTGGAGTGCTATTGAGTAATGAAGATTTCAAAAAGCGTATTGCAAAGATTTTTATTGATGATGTTTACCAAAGTTTTAAAAAGAGTAGTGATTAAAAATTCTATTAGGAATAACAAAAATTACACAAGCAAATTTGTCTATTCTAAAAACAGGTAAGGCTAAAGGTATTCGCTTTGCGACCTTACTGGCTATCTGTGAAACGCTGGATTGTCAGCCTGCTGATATTTTAGAGTATATTTCTGACTAACAAATAGAATATAGAAAGGAGCTTTATGCCTGAATTACCTGAAGTGGAAACGGTTCGGCGTGGTTTGGAACGTCTGGTTGCTGGCAAGACGATTGATCAGGTGCGGGTCTGCTATGCCAAGATGATTGGTACGGGAGCGGATAGCTTTGTCCATGACTTGCCAGGTCAGACCATTGAAAGGATTGGCCGTCGGGGCAAGTATTTGCTCTTTTACCTGACGGGTGGAGTGCTGCTTTCCCATCTGCGAATGGAAGGCAAGTATCTTTTTTATCCTGATGAGGTGCCTGAGCGCAAGCATGCTCATGTCTTTTTCCAGACGACGGATGGTGGAACGCTTGTTTATGAGGATGTCCGCAAGTTTGGGACCATGGAGCTCTTGAGAAAGGACCAGCTGGAGGCTTATTTTGCTGCCAGAAAGCTTGGTCCTGAGCCGACAGAGGCGGACTTTCTTTTATCTCCTTTTGCAGCAGCTTTGAAGCGTTCCAAGAAGCCCATCAAACCCTATTTGCTGGAGCAGTCCTTGGTCGTTGGGCTAGGCAATATCTATGTAGATGAGGCTCTTTGGCGGGCGCGGATTCATCCGGCAAGGCCAGCAGATAGTCTGAAGCCTGCTGAAGTCAATCGGCTGCGTGAGCAGATTATAGAAGTTTTGCAGCTCGGGATTGAAAAGAGAGGATCGACTATTCGGACCTATCGCAATGCTTTGGGTGAAGATGGCACGATGCAGGATTTTCTGCAGGTCTATGGAAAGACTGGGCAACCCTGCGCTAGATGCGGCAGCCCGATTGAGAAAATTAAGCTGGGTGGACGCGGTACTCATCTCTGTCCTCACTGCCAGAAAGCGAGGTAGCTGTTATGGCAAGAATTATCGGTATCACTGGCGGCATTGCCTCAGGTAAGTCAACTGTGACAGAGTTTTTAAGGCAGCAGGGTTATCAGGTCATTGATGCGGATCAGGTAGTGCATGAGCTGCAAGAGCCGGGGGGACGGCTTTATCAAGCTCTTTTATCTACTTTTGGCTCATCTATCTTACAGGAAGATGGGCGCTTGGACCGGCCTAAGCTGGGAGCTATGATTTTTGGGAATCCCGAACTCTTGGAGCAGTCCAGTCAAATACAAAATCAGATTATCCGCGAGGAACTGGCTGGCAGACGAGATTTGCTGGCAGAGACGGAAGATATCTTTTTTATGGATCTTCCCTTGCTGTTTGAGTTACAATATGAAGACTGGTTTGAGCAGATCTGGCTGGTGGATGTGACTGAGGAAACTCAGCTCAGTCGCCTTATGACTCGAAACTCTCTCAGTCAGGAAGAGGCAGAAAAACGCATAGCAGCTCAGCTATCTCTCCAAGAAAAGCGAAAGAGGGCGGATGTGCTGATAGATAATAATGGCTCGCTTGAGGAAACTCGACAGCAGCTTCGCGATGCTTTGCAGAAATTAGAAAGAAGATGATTTGTCACGACACAAGTAAACTGGAAACATAACCTGAAAGTCGCTTGGTTTGGGAACTTCCTGACAGGTGCTAGCATTTCTCTGGTGACGCCTTTTATGCCACTTTTCGTGGAGCAGTTGGGTGCCAGAGGTCATGAGGTGGAGTATTACGCTGGGCTAGGGATTTCACTCTCTGCAATCTCAGCGGCACTGCTCTCTCCTGTATGGGGAAGTCTGGCCGATCGGTATGGCCGTAAGCCTATGATGATACGTGCAGCTACTGCCATGGTTTTCACGATGGGCGGCATTGCTTTTGTGCCCAATATTTTCTGGCTCTTGCTCCTACGCTTTCTAAACGGTGTTTTCGCTGGTTATGTTCCCAACAGTACAGCTCTGATTGCCAGTCAGGCTCCCAAGGAAAAAACAGGTTATGCTCTGGGAACTCTCTCGACCGGTGTCGTTGCGGGTAATCTTATGGGTCCCTTTATTGGGGGTCTGATTGCGGAGATGTTCGGCATTCGCAATGTCTTTCTCCTGATTGGCGGCTTTTTTCTAGTGGCAGCCTTGATGACCTTTTATTTGATTCGGGAGGATTTTGTGCCAGTGACCCGACAAGAAGAGGTAGGCTTTAGGGAATTGCTGCGTCAACTCAGGTATCCTAGGATGCTGATGAATCTCTTTCTGACCAGCTTTGTTATCCAGTTTGCAGCTCAATCTATCAGCCCTATCCTTGCCCTCTATGTCAGAGAACTGGGTCAAAAGGACAATCTGATTTTTATTTCGGGTCTCATCGTTTCTAGCATGGGACTTTCCAGTATGATGAGCTCCAGCATTCTGGGGCGGTTAGGAGACCGTATCGGCAATCACCGGCTTCTGGTGCTGGCTCAGTTCTATTCAATCCTGATTTATCTGCTCTGTGCCAATGCTGGCTCCCCTATGCAGCTAGGCTTTTATCGCTTTTTATTCGGTCTAGGAACAGGGGCGCTGATACCAGGTGTCAATGCTTTGCTAAGTAAGATAACACCCAAATTTGGAATCTCTAGGATTTTCAGCTATAATCAGATTTTCTTTTATCTGGGTGGGGTGGTCGGCCCTATGTCTGGATCGGTTATTGCGGCAGCCTATGGCTATCATTCAGTCTTTTATGCAACAGCAGGGCTGGTTGCCGTTAGTATGCTGGCCAATCTCTTTAGTTTTCGAAATTTATTTAAAAAGAAGGATATTTAGTGCGCGTTAAAATAAATTTAAAATGTTCCAGCTGCGGTAGTCAGAACTATCTGACCAGCAAAAATACAAAAACGCATCCGGAAAAAATTGAGGTCTTAAAGTATTGTCCTAAGGAAAGAAAAGTTACTTTACATCTTGAATCCAAGTAAATTTTATGATAAAATAGATAGGATTTTAAGGAGTTTTTATTTATGTACAACCTATTATTAACCATTTTAGTCATTTTATCAGCTATTATTGTCATTGCAATTTTCATGCAGCCAACCAAAAATCAGTCCAGCAACGTTTTTGATGCCAGTGCCAACGACTTGTTTGAACGTCCTAAGGCACGTGGTTTTGAAGCTGTGATGCAGCGTATGACGGGAATTATGATTTTCTTCTGGCTACTGATTGCATTGGTATTAGCAGTATTATCTAGTAAATAAAATGGGCTCTGACTTCGTCTTGGCCTATTTTTTAAGTTTTAAAGAGATTTAGCAAGGATGAAGAAAACGCTCATCAAGAGAAGAGGAATATGAAATCAGAAATCATTGAATATTTAAAAGACAAGCAGCAGGCCAGCATGGATGAGCTGGCGGCTGCTTTGGGGAAAGAATCTTCCAAGGACTTTAGTAGCTTGGTCAAGACCATTTCCCAGATGGAAAGAAAGCATCAGATTCGCTTTGATGACAAGGGGCGGATTGAGCTTTATGAGAAGAAAAAGCAGGAGCGTCTGACGCTCAAGGGTGTTTTTCATGCCCACAAGAATGGATTTGGCTTTGTTACCTTGAATGAGGAAGAGGATGACCTCTTTGTCGGCCGTAATGATGTCAATCATGCCATTGATGGTGATACGGTGGAAGTAGTCATTACCAAGGTGGCAGACCGTATCAAGGGAACATCAGCTGAGGCTAAGATTATCGATATTTTGGAGCACAGCCTGACGTCAGCGGTTGGTCAGCTGGTTCTGGATGAGGAAAAGCCCAAGTATGCGGGTTATATCCGCTCGAAAAATCAGAAAATAAGCCAGCCTATTTATGTCAAAAAACCAGCTATGGTTCTGGATGGTACAGAGGTGCTCAAGGTCGCTATTGACAAATATCCGACCAAGAAACACGATTTCTTTGTGGCTAGTCTGGTCGATGTGGTCGGTCATGTCAACGATCCAGGTATTGATGTATTAGAAGTGCTGGAGTCGATGGATATTGTCTCCGAATTTCCAGAAAAGGTCTTGGAAGAGGCCGAGCGAGTTCCGGATGCACCGACAGAGAGTGATTTGGCAGGACGTTTGGATCTGCGCGAAGAGATTACCTTTACCATCGATGGGGCGGATGCCAAAGACTTGGATGATGCTGTCCATATCAAGCGCCTGAAAAATGGCAACTTTGAGCTAGGCGTACATATCGCAGATGTGTCCTACTATGTCAAAGAAGGCTCTGAGCTGGACAAGGAAGCCCTCAATCGAGCGACTTCAGTCTATGTGACCGATCGCGTGGTACCTATGCTGCCAGAGCGCTTGTCAAACGGAATCTGCTCTCTCAATCCCAATGTGGACCGGCTGACCCAGTCGGCTATCATGGAGATAGATGCCAAGGGGTGCGTGGTCAAGCATACCATTACTCAGACTGTCATCAAGACGACCTTCCGCATGACCTACAGCGATGTCAACGACATCATTGCTGGAAATCAGGAAAAAGCTGAGCAGTTCAAGGAAATTGTGCCTAGTATTGACAGCATGGTTCGTCTGCATGAAATTCTGGAAAGCATGCGTTTTAAGCGTGGTGCACTCAACTTTGACACCAATGAAGCCAAAATCATGGTCAATAAAGAAGGCCGGCCGGTGGATATTGTCCTGCGTCAGCGGGGAATTGCCGAGCGAATGATTGAGTCCTTTATGCTGGTGGCGAATGAGACGGTGGCTGAGCATTTTGCTAAGCTAAATCTGCCCTTCATCTATCGGATTCACGAGGAGCCTAAGGCGGAGAAGGTGCAGAAGTTTATCGACTACGCCTCTAGCTTTGGGATTCGGATATACGGGACGGCTAGCTCTATGAGTCAACAGGCCCTGCAGGATATTATGGAATCGGTCAAAGACCAGCCTTATGAGGATGTCCTATCCATGATGCTTCTGCGCTCCATGCAGCAGGCTCGCTACTCCGAGCACAATTACGGCCACTACGGTCTGGCAGCGGAGTTTTATACGCATTTCACCAGTCCGATTCGCCGCTATCCGGACCTTCTGGTTCACCGGATGGTACGGGATTATGGCAAGTCTAAAGAAATAGCAGAGCATTTTGAGCAAGTGATTCCAGAGATTGCCAGTCAGTCTTCCAGCCGGGAGCGTCGGGCTATTGAGGCCGAGCGTGAAGTTGAAGCCATGAAGAAGGCTGAGTACATGGAAGAATTCGTTGGAGAAGAGTTTGACGGCGTAGTTTCAAGCGTGGTTAAGTTTGGACTCTTCGTCGAACTGCCTAATACGGTCGAAGGCTTGATTCATGTTACCAATCTGCCAGAGTTTTACAGCTATAATGAGCGGACGATGACCCTGCAAGGAGAAAAGTCCGGCGTGGTCTTCAAGGTCGGTCAGCAGATTCGCATCAAGCTGGTCCGAGCGGATAAGGCTACAGGCGAGATTGACTTTGAATACCTGCCAAGTGAATTTGACCTGGTAGAAAAGACTAGCAAGAGTGGCAGAGGCAGGTCAGGCAGAAAGAGACGCCGTGAGGATGGCAAGCGCAGCCATTCTTCCAAAGAAAAAGGCAACAGAGATAAGAAAGAGAAGAAGTCCAAGAAAGGCAAGAGCCAGAAGGCATTTTACAAGGAAATAGTCAAGAAAGGAGCCAAGCATGGCAAAGGGAGAAGGAAAGGTCGTCGCGCAAAATAAAAAGGCCAGACACGACTACACCATCGTGGATACCATCGAGGCGGGCATGGTGCTGACTGGTACGGAAATCAAGAGTGTCCGCGCTGCCCGTATCAATCTAAAAGACGGCTTTGCCCAGATCAAGAACGGTGAGGCCTGGCTCAGCAATGTCCATATTGCGCCTTATGAAGAGGGCAATATCTGGAACCAAGAGCCTGAGCGTCGCAGAAAGCTGCTGCTGCATAAGAAGCAGATCCAAAAGCTGGAGCAGGAGACCAAGGGAACTGGCATGACGCTGGTGCCGCTCAAGGTCTATCTCAAGGACGGTTTTGCCAAGCTGCTCCTGGGCTTAGCCAAAGGGAAGCACGACTATGACAAGCGCGAGTCCATCAAACGCCGCGAGCAAAACCGCGACATGGCAAGACAAATGAAAAACTTTAATACAAGATGAAAGACTGGGCGACCGGTCTTTTTGAATCCTCATTCTAAGTGTGTTAAAATATAAAAGATATTAATAGACTGGAGATTATATGTGAGTTTTAAAAAATTTTCATTATTATTTTTATTTTTTTCTGCTATAGCAGCTTTCTTTGTTTGGAAATACTATAAGGATGAGCAAGCAAAAAAGGCGCAAGATGACTATTACAATAGTATCTATTCTTATAGTGGTGATTATGAAATTGGTGACTATGTATTTTTGGGAGATAAGGGGTTAGTAGCACAATGGATCAGTAAAGATCCAAAAGAAGATAAGAAGATTCAGAAGTATATACAAAATGATTCGGACAACAAAACATTCTCTAGCAATGATGATGTCATTATTGCAGGAGAACGTTTTATAATTCGAAAAAATTTCAAATTAGCTTTTGGGGGGAAAAGTAATAGTAGTTTTAAGATTGTTATATATGATACTCAAAATCAGAAGTTAAAGAAGAAAGAATTTGATTTGTTGGAATGGCGGTATAAAAAGGGGAAAAAATGGAAGCTAACAAACATTGGACCTAAAATTGATAAGTTATCTGATGGACGAGAAGTGCTTTTGATTAATATTGTGACATATGTGGAAAAGACAGTAAATGGTGCACAAGATTCTGAAAGAGTCGTTGAAGCGTACTATCTGGATTTAGAATCTAATAAAATAATCAACTACACACCGGAGAATCAACAAATTGAGAGTTTATATTATTCAATTAATAAAGATTATCAGGGGGAAAATTTACCGGGAGATAGATTGCTTAAATTTGGAATTGACTTCAACTACAACACTGTAAATTTCAAAAAGGAATTCTTTAAACAAAGTAATAATCTCCCAATTCAGAAAGAGTATCCTAAGGCTTATCAAATTCTGCAAGAAAAGAACAGTGCATATTATCCAACTTTTAACAAAAAACGCAGACCGAAGGATATTCTTAATAGTCTTTCACCCCTTATACCTCAGAACAGTACTATTTTACAAGATACAGAGATTCAATGAAAAATAGAGAATATGACACAGGCTATGCTTCTATTCAAAAAAAAGGAGGTGAATCTTGATGAATAGTTTAGAACCTAAAATAAAAAAGTATATTTTGATATTCATTTCGTTTCTAGCTATTTTTGGACTTTGGATGCTGCTCTCTTATGATAAAACAGAGCCTAAGCCAAAATTTAAGGAAGAATTCGCAGAAAGACCAGCATCTAAGATTGATGATATTCAAATAAAGCCATTGGAGGAAGGCCGTATTATTACAATCGAATCCCCGGATGTCAATGATCATTTTGATATAGGGCATGAAAAGTTTTACCAGCAAGAATGGCGGAGAAACATCAGTCTAGGAATTGATGACGAGAGGCAGAAAAAAGGAGAATATTATTTTCTTCATTCTTACGATATAGATACTAAGAAAGAGAGAAAGAAAATCGATATTTTTGCACTTATTCGTAAGTACAATCCTAATGCAGGAGTAAAGCTTCCTGGAGAGGTGGTTTACTATCAAGGTGTGGATTATTTGTATGTTACTTTAACGGAGCAGAATAGAAAGATAAAAGGGCAATATCCTTTAAAAGATGTTCTTATTAACTTGCAAAGCGGTCAAGTGATAGAATATAATCCTGACTATCTTGGAGCAAAAGATATATTTGGAATTGGCACATCTGTAACGGGGCTGTCTGAAATGCTGCGAAATGATTATCATATTAGTATTCAAGAGAATCAGTTAATTCCATTTTCACAAAAACATACAGAAATTCCAAAGGGATTGAATATATCGCAAGAACATCCGGAGCTTGTGCATAAGTTAAATGAAGGGAAAATTAAGGTTTTCGTGCGTCAAGGAGACAATAGTTATGAGGAATGGTTTAATCTTATAATGCATTGGTTTGCGCCAGTTGGTCAAGATAGACTAGCTTTGTCAATTACTGATAAAGACACTGGCGAGGTAACATCAATCACCTCTTACAAAGATTACTTGGCTTGGCGAGAATCTCATCCGAAGGATAGTGAGGTACAAGGAAGTGAATAGTAGACATTGTGGGAACATGAACCTACTGGCAAATGACACTTACGCCAAGCGCGAGTCTATTAAACACCGCGAGCAAAACCGCGACATAGCAAGATAGATGAAGAACTTTAATACAAGATGAAAGATCGGGCGACCGGTCTTTTTTAGTATGCAACTCTGATTTTTGATTTATGCTATAATGGATAATAAAGTATGTCAATTTATTGTCTAATGAGTATCTGGAGGTTTATATATGAAATTGTCGAAAAAAAGTAAGTTGATTATCGTTGTGCTGCTGTTGCTTATGTTCTTACCCTATCTAGCTTATCAGGGATATGTGGCATACTATATAACCCCATATTATAAAATTACATTAAAAAAGAAAATTCAATCTTATCAATTTATTGAAAATAATAATGCTTTGGTAATGAAATGGTCTTATGAAAACCCCTTGGATTATTGGTTAACAAAAGCAAATAAAAGATTGTATCCTCAGGATGCACGAGTGGGTGGATCAAAAATTGTACAAGAGTATCAAAAGCTAAATCGTAATGGAAATATTCATAATGTAGCAGAAGGGCAAGAGTATTGGGGGATTACCGTCTACAATACAAAAGGGGGGAAACTGACTTCTAAGGATTATGATATTTTTAAGATGGTTAGAGAATATGATTCAGATGCTGTCCCAAGTAGAATACAAAATACTGTATATGTAAGTAAGGGAAGAGAGTTATTAGATATTTATCTTAAGACATCAGCAAATAATTATACAGACGGTTTCCTTAAATCTATTGATTTGAACAGTGGTAAGATTGTTGAGGCCGGTGATGAACAGGATAAATGGACAGCTGAAAGCTCTTCGTATTTTAGTCAGTTATTACCTTTATCATCAGATTATTTTTTACATAACTCTGGATTGTATCTTAATAAAGGTAAAAAACTAGCTTCGGCTGCCCTTATCCGCCAAAAATATCCTAAATCAGCTGCACTTTTAGAAGACGAGAATGGTATGATTGCTATTCTGACTGACAAACCTGATTTTGAAAACAGTCTTTCGTTTTTACAGTTACTGTATAAAAAAGGAGTCAATTTATTTGAAAATGTGACGATTCCAGCAGATAGCTCAATAGATGGTCAGGAACATATTGTCAACAGCCAAGAAGAGTTTGTCAAGTATTATAATTTTGAACAAGTATCACCTTCTAAGAAGTAGCTAATATTTTTTAAGATATAAGCTTAAAAAGATTAGGTGCTTAAGTCGAATAGAAAGGACATATCGATGAGTCGTAAAGAGATAGATGCTGAAAAGTAAAAGAAAGTAAACTTTCTATGTGAGAAAGAACTGGCTGATTGACCAGTTCTTTCTTTTTGCAGGGAAGGACCTTTCGATTTGCCACTTGTCAAGTCTGTGCTTTTCGAGTATGATAAAGACAGTTAGATTATTCGGAGCTTGGCTTTTAGAGAAAGGATTTTTTATGACAGATGAATTGCTAGCCTATAAACGTATGCCGCTGTGGACGGCTGAGACCATGCCAGAGACGGTAAAGAGAAAGCACAATACCAAAGAGGGAACTTGGGGAAAAATCACTGTTCTCAAGGGACGTCTTAAGTTTGTCGAGATGTCAGAGGAAGGTGAGGAGCTGGCTGAGCACATCTTTGAAGCTGGTCAGGACAATCCTTTTGCCCAGCCCCAAGCTTGGCATCGGGTCGAAGCCTTGACAGATGATTTGGAGTGGTATTTGGAGTTTTACTGTCGGCCTGAGGATTATTTCCCAAAGAAATACGGCAGCAATCCAGTTCACTCAGAGGTTTTGGAAGCTATGCAAACAGTCCGACCAGGACGGGCCTTAGATCTAGGCTGTGGTCAAGGCCGCAATGCTCTTTTTTTGGCCAAGCAGGGCTTTGAAGTGACGGCCGTAGATCAGAATGAGCTGGCACTGGAGATCTTACGTAGCATTGTGGAGCAGGAAGATTTGGAGATGCCAGTGGGTAGCTACGATATCAACTCAGCTAGTCTGACTCAGACTTATGATTTGATTGTTTCCACCGTTGTCCTTATGTTCCTGCAGGCGGAGCGAATTCCGGATATTATCCGAAATATGCAAGAGCATACAGCGCTTGGCGGCTACAATCTCATCGTCTGTGCCATGGATACAGAAGACTTCCCATGCTCTGTGCCCTTTCCTTTTACTTTTAAGGAAGGTGAGCTTGCCGAGTATTATAAAGGCTGGGAGCTGGTTAAGTACAATGAAAATCCTGGTCACCTCCACCGCCGTGATGAAAACGGCAATCGAATTCAGCTGCGATTTGCGACTATGCTGGCTAAAAAGGTTCAGTAGATGGTGTAGGACAGAACTAAATTTTTGAAAATTTAGCTTGGCCCACTTATTTTGAGGTTCTGGTTTAAAAGGTCTGGGAGATAATTTAAAATGTCTCAGCCTCAATATTTTTTGAACATAATAAAGCTAGACTGAGGCATTTTTGTCTCAGTCTTTTTTATTTTGGTAAAAAACTTTAGAAATATTTTAGAATTTCTTGAGAAATATCTGAAGTTTGGTCGCTATACTAGAAAGTGCAAGGGGGAGAGAAAAGAGCTGGAAGCAACAGGACAGCTGATAGAAACTTTAGTTTTTCTTTAAATGTGAGTCTAGACCAGATCACTTTTAAAAGCAGACTGAATGACCTTATTCTCTCTTCTTGCGGCAAATTTTTCCAGACCTTCAGTTTTCTGTTGACGAAGAAAAAAGAATATGTTAAAGTAAATGAGTAAAATAAAAAAGTCAATTATATTTTACTTAATATACAAGGAGGAACTCATGAAGAAAAGAACCAAAATCATTCTAACTTCTACGTTGACTGTGACCGGCCTAATCTTGGCTGCCGGTGGCTACTGGGCTTATAAGACCTTTGTCCCTCAGGAGACACCGATCGATAAGAATGCCACAGTGAGGACCAATTACTATCAGGCCATCAATAAAAAATGGCTAGAAAAGGCAGAAATCCCTAGCGACCAGCCGTCTAACGGTGTGTTTTATGAACTGAACGAGCAGGTCAAGGATAAGATGAAGGCGGATGTCAAAAATCTAGTCTCTGGTAAAGAAGAGTCAACGATTGAAGGCATGCCTGAGTTTATCAAATACTACCAGCAAGCTACTGACTTCAAGCAGCGGGAAAAGGATGGCCTAGCCCCTCTCAAGTCCTATCTCAAGGAAATTGAAGACTTGTCCGACCTGAAGGACCTAGCTAGCAAGGCTGTTGACTGGGAAAAGCGTGGTCTAGCACTGCCGTTTACCCTTGAAATTAGTTCTAACCTGGAAAATACCAATCAGAAACAAGTGAATCTGTCCAGTCCAAGTCTTATGCTGCCGGATAAGAGCTACTATGAAGATGAAGGTACTAAGAAAAGGATGATGGATCCGCTGGAAAAAGCATTCAAAGAAGCCTTGAAAAAGCTGGGCTACAGTGAAAAAGAGAGCGAAAAGATTGTCAAAGAAGCCTTAGAATTTGATGGAGAACTGGCCAAGTATGCCCAAAGTAATGAAGAAACTTCGGAAATTAAAAATCTTCACCATCCTAAGACGGCAGAAGACATCAATGCCTACTCTGATACCTTTAAGTTTCACGATATGATCAATGACTATCTAGGCCAGGAAGCTGGTGATGTCAATGTTCCTAACCCTAAGTATTATGAAAATTTTGCCAAGGTAGTCAACGACAAGAACTTTGGCAAGCTCAAATCTTGGATGCTTGTGAAGCAGGCAGCATCAGCATCTAGTTTTCTAACCGATGACTATCGGCTGATTTTTGCAGAGTACCAAAAATCCTTGCAAGGAACTAAGGAAGCAACTTCAAAAGAAGATGCAGCATATGATCTGACAACAGGAACTTTTTCAGATGTCTTCAGTCTTTACTATGGACGCAAATATTTCGGTGAGGAAGCCAAGCAAGAAGTAACCCAAATGGTCAAGGATATCAAGGAAGTCTATCGGGAACGTATGCTGAAAAACGAATGGCTGTCAGAAGAAACCAAGCAGAAAGCAGTCAAGAAGCTGGATACTATGAAACTCTATATCGGCTATCCTGAAAAAGTTCGCGAAGTGACTAAGGCTTTGAAAGTGGATGATAAAAAATCCTTCTTTGAAAATGCAATTGCTTTGAGTCAGGCAAAAAATCAATATGATGTTGAGCACTTCTCTGAGCCAGTAGACAAGACCGAGTGGGTCATGCCTTCCTATGATATCAACGCTTACTACTCACAGGAAAATAACAGTATCAACTTCCCAGCCGCAATCCTGCAGAATCCATTCTTTGATGTTAAGCAAGAGATGGAAAAGAACTACGGCGGTATCGGTATGGTTATCGGTCACGAGATTACTCACGCCTTTGACTCAAACGGTGCAAACTTTGATGAAGAGGGAAATTTGAACAATTGGTGGACTGAATCAGATAAGAAAGCTTTTGACAAGAAAATTGAAGCTGTTACCAAGCAGTGGGATGGTATTGAAATCTACGGCGGTAAGGTCAATGGCAAGCTTACAGTAACAGAAAATGTAGCCGATGCGGGTGGACTTTCAGCCACTCTCGAAGTTGTGAAAAAGAAATATCCAGATGCAGACTTGAAGAATTACTTTGAAAACTATGCCAATATCTGGAGAAGCAAGGCCAGTCTGCAATTCAATCAGCTTCTCCTAAAAGTGGATGTCCATGCTCCGGCTGAGCTGCGGGTCAACCAGCAACTTAAAAATGTAGAGGCCTTCTATGAAACCTATCCAGAAATCAAAGAAGGTGATGCCATGTATCTGGCTCCAGATAAGCGGGTCAGCGTATGGTAAGATTGCTTGTCTAGAGAAGACGGTAAAATAATTTAAGCTATGAAGCAAAACCAGTTTGGAAATAGGAGAGAAGTTTGTTCTTTTTCTCCTATTCATTCTTTCCTGCGACACTTGCGCGGCTGCGGGTTGTGCCTCCGCAGCCACGTATCTTTAAAGTCAGATTTTATCTGGCTTTTTTCTTTTACAAAAAAATTTTTATACAGCTTGATATAAATCTATGGAAATTTATACAAGAGACTTGGTGGGGCTGCTAGGTATAGAGCTAGAGTAATTTTTTCCTAGGGGAATTTATTCATTTTAGGCAGTAGAAGAGAATATGGAAACGCTTGCAACCATAGTAAGAGAATAGTATACTAAATATGCGATAAATATTTTATCAATTAATATACAAAGGAGAAACTGATGAAAAAGAAATTTTTCAGTTGGGCTATTCCAGCCTTGATGCTTCTTACACTCTTCCCTTTTCAGGCTGTCTCAGCCTGTACCGGCTTTATTATCGGCAAGGATTTGACGACGGATGGTTCGACTCTCTATGGTCGAACAGAGGACCTGGAACCCAATCACAACAAGAATTTTGTGGTGCGGGAGCGCAAGTATAACAAAGCTGGTGATAAATTTGTAGATGAGACCAATGGCTTTAGCTTTGATTTGCCGGCTGTTAGCTACAAGTATACGGCGGTACCGGATGTGACACCAGAGCAGGGAGTTTTCGATGAGGCCGGTTTTAATGAGGAAGGCGTTTCTATCTCTGCGACAGTCTCAGCTAGTGCCAATGATGATATTCAAAAAGTAGACCCTTATGTTAAGGACGGTATCGCTGAATCTGCTTTAACTTCTGTGATCCTGCCTCATGTAAAAACAGCAAAAGAAGGAGTAGAGTTATTAGCTAAAATTGTCAGGGAAAAAGGTGCAGCCGAAGGCAATATCGTGACGATTGCTGACAAGACGGGTGTATGGTATATGGAAATCCTTTCTGGCCATCAATATGCTGCCATCAAGTTTCCAGATGACAAATACGCTGTTTTTCCCAATACATTTTTCCTAGGCAGTGTAGATAAAAATGATACTGAAAACACGATTCTTTCAGCTGATCTTGAAAAAATAGCCCAGGATGCTGGCACCTATAAGGAAATCAATGGCAGCTTCCATGTAGCCCAATCCTATAATCCGCCGCTGGCTGAAGCTGACCGCTCTCGGGTTTGGTCTGGTATCAAGGCGCTGGATCCCAATGCAGATGTGCAATATGATGATGAATACTTTGAACTCATGCACTCAACCAGCGATAAGCTTAGTCTGCGTGATGCGATGAACTTGCAGCGCAATCGCTTGGAAGGAACAGACTTTAAACCACAAGATCAGATGGAGCTAGACGGAAAAGGGATTCCTGATAAAACCAAAGCAGACCCAGTTTATAAATATCCTATCTCCAATCCAAATGTCATGGAGGCTCACATCTTCCAGCTCAAGGATAATTTACCTGCCAATACTGGCGGGGGAATTCTCTGGCTGGCCATGGGAAGTCCGCGCAATGCACCCTACCTCCCTTACTATGGCAACATCAGCAATACCTCTCAGCCTTATCAAGAAATGAGTACAGCCTACAATGAGAATTCCTGGTATTGGACTGTTAGCCGCATCAATGATTTGGTTGCAAAATATCCAGAACTATTTGAAGATGGCTCTATTCGCACTGAAATTGAGCGTATGGAAAGCCAATGGATGGAGGAACAGCCAGCTCATGACAACGAGCAGATTAGTCTATCTGAACAGCCAGAACAAGCCAGTCTGAAAGCAACAAAAGATTCTATGGAGCGAGCGGATTCAGTCTTTAAGCGCCTTAAGGAAATTCAGAAGATTGCTGAAGATAAGGTCGTGGCTGAATATGGTACAAGTGCTTTAGAAGAGATTGAGGAGTTAGAGGACTCTGACACAGAGGAGACCATTCGTCTGGAAGATTTTGACTATGATATTGCTATTGCAGGAGGCATCTTTGTGCTGACTGTCATTGGAATAGCGATTTATCTTGTCAAAGGAAAAAATAGAAAAGGAGCAGACAGTCATGAATAAAACAAGAAGAATTGCTCTCTATATCTACTTAGTCCTAGCTGGTATCGGCTTGCAGTTTGAGCTTGGGAGCATGGCAGAGAAGGATGTCACCTTAGAAGCTGGCCGCGACTTGGTTCTGAACTTAGCTGTTTTAGCTGCTTTTTTCCTGCCTTTCTATTTCTTGATTAAAAAACTTGCCAAGAAGTTATCGGTTGAGATGATTGTTCTAGCAACAGCCCTCTTTGGAGGTGCCTTTATCTCTGGCTGGCTAAGCTTTGCGGGCAATAGTTTGATTGATATTATTAACTCTAACTTTATCAAGGATCCTGCTGTTTTCAATGATTGGACCAATGCACTGACAGCTCCTTTTGCAGAGGAATTTTTCAAGTCTCTGACAGCCTTTGCCGCTCTCTACATTTTGGGACGCAAGGATATTCAGTCTGTCTTAATCGCTGGACTGAGTTCGGGTTTTGGCTTTCAAGTCATAGAGGATATTGGCTATGTATCCAGAGTGACTTTCGGAGGACAATATAGTGGTTCCTTAGAAGCAGTTGGCAGAATTGCTGGCGGATTGGCTTCGCATACTCTCTATACAGCAGTGGTGACTGTTGGGGTTTATCTTCTCTTTTCCACGGCTTACAAGAAATACCGTCTCTTTGGTCTCTGGTGCGTCGTGTCAACCGTTGCCAATCACTTTATTTGGAACTCTCCTTTCTTCGAAACAGAGCATCGGATTAACATCGTTGTCGGTTTCTTATTTGCCTTTCTCGTTGCTACCTTTATAGAAGTCTACCGACTGGTTTTGAAGGAGAAAAAGACAGATTTAGAAATTTAAATAATTTTCAGGGAATATATCAAACAAGAGCTTGAAATCGCTTGCAAAACCTGGATTAAAAGGCTATACTGAATATAGTATTTAATTTTGTAATTTTTTACAAAAAAACAAAGGAGATATTTTTATGAAAAAAATATTGTTTCGTTCCTTGTTGGCTCTTTCGACCATTTTTCTCTTTCCTTTCCAAGTGGTTGAAGCCTGCACTGGATTTATCGTCGGGAAAGACCTGACAGCAGACGGCACGACGCTTTACGGTCGTACAGAGGACTTAGAGCCAAATCACAATAAGGTCTTTCTGGTTCATCCGAGAAAGACCAATGCGAGTGGTGCCAAGCTGGTCGATGAAACCAACAACTTTGAATGGACCCTACCGGCAGAAAGTTACAAGTATACTTCGGTCTCAGATGTGACCCCATCCCAAGGCATTTTTGACGAGGTTGGCTTCAATGAATACGGTGTTTCCATTTCTGCGACAGTTTCTGCCAAGGCTAATGATGCCATCCAAAAAGTGGATCCTTATGTAGCAAATGGCTTGGCAGAGTCTATCCTAACAACCGTCGTTCTGCCCCATGTTCAGACTGCCCGTCAGGGTGTGGAGCTGATGGCGCAGATTGTCAGAGAGCAGGGAGCAGCAGAGGGGAATATTATCACCATTGCTGACAAGACTGGTGTCTGGTATATGGAAATCCTATCCGGTCACCAATATGTTGCTATTAAATTCCCAGATGACAAGTATGCTGTCTTTCCTAATACTTTCTTCTTGGGCAGTGTTGATTTTGACGATACAGAAAATGTCATTGCCTCAAAAGGTGTTCAGGATGTTGCCAAACAAGCTAACTCTTATAAAGAAATTGACGGCAAATTCCACATTTCTCAGTCCTACAATCCACCGATGGCAGAGGCAGATCGTTCGCGTGCCTGGGCAGGTATCACCAGTCTAGATCCAAATGCGGCCGTGTCTTATAACGACTCTTACTTTGATCTCATGCACTCCACAGACAGAAAGATCAGTGTAGCAGATGTCATGGCTATGCAGCGCAATCGCTTTGAGGGTACTCAGTTCAAACCGCTGGACCAAATGGAGCTAGATGGTAAGGGGCTGCCACAACGCGGTACGACAGACCCTGTTTACAAATATCCGCTGGGCAATCCAAATGTTATGGAAGCTCATATCTTCCAGCTCAAAGATGGCGTTCCAGCCAATATGGGCGGAGGCACTATGTGGCTGGCGGTAGGCAGTCCGCGCTTCTCACCTTACCTGCCTTATAATGGGAATATCACGGATACTTACGATGCTTATAAGGTAAACACAACTAGCTACAGTCCAGACTCTTGGTATTGGGTAGCATCTCATATCTACGATATGGCGGCCAAGCATCAGGACCTCTTTGGAACTTCTGTCCAAGACAAGTGGAAGGCCTTGGAAGCCCGCTTTATTGAGGAGCAAAATGCTCTAGATGCAGCCAATGCAGCTCTGCCAGACTCTTCAGCCAAAGTTACTGAGGAAACACAGGCTCGAGCAGCCCAAGTCTTTAAGGAAATGAAAGAGCTAGAAGCAGAAATGGAAGCTAAAATCAAGGAAGCAACAAAAAACACTCCATCTAGCTCCAGCAAAGATTCTAGCAGCTCTTTGTCATCTCAAAGTTCATCAAATTCTTCTTCAGCAACTTCTAGCAGTTCGGATACACGGACGGAAGTCAATGTAGAAGATGACAGCTTGGTAGATGTCGCAACTGGCATTCGCTTGAAAAATGCTGACTTGGTCAAGTCCGGTCTTCAGCTGTCAGTGAAAAAAATGGAAAGCAAGATTCAGCCGACAGATACCTATGACATTAGCTTGACCGATCCGAATGGTCAGCCGGTGCATCAGGTCAGTCCAACACTTGTGACGATTCCAGTTCGCAAAGACTTGCCAGTAGATGCCGTCTATGCTCTGGATGAAAATGGCAAACAAGTTGAGAAATTTGATGTAACGGTTAATCAAAACCAGACCATCAGCTTCACGACCAATCATTTCTCTGTTTATCAAGTGCAGTATCGAAATGAGCAGTCTGTCAAATCTAAGAAAAAAGACCTGCCATCAACAGGTGAGCAAGTCACCATCATAGGCCTTGCAGGTTTGATTATCCTAGCAGGAGTCTTCTTCCTTTTGAAGAAAACAAATAAAAACTAATCTAAAATAAAAAGAAGGCCGAGCAAAATGTTCGGCCTTTCTTGGTGAAAAAACGATTTTTGTCTAGGCTATCCTTTAAACTAGAGCCTTTATCTTAAATAGTCATAGTTATAAGTAGTCAAAATTATGTCAGTGAGTTCTTCAGGTTCTTCTTGAGCTCCGCCGGCTATCCAAAGAGAAATAATCCCCTCAACACTGGATAGGAAGATTTCCAAGGCGTATTTCTGAGGGATGTGAAAGTTCTCCTCTAAAAAACGCTGGGTAGCAGCCTTTTGCTTATCACTCAGAATGATAGTGGTTATGTACTCCCGAATAGCCTCCCGAAAGTCCATATAATGGCTCTTGGTCAAGGCATTGATAAGACGTTCATTAGCACGGAGTATATGAAATTTTGCTATCATTAACTTTTTGGGATATTCGTTCTCCGCTTCAAACATGCTATAACTAGAAAGTTGGGAAATAATGTCGTTTTTGAGACTATCAACCATCTGATATTTATCTTGGTAGTGGAGGTAGAAGGTGCCGCGGTTAATCCCAGCCCGTTTGCAGAGTTTGCTGATGGAGATAGTATCAAACCTTTCCTCTGATAGTAGCTGAATCAAGGCTTCTTTGATGTCTTCCTTGGTACTAGTCTTTCGTTTCTGGACCATTTTTTCTTCCTTCTTGCTTAAATCAACACTTTGTTGATTTTTGATTATTGCTTTTTATCTAAGCTCATTATATAATATCTGTGATTTAGAATCAACACCTTGTTGATTTAAGGAGACGTGCTTTGAAAAGGAGAGATGATAACATGGCTTACATTGAAATGAAACATAGTTTTAAACGTTTTCAGGTAGGTGACACGGAGATTGTCGCCAATAACGATATTTCTTTTGAGATTGAAAAGGGGGAACTGGTCATTATCTTGGGTGCTTCTGGTGCTGGTAAGTCTACGGTGCTCAATATCCTCGGAGGTATGGATACCAATGATGAGGGAGATATCCTGATAGACGGCCAGAATATTGCTGACTACAATTCCCACCAGCTGACGGACTATCGTCGCAATGATGTGGGCTTTGTCTTTCAGTTTTACAATTTGGTGCCCAACCTGACGGCTAAGGAAAATGTCGAATTGGCTTCAGAGATTGTCAAGGATGCTCAAGATCCAGTGGCCGTTCTAACTGCGGTTGGTATGGAAAATCGCCTCAATAATTTTCCTGCGCAGTTATCAGGCGGGGAGCAGCAGAGGGTGTCTATCGCTCGGGCTGTGGCAAAAAATCCTAAGATTTTGCTCTGCGATGAGCCGACAGGGGCTTTGGACTACAATACCGGCAAGCAAGTGCTGCAAATTTTACAGGATATGTCCCGCAATCAAGGGGCGACGGTGATTATCGTGACCCACAATGCTGCCTTGGCTCCCATTGCTGACCGGGTTATTCGCATGCATGACGCGAGAGTCAAGAGTGTTACAGTCAATGAAGAGCCTCAGGATATAAGTACATTGGAGTATTGATATGAAGAGAAAGATTTATTGGAAAGATATTCTGCGCTCCTTCACTAGCTCTAAAGGACGTTTCCTATCTATTTTAATCCTCATGATGCTGGGTTCTCTAGCTCTCGTGGGGCTCAAGGTCGCTCCTCCCAATATGCGCAGAACAGCTACAGATTACTTGAAAGAGCGGCGAACCATGGACTTAGCTGTTATGGCAGACTATGGTTTGGATGCGGAGGATCAGAAAGAGCTGGAAGCTATCAAGGGAGCTGATGTCGAGTTTGGCTATCTGACAGATGTCACCGTAGACGAGGAGGCTCTCCGAGTATTCTCAGATACCAAGGATATTTCAAACTTTCAAGTGACCTCCGGTCGTCTTCCTAAGAAAGAGCAAGAAATTGCCCTGGCTAGCTTTTGGTCTAAAAAATATAAAATTGGTCAGGAGATTGATCTGACTGAAAAAGCAGGCAGTCGGTCAGTTCTGAAAAACAAGACCTATAAGATTGTGGGTTTTGTCAACTCGGCGGAGCTATGGTCTGATAGAAATCTGGGCAATGCGACTAGTGGCAGCGGGGCTTTATCTGCCTATGCTGTAGTCAGCCCCAAGGCCTTTGATACAGATGTTTACAGTATTGCCCGCCTGCGCTATCATGATTTAGAAAAGCTGGCTCCCTTCTCTGAAAGCTATCAGGAGCGTTTGGAGCAGCACCAGACTGCTTTGGACAAGAGCCTGGAAGATAACGGAGTGGCTCGCTTTAAGCGATTAGAGGCAGATGCCAAAAGCACCATTCAGAAGGGCCAAGATAAGATTGCTCAGGCTGAGAGTGAGCTGACCCAAGGTAAAAAACAGATAGAGCAAGCTCAGAGTCAGCTAGACCAGCAAAAAAGCCAGCTATCGGCAGCTCAATCTGCTTCTATTCTCCCTCCTGCACAGCTCAGCCAGAGCCAGCAGCAGATTCAGGAAGCTGAGTCCCAGCTCAATCAGAAAAAAGCAGAGCTAGCTCAGGCAGAGAAAGACTTATCAGCTAGCAAGGACAAGCTAGCTGATGCTAAGGCAAATCTGAGTCGTTTGAAAGAGCCGGCCTATCATAGCTATGACCGCAAGTCTCTGCCAGGTGGGAATGGCTATCATATGTATAAAAACTCCATGAATAGTATTGCGTCGATTGGTAATATCTTCCCAGTGGTGCTCTATCTGGTGGCAGCTATGGTGACCTTTACCACCATGACGCGCTTTGTTGATGAGGAGCGAACAAATGCAGGTGTCTTTAAGGCTCTAGGCTATCATAGCCGAGATATCATTCGCAAGTTTGCTCTTTACGGTTTGGTGGCAGGGAGTCTAGGTACTTTCATAGGGATTCTGCTGGGACATTATTTCTTGTCGGGAGTGATTTCTTCTATTATTACCAGAGGGATGGTGCTCTCTGCCCCGCATGCATATTTTTATGTTTCCTATAGTTTACTGGCCCTTGGACTTTCCCTTCTTTCCAGCGTTCTCCCTGCCTATTTGGTGGCAAGACGGGAGCTGACAGAGGAAGCAGCTCACTTGCTTTTGCCCAAGCCACCGGTCAAGGGCTCCAAGATTTTCTTGGAAAGACTGCCCTTTATCTGGCGACGTCTTAGCTTTACTCAGAAGGTCACAGCACGCAATATCTTTCGCTATAAGCAGCGGATGTTTATGACCATCTTTGGTGTGGCGGGTTCTGTTGCCTTGCTCTTTGCCGGTCTAGGACTCCAATCTTCTATTGGTGGTATTCCCAAGCGTCAGTTTGAGGAGATTCTGCGCTACGACTTGATTGTCGCTGTCAATCCTGGGGAGAATCAAGCTGAACAAGACAAGCTGAAAAAGATGCTGGCTGATGGCTCGATTGCTGATTATCAGGAGATCTATAGTGAAACCTTGACAGAGAAATACAAAGGAAAAAAAGAGACAGAGTCAGTCACTTTAATGGTTACGGACAAGGAAAATTTTGAACCGTTCATCTCGTTAGAAAGTCCCGACAAGAAGCAAAAGCTGACTCTTAAAGACGGTGCGGTCGTGTCGGATAAATTGGCCCGTATAGCTGGAGTTAGCCCCGGTGGTAGTATAGAGCTGGGTGGCAAGCCTGTCAAGCTCGCAGCAGTCAATGAGAATCATTTTGGTCATTTTGCCTTTATGAAGGCGACTGACTACCAGAAGATTTACAGAAAAAAGCCCGAGAAAAACGCTTATCTAGTGCGGCTCAAGGACTCTTCTAGTAAAAATATTGTGGACAAGGCCAATGAATTTATGAGCCTCAAGTCTGTCAAGAGTGTTTCTCAAAATGCAAGCATGGTGAAGCAGTTCAACGTTCTAGCTGATTCTCTTAATAATACAATGCTGGTTTTGGTGCTGATTTCCATTCTTTTAGCAGTCGTCATTCTCTACAATCTGACTAATATCAATGTCGCTGAGCGGATTCGCGAGCTGTCCACTATCAAGGTTCTGGGCTTCCATAACAAGGAAGTGACCCTCTATATCTATCGAGAGACCATTATTCTGTCAGTAATTGGGATGGCAGTTGGGCTTCTAGGCGGTTTCTTCCTGCATCGTTTTTTGATTGAGAAGGTTGCGCCTAGCATTATCAGCTTAAACCCTCAAGTAAGCCCCTCAGTCTATCTGTTTCCTCTAACTGCAGTGACTCTTATTCTGACCTTACTTGGCTTCTTTGTTAACTACCGTCTCAGACGAGTAGATATGCTGGAAGCACTTAAGTCTGTTGATTGATAAAAAACACTTCAAAACTTTCACTCCCTTGATGGGTGGAAGTTTTTTTGAACTTTGATATAATATTCCTTGTAAAGAAAGAGAAAGACACACGATGACACGAAAAATTGCCTTATTATCCGATGTGCATGGGAATAGCACAGCCTTAGAAGCAGTACTGGCGGATGCGGAAAGCCAGCAGGTGACAGATTATTGGTTTTTGGGGGACTTGCTTCTGCCAGGAACCGGTCGCAGAAATATCTTAGATAGGATGGAGCAGCTGTCTATTAGCCTCCAGGTCAGAGGGAATTGGGAAGACAGTCTCTGGCATGCCCTGCACCAAAAGTTAGACTTGACCCGTCCCAGCCATCTCTACCTGACCCGGCTCTGTCATTTTGTCCTTGAGGAAATCAAGCCTGAAGAGATTGACCGTATGCAGGAACTTCCTCTGCAAGTCTTGACAGAAGTAGAAGGCTTGAAGATTGCGGTTAGCCACCATCTGCCTGATAAGAACTGGGGGCGGGAGCTGATTCATATTGGCGAGCAGAGCGATTTCGACCGCCTTTTTGAAGGAAATGACTGCGCTGTTGCTGTTTATGGTCATATTCACCAGCAGTTTCTTCGTTATGGGACTAAGGGCCAGCTTATTATCAATCCCGGCTCTATTGGTCAGCCATTCTTTCTTGATTCAGCTTTGCGCCAGGACTTGCGAGCCCAGTATGCCATTTTAGAGATTGATGAGACAGGTCTAGCAGATGTCGACCTTCGGCGCGTGGCCTACGATGTGGAGCAGGAGCTGAGATTGGCTCGGGAGCTCCACTTGCCTTACTATGAGATTTATCAGGAAAGTTTGGTCAATGGTATCCACCATACCCATAACCACGACCTGCTACTGGAAATCAGTGAGCGGGAAGGCTATGCAGATGAGATTGCATCTTTCTTAAAGTCCAGTCGTAACTCTTGAAGTTACACCATTTTTGAGATATAATAGTGAGAGAAAATGATGAGGGAGGAGAAAAAATGCAGATTTCTAGCCGTTTTACCATTGCCACCCATATGCTGATTGTACTGGCTTTGGAGGGAAAAAAACAAAAACTGACAAGTGATATTCTTGCTAACAGTGTTGGCGTCAATCCAGTTATTATCCGTAAGACCCTATCCCAGCTCAAGAATACTGGGATGATTACCGTTGCTCGTGGGACTGGAGGAGCAGAGATTGCCAAAGATTTGAAAGACATTAGCCTGTTGGACGTCTATAGTGCGGTTGAGTGTCTAGGCAAGAGCGGCCAGCTCTTTAGCTTTCATGACAAGCCCAATCCAGACTGTCCTATCGGCAAGAACATTCACAATGTCTTAGATGACCGATTGGCGGCTATTCAGGCAGCCATGGAAGCTGAATTGGCTCAGACCAGTCTTGACGAGGTCGTCGCAGCAACCGAAAAAGAAATTAAAGAACAATCTGTTTCCTAGTGAGCAGATTGTTTTTTTTGGTGAATAATATCCCAAGATGTAATTATTGACATTACATTAATATGTGCTATACTAATAGATGTAACAAAAATAATTACAATTTAAATAAATCTTCGGAGCAAATGGAGATGTGGAAAACCATATCAAGGAACGTATTTCTACTTTGAGAAAATAAAAAAAGATTGAGCAGGAGCACTGCAGACATTTAAAATTAAAGAGAGGAGAAAAAACATGACTTTTGAATACGAAAGCAAGATTTATCTAGGAGAGGTGGCGCTTTATGTAGCTGACCTAGCAAGACAAAGGGATTTTTATCAGCGTGTTTTAGGGCTGGAACTTTTGGAAGAGCAGGATGGAGAGGTGACTTTGGGCAGGGACGGACAAGTGTTGGTGAGGCTTTTAGCAACCAGTGATCGGCAGTCCGTTAAGTCGGCTTACGGTCTTTATCATCTGGCACTCTTACTTCCAAGCCGTCAAGCTTTGGCGGATATCCTTAAGCATTTATCAGAAAATAAAGTTCCTATGGTTGGAGGAGCTGATCACGGTTATAGTGAAGCCATTTATCTGGAGGACCCAGAAGGCAACGGCATTGAACTTTATCGGGACAAGCCTCAGGCTGATTGGGATATTCGAGAAGATGGTCGCATTATCGGAGTGACGGAAGCGCTCGCGGCTCAAGAAATCTATGAACTAGGTCAGGAAGTCCAACCGTTTAGTATTGCTGAAGGCACTCGTATGGGCCATGTCCATCTATCTGTGAAAAATAGCAGAGCAGCCAGTCATTTTTACCAAAAGCTTCTAGGCTTGGAGGACAAATTTTCTGTACCTTCTGCTAGCTGGCTGGCATCAGGAAACTACCATCATCATTTAGCCGTCAATGAATGGGGAGGTTCTCACTTGAATCATCGTCAACCCAAGCAACTGGGACTAGCCTATTTTGAGGCGCAAGTTCAAGGAAAAGAAGACCTAGTAGCTATTTATGAAAATGCTCTGGACTTGCAGGCACCAGTCCGATGGATTAGCTCCCAAGAGCTAGAAGTCACAGACCCAGATGGGATTGTGGCAAAGATCCAAGTCGCTTAGTTAAATACGATGTCATCCTCCATCTGCTAAAGATGCGAGGATTTTGTTTTTCTGATGAGAAAGCCAGATTGTTATATTTCCGCTTCCAAAATGATGGTATAATAACTAAAAGAAAGGCGGAGAAATGTTAGCTAAAAATATAATCTATTTAGAAACGTCATCTATCTTTGACTGGGGACAAATCATTTCCTATTTATCAAGAGAGGAAAAGGAAGTGATGTACCAAGTTGCAAATGACAGAATTAAGCGCTTGTTTAAAGTTGAAAATGAATTTTATCTTTGTACGATTTTTTACAATGAGCAAGTTCAAGAGATATGTATCCAGGTGGAAAATCAGACTATTTTTTCTGCTGAGGCTAGAAAAGTTATTAGCAATTTTGTCAGAGATTGGTTGGATTTAGATCAGTCGTTAGATAACTTTTATCAGTTTGCACAAGAAGATGATATTTTATCTCCTTTGGTTCAGAAATTTTACGGACTTCGTTTGATTGGTGTCCCAGATTTTTATGAGGCTATTACTTGGGGAATTTTAGGACAGCAGGTAAATCTTGCTTATGCTTATACCCTAAAAGAACGTTTTGTCAAGAAATATGGCGAAGCTTTTCACTATAACCATGAAACTTACTGGCTTTATCCAAAGCCAAAGATGGTTGCAAATAGTATGGCTGAGGAGTTATTGGAGTTGCAAATGACTCGTAAAAAAGCAGAATATTTGCAAACAATATCAAAGCTCTTGTATCAGGGCACCATTTCAAGAAGTTATTATCAAAAGTTAGATACAGCTGAGCAAATTGAAAAAGAGCTGCTTAAACTTTATGGTGTTGGTCCGTGGACGGCTCATTATGTGATGATGCGATGTTTTCGTATCCAATCGGCTTTTCCGATGGCTGACATTGGATTGCAGAATGGCATATCTTATATACTTGGTTTAGATGAGAAACCGTCTAAGGAATTGCTGTTAAAGTTAAAAAATGAGTGGGGAACATGGTGTTCATATGCAGTTTTTTATATTTGGCGTTTGCTTTATTAGTTGATTATCATCGAAAAGGAGAAGAAATGTACATAACTTATTACAAATCCCCAATCGGCCGTATTCTCATTATGACGGACGAAACTGCCCTGCTGGGGCTGTGGCTGGAAGGACAGAAATATTATGGTGCAGGCTATGATTTGGAGCAAGCACAGCAGGAGGAGACAGAAGTAAGTCAACGCGTTGTTGCATGGCTAGATGCTTATTTTAAGGGGGAAAATCCCCCAACAGATGAAATTCCATTGGCACCTCAAGTGACTGAGTTCAGAAGCAAGGTTCTGGCAGTGTTGCAGAAGATTTCCTACGGTCAGACGGCTACCTATTCAGATATTCTACGAGAGTTACAAGCCGAGTATGGTAAGATTGGTTCGGCCAGAGCAGTCGGAGGTGCGATTGGGCATAATCCTATTTCTATTTTAATTCCCTGTCATCGGATCGTTGGAAGCGATGGCGAGCTGACGGGTTATGCCGGCGGACTTGATAAAAAAGCTTACCTACTGAAGCTGGAGGCGAGGAAATGATGGCGTTAGGACATATGGCTGAAGATTGGGAGTGGGAGGCTATTAAAAGTAATAACAGTGATTATGATACGTTTTTTTGGTATGCTGTTAGAAGTACCGGAATTTTCTGTCGTCCCTCATGTGCCTCTCGTCTTCCCAAAAAAGAAAATGTAACGATTTTTCAAAAAGCAGAGCAGGCAGTTGAAGCAGGATATAGACCATGTAAACGATGCCGTCCACTAGGAAAGCCGGTTAGCAAAGAGGAATGGGTAGAAGAAATTGATCATATTTTAAAAGAATATTTCCAGCAAAGTTTAACTTTGAAAGATTTAGCTTTTATGGCAAAAGGCTCTGAGTCTTATCTTCGGCATGTCTATAAGAGTGTGACTGGAAAAACACCACAAGAACGTTTACGCGAACTTCGATTAGAATACTCTAAAGAAATACTAATCAACACTAATCTCTCAATACAAGAAGTTGCAGAGCATTCAGGCGGCCTGCATGCAGCCTATTTCGCAAAATTATTTCGGAAGACTTACGGAGTGAGTCCGATGGAGTATAGAAAACGACATTATAAATAAGAGTATAATGAATTCTCATGATGTTACAGCGTAGATTTTAATAGCGAATACTTGTTGGTAATAAATGCTTATTGAAAACCAATTGTCAAAGAAGAAAGGAGATTTTTCCTATGTCTAAACAAATTATAGACCCGATTCAACTGCGCCACGGTGCCAAATTAACCAACCGTTTGGTGCTGTCCCCTATGTATACTTTCAGTGGCTTAGAAGGAGGATTTGTGTCTGATGATACTTTGCGATACTACGGAGCACGCTCTCAGGCAGCCAGTCTTTTGATTACTGAATTTCATTATGTTAGTCCATCAGGAGGGCCTTGTTATCAGACTGGCTATCCAGTTCAATTAGGAATTTACTCTGATGACCACATTGAAGGGGAGAGAAAATTAGCTGCTGCCCTTCAAAAAGATGGCAATAAAGCGATTTTACAGCTTCATCATGGTGGGATAGCAGCTTCCGGCCGTGCTTTGAAGGGTGAGGAAGTATTGGCTCCAAGTGCTTTAGATTTTTCTTTTCTGCCTTATCCGGTGAGAGAATTGACCGATGAAGAAATCCTTGAAATTATCAAGGATTTTGGTCGAGCAGTCAAACGTGCAGTTCAAGCTGGTTTTTCAGGAGTGGAAATCCATGGTGCCAACCACTATCTGCTGCAGCAATTCTTTTCTAGCACATCCAATGTTCGTCAGGACAGATGGGGCGGAACTTTGGAAAAACGTATGGCCTTTCCTTTGGCGGTAGTCGAGGAAGTGAAGCGTGCTGCGGCCATGTATGCGCCAGAAGATTTTATTATTGGCTATCGGATTAGCCCAGATGAAATCCATGAAGATCAAGTAGGCTATACTTATGAAGAAGCCAAACTTTTGGTCAAGGAGATAGTCAAGCACGAACTAGACTACATCCATTTGTCGCTTTTGGGCGGCTATGCTTCAAAACCTGCAGGATCAGACAAGAGCTATGCAGATCATTTTAAGGAAGTGATGGATGAGCAAACCAAACTGATTACAATCGGTGGTGTCTTTAGTCAGGAAGATGCAGAAGCTGCTATTGAGGATACGGCTGCGGATTTAGTTGCAATCGGCCGTGGGACCTTGATTGACCCGCTGTTTGGCTATAAAGTACAGACGGGACGAGGAGCAGAAATTGTCCATGAGATTAGCCCTGAGCAGTTGAAAAATTCTCAATTGACACCAGGCTTGCTTGAAGTGTTCAGTCGTAAGGATTCTGGCGGGCTGCCTCCTCTACCTGGTCATGACACTATTACCCACCTTCATACTGGTAAATTTGGGGATGAGGGACAGTAATAATTTTGGTGTAATTTTTTTCCAAGACTTTTACCATTTTACTGGTGAGAGTCTTTTACTTGCATTAATAAACTAAAAACCCCTTTGTCAGTCGCTGTGAGTGACAAAGGGGATTTTCATTAGTTGATATGCCATTGTGTGGCCAGCCAGTCGGCAAAGGCACCATAGCGCTCTTTGAGGGCTTCATGATGCCCATAAGAATCAAAGACGGAGTAGGTGGTAAGGATTTTTTTCTGAATCAAGCGATGAATTTCTTCAGCATAAAAAGGAGCTTTGGAAAGTCGGTTCGAGTGATTCGCGCCTTCTGTCTTCCCATTCTGTAAATAAATCAGACATTCCTTATTTTGCAACTCCTGTATCCGGCAATAGTCGGTAAAACCTGGGTACCAAAAGGAACCGCAGATAGAAAAAACACAGGGGACCTCGCAGCCGCTATAGAGACTGTAAACAGCTGCTAGTCCACCGAGAGAGTAGCCACCATAGGCAATTCTCGTGTCATCCAGTAGGAATTGCTGTCTGATTTCTGCTAATATACCGCTGAAGAGCTTCTGATGGTAGCTATCTGCTCTGCCGCCAAAATCGGGATTGCCAGGCTTTAGAGCATCGGCTTTCCAGGGTGTATAATCGTCCAGCCTGTTGTTCGATATCAGTCCGATCAAGATTACCGATGAAGAAAGCCTGCTCAGGTAGTCTATCTGTCCATCATTTAGCAAGATTGCTGGATAAGGTCGTAATCCGTCATAATCTTGGGGCAGGGCAATATTGACAGTGATACCTTCCCAGACAAAGGTCTTATTTATTGACAAAGTCATTGATTTTCTCGAGTGAGTCGATTACAGCGGGACCATAATCCATGAACTCATCATAGGAGATGGTCATGATCTTCTGATTTTTGACCGCTGGTACATCTTCCAGAACGGGATTGGCTTTCATTAGATCAACTGCTTGCTCATCCATAGACTTGTTGCGGTCGCTGGTTACATAGATGATGACTTTAGGATCCATAGAGACCAGATTTTCCAAGGTCAAGTCAGAGGTTCCGGTCGCTACATTGGTATATCCGAGCTGGTTAAGCAGGCTCTCCTGCAGGGCAGATTTATAAGCACCGAAAGTCTCATCGTTGTAGGCACACATGATGAGCGCTTTTTTCTTTTCGCCTTGGCTAGCCTTATTGGCCTTCTTGACAGTGTCAATTCTTGCCTGCAGTTGATCAGCATACTGATTGGCCTTGTCTTGGACATTAAAAATGGTTCCTATATTCTTGATATCTTCAACGATATTGCCTAGATCTTGCTTGGTATTGGACAGGGAAGCCTTCTGTGTGTAGACAGGGATTTTGTTTTCATTCCAGGCACTGACTGTCCCCAGAGACTTCTCGGAAAACATCATGTTTCGGCCAAGAAGAGCATCTGGCTCATAGGATAGCACAGTTTCCTGTGATACGGTTTTCTTGTCGCCGACTTGCGGAATGGTGGCAAGATCAGCCTTGTATTTATCTGTGACATCGTTGTCTGGATTGAGCATACCGGCGATTTTGTCTTTCAATCCTAGTTCAATCAGGATTTCGGTCGTCGAAAGGTTGTTGGTGATGACCTTTTCCGGTGCCTTTTCAAAGACCTGATCAATCTCCTTGCCTTCGCCATCGTAAGTTTTGATTGTCACTGGATATTTTGTCTCTGCTGTGCTCTTTTTCGCGCTTTCAGTTTTGGAGGAAGATTGCGAAGTTGAGCTTTCTTTCGTATTTTCTTTAGATGAAGAATTGCAGGCTGCCATTGTCAGTGCAGCAGTTGCGACGAGTAAGATACTGAGTGTTTTTTTCATATTGCCTTCCTTTCTTGGGCATGGAGCTTGTATAGATAAAGCTGAAAACAGACTCTTATAGATACTGAATCATGGCCTGTCGATCCTTGGTCCAGATCACTTTGCTCTGAATGCCGTAAACGGCTTGCAGTGAATCATGGGTGATGGCCTCCTTTGGAGCGCCTTGGTATGCAATCTCACCTCCCTTCATGAGGTACAAATAATCTGAATACTGACAAGCCAGTTGGATATCGTGTAAAACTGCTAAAACATTGATGTTCAGGTCTTTGACGATACGCAGCATATCCAGCTGGTATTTGATATCCAGATGATTGGTCGGCTCGTCTAGGAGCAGTAGGCTTGGCTGCTGGGCCAAAGCGCGTGCCAACAGGACTCTTTGCTTCTCACCGCCAGACAGGGATAGATAGGTTCGCTCTCTCTTGTCCAGCATGTCCACCTGACTCAAGGCATGTCTGACAAGGGCGTAGTCTTTTTCGCTCTCTTTTTGAAAAAGGGACAGATGCGGTGTCCTACCCAGCATGACGATTTCTTGGACGGTGCAGTCAAACTGAAGATGGTTAAACTGAGTTACAACGGCTATTTTCTGGGCAGCTTTTTTTATGCTGACCTGTTCAAGCGGCCTTCCGTCTAGATAAATGTTCCCGCTGTCAGGTTTGATTTGGCGGTAGATGGTTTTGAGCAGACTAGTTTTGCCGCTTCCGTTGGGCCCTAAAATGGTGTGAAACTGATTTCCCTCGACCTTGAGCGAAATTCCTTTTAAAATCTCTTTTGGGCCAATAGAATAGTGGATATTTTGGCAAGTTAGATCCATATCAGCTGCTTACCTCCTTTCGGCTTTTGGCTACAATGTAGATAAAGAAGGGGGCGCCGACCAAAGCGGTGAAGATCCCAATCGGCAGCTCGGCATTTTTGACCAAAATTCGAGCCAAAACATCTGCCCAGACAAGAAAGAGTGAGCCGAGCAGAGTAGCGATAGGAAAGAGTCTTTTGTAGTTGGTACCGACTAATCTTCGAGCAATGTGCGGAGTGATTAGTCCGACGAAGCCAATAATGCCGCAGCAGGCAACCAGCACCGCAGTCATGACTGCGACAACTGTGATATAGAGGAACCAGTAAAAACGCAGAGGTACTCCCAGTGTCAAAGCAGCTTCGTCCCCCATCATCATAGTATTGAAAATACGATACTGGGAACAGAAAAACAAAAAGGAGAGACCGACAACAAGAGCCGGCAAGGCAAGATCTGACCAAGAAGTTCCAGCCAGTGAGCCCATAGTCCAGAACTTGATTGTCATAATGCTGTCAGCATTGGCACCGACGGAAATGATAAAGTTGGAAAAGGCGATAAAGAGGGCATTTACAACTGTTCCTGATAAAATCAGACTGCTTGTCGTCATTTTTCCCTGCATGGATGCGATAAAAAGGACCACAGCCGATGCCAGAATAGCTCCTATAAAGGCACCTGCGCCAGTAATGGATTTGAGCCCTAAGATAATGCTCAGTGTGGCTCCGAAGGTTGCACCTGCTGAAATTCCCAGGATATAAGGCTCTGCGATAGGATTATTGACAGTAGATTGCATGACGCTGCCACAGACAGACAGGCCAGCACCAGCTAGGATTCCCAAGAGCACTCTTGGAACCCGCATGTTCCAAACTATAGCGATTGTAGACGGAGATAGTTTGCCTGTGCCAAGGGGAAATCCGAGTTTGCTGAAAATAATCTGGTAAGTATCTTGTATGTCAATAGTAACCGATCCCAAGGAGACAGCTAAAAAGAGAGAACAAGCCAGAAAAATGACGAGAAGCAAGAGCAGGCAGATATAGCGAGAAAATCCGTGATTTTCTGACTTTTTAAAGACCATCCAGACCTCCTTAACAGCAAAGATTAGAATTTTTAGACAATTTTTCATAAAAAATTATAACATTTTTAAATCAGAAGGGCAAGAAGAGATAAAAACTGGATAGTGCGGAGTAATTGATTTCTTCGGAATGTCTCGAGAGACGAGTTCATTGGAGAAAAAGTGGGGGAATCTAAATGACTTAGTATAATTACTAGGAAACAAGAAAAAACGACAGAAACTTTTCTATCGTTTTTTTGAAATTATAAACGCTTAAGGACTAAGAGAGCTATAACGATGTTTAACAATGATAGCTCAAAGAACCAGAAGTTCTTTGTCAAACCCAATAATCATTCAAAACATAATATAAGCTTATAAAATTCTATTCAAAATACAGCAAGTCCTTGCTAGTCTCGGTGAAGAGTTCAAAACCATTCTTAGTGACATAGCCGCAGTCCTCGATGCGGACACCGACCTTACCAGGGATGTAAATACCAGGCTCAACAGAGAAGCACATGCCTTCTTCAATGATCATGTCATTGCCTTCCATGATGGATGGAAATTCGTGAACATCCATACCGATACCATGGCCGAGGCGGTGATTGAAATACTCACCATAGCCCGCTTTTTCGATGACTTGCCGAGCGGCGCGGTCTACTTCATGAGCTGTGACGCCTGGCTTGATAAAGTCAAGAGCAGCTTGCTGGGCTTCCAATGTCAGATGGTAGATATCTTTTTTAAACTGGTCAGGCTGGCCGATAGCAACGGTCCGTGTCATATCACTAGCATAGCCATTGACCATGCAGCCAAGGTCAAAGAGCAGGAGGGCGTTGTTTTCGACTTTATTTGCTCCAGGAATGCCGTGCGGGTTAGCTGCATTATTTCCCGTCAGGACCATGGTTTCAAAGCTCATCTCATAGCCTTCTCGCTTGATGGCGAAGTCAATCTGAGCGATGATATCCGTTTCGGTATTTTCCAGTGAAATATTGTCAAAACCAATATTGACAGCCTTGTCAGCATATTGTCCAGCTACCAGCATTTTCTGGATTTCATCGGCTGATTTGATCAAGCGCAAGCGGTTAACGTAAGGAGTCAGGTTGGCAAATTCTGCAGATTCAAAGACAGTTTTCAATCCATGATATTTGGTCAAAATCAAGTTATCAAACTCAAGAGCGACAGTCTTGAAGGAGTGAGCCGGAAGGGCTGCTTTAATCTTCTGCCAAGGATTTTCCGAGTCCATATAGCCAAGGACTGAAAAGGAAACAGAACCTGAAGCACGTTCAACTTCTAAAGCAGGAACGAAGAGCAGGGGCTCATGGTCAGGATAGACAAACAAAAACATCTGCCGCTCATGCGGGTCGCTGTAGAAACCAGTCAGATAATTGATGGTGACTGGATCAGACAGAACAGCAGCATCTAGCTTCTCATTCTCGAGATAATGGGTGATTTGTTGGATTTTTGTCATGGTCACAACCTTCTTTCTATGCCTCTATTTTGGCAAAAAATGTCAAAAAAAGCAAGACTTTTCAAAAACTTATCAAAATACTTGAAAGTGTTTACAAGAAGTGATAAAATGGTGAATGTAGGAAAGTGAAAACGATATTTTCAATAGAAGAAAGGAAACTATATGAACACAGACGACACAGTAACGATTTATGATGTCGCCCGTGAAGCGGGAGTTTCGATGGCGACAGTCAGTCGAGTAGTGAATGGAAACAAGAACGTCAAAGAAAACACACGTAAAAAAGTTTTAGAGGTCATTGATCGTCTTGACTATCGCCCAAATGCAGTAGCACGTGGACTAGCCAGCAAGAAGACTACAACCGTTGGCGTTGTCATTCCAAATATTACCAATAGCTATTTCTCAACCTTGGCAAAAGGGATTGATGATATTGCTGAAATGTATAAATATAACATTGTCTTGGCTAACAGTGATGAGGATGATGATAAGGAAGTATCCGTTGTCAATACGCTCTTCTCTAAGCAGGTGGATGGCATTATTTTCATGGGCTATCATCTGACAGAGAAAATTCGCTCAGAGTTTTCACGTTCACGCACACCGGTCGTTTTGGCGGGTACTGTCGATGTGGAGCATCAACTTCCGAGCGTCAATATTGACTACAAGCAAGCAACAGTTGATGCTGTAGAATTACTGGCTAAGCGCAATAAGAAAATTGCCTTTGTCAGTGGACCGCTCGTAGATGATATCAACGGGAAAATCCGTCTATCAGGCTATAAAGATGGCTTGAAGAACAAGAAACTTTCTTACAGCGAAGGCTTGGTTTTTGAATCAAAATATTCTTATGATGATGGCTACCACTTGGCAGAGCGTGTTATTGCTTCCAAAGCAACTGCGGCTTTTGTCACAGGAGATGAGTTGGCAGCAGGCCTCTTAAATGGTCTATCTGATCAAGGAATCAAGGTTCCAGAAGATTTTGAAATCATTACCAGTGATGATTCGCAAGTAGCTCGTTTCACTCGTCCTAACCTTTCCACAATCGGTCAGCCCCTCTATGACATCGGCGCTATCAGTATGCGCATGCTGACTAAGATTATGCATAAGGAAGAATTGGAAGAACGCGAAGTTCTCCTAGCTCACAGCATTAGCGAGCGTAAATCAACTCGGAAATAAGCGGTGAGCCGCAAGTCTGCTTAGGAACTTCTCTGAACTTGAAAAGCGTCTGAAGAGACTAAGTCAATGACTGCTTTAAGAAATTTTCACTATTATTGAGTGAGGCTGAGGCGTAGTACCTCAGCCTTTTTTTGTTTCCATTCAGTTAGAGCAGTTTTCTATATGCTATCAGGCTTTGGATGGATTTTTTACCTCATTTGCCCTTGTGGTTTTCCTTTTTATTTGATTTTCGGTATAATAGGAAGTATGAAAGTATTACTGTATCTTGAAGGAAAGTCCGTTTTGGAGAAATCAGGAATCGGCCGAGCCCTACAGCATCAGATGCATGCCTTGGATTTGGCTGGGATTCCTTATACGACGGACGTTTTAGGAGATTATGATGTGGTCCACATCAATACCTATGGCCCCCGTAGCTTGCTTCTCCTTCATGCTGCCAAGAGGGGCAATAAAAAAGTGATTATGCATGGGCATTCAACTAAGGAGGACTTTGAAAATTCCTTTATTGGTTCCAATCTTTTTGCTCCGCTCTTTGGTAAATATCTGACGCATATGTATAAAAAGGCGGATTTCATTATCACGCCATCGGAGTATTCCAAGCAGCTTATCCAGTCTTATGGGGTCACTACGCCTATGGTGGCTGTGTCAAACGGTATTGACCTGCCTAAGTATAAGAAAGATGCTCGCAAGGAAGAAGTTTTTAAAAAGTATTTTAAGATTGAAGAAGGGCAGAAGGTTGTCGTCTGTGCTGGACTTTATTTCCGCCGCAAGGGGATTGAGGATTTTGTAGAGGTTGCCCGCAGGATGCCTGATGTACGCTTTATCTGGCTGGGCTCTATTAATCTCTGGTTGATTCCGCGCAAGATTCGCCGTTTGGTTCTCTTTGACCACCCTGATAATGTCGAATTCCCTGGCTATTTTAAGGGAGCTGTTTTCCAGGGAGCCATGTCAGGAGCAGATGCCTTCTTTTTCCCGTCCTATGAGGAAACAGAAGGAATTGTTGTCCTGGAAGCCTTGGCTAGTGAGCAGAATGTTGTGCTGCGTGATATTCCAGTCTATCAGGGCTGGGTGGATGAGCGTTCAGCCGAGCTCTGCCATAATGTAGATGAGTTTGTCCAGTCTCTGAGAAATGTCTTAGATAAAAAGGTGGACAAGCGCGAAGCAGGCTATCAGGTAGCTAAAAGCCGGTCTATTGACGATGTTGCAGATCAGTTAGTCAAGGCTTATCAAACAGTTTTGGAGATGTAAGATGCGTATTGGTCTTTTTACAGATACCTATTTTCCTCAGGTCTCTGGGGTTGCTACCAGTATTCGGACTTTGAAGACGGAGCTGGAAAAATTAGGTCACACGGTATTTATTTTTACGACGACGGACAAGGATGTCAATCGTTATGAGGATTGGCAGATTATTCGGATTCCCAGCGTACCTTTCTTTGCCTTTAAGGACCGAAGAGTGGCTTACCGAGGATTTTCTCATGCCTTAGAAATTGCCCGTCAGTACCAGCTGGATATTATCCATACTCAGACTGAGTTTTCACTAGGGCTGCTGGGGATTTGGATTGCCAAAGAGCTGCGGATTCCGGTAGTGCATACCTATCATACCCAGTATGAGGATTATGTGCACTATATTGCTAAGGGGATGGTCATCCGTCCTAGCATGGTCAAATATATCGTCCGTGGCTTCATGAGTGACTTGGATGGGGTTATCTGCCCTAGCGAGATTGTTTATGACCTTTTGGTTGATTATAAAATCGAAGCAGAAAAACGGGTGATTCCGACAGGGATTGAGCTGGCGAAGTTTGATCGGCCGGAAATTTCGCGTGAAGATATCAAGAAGCTTCGTTTCAAGCTAGGACTGGCTGAAGATGAGATAATGCTGCTCAGTCTGTCGCGAATTTCTTATGAAAAGAATATCCAGGCTATCGTTGAGGCGATGCCTGCCGTCCTTGAAGAAAATGACAAAGTCAAGCTAGTCATTGTCGGCGACGGTCCCTATGCGGAAGACTTGAAAGAACTGGTTGCCAAGCTTCAGATTGAAGAAGCTGTCATCTTTACGGGGATGATTGCTCCTAGTGATACGGCCCTTTACTATAAAGCTGCGGATTTCTTTATCTCTGCCTCAACCAGTGAGACCCAAGGTCTGACTTATCTGGAAAGCTTAGCTAGCGGTACACCGATTATTGCCCATGGCAATCCTTATCTGGATAATGTTATCAGTGACAAGATTTTTGGAACCCTTTATTACCAAGAGCGTGATTTATCAGGCGCAATTTTAGAGGCAATTATTGCGACGCCTGATATGGATGAGCAGAAGTTAGCAGACAAGCTCTATGAAATTTCAGCGGAGAATTTTGGCCGCAGAGTCTATGAGTTTTATCTGGATTTAACCATTTCCAAGGACTTCCATAACGAGCTTAGCCCAGAGGAAAGTTCTGCCAAGCGTCTGGCCAAGACAGTGGCCTATCTGCCTGGAAAGGTCATTTCTCTACCAATCAACGGCTCTGTTCGTATCCTCAAAGCTTCAAGTAAGCAAGTGAAAAAAATCAGGAATATTACTAAATTATTAGAATAGAAACATGCCTTGCATCATTGCGGCAATAGCTATTTATGCAAGGTTTTATTTAGAAATAGAGGAGAAATCTTATGAAAAAATATCTCAAACAGCTGCCTTTGTTGCTTTTGTTCTATGGCATTTTCATTGCTTCAGATTGGATTTGGCAAGAGCTTTGGAGATATCTTATAGACAATACAGAAAGTATGGGAAGCGATTTGAGCTGGCTTTCTAATCTTAATTTATTTTATTATGCTTTGCTGCTTCCTTTTATTGGCGCAGTGATTGTTTATATAAATACTCGGATGCAAGGCTTTTCACTGCCCTTTCTTCTTTTGATTCCGGGGGTTCAGTATTATTACCTATTCAAAAACTTTTTTGACGGACTTTTTTATTCAGGAGACAAGATTTATAATCCAATCACTTCCACGCTTTATAATGCTAGGGATATCCATGTTTTGTTATTCCTTTCTTTGGGAGGAATGCTGTTGGCAGAGCAATACCGTAAAAAACGTCAAGCTGCGACTTTGAGTCAAGAGGCTCTAAATCGTTTTTCTGGTTTTGATGGTCAATAGCTCTTGCAAATTTTTCCAATCGTGCTATAATGTTTTCTAGAGACATATCACCTGCAGGAAATCTTGTAGAGAGCGCGTGGAGCTGGGAATCGCGTAGAGGATGCAGTTGGGACTACTCTATCAGCTTTTATGCAAACATAAAACGGTGGCTACGTTAGAGCCGATTCGAGGTGCAAGTCTTTTGACTTGCATAAATGAAGGTGGAACCACGTTGCGACGTCCTTTTGAGGATGTCGTTTTTTGTTTTGTCAGAAGGAGGAAGAATAGTGCTTTATATGATTGGCGGATCGCCTTGTAGTGGGAAGTCAACAATTGCTTCACTTCTTGCTAGACAGTATCAACTACTTCATATCAAACTGGATGATTTGGTAGACGAGATGATGAGTCAAGCAAGTGCAGATTCACAGCCGATTTGCCTTCTTAGACAGGACAGAAATCCGGAACAAATCTGGATGAGAAATCCAGAAGAGATGGCAGATGAAGAATGTCGCTTTTATGAAGAGATTTTTCCTTATGTAAAATCTTACTTGATAAAAAATCAAGATAGACCACTCTTGGTTGAGGGGGCAGGACTTTTGCCTCACTTGGTAAAGGAGCTTGAATGGCCAGCGTCTTCCTATCTATGCTTGACTCCGACAGCTGATTTTCAGAAAAAGCATTATAGACAGAGAGAATGGGTTCCTTATGTCTTAGAGGGAACAACCAATCCTGAGCAAGCTTTTGAAAACTGGATGCAGCGAGACATTCTTTTTGCCCAAATGGTTCGGAAGGAAGCGGTGAGATTAGGCTATCCTAGCCTCATAACAGATGGTAGTCAGTCAGAAAAGCAGACTGCGGAAGAGATTGCTCGAATCTTTAAATTGTCCAATATAAATAGAATAGATATTAAAGGAGAAAACACATGATTAAGATTACTTTCCCAGATGGCGCTGTTCGTGAATTCGAGTCTGGCGTTACAACTTTTGAAATTGCTCAATCTATCAGCAATTCCCTGGCTAAAAAAGCTTTGGCTGGTAAATTCAACGGCAAATTGATTGATACAACTCGTGCCATCACTGAAGATGGTGCCATTGAAATCGTGACACCTGACCACGAAGATGCTTTGGATATCTTGCGTCACTCTGTAGCCCACTTGTTTGCGCAAGCAGCTCGCCGCCTTTTCCCAGATATTCACTTGGGTGTTGGTCCTGCCATTCAGGATGGTTTCTACTACGATACGGACAATGAAGCAGGGCAAATTTCAAATGAAGATCTGCCTCGTATTGAAGAAGAAATGAAGATAATCGTCAAAGAAAACTTCCCGTCCATTCGCGAGGAAGTGACCAAGGATAAGGCGCGTGACATTTTCAAAAACGATCCTTACAAGTTGGAATTGATTGAAGAGCACTCAGAAGATGAGGGCGGTTTGACCATCTACCGTCAGGGTGAATATGTGGATCTCTGCCGTGGGCCTCACGTTCCATCTACAGGTCGGATTCAAATCTTCCACCTCTTGAACGTGGCAGGAGCATATTGGCGCGGGAACAGCGACAATGCTATGATGCAGCGGGTCTATGGTACTGCTTGGTTTGACAAGAAAGACCTGAAGAAATATCTGCAAATGCGGGAAGAAGCTAAAGAACGCGATCACCGTAAGTTAGGTAAAGAGCTGGATCTCTTCATGATTTCTCAAGAAGTGGGGCAAGGTTTGCCATTCTGGCTGCCAAACGGTGCGACTGTCCGTCGCGAGTTGGAGCGCTACATCGTTGACAAAGAGTTGGCTTCAGGCTACCAACACGTCTACACTCCGCCTTTGGCTTCTGTGGAGCTTTATAAGACTTCTGGTCACTGGGAGCACTACCAAGAGGATATGTTCCCAACCATGGATATGGGTGATGGGGAAGAGTTTGTTCTTCGTCCCATGAACTGCCCTCACCACATCCAGGTCTACAAACACCATGTTCACTCTTACCGTGAGCTGCCAATTCGTATCGCTGAGATTGGCATGATGCACCGTTATGAGAAATCTGGTGCCCTGACTGGTCTTCAACGTGTACGTGAAATGTCTCTCAACGATGGCCACCTCTTTGTAACGCCAGAGCAGATTCAAGAAGAATTTCAGCGTGCGCTGCAGTTGATTATCGACGTTTACGCTGACTTCAACTTGACAGAATATCGTTTCCGTCTGTCTCTTCGTGATCCTCAGGATACGCATAAGTATTTTGATAACGATGAGATGTGGGAAAATGCCCAAACCATGCTGCGAGCAGCCTTGGACGAAATGGGTGTGGACTACTTTGAGGCAGAAGGAGAAGCAGCCTTCTATGGTCCGAAACTTGATATCCAGGTTAAAACAGCCCTAGGAAATGAGGAAACTCTGTCAACTATCCAGCTGGACTTCCTCTTGCCAGAGCGCTTTGACCTCAAGTATGTCGGAGCTGACGGTGAAGAGCATCGCCCAGTTATGATTCACCGTGGAGTTATCTCAACCATGGAGCGCTTTACAGCCATCTTGATTGAAAATTACAAGGGAGCCTTCCCGACCTGGCTGGCTCCGCATCAAGTGACTTTGATTCCTGTTTCTAACGAAGCCCATATCGACTATGCTTGGCAAGTGGCTAAGAAGCTGCGTGACAAGGGTGTTCGTGCTGATGTTGATGAGCGTAATGAAAAGATGCAGTACAAGATTCGTGCCTCACAAACTAGCAAGATTCCTTATCAGTTAATTGTTGGTGACAAGGAAGTAGAAGACGGTACTGTTAATGTCCGCCGCTACGGTCAAAAAGAAACACATACAATACCAGTAGATGAATTTGTAGAGCAGATCTTAGCAGACATTGCCAGCAAATCACGCGTTGAAAAGTAGAATTCATTGGAAAACAATAAAACCCGAGCAATTAGCTCGGGTTTTATTGTTTTCTATCTGTAGGTAGAAACTTCTTTAACTAATTATGTTAGCAAGTTTAATCTTAATGCAAGTATTTATCCACATAATCATCAAAATCAGGATACTCATTTCGGTTCATAGCATAGAGCATTTCTCCGTAAAGTGGGTCGCTAGACGGGTCATCAGGTTCTAGAAGAGTAGCTATTTTCATATCATCATCTGGGAAAAGGATGGTGTAGTGATAGGTGTCGCTGACAGTGATACTATAATATTTAGTATTATCTTGATAGCCTGACTTATCTATCTTATAGTGAAATTCTTTATCACCTAGCTTGCCTGTCTTGTCATTGAAGACAATGTCAATGTCCTCTCCGTTTGCTTTCTGAGCCTTCCATTTTCCCTGGAAGCTAGCGTGCTGACCGCAGGCGCTGAGAAAGATTAGTGTTAAGACAGTGATAAAAAGCCATGTTAGTTTTTTCATATCGTTCTCCTTGTCTATCCTTTGATATTATTCTACCACAAATATTAAAAATAAAAAAGCTGAGTTGGTAAACTCAACTTTTGCACAGTAGTTCCATATTTGAGCTATCTATTCTGCAGCTTGAGCCCAGCGTTGGGATAGCTTGCGCGAGAAGCTGGAAATAGCGAAGTTAATCAGGAAATAGATGGCTGCTACTAGTAGGTAGAGCGCGAAGACCTGTTCAGCTTCAAAATAGCGTCCCATCAGAATTTGAGCAGAACCAAAGAGTTCTTGTAGCGCAATGACAGAATAGAGTAGGCTGGTATCCTTGATCACTGTTACAAACTGAGAAATGATGGCAGGCAGCATTTTTCGAATAGCCTGAGGTAGGATGATATAACGCAAAATCTGAAACTGAGTAAATCCTTGAGATAAGCCAGCTTCAGTCTGACCTGGATCAATGGCATTGAGGCCGCCCCGGATAATTTCTGCCAAAGCAGCAGAAGTAAAGACAGTGAAGCTGATGATACCGGCTGGTGTTGACTTAATCTGAAAGACTAAAAAGATGGTGAAAATCCAGAGCAGATTAGGTACATTACGGACAAATTCGATATAAATGCTGGCAATCAGCTTGAGCAGTTTATTTTTTCCGTTTCTCATGACTGCTAGAATAGTTCCAAAAATCGTTGATAGGACAATGGAAATGAAAGAAATTTGCAGCGTCAGCCAGAGCCCCTTAAGGATAAAGAGGAGGTTGTTTGCGGTTAAGACTTTTAAAATATTTTCCATAGAGACCTCCTTAGATGCTGTAAGCTTGTTTATTGGCTTCCTCTACCCTACGTCCCCAGCTAGCGATTGGGAAGCAAAGGAGGAAGTAGAGCAGAGCTGCTCCGGCAAAGGCTGGGATGTAGTTGGAGTTCAGAGCAGACCAGGACTTGGTCACGAACATCAGATCCATACCAGAGATAATAGCGACGGTAGATGTATTTTTTATCAGATTGACGACCTGATTGATTAGCGGTGGCAGGATAATCCGAAAAGCTTGGGGCAGGATGATGTATCGCATGGTTTCTACATAGGTAAAGCCCTGAGATAGTGCAGCTTCGGTCTGCCCGCGAGGAATGGACTGGATACCTGAGCGGATGACTTCGGCGATATAAGCACCGTGGTAGAGGCCTACACAGAGAACCGCAGTCCAATAGATTGAGGGCATGATGGTGTAATTGCTGACTAGCGGAAGACCGTAAAAGACGATCACAAATTGCACTAAGAGTGGTGTGTTCTGATAAAACTCAACAAAAACACGAGCTAGACCACGTAGAACTTTATGCTTACCTGTGCTGATAGCTCCGAAGAAAATCCCTAGCAAAAGAGCCAAGGTCAGGGCACCGATAGAAATGGCTAAGGTAAAGAGGAATCCTTGGAAAAACTTGCCAAAGTCCGCAAAGTAGGCCTGCCAAGAAGAAATACTAAAACTCATGTGGTCTCCTTTCTAATCATCTGTTGAAGCAGATGGTTTTAAATCATATTTGTCATAAAGTTTCTGCAGACTGCCGTTTTCCTTCCATTTAGAGATTAGGCCATCTACATAGTCATTTAATTGAGTATTGGATTTTTTTGTTACCACACCATAATCGGCTTTTTTGAAGCTGTAATCCAGAATGTTTGACTTGGAACTTACATAGCCGGTCAGGATGGACTTGTCAACAGAAATGGCATCAATACGATGAGCTCGTAAGGAAACAGCTAATTCAGGGTAGGAGCCTAACTCCACATATTTGAAGTTGAGTTTTTTCTCTTGGGCGATTTCTTCCAGCAAGGTTTGGGTGATAGAGCCTTGGACGACGCCGATAGTCTTATTATTCAAGTCCTTGACGTCTTTAATTTTGCTGGATTTATTAACTAGAAAACCAGAAGCATCTGTGTAGTAAGGGGTTGTAAAATTATAGATTTCCTTACGCTCATCTGTGATGGTAAAGGTCGCAATTACCATGTCAACTTGTCCGTTGTCCAGAAGTGGTCCGCGGGTTTGTGCGGTAACTGGGACGTAGTTGATTTTGACGCCTAGTTCCTTGGCAATTTTTTTTGCAATATCGATTTCTAAACCGCTATATGTATTGCTATCAGGATTGAGGTAACCAAAGTTAGGTACATCCTGTTTGACACCGACATTGAGGACTCCGCGTTTCTGGATAGCCTTGACCTGTTGGCTGGTACTGGAATCGGCTTGTGCAGGAGCCACATGAATCAAGCCTAGAGTCAGAAGGAGTAAGAGTAGGCTGATGATTATTTTTTTAAGTTTCATAGGTCTTCTCCTTTTTAAGAAAGCACGTTATCACTCTCGTGGTTGATAATTTTACTGAGAAACTGCTTAGCGCGAGGCTCGGTAGGATTGTCAAAGAAAGCATCAACATCAGTAGTATCCACCAGCACTTCACCGTCTGCCATGAAGATAATGCGGTCAGCTACCTCACGGGCAAAGCCCATTTCGTGTGTGACCACAATCATGTTCATGCCGTCTTTGGCTAATTTTTGCATAACAGCCAGAACATCCCCGATTGTTTCAGGGTCCAGGGCAGAAGTCGGTTCATCAAAGAGCAGTAGCTCAGGATGCATAGCTAAACCGCGGGCAATGGCAATCCTTTGCTTTTGTCCACCGGACAGCATGCCTGGGTAAGAGTCTTTCTTGTCCCACATGTTGACAAATTCTAGATATTTTTGAGCGATTTTTTTAGCTTCTTGTTTATCCATTCCTAGAACTTTAATAGGTGCCAAGGTAACATTTTCTAACACCGTTTTGTGGGGGTAAAGATTAAAATGTTGAAAGACCATTCCGACTTCTTTACGTAAATTGACCAGATCTTTGGCAGCAGCGTTCACGACCTCGTGGCCGTTGACAATCAGACTTCCCTGGTCAATACCTTCTAAAGCGTTGATTGTACGGATAAGAGTAGATTTTCCTGAGCCAGATGGTCCCAGCAGTACGACTACTTGTCCTTTTTCAAAACTGAGATTGATATTGCGCAGAGCATGGTAGTCTCCGTAATACTTTTCGACATTTTTAAATTCAACTAAAGCCATATCTTTCTCCTTTGTGTTAGATACTATGACATAGATTTTACCATAGAATAAATAAACTGTCAAATTGAATAAAAATGACTATTTTCCTTCAGAGAAAAATTTTTTAGATGAGAATCGTCCATTTTCTACAAATGTGGAATAAAAATGGCTTGAATTAGTGTTTTTTAAGAAAACTTTGGTATAATAAGACTAGATAAATAAATAAAATTGGATTGGGAGTCTAGCTAGGCAAACTAGATTGCCTTTTGCACGTTTTGATGCAGGACGACTTAGCTGACTATGTCACAACTTTTCTATCATGGAGTTGATTCAATCCCAATCTTATGTTAAGGTGAACATATGAAGAAAATATTAGTTGTAGATGATGAGAAACCAATCTCAGATATTATTAAGTTTAATATGGCCAAGGAAGGCTATGAGGTTTTGACTGCCTTTGATGGTAAGGAAGCCTTGGAAATGTTTGAAGCAGAACAGCCAGACATCTTGATTCTGGACTTGATGCTGCCAGAAGTGGACGGACTGGAAGTTGCTAGGACTATTCGTAAGACCAGCAATGTGCCGATTATTGTATTGTCTGCTAAGGACAGTGAGTTTGACAAGGTTATCGGCCTTGAAATCGGTGCAGATGACTATGTGACCAAGCCTTTCTCAAATCGTGAGCTGCAGGCGCGTGTCAAGGCACTTCTTCGTCGGGCTGACCTTGTTGTTGAAAATCAAGTAGAAGAAAGTGGCCCGAACGAGCTGACCATTGGGGAACTGCAGATTTTGCCAGATGCTTTTGTAGCTAAGAAGCATGGCAAGGAGCTGGAGCTGACCCACCGTGAGTTTGAGTTGCTTCACCATTTGGCGACACATATCGGTCAGGTGATGACACGTGAGCACTTGCTGGAAACAGTATGGGGCTATGACTATTTTGGTGATGTCCGTACAGTGGATGTGACCATCCGCCGCCTGCGTGAAAAGATTGAAGATACGCCAAGTCGGCCTGAGTACATCTTGACTCGCCGCGGAGTTGGCTACTATATGAGAAATAATGATTGAAGCAATTAAACAATTTGTGGTTTCTGCGGATTTCGTCTTTGCAATCATTATTATTGGCTTCATTGTAGTTGTGGCCCTGCTTTTATTGGAAAATCGCCGTGATAACCAAAAGCTTGTACAGCTTAATCAAAAGGTTAAAGATTTGATTGCAGGTGACTATTCTGAAGTGCTGGACATGCAGGGAAGTCCGGAAATCACAGATATGACCAACAGTATCAATGATCTTTCAGAGGTCATTCGACTGACACATGAAAACCTTGAGCAAGAAACTAAACGCCTTTCCAGTATCCTGTCCTATATGACAGATGGCGTGCTTGCGACCAACCGCCGGGGGCAGATTATCACTATCAACGATATGGCAACTAAGCAGTTGGGAGTTAAGAGAGATGAGGTCCAAAATATGAGTATTTTGGATTTGCTTTCGATTTCAGACGAGTATGATTTGCGGGACCTGATTACCAATGTTCCTGAGCTGACGATAGATTCTCAGGATGAAAATGGTGAGTATTTGAGCTTGCGGGTTCGCTTTGCCTTGGTAAGGCGGGAGTCGGGCTTCATTTCTGGTTTGGTAGCTGTCTTGCATGATACGACAGAGCAGGACAAGGAAGAGCGGGAGCGTCGCCTCTTTGTCTCCAACGTCAGCCATGAGTTGCGGACTCCGCTGACCAGTGTTAAGTCCTATCTGGAAGCCTTGGATGAGGGAGCCTTGTCTGAGCCAGTAGCGCCAGACTTTGTCAAGGTATCGCTCAATGAAACCAACCGCATGATGAGGATGGTGACGGACTTGCTTAGTCTGTCCCGTATTGACAACGAGACCAGTCATCTGGAAGTAGAGCTGACGAATTTCACAGCCTTTATCACCTTTATCCTCAATCGCTTTGACAAGATAAAAAATCAAGACGAGACCAAGAAATATGAGATTATCCGTGATTATCCGATAACACCGATTTGGGTGGAGATTGATACAGATAAGTTGACCCAGGTCATTGATAATATCATGAACAATGCCATCAAGTATTCGCCGGATGGTGGAACCATTACTGTTTCCATCAAGACAACAGATGAGCAGTTGATTCTCTCGATTGCGGATGAAGGTCTGGGAATTCCCAAGCAGGACCTGCCTAAGATTTTTGACCGCTTTTATCGAGTGGACAAGGCACGCAGCCGTGCCCAAGGCGGAACGGGTCTGGGACTAGCTATTGCCAAGGAAATTATCAAACAGCATCAGGGCTTTATCTGGGCTAAGAGTGAGTATGGTGTGGGGTCGACCTTTACCATTGTCTTGCCTTATGAGAATGATGGCGTCCGAGATGACGACTGGGATAATGAAGATATATAGAAAGAAAACATGACTAAAGGATTTCAATACAGTATTCTGGCGTCAGGATCAAGCGGTAACTGTTTCTATCTGGAAACAGACCAAAAGCGGATTCTGGTTGACGCTGGCTTATCAGGCAAGAAAATTACGAGCTTGCTGGGCGAAATTGGCCGCAAGCCTGAGGATTTGGATGCCATTTTAGTGACCCATGAGCATAAGGACCACATTCATGGTGTTGGTGTATTGGCTCGCAAGTATAATTTAGATATTTATGCTAATGAGGCCACTTGGAAGGCTATGGAAAAGGACTTGGGCAAGCTGGATGCTAGTCAAAAGCATATCTTTGAACTGGGAAAGACCAAGACTTTTGGAGACCTAGATATAGAAAGCTTCGGAGTCAGTCATGATGCAGCCTGTCCGCAGTTTTACCGCTTTATGAAGGATGACAAGAGCTTTGTCATGCTGACGGATACGGGCTATGTCAGTGATCGGATGGCTGGAATTATCGAAAATGCCGATGGTTATCTGATTGAGAGCAACCATGATATTGAAATTCTTCGCAGCGGTGCCTATCCTTGGAGCCTCAAGCAGCGGATTTTGTCGGATATGGGCCACCTGTCCAATGAAGATGGAGCAGAGACCATGATTCGGACGCTGGGCAATCGCACCAAGCGAATCTATCTGGGCCATCTCAGTAAGGAAAACAATATCAAGGAATTGGCTCACATGACCATGGTCAATCAACTGGCTCAAGCTGATATGGCGGTTGGCCACGACTTCCAGGTCTATGATACCTCGCCTGATACCGCGACGCCTTTGACGAGTATTTAAACACTAGACCGCAAGGTTTGGTTTTCTTGCTCTAGTGCGATATCCATTAAATATTTAAAAAGCAACGGTTTTATTTTGTAAAGGAGCTTGTATGCGGCCAATTTACTTTGTGGTAGGTCTATTATCTTTAGGGTTGGGAGTTTTGGGGATTTTTCTGCCTCTCCTGCCGACGACGCCATTTCTTCTCTTGTCCATTGCCTGCTTTTCGCGCAGTTCCAAGCGCTTTGAGAAGTGGCTTTATCATACAAAGATGTACCAGACCTATGTGGCGGATTTTCGAGAGACGGGAACGATTGCCAAGGAGCGTAAGAAAAAGATTATCGTTTCCATCTATATCTTGATGGGTATTTCCATTTTTCTAGCGCCTATTATTTGGGTTAAGATTGGACTGTTGGGTCTGACCGTTTTTATCACCTATTATTTGTTTAAAGTAATTCCGGATAAGGAATAGAAATCACTGTCAGCAGGTGCGTTTGCGCCTGTTTTTTGTTATAATAGAGACTGTATATCTTTGGAAAGGAAAAGGTGTCATGCTACTTATCTGACTGAGGTCAGCATGATGTAAAATAGTAATGGAAAATTTGAAAAAAGCATTGCTGGAGCGGTTCGACTTGGTTTTCGCTGATGAGACCTTGTTGGAAACGGCTTTTACCCATACGAGCTATGCCAATGAGCACCGCCTCTTAAAAATTTCACACAATGAACGCTTGGAATTTTTAGGAGACGCTGTTCTACAACTGATTATTTCGGAGTATCTTTATATCAAGTATCCTAAGAGACCAGAGGGTGACCTGTCCAAGCTGCGTTCCATGATTGTTCGGGAAGAGAGCCTGGCAGGCTTTGCCCGTGATTGTCAGTTTGATCATTTTATCAAGCTGGGACGAGGTGAGGAGAAGTCTGGCGGCCGGAATCGTGATACGATTTTAGGAGATTTGTTTGAGGCCTTTTTAGGCGCTTTGCTCTTAGATAAGGGTGTGGAAGCAGTCAAAAGCTTTCTCTATCAAGTCATGATTCCCAAGGTGGAAGCGGGAGATTTTGAGCGGGTGACGGACTATAAGACCAAGCTGCAAGAGTTGCTGCAGATTAATGGTGATGTGGAAATTGCCTATCAGGTCGTGTCTGAGACAGGGCCGGCTCATGCCAAAAATTTCGAAGTGGCTGTTCTCATCAATGGCCGCAAGTCCGGTCAAGGCCAGGGGCGTTCTAAAAAGCTGGCCGAGCAGGAAGCTGCTAAAAACGCATTTGAAAAGGAAAGTTCTTCATGTTTTTAAAGGAAATTGAAATTCAGGGCTTCAAGTCATTTGCTGATAAGACTAAAGTTGTCTTTGATCAGGGAGTGACTGCGGTTGTTGGGCCAAACGGTTCCGGCAAGTCCAATATTACGGAGAGCCTGCGCTGGGCCTTGGGAGAGTCCAGTGTGAAAAGTCTGCGGGGCGGCAAGATGCCCGATGTGATTTTTGCGGGAACAGAAACCCGCAAGCCCCTTAATTACGCATCAGTGGTAGTGGTTCTGGACAACAGCGACCAATTTATCAAGGATGCTGCCAATGAGATTCGGGTGGAGCGTCACATTTACCGCAGCGGTGATAGTGAGTATAAGATTGACGGCAAAAAAGTCCGTCTGCGCGATGTCCACGATCTCTTCATGGATACTGGGCTGGGACGAGATTCCTTCTCCATCATTTCCCAAGGGAAGGTTGAGGAAATCTTTAACAGCAAGCCAGAGGAACGCCGGGCAATTTTTGAAGAAGCTGCTGGAGTGCTTAAGTATAAGACACGTCGTAAGGAAACGGAAAGCAAGCTTAGTCAAACTCAGGATAATTTGGACCGTCTGGAAGACATTATCTACGAGCTGGAGAGCCAGGTCAAGCCATTGGAGAAACAGGCTGAAACTGCTAAGCGTTTCTTGAGTCTGGATGGCCAGCGCCGAGAGCTTTACTTGGATGTTTTGGTCGCTCAGCTGACAGCTAATAAGGAAAAGTTGACCAAGGCTGAAGAAGATTTAACGAATATCCAGCAGGAGCTGGCAGCCTACTATAGCAAGCGCGATGAGCTGGAAGTTGAAAACCAAACCTTGAAGGCCAAGCGCCATGAGCTCAATCAAACTTTGTCTGATGATCAAGCTAGTTTGCTGGAATTGACACGCTTAATCAGTGATTTGGAGCGTCAGATTGATCTTTCTAAGTTGGAGTCCAGTCAGGCAGCGACGAGCCGTCGGGAAAATGAAGAACGCTTGGCTGCTTTGTCAGAAAAACTGGCTCAGATAGAAAGCAACATAGAAGACAAGCAGGCTGAATTGAGTAAAATAGCTGCCCAACTGAGTGACAATGAGGAGTCTATCACTGCTTTGGAAGCAGAATTAGCAGACTTTTCAGATGATCCAGACCAGCTGATTGAGCATCTGCGTGAGCAGTATGTTAAGCTAATGCAGGAAGAGGCAAATCTTTCTAATGACTTGACTTCTCTGGAGAGCCAGCTGGCTAGCGAGCTTAAATTGGCTGAGAGCAAGAAAGCAGACTATGCTAAGCTGCAGGCTGATTTGGAGGCTAGCCAGACTCAGGAGCAGGCTGGTTTGGAGGAGTTGGAAATTGCTCGCCAAGCCCTCAAGGGCCTACTGACTGACTACCAAAGTCAGATCCAGTTAGTAGAGAAGCTAGAGGCTGATTATAAGCATCAGCAGTCTAAGATGTTTGAGCTTTTGGATGACCTCAAAAACAAGCAGGCGCGGTCCAATAGTTTGGAAGCCATTCTCAAAAATCACAGTAATTTCTATGCTGGTGTTAAGAGTGTGCTGCAGGAAGCTGACCGTCTGGGGGGCATTGTTGGAGCAATCAGCGAAAAACTCAGCTTCGATCCCCACTATCAGACAGCGCTGGAAATTGCGTTGGGAGCCAGCAGTCAGAATATCATCGTGGAAGATGAGGCGGCTGCGACTCGGGCTATCGAATTTCTGAAGAAAAATCGGGCTGGCCGGGCAACCTTCCTGCCTTTAACAACCATCAAGCCGCGTCAGCTGCCTGACCATAACCGTACTACGATTGAAAAAAGAGCTGGTTTTCTGGGACTGGCTTCTTCCTTGGTCAGCTATGAATCTTCATTAGACAGCATTTTTCAAAATCTGCTAGGAACGACCGCTATTTTTGATACAGTGGAGCATGCCCGAGTAGCAGCTCGCCAAGTACGCTATCAGGTTCGCATGGTGACTTTGGATGGAACAGAGCTTCGGACTGGCGGTTCTTATGCTGGTGGTGCCAACCGCAATAACAATACTATCTTTATCAAGCCGGAGTTAGATGCTTTGCTTGAAGAGATTAAGCAGAAAAATGTCAGCTTGAAAGAGCAGGAAGAAGCAGTACAAATTCTGCAAAACCAGCTAAGTCAGGCTAAGCAGGTATTGGAACAAATCAAGACAGACGGTGAGCAGGCTCGTTTAGCTGAGCAAAAGGCTAATCTAGCCTATGAACAGTTAGTCAAGCGCGTAGAAGAGCTCACAAGTCTGAAAAATCTACAAGAACAGGAGTTGGCTGATCAATCTGCTTTGGATATTTCAGAAGAGAAAGACCGACTGCAGACCCGCTTGACCGAGGTTGAGCAAGAAAAAACGGACATCACTGCAGAAATAGAGCAGGTTAAGTCGAACAAAAATGCAGTTCAGGCTCGCTTTGACAAGCTTTCCTCTCGTCTAGCTGAACTCAAGCTCCAGCGTACAGAGCTGACCTCCAACCAACGCTTTGAAAAGAATGACTTGGAACGTCTGTCCGAGGAAAAAGCCAGCCTTGCAAAAGAGCAGGCGACCTTGGAGCTCTTGATGGAGCAAAAGGAGCAGTCCAGCTTGCAAAAGGTCGATATTACGATTCTGGAAGAGCAATTAGAGACTGCCCAGCAAGAAAAGACTGAGCTGGATCAAAGACTGATTCGTCTGAAATTTGAGCTTGAAGATCTGGAAGGTCAGTCTGACGATATTGCCAGTCGTTTGGAGCAAGCCCGCCATCAAAATGAAGAATTGATTCGCCGGCAAGCCAAGGCAGAGGCAGAAAAGGATAAGCTCATGGATGTCATGCGCCGTCTGGCAAGCAATCTGACAGATGACTATCAGATGAGTTTCGATGAAGCAAGCAGCCAGGCTCGTCCATTAGAAAGTTTGCCAGCTGCTGAAAGCCAGGTTAAGGATTTGGAAAAAGCCATTCGAGCTTTAGGTCCAGTCAATCTGGAAGCAGTTGAGCAGTTTGAAGAAGTCAGCAATCGTTTGAACTTCCTTAACGAACAGCGAGACGATGTCCTATCAGCCAAAAATCTGCTCTTAGAGACGATAGAAGAGATGAATGACGAAGTCAAGGAACGCTTTAAATCAACCTTTGAAGCCATTCGAGAAAGCTTTAAGGTGACTTTCCGTCAGATGTTTGGCGGTGGTTCGGCAGACCTGATATTGACGGAGGGAGACTTGCTGACAGCTGGTGTAGAAATCTCCGTGCAGCCACCGGGCAAGAAGATCCAGTCGCTTAATCTGATGAGCGGCGGCGAGAAGGCCTTGTCAGCTTTGGCTCTACTCTTCTCAATCATCCGTGTTAAGACCATTCCTTTTGTCATCTTGGATGAGGTTGAAGCAGCACTGGACGAGGCCAATGTTAAACGCTTTGGGGATTATCTCAATCGCTTTGACAAGGACAGCCAATTCATCGTGGTCACTCACCGTAAGGGAACCATGTCAGCTGCAGACTCTATTTATGGAGTTACCATGCAGGAATCTGGTGTTTCCAAGATTGTCTCGGTCAAGTTAAAAGATTTAGAAAGTATGTAAAATGAGTATAAAATTAGTAGCAACGGATATGGATGGCACCTTTTTAGACAGTAAAGGTCAGTTTGATATGGACCGTCTCAAGCAAGTTTTGACTCGCTTCAAAGAAAAAGGCATGTACTTTGCCGTAGCCAGCGGACGGGGCCTCTTGTCGCTGGAAAAGCTGTTTGAGGAAGTGCGCAATGAGATTATTTTTATTGCTGAAAACGGTAGCTTAGTTGAGTTTCATGGTGAGGACCTCTATGAAGCAACCATGCCACGGGACTTTTATCTCAAGGTTTTTGATAAGCTGCAGGAATCTCCCTATGTCAATGTCAATGAGCTGCTATTGACGGGCAAACGTGCCTGCTATGTCTTGGAGACTGTGGATCCGACCTATCTTTCTTTCAGTGCTCATTATAATGAAAACATTCAAAAAGTGGCTAGCTTGGCTGATATCGACGATGAAATTTTCAAGTTTACGACCAATTTTGCTGAGGACCAAGTCGCAGCTGGTGAAGCTTGGGTCAATGAGAATATCGACGGAGTCAAGGCCATGACAACCGGCTACAAGTCCATTGACATCGTTCTGGACCATGTGGATAAGGGGGTTGCCATTGTCGAGCTGGCCAAGAAGCTAGACATAGATCTTTCTCAGGTTATGGTTTTTGGTGATAATCTCAATGATTTGCACATGATGCAGGTGGCTGGTTATCCGATCGCGACTGAAAATGCTCGCCCTGAGATTTTAGAAGTCGCCAAGGAAGTCATCGGTCACCATGATGCTCAGTCGGTTATCACTTACATGGAGGGATTGTAATGGCAGATATAAAATTGATTGCTCTGGATTTGGATGGAACTCTCCTGACTTCAGACAAGAAGATTTCTGAGCGCAATTTAGCAGCTTTAAAAGCAGCTCAGGCCAAGGGAGTTAAGATAGTTCTGACTACTGGCCGCCCCCTTAAGGCCATGGACTTTTTTCTGCATGAGCTAGGAACAGACGGTCGAGAAAATGAGTACACCATTACTTTTAATGGTGGTCTTGTTCAGCGCAATACTGGAGAAATCCTTGATAAAACAGTCTTTTCCTATGATGATGTAGCGCGGATTTACGAGGAAACAGACAAGCTCCATATCCCTCTTGATGCTATCTGCGAAGGACTTGTCTATCAAATTCAGTCAGACCAAGACTCGCTTTATGCTCAGTTCAATCCAGCTCTGACCTTTGAGTCTATTGATTTCAGTGATTTGTCCAGCCAGCAGACTTACAATAAATGTGTCACTGCTTATGCTCAAGAACCACTGGATGCGGCTATTGAGCAAATCTCACTGGAATTATTTGAGAGCTATGAGATTTTCAAATCTAGAGAAATGCTGCTGGAGTGGTCCCCTAAAAATGTCCATAAGGCCAATGGTTTGGAAAAACTGATTGCCCATTTAGGCATTGAGAGAAGTCAGGTTATGGCCTGTGGTGATGAAGCCAACGATCTGTCTATGATTGAGTGGGCTGGTTTGGGAGTGGCCATGCAGAATGCAGTAGCCATCGTTAAAGAAGCAGCCAATGTGGTGACACCTATGACCAATGATGAGGATGCAGTGGCTTGGTCTATTGAAGAATATGTACTAAAGGAGGATTAGCTGATGGGATTATTTGACCGCCTTTTTGGCCGAAAAAAACAAGAACCGCCGATTGAAGAAGTTGTCAAGGAAGCATTGGAAAACATTGACGAGCTTGAAGAAGAAATAGCGCCTGTTCCAGAAGCAGGAGAAAATTTTGAAGCGGAAGCTGTTCAGTCCTATCAGGACGAGCAGCAACTTGATGACCAAATTTCGGATACAAAAGATAGTTTGGCTGATTTTGAAGAGCTAGCATCTCAAGCTATCCAAGAAGAAAGCAAGGAGCCAGAGCATGAAAGAGAAATTATTGCAGAAAATCAAGAAGTGGCTCAAGGAGCAACTCAGACTGAAGAAACTCTAGAAGAGCACCAGCCTGAAAGCAGTGACGAAACGGTAGAAGAGCTTGTTGAACAAGCGGATCTTTCGGATGAAGCATCATCTCATACCGAGCATGAAGCAGCTTCTTATGACGAGGTGGGAACTGATTCAAATGATGAGTTCGAGCTAGAAACAGAAGCTGAGTCACTGACAGAATCAGAACAGGTCGAACAAGCAGCTGATGTTGCTGAAGAATCAGAAGCAGCAGCTACAGAAGAACCTGTTGAACTTCCTCAAGAGGAATCTACTCAGGAGAAATATGACCGCAGCCTAAAGAAGACTCGGACAGGATTTGGAGCACGGCTCAATGCCTTCTTTGCCAATTTCCGCTCAGTAGATGAAGAGTTCTTCGAAGACTTGGAAGAGCTGCTCATCACTAGTGATGTAGGAGTGCAAGTGGCTTCCAGTTTGACTGAGGAACTACGCTATGAAGCCCGTCTGGAAAATGCTAAAAAACCAGCTGCTCTGCGCCAGCTGATTATTGAAAAATTGGTGGACATTTATGAGAAAGATGGCCGCTTTAATGAAAAAATCAATTTCCAAAACGGTCTGACTGTCATGCTCTTTGTTGGGGTCAACGGAGTCGGTAAGACGACCTCTATCGGTAAACTAGCCTATCAGTACAAACAACAAGGCAAGAAAGTCATGTTGGTAGCAGCAGATACATTCCGAGCTGGAGCAGTGGCTCAGCTGGCTGAATGGGGTCGGCGCGTAGATGTTCCAGTAGTAACGGGGCCTGAGAAGAGCGATCCTGCCAGCGTTGTATATGACGGTATGGAGCGCGCTCAGGCAGAGCAGATTGATGTTCTTATGATTGACACGGCTGGCCGCCTGCAAAATAAGGACAACCTCATGGCTGAGCTGGAGAAAATTGGTCGCATTATTAAGCGGGTGGATCCAGAAGCACCGCATGAGACTTTCCTAGCTCTCGATGCTTCAACCGGTCAGAATGCTCTGGTTCAGGCCAAGGAATTTTCTAAAATCACTCCAGTCACAGGAATTGTACTGACGAAGATCGATGGAACAGCCCGAGGCGGGGTTGTGTTAGCCATTCGTCAGGAATTGGATATTCCGGTGAAGCTGATTGGCTTTGGAGAAAAGATTGATGATATCGGTGAATTCAATTCAGAGAACTTTATGAAAGGCCTGCTTGAAGGCTTAGTATAAAACAAAAAACCAGTACGAGTACTGGTTTTTTATGAACAATTTTTAAATCTTATTTTTTTGGAGACCACTGCCAGTCAGCTCCAAATTCTTTAAGGAGTTCAAAGGAAGCATCTGGCCCCATAGAACCTACAGGATACTCATGAAGAGGCACTTCGTTGCTATGCCAGAGCTCTTCAATCTGATCGATCAGCTCCCAGCTGGAGCGGACTTCATCCCAGTGGCTGAAGTTAGTTGAGTCATTGTTAAGGACGTCAAAGATTAATTTTTCGTAAGGATCAGGGGATGCGCCACTAGCTGTTGCGTCTGTTCGATAGTCCAGAGAGAGAGGAGCTAAGCTGAAGCGCTCGCCAACCTCTTTGCCATTCATGCTGAGAGAGAAGCCCTCAGTCGGCTGGATATGAATGGTCAGAACATTTGGTGCTAATTCCTCGCCAAAGATAGACTCCATCTGCTTAAAGACAATATTGACAAGAGTGCCTTTTTCAGTGAGTCGTTTACCAGTTCGGAAGAAAAATGGAACATCACGGAAACGTTCGCTATTTACGAAGAAAGCTCCTGAAGCAAAGGTTTCAGTCATGGAGTCAGGATTGACATTAGGTTCACTCCGGTAGGAGATGTATTTCTTGCCTTTGACCGTGCCTGACTTATACTGACCGCGGATAAAGAAGCGTTTTAGGTCTTCTTTATCGGGCTGTACCAAGCGTTCAAAAACTTTGACTTTCTCTGCCCGAATGTCCTCTTTGCTGAAGCTTTTCGGCTTGTCCATAGCTAAGAGTGACAGGAGCTGCAAGGTATGATTCTGAACCATATCGCGTAGAGCACCGGACTGGTCATAGTAGCCACCACGTTCTTCGACACCTAGCTTTTCTGCAAAGGTAATCTGGACATTGTCAATGTAGTCACGATTCCAGATATTTTCAAAGAGAAGATTGGCAAAGCGGATAGCAAAGATGCTCTGAATCATTTCCTTGCCTAGATAATGGTCAATACGGAAAATCTGCTCTTCATCAAAGGCTGCTAAGAGTTCTTCGTTAAGTTGGCTGGCAGTTGCCAAGTCTGTCCCGAAAGGTTTTTCAACAATCAGACGTTCAAATCCTTTTCCATCTACGATGTTTTCAGACTTGAGGTGTTTGGCAATGGTGCCGAAAAATTGCGGAGCCATGGACAGGAAGAAGAGTTTATTGTGCTCGGCTTGGTAATGCTCATTGAGTCGATTTTGAAGCTTGCGCAGCTCAATGTAGTGCTCGGTATCCTGTACGTCATGGCTTTGATAGTAGAAGTGGCTGGCAAACTCTTGGGCTTGCTCTGGACTGTCAGCTAAATCAGCGATTGCTTCGACAACGACAGACTCAAAATACTCCTTGCTCCAAGGCCGGCGGGCTGTTCCAATAACTGCAAAATGCTTGGAAAGATTGCCAGACTTATAGAGCCTGAAGAGGGATGGATAGAGTTTTCTTTTGGCCAAGTCACCGCTGGCTCCGAAAATTGTTACAATAACTTTTGAAGACATCCTGATACCTATTTTCTAAATGATGTCTCTATTTTATCACAATTTTTCTAAAGATTGTATTCAGAAATTCGGTTTCTGAAAAGAGAGATAAATAGAAAGAAAGTGACTGCTGCTTGAAACATATTCAAATACAAAAAATGAGGCTAAGACAAAATTGTGCTAGCCTCGTTTTCTTTATTCAAATACCCGATAAACGTAAGGATTGTCCGGTTTTTCTACCTTATCAAAGCTTTCAACTTCTAGAGTTGGCAGGCTTTGTCCCAGACTTTTATGGTAGTGCATAGTAATTTTCCCCTTGGCATGAATCCAGGTATTATTCTCGAAATGCTGGGTATTTCCAGTCGTCAAGAGGCCATAGACACCTGAGTCGGCGATACAATGGATAATACCGAAGCGAAAGAGAAATTGACTCTTCTGGTCGCTGGGGTCATTGTAGACAAAGCCGGTGAACTCCAGCGTTTTGCCTACAAACTCGTCGGGATAATCATAGATGACCTCCATGATTTCCATGTAGTTCTCAGTTGTGACCTGAATGGTATCTTGCTTGACATATTTCTTGGCGGCTGCCCGCATTTCTTTTTCGTAAGCCCCTTTGGTAAAGTAGGTGCTGGTATCCGGCTTTAGGTATTGGCTGGTTGTGCCTTCGTCCTGCTGAATAGCAGTTGAAGTTCCCTCAGCCAGCGGGAAATGAAATCCTTTAGCCGAAACGGTTGTCGAATCCAAGGTAACAGTTGGAAAGAAAATTCCCACAAAAAGTGGAATGACAAGGAGCAGCACGCTACCTAACTTGGCCCAGCGAGTGTTTAAATGACTGTGGACCTCCATCCTCTTCATCCAGATGATGAGCTGCACAACTGCCAAGATAAAGGACAGAATCATGGATAGATAGGCCAGATAGGAGTAGTGGAGATTGATATATTGGTTGAGCTTGCCTGTCAGCTGCAGGTACATGGTGATCTCAAAGTAGCCAACTAAGATTAGAAATCGAATCATAGCACCACCCCCACAAGCCAAGAGTAAAGAAAGACAACGACGGTAACCAGGCTGATAAATTGCCAGATAAAGCGTGTCTTAAAGTAGTTTTTCATCATCAGCAGATTCTTGACATCTAGCATAGGCCCAATGACCAAGAAAGCTAAGACTGGCGATAAGCCGAAACTAGCAATCAAGGAGCTTCCAATGAAAGCATCAGCTTCACTGCAAAGTGAGAGCAGGAAGGACAGCAGCATGAGCAGGAGAATAGCAACAGCTGGTGTTGAGCTGATGGAGGTCAAGATTCTGGTTGGCACATAGACCTGGACTAGGCTGGCAAAGAGACAGCCAAAGACCAGATAGCGACCTGTATCGAAAAATTCGTCAATGGCCTGCACAAAGACCTGAAAAAGCTTTTGTCCCTTGCTGAGATGTGAAAAGTCATGCTCATGAACAGCTTTGCGATTTTCTTTTTGGATATTGCTGTCTGCAAAGAAGCCCAGAAAAATCCCTAAAAGAATAGCCACTACCATAGAACCTAAAGCACGAAGTAGAGCCATTCGGAAGGAATTACCAAAGGCTGAGTAGGTCGCAAAGAGCACGATGGGGTTGATGACTGGAGCCGTTACCAGAAAAGGCACAGCCGTGTAGCTGGGAACTTTCTTTTCCAAAAACCGATTTATAATGGGAACAATTCCGCACTCGCAAGATGGGAAGACAAAACCAACCAAGCTTCCAAAGAAAATCCGAGCCCATTTGTTCTTGGGTAGGAAACGATAAACCTTGTCTGGCGTGACATACACCTCTATAAAGCCAGAAATGATACTTCCAATCAAGACAAAAGGCAGGGCTTCAATGATAATGGAGAGAAAGATGGCGCCGGCTTGCAGGACACTGGCCGGCAGCTGAGAGAAGAAGTTCATTCTTTCTTATCCTTCTCGTTTTTAGATTTTTTCTTGTCTTCCTCAGGGAACTCTACCTTTTCCATCTTGGGCAGGGTCGCAAACTCCTCGAACATCTTGTCCAAATCGTCTGATCTAGTGAATTTAACAGCCATAAAGGCACCTCATTTCTAAAATAATAATTCTATTATACTACCAATTATCAAAAAATGAAATTTTGAGACATAAGAGACCCTTTGTCGTTAATTTACCCTAAATTTTTTTGTACAAATAGTACTAAATAGTTCTAAAACTGCCTATCTTTCAAAGCACTTGTGATATAATAGGATTGTTATGGAAAATATAAATATTGAAAAAATTGCCCAGAAATTGGGCCTTAAAGAAAGCCAAGTATCACAGGTCCTAGATCTGACCGCTGAGGGAAATACGATTCCTTTTATTGCTCGTTACCGTAAGGAAATGACAGGAAATCTGGATGAGGTCGAGATTAAGGCAATCATTGACCTAGATAAGAGCATGACAGCTTTGGCAGAACGTAAATCGACGGTCTTAGCTAAGATTGAGGAGCAGTGGATATTCTGACTGAAGCAATTTCTGAAGACACCAAGTTACGGGCTTGGACCTACCATGAGATGCAGACCAATTCTTTTATCGTATCCAGTCTCAAAGACGGTGATTTGGATGAAAAGCAGATCTTCCAAATTTATTATGATTTTTCCGAAAAAGTAGCGACCATGCAGGGCTACCGAACACTGGCCCTTAACCGTGGTGAGAAGCTAGGTATTCTCAAGGTTGGTTTTGAGCACAATCTCGAGAAGATCCTGCGCTTCTTTGAAGTACGTTTCAAGGTGAAAAATGCCTATATTATCGAAGCTGTCCAGCAAGCTGTTAAAAAGAAAATCATTCCAGCCATGGAGCGCCGTATTCGGACCGAGCTGACTGAAGCTGCTGAGGATGGTGCGATTCAGCTCTTCTCAGAAAATCTCCGTCATCTCCTTCTGATTGCTCCTCTCAAAGGCCGCGTAGTACTGGGCTTTGATCCAGCCTTTCGGACAGGAGCCAAGCTGGCTGTTGTTGATGCGACAGGAAAAATGCTGACGACCCATGTCATCTATCCAGTAGCGCCAGCAAAGCCAGCTCAGATTGAAGCATCTAAGAAAGAGTTATCGGAGCTGATTGAACAGTTTGGTGTGGAAATCATTGCCATCGGAAATGGAACTGCCAGCCGAGAAAGCGAAGCCTTTGTAGCAGAAGTTTTGAAATCTCATCCGAATGTCAGCTATGTCATCGTCAATGAAAGCGGAGCATCTGTCTACTCTGCTAGTGAACTGGCTCGTCATGAGTTTCCAGATTTGACGGTTGAAAAGCGTTCAGCTATTTCCATTGCCCGCCGATTGCAGGATCCTTTGGCTGAGCTGGTTAAGATTGATCCTAAGTCTATCGGGGTTGGCCAGTACCAGCATGATGTCAGCCAGAAAAAACTGTCTGAAAGTCTGGACTTTGTCGTTGATACAGTGGTCAACCAAGTCGGAGTCAATATCAACACCGCCAGTCCTGCCCTGCTTGCCCACGTAGCTGGTCTCAATAAGACTATTTCAGAAAATATTGTTAAGTACCGGGAAACGGAAGGTTTGATTCGGTCTCGCGAAGCCATCAAGAAAGTGCCGCGTCTGGGCGCAAAGGCTTTTGAACAAGCAGCCGGCTTCCTGCGTATTCCTGAAAGTGATAACCTACTAGACAATACAGGCGTTCACCCAGAGTCTTATAAGGCTGTGGAGGAGCTCTTTAAGCGTCTGGAAATCAGCAGTTTGGATGAAGCTGCCCAAGCTAAGTTAAAAGCTGTTCAGACTGCTAGTTTGGCTGCAGAGCTAGGCTTGGGAGAAGAAACCCTCAAAGATATTATTGCGGATTTGCTCAAGCCTGGCCGAGATTTGCGTGATTCCTTTGACGCGCCAGTTCTGCGGCAGGATGTCTTGGATATCAAGGATCTGCGCATCGGTCAAAAGCTGGAAGGAGTCGTCCGGAATGTTGTTGATTTTGGAGCCTTTGTGGATATCGGTATCCACGAAGACGGTCTTATTCATATCTCCAAGCTGAGCACAGACTATATCAAGCATCCTAGTCAAGTCCTATCTGTTGGTGACTTGGTCACTGTCTGGGTGGATAAGCTAGATGTGGAGCGGGAGAAGGTCAACCTCTCTCTGATAGCACCAAATGAATCTAACTAACTATGTCAAGCAAGTTTCAGTTGAAGATTTTGGCTGGGAATTCCGACACCAAGCTTATTGGAACAAGCGCCTCCGCACTACAGGAGGACGCTTCTTTCCAAAAGATGGTCATCTAGATTTTAACCCAAAAATCTATGAAACTTTTGGTTTGGAGACTTTCCGAAAAATTGTCCGCCATGAGCTGGTTCACTATCACCTCTATTATCAGGGCAAAGGATACCGCCATGGGGATCGAGATTTTAAAGACCTGCTCAAGCGAGTTGATGGTCTGCGCTACGCCCCCTCATTGTCAGATTCGCAATCTTTTCTCATCTATGAATGTCTGAGCTGCGGAGCACTTATCCGTCGCAGACGTAGAGTCAATCTTCGAAAATACCGTTGCGGACGCTGTATGGGCAAGCTCTGTTTATCAGAGAAAGCTTGATAGATTAGCAAGAGAGTTCCTTGAAGAACTCTCTTTTTTCAAAAGAATGAATTTTCTAAGGTATAATCAGCCTTTGGCCCGATTGTTTTCTCATGAAATATGGTAGAATAAAGTAAATATGATCATTGAGGTCTCTATCATGAACGTGAAATTCTATAAGTTGAAAAAGAATCGACTGATTTCCGGTGTCTTGTCCGGTCTGTGTGATAAATTTGATTTTGATCTGAGCCTGGTGCGCTTCCTCTTTATTATCTTTACTGTGGTCAATTTCGGCTTGGGAATTCTCATCTATATCCTGCTGGCTATGGTTATGCCTTATAAAGAAGACTTAGAAGAAGAAATGTATGGAACCGGCCCGCGCAAACGAAAAGAAGCAGAAGCTATCGAAGACGATAAAGACGGCTGGTTTTGGTAATTCTTAATAAGATAGAAAATTTCGGGATACACTCCCGATTTTTTACTTGAAGTAGGGAATGTGGGGGTAAGACATTTCTATACCGTGATTTATTTTCTGCTTGCTTCTTTTAGATAAAATCTAAAAAAGAAGCAAGCTAGAAAACCAGGTAAATTGACACTTAAAAACATCACCAAAATATTAGCAATTTATCTAAGGAGGAAATATGACAGAAGTTTGGAATGCCTATGACTTAAATCGAAATCAACTCCCTCATCTCTTGGTTCGAGGAGAAAAAATTCCTGAAGGACAGTTTCATCTCTGTGTTAATGTCTTGGTTCGCCATCAGGATGGTGATATTCTCTTTATGCGACGGTCAGCCAATAAAAGCTTTTATCCTGGCTATTATGAGTTCGGAGCGGGAGGCAGTGTGCTGGCTGGAGAGGATAGCCAGACAGCCGCCTTACGTGAATTAAAAGAGGAAACTAGTCTGGTTCCTGACAGCATCAGACTTTTGGAGCAGGTGTGCTCTGTCAATGATCAGTGCCATTTCGACTACTATGAGGTGGTTGTGTCTGGCGATAAGAGCCAAGTCCGCTATCAGGAAGGCGAAACAGATGCTCATGTCTGGTTGCCTCTGAAAGAGGTTCCGGCTTTTGTAGAAAAACATCCTTGTTTTAATAACCAAAAGAAAATTCTCAGCAGCCTGATCGATTGATGTCCCGGCTGTTTTTCTATTTTTACTAAAAAGTTGATTTAAATCAAAATATTTTTTCGACCTAAAATCAATCTTAAAGATTCTTTTGAGGTAAAAATTTGCTATAATAGAAGCAGACAAATTTGAAGGGAGAAGACAATGTCAGTAAAGGTCAAAGACCTCTTAAAAATGTCTCGTCTGTCTCAGGAGTACGGAGATAAAGTTTTGCTGGAGAAAGAAATTAAAACTTCAGATATTTCTCGGCCTGGACTTGAAATGACTGGATATTTTGATTTTTATACACCCGAGCGAATACAGCTTATTGGGATGAAAGAGTGGTCTTATCTGATGAAGATGAGCTCTCATAATCGCCATCAAGTACTGCTGAAAATGTTCCAGCCTGAGACGCCGGTGGTCATCATTGCTCGAAATTTAGAGATTCCTAAAGAAATGATTGATGCGGCTGATGAGAAGCAGGTTGCTATTCTTAGAAGCAAAGCCTCTACTAGCCGCTTGTCTGGAGAAATTTCCAGTTATCTTGATTCTCGTCTGGCTGAGAGGACCAGTGTTCATGGGGTTCTGATGGATATCTATGGCATGGGGGTTCTCATCCAAGGGGACAGTGGAATTGGTAAAAGTGAGACAGGACTTGAATTGGTTAAGCGTGGCCATCGTTTGGTTGCGGACGATCGAGTGGATATCTATGCTAAGGATGAAGTGACTCTTTGGGGAGAGCCAGCTGAAATCCTGCGCCACCTATTGGAAATTCGTGGTGTTGGTATCATTGATGTCATGAGTTTATACGGAGCCAGTGCAGTCAAAGATTCTTCTCAAGTTCAGATAGCTGTCTATTTGGAGAATTACGATACTCAAAAAACTTTTGACCGTCTAGGTAATGATACAGAGGAGCTAGAGGTTGCTGGTGTCAGAATTCCACGTATTCGGATTCCTGTAAAGACTGGTCGCAATATCTCAGTCGTGATTGAGGCTGCAGCGATGAACTATCGAGCTAAGCAAATGGGCTATGATGCTACTAAGATCTTTGAAGAGCGCCTCACCGATTTAATTAGCCGGAATGAGGTGAAACATGATTGATCCAGTAGCTATCCAACTAGGACCTATCAGTATTCGCTGGTATGCCATCTGTATTGTCACGGGCTTAGTTTTAGCCGTTTATCTTGCCATGAAAGAGGCTCCGCGTCGGAAGATTATTCCTGATGATATTTTGGATTTTATCCTAGTGGCTTTTCCCGTAGCCATCGTGGGTGCCCGGCTTTATTACGTGGCCTTTGAATGGGATTATTACGGTAAGAATCTGATAAAAATCATTGATTTTTGGAATGGCGGAATAGCAGGGATTGCCATTTACGGTGGGCTGATAGCTGGTGCTATCGTTCTCTACTTTTTCTGTCGGAGAAGGCTGATTCATCCAGTTGATTTTCTGGATATTGCAGCACCAAGTGTGATGATTGCCCAAAGTATTGGTCGCTGGGGAAATTTTGCCAACCATGAAGCTTATGGCGCGGCAGTTAAGAGTTTAGACTACCTGCCTAGCTTTATTCGTGAAAATATGTATATCGAAGGCAGCTACAGACAGCCAACTTTCCTCTATGAATCTGTATGGAACCTACTTGGTTTTATCTTGATTATTGTTCTCCGCCGTCGGCCTAAGTTGCTGAGACAGGGAGAAATCGCCGCCTTCTATCTGATTTGGTATGGATTTGGTCGGATGATCATTGAGGGAATGCGGACGGACAGTCTCATGTTTGCTGGCCTGCGTGTTTCACAATGGCTGTCGCTGATTCTTATTTTTGTCGGAATCGGCATCATCATTTACCAAAGAAAAAAGAAAGCCCCTTATTATCAAGAATAAGAAATGCTTAGAGCCGCTGACTCTTATAAGAGACGTCTGCGATGAAAGGAGAGAAATATGATAATTGAAATTGCTTATGCTTTACTGGCGGTTGCCCTTATTATCTTCGTGATTTACTTGACGATAACCGTCAAAAATCTGGGCGAGAAAGCTGGTAAGATGCTAGATGAAACAGAAAATACCATCAAGGTCTTGACTTCTGATGTCAACGTGACCCTTCACCAAACCAATGATTTGCTGGCCAAGGTCAATGTCTTAACTGACGACATCAATCAAAAAGTCGCAACCATTGATCCGTTGTTTACAGCTGTGGCGGACCTGTCTGAGTCTGTTTCAGATTTAAATGTTCAGGCGCGCACGCTGAGTAAAAAAGCAGTGTCTGTTGGCAAGGGATCTGTTAAGACAACAGCTGGTTTATCTGCTTTGCGTTTTGCTTCAAAATTGTTTAAAAAATAAGAAAGAAGGTCTATTATGGGAAAATTTTCATCACTGTTATTGGGCGCCGTTACAGGTGCAGCTGCTGCCTATTTTCTGACCAGTAAGAAAGGAAAGGAAACGACAGATAAGGTTCGGGACTTTGTTAAGGAATACCAAGAAAATCCTGATGATATTCACGAAGCTGTCGTTCAGTCTGCTAAAGACTTTTCAAATCAAGCTGTCAGCGCAATTCAACAAACCAAAGAAAAAGTTGAGAAAGGCGAGATTACAACTGAAACAGTCATCGAATCTGTCAAAGAAACGACCAAGTCAGTAGTGGACTACTCGCAAGATAAGTTTAACGAAATCAAAGAAAAATTTGATAAAGAAGAAAGCAGCTTTGCTGAGGAAGAACCGGTAATCTTCGAAGAAGAAGAGGAACCTTCAGAAGAAATCATCATTGACTTCGGAGCAGAAGCGACAGAAGGACAAGAAGAAAAGGCTGTTGAAAAAGATAGTCAAGAAGAAAAATAAAACAAAGAAGATTAGCAAAATTGCTAGTCTTCTTTGTTTACAAGAACGAAAAAAAGAACCGAGGACTTAAAGCGTCGTCGGTTTTTCTTATATTTTAAAATCGTAGAATCACAAGGTTGGTTTATTTGCTAGTTTGGCGTTTCTTTGCGAACAAGCGATAAGATTGAATGCTAATCAGGCTGGAAGCAATGGCCAAAGTGAAGGACATAAATGTATTCATTTTTAAACTCAAAAATACAAAGCTAAACAAAACTGTCAAGACACAGAACACAGCAATATTTAAGAAGAAAAAGAGTTCACTTAATCTTGGTGATGTTTCTGCTTCAGGTAAGTACTCTTGATAGAGTGGTGTTTGTTCAGATTCAATTTCTTGGTAGTAGTAGTCAGTTGGGTCATCATATTGTTGGTATTTTCTTACGTGCATAATTCTCTCTCCTTACAGTACCCTCTAATTCTACCATTTTTTTGCAGGCCAAAATATTACAAAAGCATTACAAAACGAATAAATTCGAATGAAGAACCACTCCTTTATATTTTTTTGCTATAATGGTTTTATGAAAAAGATAATTATTACAGCAACAGCTGAAAGTATAGAGCAAGTTGAGGAACTTTTGGAGGCAGATGTCGATCGAATTTATGTTGGAGAGAAAAATTATGGCCTTCGTTTACCTCATAATTTTAGTTTAGACGAATTAACTCGAATTTCTGATTTGGTTCACCAAGCAGGAAAGGAGTTGACCGTTGCGGTGAACGCTCTCATGCATCAGGAAATGATGGATAAGATCAAGCCCTATCTTGATTTTCTGCAGGAGATTGAGGCAGATTATATTACCGTAGGGGACGCTGGTGTTTTCTATGTGTTGCAACGCGATGGCTACAAATTAAAAACCATTTACGACGCATCGACCATGGTTACCAGCAGCCGTCAGATTAACTTTTGGGCAAAGAACGCTGGAGTTTCAGAAGCTGTCTTGGCGCGTGAGATTCCTTCTGCTGAGCTTTTTAAGATGCCAGAGATTTTGGAAATTCCTGCTGAAGTCTTGGTTTACGGGGCTAGTGTCATCCATCACTCCAAGCGTCCTCTGTTGCAGAATTACTATAATTTTACTCATATTGATGATGAGAAGACTAGAGAACGGGATCTATTTCTGGCGGAACCAAGCGATCCGCAGAGCCATTATTCGATTTTTGAGGACAATCATGGTACTCATATTTTTGCCAATAATGACTTGGATTTGATGACCAAGCTGATAGAGTTGGTTAATCATGGATTCTGCCACTGGAAGCTAGAAGGTCTCTACACACCTGGTCACAACTTTGTCGAGATTGCTAAGATTTTTGTAGAGGCGAGAGATTTGATTGAAGCAGGCAAGTTTAGCTCAGATCAAGCCTTTGTGCTGGATGAGGCGATTCACAAACTGCATCCGAAAAATCGTTTTCTGGATACAGGATTTTATGACTATGACCCTGATATGGTAAAATAAATATTTAAACTAGGGCTCCTTTTAGGAGTTCTTTTTTGAGGACAAAAATAAGATTTCTAAAACATGAGTAAAAAATATATGTTCCAAACTATTTTTTTGAATTAATTCGAAAATTAGAATTGTGAAAATAATTCAAAGAACCTTGCTTTTGGGGGCAAATTACTATAAAATAATAAGGATTAGACATCAACACTTTTATATTGCAAATAGGAGAAAATGATGGCAAGAAAGTTGAAACGACCAGAGGTGTTATCACCTGCTGGTACTTTGGAAAAGCTAAAAGTAGCTGTTCGATATGGAGCGGATGCTGTTTTTATTGGCGGACAGGCCTATGGTCTGCGCAGTCGGGCTGGGAACTTTACCTTTGAACAGATGGAAGAAGGGGTTCAGTTTGCGGCTAGTTATGGTGCTAAGGTCTATGTCGCGGCCAATATGGTCATGCACGAGGGAAATGAAGAGGGAGCTGGTGAGTGGTTCCGCCGTTTGCGGGATATCGGGATTGCGGCTGTTATTGTTTCAGATCCAGCTTTGATTGCTATTGCAGCATCAGAAGCACCCGGCCTGGAAATCCACCTGTCAACTCAGGCTAGTGCGACTAACTATGAAACGCTGGAATTCTGGAAAAATCTAGGACTGACTCGTGTTGTCCTAGCACGCGAAGTTTCTATGGCTGAGCTGGCTGAAATTCGCCGACGGACTGACGTTGAAATAGAAGCCTTTGTTCATGGAGCCATGTGTATTTCCTACTCTGGACGCTGTACATTATCCAACCACATGAGTATGCGCGATGCCAATCGTGGAGGCTGCTCGCAATCCTGCCGTTGGAAATATGACCTCTACGACATGCCTTTTGGACAAGAACGTAAGAGCTTGAAGGGGGAAGTTCCAGAAGAATTTTCTATGTCCGCAGTTGATATGTCCATGATTGACCGCATACCAGATATGATTGAAAATGGAGTGGATAGCTTGAAGATTGAGGGACGGATGAAGTCTATTCACTACGTTTCTACGGTGACTAACTGCTATAAAGCAGCAGTGAACGCTTATCTAGAAAGTCCTGAAAAGTTCGAAGCTATCAAGCAGGATCTGGTTGATGAGATGTGGAAGGTTGCTCAACGTGAATTGGCCACAGGATTCTACTATCATACTCCAACTGAAAATGAGCAGCTTTTCGGAGCGCGACGCAAGATTCCAGAATACAAATTTGTAGCAGAAGTAGTGGCCTATGACGCAGACAGTCAGACAGCGACTATTCGTCAGCGAAATGTTATCCATGAAGGAGATCAGGTTGAATTTTACGGACCAGGCTTCCGTCATTTTGAAACCTTTATCACAGACCTTCGAGATGCTGAAGGTAACAAAATTGATCGGGCTCCTAATCCGATGGAGCTTCTGACCATTCACTTGGAGCAGCCCGTAGAGGCTGGCGATATGGTGCGGGCTCGAAAGGAAGGCTTGATTAATCTTTACAAGGAAGATGGCACTAGCGTGACCGTCCGAGCTTAATATTTTATTCATAGGTGGCTTTTTAATCTAAAAGCCATTTTTATGAATAGAGGTTTTCAGAGAGGAAATAACGTGATTCAGGTTTACGGAGATATTCTTGATGAGGAGACTCGCTGCCAGCATTATCACAGTGAAAGAGATATCATAGCCCTTAAGTGCTTTGCTTGTCAGAAGTACTATCCTTGCTTTCTCTGCCATGACCGCTACGAAGACCATGCTTTTCTAGCCTATCCTGTGAGTCGCTCAGAAGATCGAGTAGTTCTTTGTGGTCATTGCAGGACCGAGTTGACTATTTCACAGTATCTTGGCTGTGAGGATGCTTGTCCTATCTGTACTCATCCTTTTAATCCAGGATGCAAGAAGCATCGATCAATTTATTTTCAGACAAACAAATAACTCTTCCATCCAGCTGGATAGAAGAGTTATCTTTTGAAACGACGGTTGGTGATGCGAATGTCTTTCTTTTGGGCTTCACGGATATTATTGGGTACGAGACTGATTCGCTTGATGTCCTGCACGCGGATAATAGTGGTCATACTTTTCTTGAAATTCTTGATAATCAGCTGCAGGCGCTCGCGATCGTATTTAACAATATCGCCAGTGAAGCTTTTATCTAGAAAGATAACGTGGACACCAGATTGTTTTCGCAGAGCTAGCTCGATGGTACGCAGAATGCGGCCGCTGTCCTCTGGTCCTTGTTCATTCTTTTTACCACTGATAAATTCGTTGGCTCTTTGTAAAATCATTTCGAGATATTTTTTCATAGCTAAAATCTCCATAACTTGTTACAATATATTATATAACAAAATTCCCTAAATTGTAAATTCTTTTACGAATTATTAGTTGGAAAATAAAACAAGAGGTGAAATATGGCTGAATTTACATTCGAAATCGAAGAAAAACTTCTGGTCCTATCTGAAAATGACAAGGGCTGGACTAAGGAGCTTAATCGCGTTAGCTTTAATGGAGCACCAGCTAAGTATGATATTCGGACTTGGAGTCCAGACCACAGCAAAATGGGCAAGGGAATTACACTTTCTAATGAAGAATTCCAAGTTCTCGTGGATGCATTTAAAAACTGATAGAGAAAGCTCTATCAGTTTTTTCTATTTCTCTGAAAAGTAGGGATGAAATTTCAGACTCTTAAAAATAGGAATGCTGATGATGGTGATGACAACCATTTTTAGCAAGTCTGGCAGGATAAAAGGAGTAAGACCAACCGCGACTGACTTAGAGAAATCAAATCCTCCCAAGAAATGCAGTCCTAGGATACCGCCGACAAAGACGAGAGCGTCACCCAATACATTGGCTATAAAAATCATATAGAAAGGACTGTCCTTATGGGTTAGACTGGATGTTACAAGGGAAAAGAGTAAGTAGAACCAGAGATAGCCGGCGCTTGGCCCAAAGAGAGCTTGAAAACCACCGCTTCCTCCAGCAAAGACTGGCAGGCCAATAGCTCCCAGCAGTAGATAAATAAAGACTGACAAAACTGCTTCGCGGGGTTTGAAAATCGTCGCAATCAAACCTACAGCAAAAGTCTGCAGCGTGATGGGGACAGGGCCAATGGAAATAGTTAATTGGGACAGGACAGCTAGGAAGGCAGCTCCGATAGCTGGGAGGGCAAGAAGAAAAGCTTTGTTCTTGTTCATAAATAGTAAACCTCTTTTTGATTTTATGGTAACTATTTTAAAAGCTAAATAAAAAAAAGTCAAGTCCTTCTTAATCGGACGAGACAATTATACAGACAGATTCTTATTTTCGTTTCTTGCTTCTGATGAGCAAGACGAAGAAGGCGATAAGACCAAAAATATTAAAGAAAAGGATGCCCAAGGCCGCAAGAAGTTTTTTTGTTTTCCTCATCAGTTTTTCTCATTTCTGGATTGCTTTGTACTATCATATCAAAATTTTCAATGTTTGAATAGGCTTCATTAGAAAAATTAGCTATAGCTTTAAACTATATTATTTTCAATAAAAAAGGATTATCTAAAAGTGCTATAAAGAATTGCAGCAGCACACTTTGATTGATATAATAATGCAAAAGTAAATAAGAGTTTTTGCTAGAGGTGTGGGTGCGTAATTAACATCTTCCCAAAGCAAGACTGACTAGATTGGAGAAGGCTATGACAGATTTATTAAAAATTTATCAGGAACTACAGGAGAAAAAATGGGTCAACTTGTCCCATCAGATCAAGGAAGATAGTCCGCATTTTCCAGCTCTGCCTGCCTTGGAGAAGAAGGATATTTTCACTTTGAAAGACGGTTTTCATGTTCAGCAGTTTTCTGTAGTTGGCCAGTACGGGACTCATATTGATGCTCCGATTCACTTTGTGGAGGGTGGTCGCTGGTTGGAAGAGATTGAACTAAAAGATCTTTTCCTGCCTTTGGTAGTTATTGATAAGTCTAAGGAAGTAGCAGAGAATCCAGACTTTATTCTGGACAAGCAGGATATTTTAGATTTTGAAGCGGAGCACGGGCAGATTGAGCCAGGAACGTTTATTGCCTTTCGCTCAGACTGGTCCAAGCGTTGGCCAAGTCAATCAGCCATGCGCAATCTGGATGATCAGGAGATTCAGCATACTCCTGGGTGGGGACAGGATGCTCTAGAGTTCCTTATCCATGAGCGTGGTGTCAAGGCGGTAGGTCACGAAACTTTTGATACAGATGCGGGTATTCCTACAGCGGAGCATGGGCTGCTTAATGAATACTATCTTTTGGAGCAGGACATTTATCAGCTAGAAGTTATGGCTAATCTGGATCAGCTGCCGGCTAAGGGTGCTCTCATCTCAATTAGCTTTCCCAACTGGCATCAAGCCAGCGGTTCACCAGTTAGGGCTGTAGCTATTTTACCATAAAGAAAAAGGAGTCTGAGATTTCATTTCAGGCCCTTTATCGTCTATAATAAGCAAAAAAACAACGCTCGTTTTTCATAATTTTTGGAATTTCTTGATGGATATTTGACAACTTACCTTTTAAAATAGTGATGCAGAAGTTTATTGTCTGAAAAAAATCTGAATTTCTTCAATTAAACTGATATTTGAAAGGAAAGTCAAATGAAGCTGAAACAGCTTAAATTGCAATCTTACAAAAATGTAAGATTCGTCTGTAAAATGAAAGATTAGGTTATGGAACGGTCAACATCTTTATTATAAAATGGTAGCAGAAGTCAAAAAGAGGCTGGAATACCAAACCTCTTCTGATTTTGAATTTTTTATCGCATGGTCACGAATTCTTCGGAGCCTGTCGGGTGAATAGCAACTGTAGCATCAAAGTCAGCCTTGGTAGCGCCCATTTTGATAGCAACAGCGAAACCTTGAATCATCTCGTCTACTCCATAGCCAATGCCGTGCAGGCCGACGACCTTTTCATCTTCACCAGCTGTGATGAGCTTGAACTTAGCCTGTTGGCGGTGCTGGGTGACAGCAGAGTACATGGATGTGAAGCTAGATGTATAAACGTGGATATTTTCAGCTCCGTAAGTCTTGACAGCCTCTACCTCAGTCAGGCCGACTGTCCCAATAGCAGGATGGGAGAAGACAACAGTTGGAATAGTTGAGTAGTCCATCTTAGCATTTGTTTTGCCATTGAAAAGACGTTCAGACAGAGTTCGACCAGCCTTGATGGCAACAGGGGTTAATTCTTTTTCACCTGTTACATCGCCGAGAGCATAGATACCTGGAACCACAGTGTTTTGGTACTCATCTACAGCGATGAAGCCACGTTCATTGAGAGTGACGCCAGCTGCGTCTAGATTAAGGTCTTGAACGTTTGGCTTACGACCAATTGCCCAGATAACATGCTGGGCTGTGTGACTGCTGCCATCTTCAAAGTAGAGTTTGAGCTGACCATCAGGAAGTTTTTCCAGCTTTTGTGGAATCTTATGGGTATGAAGCTGGAGTCCAGAGTTTTCCATTTCTTGGAGTAAACCGTCAATCAGATAGCTGTCAAAGTTGCGCAGTGGTCGATCCTTACGGACAAAAAGGTCTGTTTTAACTCCCAGAGCATGGAGCACGCCGGCTAGCTCAACTGCTATATAGCCTGCTCCGACAATGGCAACAGATTCAGGTAATTCTTCCCAAGCGAAGACATCGTCGGAATTCTCTCCGTAGCCTGCGCCAGGGATATTTGGAATAGCAGCATGAGCACCCGTCGCGATGACAATGTGCTTGGCGCGAATAAGCTCACCGTTGACTTGGACAGTGTTTGCATCCACAAAGCGGGCATGGCCTTCAATCAGCTCAACCCCATTCCGCTTGAAGCTACCATCGTAGGACGAACGTGCTCGGTCAATATAAGCTTCGCGATTTTTCCGAAGGGTAGCAAAATCAAAAGTTTGATTATCAGAGGTAAAGCCGTAGTCTGGTCCATAATGCTGAATAGCTTCAGCGATTTGAGCACCATACCACATAATCTTCTTTGGGACACAGCCGACATTGACACAGGTACCACCCAGTTTCTTTTCTTCAATAACGGCAACCTTGGCACCGTATTCGCCAGCCCGATTCATGGTAGCAATTCCCCCGCTGCCACCGCCAATAGCAATCATATCAAATTCTTTCATTTTATCAGAATCTCCTTCTATTATATGAGGTAATTGTACCTTTTTTAGCAGGTGAATGCAAAAATCTGCTACGGATTTAAATGGAGTGACTATCTGAGATAAAATAGCAACCATTTGTGAAAAACTGTAAATTTTTTTAGAAGAATTATGATAGCCTTGTGATATAATATAACAAAAGAAAATCGTTTTCATCAAGAGGAGGAAAAAAGATGAAAAAGTTAAAGAAATGGCAATTATTTAGCATTATTGGAGCTACGATTGCAGTTGTTGCAGGAGCAATTCTCTTCATGTTTTTAAACGGAGGGAATCCTTCTGAGGCACCGATCGATACGACTCCGCTGGTTCAGAAGGCCAAGGAAGGCTCAGTGGCTTCTTCAGTCTTGCTGACAGGAAATGTCACAGCCAGCAATGAGCAGTATATCTACTATGACAGCACCAAGGGTGACTTGGAAAATGTACTGGTCAATGTCGGTGACCAAGTGACAGCCGGTCAAGCATTGGTTACTTATAAAAGTGCAGAGGCTCAGGCTGCTTATGATGCGGCTGCTCGGGCGGTTAGCAAAGCTGATCGTCAATTGCATGACTTGCAGACCAATGGTGTGACTGTAAATACGACTGGCGACGAAGAAGCAGATGGTGCGTCTGAAGCTCAGGCTCAGCGTTCTGTAGAGTCTCAGGCAGCTGACCTGCGCGATGCTCGGGCTGATGCAGTTGATAATATGAATAAAGCACAAGCTACTCTCAATGCCTTGACAGTGACCAGCACAGCAGATGGTACGGTCGTAGAAGTTAACCGTGATGTTTCAAAATCAACAACTGGTGCCACTCAAACCTTGGTTCACATTGTCAGCAATGGAAATCTGCAGATTAAGGGTGAATTATCCGAATACAATCTGGCTAACTTGTCTGTCGGTCAAGAAGTGACCATTACATCAAAAGTTTACCCAGATAAAAAATGGACTGGTAAAATCAGCTACATTTCCAACTATCCGAAAGACGGCCAGCAGGCAGCAGCTCAACCGTCTGGAACAGGTGGTAGCGGAACAGCTTCAGGTTCCAAATATCCATTTACAATTGACATTACCAGCGAGATTGGTGAACTCAAGCAAGGTTTCTCTGTCAACATTGAAGTTAAAAACAATACTCAGGGACTCATTGTGCCAGTCAGCAGTGTGGTAATGGACGGAGACAAGAACTATGTTTGGGTCCTGGAAAAAGGAGTTGCCAAGAAGACAGAAGTAACGCTCGGAAATGCTGATGCTGAAAATCAAGAAATCTCATCTGGTTTGACAAAGGATAGTAAAGTTATCATCAATCCGACAGATAGCTTGAAAGACGGTCAAGAGGTGAAATCTTATGAAGAAGCTAATTGAGTTAAAAAATATTAATAAGAGCTATCGCAATGGAGACCAGGAACTGCAGGTATTAAAAGATATCAGTCTGGAGGTTGAAGAGGGCGAGTTTGTTGCCATCATGGGACCGTCTGGATCTGGTAAGTCTACTCTGATGAATATCATTGGGATGCTGGATCGTCCGACCACTGGTGAATACCATCTAGGAAGCGAAGAAGTCGCTAAGCTAGGTGATAAGAAGCTGGCTAAGGTTCGAAATAAGCAAATCGGCTTTGTCTTTCAGCAGTTCTTTCTCTTGTCTAAGCTTAATGCCTTGCAAAATGTGGAACTGCCCTTGATCTATGCAGGTGTTGGTCAGTCTAAACGCAAGTCCTTGGCCGAGCAGTTTCTGACCAAGGTGGAGTTGGACACGCGGATGCATCATCTGCCTTCAGAGCTTTCTGGAGGACAGAAGCAGCGAGTAGCCATTGCGCGTGCTTTGGTCAATAATCCTTCGCTGATTCTGGCTGACGAACCGACGGGGGCCCTAGATACCAAGACTGGCGAGCAGATTATGGAGCTCTTGACTGAGCTCAATCGAGAAGGGAAAACCATTATCATGGTAACCCACGAGCCTGAGATTGCGGCCTATGCCAAACGGCAAATTGTCATTCGTGACGGCGTCATCTCATCTGATAGCGCTAAGGAAGGAGGACTAGCCTAATGCAAAACTGGAAATTTGCCATTAGCTCCATTCTTGGACACAAGATGCGGTCTTTCCTGACCATGATTGGGATTATTATCGGAGTGGCTTCGGTTGTGGTTATCATGGCTTTAGGAGATTCCATTACCCGGCGGGTCAATGAGAGTTTTACCAAAAGTCAGAAAAATATGCGTCTTGTCTTTTCTCCTAAAAAGAGTAAGGATGGCTCCTACACACAAACGGCTGATCTCTATTCTGTAAATGTGGAAGATGAAAGCGAAGAAGTGGTAGAGCCACCCAAGGCCCAGGAAGCTTGGGTTAAAGAATTGACCCATATCAAGGGAGTGGACGGCTACTATGTGACCAACTCAGCTATGGAAACCTTTAGCTACGAAAATAAGCAGGCTGAGCGCGTCAACTTTGTCGGAGCAAACATGACCTATATTCAGGTGAAAAAATACAAAATCATTGCTGGTCGTGCTCTGAGGCAGCAAGACTATCAAGGCTTTGCCAGTGTAGTGCTGCTGGACGAAGATTTGGCTGCGAACCTCTTTTCTTCCGCTGAAGAAGCAATCAATAAGATTGTGACAGTGGGCGCCAGTAACTATCGGGTGATTGGGGTTTATAGAGATCCTGAAACTGCTGCTGCCTCTGGCTCCATGCAGGTCTATGGTGGTAATGCCATTACGACCAATACTCTCATAGCTGCAAACTTTGGAGTCGATGAAATTTCAGAGATTGTTCTTCGGGTGAATGATACCAGCTTGGTTCCAGAACTTGGTCCTAAGGTTGCCAAGAAATTAACAGAAATTGCTGGTCTCCAACAGGGCGAATATCAAGTGACAGATGATAGTGCCCTCTATCAGGAAGTGCAAAATATTTATGGTGCTATGACAGGTGTTATCGGAGCCATCGCCGGAATCTCACTCTTTGTTGGTGGTATCGGCGTTATGAATATCATGTTGGTATCTGTCACTGAGCGGACTCGGGAAATAGGTCTACGGAAGGCTCTGGGAGCAACGCGTGGCAATATTTTAATGCAATTTCTGATTGAGTCTATGATTTTGACACTGATTGGTGGTTTGATTGGCCTGCTTCTAGCTGCAGGACTTGCTTCTGTATTAGGCTCAGCCATGAGTCAAATGCTGGAAGGAACACCAGTAACGGTATCTCTACCAGTCAGCATCGTTAGCCTTCTCTTCTCAGCAACCATCGGTGTTCTCTTCGGAATCCTGCCGGCCAATAAAGCCTCTAAACTGGATCCAATTGAAGCACTGAGGTATGAATAATACAAAAAAAGTCTGGGGAACCAGGCTTTTTTGTGATGTAAAAATCCTGCTGGAATTCCAGCAGGATTTGTTTTCTTAATATCGTATAAAATACAGATTATTTCATCGTTGGGAAGAGCAGGACATCGCGAATGGTCGTAACATTTGTTAGCAACATGACCAGACGGTCGATACCGATTCCCAGACCTCCAGTTGGTGGCATACCATATTCCAGAGCTTCGACAAAGTCATAGTCAATGCCAGTTGCTTCGTCATCACCCAGTTCTTTGGCTTTTGCCTGTGCTTCAAAACGAGATAATTGATCAATTGGATCGTTCAACTCGGTGAAGGCATTGGCATATTCTTTGGTCATGATGAAGAGCTCGAAACGGTCCGTGAAGCGTGGGTCTTCTGGATTTTTCTTGGCCAGAGGTGATACTGCTACAGGATGACCGTAGACAAAGGTTGGCTGAATCAAGGTTTCTTCCACAAATTCTTCAAAGAAAGCATTGATAACATGGCCAACTTCGGTGAAGTGCTTTTCAAGCGGAACTTTCTTTTCTTTAGCCAAGGCAGTAGCTTCTTCAAAACTCATCTCTTGCCAGAAGTCAACGCCTGTAATTTCCTTGATGGCATCTACCATGTGAACGCGTTTAAATGGTTCGTTGATCTTGATTTCAGTTCCTTGGTAGTTGACTGGTCCATCTCCATTAACAGAGACGGCTGCATGTTGGATAATACCTTCAGTCAAGTCCATGATGTCTTGGAAATCTGCATAGGCTTGGTAAACCTCGATGGAAGTGAACTCTGGATTGTGAGTTGCGTCCATTCCTTCGTTTCGGAAGATACGCCCAATCTCATACACTCGCTCCATACCGCCGACGATAAGACGTTTAAGGTGAAGCTCGGTTGCAATCCGCAGTACCATGTCAATGTTTTGGGCATTGTGGTGGGTGATAAATGGACGGGCAGCAGCACCGCCTGCTTCGTTGTGGAGAACAGGAGTTTCAACTTCAAGGAAACCTTGCCCGTCTAAGTAACGGCGGATTTCTGAGATGATTTTTGAGCGAGTGACAAAGCGTTCAAAGCTTTCGCGGTTGGAAATCAAATCCAAATAACGTTTACGGTAGATGGTTTCAACATCTGACAAGCCGTGGAATTTTTCAGGGAGGGGACGCAGAGCCTTAGACAAGTGAGTAAGGTGGGTCGCCTTGATAGAAAGCTCCCCCATATCTGTCCGCATAATCTCACCTTCGATACCGAGGAAATCCCCTAAGTCGGCCTTTTTGAAGATTTCATAATTTTCTTCACCAACAGCATCCTTACGTACATAAATCTGGATTTGGCCTTCACGGTCTTGGATGTGGGCAAAGCCAACCTTTCCTTTGCCACGCTTGGTCATGAGACGGCCAGCGATAATAGCTGTTTCATTGAGTTCGTTTAATTCTTCTTTATCTTTATCGTTGTATTTTTCTTTTAGTTGAGCAGAGTTAGCAGTCCGCTCAAAGCGTTTGCCAAAAGGGTCAATTCCCTGCTCAGCCAGCGCAGCCATTTTTTCACGGCGGATAATCTGCTGGTCGTTTAATTCCTCGATATGTTCAGTAGTCATGTTTTTCCTCCAAAAGTTTTCCTACCTATTTTATCACAAAAGATAGGGAAATTCATCTATATTTGGCTATAAAGTAAGAAAAAAAGCTAGAAATCCAGCCTTAATTTTCTGCTTTTTCAACTAAATAATCCGTATTATTCCAAGTGATCAGCTCAAAATTCTCAAAGTCTTCTGTTTCAAGGATGGTGATACTAGCATTGGTCAGACCGCCATTCTTGAGCAAAAGAGGTGTGTCATAGCCCAGCATGGTTCGAATGCTGGCGGTTAAGTTGGCTCCGTGCCCGACAATGAGCACTTGTTCATAGTCCTTGTCCTTTAAGGTCTTGATAAAGGAAATGGTCCGGTGGGTCGTATGGTAGACTGACTCAGCGTCAAAAAACGTATGATTAAATTGCGAAAGGTTGTGGCGGAAGGCAGCCATCTGATGCGGATAGATGGCTTCTATGGTAGAGATTTTTGCGCCTTCCAGTTTTCCCAACTGCCATTCTCGCAGTTCAGGTACTGATACGATTTCAGTCGGAAACTGGCTTTCTTCTTGGATAATCTCAGCAGAGCGAATGGCACGTGGGAGGTCGCTGCTGAAAATTTTTCCAAATTGTGTCTGAGCCAGATGTTTTCCTAGGGTTTGCAGTTCTTCAACAGCGGTTGGCAGCAGTGACGAATCACCGCTGGCTCCCTGAAAGCGGCCTTCCTGATTCCATTCCGTTCTTCCGTGTCGGACAAAATATAATTTCATAGTGGTTGATTGTTTCTTTCTTATTAGGGTTTATTGAGAATATTAGGTGCAGTATTGAAGAATTATGAGCTAGAATTTTCCTTGAGGTCTGCAAAGTCAGCTTGAACAAAATCTGCCAAATCTTGAGCCTTGATTTCAATACTGCGGCCGACTTCACCGGCAGAAACGATAATGCTATCTCGCTCTAGAGCTGACTGGTCGATATAGATTGGGAAGTTGTGCTTTTGACGGATACCGACAGGATTATTGGCTCCGTGGATATAGCCCGTTGTCTTTTCCAAGTCTTTCTGGGGAATCATGCTGACTTTTTTATTGCCGGAAATCTTGGCCATTTTCTTTTCAGATAGATGTTCTGTGATAGGCAGGATACCAATCAGTGTGCCAGTCTTGTCTCCTGTCAAGGCTAAAGTTTTATAAATCTGCGAACGGTCCAAACCATCGGCTGGGTGTTCTGCTAAGGCATTTAGCTGCAGACCTTTATGTTCAATCTTAGCCTTGCTTAAAATTTGCTCGACCAGAGTTTTTTTGATTTTTGTTTTTTTAGCCATTAGTATATCTCTCTTCTAATTGTGACATCCAGAGACCCAACCAGGTTCCCAGACCGAAGAAAAAGGCTGCAAGGACAAGTGTCAATACAGAAACTCCATGATAGCTTATGCTTTCACTGTTTCCTGCTTGTGGCACTACAATGAGAAGTGTACTGGATAGGACGATGCCAATGATAAAGTGATAGACACGAGAGTAGTAGTTTTTCAAAATATGATCCATGAGCTTAGAGAAGAGAATCAGTGCTAAGGCACCACCGATTCCAATTGGAAGAAAGGTGCCCAAGAGGTCCAGTTTGCGGAAGCCATTCAGCATAGGTGCATAGAGTCCTAAAATTAAGAGAAGGTTGGACGGACTGAGTCCGGGAATTAAAATGCCCAGTGCGATCAAGGCTCCTGCTAGGATGAAAGAGAGAAAGTTGGCTGGCAAGGTGCCGACCATCCCATTTAGGGAATAAAGAAAGATTCCTGAAAGGATGAGGCTGACCCAGAAAACGAGAATATCAGTCCGATCACGCTCACTTTTAGCGACAGACTCTTTAATGAGGCTGGGAACAGTCCCAATAATGGCTCCAGCAAATCCCCAAAGGACAATCACTTTGTAGTTGTCCAGCAGCAGATTGACAGGATAGGAGAAAGCGGCAATTCCTAAAATCATTCCGATTCCAACTGGTATGAAATAGAGAACATTTTCGACGAAGTTTTCCTTTAAATGGGCTAAAAAATGAATCAGGCGCTCGTAAATACCTAAGATAGCTGCTAAAACACCGCCTGAAACTCCCGGCAAAATAAAGCCAAGTGCAATGACCATTCCTTTGAAAATTCTATTCAACCAAGAAATCATTGTATTTTCCTTTTCTAATTTCATTTATCAAATCATTATATCATAAAATATAGGCTTTATTAAGAGGAAACGACTGGAAATTTCCTATTTTATGACAATAAAAAACGACAGCAGTCTTTGAGACTTGAGCTGTCGTTCTGAGCTATTGACTTTCTTTAGGAACTGTAAATAGCTTTTGATAAGTAGCCGTCTGGTCTTTCAAGGTTGACAGCTGGTTCAAATCAAGATAATGGGAGAAGCCAGTCAGCTGTCCTTGTGATGTGTACTGATGCAAGTCGTAATCTTGCTCCGTATTTGGTGCGGCATTGTAGTAGCCGTCGTCATTACCATAAGTCGGAATCCAAATTGCTGTGAATTTATCGGTAGAGATGCTATGCTCCTCCATAAAATAAGTTCCAATATAGATACCAATATTTTTAACACCAAGTGACTCTAGCTTGGCTCGGAAAGCCTCAACTCCCGCATTCATGTCAGACATGGTCTTTTCTTCGACGTCTAGCCAATAATAGGTTGGATGGTACTTGGCAGAAGCCTTGTAGAAACTTTCAGCTTCTTTTTCCATTTCTTTTTTGCTATTGGCGGCCACATAGGCATAGACAGCAACAGGGATGTTGCGCTTTTGAAATTCTTTGATATGTCTTTCATAAGACTTGTCCAGACCATTCAGATGGGTTGCTGCATTTTCTTTTTTTGCCTGCGATCCACTATGAACACGGACAATTACTCCTGAAACATTCTGTGCGAGTAAGTCGTAATTAATCTCACTCGGCAGTTGCCAGCCAGAAATGTCAATGATTGGTCTGGAAATAAACTCTTCATCCAAGGACGAATCTTCAGATGTTTCCTCTTTTTTTGAGGAACTTGGAGTTTGTTTAGTTTGTGAAATTTTTGCCTGTGCTTGCTTTTCCTGAGAGTCAGTAATTTGCTTGCTTATCAAAATTAAAGCGATAAAAGAAGCAAAGAAAATTAGGATTGCAAGCGGTTTAATCCTCTTCCTCATACTGGTTTATTTTAACTTAAAACAAATAAAAAAGCAAAAAATATCCCCAGAATTGCTGGAAAATGAATAAAATGTAATATAATTGAAATATTATAATGCAAAAACAAGACGTTTTGAAAGCTCAAAATGTCTTATTTTTTTAAAAGAGCTTAGCTAAGCTGTGGACGGTGAATTGTCGTTGGATAAATCATTTTGCTTTTTCTTACCTTTTATAATAGCTTTTGAATGAGCTCTTCAATCTTTTTGGGAGAAGTTTGCGGAGAGAAACGTTTGATGACTGTTCCATCTCGGCTGACCAGAAACTTTGTGAAATTCCATTTAATCTTCTCACCCAGAAGACCGCACTTTTCTTTTTTGAGCCAGTCAAAGAGAGGAGCGGTATGAGGACCGTTGACATCAATCTTAGCAAATCGGGGAAAGGTCGTTCCGTAGTTAAGGCTGCAAAAGCTGTTGATTTCTGCAGCGTCTCCAGGTGCCTGCTGGCCAAACTGATTGCAGGGGAAATCTAGAATTTCAAATCCGTCTTTCTGATAGCGCTCATAGAGTTCCTGCAGTTCTTGGTACTGAGGAGTGAAGCCGCAGCCGGTCGCTGTATTGACAATCAGCAGAATCTTTTCTTTATAATCACTCATTTTTTGCAGACTTCCGTCTTGTTTTTGGATTTCGATATCATAAATGTCTGTCATGTTCTCCTCCTTTGTTTGCTTCCTATCTTATCACAATTTTATGTAAAAGAGAGAAAGCAAGGTCATATTATTCCAGTCTCTCCACTAATGCTTTTTTTTCAATCCAAAAGGTGGTATAATGAGAATTGAATTTTTAGAAATTTATGGTGAAATATGAAAATTGACAAGAAGCACTTGTTGAATTATTCCATCTTGATTCCCTATTTGATTTTATCTGTCTTGGGATTGATTGTGGTCTATTCAACGACGAGTCCTACCTCGATTCAGGCCGGAGGAAATGGTTTTGGGATGGTCATGAATCAGGGGATTTTTTGGATAATAAGTCTCTTTATAATTGCGCTCCTATATAGAATCCGCTTGGGTTTCTTAAAAAAAGGAAGTATCCTGACTATAGTTATCTTTGCTGAGATTATCCTCTTGCTTTTATCTCGTTTTATAACTGGGACTATTAACGGCGCCCATGGTTGGCTCAAGCTTGGAGCTTTCAGTATTCAGCCTGCGGAGTATTTGAAGATTATTCTGGTCTGGTATCTAGCTTTTCGCTTCACAAAGAGGCAGGATGAGATAAAGGTCTATGACTATCAAGCCCTGACTCACAACCATTGGTTTCCTAAAGCCTTTAACGACTGGCGGACCATGGTGGCTATTCTGATTGGGATTGTAGCTATTATGCCAGACCTTGGAAATGCGACTATTCTATTTTTGACCGTCGTGATAATGATAGCCGTCAGCGGGATTGGCTATCGATGGTTTTCTACGATGCTGGGAGCCATTGTTAGTGTTTCTGGCTTGGTTCTAGCTAGCATTTGGTTGATTGGGGTTGAGCGCGTGGCCAAGATTCCAGTCTTTGGATATGTGGCCAAGCGTTTCAGCGCTTTCTTCAATCCCTTCAAGGATCTGTCTGGCTCAGGCCACCAATTGGCTAATTCCTACTATGCTATGAGTAATGGCGGCTGGTTTGGTCTAGGCTTGGGGAACTCTATTGAGAAGCGCGGTTATCTGCCGGAAGCTCATACGGACTTTGTTTTTTCTATCGTGATAGAAGAGTTTGGTTTCTTTGGTGCCAGTCTGATTTTGGCCTTACTCTTTTTCCTGATTCTGAGAATTATCTTGGTAGGGATTCGGGCAAAGAATCCATTTAACTCCATGATGGCCTTGGGAATTGGCGGTATGATACTCATGCAGACCTTCATCAATATCGGTGGAATATCAGGTCTCATTCCGTCTACAGGAGTAACCTTCCCCTTCCTATCGCAAGGAGGGAACAGTCTTCTGGTCTTGTCAGTAGCCATCGCCTTGGTACTTAATATTGATGCCAACGAGCGCCGTGATGCCCTCTATGAACAGATGGAAGCGGAGGCGCAAGACCAGTCTGAGGAAGCTTAAACGCAGTTCGTATGAACAGTTGTTGCAAAAATGAAAGGTGCAGATTATGTCATTTAACAAATTAGAAAGCTACAGCAATAAAGAAGTGATTCGAGAAGAAGTCGCCATTTTGACAGACTTGCTTGCCGACATTACTCGGAATCTTCTCAGCCCTGAGACCTTTGAAAAAATCTCCCTCATGGAAGAGCTGGCTGTCAATTCCAAATATCATGAGCTAAAAGCGATTGTAGAAGAACTAACGACAGATGAAATGGTCTATATCTCCCGTTATTTCTCTATTTTACCACTCTTGATTAATATCTCAGAAGACGTGGACCTAGCTTATGAAATCAACCACCAGAACAATATTAATCAGGATTATCTTGGAAAGCTATCAACAACCATTGACCTGATTTCAACGCGGGAAAATGCTCAGGAAATTCTGGAAAACCTGAATGTTGTTCCAGTACTGACAGCTCACCCAACTCAGGTTCAGCGTAAGACCGTTCTGGACTTAACCAATCATATTCATAGTTTGCTGCGTCAGCATCGTGATGTTAAAGCAGGCCTGGTAAATGAGAAGAAGTGGCTAGGAAATCTCCGCCGCTATATTGAGCTTATGATGCAGACAGATATGATCCGTGAGAAAAAGCTGAAAGTAACTAATGAGATTACTAATGTCATGGAGTACTATAACAGCTCTTTCCTACAAGCGATCACCAACTTTATGGTCGAATATAGACGCTTGGCAGGAGAGCGGGGGATCAAGCTGGATAATCCTAAGCCTATTACCATGGGAATGTGGATTGGCGGTGACCGAGATGGCAATCCTTTTGTAACAGCAGAAACCCTGAAACTATCTGCCACTCTCCAGAGTGAAGTCATCCTCAACTATTATATTGACAAGGTTTATACACTCTATCGCACCTTCTCGCTCTCGACCAACCTATCAGAAACCAGTCAGGCAGTAGCAGAAATGGCAGCACTGTCTACTGACAAGTCTGTTTATCGGGAAAATGAGCCTTACCGCCGAGCTTTCCACTATATCCAGTCCAAGCTGATTCAAACCTTGCTTTACCTTAAAGAAGGCAACTTTTCAACTGACGGTCAGCGATTGACTGACCGAGCTGAGGAAAAATTGTCTGCGAAAGCCAACCTTTCTGTCAGCAATAAAGGAAGAGAAATCATTCCTAACTATATCCAGTCTCGTATCAGCGAGACCCTGACCGAGCTGAAGAAAGAAGAGACACCTTCTTACAAAACAGCTCAGGAATTCAAGGAAGACTTGCAGGTCATTTATGATTCTCTTATCGAACATCATGGTGAAGCTTTGGTAAGTGGCGACTTGACTGAACTTCTCCAAGCAGTTGATGTTTTTGGCTTCTTCTTGGCTAGCATTGATATGCGGCAGGATTCTAGCGTTCATGAGGCCTGTGTGGCTGAACTCTTGGCTTCGGCTAATATTGTTCAGGATTATAGTAGCCTGTCGGAAGAAGAAAAATGCCAGGTCCTCCTCAAACAGCTGCTAGAAGATCCTCGTATCCTATCAGCTACTCATGAGCCTAAGTCCGAGCTTCTGCAAAAGGAACTGGAAATTTTCAAAACCGCCCGTCAGCTAAAAGATGCCATTGGTGAGGAAGTCATTAAGCAAAATATTATCTCTCACTCGACCAGTGTATCAGATCTACTTGAGTTGGCTATTATGCTCAAGGAAGTGGGGCTGATTGATGAAAACGGTGCACGTGTCCAGATTGTTCCGCTCTTTGAAACCATTGAGGATTTGGACAATTCCTGCGATACCATGGAGAAATACCTGTCTCTACCGATTGCACAGAAGTGGATTGCCTCTAAAGACAATTATCAAGAAATCATGTTGGGCTATTCAGACAGTAATAAGGATGGGGGTTACTTGTCTTCTTGCTGGACCCTCTACAAGGCTCAGCAGCAGTTGACAGCTATCGGTGATAAGTTTGGCGTGAAAATCACCTTCTTCCATGGCCGAGGTGGTACAGTTGGACGTGGTGGCGGCCCAACCTATGAAGCTATTACTTCTCAGCCACTCCGCAGTATCAATGACCGGATCCGTCTGACTGAGCAAGGGGAAGTCATTGGTAATAAATATGGAAACAAGGATGCAGCCTACTATAACTTGGAAATGCTGGTGTCTGCTGCCATTAACCGCATGGTAACTCATAAGAAGAGCGATAGCCATACGTCTGATAAATATGAGCGAATTATGGACCAAGTAGTTAATCGCAGTTATCAGATTTACCGTGATTTGGTCTTTGGCGACGAGCGTTTTTACGATTATTTCTTTGAATCCAGCCCAATCAAGGCTATCTCTAGCTTTAATATCGGTTCTCGTCCAGCTGCTCGTAAAACCATCACTGAAATCGGTGGTCTCAGAGCTATTCCTTGGGTCTTCTCATGGTCTCAAAGTCGAGTTATGTTCCCAGGCTGGTATGGTGTTGGGTCGAGTTTCAAGGAATTCATTGATGAAGACCCAGAAAATAACTTAGCCTTTCTGCAATTTATGTATAAGAGATGGCCTTTCTTCAAGTCACTCTTGTCAAATGTAGACATGGTTCTGTCTAAGTCAAATATGAATATCGCTTTTGAGTATGCGCAGCTTTGTGAAGATCAGAATGTGCGTGATATTTTCAATATTATCTTGGATGAGTGGCAGTTGACTAAGGATATTATTTTGGAGATTGAAGGTCATGATGAGCTCCTAGCAGAAAACACCTATCTGAGAGATAGCTTGCACTATCGTATGCCTTACTTCAATGTTTTGAACTATATCCAGCTAGAACTGATCAAGCGTCAGCGAAACGGCCAGCTCACACCTGATCAAGAAAAGCTGATTCACATCACCATCAACGGTATTGCAACTGGTCTGCGAAACTCTGGCTAATATAAAGAAAAAATCGGAATTGTTCCGGTTTTTTTCTATTTTTGTAACCAAATGGCTTTTTAATTCGTTATACTAGTGACAGTTCAACCGCTTTTCTTTGTATCAACCTTACTAAAAATCAGACAAGGAATAATTCACAAAAAAATGCTAAAAGACTTGCATTTTCATTTAAATTTGATAAAATAGTAAGGAAAGTTAGACTGTATTGCCTACTGTCTATCTATAAAATATATTTTATTGGAGGCTTTTACTCAAATGGCAAAAGAAAAATACGATCGTAGTAAACCACACGTTAACATTGGTACCATTGGACACGTTGACCACGGTAAAACTACTTTGACTGCAGCTATCACAACTGTATTGGCACGTCGCTTGCCTTCAGCAGTTAACCAACCTAAAGACTATGCGTCTATCGATGCTGCTCCAGAAGAACGCGAACGCGGAATCACTATCAACACTGCGCACGTTGAGTATGAAACTGCTAAGCGTCACTATGCTCACATCGACGCTCCAGGACACGCGGACTACGTTAAAAACATGATCACTGGTGCCGCTCAAATGGACGGAGCTATCCTTGTAGTAGCTTCAACTGATGGACCAATGCCACAAACTCGTGAGCACATCTTGCTTTCACGTCAGGTTGGTGTTAAACACTTGATCGTCTTCATGAACAAAGTTGACTTGGTTGACGATGAAGAATTGCTTGAATTGGTTGAAATGGAAATCCGTGACCTCTTGTCAGAATACGACTTCCCAGGTGACGATCTTCCAGTTATCCAAGGTTCAGCTCTTAAAGCTCTTGAAGGTGACTCTAAATATGAAGACATCATCATGGAATTGATGGACACTGTTGATGAGTACATCCCAGAACCAGAACGCGATACTGACAAGCCATTGCTTCTTCCAGTCGAAGACGTATTCTCAATCACTGGTCGTGGTACAGTTGCTTCAGGACGTATCGACCGTGGTATCGTTAAAGTCAACGACGAAATCGAAATCGTTGGTATCAAAGAAGAAATCCAAAAAGCAGTTGTTACTGGTGTTGAAATGTTCCGTAAACAGCTTGACGAAGGTCTTGCAGGGGACAACGTAGGTGTGCTTCTCCGTGGTATCCAACGTGATGAAATCGAACGTGGACAAGTTATCGCTAAACCAGGTTCAATCAACCCACACACTAAATTCAAGGGTGAAGTTTATATCCTTACTAAAGAAGAAGGCGGACGTCACACTCCATTCTTCAACAACTACCGTCCACAGTTCTACTTCCGTACAACTGACGTTACAGGTTCAATCGAACTTCCAGCAGGTACTGAAATGGTAATGCCTGGTGATAACGTAACTATCGACGTTGAGTTGATCCACCCAATCGCCGTTGAACAAGGTACTACTTTCTCTATCCGTGAAGGTGGACGTACCGTTGGTTCAGGTATGGTTACAGAAATCGAAGCTTAATTCGATTCCGTTCCCAGATAACAATTATAGTCAGACACTAAACCCCGTGAAAACGGGGTTTTTTAATATTGTAATTGTTTTAAAAAATGAGGAAGAATAGAAGGTGGTCGGTAATCTCCAGAATAGATAGCTTGATTTTGCAGAACCACCTTTAAGATGATTTAGGAAACGGAAAGAGAAGAAGTATAGATATAAGCTTGATAGAAGTTTTGCCCTTTTTAATTAGGTTGGGGAAGAAAGTATCATTTAAAAGAGAGATTCTTTCAGGAAGGATTTTCACTTTTCACTGAAAGTATAGTATAATAAGAAATAGAATACATTTGGAGAAGAAAAATGCCCTCAAAATCAGGATCATCACCTTATGCTAAAAATAATGACGGTAATAAAGAAATAGAAAAAATAATCTCAAAAGAAGGACTGAAAAATAACTATATATGGAACATGTTGGGGACAGTCTCATCTTCATTGATATCAGTCGTCTTGCTTCTACTAGCTTCTAGATTTCTAGATTCAAGAGATTCTGATATTTTTAGTATTGCTTATGCTCTTGGTCAGCAGTTCTTTGTTCTAGGTTATTTTCAAGTTAGAAATCTGCAATCTACGGATATAAAAGAAAGATACCAATTTGCTTCTTATCATAACACGAGACTTTTTACGATCTTTTTGATGATTTTAACATCGTTTATCTATACTCTATGGCAAGGGTATGATGTTTATAAATCTAGTATTATTTTATTGCTTGTTCTTTATCGGGCTATAGATGCATATTCAGATGTTTTTCAAGGATTATTTCAGCAAAAAAATAGATCAGACTTAGCTGGAAAGGTGCAATTCTATAGGAGCTGGATTTGCATGTTAATATTTGCAATAGTCCTGTTGCTTACAAAATCATTGATGGTAGCTAGTATTGTTATTTGCTGTGCGAATTTCATTCTGACCTTCCCCTTAGATTTCAGAAACTGTAGATTACATTTTTCTCAGGAAAAGTTTTCGCCTAAACTCCATGATGACAGAAAAAATGTGTATTCTATTTTGAAAAATAGTTTTCCCTTGTTTTTAAATGGTTTTTTGATAACGTATATCTATAACGAGCCAAAAATTGATATTGATTACCTTTTGACAAATGGCTATTTTTCATCTGGGGTTCAAAGAGACTTTAATGTTCTATTCATGCCTGTCTTTGTTCTATCCCTTTTATTCTTTGTCCTGAGACCGTTGACTACACAGCTTTCCATTTATTGGAACGAGAAGAAATTTACACTATTTTTCAAACAGGTCAATACTCTAAATCTAGTAATGACTGTTTTAGGACTTGTTATTGTTATTTTGGGTTATCTGATTGGTACAGAAGTGCTTAGTGCTGTCTATGGTATCCAATTACAGGAGTATAAGCTTCCTTTCACTATATTACTTATAGGCGGTATTTTGAATGTTTTTGCTCTAGTGGTTGATATCATTATGACCATCTTTAGAAAACAGCATTATCTGATGATAGCCTATTTATTGACATTTGCTGTTTCAAAATTTATTACTTTACCATTTATCCGTGATCAAAAATTGCTGGGAGCTGCTAATTCCTTTTTAATCTCCATGTGCGTCTTTTATGCAACAAGTCTGATTATTTATGGCGTTGCTAAAAATCAGGAAAAAAGAAAGAAGTAGAATTCTATGAATATCTTATTTACATTAAATGATGCGTTCGTACCTCAAGTTGCAACCTGTATGTGTTCTATATTTGAGAATAATAAATCTGCTGAGAATATTACAGTATATTTAATTGGCGAGAGGATAAGCCAAGAGAATCAAAACAAATTAAAAGGATTTGCTAAAAGTTACGATAGAAAAGTTTGTATTATTTCTATAAATAATATCGCAGACTATATTGATTTTGATTTTGATACAAACGGTTGGTCTTCAATTATTTTGGCACGTCTTTTTTTAGATAAACTTCTTCCACAAGAAGTTGATAGGATTTTATATCTCGACGGAGATACACTAGTTCTAGAAGATATAGGTTCTCTTTTTTATAGCGACTTAGGAGATAAGGTAATAGGTATGTGTCCCGAACCAACTGTGGATAAGTCAAGAAAGGAATTTCTAGCTTTGAAAGAGTACCCCTATCATAATTCGGGTGTCCTATTGATCGATCTAAAAAAATGGCGTAGGGAAGAGATTGGTAAAAAGGTCATAGAATTTTATCAATTTCATGAAGGAAAGCTATTCGCACCAGACCAAGATGCCTTAAATGGAGCCTTGAAAGAGCAAATTTTTACCTTGCCAATTTCCTTTAATTATTTTAATATTTATGATGTCTATCCTTATAAAACGTTGAGTGAATTAAGTAAGCCAACTAAGTTTATGTCACAGGAAGATTTTAATCATTTTCGGAAAGCACCTACAATTATTCACTATCTAGGTGAAGAGAGACCTTGGCGGAAGGGGAATACACATAGGTTTAAAAAGGAGTACCTCTATTATCTACACAAAACTCCATGGAAGGATACACCAATGGAAGAAGGTTGGCAGCTGTATTTTGTTTGTTTTAGAATCTTTAATATTGTTATGAAGCCTTTTCCAATGCTAAGATATAAGATTATCAATTCCCTAATTCCGAGCTTTATGAAATATAGAAAAAAACAGTTGCAGAAAAACAAAAAATAATGTGATGACATGTTATAGAAAGAATAGATTAAATTAATGAAAGTTTTAATGATAATTCCTGCTTATAATGAGGAAGAAAGTATTTTAAATACGGTTATGAGCATTGTAGAATACCGGAAGAAAGTTGATTTTGACTTAGACTACGTAGTTATCAATGATGGGTCAGTTGACAGAACTAAGGAGATTTTGGACAACCATCATCTGAATGCTATTCATTTGGTTATGAATTTAGGGATTGGTGGAGCTGTCCAGACGGGCTATAAGTATGCTCTTGAGAAGAATTATGATGTGGCCGTACAGTTTGATGGAGATGGTCAGCATGATATTGAGTCGCTGGATGCTTTGCTGGAGCCTATTCGTCGTCAGCAGGCTGATTTGGTTGTTGGTTCTCGTTTTATCGGTGACAAGTCTTCGGAATTTCAGACGACTTTTATGCGGCGTTTTGGCATTACCATTATTTCAGCTTTTATTAAATTAACAACAGGCAAAAGGATTCTGGATACCACATCAGGCTATCGTTTGGCCAATCAAGACATTATTAGACAATTCGCTGCACGCTATCCTATCAAGTATCCTGAGCCAGAATCAATCGTACATATCTTGAAGCGGAAATATAAAGTGGTGGAAGCACCAGCCAATATGTTTGAACGTGCAGGAGGAGTCTCTTCGATTACTCCGATTAAGTCCATTCGCTATATGATTGAAGTTTGCTCTTCGATCTTGATTGCTGCTTTTATGAAAGAGAGTGAATAATGTCCATTTTGTCTATTGTTATGCTGGTGGCTTCAGTCCTATTCCTGTATTTTGTCTTTCGGAATATCAATCAAAACAATATTTTATTTGAGCAAGCCTTTATGTGGATTATTATTGGCTTCGTTCTGATTGTTATTTCTATTTTTGATTGGATTCCCGTTTCGATTGCCAAATTGTTAGGTTTTGAGTTGACCTCAAACTTTGTCATGTCCTTGGCCATCTTTTTCCTGCTGGTTATTGTTTTTTTACATACTATTTCCATTTCCAAACAAAAGGAGCAAATCAAGCAGTTGGTGCAAGAACTGTCCATCATGAAGCAAAGAATGTCAAAGTTAGAGAGTAAAAAAGATGAAAAATAACCATACCTGGGTGATTTGCGCCTATGGCGAAAGTGAATTTTTAGAAGCTTGTATCCTGTCTTTGCAAGCTCAAACCTTGCCATCAAAGATTATCTGCTATAGCTCAACACCGTTGGATTCAATCAAGCAGCTGTGCCAGAAGTACGGTATTCCTTTTTATACGAAAGAAGGAGGCGGTATCGGTAAGGACTGGAACAATGCCCTTTCCTTTGTTGAGACTTCTTATGCTACCATTGCCCACCAGGATGACTACTATGAGCCAACTTATCTAGAAGCAGTGATGCAGAAGATAGAGCAGTCTAAGGACATTCTCATTGCCTATACAGACTACTTTGAAGAGAAAAATGGAGTCAAAATTCCGGCTAATACCAATCTGAAAATCAAGACTCTCATGCTTAAAACCTTGAATCTGATGCCATCCAGTCGTTTTTGGAGAAATCGGGTTCTAGCTTTTGGCAATCCCATTTCCTGTCCGGCGGTGACTTACAACTTAGAGACATTAAGGGATTTTCGATTTGATGAGGAAATGCGCGTGAGTCTGGATTGGTATGCTTGGTACAAGATTAGCGCCTATAAGGGTCGCTTTGCTTATATTTCTGAGAAGCTTATGTGCCACCGGATTCATGGAGAGTCGGAAACAACCAAGACTATTTCAGATAATACTCGAACCAAAGAGGACTTGTTTATGTATCAGCTTTTCTGGCCTAAGTGGATGGCTAATCTGATAAATAAAGCATATATGAAGAGTCAAGATGCTAACTCAAACTAATAGAGTTATTTACAAGGAAAGTATATGAAAGATTTAATATCTGTTGTTGTAACTTGTTACAACCATCAAGATTACATTGAACAGTGTTTGCGCAGTATTTTTGCTCAGACCTATCGAAATATTGAGTTACTGGTATTGGATGATGGCTCCTCTGATCATTCTGCTGAAATCATAGAATCTGTCTTGGTGAATTCCCCTTTTCCGACGCGGTTTGAAAGCCATGAAAATATGGGGGTTGTCAAGACAAGAAACAAGGCTTTGCAGCAAATTCAAGGCACTTATTTTATTTTTGTGGATAGTGACGATTTTCTGGATTCAGACTATGTTGAGAGCTTCTACACAACCATGGTGCAAGAGGAAGCAGATATTGTCTATGGGGATTTGTATGATCCTGATAAAAAGGAGTTTTACCTTAAATCACGGCCATTTGACAAGCTAGCTTTCTTAACAGAGAATTATATTTCCAACTGTTCCCTCATTCGTCGTTCGGTTGCTGATGGTATTTATTATGATGAAGCGCTGAATCGTGAAAAACTGGAGGACTATGATTTCCTTTTAAACTTAATTATCAATCAAGGAGCGAGACCAGTTTATGATGCAAAAACAAAGCTGAATTACCGGGTCTTTGATAAGGAATCAATCTCTAAACGGGATTCTACGAGATATCATTACGAAATGTATCTGAAAATCTTGCGTAAGTATGTGAGAAAGATACCAGATGAAATATATCAAGCTTTGGGCAAGAACATATTTACTCTGGAAGGCCGTTTGGATGAACTGATTCAGCATATGGATAAAGTGAACGACTATGTTCTTGAACTGCAGGAGGATCAGCGGCAGTTACATAAAAATCTAGATTCCTTGAAATCCAGACTGAGAACGATAAAGGAACAGCGAGATGAGGCTATTCAGGAGCAGTTTCGTATTCGCCGATCTATTTCCTATCGGCTGGGGAATGGTGTGATTACCCCATTGAAACGTCTGGCTCGATTAGTCAAAAATCCTCGCAGTATCAAAGCTGTTTTAAGTCGGATTAAGCAACAGTTGATTCGTCTAAAACGTCAAGTTAAGTCTCCTAAAGTTTATTATTATCAATGGCTGCGGAACTCCCAAAGGGAAAAAGCTCTTGCTTCAGTTTCAAGCGGCGAAAAAGTCTTAATTTATGTCATTTTTGAATCCGAGCCTCGCTTGCAGCAGTATAAGGTTATCTTTTTAGAAAAATTAGCAACTTTGGCTGATAAGACTCTCATCGTCGTTAACGGCGGACTGGCTGCAGAGGATTTAGAAACTTTAGAGCAGTATGGGCAAGTCTTGGTGCGGGATAATACCGGCTATGATACAGCAGCTTTTCGTGAAGGCATTCTTTCCTTAGGAAAGGAAAAGCTGCAGCATTGCTCTCAGCTGATGCTCGTCAATGACACCAATATCGGACCTATGAGTGATCTGGCGGCTGTCTTTCAAACTATGGTTGGCCGAAATCTTGATTTTTGGGGAATTTCCTATGGTGAAACTCAGGAAGATATCACTGGTTTTAACCGCTATGGTTACATTCCCAACCACCTACAGTCTTATTTTTTGGTGATTGAGCCTTTGCTGCTTCAGTCCGAAGAATTCTACGACTATTGGCAAGTGCTGACTGACACGGATTCACGGGAAGAAGCTATCGGAAAGCATGAAACGACTTTTACCAAGTACTTTGCTGACTTGGGCTATCGCTACGATGCCTTGGTTCACGAAAATCAGGATTCGGCTATGTATATTCATCCATTAAGGATGTTAAAAGCGGGTAGTCCTCTGATTAAGTATACTTCTTTGAAGAATTATGATGATCAGCAGTTTTTATGGCAAGGTCTGGAAAGAGAGTCGGAAGTTCCTGATTTATTGGACTACGTTCGGGAGAAGACAGATTATCCAGTGGAGATTCTTGAGAACATCGTTCAAAAATTCAAAGCGGTGCCTCGTGATCAATATATCCTCATCATTGACGGTGTAGAGAACATCATTCCGCAGTGTACGCGCTACCGTGTGCTCAATAAGGCAGAGCAGCTTAGAAAGAATGGCTTTGCTGTGAAAGTGGTCAATGCGTCTGAGTTTAGTCTTGCTCAGGCCCAGTATGCCAGCCACATCATTATCTACCGCGCTCCTTGGTCTGCTCAGCTCCAGCTTTTATGCGATTTGGCTCGGGAGGAGCATAAGCCAGTTTATTTTGATATTGATGATTTGGTATTTGATACCCTTTATACGGATCAGCTGAGCTATACCCAAGGCTTGTCTGAGAAGGAAAAGGGCAATTACGATGCTGGAGTGAAGAATTACGGGAAAATGCTGGCGGCTTGTGATGGGGCGATTACCTCTACGAATCAGTTAAAAGAGGAATTGCTCAAATACAAGGACTCAGTCCTGCTGAATCGTAATCTGGCGTCCAGCGAATTGATTGCGGTTAGCTCGCAGTTCTTGAAGGAAGACCTTGGTGCAGACGACATAATCAAAATCGGCTATTTCTCGGGCTCCATCAGCCACAATGAGAATTTTGAGCTCATCAAGCCGGCTATCAAAGAAGTGCTGGACCACTACCCAACCGTGGAGCTTCATATTGTAGGCCACTTGGATATCCCGCAGGATATGAAACAATATTCGCAGCGTATTATCGTCCATGAGTATGTGGACTGGAAAGCCTTGCCTCAGTTGATTAGTCAGGTTGATATTAATCTGGCTCCACTAGTAGACTCAGTCTTTAATCGGGCCAAGTCAGAAATCAAGTGGATAGAAGCAGCTCTAGTCAAGGTGCCAACAATTGCTAGTCATATCGGTGCCTTTGCGGACATGATGATAGATGGTCAGACTGGACTTTTGGCTAAAGATAGTGAATGGAAAGAAAAGCTGGGAAGTCTGATTCTTTCTGCGGATTTACGCAGAGAACTGGCGGAGAATGCCTACGCTTTTGTATTAGAAAATTGCAGTTTAGATAAAAAAGATGAAATGGTGACTTATTTTGAAAAGAAATAAAGAAGTAAAAGTTGAGAATATTTTCTTATTATTGGCAAGTGTCTTTGTCTTGACTTTTATGATTGCACAACCGATTAATCGAGTGCCTGATGAGACCAATCACGCTCGTATGACATGGGAAATCTTCCATAAACCGACTAGTCGAACATATAAATGGATGGATAAAATCCCATCCGCTCCGAATGTTTCGCCGGCAGAGTACAAGCAACTGTTCTCAGAGAAGATAGATATGACGCAAGAAGAGTTTGCCTTTGGCTTTAATCTCAAGGCTATCTCTTTCCTGCCTCAGCTGCTAGGTATGACCTTGGGGAGCATGCTTTATCCGTCAGTAGGCTTCATCGTGATGATGGGGCGGCTCTTTAATGCCTTGGCATACATCATCGGGGTTTATCTGCTGATTAAATATTTCAAATATGGCAAAAAAGCTCTGCTTTTCCTATCTCTTTTGCCTATTATGGTCCAGCAGGCAGCTTCTCTCTCTTATGATGTGATGAGCTATCTGGAGATTATGCTGGCGGTTGGCTTTTTGACCAATATAGCCTACCATAAGAAGTTCACTAATAGAAATGTACTGGAGCTTTTGGTGATTTCTATAGGCCTCTTTGTCACCAAACCGAATAATGTTCTTTTATTAGGCTTGCTGCCTTTTGTTGACTTTGAGTTTGAAGGATTCCTTGCGGTTCTGAACAAGCCTTTTGTTGCAGCCAAAGCTTTTGTAGCTCGTTATCGCCCTATCTTCTATGTGTTTGGCTTTGCAGCTTTCTTTCTTGCTCTGCATCTGGCATTTCGCAATCAGGGTGGTCTCTTGCACTATGGCCAAGTCTTGCTGAATACGCTCTTTAAGCAAAGTGTTAATGGCGACTTGAATACGATTTTGACAATCGGTATGTTTGGCTTTTTGGGGAATTTTACTATCCAGCTGCCGCTTTGGCTGATTTTTATTGATGTGGCAGTTTTGGCGATTATCTTTTTGCAGTCACAGAAAGATTTTATGACCAAGGGTTACACAATCATGTCGCGTTATCTGTTTCTGGTTCAAGTGATTGCTGTCGTATCAATTATGTATCTGCAGTGGACGCCCATTGTCCTCGGTAAAGGCGCCATGATATCGGTTGGTGCTCAGGGACGTTATTTTACACCCTTCTTGATCTTACTGCTACCAACTGTTGCTAATCTAGGGACCTTGGACATTAAAGACAGAGTGGTGAATCGAATGATGGTTGGGACTCTGGTAGCTAACTTCTTGGTTTCCCTCTACTTGATGGTGCCCTTTTATTGGAATGTATTAGGATAAGCTATGAAAAAAAAGATATTATTCATTTCGCCGACTGGAACGCTAGATAATGGAGCTGAAATCTCTATTGTCCATTTGATGGAATACTTGGTCCAGACGGGCCATCAGGTTATCAATGCGATTCCGGATTATCATGTAGCCGTTCAGCAGGACTATATATCCAGCTTGGCTGCCTTGGCTATTGAGACTATAGCCTTGCCGTCAGTTAAATGGTGGTGGGAGGATGCGCCTGGTGGCCTGCCAGATAGTCCTGAGACTAGAGCTCGGTCATATCAGGATAATACCTCAGCGCTCAGAAAGATACTAACGGAGCGAAAGATTGATTTGGTTATTACCAATACGGTCAATATGTTTCAAGGTGCAGTGGCAGCGGCCTGCGAGGATGTTCCGCATTTCTGGCTGATTCATGAATTTCCTGACGGAGAGTTTGGCTACTATAAGGAAAAGCTAGATTTTATCAGTGATTATTCACAGGAAATATTTGCAGTTAGAGGTGCCTTGCAGAGACAGTTACAGGAGCTGCTGCCAGACAGAAAAGTCTTGTCTTTTGCCCCTTTTACGAAAATTCATCCTACTGATACAGGAGAAAGGGATGGAGCCGAAAGGCGTATCGTGTCAGTTGGGCGTTTGACAGAGCGGAAAAATCAATTAGAATTGATAAAAGCCTATGACCAGCTATCTCAGCCAAAACCAGCCTTAGTTCTGATCGGAGCCTGGGATGAGGATTACAGAAAAAAATGTGATGCTTATATTTCTGAACATCAAATAGAAAATATTAGTTTCTTGGGGCACAAGGACAATCCTTGGGCAGAGGTGACGGAAGCAGATCTTGCGGTATTTCCATCTGCGATGGAAACCTTTGGCTTAGTCTATATTGAAGCGATTATGAATGGCCTTCCGACCATTTTGTCGGACAATCCTGGTCATCTATCCGCCTATGAAATCTTTGAAGAAGGTCAGCTGTATTCATCTGGCAATATTGAGGAGTTGGCTGATAAGATAAACATTGCCTTGGCAAACTTTGAGAGATTAAAAGACCAGTCGGTGGCTAATCTCGGTAAAATCCAAGAGCGCTACACAGTTCAGAGTGTTTACCAAAACTTATTGGATAAGATTGAAAACACTGAAATGTACAAGCCTAACTCCTTGCGCCATGTCAAATGCTTATTGGATACAAATTTACCCTCTCAACCAGCAGGCTCTTTCTTACGCAAAGTGAAAAATAAGCTGTTTTCTGGTAGAAGAGGTTAAAGAAAGAAAAGGACAAGTGCAGCCGTGGCTCTACCTGTCCTTTTTGTATTATACAAACACACTAGAAAGTGGTATAATAGAATGGATTGTAAAATCTTGAATTGAGGGAAATCATGAAACATGTCTTCATCATCGGGAGTCGGGGACTTCCTGCCAAATATGGAGGATTTGAAACCTTTGTCGAAAAATTGACAGAGCATCAAATCTCTTCTCAAATCCAATATCATGTGGCTTGCTTATCAGATGATGAAGCTTTTCATCATTTTGACTACAAGGGAGTAGACTGTTTTACAGTCAAGCCACCTAAGCTTGGTCCGGCCCGCGTAATTGCCTATGATATGATGGCTGTCTCCTACGCCCTCAAGTTTGCTAAGAAAGAGCAGATTGAGCAGCCAATTTTTTACATTCTTGGAAATACGATTGGTGCTTTTATCCTTCCCTTTGCTCGTCGTATCCATCAGGCAGGCGGTCAATTCTTTATCAATCCTGACGGGTTGGAGTGGAAGCGGGCCAAGTGGTCTAAGCCAGTCCAAGCCTATCTCAAGTATTCTGAAAAGGTCATGACCAAGCATGCAGACTTGGTTATAGCGGATAATCAAGGCATCGAAAGCTATATTCAAAAAGCTTATCCTTGGTCTAAAACGACCTGTATCGCTTATGGAACCGACCTTTATCTGTCCAATCTGACGGAAAACGAAGGCAAGGTCAGGGTCTTCTTTGAAAAGTGGGCCAGTAAGGAAAAAGACTACTACCTCATTGTCGGACGCTTCGTTCCGGAAAACAACTATGAAACCATCATTCAAGAATTTATGAAGTCCAAAACCCAACGTGACTTGCTGATTATCTGCAATCATGAGGGCAATCCCTATTTTGAAGAACTTAAGCAGAAAACGGGCTTTGACCGTGATTCTCGCATTAAGTTTGTCGGCACGGTTTATGACCAGAATCTGCTCAAATATATCCGTAATCATGCTTTTGCGTACATACATGGCCACGAGGTTGGTGGGACCAATCCGGGACTCTTGGAAGCACTGGCTCAGACAGATGCCAATCTGGTGCTAGATGTGGACTTCAATCGGAAGGTAGCAAAGGAAACGGCTCTCTACTGGAAAAAAGAACCTGGCCAGCTGGCCCAGCTGATTGACCGAGTAGATGCTCAAACTGATTTTACGGAGCTAGGTCAAGCCGCCAAAGAAAATATGAAAGAAAACTACACCTGGGAAAAAATTATGGGTGAATACGAGGATTTATTTTTATCATGAAAGTGACCATTCTTCTGTCCGCCTATAATGGGGAACAGTTTCTGGCCGAGCAGATTAAGAGTATTCAAGAGCAGACATATAGGGACTGGCAGCTGCTGATTCGTGATGATGGCTCTACAGATGGGACGCGGGCTGTCATCGAAGACTTTTGCTGCAAGGATGACCGCATTGCCTTTATCAATCGGGAAAATCCACAAAATCTAGGTGTCATTCAGAGTTTTCATAGCCTACTTCAATACCAAGATTCGGATTTCTATCTCTTTAGCGACCAAGATGACGTTTGGCTACCAGACAAGATTGCCATGCAGTTGACTGAGGCAGACAAATATGATAGCAGTCAGCCCTTGCTGGTTTATACTGACTTGAAGGTCGTAGATCAAGAGCTACAGGTTGTTCACGAAAGCATGATTCGCACTCAGTCAGATCACGCTAATACAGAACTAGTCCAAGAGTTGACGGAGAATACGGTAACGGGCGGTGTTTCTATGATAAATCGCGCCTTGGCCCAACTTTGGACTGGGAAGGAAGAGCATGAACTGCTCATGCACGATTGGTATCTGGGCTTGCTGGCTGCGGCTTTTGGCAATCTAGTCTATATTGACAAGCCGGGTGAGCTCTATCGGCAGCATTCAAATAATGTGCTAGGAGCACGAACGCTCAGAAAACGCGTAAAAAACTGGGTACGTCCCCATGTGCTTTTCGCCAAATATTGGAAATTGATAAAAGACAGTCAGACTCAGGCTAGGAATTTACTGACCCTGCCGTTGACTGCTGAAAATAGAGAGTTAATTGAGAACTTTGTGACCATTATGGAGGTGCCTTTTAAGGAACGCTGGCGCAGGATTCGTCAGTATGGCTACCGTAAAAACCGTACTTTCCATACCCTGGTTTTTACCAGCCTCATTCTCACAAAGTTTGCTTATAAGGAGTAATATTCATGGATTTTTTTAGTAAAAAAAATCGAATTCTTTTGAAAGAATTAATCAAGACGGATTTTAAGTTGCGTTATCAAGGGTCCTTGGTCGGCTATCTCTGGTCGATTTTGAAGCCGTTGATGATGTTTACTATTATGTATCTGGTTTTTGTTCGCTTTTTACGCTTTGACGATCAAACTCCCCACTATACTGTAGGACTGTTGATGGGGATGGTTTTCTGGTCTTTCTTTACCGAAGCTACTAATATGGGCATGCTTTCCATCGTTTCTCGGGGAGATTTGCTGCGTAAATTAAACTTTCCTAAACATACCATCGTCATTTCATCCGTTCTTGGAGCAGCTATTAATTTTCTGATTAATCTGGTCGTTGTTTTCCTTTTCGCCTTGATCAATCAGGTGGAATTTGGCTTGCATACGCTAGTGATTATTCCTCTTTTTCTGGAGGTATTGGTCTTGGCAATGGGCTGCGCCCTCATGCTGTCTTCCTTGTTTGTAAAGTATCGGGATATTGGACCGATTTGGGAAGTGGCTCTTCAAGCTGGAATGTATGCCAGCCCCATTATCTATTCTCTGAACTTCCTTTTGAAAGGTAAAAACATTTTTGTTGCCAAAATAATGATGCTCAATCCGATTGCCCAGATGCTGCAGGACATGCGCCATTTCATCGTTTCTCCTGTCAATGTCAGAGGCTGGGATATCGTGAACAACAAACTAATCGCCCTTATTCCTTATATGATTCCTTTTGTGATATTGGCTCTAGGTTTGTTCTTCTTTAATAAAAATGCTAAGAGATTTGCGGAGATTTTATAATGTCAAATAATATTGCAGTAAAAGTCGACCATGTAAGTAAATTCTTTCGATTGCCTACTGAGGCTACTCAGAGTTTGAGAACCAGTCTGGTCAATCGTTTTAAGGGGATCAAAGGTTACAAAGAACAGCATGTTTTGAAAGATATTTCCTTTGAGGTCGAAAAAGGTGACTTCTACGGGATTGTCGGCCGTAATGGCTCTGGTAAGTCCACCCTCCTTAAAATTATCTCTGAGATTTATATTCCGGAGAAGGGCAAGGTAACTATTGACGGTAAGTTGGTTTCCTTTATTGAGCTAGGTGTCGGTTTCAATCCAGAACTAACTGGCCGCGAAAATGTCTATATGAATGGTGCCATGCTGGGATTCTCAACAGAAGAAGTAGACGCCATGTATGATGATATCGTGGAGTTTGCTGAGCTGGGCGAGTTTATGAACCAAAAGCTCAAGAACTACTCCAGCGGTATGCAGGTGCGTCTGGCCTTTTCTGTGGCCATCAAGGCTCAGGGGGATATTCTGATTTTGGACGAGGTCTTGGCTGTCGGGGACGAAGCCTTTCAGCGTAAGTGTAATGACTACTTCAAAGATCGCAAGGAATCAGGCAAGACGACCATTCTGGTAACCCATGACATGGGAGCTGTTAAAAAATATTGTAATAAGGCTGTCTTGATTGAAAATGGCTTGGTCAAGGCTATCGGCAATCCAGATGATGTGGCCAACCAGTACAGTCTGGACAATGCGACTGAAACAAAAGCCATGAACGAAGATTTCCAGGTTGAGAATGCAGCGGTTTCTGATTTGAAGGTTAAGCTCTTGCATTCGCCTCAGATTTCACCTGAACAAGAGATTGAATTTGAAATTTCTTATCAGGTAAATCAAGACCTTCCGACCTATGTTTCCTTTTCTCTGACAGATATCGATCGAACTATCTGGCTTTACAATGATAATTCCATGGATCAGCCAACAGAAGGACCTGGACAGAAGCGCTTGACTTACAAGTGCCATGTGTCACAGATAAATAATGCAAAGTTAAAACTGCAGGTTTCGGTACGGGATCAGGAAGAACAAATTCTAGCCTTTGCAGACTCTCAGAACAACCCAGTTATCTTAGTCAATCGTCAGGATATTAAGGATGACGATGTCTCTGCTAAGGATTCTGCCACTGGCTTAATCCAGCGTAATGGCAGTTGGAAGATTTCTCAATCATAAAGAATAAGGTATTTTCATGGAACGAATATTACTCTATGTTCATTTCAATAAATGCAATCATATAAGCGGTCATGTCTTCTATCAATTGGAGCAGCTAAAGCCGCTTTTTTCTAAGATTCTTTTTATTTCAAATAGTCCTTTGAGCTATGAGGACAAATGCCGGCTGAGAGAAGACTTGGGCATTTCTGACTTGCTTGAGCGGGATAATCGAGGCTTTGATTTTGCAGCCTGGCGTGATGGCATGAACTGGCTGGGTTTTGACACTTTGCAGAACTCAGACTCTCTGACTCTCATGAACGACACTTGCTTTGGTCCGCTATGGGATTTGGCATCGATTTATCAGCGTTTTGAAGAGGATTCGCAAGTCGATTTTTGGGGAATGACTAATTTTCGCAAGACCAGGTACTTTGAAGAACACCTGCAGAGCTACTTTGTCACCTTTAAGCAGTCAGTTCTCAAAGACAAGGTTTTTCATGAATTTTGGTCGCAGGTAGAAGATTTTACTGACGTTCAAGATGTGATAGACCATTACGAGACCAAGTTTACCAAGTGTTTTATAGATGCTGGCTTCAGATATCAAGCTCTCCTTGATACCCGTCAGGAAGCAGCAGGAGAATTGGTTCATCCAGACTTTTCCTACTATAAGCCACTTAAGATTCTGGAAGCGAAGGTCCCTTTTCTAAAGGTCAAGGCTCTTACGGGCAATCCTTTTTTGGCTAGGTATTTGCTGGAAGAACTTGAAACCAACTCATCCTATCCGACTTTGCTTATTAGGGAACATCTTTTCTATCATTTTGGTCCGGATCTTCCTTGTTTACTAGAGGGCAAGTATTTGTCCCAGTCAACTTCGAACTATCGTACAGATCAGCCTGTCCTCCTGTATATTCATGTAACGGATTTTCCTATTTTTCAGCAGTATCAGGACAAGCTATTCTCTCTATCGTCTCAGTATCAGTATTTAGTGACAACAAATCAGCCAGAAGTGCTGAAACAGCTGCAGACAGCTCTGGGTCATCTGGGCAATAAAGTACAGATTATCCTAAGTCAGAAATCGCATGCTTGGCTTACCATGCTGGAGCAGAAGAAAATTCTGCAAAACTATGCTTATATCGGCCATCTATCTACTCATCGATTGGTGGAGAATCAGGCAGTTTTTGACCAAGCTATGCGCTCTGATTTGATAAATATGATGGTGGATTATGCGGATGCAAGTATAGAAGCGCTAGCGCAGGAGTCTGCTGTAGGTCTGGTTATTCCGGATTTGCCGCGCCTAGTCAGAGACGGCTTGTTTGAGTCAGAACCGCCGCGTCCAAGGCTGGCTGCTGTCTGGCAGGAAGCTGGTTTGCATAAGTCTTTTGACTTTATGACTCCCTCTTCTTTAACGAGGGTCTATGGCGGTTTCTTATGGTTCAAATATTCTGCTTTGGCTAGTGTGTTCCAGATGAAGAGCTTGGAAAGCTTGTCATCCTCTGAGCAGGAGCTGTCTGATGTTTTAGAGCATTTATTGGTGTATCTAGCTTGGGACAGTCATTACGATTTCAAGATTATGCCCTTATCTTCCCTCCCCTCTTTACTGGACTGGCAGAGGAAAAGGGAAGAATTGGCCGAGCAAAAAGAAAAATTAAGTCAGAAAAATTTATCTCAAAAGATACGAAATCGTTTGTCCAATCTTTTAAAGAAAAAGTGAGATTCTTAATTCACAAAAAATCTCGCTAGAGAATATAACTATTTACCAGAAAGAAAAATGAAATTTTTACTCAATCACTATAAGCAGTTCTCATACCTGCTGATTAGTTTTTTACTTCTAGATATAGTCGCTGTTACGACGGTTTTATTGTTGGAGGAAGGCGAGGATTTGCGGAATTATCCAGCCTTGTGGCTGGCCTTTCTGATGCTGCTTCCTCTTTTGTTTGGCTTGGGTAAGCTTTTGTCTCAGCTCTTCAGCAAAAGATTCTTACAATGGTCAGCTATTATTTACGCTCTTTATACTGGATTTTCTTATTTGCTGACAGTAACGCAGCATGTCAATGATTTTGAGTTCAAAGCAGATCGAGTTTTCAGCAATCATTTTTGGCAGCTTAACTCCCTGCCTGGCTTGCTTTTGATTTTCTTATTTGCTTATATTTTTATTCATTTTCCAAAGCTTAAAAAACGCTTCCCAGGTAAGTTTTTGCAGGTTACCAAGAAAAATAGAGAGGTATTGGAAAATCTTTTTCTATCTCAGCTCTTCCTATTTCTTGCTTTTATGGACGATAAGATGCCGGAATTGCTGCATCACCAAAGCTATTTAGTGAATTTCCTTGAGGAAGGCAAGTTGGAAATAACGCAGAACTTTATGCTAACTTTCCTCTGCCTTATCGCACTTATCTTTATCCTGCTTTCTTTCCCAAGCTTTCTAGCTGTTAAGGGATTGCGCGATCTCGCTCAGAATAAAGCCAGTGTTTCTGTTGCTTTTGTGTTGAGTGCAGTGTTTGCTCTTGTCTTTAATTACACCATTCAAAATACTATCCGTGGAGATGTGGTTGTTTTAGAGAGGTATCTTTTTACCGGAGCCAGTCTTTTTCAAATCATCGTTTTTTTCATGATTTTTATGGCTCTTTACCTAATTTTCAATCATTTTCTCCTGCCAACCATGCTGATAACAGCGCTAGTGGTGATTGCCACCATAGCTAGCAGTCTGAAATTCCAGTATCGCCAAGAGCCGATTTTGCCTAGCGATATGGTCTGGCTGAGAAATCCCAAGACCCTCTTTGACTTTCTCGGAGGCAATTATGGATTTTATGCTATCTTGGGACTAGTTGCTTTAGGCGCTCTCTATTGGTATTTGCGTAAGAAAATCTTGCCAGGCAAGCTCATTACCGTTCTTAAATACCAACTTCTCTTGCTAGTCCTGCCCCTGGTCTTTTTCTTGGGAGTCATGGATATATTTGCCACTAAAAAGAATGGCAAAATAGTAGAGAATATTCCAGTTATTTCGGTCTTGAATAATTACCATGACCTGACTTGGATGGGAAATACTGTCAATTCACAGATGCGCTCCCTTTCCTTTGTCTGGTTTTCACAGATGTCGGATACAACCATGACTGAGCCACGTGGCTATTCCAAAGCAAAGATTCAAGAGATAGAAAAGAAATACAAGGGAATTGCTGAAGCTATTAACAAAGACCGCCAGAATAAAATCGAAGATCAAACTGTCATTTACCTCCTCAGTGAAAGCTTTTCTGACCCTGCTCGGGTTGACGGTGTAACTATGTCTGAGAATCCAATTCCTTATATCCAGGAAGTTAAAACTCGCACCACTAGTGGACTTATGAAGTCAGACGGCTATGGTGGAGGAACGGCCAACATGGAATTTCAAACCCTGACTGGTTTGCCTTTTTATAATCTGTCTCCATCTATTTCGGTTCTCTATACTGAAATTGTCCCGAGGATGAATAGATTCCCTTCCATTAGTGATGCTTATTCATCTAAGAATCGAACAGTAATCCATCTGGCTTCTCCTAGCAATTATGCCAGAAATGTCATTTACCAGGATTTGGGATTTGATACCTTTATTCACTATGGTACCAAAGGCTTGAAAGGTGATAATATAGGTGGTAATTACAGCGATCAAACGACTTATAATCAAGTCTTGGAGCATTTGAATGGCAAGCAGGGACAGTTTTTCTCTGTCATGACCATGCAGAACCACATGCCTTGGAGTGAGCCCAATCCTGTCTACATGTCTGCCAGCTATCCTGACTTTAGCAAGGAAGGGAACGAATCTCTTTCCAGCTATGTCAGAATGCTTTACCATACAGATCAGGCGACCAAGGATTTTCTTGAGAAGCTTTCAAAGGTAGATAAAAAGGTAACAGTCGTCTTTTATGGCGATCATCTGCCAGGTCTCTATCCTCAGTCAGCCTTTAAAGAAGATCCAGAAAGCCAATATCTGACAGATTATTTCGTTTGGAGCAATTATGAAACTCCTAAACTTGATTATCCAAGAGTCAATTCTAGTGATTTCTCCGCTCTCTTACTGGAGCAGACAAATTCCAAAGTATCACCTTACTATGCTTTATTAACAGAAGTATTGCATAAGGCTAGTGTAGATAAAAAGGAATTGGACGAAGAAGCACAGGAAATAGCAGATGATTTGAAACTGATTGAGTATGATATGGTCAGAGGCAAGGGCTATTTGTCTGATAGCTTCTTTAAGACAGCAAAATCATAAATAAAAAAATAGAATAGGCAAGTCTACCTGTTCTATTTTTTCTTAATTTATGCTAAACTAGTAGTATGGGGGTGTGAGCATGATAAAGATTTTTGGTAAGGTTCGCTATCACTGGCAGCCAGATGTAGCTATCCTGATAATATATTGGTCTTTATCGGTCATTCCGATTTTTGTTGGCCTGGCTTTGATGTATGAAAGCTCACGAGTGCCGACTCTTGTTCTGTTTTCTTTCTTCTTGTTCATGGTTTTGTTGGGAATGGGAGTTCATCGTTATTTTACCATTTATGACGATGGAACCTTGCGAATTATCACAGCTAATCCCTTTACTCCGATAAAGGTCAAGATTTCAGATATTGAAAAAGTCGAAGTGACCAAGACGTCAATTACCTTATATTTTAAAGTGCAGAGCCGCAGCCGGAGTTTTTGTATGCGCAAGTGGCCTAAGAAATATTTTGTCAACGCCCTGGCCCTGAATGAGCATTTTAAGGGTGAGGTAGAATTAGTAGATAATTTTACCCATATTGACTATTTTGAAGCTTACTATGGCAGTCAGTCCAAAAAATCCTAGTCTTTCAAAAGAGCTCGGGTTGGGCAGTTTTTGATGGCTTCCACGACATCGGGATCCTCAGCGATTTCCTTTTCTAGGAGCTGGTCGTCCTGGTAAAATTTGACGATGCCATTGTCATGATAGTCAAAAAGATCTGAGTAGGTTTGACAAAGCCCGCAGGCAATGCACCGTTCGGGAATGAGTGTTACTTTCATACCCATATTGTAATAAGATTTTAAGAAAAACTCAAGGAGGAAGTCATGGAAAAAGAACCATGGGAAGAAGATGTATACGATAACGGAGAAGAAAAGTTGAAACGAACTAAGAAGTTTAGCGCTTTGAATGCAGACCGCTTGTTGACCATATTAACCATTATTTTCTGTATTTTAGTGGTTGCGGTGGTGTGCTTCTTGACCTATCTTTCTACTGGAGGAAGTAATAGACAGACCCAAATGGAAGGTTTCTACGGCACTTCAGCAGCAAGTTCCAGCAGTGAAGCGTCTTCTACAGCAGAGCAGCCAGCGGCAAATACTACAGAATCATCTGAGGGGACTCTGACTGTCCAGCCTGGTGAAGGTGAGGCAGCCATTGCGGCGCGTGCAGGTATTTCCATTGCCAAGCTTGAACAGCTTAACCCTTCTCATATGTCCACTGGTTCTTGGTATGCCAATCCAGGTGACGTTGTGAAGATTGAGTAGGAGTCAGCCATGAAACAGATTCAAATTGCGATTGACGGTCCTGCTTCCAGTGGAAAATCGACCGTAGCCAAGATTATTGCTAAGGATTTTGGCTATACTTATTTAGATACAGGAGCCATGTATCGGGCTGCAACCTATTTGGCTCTGCGGCATCATCTGACGGAAGCAGATGCCACTGAAATTGTAGACTTGCTCAATAATCATTCGGTCAGTTTTGGTCGGGCGGAAGATGGCGAGCAGTTGGTCTTTGTCGGAGATGTAGATGTCACCCACCCAATTCGGGAAAATGAAGTCACCAATAATGTTTCCTGGGTATCTGCCATTCCTCAAGTCCGTGAGAAACTGGTTGCCTTGCAGCAGCAAATTGCAGCTCAGGGAGGGATTGTCATGGATGGCCGTGATATTGGAACGGTTGTCTTGCCTCAGGCTGAGCTCAAGATTTATCTGGTAGCTTCGGTTGAAGAAAGAGCTGAGCGCCGTTACAAGGAAAATCTATCTAAAGGCATTCCAGCTGACTTGGAGAAACTGAAAGAAGAAATTGCAGAGCGGGACTATAAGGACAGTCATCGTGAGGTTTCGCCGTTGAAACCGGCAGACGATGCCATTCATTTTGATACCACGGGTGTTGGCATTTCCGAAGTTGTTGCATTTATCGAAGAAAAAGCGAAAAAAATCATTGACAAATAAAATGAAACTTGGTATGATAGTAGAGTTGAGAAAAGCAGAAGTGAGAACTTCTCGCCTTGCGACTAACGTTGTCTGGCTCTACAGGATTCAGTTTCAGAAATGAAATACTATCATGTAGTGCGGGTTTGCGTTAGCAGGTCCGCACTTGTTTTTCTCTAAAAATAAAAAAAGAGGTGAAAACCATAGCAAAACAAGACTTATTCATCAATGATGAAATTCGTGTGCGTGAAGTTCGCTTGATCGGTCTTGACGGCGAACAGTTAGGTATTAAACCGCTGAGCGAAGCGCAGTCTCTTGCGGATGAAGCAAATGTCGATTTGGTCCTGATTCAGCCACAAGCTAAACCACCTGTTGCAAAAATTATGGACTATGGCAAGTTCAAATTTGAGTACCAGAAAAAACAAAAAGAACAACGCAAGAAACAAAGTGTTGTTACTGTCAAGGAAGTACGTCTCAGTCCAACTATTGACAAGGGAGACTTTGACACTAAACTTCGCAACGCACGCAAGTTCCTTGAAAAAGGAAATAAAATAAAGGTATCTATCCGTTTCAAAGGTCGGATGATTACCCACAAAGAAATTGGGGCTAAAGTTTTAGCAGATTTTGCTGAAGCGACTCAGGATGTTGCTATCATTGAGCAAAAGCCTAAGATGGATGGACGTCAGATGTTCATGCAGATGGCGCCAATTCCTGACAAAAAATAGATTGTCAGAAAGATAGAAAAAGGAGAAAACATTATGCCAAAACAAAAAACACACCGCGCATCAGCTAAACGTTTCAAACGTACAGGTTCTGGTGGCTTGAAACGTTTCCGTGCTTACACTTCTCACCGTTTCCACGGAAAGACTAAGAAACAACGCCGTCATCTTCGCAAAGCAGGAATGGTGCATGCAGGAGATTTCAAGCGTATCAAAGCAATGCTTACAGGTCTGAAATAAGAGCTGCTGTAACGATTATCTAGGAAATATTGGAGGAAATATAAATGGCACGTGTTAAAGGTGGCGTTGTATCACGCAAACGCCGTAAACGTATTTTAAAATTAGCTAAAGGTTACTATGGAGCAAAACATATCTTGTTCCGTACTGCAAAAGAGCAAGTAATGAACTCTTACTACTATGCATACCGTGACCGTCGTCAGAAAAAACGTGATTTCCGCAAACTTTGGATCACTCGTATCAATGCGGCAGCTCGTTTGAACGGACTTTCATACTCACAATTGATGCATGGTTTGAAGTTGGCTGAAATCGAAGTGAACCGTAAAATGTTGGCTGACTTGGCTGTTAACGATGCAGCAGCTTTCACAACTCTTGCAGACGCAGCTAAAGCTAAGCTTGGTAAATAATTAAAAAAAGAACCGAGGATTTCCTTGGTTCTTTTTTATAACTTTTAATGAAAAGTATGAAGAGAGAAACAGCCTGTCATTCTACTTATAGTATAGATAAAAGCTTGTTACTGATAAGACAGCTTTCATGGTAAAGCTAGTTAAAAATAGGGATTTGCGATATAATAGAAAAAACAGACGTTTATGTAAATAAAAAATCAGTAGAATGGAGAAATTATGTCAGAGAATCGTTTGGCTTGGGATCAGTATTTTGCGGCTCAGGCTCTCTTAATCGCTAATCGCTCAACCTGTAAGCGAGCCAAGGTTGGCGCTGTATTGGTCAAGGATAATAAGGTTATTTCAACTGGTTACAATGGCTCAGTTTCAGGGACTGAGCACTGTATTGACCATGAGTGCTTGGTCATTGACGGTCACTGCGTACGGACCTTGCATGCTGAGGTCAATGCCATCTTGCAAGGAGCCGAGCGGGGAGTTCCCAAGGGCTTTACGGCTTATGTGACACATTTTCCCTGTCTCAACTGTACCAAGCAACTGCTTCAGGTCGGCTGCAAAAGAGTGGTCTATATCAACCAATATCGCATAGATGACTATGCTCAGTATCTCTACAAGGAAAAAGAAGTGGAATTGGTTCATTTGCCGCTGGATGATGTCAAGAAAGCTATTGCTCAGACAGATTTGGTTTAGTGTACTTTAAATTTTTAAGATTAGTAGTCTAATTATTCCAAGTAAATCTACATAATAAAGCTATAGTTTCTGATTATAGCTTTTTCTTTGAAACAAAGTATAAATTTCTAATTATCTTTTTATATTTTCTTAAATGCTCGTAAAGCCTTATTCTATGTGCTTTCGAGTATTTTTACTGTAGGAAGATACTTCACGTTTCTTTGCATATTTCCTCATGTCTTAGCTGTCAGAAGTGGTAAATAAGTAGTAAATTCATTTGTACTACTAAGCAACAAGACGCTCCTGTTGCTTCTCTTTATTCAAGCGTTTCATTTCTGCCATTGCAGAATCGAATGTTGCATGTGCGTAATAGTTCAGCGTCATGGCTATATTAGCATGTCCCATAATGTACTGTAATGCCTTTGGATTCATTCCTGCATTTGCATAGTTGGTACAGAATGTATGTCGCAAACTATGTGGAGTGATGTGTGGCAATTTATCCTCGTTATACTTATTGTATTTCTTAACAAGACCTTTCATCATGCCGTTGTAATCACTTGCCACTTTTGGATAGTTCTTTCTATTAAGAAAGAGGAAATCACTATATCCATCAATCTCAACACGCTTATCATTCTTTCGATTCGCTAACACTCGCTTAAATGCTTGATAGGCTTCTTCAACCATAGGAACTTGACGTTCGCCACTTTTGGTCTTTGGTGTTTCAATGTAGTACCCAATTTCAGTATCTCTCAATAGCTGATGGTCTATATTGACAAGACGATTCTCAAAATCTAAATCTGGAAGTGTCAAACCACCAAACTCTGAAATACGAAGACCTGTTTTTAAGAGTATCAGAATTTCATCATAATTTTTGCTGTAGGTTTTATCAGCTTTTGCAAAGGCTAACAGTTTTTCTTCCTGTTCTTCTGTTAGTACGGTCTTAGGGACAGTATCATCATCAAGAACTGCTTTCAGTTGAAAGTCAAATGGATTCTTCCGAACACAATCATCTTGTATAGCAATATAGAATGAAGCCTTTAAAGAACGTTTGTAGTTATTGATGGTTTGATAAGCATAACCATTTTCACTCATTCTAATAGCCCATTCTTTAGCGTCTGATGGCTTAATACTGTCAATACTTCTTACACCTAACTTGTCTTTCTTCAAAATATCCATAAGATATTTGCGTCCAGTTTCAGTGTTTTTTCTAACCTTTGGTCTTTGAGCGTTCTGTTTTGCGTAAAGCTGGCAGAGTGTCATTTTCTTTCCTACAACATCAATACCATCATGAATGTCTTTCTGTAACTCTGCGATTTTCTCTCTAAGTGAGATACAATCACGCTTTCCTGCTGGTACTCGGTCTGTAGCCACAAGTTTCCACGAGTAAACAAATTGCGGTTCTCCAAATGAATCTATATATTTGTATAAGTATCTTCCGTCTTTTCGTTGGCTCTCTCCAGTCTTTAAGATTCGACCTTTATTGTCACGTCTTTTTTCTGACATGGCATTTGCTCCTTTCCTTTATGGAAAGAGCCTTGATACGACTTAATACTATTTTATCATATACAAGACCCTTTGGCGACGCTAGATTGCGTCCAATGTATCTATAATTTTTTCAAATTGTTTTCGTTTAATCTGAATACGATTGCCATTCATAATCAGCCAATTTGCATTTTTATTTTCCTCTGCCAAGCGTCGTAGCTTGTTTTCGCCAATACGAAAATATTTTGACGCTTCTTCAATGGTTAGGGTATAACGTTCCCAAATAGGAATGTCAGTCTGCTTCATAAAATCCTCCTTTCCAAATCACTTATTTGGATTTCATAAAAGTTGTTTTACCAGCAATCGAACAGCTTTAGCAAAGCTCACGGGAGTTCCACCCCTGCATGGTTCTCATGTAGCCATACTCATTGCCTGCGACGGTTTTATCACGCTCGGACTATTGACTGTATGGGAGTATCATTATCACGATAAGAATGTCGTTGCAGGCAATCCTGCTAAAGATTGCTTCTCGGATCACTAACATGAATCGCTCGCTATCTTTATAAGATAGGTCATGGCGGTTAGTTCCGTTGGCTCTTTTCTTATCGAAACGTATTCGATTACTTTTATTCAGTTTTCAAAGAACAATGGCTCGTTAGCCTATCAAAACACATTGAAAGCTCAATATGCTTTGGTGGAATAACAAACCTCCCTGTTCGGGAAGCGTGGAATGGTTTAGCACGCTTCCACGAAAGGAGAGAGGATATTACTTAATTTCAAATGACAAAATCTTTGTAATCAGTCTGGTTTCCATTCTTCCACGTAAGACTTCATCAACGACCATACTTTGATTGCCATATTCATCTTTCATAAGTCGTAGGGAACGCTTCGTTATGTACCCTCTGTAATGATGTAGAATCTGGTTAATCGCTTCGGTATCGCCATCTGTTGCCTTTACAATGAGAGGAAAGGGAATCATAGGATATTGTGTTTTCATTCTTCAAATTCCTCCATAAACTTTTTAATTAAGGCTAGTCCACTGGTTCTATGCCGATAGACAGTAGAACGGTTCAATTTCAACAGGTCTGCAATTTCTGAATCGCTCATGTCCATAAAGTAAAACAGCAGTAGAATTTCACGTTTCTTGTCTGGCAACTCACGTAATGCTTCACTCAACAAATCATTTTCAACGCCTACTGATAACCCATTGAGTGTAAAAATCTGAAAGTCAGTTGAATAGTTATCTGTTGTCGCAAACTGGCTAACAAGATAATCGCCAACATCCGAAAAGGACACCTCACGCTTTGCAATCCTTGAAAGATAAAGCATATAATTCTTTCGCTCGTCTTCCATAGCACGTTTACAGATATAGTCAAACTGATTTTCTATTGTGGTCTGAAAAGAAGATGGTTTCATGTTTCTCACCCCCTTTCTGTCTAGGAAAGGAAGTGAGCCTTGCTCGTTTATCTCCTTTCACTCTTAGTCCCAATGTGAAAGGGGGATTTGTTGCATTACTGATAAATAAACTTTGTAAAAAAGTTCTGAATAGCCAAAAAAGCATATAAACAGATTTATTTCTCTGTTTACATGCTTCTGTTATTCTATCTATATGATTTATAAAACCACATTGGTGGACGTACTTATCTATTGCAGATAGACGACTTTTTTTGACAAGAACCCAATGTAAGGAAATTTATTGTATATGATGTACTTCATGGCGACGTTGACCTCCAACAAACCGCCATTTGGAAGTAATATACAATATTTTAACAGCGTAAATAGCACTACCATATAACGGTTTTTTTTATTGGCGTTTAGTAGTGCTTTTTATTAAATATAAACCTATAAACCATATAACACGTTTTTCTATACCTGTTTTTAATTCAGTAGGAACAATAAAATGTATAGAGGTGGTCTACTATGCGTAAAAAAGAAGATAAATATGATTTTAGAGCCTTTGGTTTAGCCATTAAAGAAGCTCGATTGAAACGAGGTTTAACTCGTGAACAAGTGGGAGCATTGATTGAAATTGACCCACGGTACTTAACTAATATTGAAAATAAAGGGCAACACCCCAGCATACAAGTTCTTTATGACCTTGTATCGTTACTTCATGTTTCCGTTGATGAATTTTTCTTACCTGCTAATAACTTGGTAAAAAGCACCCGACGATTACAGATAGAGAAATACATGGATAGCTTTACAGACAAAGAACTATCCTTAATGGAATCTTTAGCCAGCGGTATCAACGAAGCAAGAAACATCGAAGACTAATTAAAAGAATCCATACATAACGGAAAGAGCCGATAAAATGAGATTGTATTAATCTCATTTTATCGGCTCTGCGTCTTTGCGTCTGGCTCTGTAATCACAGTTACTTTGAACTGCTTTATTTCAATTAAATTTTCTTGTCTGCATTTCGGACAATAGAGGGGGAATTTTTTTAATTCAGTATCTTCCCTTATCTTTAATCGTGTTTTATTTCCACATACAGGACACAATATCCACTTGTAGTTTATAATAACTATCTCCTCCTTTACACTTTAATTCAAATCTTTATTAAAAAATATTTCATCTTATTTAACAAGAAACCATATTTATATAACAACATAAAATACACTAAGTTATTTTATTGAACATATATCGTACTTTATCTATCCGACTATTTGGACGACGGGGCTGGCAAACAGGTTCACCGGTAGTAACATGGTACCCTTTTAACTCTGTTAAACAAACACTACGTCCATTTGTAAAGAAAGTTAAATCACTACGATATTCTTGAATACACCGAGCAGGGATTTCTCCACTAAGAATGACCTCATTATTTTTCAATTGAGTGTCTACGATGTTCGCACAATATTTAGGAGCATCGTTGTATGCTCGTGAAAGATATTCCTGTGGCGCATAAATTTTAAAACTAAGATATGGCTCTAACAATTCTGTTCCAGCTTTTTTTAAGACTTGTTCCAATACAATAGGAGCAAGCATCCGAAAATCTGCTGGGGTACTAACAGGGCTATAGTATAAGCCATACTTAAAACAGATTTTACAGTCCGTCACATTCCAACCATACAATCCTTGTTCACAGCCATAGCGTATCCCCTCCATAACTGCATTTTGAAACGATTGATTTAAGTATCCAAGAGAAACCGAGCTCTCATACTGTACTCCGCTCCCTAATGGAAGCGGTGCTACAGATAGACCAATGGAAGCCCAGAAAGGATTCGGTGGAACTTCGATGTGAATGGTATACTCTGCTTTTTTTAACGGTCTTTCCATATAAATGACTGTAGGCTCTTTTATTTCTATCTCCACATGATACTTTTCTTGCAGCAGAGCACAAGTCACTTCCATTTGTACTTTCCCTAAGAAAGAAAGTATGATTTCATGTGTCGCAGAATCCACATAATATCGCAGAAGCGGGTCACTGTCGGAGATTTCTAAAAGTGCATCAAGTAACATTTCCCTTTGTTGAGGTTTGCTCGGTTCAACAGTCGTTTGCAGCAGAGGGAGGGGATTTTCAATTCTCTCTCTCTGTGGCAATAGCTTTGTATCTCCAAGAACACTATTTAACTTCAAAAACTCATTCTGCAAAATAACAATTTCCCCGGAATAAGCCTTATCGATTTTACATAATTCACCATTTATTGAAGTATACATTTCTGTAATTTTTATTTTTTCCTTTTCCGATATTCTAACCGAATCTCGCAAATGCAGTACGCCACTATAAAGACGTATATATGCAAGACGCTGTCTTTTTTCCGAATACTCAATTTTGAAAACTTTTCCGCAAAGTTCAGACTGACCTCGATGTGTTGATGAATAAAATTTATTCGTAATCACTTCTATAAGGTTATCAATCCCTATATTGTTTTTTGCACTTCCGTGATAAACAGGGAACAGGGAACAATTATGAAATCTTATGCTTTCCTCTTGTTCGAGTTCTAATGCTTCCAATAATTTCCCAGACGTATATTTCTCCAAAAGGTAATCATTTCCTTCTATTACCATATCCCATTGTTCAGATTCGGTAAAGTTCATTACACGCATATTAGGATGCAGTTCTACCTTCTGTTTGATTACAATTTCCGCAGAAAGTTTCTCTTTAATATCCTGATAAACCGTTGATAAATCAATTCCATTTTGGTCAATCTTATTGATAAAAAAGATTGTGGGAATACCTATTTTCCTAAGTGCATGAAACAATATACGAGTTTGTGCTTGTACGCCATCTTTTGCAGAAATCAGTAGAATTGCCCCATCTAATACTGATAATGAACGATATACTTCTGCTAAAAAATCCATATGTCCTGGCGTGTCTATGATGTTTATCTTAGTATTTTTCCACTGAAAAGAGGTTATCGCCGTCTGAATTGTAATTCCTCTCTGACGTTCTAAAAGCGTATTATCCGTTTTCGTTGTACCTCTGTCCACGCTTCCTAATTCTGTAATCGCTCCACTGTTATATAATAAGCTTTCTGTTAAGGTAGTTTTTCCCGCATCAACATGAGCTAAAACTCCAATATTAATAATTTTCATGTGATTTTCCTCCATTCAAAAGCCCAAAAGGGCATAAAAATCCCAGTGATAAATACTCTTATCACTGGGATTTTTATGCATAACCATAGGCATACAAAGCATACAGATATTCTCCGGATACTTTAGAATCACATGATAAAGGTATTCTTAAACTGGGTACAAAAAACTAAGCCCTCCTAAAAAAGGACATCCAATTATTTGTTCCCACTATCAAATTGACAGTTTATTTAAGAATACCTTGCCGCATATTTATTAACTCCTTTTAAATAGATACTTAAATAATAGCACGTAAGAGCATATTTGTAAAGGAATCTCCAATTTTTTATCAAAGAGAGTACGTGATTACAAAATAGCTGTAATAATGTACCAATATTTGTTATTCTATAATCTTCCAATTACTCCCGTTCTTTTCAAGTACCAAATCAAATTGAGATACCTGCGTTGCTTTGGTCTGCTGGTCGATATACTCCACTGTCAGCGATACCGTGACTTGATTATCCTTACGATTGTGAATAGGATTTACCAGTTCTTGAAAGATGTACTCTTTTCCGATTGGTTTTAATATCCCGTCATTCACATAGTAGGAAAGTTCACTGGCTGTCGCTGTAGGATAGAGCTTGAAGAACGTCGTTAAAAACTCATTGATTTCATTGGTTGTAATGGAATCAACCGTCCCCTCACTTTCAATGGCTTTTGGTTTATAACTTGATTTCTTAGGTATGTTGGTAATGGTCGGATTCTTAACCAGTACCATATTTCCAGAACCATCTACATAGACACTCACTATATAAGCAGAGTGGACGGTCTTTGTATTTTCTCCCTCTGTAATGAGCTGGTCTACACTGTAGGTTACATTAAACTCATTGTCGCCAGTTGGCTCTACCGTCCATATCTGAAATCCTCTTACAGAAGACGATACAGGAATATCTTTGCGTACTGTATCAACATTGAGAGCTTGAAGTTCATCTGTCAGATAGCCTTTTAGACTTTCCATTCGATTATCAATGGACTTATCGGATTGCTCCCATGAATAGTAGACTTTCGCAAAGTTCTCTACAAAATTTTCTACATGATGAGTATCAACGTATTCCTTTTCTATGATAGTTGTTTCGTGAATAGTATGAGTATCTATAGCTGTAAAGTGCTTGAATATCGCAAAGCTGAAACTAAGCCCTAAAAGTACCCACAAGGCAATCACAACCTTTTTATGAGGATTGACCTTATAGTAGACACGAGGTTTCTTTTCCTTTGGTATCTGTTTTTCTTTATTCTGATTTTTTCTAAATTTCATCATTAAATCTTCCTTTCTCATTGTTTGATTCGTCCTGCTCCCACTAAATGCTGTTGCCAGTAGGGGCTTGTTAAGTCGGCATAACCGATTGGGTCGCCTGCATGAAACATACGGTTATTGCCAAGGTATATCCCAACATGAGTAATATAAGAGCCAGCGTTATAGGTAGAATGAAAGAAAACCAAATCGCCAGCTTGTGCTTCCGATAGTGGGATATGCTGGGTCACATCATATTGCTGTTGTGCGGTTCGTGGTAAGTTAATTCCAGCTTTTCCATACGTCCATTGTGTCAGTCCGCTACAATCAAAAGAAGTAGTCGGGGAAGCTCCACCGTAAACGTATCGCCAGCCCTCATATTTCAGTGCTTCGTCCATGATGGCTTGTACCGTATCATCATCAAACTCTGTTGTGACAAGATACTGCGTTACCAGTTGCACATAAAACATATTGCCATAGTTGTATCGCCAGCCCCCATTGATAGGTATGGCTATGGGATTGGGGTAAGACACTTTTTCGCCACCTGAATACTCTTTTGAGAAACTTTGAGCCAGTTCAAAGGTATATTTATTTCCACGATTAGCCACATACCCTAAGAAACCACCACCATAATTGTAGGACTGGATAACCGATTCTAAATCTACACTGAGCCTTTCGCTACTGGCTAATAATTCACTGAAATACTTCACACCTTGCTTAATGGATTCTTCTGTACTCAATGAATTAGGTGGAAGACCGAGGGATTCCGAGGACTGCATAACATCTTCCGCAGTACCGCCCGATTCCACCTGTATAATCGCAAGAAGTATGTTGACATATTCTTCAACGCCATATTCTTTGGCATATTTTTCTACCATAGGCTTATGAGCCAGCACTTCTGCGGAAACATTCACACCTCCATAATGAATATTGGAAATTCCGCTGTCCTGTTCATCTGAAAATAAAATGGCAACAAACAGAAGCAGTGAGAAGACCATCAAGAATAATCCAGAACCACCAATCACTAAAGTTTTCAACTTCATGGTTTCTTACCGACTTTCTTAATGGTGGCGGTTTTGATTGGTGGTCTACTTCTTGTATTTTGTAGTGGTACTCTTTGAACAGTAGACGGACGTTCTTTTGTGATTGGACGTTGTGAAGTTCTATCTGCTGTAGTGGTTGAAGTTGCTGGCTTTTGAACGGTTTTTTCTTGAACGGTATTGCCTTGGCGTTCCACTTTTGGACTTGAAAAATCGGACTTAACTGCTGGACGCTCTTGTTTGGCTTGTTGAGATTCCTTATATGAAGTCTGAATATTAGACTGTTTTGAGGTCTGTTCATCATGATATTGTTCTTGTCTTGTAGTCGGTCTTTCATGAACAGAAGAAGCAGGCTGTTTTTTCTGTTTGACCTGTTCCATTTCAGAGCGACGCTTCGCAATGGTTTTTCGCCTTTGTTCCTGCTGTTCCTTGCGTCCACTGGCTCTGTCCGCTTTGGTTTGAGAAATACTACTGGTTAAATCACGGACATTCTCTTTTACTTTGGATTTTCCTTGATATACTGCATATCTTGCATTGGTCGGCAAATCTTTAACCTGTTCTTTCAAACCACTAGCAGTGTCTACCATTCTGTCTTTGGTATCAGCTACTGTACCGATGGTTTGACCGATACGTTTTCCAAGTGTTGATTTTTCCTTTCCGTCTGGTCGGGAGTGATCTGCTTGTGTCCTTGCAGAACTCCCCGAACCCGACTGTCCTTTTTTACCTGTAACAATGGCAGACCCAGCCCCTAGAGTAGTCATGGAACGTCCAAGTTTCCGCTGTAGACGGTGCATGTGAGCGTGCATAAGCATACGAGGTTTTCTCATCACACGACTTCCCACACTTTGAGAATCGTTACTCTGTAGAGAAAACATACTCATTAAATCGCCCAGCTTGAAGTAGATTCCTGCAAAGGTCACAATCTGTAGAAAAGCAATCAAAAAGAACGGATAACCAGCCGATAAGGTATAGAGCATGGTTGAAATACTAAATGCTGTCGTAATAATCAATGTGATTCCAGCTCGTGTCAAAATGGTATTAAAGAGCTTTGTTATGGCTCGTTTTGACATACCATCAAATGATGGAATCATGCTTAAAATAAAGCTCACAGGCAGAAACATAGCATAGATGATAAAAAGTACCTGCGAGAAAATCATGATTCCTGTTAATAGGAATACAAATATGGAAATCCCAATATTGAAGACAAATAGGAAGAAGACTGTACCTAAACGGTTAATGGTCTTTGTAATGGTTAGATTGGTATTGCTTCTGTCTTCAATTTCTTCCGCAACAATTTTTTCTCTGTCTTCGCCATTGTTGGAATCTGGGCTGGTGGAGAGCAGGCTTTCCACACGGTCAATACCGATACTTTCAATGTCTGAACTGTTGTATTGAAGCAGTAGCCACGGTTGCTGAACCTGTATGGAAAACAGGCTATCTCTGATTAAGTCCACGCTGTCCTTGCCTTGACTATCGGAATGGGGCATGACAATCTTCGTGCCAAGTGATAAACTGGCATTACTGATGTCTGATGAAAAGTCATTGATTTTTTTAATGTAGTCGGGAGCGTAGGCAATAAAGGAAGCCGATAGGATAAACACCAGCACAAAATTCATAATGGCATGAATTGCCTTTGTGGTTTCTCTCTTTATCAGTCCTGTATAGGCAACATAAACCCCAAGAACCAAAATCAAGAGTAAGAGGAATCCAACATAGAAACCCTCTGTTGAAAATCCGTTTGCACTCACACCAGCTAAGGTCTGCATATTCTTACCAATGGAATCTGCTGTAGCGGAAATGAAGTCTAAGGAATAGGCTTCCTGTACTAAGTAACCTGTCGCATTGGAAACATACAAACTGATTGTCCAAATAAAATTGGTAATGGCATATAGTCCATACATGACCTGTTTTCCAATCCCGTCCGACCAGTTCCACGGAAGCCAGCCCCAGCTATTATCCACATAAAAATCCAGTTGATAGTTTTCAAGTGGGTATCGGCTGTATTCATTTGCCACATTGACCGTATCATCTACCAAGCCCGCAGCTTGAACCACCGTTCCCAGCATGGCTAAAAGAAAAATGGCAATCACAAGTGTGAAAGCCACTGTCATTGCCACTTTACCTAGACGTTTCAGCGTCCAGTTTGATTTTATTCTGTTTACTATTGATGGTTTCACATTTACACCTCTTTTCGCACAGGTGGTCTGGTATCAAAGGCATGGAGCAGTTCTTCAAATACAGGGTGGAACTGTATCACACCGACACGACCATATAAATCACTGATAAGGCATTGCCCGTTTTCCAAATCACGCAATCGCTTCTGATTGTTTTCGTCCTCTGGGGCTACACCAAAAAAGGCTAAGGTCTTTTTAATCTCGTTAAGGTCAGTGGAACGAAATGCAAATTTTAAGCCGAGGTTATTTTTCAGTTTTTCATCTAAGAGGTCGTCTGTATTTTGGGTCACGAAATATACCCCAGCGTTCATAGCACGACCAGCCCGAACCAGCTTCATAGATAGTGTTTTTCCTTGTGCTACCTGTAAAAAGCTCCATGCTTCGTCTAAATCTACAATCTTGAAAATGCTTCGGTCTGTATGGATAAAGTCTAAAGCAAAGGTACTAATGACAATCAGCATAGCAACGGATAAAAGCTCCATAGTGGTATATTCCTCAAAGGAAGTTTCCTTGTCGGGAAGTACCAAGTCCGCAACCTGTATAATGTTCAGTTGTTTTTCTAAGCTGATAGACTGCTCCACATAACCATTACTGAATAATAAATGTGCAAAGTCATAGTCTGTAAAACTTTCGATATGGTCGGCTATACTGGTACTTAGTGGCGTATTCTCAACCCGTAATTCCTCAATCACTTTCATCAACCCTCGTACTTCACTATTGGTTACTGCACGAATGGCTTTTCTAAGGATTGGGAAGCGTTCCCCATCACGAGAGGAAATCCCCGTAAGGAATGTCAGAATATCAATAGCCAGTGATTCAGAATCTTTGGGATTTTTCATAATCACATAAGGGTCAAGTAAGCCTTTGTTTTTCTCATCAGAAGTCAGAGTGACGATATTGATTTCATGGGAAATCTCTGGCAAGGTTTCTTTCCATCTGCCACGTTCTGCTTTTGGGTCTACAATCACTGCTTGTGCCCCATAAAGCACCGCATAATAGACGATAAGGTTATTCGCAAAGGATTTACCACCACCCAGCGAACCAACAAAAGCCGACGCTAACGCATTGGTTACTGAACCCTTAACCCCTTGACTGGCAAGAGCAGGTTTCAGATAGACATTGCGTCCAGTATCTAAGCTGTAGCCAACATAAATCCCCTCATTTTCCCCCAGCATTTGAGTAGCACCAAAACCTAAACCAGCGAGGAAATCAGAGGTCACGTATTGAATATAATCATTCATATAACGCTTGCTGGCAGGTAAAAATTCTTCATGTAAGCCGAGCATATCCCCAAATGGTCGTACCAGTTTTACGCTTAAATCGTCATAAAAATCTTTCACTTCATTACAACGACGTTTGAGTTCGTCAAGATCATTTGCTGATACCCTTACCACATAAGACAGCTTGTACATAGATTCCTTGCTTTGGTCTAAATTGGTTTCCAGCTCATTCACACTTTCCAGAGCTTCCGCCACATTGGAGCTGGTTTCATTATCACTTTGCCAAGCGTGGTTATCCAAGTCTTTCAGTTCTTTCTTTTTATTGCGGACAGTAGATAGGGCTTTACGATTCGCTACAATTTCCACATTCATTGACGTATCAATCGGGAATGTAAATTGCTGTTGCTGGTAGTAGAAGATTTCAGAGGACGGGAAGTCCAGTTCTCCGACAATGCTGTTAATGGTAAAGTAAGCTACATAGACGGTTTCATCTTCCTGCTGGATTTTCAAATATCGCTGTTTTTCTTCCACCAAACAGCGAGTAGGCTTAATCAAGTCATAGTATTTAATCAGCGTTTCATTATCCAGCTTTTTCTTTGATAGATGGTACTCATACTCTTCATAGGCAGTGCCTGTCTGTCCGTAAAGGTGTTCAATCAGATAGCCGAAGTCGTCCTTATCTAACCTGCGGATTTTGAAACGACGAGAGATTTTATTTTCTAAGAGCTTTTCCATCTTCTGAAAACGCAGGATTTCATCATTACTCATACTAACAAAATCGCCCATCAGCTTATGGTTCACATCATAGACAAAATCAGACAAAGCATTTTTTGCTTCAACGGTAAGACTTTTCATAGAAAACTCCTGATCGTTGAGAAGCAACTTAAAGCCGATAAAGAAACGGTAGTTCACTTGATTTTCGCCAATCATGGATATTAAAGCGTCTGTCTGTTGGTCGATTTTGTCATAGGCAACCGCTTTGAGCTTGCCAGTGACTTCATTTTTGGAACGCTCTTGTGCAGAACGTATGCTGGATTCTGTACTGATTTGTAAAGCATGAATTTTGCCATCACGATTTTGTGCGATAAGCTGTCTGAAAGAATCATGCACTTGTATTTTCTGTTCTGGACTTAGAAATGAGTAATTGTAAGGAACAAGCTCATAGTAAGCATAACATTCCCCGTCTTTATTCCAGACGAGATTGTTTTCAATGTATTTAATTGGATATGCCATAAAATTCACTCCTAACTGCTGTAATGGCTTCTTGTGGCTGGTTTCTGCCAAGCGTTACTTTTTTTCCTGCATAGGTCAGCTTTGGTCGCAGTGCATAAGCAATGACAGACTTCAAAAATCCATAAGGCTTTTTACCATCAAAAGTTTTTGTAGACATAAACCATGTGAAAGCCACAGGAATCCCAAAGTATTTGAGAAATGCTCCCTCTATCATGGAAAGAGGGGGCAAGTTGCCAAGTATCATCACTGCAAAGAGTGACACGACAAACCATGTCATTTGCGTAAAGGTTATGGGAAACGGAAGTCTAAAATCATTGATAGAATACAGTACCTTTTCCACAGACCAGATACTGGTATAGCTTCGTATTTTCTTCATGTAATCAATCCTTTCATAAAAAATAGGGGTAGCTGATTGAGCCACCCCGTAAAATAGAAAATCTGCCAGTAGTAATGTACCGACAGATTTAATAGACGATTTCAAAAATCCCATGATTGGTTGAGATAAACGTTCCTGAAAGGTCTAAATCCCGACCATAGGCTTGATAATCAATATAGTTTTGAAGACTAGCTGGTACTTCGCCTAAAGCACCCGTTTCTTCAATGTAGTAGCGTGCCACGTCATACATATCATCACAATCGGAATGAATGATAATATCCTCTTGATGTTCGCTTAGTTCTTCAATGCTTGAAAAATGAGTGAGCAGAGCAGATAGCTCCGATTGTAATTCTTCGGGTAATTCCGATACCATTTCCCATAGTCGATTAAGTTCGCCAATGGAAGTGTATTCGTCAACCGTAAAGGGTAACTCGTAGTCATGAATGGCGTATTCCTCATATTCATCATTCAAGCCGATTTTCTCTTTGACTTCCTCAAAGTCAATGGGAAAGGTAAACCACGCACCGACCAATTCGCCCTCATTGTATTTGCCTAAATTCGCAATATAGACTTGCATATCGTCCATATATTCACGTCCTTTCTTTGTAGAGATTCAAAAATCCCTACCGCACTTCGTTTGGTGTACCATTCCTTTGCGGAACATAAGAAAACCACTTATATTCCACAAAAGAACGGTTTTATTTAAGCACCAATAATGCGATTGAATAGCTCTAGTAAAATGTCTTTTACTCCAGCAGCGTTGAAGACTAAGCCAACCGCAATAATCGCAATAATTAAAAAGCCAATCAGTTTGCTAAACTCACGCTTGAAGCCAAGATACAAGCCAATCACAACGATTGCTAAAAGCACCAGTGATTGAGCGTTTGATAGAAACCAGTTATAAAGGTTTTGTCCAAAATTCATAAAAATGTTCTCCTCTCTATATTCAATGAATTTGTATTTGAGTTATTTTTTTGTTGTTATCACGTCCTGTTCTTTTACTGACTGTTGCTTCAAAATCTGCTTGTGTCGGTCTGTCAGTTTCGCATGGTCGAGAATGTCTTTTACAACCTGCGTCTGGTTGATTTCATCAAGTTTAATCGCAACCTTTAAGGTCGGGGCAACTTGATGAGATAGCCAGTTCAGCGTCCTTTGGAAGGAGTAAGGCTCTGGTTTTGTGGTTAGTTTTAATCGTTCACGATTGTTCCCAATAAACCAAGCCCATTCTTCATTCAGTTTCCAATCAGAACGAGGTTTGGAATCGTCTTTATCTACAAAACGGATATACCGATTGATAATTTTAAAGGCGGTATGCTCTGGATTGTCATAGACGAGTAAATCACGGACTGCATAATAGGCACGCTCATTTTTCAATCGAATCTCAAAACGGTTTTTTACTTCTGCGTCTTCAATGGGAATATCATTTTTCTTGTACTGCTCGTAGTCCTTTTCATAGATACAGAAATAAACTTCACTTTGTAATGAACCGATATAGAGGGTGTTTCCCATACATTCCTTTTCCTCTTTGCGTACCAGTTCGCCACTGCGATAGCTTTTAAAACTGCGGAAGACGGAGATACATTCTTCCTGTTGGCACTTTTCAGTGAGTACAGGGATATTCAAAATCCCTGTCTTATCGTTAATGGCAAGGTCAAGGCGTTTCATCACACCGCCAGCCACCAAAACGTCCATAAAGAACTCATACCAGCTTCTTTGTTGTGCCAGAAGATAGCTTTCAAATTGTCTGCACCCACGACCTTTCAATTCCACCAGAACTCCTTTGTCCAGTTCATGGGAGCAAAGGACGAATATGTCGCCTAAAGCATAATGCTCTGAATAAGAATAGAAACCATAGTCCTCATGAAGAAAATAGGACAGTTTCAGTTGTAAGATGTTTTCGACCACCTGCTGTACGTCTGTTGTCGGAAAGCGAATCCTTACATAATCAAACAGCATTTCAAGGGGAGCGTCGGGATTGAAGCGTTCCAGAGCTTCCCAAAGGGACTGCTGTAAATCCTCTGATGGCTTGACTTTTCCTGTTTCAATATCGCTTAGATACTGCCTTGTAATACCAGTCGCAACAGCTAAACGGTTTTGAGATAGTCCATAAGCCAAGCGTTTTTCTTTTAAATGCTGTAACCAAGTTTGTTCATTCAGTAAAAATCCCTCCAATCAAAAAGGCGTATGTCAACTTTTAAAGCCCATTTGACATACGCTGAAATTTTGTAAATCCCTTGTAACCAAAGGATTTTCTAATGTTTTTTTGACTGTTTCCTGTCGATTTGTACCCCCCTGTTAGATACGGGGGGTTAAGTGCTGGCGTGGCTATTGCCACACCAGCCAGCAAGATCAGTCCACACCTGCGACTTCCGCTTCGCACGTCGCCTGCGTGGACTGTCTGCTGTTGGATAACTTTTTAATTTCCTCCAAGAAATCATATCCTTTTGGTACAAGGGGAGTATAAAACTCTGATATGACACTTGTTCCTACATCAACATAGCCACGACCTTTGATTCGCTTTAAGAAGAAATCCTTTTGTACGTCACTGCCAAACATCATGCCATAGCCCATTTCAGACATACGACCTAAAGCCACTCTGAAATTAAACTGATCACGGATTCCGTCGCCTAAATATTTTGCGTCTGGACGTTGACAAGCCAGTATTAGAAAGAAGCCAGCTTGACGACCTAACATGACAATCTGTTTCAGCTTATTCATAACTGCGGTGTTTTCTTTTGTTCCCAGCATTTCCATGAAAGCGACGTATTCATCAAAGATTAAGAAGTGTGCCGGGAGACCTAAGTAAGCATAATTTTTGCCAGTCTTATAGTTCTTCATCTGCTTCATTTCCTCACTACGTTTCATCATTTCTTCATAGAATGTTTCAATGCAAGAAAGCAAGTCTTCTTTTCTATAGTAGACATTTGCCATCACAGAACCTAAGTCCGCAAGGTCAGCATTTTTCGGGTCAAGAATATACAGTTTTGAATCTGTATGAAGCAAGGCTTCAATCAGTGTCAGTATAAAGTAAGTTTTACCGCCACCTGTACCACCAGCAATCAACATATGAGGGAGCTTATCATATTCCCACCATACGTTTTTCATTAAGCGAAGTTTACCATCTTTAGCTTCTACTTCATCAATAGAAATACGACTGGCTATGGTGTCATAGAGCAAAGTATATTCCACATAGGAATCCTTTAACTCTTTATCCGTCAGCTCACAGTACAAGCCACTCTCTAATTTCTTTTCCAAGTGTAAGAGTTGGTCTTGATATTTTCCCAGCGTGATTTCCACCCGTATCTGTATCAAGCCATTTTTAAGTCGATAATACATTTTAGGGAAGTAGGTTATCTTTTCCTTTGTACGACCAGCACTATCTTTAAAGAAACCCTCTGTTTTGACCTGTTCAGATTCATACCACTTGTTTTCAAGTATCATCTTTGCCAGTTTTTGACGGTGGTAAAGTTGTTTAACCGTATCATAGCGAACCCGTTTGAATACAAACGCTACCAGCAAGCAGATAAGAATTGCGACACTGAAACTGATAATTAAATAGGGAATGTCAATCTTATCTGCTTGTGATAGGTTAAAATCCTGCCAGTTGATCTGCTGGATTGTCTTCACATGAAACAGTCCGACAACCAGCAGGAAAACAGGCAGGAGTGACGCTATCGTAAAATGAAAGACTAAATCTTTACCAGATGGGCGAATCCTTTTACCACGCTGTTTCATGCGAAAAAGTCTCCTTTCTACCTAGCGACTATTTGTCTTGTGTCGGTTCTTTCTTTGCTTGTGGTTGAGCTTTGAATGAACTAGAATCCTTTGTCAGCACAATATCGTCTGCCTTGATATACCAGTCAACATCTGCTCCTTGATAGGTGGCAGTAGCAACGGTGTCCGCAATGGGATTGATAAGTTCCACCCGTGCGTTATAATCAAACTCTTTCAAAGGCACGCTGGCAGGAATACTTACTTGAATCATGCGTCCTTGTCCTTTGGATTTTAAGTCATAGGTACGTTCCTTGATTTCATCTGAAACCGACCCGTCTTCATTTTGGATTCTCACTTCACGACGTAGAGCAGAGAATTTCAATTCTCCAAAAGTCGTGTCTTTATCTAATACAATGCCATTTGCTAATCTCATCATTTTTCCTCTCTTTCTTTATTCTTTTATCATGTCGTCAGCATGTAAAAGGTAATTTGTAAAACCACGAGTGCCGATTTTGTAGCCCTCTGCGGTAATACGTGGATTGACTAACTTCACACGTTCCTCAAAGCCGAAATGTTTTTCGCCAGCTTCAGCAGGAAGCACCACCACAATATCATCTGCTCTTTGAACATCAGAATAGAGATTATAGCTTCTTGATAAGACAGTTAGCCGTCCGTTGATTCTTCGCTGAACGACTTTATCCTCGCCAGCAAATTCTAAATTGCCGAATGTTTTTTCCATGTTGGGAATCACAAATTTAAGTTCCATATTTTTACCTATCCTTTCTTTTTTATTGGCTGAATGAATGTTTGATGGTCTTAAAGAGTGGGGAACGACCTTTTGATTCTTGATTTTTTGTTTTCATAAGTTCACTTCCTTTCAAAATCGGGTAAAAAAATAGACACCTCATTTTTTGAAGTGTCTACCTATTAAATATTCAAATTTTATTGGAAGTATCTTTATATCTTCACTTTTCAAGGATAAATCGTCGTATCAAAGCTCATTCATAAGTAGTAAATTAGTAGTAAATTGAGTGGTTTTGACCTTGATAAAGTGTGATAAGTCCAGTTTTTATGCGGATAACTAGATTTTTATGCTATTTTTCTATTAAAAAAATTCTGAATTTTTTAGCGAAAAGTGGTATAATGAAGAAGTTATATAGTCCCGATAAGGTGGTAGTTCTTTCTATCAGTACTTTGTAACTCTATAACAATTTATTTAAGGGGGGACATTTCTATGTCAGAACGTAAACTTTTCACGTCTGAGTCTGTATCGGAGGGGCATCCTGATAAGATTGCAGACCAAATTTCCGATGCTATTTTGGATGCTGTCTTGAGTCAGGATCCAGATGCCCATGTGGCTGCTGAAACAGCCGTTTATACGGGCTCGGTTCATGTTTTTGGTGAGATTTCGACCACAGCTTATGTAGATATTAACCGTGTGGTTCGTGATACCATTGCAGAGATTGGCTACACCAATACAGAATATGGATTTTCAGCAGAGACGGTCGGTGTGCATCCGTCTTTGGTGGAGCAATCACCAGATATTGCTCAGGGTGTCAATGAAGCTCTGGAAGTTCGTGGGAATACAGACGACCAAGATCCATTGGACTTGATTGGCGCTGGAGACCAGGGGCTTATGTTTGGCTTTGCTGTGGATGAAACGCCGGAGCTCATGCCGCTTCCTATCTCGCTCAGTCACAAGCTAGTCCGTCGATTGGCAGAGTTGCGCAAATCAGGAGAGATTGCCTATCTTCGTCCAGATGCTAAGTCACAGGTGACAGTTGAGTATGATGAAAATGACCAGCCTGTGCGCGTGGATACGGTGGTTATTTCGACTCAGCATGACCCAGAAGCGACTAATGAAGAGATTCATCGTGATGTGATTGAAAAGGTGATTAAAGCAGTAATCCCAGCCCAGTATCTGGATGATAAGACAAAATTTTTCATCAATCCAACCGGCCGCTTTGTAATTGGCGGTCCGCAAGGAGACTCTGGCTTGACTGGCCGTAAGATTATTGTGGATACTTATGGCGGTTATGCTCGTCACGGTGGCGGTGCCTTCTCTGGTAAGGATGCAACCAAGGTCGACCGCTCTGCTTCATACGCAGCTCGCTACATTGCTAAAAACATCGTGGCGGCGGGACTGGCCAAGAAAGCAGAAGTGCAGTTAGCCTATGCCATTGGTGTGGCTCAGCCGGTTTCTGTACGGATTGATACTTTTGGAACTGGTGCTGTTGCAGAAAGCAAGCTTCAGGAAGCAGTTCGTCAGATTTTTGATCTGCGTCCGGCCGGTATCATTCAAATGCTGGATCTGAAACGTCCAATCTATCGTCAGACAGCAGCTTATGGCCACATGGGTAGGACAGATATTGACCTGCCTTGGGAAAAGTTGGATAAGGTAGAGGCATTGAAAGCAGCAGTGCAGTAAGATGACAGTTCTCAATCGTAATGGTTGAGAGCTTTTTTATATAGGTGGCTTTTACAAGGCAAGCAGTCTAGCCTTGCGCTTCTCTCATTTTTTGCAATACTATTTTTTCTGAAAAATTATTGAAAAAGCCATTTTCTCTGTTTCATTTTAATTTCAATTGTCTTATTTATCTAAAAGTATAGGAAATTTCCTGAATCTGTGGTATAATAAATGGCAATACCTTGAAAGAGCTTTATTTTAAACATGAAAAAAATTGTAATACATGGTGGTCGCCCCTTAAAAGGAGAGGTGACTATTAATGGTGCTAAAAACAGTGTCGTTGCCTTGATTCCGGCTGTGATTCTGGCAGATGATATTGTAACGTTGGATGGCGTTCCGGATATTTCGGATGTGGATAGTCTGATTGATATCATGATTGCCATGGGGGCTAGTGTTACTCGCTCTGAGGACAGTCTGACGATTGATCCGCGTGGTATCCAAAACGTCCCTATGCCTTATGGAAAGATCAACAGTCTAAGAGCGTCTTATTATTTCTATGGCAGCTTGCTTGGCCGCTATGGTGAAGCGACGGTAGGTCTGCCTGGTGGCTGTGACTTGGGGCCGCGTCCTATTGACTTGCATCTCAAGGCTTTTGAAGCAATGGGGGCTAAGATGACCATGGATGGCAACTACATGAACCTATCCACAGGGGGTCAGCAGCTGAAAGGCGCTAGCATTTATATGGATACGGTCAGCGTGGGTGCTACCATCAACACGATGTTGGCTGCTGTCAAGGCCAAAGGTCGGACTATTATTGAAAATGCAGCGCGGGAGCCAGAAATCATTGATGTGGCAACTCTCTTGAATAATATGGGAGCACATATCCGTGGAGCAGGAACTGATATTATTACGATTGAGGGGGTTCCACACCTTCATGGAACGCGTCATCAAGTAATTCCTGATCGTATCGAGGCAGGGACCTATATCGCCCTTGCTGCAGCTATTGGTCAGGGAATTCAGATTAATAATGTCCTTTATGAGCATTTGGAGAGTTTTATTGCCAATCTTGAGGAAATGGGTGTTCGGATGACGGTTTCTGAAGACAGCATTTTTGTCGAAGAGCAGCAAAATCTGCGTGCTATAAACATTAAGACTTCTCCTTATCCAGGCTTTGCAACTGACCTACAACAGCCCATCACTCCGCTCTTGCTGACGGCTAATGGCCATGGTAAGATTACGGACACAATCTATGAGAAGCGGGTTAACCATGTGGCGGAGCTAGCTAAGATGGCAGGCAAAATTTCAACTAGCAGCGACCAGATTGTCTATGAGGGACCAAATCAACTGCAGGGAGCTCAGGTCAAGGCGACCGATTTACGAGCAGGAGCTGCTTTGGTTATTGCAGGTTTGATGGCTCAAGGAAAGACAGAGATTACTAATATCGAGTTTATCCTGCGCGGCTATTCTAATATTATTGAAAAATTAACAAGTCTGGGTGCAGATATCCAGTTGATAGAAGAATAAGCGTTTTTCGCTTATTTTTTGTAGAGGTAGCAGATGAATTTGTGGACACATTTAGCAGCCTGCTCATTTATTGAGACAGAGCATGCTTTTTTGCGGCCCATTGTCTTTGAAGATGCAGGAGCCCTATATAAGATTGCGTCCAATCCGGAAAATACTCAGTTCATCTTTCCGACAGAAGCAAGCCTAGAGGAAAGTGAATACGTCATTGCCAATTTCTTTATGAAAAATCCTCTGGGGATTTGGGCCATTTGTCACAAGGAAACGCATGAAATGATTGGCTCTGTCAAGTTTGAAAAGATGGACGAGATCAAGAAAGAAGCTGAGTTAGGTTATTTTCTGCGGCAAGACTACTGGGGACGAGGGCTGATGACAGAAATTGTCCGAGAGATTGTTTTTCTATCTTTTACCCGCTTTGACTTCAAGCGTCTCAGCATTATCACTCATGCAGAGAACCTAGCCAGTCAGAAGGTAGCTCAAAAATCTGGCTTCAGCCTCTACCGGCAGTTTAAAGGGAGCGATCGGTACACCAGGAAGATGCGAGATTATCTGGAGTACCGTTATGAGAGAGGAGATTTTAATGAGTAAGCATCAGGAAATTTTAACCTATCTTGAAAATCTTCCAATTGGCAAGAGGGTCAGTGTCCGCAGTATTTCAAACTATCTGGGAGTTAGTGATGGGACGGCCTATCGAGCTATCAAGGAAGCGGAGAACCGCGGTATTGTTGAGACTAGGCCTCGGAGTGGCACGGTTCGGGTTAAGTCCAAGAAAGTGGTCTTGGAGCATCTGACCTACAAGGAAATCGTTGATATTACTGGCTCGGAAGTATTGGCTGGAGAAGATGGTCTGGAAAAAGAATTCAATAAATTTTCCATCGGAGCCATGACGGAGCAGAATATCCTGCGCTATCTGACAGAGGGCGGTCTCCTGATTGTCGGAGACCGGACGAAAATTCAGCTCTTGGCTCTGGAAAATGAGAATGCGGTGCTGGTAACCGGAGGCTTTGAAGTCAGCTCGGAAGTTCTTAAGATGGCTAATCTGCTTAATATACCGGTTCTCAGGACCAAGCACGATACTTACACAGTCGCAACCATGATTAATCGTGCCCTGTCCAATATGCAAATCAAGACCGATATTTTAACAGTGGAGCAGGTCTATCGCTCCAGCCACGAGTACGGCTTCTTGCATGATTCTGATACTGTTCGTGACTATCTGGACTTGGTTCGTCGCAATCGTGCCAGCCGATTTCCGGTTATCAACCAGCAGCAGATGCTGGTGGGAGTAGTAACCATGCGGGACGCGGGGGATAAGTCTCCTCTGACAACCTTGGACAAGGTCATGACGAAAAACGTCTTTATGACAGGCCTATCTGCCAATATTGCCAATATCAGCCAGCGCATGATTGCAGAAGATTTCGAAATGATACCAGTAGTACGCAGCAACCAGACCTTGCTGGGTGTGATTACACGGCGGGACATTATGGAAAAAATGAGCCGTTCTCAGATTTCCAGCCTTCCGACTTTCAGTGAGCAGGTGGGACAGAAGATTAGCCGTCAGGATGATTTGTTTTCCTTTACCGTTGAGCCTTTTATGCTGGAGCAAAATGGTGTGCTGGCCAACGGTGTGCTGACAGAAATTTTGACTCGGATTACCCAGCAGCTCATGGTCAACAGCGGCCGCAGCCTGATAATCGACCAGCTGATGATTTATTTCTTTCAAGCGGTCCAGATTGATGACCTGCTGCATATCCAGCCGCGCATTATCCGCCAGACTAGGCGGACAGCCATTATTGACTTTGAGATGTATCTGGAAGCGATGCTGGTTGCCAAAGCGACGATTACAGTGAAAATTAATTAAGAAGAGGAATTTAGAGAAAGAATGATTACTTTAAAATCACAGCGTGAAATTGACTTGATGGACAAGAGTGGAGATTTTCTGGCTTCGGTCCATATCGGTTTGAGAGACTTGATTAAGCCAGGCATTGACATGTGGGACATAGAAGAGTATGTCCGCAAGCGTTGTAAAGAAGACAATGCGCTGCCTCTGCAGATTGGTGTTGAAGGGTCTGTCATGGACTATCCTTATGCGACTTGCTGCTCTCTTAATGACGAGGTAGCCCATGCCTTTCCCCGTCATCAGAAACTGGTAGAAGGCGATGTCATCAGCGTTGATATGGTTGTTGGCTTGGTCGATAAGGCAGAGCTGGATGTGTCCAAGCTAGATTTTGACAATGTGGAACAGATGAAGCAACACACAGAGAGCTTCCGGGGCGGTGTGGCGGATTCTTGCTGGACCTATGCAGTAGGGAAAATTAGCCCAGAGGCTCAGCAGCTGATGGATGTGACCAAGGAATGTCTCTATCGTGGAATTGCGGCTGCCAAGGTTGGCAATCGTATCGGTGACATTGGCGCAGCTATTCAGGAATATGCTGAAAGTCATGGCTATGGTGTTGTGCGGGATCTGGTGGGTCACGGTGTTGGCCCAACCATGCATGAGGAGCCTATGGTGCCGCATTACGGTCGAGAAGGACGCGGCTTGCGCTTGCGTGAGGGAATGGTTCTGACTATCGAACCCATGATTAATACAGGTACCTGGGAAATTGATACGGACTTTGAGACCGGCTGGGCACATAAAACGCTGGATGGCGGCCTGTCCTGTCAGTATGAGCATCAGTTTGTCATTACAAAAGATGGTCCTGTCATTCTGACCAGCCAGGGAGAAGAAGGAACTTATTAGAAATCAAAGGCTGGGCACTTGTCTCAGCTTTTTTTTGAAGGAGAAGAGAGTGAAGAAATTATTTAGTAAGGTTCGCAACAATCAGTTTTTAAGAGAATTTTTCCGTTTTTATAAAGAGGCAGATAGTGAGCTGAGCAGCGTTGCAGTTGCTTATTATTGGCTGATTTCCGTTTTTCCTTTGCTCTTGATTATCGTCAATATTCTGCCTTATTTCCATATTCCAATTGCGGATTTTCTGACAGCTATTAAGGACATGCTGCCAGAGACTTTATATGATGTTGTAGCAAAAGTCATGCGTGAAGTGCTGACCCAGCCTTCGACTGGCCTGCTGAGCTTCTCAGTCTTGTCGGCCCTTTGGACTTTTTCCAAGTCCATGAATTTCCTACAAATTGCCTTTAACAAAGCCTATGGGGTGGCTAAGAGCCGGGGGCTGATTTCTCATCGCGTCATGAGTCTATTTGTGAGTCTTGGTCTGCAGATTCTCTTTGCCTTGGCCCTCTTTCTGACCATGTTTGGCCATATGTCGCTGGATTTCCTCCGTACTTACTGGAAACTAGATAGTCAGCTTTATCAGCACTTGCAGCATTTTACGGAGCCATTGATTTACGCCTTACTCTTTGCGGTTTTGGTTATGCTCTATTATTTTCTTCCTAATGTGAAAATCAACAAAAAACGCTTTGTTCTGCCCGGAAGCGCCTTTGTGCTCCTGACCATTCTGGCTTTGCTGAATATCTTTTCTGTATACATGGATAATTATTTAAATCACCTAGTTGATGTTCGCTTTTTCAGCTCCATCATTATGGTTGTGATGATGTTTTGGTTTATCATAATTGCTAAAATTTTGATTGTTGGTGCAGTACTCAATGCCAGTATCCAGAGCTGCTGTGAGTCAGGGTTTCAAGTTGAAAGCACTGGACGCTTTAGTTTCAAGAAGAAAGAGCAGGATGGGGAAGGGAACTGAAGGTGTTTTAAAGGGGAGAAGGATCAATAAGTATGAAAAGTAAAAAAATAACTAAATGGAAGAGTATTGTGGTCGCTCTAGTATTGATTCTAGGATTTGTAGGCTATTATATCTGGGATAATTGTCAAAAGGCAAAATTTCAAGAAAATTATGGTCAATATACCTACTATGTGCCTGAGTATAGACCGAATTATAAATTTTTTGAAGGGGAAAAAGCCATCTTTTATAATTGGGAAGTTGTAAAGTCTGAGGAACAAAGGGAAATGACTGCAGTCGAGTCAGAGGCTGTTCCTAATTATGATAGTATAATGACATTTGGTCATGGTTATTTTGTGAATAGTTATATGAAGTTGAAGAATAATCCAAAACAAAGTTTATATGATTTTAATCGGAATGTACCAGAAAAAGGAGAATATTGGAGGTTAGCTGTTTATAAGCTGGTGGGAGAAAAACTAGAAAGAAAAGAATTTGATATTTTTAAGATGGTGCGTTCTTTTGATAATAGTCTTGTCCCGTCTGAAATAGAATCAACCGGAATTTGGATAGATATTTCTCATCAAAAGAAGTATGTTCGAATCCTCCTCCATCCTAAACATTCTAAAAAAGATGAAGATTATAAGGTTCACTTTATTGATTTGGACGAAGGTAAGATTTTACCAGCTAATGAGGTGAAAACGGAAGGTGTATCTAACCAAAACAATTTTGTTTCTTATACGAGTTTTCATGATAATCTAATTAAAAAGGGGGTAATTGTGTCCTATATTGATGCCGGTCTGAGTGAGGACTACCCTCCAGAAAACCTCAAAAAAACAGTTCTTGCTAAAAACTATCCAGATTTATATAAAATCATTCAAGGACATGGTGGACAGGTTACATTCCTAAATAAAACAACCGATGTAGCATTAGTAAAAAACGTAACCGAACTCTTCTTTCCGCCAGGAACGAATGTATTTGAGAATGTGACTATCCCTGCTAAATATTCAGTAGATGGGCAGGAACATGTCATTAATTCAGCGGAAGAATTACAAAAATACTATAAGGAAGAAAACTAGAAAAAGATATTTTTGTCAAATTTAAAGAGGTTTATCCTCTTTTTTCTTTTTAGTTAATTTTATTGCATTTGCAACAAAATGTGTTATAATAGTTTCAAATAAAAATCAAAGGAGGGGATATGTCAGTATTGCGGGAAATTGGGATTATTGCCCGAGCTTTAGATTCCATTGCTAATATTGAGTTCCGTGATATAGAGCTGGCACGAGGACAATATCTTTATCTGGTCCGAATCGCGGAGAATCCGGGAATTATCCAAGAGGAGCTGTCGGAGCTGCTCAAGGTGGATCGCTCAACGGTTGCCCGCTCTGTTAAGAAGCTAGAGGCCAAGGGCTTGGTGCAGCAGAAGGCAGCCAAAGACAACAAGAAGAACAAGGAATGGTTTGTGACGGAAACAGGGGAAAAACTTTATCCTTTTATCCTAGCTGAGAATGACTATTCTGAAGAGACATCCCTGCAGGGCTTTTCTCAGGCAGAAGTTCAAGCCTTGGAGGAAATGCTAGTTCGAGTGCGTGAAAACATCACAGGTGACTGGGAAGCAGTCAAAAAAGGACAAAAAAGAAACTATTAAGATTAAAGAGGTGCATCATGAAAGTTACAGTTGAACATGAATTTTGGCAAGTATTTCCGGAAGCTCAGATAAGTATTTTAGTGGTCAAGGGACTGGATAATAGAGTGGATGAAAGTAAGGATCCATATTTCAAATCTCTGCTGGATAAGGGAGCGAAGCGAGCTGAGGACTTTATCCCAGACGAGAACTTCACTCAGAATGAAGTCATTCAGGAGTGGCGGCAGGCCTTCAGCCAATTCAAGACCAAGAAAGGGGCACGATCCTCTATCGAAGCTCTGCTCAAGCGGGTCAGTCAGGGGCGTGAATTTCATCCAATCAATCCTTTGGTTGATATCTATAACAGTGTCTCGCTGTCTTATGCGGTTCCATGTGGCGGTGAGGATTTGGATAAGATTGTCGGAGGTCTTTATCTAGGAAAAGCCAAGGGTGGGGAAGCCTTTTTCCCATTGGGTGCTGAGAGTGACGCACCGGCACTGCCAGAAGAAATCATCTACTATGATGAAGAGGGAGCTGTCTGCCGTTGCCTTAACTGGAGAGAAGCCCAGCGAACCATGTTGACGGAGGAGACTAAGGATGCTATCTTGGTCATTGAGTCCATCAATGAAGAGCAAGCAGTGCGTGCTCAAGCAGCCATGTCAGAACTCCAGACTCTGATTGAGGACTATTTTGGTGTCAAAGGTGAAATCACCCATCTGACGCTTGATAATCCAAGCTTGGAAATTTAGGAATAAAAAAATCTGGATCAGAATTATCTGGTTCAGATTTGCTTTTATAGGGTGAAATAGACTGATTTGTTATTAGTTTTTCTTGTTTTTAAAGACAAAAATCTTACTAAAGATATAGTTGAGGACGATAATAAGTACTTGGGCAATGAAGGTTTCGATGGTATTGACCATTTTAATATTGTTATTGACAAACTGGCCTATAATCTGTGGGAAGCTAGTGACAAAGATAAAAGTCAATAGTAAATTTAAGCCCATAGTAGCCAAACGTGCAGTGAAAAATTTGATAAGTCTAGAAGGCCAGCCACTCCTTGCTTGCTTGAAAACGATAGTATCGTTGGTTACAAAGGCAAAGAGAATACCAAGAATATCACCTATTATCGTAGCCAGTAGTTCGTTTCCCGTCAATTCATAGCAGAGCATCCGACTGACAACGGATACGACAGTTGCTGCCACACCAAAGAAAAGATAGGACAGAACCTCATTGTCAAAGAATTTTTTGATTAAAGTTTTCATAAAGATAGTCTATCATATTTCTAGGATTTATGCTATACTAATTGGGTTGCCAAATCTGTTGGGGAATCAACGAATGCTGCTCCTCTCATGTGACGCAACCCTTGGCGCTTAGCTTCTTTCGCCAAGCATATTATACGCGGTAAAGCCGCTAAAGGAGAAAACATGAAACAAGAAAAACTGACAGTTCGTGATTTGGCTCAGATTGCCATTGTTGCTGCTATTTATGTAGCTCTTACGATTACGCCCCCTTTAAATGCTATTAGTTATGGGGCCTATCAGTTCAGAATTTCTGAAATGATGAACTTTATGGCATTTTATAACCGAAAATATATCATGGGAGTCACCATTGGTTGTATGATTGCTAATCTCTATAGTTTTGGAATCGTTGATGTCTTCGTCGGCGGTGGGTCAACCTTAGTCTTCCTGTCACTGGGAGTCTACCTCTTCAATCGCTATAAGAATCAATATCTGATTAAAGGCTTGATTCGTTTGGATCATTTCTATTTTGCAGTTTTATTCTCTATTTCGATGGTGACCATTGCTGCAGAATTACATTTCTTGCAAGGCCTGCCATTCTTCCTGACTTGGTTTACAACAGCCATTGGAGAATTTGCTTCCTTGATTGTTGGAGCCATCGTCATTAACCTGATTGCCCGACGAATTGATTTAACAAAATAGGCTTTTTGTGGCTCTGATGTGTGTAAATAGACAGATTGGAAGCATTTGCATATTTTTTTACTTCATGGTATGCTAGAAGTGTACATTTAGACTAAGATTAGTCTCATTAAACTTCTTGGTAGGGGAGACCAAAAAAACAACGCAAGGAGGTTCTGTATGGAACAAAATGAGCAGCTTAGGGAGTATTTGATAATCAAAAAAGAGGCCTATCATTGGCTTCTTTGGTGGGGACTTGCATACCTTATTGGAGTGGCGGGTGTCATTATATTACTATATAATGATTTACCGTCCTACAATAGGTATTTTTCTATTCTCACGATTATTATGCTCCCTATTTGGTTTGTCGGGGCTTTTCCTCTATTTATGGCAAAAAATCAAATAGAAAAAGAGCACCCAGAATTTAACGCTGTTAAGACCAAAGAGGTCGTGGTGCCTATGTCTATGCGGAAAAAGCGATATCTGATGCTTCTTCCAGCGCTCGTAGTTGTGGCTTTTGTCTTTGTGCAAAGCTATCAGTCGGGCATGGCAGAGAAAGAAAAAAAGGAAATCTACGAGATTATCCAACAGTATCGTAATTAAGGAAGGAGAAGAGTATGGCAAGTGATGAAGAATTGAAAAGCAGGGTAGAAAACCTGAGCGGTGAAAAGAGAAAATATGAGCGGGTGCGAAATAGTATTCGGTCGCATAGTTTGAGTCATATGCGTAGTCTGGATGATATGAACAATTTTATCGATTATTGTGAAAAAATCATCGGCATTGTAGACGGTGAAGAGGGCTATCATTACATCAGCAATCTTTCTGAACATCTCAAAGAAGATGTCAAAACGATGAAAAAATACCGCGACTATGTTCGTGACGCCAATCAGTCATTCGTCAATCTGCACAATCTTTTAGAATCGAAAATCAGTAGCCTTGACAGTCAGATTGATAGTGCTAAATCTGAATACAATGAAGGAAAATGGAATCCTTTCGAAAGAATGTGGTAATTAAGGAGGAGTGTGTATAAATGAATACAAATATCAATGATATTCAAGACCGTTATACGGCTGAGACGGTACAATACGAAAGTAGCAATATTGCTGCGGTGTTGGAAAATCTAAAAGCAGCCGTGACTTTGATAGAGACAACCATTCCTTCTAATATCTCCGCTATGGAAAGCAGTGAGAGCCTCTGGAGCGGAAAGGCTAAGGAGCAATATCTGGGGCTGAAGGATTTTCTCAAACAGTACCAAGGTGATTTTTCTTCTAGCGTGAAGGAGCTGAAAACGGCTGTTGAGGGGCTGGAAACCCTGCTCAATTCAACTTCCCAAGCCAATGTAAAAAAGGAGATTGACAACGGATGAAGACTTTTACTTTGGAGGCGATTTACGCCTTACACATGTTTAACGATTATTCGGATGACCTCTTCTTTCTGCCCCTGCCTAGCGAAGAGGGAAAAACTCGCTTGGAAAATCTGCGCCAGGTTTTAGAAAAAGGCTACGAGGACTTGGGGAAAATGGGCTTGGTGATTGATAACGAGCCGACGGAAGAGTGCGCTTATTACGGCGCTTTTCTGGAGCGTTATCACAAGGCGATTTACCATTGTCAGGTGGACAGCAATTATTTCTGCGCGCAGGAAACCGACAGCAACAAGTGGACGACGACGGTCATCAAGCAGATTGGCGATAATCAATATGTGATTGAAACTTTGCATAGCCTGGTTTTTCTGGCGCATTTGAAAGACATTCATCCGATTTTGAAGGACTTGGAAGAGAAGCGCAAGAACTACGCTTACTACAGCTGGGAACCTTTTTCGGCTTTTCGCTTACAGGCTTACTATGCCGACAATGAAGCCATTCGTTTGCAGACATTTCGGCGCAAGGAGCTGCTGAAAGACAGTCTCTTTTTGGAGGCGCCATCGGGCTTGTATGAGTTTGATGTGGCGCATGAACGCATTCGCTCGGTGGACGGTGAGGAATTACGAGATGAGATTATCCACGATTTGAAAGTGAGGGTGTAATATGGCAGACAAAATTAGTATTGACCTAACGCAGCAGGAACAGCTTTTGCTCCATATCCGAACTATGGTCACTTCAGCAACCCAGCTGAGTACGAAATTAAAAGAAGGAGTTGACGGCTTGCCTGCGCTCACTTCAAAGGGAGAAGTGCATAATCGTATGGTTGGAAATGAGAATCAGCTGATTCGATTTGTCACGAAAGCGCAGACTTTTCAGACTTTGACCGAGGTCATATTTAAGCACACACAGACCACCTATAGCGAATTTATTGATACTGATAAGATACTGGCTATGGACATCGCCAACAGTATTTTATATAGCTCCGAGACTTCTGCTGAGGACAAGCAGGGGATAAAAGACGATCCTAAGGGCTCTGTTGACAAGCTGAAAAAATCTATTCAAGACGAGAATGGTGAAATTCACAAGAATATGAAGGGGACCAAGTCTTCTGATATTATCATCGGTACTGGTGGAGCCTGATAGAGAGGAGTTACAATGGCTAAATATTATACGAATGAACCTGACTTTAAAGAAGGCTCTAAGACGGGTTGGTTTCACAGCAACATCAACTGCGTAAAGGACTTGCTACGCGATATTGATGAAGTGTCAAATAAGGTCAATTCTGAGGGCTTAGCTCATCTCTATGTGGCAACGGGAGAAGCGACTTTGGGGCGTGACATGCCCGTCGGTCCTTTTGAAGATGCGGAGCACCATGCTCTTCATCGCTTGGATGCCTCTAAGAAAGTCCACAAGGAAATCGTCCAAAATATTGACGGGAAATTCTTTGAGGGTTTGGATAATGCTTTGGAGAGTCTCAATAAGGTCAACGAAGGGAAAAACCAGTATAAGAGTAAGTATTTGACTTATACGAAAACCAACACGGCTTACGATGAGTACGGGACTGCGATAGAGTACACCACCACAGAGCACTACAGTATTTCGGATATTGTCAATAGCGACAAAACACCGATACCCGCTGCCAAGGAACTCTACGATGTTAAGCTCAAGCTGGCAAAAGAAGGCTTGGCGAAGATTGAGAAAGAAGATCATGAGAATTACGAAAAGCTCAAGGGCTTGAGCGACCAACAGCTCATGGAAGCTATGTTTCCGACGCAAGTCGGCGAGTACGAGCGGGCGCGCTCGACTTGGAAGGAGAACAACAAAGGCTGGTTGCAGTGGGTTGAAATTGGTGGTAAAATTATAGCAGTGGGTGCCATTATCGCAGGGAGCGTCCTGAGTGGCGGTACCCTAGCTCCTATCCTTATCGGAGCAGGGACTGCTTATCTGGTGGCAGATAGCGGTTATCAGGCGATTAGCGGGGAGACCATTTCGGGGAAACGGTTGACTGACGGGGAGCGTATCTGGGCAGGTGTGGACGCAGTCTTGACGGCAGCGACCGGTGGCTTTGCGACCTATGCCAGCGTGCTTGCCAAGACAGGGAAAGCCGCCTCTACGACGGTACAGACGGTAGGCAAAGCTGTCAATTATGCCGACGATGCCAATGACATCGCTCATACGGTGACCGCGATGCAGGATGACCCCTTGGGCGCAGCACTCCAGTTTGGAATAGGGCGTGCGATTGGTCATGGAGCTACTGCTCTTGGAAATAAAGCCCGAGCAAGATTTGGCAAGGGTGGCAGTGGAGCTGATGTGGACTTGCCAAGTAGTGGGAAAGGTGTGGATCTGCCAGCGGGCAATGCAGGCTTGAAGACCCATGCGGACACAGATGTGGATCCGTCTACGCTTGGTACAGGCAAGAAGCCAAAACCAGAGATTCAAACGCCCCAACATCAAGAAATACCAAGTCCAAGCAAGAAACCAGAGCTTGATGTGATGAAGACAAGCAAGCCTGAGATTGACCGTGCAAGCAGTCCAGAGATAACTGGTCCAAATAAGAAGCCAGAAATTGATACCACTAAAACGGCGAAACCCGAGATTGACAATCCAAGCCGTCCAGCGGTGGATAAGACCAACAGCGAGTTGGATACAGGTAAGCCCGTGAAGCCGGAGGTCAGCCAAGCTCGTCCGAGCGAGGTGGTGTCACCAAACAGCCGTCCGAAAGAAGTGGACGTGACCAAGAAGCCCGATATCGAAGTGACTCGCCCAGCCGAAGTCAATCCGACCAAGGTTAAGCCAGAAATGGAAACCAAGGTCAAACCAGACATTGACGCAGCTGCGGCTAGTGCCAGCGCCGTTCCGAAAGTCAAGGCGCAAGAACCCGACCTCCCCAAAGCCGGACAACCCGAAGTCACTCCTGATGCCGGCAAGAAGGTGCAGAAGCCAGAAGAGGTGGATACCGAAGCAACTAAGGCTGGTATAGGAATGTCGGAAGATGCAAATTATGCACAAAAGACATATGGTCACTCGTTCAGTCAAGAAGGACAGAAAATATATTCTGAATTAGCAGGGGAACCTATAAAAACAATTGATGATTTAGTTGATGCAATAAAATCGGGTAAAATAGATATTAAAGACTTACCGGTTGAATATATCAATCGCGATGGAAATACTTTGATATTGAATACTCGTACATCACAGGCTTTAACTCAATCAGGTATTCCTAGGAGTGATTGGCATACGATTGATAGGACGGGAGAAAAGTTACACGAGACTTTGCTTGACGGACAACTACAAAGAAACAAACTCACTTCAGAAGGTATTAAAGAAGTTAGACCAAGTAACAGAAAAGGATAATAAATATGACATACAAAACAGAATATGTTTTACCTATGTTTTCTTCAAATTTAGAAAAAGAGCCTGAAATTCAGATAACAGGTTTGGAGGTTGCAATTCGGATTTCAGGTTATGATGATGAGGAACAATTTAGTGATGTTCTACTAAAATTTCAATCAGTCTTGGAATTTACTCGGACATCCTCAAAATTTGGAATAACAGAGGGTTCTTATGATACAGTCATTAAAATTGAAAATTCTAAAAGATTAGCGGAGTTAAAAGAAGCAAATGAAAGGGACTATGCGTTTTGGTCTCCTAATCATTATGCTTTTTACCTAGACGGCTCAGGTTTCTTTCAAATAATTGCTGATAGTTTTGAGGTGGAAAGGCTTGTTTGATTATACAAAACTTAGTAGAGAAGTATCCTATATATTAAGACATAATCCAGATAAATATGGTATAAAGCTGGACTCGGAGGGGTGGTGTTCAGTTGATGATTTAATACATAAATTATCAGAAACTCCTTTATGGAAAGGACTTACAAGAGATGACCTTGAAACAATGATAGAACTATCTGACAAAAAGCGTCATGAAATAAAAGGTGAAAAGATTAGGGCTTTTTATGGACATTCAATAAAAGACAAATTATCTAAAACAGCCAATAAACCACCGAAAATTTTATACCATGGAACAGTTCAAAGATTTTTAAATCAGATTTTACAAACTGGGCTAATTCCAAAAGAAAGGCAGTATGTTCATTTGTCTTCTGATGTGAGTACAGCAAAGCAGGTAGCTTTGAGAAGAGATGACAGAGCTATCATTTTAGAAGTTGCTGCCCAGTCTGCTTGGGAAAATGGTGTAAAATTTTATATTGGGAATGAAGATATATGGCTTTCTGAGCCAATTCCTAGTGAGTATATTTCTATTATTGAGGATAAATAATCTTTTTATGAGTAGAAATAGAAAGAAAGGGGAAAAGAATGTCCGATAAATCAATGAAAATGACAATGATGACAGAACAATTTGAAAAGGGCGATAGCGGAGAAACAGTAGAGGGCATTACTCTCATTGTTGACGGTGTTGTCAAAGACGTGACAGATATTCTTAAGGAAACAAAAGGATATAATTCAACCTTAGACTTAATTCAAGATGCTATTGTTCGTGGATTGGCTGAAATCAGGGAGTCATAGTTTTATTTAAGAGGACGTTAGTCCTCTTTTTTGTTATACTGGAAAGTGTAGGGGAACAAAATGGAAATTTTAAACAAGTACATTGACAATCCAATCCGAGATTAACAACTCAAGCCGAGCGAGGTGGCGTCACCAAACAGTCGTCCAAAAGAAGTGGATGTGAGCAAGAAGCCAGACATCGAAACCAGTCGTCCGGCCGAAGTCAATCCGACCAAGGTCAAGCCAGAAATGGAAACCAAGGTCAAACCAGACATTGACGCTGCGGCAGCTAGTGCCAGTGCCGTTCCCAAGGTCAAGGCGCAAGAGCCCGACCTACCCAAAGCCGGACAACCCGAAGTCACCCCTGACGCTGGCAAGAAGGTGCAGAAGCCAGAAGAGGTGGATACCGAAGCCACTAAGGCTGGGAAGGTTGAGGAGGAAGATACAAATTGGGGCCCAGATGAAATTTCGCGTTTACGAGAGGATTGGGGAGTTCCAGAAACTGACACACTTGCTGTTGCAAAAACAGATATAGAAGGTCTAGAAGACATAGTATTTAAAGGAGGCTCTCCAAGAGTTAGAAAAGAAGCTGGTCTAGATGATTTAGATGTGTTAAAACCAGATAGAGCGATTAAAAGTTCTGGTAAAATTGCGTCTGCGACTCGTCATGCCGAGGAAGATGTGGCAAATGAGTTCGTTGAAGCTGTGGAAAAAGCAGGTTTATCAAACGAAGAAGTTAAGGGAGTCTTACACTTGTATCAATCAAATCCAAGTGGAGTATGTCCTACTTGTTTAAGTGGTTTAGGTAATCCCGATAAGGCATCTGGAGTAATAAAACAACTAAGTGAAAGATACCCAAATTTAAAGATAAAAGTATCTTCCAATCAAGTTGAAGGTGTCCGAGTGACAGGAAGATCAAACTTTACTGTTCAAAACGGGAAATATGTTGATTGAGGTGAAAAATGGAAAATTATAAATTAGCAAACTTCATGCAAATCTTGACGGAGTGTTTACCGTCATATTTGAAGAAAAAGGAAGATATTGTTTTTGTCAAAAAGACGCTTGAGATGACGCAAGATTTTCTTTTGGATAAAGAAACGGTGTCTCCTGACGCTTTATATGACCGCTTGGAAAATATAAACGAGGAAGATATTCTTACTTATTTTGACCTTGACAAAGAAAGTGCTCCGTCAGTCTGGGTCTGCATAGCAGACTTTGTGGCTTATATCTGTAAATTAAGCTACGACGAAAGTGGCGAAAAGTATCTACCCGAGACGATTGAAGCGGTGGATGAAGCGACCTTAACAGAGTTTTTTACTCAGTACAAGGAAAATCTTTCTCTGTTTTCAGATTTGTCAGTGGCGGCTACGACTGCTTTGCAGGAGAAAGAAGTTGATTTGACAGACGAAGCTGTTCATACCTATTATGTACAGTTGTTTGGAGATGATAAATAATCATGGAGCTAAACTTGATTGTTAAACAAGTTCTGCTTGATATTGACTTCATCAACCGCTATGAGGCCTTATCAAAAGAATATAGTCCGGAGAAATTAAGAAATAAAACACCGTTAAAATATCTTGACGGTGAGTTAGTTATGGATATGATTTCAGAGGCTGGCTATATTCCCGGTTTTGACCCCAAAGAGAAATTTTTTAAATTTTATGAAAAGATAGAAGATTATCGGTTCGGTCTGCATATTGTACTTTATAATGGAACAGTAGAGCTCATTTGGGCTGTTAAAGATAAAGAAAAATCAATTGCAGGCATGCCGTGGGGAATTTATTCCAGATTGATGATTGATCCAGACTATCGTATCAAAATGCCCAATTTCAGTGACTACGACGAATTGGAAGATATTTTAAAAACAGCTTTTACGATTTATGAGGATTTCAAACAAGTCTTTTTAGAAGTCGCAGAAGTAAAATAGAGGTCAAAAGAGGGCAATCGTCCTCTTTTTTGCTATACTGGTATCAGCGGGGTGGAGTAGATGATAGATAAAATAGATTTTTTAAACAAATATACATTAAATGAACACCAAGTTGAAATTTTGACAGGTGTTGATAGTAATGTTCAAGAACTTCCTAAATTATGGCAAGATATTCTAGCCATATCAGAACGTCAAGAACGCGTGAAACAAGTTTTACATTGGCAGCAAAAAGTAGGGAAATACCTTATAAATACAACTTCTTATCTGTCTGAATATTTATATGACGTTGAAGTTATGAAAATCGGTCAAGATTTTTATTTGCTTTATACAGTAGTTGGTAGAAGACACAAAGTCATGTATTACGCTGGAGGAAATCCTAATAAAACAAAAGCGGCTTTAAATTCTATAGGGGAGTCTTTCGTTTCGCAGCTACCTGAAAGTTTAAAGAAATTTTATTTTGAACTACACGATGGCTTTTACTATTATCCAAGTCGTAGTATGGGACTTGAAGCTACACAGTCTATCATGAGATTGGCAGATGAAGAGTGGGGGATTTTGGAAGATGGTGCTCCTGTTCCTATTGATTTATCTTCTAGTTATTCATTCTTTACGAATGGTATGGGAAGATATGTTGTTTTGGATTTATCAGAGGGCAATCCTCTTTCTGAAGCAGTTTTATGGGATTCTTCTGCTCCTGCTCGTTATCATTTAGACTTTTGGGCTATTGTTGATGAGTGGATAACGATAGGGTTTGATGGTTAATTTATATTCATAAAAAAGAGGACAATCGTCCTCTTTTTTGCTATACTGATGAATAGGTGATAAACAAATGAAATTAAGAGATAGACTGAATACTGAAGATAAATATAATTATTTAATTGAGAACTACAAACAATTTATAAAAGAATAGTATGAGGACATTGAAGAACTAAATAAGTTAGAGGCTAAAGGTGTTCAGAAATTTTCACGTCCAAATATTCAAGTTATAAAAAGTTCGCATAAAATCATTGCTGGCTATCAAGAAGAAATACTAATAGCAACCTATTCAGTGGGTTAACCACTTGAAGCTGTTAAGGAAGAATATATTAAATTGGTGGATAGTTTGGTACCAATTTGGTATAGTAATAGCGGTTATGTTCATATGCTCTGGGCTTTGTCTATTGGAATTATGTTGGACATTGAAACAGAAGTCTTTGACAAGTTAGTTGACTTAGTGAAAAAAGATGACCCAGTTGATTATTTGATTGATTATCTTATTCATTATCGTCATCCTGATTGGAAAATTCGCGATGATTTTATGTTTCCACGTCCCTATGTTTTTACACAAAAAATAACTCAAGCAGAAAATTTAGCTGAAGCAACTGACTTATTAAAGTACTATTTGGAAAAAGAGTGGTATCAAGGTCAGCGAGGAAATGGTTGGTATGACTTACATAAGCGTAATATTGATAACTATGTTGGCTACTGGTCTTTTGAAGCAGGCGCAATCTGCAAAATCATGGGTTTGAACCCTGAAGATTTTAAGGGAGTAAATTACTTCCCATATGATTTAGTGGCTGAATGCGGAAAATAGAAAGAGGACGCTCGCCCTCTTTTTTCTAATACCAGCAATCAGAATTATAAATTTTTCTAGCTTACCTTGATATCTTTTCATCTTATGCTATACTAATTTTATTACTTTTGGGAAGAGTAAGTGTTGAGGGAGGTTGGGAGAGGCATGATTTGCTTTTATCTCATACTTGCTCACTCTGTACTAGGTAAAAATATGATGGAAGATATGGGGGCTTAGTAGGGGGCAAAAATGGACTGGTTATCAAGCCCAACACATAATTCCGGCAGATATGGCTGATCACCCTGTTATACAAAAAATGGGTATGGATTTGGATGATGCAAGTAATGGGAAATTTTTGCCTGTGCCAGATTCGGTAGATACTACAAGTGTTAGTCCATTATCAAGACATAGAGGTTATCACTCCACGTATAATGAATTTGTTCGTGCACAGTTAGATAATATTGATGTAAATCAATCTCCTGCAATGTTGCAAAAAGAGGTTAAAGAGTTACAAAGAAAATTAGGCATACTGCAAGATAAGGGTCTGCCTTTATATCCTAAATTTGGCGCAACCGCCGAACTTTGGGAAAGATTTATGAAAAATTTAGACTAATTATTGAAGGATGATTTTATGACTAATAACATGAAATTTTTAACAAATATTCTATTCTCTGAAGACATAACAAGAGCACTAGAACAAGTTCAAAGTATAAATAGCTCCGAACAACTGTTCATCTTGTTAGACAATTATAACTGGGACAGTGGCTTTGACCTTCCGCAAGCGGTACTTGACAATCCTGCTTGTACTAACGCTGTAGCGCTACTGGCATTTGATAGAGCGGACGGCTACCGTTTCCTTTTCGAGGGGTTCGGAGAATATTCCTCGCCAGTTTGGCAAGACTTTGTGACGTCTTTATATAAAGATTTATGTGAGAACAAATTTCCTGACGGAGAGCTTGGTTATTTGCCTGAACTTAGTAAAGTGCAGAAATTTAAGTTGAAAAAACAACATCCAGATTTACCGACGATATTTCTAGACGGAGTTGACGGAGAGCATGTCCGTGTAACTTTATAAAAGTAGGCTATATATCGTATTATATTTGCGAAATGGAAGAAAATAGACGATTGATTATTTTAAATGACACTTTCGGGAAAGAGGGGTCAGATGAGGAAATTGCTGGGCTTACGATTTTGGTGGACGGCACGATTAAAATCGCTTTTGACAAAATTCAAGCCATGCGTCAGTATGACAGTTATAACGAAGTCTTGCGGGATGTCATTTTTGAAGGTTTAGAAAAGATATTCACAGAAAACCGATGATTTTGGGTAAAGTTTTTAATGGTTAAAAATATATTACTAACAGGTTCATGGTACGATGAGATAAGCTCTCTCAGTAGAAGAATTGAGAGAAAAATTAGTGCAAGTACAAGATGAAAAAGATTGTATCTTGTTAATTGCTGAATTGCTCAAAAAAGGAGATTTTTCTGTAAAAAATCTTTTGATTGACTTGATGAATACCACTAAAGACGATGCCGTGCTTAATCTGTGTATTCGCTTGTTTTGTTCAGTCTGTACTCACGAAGATTTAGAAAATCCTCAAAATTTGAATTTTTTAGCTAATGTGTCAGAGCTTGGTGCTTTAACTTTTGCTTCAAGCGCGATTAACAGTCTGTCTTATGAAGTCATCCCTTATTTGCTAGCTTTATGGGAGGATTGGGAAGATACAGATGTAGCGGTTGCTATTCGTGATAGTTTAGACTCTTATCTAGATTACTATGATGTTCTTGGTGAAGAAGCCGACCTTGATGAAGTGGGACAGTATTATTTGGATAAAGTCCAATCAGTTGATAAAAGACTTTATTACTATGAAAAGGGACCGATTTTTCTTGGTGATTTAACAAAAATCATCTTCCAGCGTTTGTATATGGCGGCTAACCAAAAGGAACGTTTCGCTCTTTTTATCCAGCCAAGTCTTCTTTCAGTCTTATCTGGTTATCATTTTCCACTTGAATATGGACAGGAAGTTAGCGAGCAAGATTTACGGAAAGCTCAAGAATACGTAGACTTTCTGGCTCAAAAAGAGTGGAAAAAAAGTACAAAATATTTTTATGGCTACAGCTTGTAGTAAGGTTTTAAGAGGACGGACGTCCTCTTTTTTGCAGTGGGGTAGAGTAAATGACAGATAAAATAGAATTTTTAAACAAGTATACTTTAACTTCTTCAGAAGTAGAAATTGTAACAGATAAAGCAAATATTCTAAATGCCCCAATTCCAGATTTTTGGAAAGAAGCACTTTTGTCAGATAGTTTGGAAGAAAGAAAAGAAAAAATTCATCAATATCTTGCTTTTGGGCTAGGAAGTTAAGCAATTCTGTAGTAAACTGTGTCATAGGAATAAATCTCTTTCTAGTAATGTTTCGCAACTCTACTATAACGGATTTATTCCTTTTTGTGTTTACAAAACTTATTTTACACTACCCAAAGTGGATGTGTAAATATCACATTGTGTTTATACCTAAGTATAGGTGAATCTTATCTATAATCAATATCGAAACAGTTTGGGTGAAATATTTCACCGATTATGTAGTTATAAAGGTGTTGAAATTATCGAGGGTCACTTGATGCCGAATCATGTACATATGTTAGTAAGTATTCCACCAAGGATAAGTGTTTCTAGTTTCATGGGGTATTTAAAAGGGAAAAGTGCATTCATGATGTTTGACAAACACGCCAACCTAAAGTACAAGTTTGGGAACCGACATTTTTGGGCGGAAGGCTATTACGTGAGTACAGTAGGACTTAATGAAGCCACAATTAAGAAATATATCCAAGAGCAGGAAAAGCATGATATAGCGTTGGATAAATTGAGTGTAAAAGAATATGAGGATCCCTTTAGGGATAGTGGTAAGTAATGCAAACACCTCTTTGAGAGGTTTGTGACGAGTCAAGAGCAATGAGGCTTGAACAAAGTGAAAGCCAGCGTCTTTAGGCGCTGGCTGGTGATGTGGGCTTATAGCCCTGGGACAAACCACCCGTTAGACGGGTGGTTATGATGTCCTCTTGTTTTTTAGGAAGAATTCGGAACAAATAGAGGAAGATTTTGTGTATTTGTGATAAAATAGAAGTATGAAAGAAAGAATGTCAGAATTAGTAGAACTGCTCAACCGATATGCCCATGAATATTATACGGCAGACAGGCCAAGTGTATCGGACAGCGAGTATGACAGACTCTATCGTGAGTTAGCGGAGTTAGAAGAAAAGTACCCAACCGATATCCTTCCTGACAGTCCGACACATCGGGTGGGAGGGAAGATTTTAGAAGGATTTGAAAAATATCCACACCAGTATCCTCTCTTTAGTTTGCAGGATGCTTTTTCACGTGAAGAATTAATAGCCTTTGACCAGCGAGTTCGTAAGGAGTTTCCTCAGGTCTCTTATCTTTGTGAACTCAAGATTGATGGGCTCTCTATTTCCCTGACCTATGAAAATGGAATCTTGGTAGCAGGAGCGACTCGGGGGGATGGTTCTGTTGGTGAAAACATTACTGAAAATCTCAAGCGAGTCAAGGATATTCCACTGACTTTGAAAGAACCGCTGGACATTACGGTTCGCGGAGAGTGCTATATGCCCAAGGCATCCTTTGATGCGGTCAATCAGCTGCGACAGGAAAATGGTGAGCCTGAGTTTGCCAATCCACGTAATGCAGCAGCGGGAACCTTGCGCCAGCTGGACACAGCAGTTGTGGCTAAGCGCAATCTAGCGACTTTCCTATACCAAGAGGCCAGTCCGACTCAGGTTGGCAGCCAAGAAGCCGTCTTAAACAAGCTGGCAGATTTGGGCTTTTCAGTCAATCCTACTCATATTCTGGCGGATTCTATCGACTCAGTTTGGGAGTTTATCGAAAAGATTGCTCAGGAGCGGGACAGTCTTCCTTATGAGATTGACGGTATTGTCATCAAGGTCAATGACTTGGCTGTGCAAGAGGAGATTGGCTTTACTGTCAAGGCACCTAAGTGGGCCATCGCCTATAAGTTTCCAGCTGAGGAAAAGGAAGCCCAGCTTCTGTCTGTTGACTGGACAGTGGGTCGGACAGGAGTTGTGACTCCGACAGCCAATCTGACGCCAGTGCAGCTAGCGGGAACGACTGTCAGCCGAGCGACTTTGCATAATGTGGACTATATTGCGGAGAAGGATATTCGTCAGAAAGACACCGTTATCGTCTATAAGGCGGGGGATATTATTCCTGCTGTCTTGCGAGTGGTGGAGTCCAAGCGTATCTCAGAGGAGCCTCTGGAAATACCAAGTCACTGTCCGAGCTGTGAGAGTGAGCTGGTACATTTTGAAGATGAAGTCGCTCTGCGCTGCATCAATCCGCTCTGTCCAGCCCAAATCAAGGAGGGCTTGATTCACTTTGCCAGCCGGGATGCCATGAACATTATTGGCCTTGGTCCAGCAGTGGTAGAGAAGCTCTTTGCTCAAAATCTAGTCAAGGATGTGGCTGGAATCTATCGGCTAACGGTAGAAAATTTACTAGAACTAGAGAACTTTAAGGAAAAATCAGCAAATAAATTGTATACTGCTATTCAAGCTTCCAAGGAGAACTCGGCTGAACGTCTCTTGTTCGGCTTGGGAATTCGCCATGTGGGAAGCAAGGCCAGTCGGATTTTGCTGGAGAAATTCCATGATATTCCTAAGCTGTCTCAGGCCAGCCAAGAAGAAATTGCGACTATTGACAGCCTTGGAACTGTGATTGCCCAAAGCCTGCATACCTATTTTGAGCAGGAAGGCTCTCAGATTCTTTTGGCTGAGCTGCAAGAAGCAGGTGTAAATCTGGACTATCTGGGGCAAAAGGCAGATGCAGATGCAGCCCTATCAGGTATGACGGTTGTCCTGACTGGTAAATTACAAAAATTGACCCGCAATCAGGCTAAAGAAAAATTGCAGAGTCTGGGTGCTAATGTTTCCGGATCTGTTTCTAAAAAAACGGATCTGGTAGTAGCTGGCGCAGATGCCGGCAGCAAGCTTGCCAAGGCTCAGGAGTTAGGAATTGAAATTCGGGATGAAGATTGGCTTGATAGCTTATGAGGCTGAAGTATGAAGGATAAGATTAAACGAGCACGATTGATTTATAACCCGACTTCGGGACAGGAAATTATTAAGAAAAATATTGCGGAAGTTTTGGATGTTTTGGAGGATGTGGGTTATGAAACCAGCGCCTACCAAACCACACCAGCGCCTCTTTCTGCTCAAAAAGAAGCTGAAAGAGCAGCAAAAGCAGGTTTTGATTTGATTATTGCGGCAGGCGGCGACGGTACCATCAATGAGGTAGTTAATGGTGTGGCGAATCTGGATGAACGGCCTAAATTGGCCTTTATTCCAACTGGTACAACCAACGATTATGCGCGTGCTCTCAAGATTCCCATGGGAGATCCAGTAGCGGCAGCCCGCATTATCGAAAAAAATCAGACCATTAAAATGGATATTGGCCGGGCATATGGCAGCAAGTATTTTATTAATATTGCAGCAGCTGGAACCCTGACAGAGCTAACTTACAGCGTTCCTAGCGAGGTCAAATCCCGCCTAGGCTACTTTGCCTATGTTGCAGAAGGAGCAAAAAAACTCCCTCGCTCTAAGTTCCGCAAGGTCCGTATCAAGCACGACCACGGTGTCTTTGAAGGAAAGATTTCGCTCATGTTTGCGGCTCTGACCAATTCTATCGGTGGTTTTGAAAAGCTAGCGCCAGACACTAAATTAGACGATGGGAATTTTACCTTGATTTTGGTCAAGACAGCCAATCTCTTTGACATGCTGAGTCTGATGATGCAGGCTATCAATGGCGGTCAGCACGTTGGCGATATCAATGTAGAATACCTCAAAACAAGCAAGCTGCAGCTGGAAGTTTTAGATAAAAAAGGTCCATTTATGCTAAATTTGGATGGAGAATACGGCGGCGATACGCCTGTTGAACTGGAAGTGCTGCACGGTCATTTGGAATTTTTTGCTAATATTGATGAAATCAGTCAGACTGCCCTTTCAATAGAATAATTTTAGATAAGAGATGAAAAAACATGCTAGACTATAAAGTCTTAGTCCATTACCACAATCCTACTGGAGATTATTTCTCCTATGATATGTGGCAGTGGCAAATAAACCAATGGGGAAAGGAAGCAGCCTTTTCCAAACTTGATTATTTTGGTATTCAGGGGGAATTATCATTTCAAACCTGGGAGCCCTTAGATCACGCTCATGTAATTATCAAACGCTCAGACTGGTCTAGCCAGTCCTGTGACTATCATATTGATTTGTTACCTCCTCATCTGGTGACGGAAATTTGGCTGATTGAGGGAGATGCTCAGGTGTATTATTCCCTGCAGGCTGCAACGACAAGTCACCAGTATTCACGCCGGCGTCCGCATAACTTTGATATGGCTCTAAGAACAGACTATTTTGATGAATGCTGGGGCTATCAAGGCTGGTTGGGACACCGTCAGACGGACGGAGCACATACCTTCAAAGTTTGGGCACCGACAGCTAAGAAGGTAGAACTAGTAGTCTATGAATCAGCTGACAATCAAGCTCCTGTTTATAAAATCTTCCCAATGCAAAAAGGTGACCGATATTCTCACGACCATAAGGAAAACACCATTGGTGTCTGGTCAACTGAAATAGCAGAAGACTTGACCGGAAAGACCTATCACTACCATGTTAGCTTTGAATACCGCAATTTTTACACTCGAGATCCCTATACCGTTGCGACCAGTCCAGATGGTAAGCGCTCAGCGATTCTTGGAGCGGATGAGACAGAAGTAGCTGGTTTTCATGTTAGACAGGATAAAGAAGCTTTCTGGCGCTTGGATAATCCAAATCAGGCAGTGATTTATGAGATGCACATTCGGGATTTGACCAAGTCGGAGACTTCAGGCGTGGACAGTCAGCTGTGCGGGACCTTCTTGGGAGCCTGTCAAAAAGGCACTACCAATCATCAAGGGCAAAAGACAGGCTTTGACTATATCAGTAATTTAGGCATTAATGTTGTCCAGCTTCAGCCCGTGTCTGATCGTCACAAGGACTATGATGAAAATGGAGAGCTAATCTACAACTGGGGCTATGACCCGCAGAATTATCATGCTCCAGAGACTAGCTTTTCCAGCAATCCTGCTGACCCAGCGCAGGCCATCCGTGATTTGAAAACGATGATTCATGCCTACCATGATGCAGGGATCTCTGTGACACTGGATGTTGTTTACAATCACATCTACTCGACCTATGACTCAGCTTTTCAGGCTACGGTACCGGATTATTACTATCGGATGAATCCTAACGGCTCTTTCCAAAACGGAACTGGAGTGGGGAGTGAGACAGCCAGTGAGCACGAGATGTTCCGCAAGTTTATGATTGACTCTCTGCTGTACTGGGTAGAGGAGTTCAATGTAGATGGCTTCCGCTTCGACCTAATGGGAATTCATGATGTGGAAACGATGAATGCCATTCGTCAAGCTATGGATAAGGTGGATCCGAGAATCCTGCTCTATGGAGAAGGCTGGGATATGGGAACGGGTCTGAGACCAGAAGATAAAGCCAAGAAGGACAATGCTTATCAGTTGCCGCGGATTGGATTTTTCAATGATACAGAGCGGGATGCGGTCAAGGGAGCCGAGGTTTACGGCGGCATCAAGGCTGGTTTTGTCAGTGGTCAGGCGACGGAGGATATCGTCGCTAAGTCTATCCTTGGCAGCAGTGAGCTAGGCAGCTATCTCAGTCCTGATCAAGTTCTTAACTACGTGGAGGCTCACGACAATTTCAATCTGCATGATTTGCTTGCGGAGCTGCATCCCGATGATGATATTCTGACTCGTACCAAGCGGATTGAGCTGGCAACTGCTATGAACCTGCTCATGCAGGGCATGTCTTTCATGGAGGTTGGACAGGAATTTTCCCGTACTAAGCTCGTAGCTACGGGGGAGGACGGCCAAGTCCTGCATAGCGATCGCGAAAGGGCAATGAATAGCTACAATGCACCTGATATAGTCAATCAGGTAAATTGGGATATTTTGCAGGATCATCAAGAGAGTATTGATTTTATCAAGAACATCATTCGCCTCAAGACAAGCTGCAAAGCCTTTTCTTATCAGACCTATGAAGATATTTATAAGCATGTCTTTGTCCAATCAGCCGAGCAGGGCAGTGGTTTGATTATCTTTGAGATTAAGGATGACAAGCACTATCAAGTCATTTTTAATGCTAGCGGCCTGCCTTACTACCTGCCGAATGCAGATAAGCTGCGTCTCATAGTGGGCAATAGCCGTCATAAGAAGCCTTTCTATGTTGAAAATCTGACGGTTTCTGTTTTTGAAGTTATTCAATAAGTTATTAGCTACATGAAAAGCGGCTCTTTGTAAACCGTAGTAGGTTGATGAAAAGTTATAATCTGGAGAGGACTAAATCAGTCCTCTCCTTTTTGATATTCAAAGCGATGATGATTCTAGTTTTAAAGTTGTCAAAGTTCCGAAAGCCGAAAGCGTTTCGCTCATTCCTACAGTGGTTTTACCCACTACAGAAATTATAGAGCTACTTTTTCTACCACTTACCTGCAGAAACTTACCACTTACCGAAAAAGGGTAGATTTGGCGCTGCCCTTTTGTTAGGATAAGGGTGCAAAGGGGAAGGCAGTTTAAATTCTAAGGAGGCAATCATGAAAACATCATTTTTGAAAAGCGCTGTGGCGCTGGTAACATGTGGCTTGGTGGCTTTTGGAGCAGCGCAAGTTCGAGCTGACCAGCAAAAATTGCCGTCGGGCACGCCTTATGACCAAATCGGTCAGAAAATTGAAAATTTCCACAAGGAACACGAAAAAACCAGCGCGGGACTGGCGGCAGCAGTCTTTGATAAGGACGGCCAAACCATTTACCAAAAGAACTTTGGCTATATGGACAAGGAAAAGAAGCTGGCTGTGGACGACAACTCGGTTTTTGAGTGGGGCTCTGCCACCAAATTGACCGTCTGGCTCAGCGTCATGCAGCTCTGGGAAGAAGGAAAAATTGACCTAAAAACAGATATAAAAGAGTATTTGCCCAAGGATTTCCTGAAACACCTCAAATACGACAAGCCCATTACCATGCTGGATCTGATGAACCACCAAGCGGGTTTTGATGAAACGCCGCTGAACACAGGAACAGGCAAGAGCTTGGAAGAATTACTAAAAAGCCAGCCCGCTCAAACTTATGAGCCAGGGACGGTGACATCCTATTCCAATTACAGTACAGCTCTAGCAGGCTATATCGTAGAGCGCATCAGCGGACAAGACTTTGCGGATTATGTCCACGAGCATATTTTCCAGCCTTTGGGCATGAACCATACCGCTCTCTTACCTGATTTGTCGGACAATACCTATGTCCGAGACAAGCGGCAGGGTGAGAAAACCTATGATACAAACGGAAGTTTATATCTAGATAAATTGCTTCCCGCGGATATTTATCCAGCGGGGCAGGCGACAGGGACTTTTGCCGATTTCAAGCGGTTCGCGCAAGCTCTTTTGAGAAAGGAAAAGCTCTTTAAGCGCCCAGAAACCTGGAATGAACTGTATCAGACAACTTCTACATTCTCAGATAAAGCAGTCGCTAAGAATGCCCACGGCTTTTGGGTGACAGAGTATGAGATAGGCTCTATTTTAGGGCACGGCGGTCATTCTTTTGCCGGTTTTTCAACCATGATTTCGCTGGATTTCAAGTCGGGTATCGGCATGGTTACCATGGTAAATCAGAGAGAAGAAGCCACCTTTTCTTTCGGTCTGCCCGATTTAGTCTTTGGCAAGAAAAAGCAAGCCCCTAACCAGTCTCAAAAAGACTTTCAGGAGGGCATGTATCGGACTTCCCGCTCCATTCAGCAAGGCCCGACCTCTATTTCGCGCCTTACTCCTGTTTATACTTTTTATGTGAAAGATGTGATCAAAGACGGTCATCTGCTACTCAGCAACTACTGGCTTTGGCAACATCGCCAAGGACGAACAGAAGTTGAAACAACCTATAATCATTTAGAAAAGCTCTCGCTTTGGGAGGTGGTAAAGGATTATGGTTCTGTCGCTCTGCTGGGTCTCGCAGTTGTTTATGCTGTGCTTGTTCTTTTGTTAGCTGCTTTGGGTAAGGTGTATCGCTTGCTTTTTGGGAAAGAAAGTAAAAGAGCGACTCCAAGAAGTTGGAAAATTTGGCATTATGGCACTTGCGGACTGATTTTGGTTAGCCTAGTCAATCTAGCAGGTCTCGTCATCGTTGCCGTTTCGGGCAAGTACATGCCCGATTATCGCTGGCAAGCCATTCTCTTTGCCTTCTTAGCACTGATTTTTCTGGTCAATGCTGCGCTGCCCATCTTCCTGCGCTCAACCTTCCAAGTGAGCAAGGGTCGAAAAATCTTGACCTACTTGACCAGCAGCGCTTCACTTATCGTCGTTCTCAATATCCTCTACTGGAGCCTCTACCAATGGTGGGCACTTTAATAGAAAGGAAAGCTATGACCCATTCTCAAAAAATCGAAACAATGATTCAAAACGGATACGACCAACTCTACACCGTTTGCTATCCCAATCCTGACAAGGAAACGATTATCCTGCTGCACGGTGGACCGGGAACGCCTGATGACTTCAAGCTCTTTATCCCTAAGCTCGAAAAAGATTATCAACTGATTGTCTTTCACCAGCGGGGAACGAGAAAATCGCCCTGCCTGAGTGGCGACTACAGCATGGAAGCCTACATTGCGGACATCAACACGATTGCCGACCACTTCAATGTAGATAAATTTCACCTTTTGGGACATTCCTGGGGCGGATTGTACGCGCAAATCTACGCCAGCAAAATCCCTGAGCGGGTTCTTAGTCTCTTTCTTTCCTCTCCGGGAACAGGCACGAGCAAGCAGTGGCAGCAAATGGAAAAAGAGATGATGAATTACAATAAAAATCACTGCACGACTATCGAATTGCTAAAAATGGGAATCTATTCTCTGCTCGGCAATCTCGGTAGTTCCAAGGCTTCGCAGGCTCTCTTTCGCCAAGTTGTCCGTAATTACAATGCCGACTATCCAGCCTTTCATGATGTGAAACTAGACATGAGCAATGTTTCAGTCCAAGCAGGCAATCAGACAAGAAAGGAAATTATGGCCTACCCTCTCTTGCCCCGCCTAGAACATCCTCCTTTTCCTATCACCGTGACCTTTGGTGACAATGATATTTTTGGTGCCAGTGAACATTTTGTCATCAGCCGCTACCCTAGCGCCCAAGTCTTTACGATTAAAAACAGCGGCCACTTCCCATTTCTTCATAATCCGCAGGATTACTTTGCTATCTTGCACCAGCATTTTCAACCTTAGCATGAACCTCTAAAGTTTTCCAACTTTAGAGGTTTTCACTTATCTGCAACTTATCCCTTTTTTTCGGGCTCTTTGTCAACTGTAGTGGGTTGATGAAAAGTTATAATCTGGAGAGGACTGATTTAGTCCTCTCCTTTTTGATATTCAAAGCGATGAGGATTCTAGTTTTAAAGTTTTCAAAGTTCCGAAAGCCGAAAGCATTGGGCTTGATGACCTTGATGAGGTTGTTAGTAGCTTCTAGTTTTGCGTTTGAGTAGGGCAGTTCCAGTGCGTTCAGGATCTTGTCCTCATCTTTCATAAAGGTCTTAAAAACAGTTTGAAAAATAGGATTTACACAAGAGAGGGTATCTTCAATGAGTCCAAAGAAATGCCCAGTTTTTTTCTCTTGAAAATGAAAAAGCAGGAGTTGGTAGAGTTTATAGTGTTCTCGGAGTTCTTGAGAGCAAGAGAGAAGTTTTTCTAGAATCTCTCCGCTGGTCAAGTGCATGCGAAAAGTTGGACGATAAAAACGTTTATGGCTGAGTTTACGGCTATCCTGTTGAATGAGTTTCCAGTAGCGTTTGATGGCCTTATATTCGTGTGATTTCCTATCAAACTGATTCATGATTTGGATACGAAGGCGGTTCATAGCCCGACTTAGATGTTGTACAATGTGAAAACGATCCAGAACGATTTTAGCGTTTGGGAATAGTTTTCTGGCAATATCGTAGTAGGGGCTAAACATGTCCATTGTAATGATTTTCACGCTATTTCGGACCTGTCTGGAATAGCGCAGAAAGTGATTGCGAATCGTTGCTTGAGTCCGTCCGTCTAAGATAGCTATAATCCTTCTTGAATCAAAATCCTGTGCAATAAAGCTCATCTCTATCTGCCGATTGAAACAGTCACTTCCCTGACTGTTTCCACATCCCAGCTCATGTGTTCTGGAAGGTAGTTGAGTGAGGTTTGCCTTGAACTTGAATTCTTTCAACTTACGAATGACGGTGGAAGTAGATACAGATAAACTTTCGGCGATAGCTATCAGAGGGACTTTCTCGATTAATTTTTGGGCAATTTTCTGCTTGACGATGGTTGCAATTTGGTGATTCTTCTTGACTAAGGAAGTCTCTGCGACAGCTACTTTCCTACAGACTTTACATCGGAAACGTCGTTTCTTTAAGCGAATCAGCGTTTTATATCCCGCACACTCTAGATAGGGAATTTTTGATTCTTTTTGGAAGTCATATTTAGCCATTTGTCCTTGACAGTGAGGGCATTTAGGAGCAGGATAATCTAGCTTAGCGATGATTTCTTTATGTGTACCAGCATCTATAATGTCCAAGATAGTGATATTCTGGTCTTTTATTCCCAGTAAGTTTGTGATAAAATTGAACTGTTCCATAAGAGTCTTTCTAATGATGGTTTGGTCGCTTTTCATTATAGGGCTTATGGGACTTTTTTTCTACAACAAAAGGGACTCCATAATTCCTACAGCGGTTTTACCCAATACAGAAATTATAGAGCCTGAAAAGCCTTAAGTCCAATGGACTTAAGGCTTTTGCTATCTATGGATTGGCTGTGGAGCTAGAGCTGGAAGAGCTCGAGTCTTCCTGACTGCTGTCTTCGTCGCTGCTGCTAGTTTGGAACTGTTCGGGATGCAGTGCTCTATAGCTTGGCGAATTAAAGAGATCCACAGTGGAGACATTGCCTCGCTTAGAGTAAAGACTGGTTGATTGGTCGCCTTTTTCCTTTTCAATAGCCAACAAGGCCTTCATTGAATTAAGATAAGAGTAATCTTTAGGGTTGACCTTGCCCAAGTCATTACCCTTGTAGAAGCGAATCAAGTCACCCGTTTGAATAGCGTCACTAATCTTCAGCTGGGTATTGGCAGCATTACGAATTTCATCCAGTTCTTTCTTGATGGTTTCGTCAGGATTGGTAATTTCTTCACCGGTCTGGGTGTAGTAGGTCCGTCCGTTGAAGCTAGTGTATTTTGGAGTGACAAAGTTATTGCTGGAGCGGAAAGCTGTGATTTGCTGGTGCTGACTTGATAGCATATCTTGGCCGACCTGAAGGTAGTTTTTAGAGTCAATGCCCAGCAAATGCTCCAATGTTGGCAGCATATCCACTTGACCGGCGTAGGTATCAATTATCTTTCCTTTGTCCATGCCAGGAACTACGACCATGTAAGGCACGCGCTGCATCATGGCATTGTCGTAGTTGGACCAAGTCTCAGAGGTCTTTCCTACAAGAGGGGCCAAGTTAGGATTACGGGTTTGGGAAATTCCAAAATGGTCTCCATAGAGAACGATAATAGAGTTGTCATAGAGGCCGGATTCTTTGAGATAGTCAAACAAGGCCTTGACAGAAGAATCTAGGTAGTTGGCAGTAGCAAAGTAACCGTTGATGGTTTCATCCTTGGTCTTAGCCAGCGGGAAGCCAATTTCGTCACCAATCAAGCTAGTCGTGTAAGGATAGTGGTTGGAAACCGTGATATACTTAGCATAGAAAGGCTGCTGCAGGTGTTCCAGATATTTGATGGAATCTTTCAGCATAATCTTGTCGTTCAAACCATACTGGAAGGAGTTGGTATCGTCCTGCTTGGTAAAGTATGACGCATCGAAGAAATAGTTATAACCCCATTGCTTGTAAGCTGTATTACGGTTCCAGAAGCTTCCAGTGTTTCCGTGGAAAACAGCGGAAGTGTAGCCGCCGTTTTTGGAAAGAATAAAAGGTGCAGCTTGCTGGGTATTAGTACCACCGTAGTTAACCATAAAGGATCCTTGGTTGAGACCGAAGAGTCCAGTTTCAATCATGGTTTCAGCATCAGAAGTCTTACCAGCCTTGACCTGGTTGAAGACATTAGAGAAAGCCAGAGTCGAATTGGAGTGGTAGAGGGAATTAAGGAAAGGTGTCACCTCGTACTCTTTCCCATCTGCCTGCAGCTTATAGTCAATCAGGAACTGCTGGAAGCTTTCCAGATGGACATAGATAACATTGCGGCCTTTGGCAATCCCGTAATATTCTGGATTTGGTTCCGCATAGTGGGATTGGATATATTCTGTTACTGGTTCCAAGTCTTTTTCAGAAGCTTTGGAGCGCTCACGATTGGCGGTATATGTCTGGTTAGCACTGTAACCTAGAAAGGCTGGCAAGCCCAGAGCCCGAACGACATAATAGTTGGAAAATCCACGTGACAAGAGCTCAGGCCGGTCAATTTCAGCCAAGAATAAGTTGGCAGAGAACAGCATGGCAGACAGGGAGGTCACAGCAAAGCTGGCACGTTTATTGAAAGGGCGGTCATCCATACGGATGTATTTCTTAAAGAATAAGAAGGCCAAAATCGGGAAATCAATCAGATAAAGAATATCCCAAGGGCGGAAGAGCTCAAGTGCTGCTTCCCCAAGACCAGCTGAAACGCTGCTAGAAGCCAGCATAGTGTTGACCGTAACAAAGTCACTGAACTCGCGGTAGTAAATGGAATTAGATACCAGCCAAGCAAAGAGGAGCAGATAGATTCCGAAGGCTAAGCTGTAGAATAATTTGGTTCGTTTTACATAAAGTGCCAGTCCTAGTAGCAAGAGGCTGATAGGAAAAGGGTTGATAATAGCTAAAAATACTTGATAGAAACCTTGAATATCGAGGTTGAAATCAATCGTGTAGGCCCACATAGTTTTTATCCAATAGAGGACCAGTAAAATCAAGACAAAACCTAGTCTCGTACTCATGAAATTGAGTAAATTCTTGGTTATTTTTTTCACAAAAAGTTACTTCCTTGTCTTATTTCCTAAAAATTTTCTCCTCTAAGTATAACATAATTTCTCCAGTTAAGGAAAATTTGAGCCGTATTTGAGATATTTTAAATCGGCGAAATTGTAATATTTCTATAAAAGCCTTATCCTCTCTATGGAGAGGTTTATAGTCGTTTTGCACTCGTTTGTGAAATCTTTTATTAACTCAAATGTAAAATATGTTTTGAGAATTTTCACAATCTTTGGTATAATATAATTTATGAATAAACTTACTGTTACTCAACAGGCAGAAGAAAAACTGAGAAAGGGCATTCTTTTATTAGATAAAAAGGATTTTGGCGCTCTTTCGCTTCAGAATCAATGCGTGGAACTGCAAAACCGTCAGGGAAAGTTTTTAGGCACAGCTTATCTCTCTCCGCAGAATAAGGGAGTAGGCTGGCTGATTTCCCGAAAGAAGGTAGAGCTGAATTCGGATTTTTTTCAAGATCTTTTTGAGCAGGCTAAGAGCAGACGTTCTATTTATTTCCGTTCGTCTGACACGACTGCCTTTCGTCTCTTTAATCAAGAGGGGGATGGCTTTGGTGGTTTCACAGTGGATTTCTACAATGACTTTGCGCTTTTTTCTTGGTACAATGACTTTGTTTTTGCTATCAAGGAGCGGATTCTAACAGCCTTCGCTAAGGTTTTCCCAGAGATTCAGGGAGTTTATGAAAAGATTCGTTTCAAGGGTTTGGACTATGAATCGGCCCATCTCTACGGAGCGGAAGCGCCGGAAACCTTCACAGTCTTGGAGAACGGTGTTCGCTATCAGGTTTTTCTGAATGATGGTCTTATGACCGGTATCTTTCTGGATCAGCATGATGTGCGAGCTAGTCTGGTAGATGGTCTGGCTGCTGGTAAAAGTTTACTCAATATGTTTTCCTACACAGCTGCTTTTTCAGTAGCAGCAGCCATGGGCGGTGCCAGTCAGACAGTATCAGTTGATTTGGCCAAGCGCAGCTGTGAGCTGTCAGAAGCTCATTTTCTGGCCAATGGTCTGACATTGGATCAGCATCGCTTTCAGGTGATGGATGTCTTTGATTATTTCAAATATGCTAAGCGTCACGATCTAAGCTTTGATGTCATTGTGATAGATCCGCCTAGCTTTGCTAGAAATAAAAAGCGAACATTTTCAGTTGCTAAAGATTATCATCGTTTGGTTGCACAAGCTTTGGAAATCTTGAATCCTCAGGGAATCATGATTTTAAGTACCAATGCAGCCAATCTTTCCAAAAGTAAGTTTAAACAAGAAATTGAAAAAGGCCTTGCCGGCAGAAAGCACCGCTATCTTGCGGAGTATGGCCTGCCAGCAGACTTTGTCTATAATAAAAAAGACGGGAGCAGTAATTACCTCAAGGTATTTACAATAAAGGTGGACCAATGAAATTAGTCGTTTCTGTAATGCCCAAGAGTTTAGAAGAAGCTCAAGAAATTGATGTATCACGCTATGAAGATGCGGATATTATTGAATGGCGGGCGGATTTTCTGGCCAAGGATGATATTTTAAATGTTGCGCCAGCTATTTTTGAAAAATTTGCCGGACGTGAATTGATTTTCACGCTGCGGACCCGTCAGGAAGGCGGAGAAATCGAACTGTCCGATGATGAATACGTAGCTCTCATCAAGGAAGTAGCCGGTTTTTACCAGCCGGATTATATCGACTTTGAATATTTCTCTCACAAGGAGAAATTTGAAGAAATGCTTGAGTTTCCTAATCTGGTGCTGAGCTACCATAACTTCGAGGAAACGCCTGAAAATATGATGGAAATCCTGTCTGAGCTGACTTCTCTGACCCCTAAGGTAGTCAAGGTTTCTGTCATGGCTCACAATGAGCAGGATGTGCTGGACTTGATGAACTATACTCGCGGTTTCAAGACTTTAAATCCTGAGCAGGATTTTGTCACCATTTCCATGGGAAAAGTCGGTAAAATTTCACGTATTGCGGCTGACTTGACAGGTTCCAGCTGGTCATTTGCCAGTCAGGATATGGCGTCAGCACCCGGTCAGATTTCTCTGAGCAATATGAAGAAAATCCAGGAGATTTTGAATGAGAATTAATGGCCACACCCGCATGGCTGCTGTGGTTGCCAAGCCAATTAAGCATAGTATTTCTCCTCTTATTCACAATATGGCGTTTGAAAAGACCGGTGTCAATGGTGTCTATCTAGCTTGGGAAGTAGAAGCAAAGGATCTGCAGGCCAGTATAGAAAATATCCGCAGATTCGATATGTTTGGTGTCAATCTTTCCATGCCATACAAGCAGGAAGTGATACCTTATCTGGACGAGCTGGATGTCAGTGCCCGCCTTATCGGAGCGGTCAATACGGTTGTGAATAAAAATGGAATTTTAGTTGGTTATAACACAGATGGCAAGGGATTTTTTAAGAGCTTGCCTTCTTTTGCTATTCGGGGCAAAAAAATGACAATTTTGGGAGCCGGTGGAGCTGCGACAGCGATTATTGCCCAAGCAGCTTTGGACCAAGCTGAGGAAATTTTTGTTTTTACTCGGCAAGCTTCCTATGAGAAGACTGTCAGAAAGATAGCAGCTCTCAGCCGCCAAACCAAGAGTCGTATCCAGGTGCTAACCTTGGAAGATGCGGATAGCTTGCAGGATACAATCAACCAATCAGACCTTCTGGTCAATGGGACTAGTCTAGGCATGGATGGCATCAGCATGCCCTTGCCTGAACAGATTGAACTGCCCAGCCAGATTTTAGTTGCGGATGTTATCTACCAACCTTTTGAAACGCCCTTTCTCAAATGGGCCAGAAATCAAAATGTCTCAGCGGTCAATGGACTGGGTATGCTGCTCTATCAGGGAGCAGAAGCCTTTGAACTTTGGACCGGCAAGACCATGCCCAGTCAGGAAATTTGTCAATGTTTAGAAGAATTATACAAATAAGGAGGCGCTTATGAAACTGAATGTGAATCTCCCGCATCATCCCTATGATATCCTCATCGAAAAGGGGGCTTTATCTCAGGCTGGAAGTTGGCTGAGTCAGCTTTGGCAGCCTCAAAAGGTGGTCATCGTCACGGACAATCGAGTGGCTAGACTCTATGCGGAAAAGGTCAAGCTGAGCTTGGAAGCGGCTGGGTTTGAGGCCTTTGTATTTGACTTTTTGGAGGGTGAAGCCAGCAAGAACTTAAAGACTGTCAACAAAGTCTATGAGTTTTTGGTCAAGATTGGTCTGACTCGCAGCGACGGGATCGTTGCCTTGGGTGGCGGCGTTGTTGGTGATTTGGCAGGATTTGTTGCTTCGACCTACATGCGGGGCGTTCATTTCGTGCAGATTCCGACCAGTCTGACTGCTCAAGTGGACTCCTCTATCGGTGGTAAGACAGGTGTCAATACACCTTGGGCCAAGAATATGGTAGGAACTTTTACCCAGCCTGACGGAGTTCTGATTGACCCAGAGGTCTTGCATACTTTGGGTCAGCGGGAACTAATCGAAGGCATGGGCGAGGTGGTCAAGTACGGCTTGATTGAGGATAAGGAACTCTGGGATGAGCTTTCGGAAATGGATGGCAGCCCTGAGTCGATTTTGGAACATGCGGAGAGCATCATTTACCATTCCTGCGATGTCAAGCGTAAGATTGTGGTCGAGGACGAGCTGGATAATGGCGTTCGCCTCTATCTGAATTTCGGCCATACTATTGGGCACGCTATTGAAGCGACAGCGGGCTATGGCAAAGTCATGCACGGTGAAGCTGTGGCGATTGGCATGGTACAAGTTTCCCGCGTCGCTGAAAAGCAAGGCCTTATGCCAGCTGGGATTACAGAAGACATCATCCATATGTGTCAGAAGTTTGGCTTGCCGGTGGATTACCAGCCTTGGAATGAAGTTGCTCTCTATCAGGCACTGACCCATGATAAGAAGGCTAGAGGCAACTCTATCAAGCTAGTACTGGTGCCTGAGTTGGGTTCGGCTAGTATTCACCAGATTCCGCTGGAAGAGATGAAAGAATTTCTGAAGAAATAAGTGCCAGATGGAGTTTAAGACGATTGGACATTTTAGATGAAAAATAGACAGAATGTCCAGTGCTTTCCATCTCAGAAATAGGAGAAAATGTATGAGATACTTAACAGCAGGAGAATCCCACGGACCACGTCTGACAGCTATTATTGAGGGAGTGCCGGCTGGTCTTCCTCTGACCGCTGATTATATCAATGCTGAGCTCAAGCGACGCCAGGGTGGTTACGGTCGAGGTGCCCGCATGAAGATTGAAAGCGATCAAGTCGAGATTACGTCTGGGGTTCGTCATGGCTTGACCATGGGCGGCCCGATTACCCTCAATGTTACAAATCTGGATCATCAGAAGTGGCTGGAGATTATGAGCGCGGCAGATGTGGATGAAAAGAAAAAAGGGCTGCGCAAGATTACCAAACCACGCCCTGGACATGCGGACTTGGTTGGTGGTATGAAATACCGCTTTGACGATTTACGAAATTCCCTTGAGCGCTCTTCTGCGCGTGAAACGACTATGCGTGTAGCAGTCGGCGCAGTAGCCAAGCGCTTGCTTGAAGAAATCGGTGTGGAGGTAGCCAGCCATATCGTAACTTTTGGCGGCATTGATATTGATGTGCCGGATGATTTGACTGTAGCAGAGATCAAAGAAAGAGCTGCCCAGTCAGAGGTTTCCATTGTCAATCCCGAGCGCGAAGAAGAGATCAAGGACTACATTGATCAGATTAAGAAAGACGGGGATACCATCGGTGGTGTCATTGAGACTGTCGTTGGCGGTGTTCCGGTTGGTCTGGGCTCCTATGTTCAATGGGATAAGAAGCTGGATGCCAAGATTGCTCAGGGAGTCGTGTCCATCAATGCTTTTAAGGGAGTCGAGTTTGGTGTGGGCTTTGAAGCCGGTCGTCTCAAAGGCAGTCAAGTCATGGATGAAATCCTTTGGTCTGAGGAAGATGGCTTCACTCGCAGGACCAATAATCTAGGCGGCTTTGAGGGCGGTATGACCAATGGTCAGCCAATCGTGGTTCGTGGTGTCATGAAGCCCATTCCAACCCTTTACAAGCCACTGATGAGTGTGGATATTGAGACCCACGAGCCTTATAAGGCGACAGTGGAGCGGAGCGATCCTACGGCTCTACCAGCGGCGGGTGTTGTCATGGAAAGCGTGGTGGCAACAGTTTTAGCCACCGAAGTTCTGGAGAAGTTCTCTTCGGACAATCTGGAAGAACTAAAGGATGCGGTAGCCAGCCACCGGGAATTTGTCAAGAACTTTTAGAAGAGAGGAGTGGGCATGGAGAGAAAAACAGTCTATATCGCAGGTCTGGGACTGATTGGAGCTTCCCTGGCTCTGGGCATCAGGCGAGCTCATCCTGAGATTGAAATTCTCGGCTATAACAGAAGTGAAGAATCAAGACAGGTTGCCCTGGAGCGAGGAATGGTAGACCGGGTAACGGATGATTTTGCCGCCTTTGCTCCATTGGCTGATGTGATTATTCTGGCTGTGCCCATCAAGCAGACCATAGCTTTTATCAAGGACTTGGACGAGATGGATCTGAAGGAGAATGTTCTCATCTCAGATGCAGGCTCAACTAAATCGGAAATTGTGGCGGCTGCAGAAAGATATCTGCAAAATAAAGCTGTCCGCTTTGTTGGTGCTCATCCTATGGCTGGAAGTCACAAGACCGGAGCCAAGGCTGCCCATGTCACTCTCTTTGAAAATGCCTATTATATCTTCACCCCCTCTAGCCTGACCAAGCCTGGCACGCTTGAGGAAATGAAAGACTTACTGAGTGGTCTTCATGCCCGCTTTATCCAAGTGGACGCAGCCGAGCACGACCGAGTGACCAGCCAAATCAGCCATTTTCCGCATATCTTAGCCTCCAGCCTTATGGAGCAAGCGGCAGCTTATAGCCAAGAGCATGAGCTAACCCAGTCTTTTGCAGCTGGTGGTTTTCGAGATATGACGCGGATTGCGGAGAGTGAACCGGGTATGTGGACCTCTATTCTCTTGACCAATCCTCAAGCTATCTTGGAGCGGCTGGAAGATTTTAAAGACCAGTTGGACAAGGTTGCCGCAGCGATTGAGGCTAAGGACGAGACAGCTATCTGGGAATTTTTTGACCGAGGACGGCAGAGCCGCAAGCAGATGGAAATTCATAAGCGTGCAGGTGTGGACAGCTTTTACGACCTCTTTATTGAAGTGCCTGACGAAGAAGATGCGATTTTGGGTATTTTGGAGCTTCTGCGCGGAATTTCAGTCGTTAATATTCGCATCAACGAGGAAAACCGAGAAGATATCAACGGTATTCTGCAAATCACCTTTAAAAATCGCCAAGATTTGGAAAAATCTGCTACAATAGTAAGAGAAAATACGGATTACCTAGTGTCCGTAGACTAATATAGATTGGAGAACTCTATGTCAAATATTTATGATTTAGCCAATGAACTGAGCAGAAATCTGCGTGATTTGCCTGAGTACAAGGCCGTCGCAGAAAGTAAGAAAGCAGTGGATGCTGATAGCGAAGCCAAGGCTATTTTTGAGGATTATCTGGCTTTCCAGCAAGAGCTGCAGCAACTGGCTCAGACTGGTCAGGTACCGACTCAGGAGGTGCAGGACAAGATGACTTCCTTTGGCGAGAAGATTCAGGGCAATGCTGTTCTTTCTGAATTCTTCAATAAGCAGCAGCAACTGTCCATCTATCTGGCGGACATTGAGCGTATTATCTTTGATCCGGTACAAGATTTGCTTAAGTAAACTAAAAAAAAAAGAAGAATCTGGGCTGAATACCCGGATTCTTTTTGCTTCAGCTAGGATTCCAGAAATTTTAAGAATTTCTGGTCTTTTTATGATAAAATAAGAAGCAACAAAGGAAAGTACGAGGTCACCTATGAAATTATCAACCAATGTAAGAGGCCTGAAGGGCCGTATCCGCGTACCTGGAGATAAATCCATCAGTCACCGTTCCATTATTTTTGGCAGTTTGGCCAAGGGCGTTACTACCGTCCGCGACATTCTGCGAGGAGAAGACGTGCTATCCACTATGCAGGTTTTTCGTGACTTAGGCGTGCAGATTGAGGACGATGGAAATCTAGTCAAGATACACGGTGTAGGATTTGAGGGTCTGCAAGCACCGAAAAATAAGCTGGATATGGGCAATTCTGGAACGTCTATCCGTTTGATTTCTGGTGTTTTGGCTGGTCAGGATTTCGAAGCGGAGATGTTTGGTGACGACAGTCTATCCAAGCGGCCTATGGATCGGGTGACCATCCCTCTGCGGCAGATGGGAGTAGAGATTGCTGGTCGGACTGAGCGTGATTTACCACCGCTCAAGATGAAGGGCAGCAGTGAACTGCAGCCTATCTACTATCAGCTGCCAGTGGCTTCTGCTCAGGTTAAGTCGGCCTTGATTTTTGCTGCCCTGCAGGCTCAGGGAGATTCGGTCATTATAGAAAAGGAAATCACCCGTAATCATACAGAAGATATGATTGCCCAGTTTGGTGGGCAGATTGAGGTCAAGGGCAAGGAAATTCGCATTCAGGGCGGTCAGGAATTCACTGCTCAGGAAGTGACGGTCCCAGGTGACATTTCCAGCGCGGCTTTTTGGCTGGTAGCTGGACTGATTGTGCCGGACTCTAAGATTGTTTTAGAGAATGTCGGCATCAATGAAACTCGTACAGGGATTCTAGAAGTGATAGAGGCTATGGGCGGACGGATGACGCTGTCAGATGTCGATCCAGTAGCCAAGTCTGCGACCATCACCGTTGAGACTTCTGAGCTTAAGGGCACTGAGATTGGCGGCGAGATTATCCCACGCTTGATTGATGAGTTGCCGATTATTGCACTTCTTGCGACTCAGGCTCAGGGACGGACGGTCATTCGTGATGCAGAGGAGCTCAAGGTCAAGGAAACCGATCGGATCCAGGTAGTGGCAGACGCTCTCAATAGCATGGGTGCAGCTATTACCCCGACGGAAGACGGCATGATTATTGAAGGGAAAACACCTCTTCACGGCGCACAGGTCAATACCTTAGGCGACCATCGCATCGGGATGATGACGGCGATTGCTGCTTTATTGGCTCAAAGCGGTCATGTAGAACTTGAGCGGTCTGAAGCCATTAAGACCAGCTATCCAAGCTTTTTCAGCGACTTGGAGGGCTTGATGCATGGCTAAGATATTGCTGGGCTTTATGGGAGCCGGAAAATCCACAGTGGCCAGAGGCTTAGCTCAAGACTTTGTCGATATGGATGAACTGCTCTGCCAGCGGTTGGGCATGTCTATCAAGGACTATTTTGACCAGCATGGTGAAGCGGCCTTCCGGGCAGCTGAAGCCCAGCTCTTGGCTGAGTTGATCGATACAGACTTGGTGGTCTCAACTGGCGGCGGTGTAGTCGTCAGCCCTGAAAATCGCAGATTACTGACTCAGAATGCTGATAATATCTACCTGAAAGCAGATTTTGAAACGCTCTATCAGCGAATTCAGCAGGATGCTGAGCAGGAACGGCCCTTGTTCTTAAACCAGAGCAAGTCAGACTTGCAGCAGATTTTTGAGCAGCGTCAGGCCTGGTATGAGGAAGTGGCGACCCAGATTGTTGATACGAGGCTTAAAAGCCCGCAGGAAATTATTGAGGAAATTCAATGAAAATAGCATTTCTAGGCCCTAGAGGCTCCTTTTCTCACCATGTAGCCCAAGCTGCCTTTCCGAGCGAGGACTTGGTGCCCTATCAGAATATCACCGAGGTCATGAAGGCTTATGAGGCTAGGGAAGTGGATTACTCGGTCGTTCCGGTGGAAAATTCCATTGAGGGCAGTGTCCACGAGACCTTGGACTATCTCTTTCATCAAGCAGACATTCAGGCGGTGGCTGAGATCGTCCAGCCCATCAAGCAGCAGCTTTTAGTGACGGATTTGGAGAAGCCAATCGAGAAGATATTTTCTCATCCGCAGGCTATTGCTCAAGGGAAAAAATACATCCGTCAGCACTATCCGCAGGCTGCCATTGAGATGACGGCTAGTACGGCCTATGCAGCTCGTTTTGTGGCAGAACATCCTGAAAAGAATTTTGCGGCTATTGCCCCGCGCACAGCTGCAGCAGAGTACGGGCTCAAAGTAGCGGCCAGCGACATTCAGGAAATGGAAGAAAATTATACCCGCTTCTGGATTCTGGGTCATGAGGTGCCTGAGCTTGAACTGGCTAAGACGGGAGACAAGCAGACACTGGCTTTAACCTTGCCGGACAATCTGCCTGGTGCCCTCTATAAGGCTTTGTCGACCTTTGCTTGGCGTGGGATTGACCTGACCAAGATTGAGAGCCGGCCTCTAAAAACGGCTTTGGGAGAGTATTTCTTCATTATTGACATTGACAACGAGCAGAAAAAATTGGCGGATTTTGCCTATCAAGAGTTGACAAGTCTTGGAATTACTTATAAAATTTTTGGTAGCTACAGTGTGTTTCTGATTCAGGACAAGTAGCAATAGATTGGAGAAGAGATGAAGAAACCAGAAAATCTTAGCCATCATGAACAGCTCCGCTTAGATTATCTCTACAAAAATTATTATTATCTAAACGATAAAGAAAAGAAAGAATTTGACTATCTGCGTCAGAAGTCCAAGGGGATTGGCAGTTCAGCCAGTGTGCCTAGCCATGAAGAGCAGCCGCATACAGTTAGTGACGCCTATGAGCAAGAGCCAGTGGAAATGGATTCTTCTGGTCTTTTGCCCAAGTACCCTGAGCGTTCTTCTCGCAGCAGAAAGCAAAAGAAGGAGCCTGAAGCTCTGGCAGGAGCTGGTCTGGGACAAGACAAGCCCAAGAAGCCTCGCAAAAAAATCCGCTTGAAACGAATTCTGCTTTGGGTAGGGATTTTCCTTCTTATGGTCTTGGGAGGCATGATTTTCATGTTTGTCAAAGGCTTGACGACAGCTCACACTGGCAATTCTAAGCCAGCAGAAACAGAATTCTTTGACGGTAAGGATACTAAAGACGGAGTGAATATCCTCATTCTTGGAACAGACGGTCGGGTTGGTGACGACTCGACTGAGACGAGGACGGACTCTATTATGGTTTTGAATGTTGGTAATAAGGACCATAAGGTGAAATTGGTCAGCTTTATGCGTGATACCCTTATTCACATTGATGGTGTCAGTAACGAATACACCGATCCGTCGCAGGCAGATTACTATGACCAAAAGCTCAATTCTGCCTATACGATTGGGGAGCAAAACCACAACCGTGGTGCAGACTATGTCCGCCAGATGCTCAAAGATAACTTTGATTTGGACATCAAATATTATGCACTGGTGGATTTCCAGACTTTTGCGACAGCTATTGACACCCTTTTCCCAAATGGCGTCAGCATGAATGCTCAGTTCTCAACGATTGATGGGGAGAAGGTGACAGAAGTTGAAGTGCCGGATGACCTGAATATGAAGGACGGTGTGGTACCCAACCAAACAATCAAGGTCGGTCAGCAGCAGATGGACGGTCGGACCTTGCTCAACTATGCTCGCTTCCGTAAGGATGACGAGGGCGACTTTGGCCGGACCCGCCGCCAGCAGGAAGTATTGACAGCTGTTTTCCAGCAGGTCAAGGATCCGACTAAGCTCTTTACCGGATCAGAGGCTCTGGGTAAGGTCTTTGCCTTGACTTCGACCAATGTGCCTTACAGCTTCCTTTTGACTAATGGTCTCTCTATGGCTGGAGATTCCCGCAATGGGGTTGAGCGCCTGACGATTCCGGAAAATGGCGACTGGGAGGATACCTATGACATGTACGGTGGCCAAGGGCTCTTGATTGACTTTGAAGCCTATAAAGAAAGACTGCAGCAAATGGGTCTCAGATAAGATATATGATATAATGAAAGGTAGGACGATGTCCTGCCTTTTCTTTTGGGAAATAGCAGAGCGATAAAGCAGAAAGAGAAAAATATGTTAAAAAAGAATGATATGATTGAAGTTGAAATAGTGGATTTGAGCCACGAGGGAGCAGGAGTGGCGAAGGCAGAAGGCCTGGTTTTCTTTGTGGAAAATGCCCTGCCGGGTGAGCTCATCCGCATGCGTGTGCTCAAGGTCAACAAAAAAATTGGCTTTGGCAAGGTGGAGGAATTTCTCCGTACTTCAGACCAGCGCAATGAAAATCTTGATATGGCCTATCTGCGTACGGGGATTGCTGACTTGGGGCATCTGAACTACCCAGCCCAGCTAGACTTCAAACGTAAGCAGGTCAAGGACAGTCTTTATAAGATTGCTGGTTTGTCTGATGTTGAAGTGCCTCCGACACTTGGTATGGAGCAGCCGTTGGGCTACCGTAATAAGGCTCAAGTGCCTGTTCGTCGTGTCAATGGTCAGCTGGAAACAGGATTTTTCCGGAAAAATTCCCATGACCTCCTGCCGATTGAAGATTTCTATATTCAGGACCCAGTCATTGATCAAGTTATCCTCTTTACACGCGACTTGCTCCGTCGTTTTGACCTCAAACCTTATGATGAGCAGGAAAAAACGGGACTCATTCGCAATCTAGTTGTTCGCCGTGGCCATTATTCAGGGGAAATCATGGTAATTCTGGTCACAACTCGGCCTAAAATATTCCGAGTGGAGCAGCTGATGGAGCGCTTGATAGAAGCCTTCCCAGCTATCAAGTCCATCATGCAGAATATCAACGACCAGCCGGGCAATGCGATTTTCGGAAAAGACTGGCGAACGCTTTATGGTCAAGACTACATTACCGACCGCATGCTGGGAAATGACTTCCAAATCTCTGGACCAGCTTTTTACCAAGTCAATACCGAAATGGCAGAAAAACTCTATCAGACAGCTATTGACTTTTCCGAACTAACCGCTGATGATGTGGTGCTTGATGCCTACTCGGGTATCGGGACTATCGGTCTATCAGTTGCCAAGCATGTCAAGGCAGTCTATGGAGTTGAGGTCATTCCTGAAGCTGTCGAAAATAGCCGAAAGAATGCAGCAATCAACGGCATTACCAACGCCAGCTATGTCTGCGCTCCTGCTGAAGAAGCCATCCAAAACTGGCTTAAAGAGGGTATCCAAGCGGATGTCATCCTAGTCGATCCACCACGAAAAGGACTGACCGAGAGCTTCATCAAAGCCAGCGTCAGCATGGAGCCCAAGAAAATCACTTATATCTCCTGCAATGTTGCTACCATGGCGCGTGATATTAAGCTCTATCAAGAACTGGGTTATGAACTGAAGAAAGTCCAGCCGGTGGACTTATTTCCGCAAACGCATCATGTCGAGTGTGTAAGTTTGTTAGTGAAACGTAGCTAATCCTCAAAAGGTTCCCCAAACCTTTTGAGTCCCGCAAACGCATCATGTCGAGGCGGTATCACTGCTTGTACGAGCAGAGGTATCAGCGAAGTAGAAGTAGATGCTCCGCCCATGGGATAGGACTCGTAGAATGAGGAGGGAAACCGACGAAATGATACGGAAAGTCTGAACCGCTGAGTGTGTAGCTTTGCTGGTGAAAACGTAGGAACGTTTTAGTGAAAGTAATTTAAAAATCCTTGTTTTTAAATTTTTGGCAGTGTAAGTATTAGTAATCGAAATAGGTTAATGCGAGTATGAATGAAATTATTGTACGCAATCTAAAGAAAAATTTTCGTGGTAAAGTTGTATTGGACATTCCTAGCTTTGGATCGCATTCAGGAGAGATTGTTTCTATAGTGGGCACCAATGGTGCGGGTAAATCAACTTTCATAAAAATTATCTCTGGCTTAATGTTACAAGATGCAGGTGATGTATTTGTTTTTGGCAGTAAGAATACTTCGAAAGATATTCATAACAATGTCAAGCTTGTACTAGAAGCGGTAGAGGCTACTATGAATATCTGACGGCAAATCAAAATATTGATTACTTTTTACATTTGAATAAAAGTTCGCGTAGTCAGATTAAGGAAGAATTGGAGGATTTATTTAATAAACTAGCTTTCCATCCCTATGTTGATGTCTTGGTGTCCGAATTGTCACAAGGAACGAGACAAAAATTGTCTTTGATTATTGCATTACTTTGTAAGCCAAAAGTATTGTGTTTAGATGAGCCAACCAATGGTCTGGATGTCATTGCCAAAAAGCAGTTTGCGAAATTATTACTAACTCTGAGTCAAGAAAAAGGAACCATTGTTCTCATGACGACTCATGATATCTATTTTGCAAAAGAAATATCAACAAGAATTTGTATCATGAGTAGAGGCGAAATAATACAGCAAGGTAGTTTTTCAGAAATCTTTGGGAAAAATACTAGGTGGATTAAATATAGAATTGGTATTTCAGATTCTGAGAAAGATGCTTTTGAGAGAATGTTTCCTGATTTATCTTATCAAGTAGAAAATGAAAGATTGATTGTTGAAGTGAAAGATAGTCAGGTGAAAAATAATATCTTTAATAATTTTGAGATGATATTTTTTGAAGAAGTTGAAGAAAGCATCGAAGAAATATTGTATGAGGTTATCAATGATGATTAAAGAAATAAGAAGGGAGTTAAAGAGACAGCTGCAGGAGATGATGCAGTTTAAATTTAATTTATTTTTTTCAAATTTTGGAATTTTGATAATGGTTTCAGCTTATCTTCAATATTTTAAAAATACACAAAGTAAATTTTTATTGTTATGTTTATTATTTACTTGGTATTTTACGAGTCATATTATTACGCATCCAACTTTTTTTATTGAGGATGACCTTTATGACAGAACTTTGATTAGTGTAATCCAGAGTAGTAAGAGTGTTTTTCATGTTTTAATGTTTAAAATTATGGTTCAGATATTGGTGGATCTAGTTAAAGCCATACCTATATTTATCGTTTTATCCACGTTAAATGATATTGATTTTCCGGATGGTATCTTAAAGTTAGTTGGAAACCTGGCTGCATGTATGCTAACTATTATTAGCATATATGGTTTGGGCTTTTGCCTATCAAGCCTCTGCTTCGTTTTTAATCGTACTTCTAGCATTACATCGTTAATTTCTTATTTCATGCTGTATTTTACTGGCATACTAACACCGCTAGGTGGTTTATTTGGCTTTATAGGAAAGCTTTTCCCTTACTATGCCTTGAGGAATTTTATTATTTCTCCGTCCTATCAGAGTGTTTTTTTAATTATAGTTTATTGTGCAGTATATTGGTCAGTTGGAACTTTCCTATTTTTCACTTTATTGAACATTGCTAAAAAAAGGGGGAGCCTTTTCCATGTTTAGTGAATTAAGAAGATATTTTAATTATAGAGTTCGATACACGTTTGATAGTATTTGCGAAGTGATTTATTCGATGATTTTTATTACAGGAATCATTATTATTTTCAATAGTGATAAACCGATAAATCTACTCTATTTTTTTATTTATTATTCTATAACTAATGTGATATTGCTTGCTAATGAGGAGTTGGAATTTGAAATTCGCACTAATCAATATACAAATATCAAAACAACTAGACGGACACCAATGATGATTTATATTGCTAGATCAACAACTTATTTTATTTGGTCAACACTCATTTTTTTGATTTCAATCATTCTATCGCATATGTTTTTTAATGGAAAATTTTTTATGCCCTCATTACATTTAGTGGATTTGATTTTGATGTCAATACTTAATTATGCTGTATTTTTTGTCTTATATACCATAGCAATTAAGTTAACAGAACGCTTTAAACGAGTATCCGTCTTATTGAATTTATTTAATACCATAATGCTATTTTATTCTGGACTAGTATTTCCAGCTCCCTTTGTTAGCTATGCAGATGTGTTAGATATATTTTTTATCAAAAAATAAAAGTGAATTGATATGCTTCGAACTTCTTATTCAGTTCTTTTTTCGAAAAATTATAAAGTAGCCTTACGTTTAATGGTTTCATTCAAATATTCAGGCTCCTATTTTATCCCCGTCTAGAGAAAAAAACGACCATCTAAGTTGGTAAATAACTTCAGGAGGTTTATACGCTATGCTTAGATCTTATGTAACTAAAAAGTATTTATTCTTCTATTTTGTGGCGATTATGATTACTTGGCTGGAGGCTGTCATTACACCAGCTTTGATTCAGTATATTGTCTCTAGTTTTACCAATCACCAGTTGCATTTGCTGTGGCAGGTCTTGATTTGGGGGATTGTGGGGAATTTGATTCTCTTGCTGGGTTTGGCGGGGAAACGCTATTACTACGCACGAGTGCTGACGGACTTTAAGTCGGGGATTAAGCAGGCTATCTTTCAAACTTTCTTATATAGCCGTCGGATAGCGGATGAAGAGGTTTTGTCCGACCTAGAAAATGATGTGAAGCAGCTAGAAGATAACTATATTGAGCCGACTGTCATTATCATTTCTTCTTTGGGATTTACAACCGTCTCTATCTGTTATGCACTTTGGACTAATTTTTTTCTAGGCTTGCTCTTTATCATTTTTTATTCGATCCCTGTCCTTTGTAGTAGCATAGGTTCCAAGCGCTTGGATGCGATTTCTGAGCAGAAGTCCATGGCTAACCAAGGCTACATCTCTCAAGTGACCAATATGATTGCGGGTGCTTGTTCCATACGGCATTATCGGGGACAAAGCTTGTTTTACAAACTGTTTTCCAAAGATTTGCACAAGGCTTTAGAGCAAGAAATCGCCTATGAAAAGCAACGGACTTTAAACAGTCTCTTTATCAATGGGATTGATGCCTTTTGCTCGGTCGCGCCGATTGTCATTGGTGGTTTCATGACCTATTATAATTACCTATCTGCAGCCAGCTTTGTTGGGATTTACCTAGTATCGCATAATATCGGCTACCAATTTCAGGAGTTATCTTACTTTATCAATACTAGAAAATCAGCCAAGTCTCTCTGTGATAAGTATCAAAAATTGCTGGGAGAGGAGTTGACAATGCCTTCTGTTCTTGAAAGTTCCGTCTTTCCTATCCAGCTGGAGCAAGTCGGCGTAGAGCGTGATGGTCAAGAAATACTAGCCCCTTGCGACCTTACTATTGAGGAAGGGGAAAAGATTGCCATTATCGGAGAAAGTGGATCAGGAAAAACAACCTTACTGAACCTCATCTATGGTGAAATCAAGCCTAGTCAAGGTCGGATCCACTATCACGGACAAGAGCTAAACTCGGATGAACTCTATCAGGCAGGAGCCTACATTCTCCAGTCCAGTCATGTCTTTGATGGTTTGAGCCTAGAGGAAAATATCGCTCTGGAGCAAGAACTTGATTCTGTAAGGATAGAAGAGATTCTGCAGCAAACCGGATTGAAAGCTCTCCAAGGCAAAACACCCAGCAATCAAACCCTATCAGGCGGTGAGAAGCAGCGGCTAGAAATTGCCCGCGCGCTCTATCACAATCGCCAATTTATCCTGGCTGATGAGGTCAAGGCCAATCTGGACCTTAAAAATCAAGAGAAAATCAATCAACTTCTCTTCTCTCTCCCACAAGCAGTCGTAGAAGTAATTCATCACTATAGTGAAGAGGACTTGAAGCGCTATGATAAGGTGATAAAATTGGAGAGAAGTAGATATGTGGTTGAAAATAAGTAGATGTATATTATTGTAATCTGAGAAAAATAGAAATTAACAGAAACCTTGTTATAGATCTTTTGCATACGCATATTATTGATTCTGGTTCGTGCCTATGTTTATTTGTAAAAAGCTATAAAGAATGTTATTTTTCTAAGATACACACTGGAAAAATTAAAAAAATAACCGATGTTGTTGGAGTACTATTTGAACAATCATTTGTATTTTCGGATAGGAACAGGTATAAATAATAAATAGGGAGTAAATAGTATGAATACTGTCGATTTGATTATTGATTCGTCAATAAAATTTTTCAATGATTTAAAAGCAGACAAACATGGTCGATATCGTTCGTGGGAGCACTGTTATTCACATTTTATAAATGCTCGAAAGAATAACAATGTAAATGTTGATTATTTAAGCTTACAACTTGCGTTTTATTTAGCAAGCTGGGGGATGTATCGAGGTTCATCGTTTTTACTGCAAAAGGATTATAGAGTTCATATACCAGTAGTGAAAGAATTGTTAAGAAAAAAATATAATCCTTTAGCTGGGATAGAATGTACAGATTTTAGAGAGGTGTATAATCAGAAATTGCTACTAGAGATTAATGCATTTTTAAATGAATATTACGATAAGATTAGACGCGAAGTCAAAGGGATAGAACTGAAAAACAAATTATCAGATACGCTCATTACAAAAATTCTCATGGGTACACTTGGGTGTGTACCTGCATATGATAGATACTTTATTGATGGTATAAAAAAGCAGAAGATTGCAACGGGAAATTATAATATTAAATCCATTTTGCAGCTTGTAGAATTCTATGAAAAATATAGTGAACAGCTAGAATCTGTTAGAGAAAAAATGAAGGTGGCTGATATGCTCTATCCGCAGATGAAAATACTTGATATGGGATTTTGGCAGGTAGGGTTTGGCTTTGATAGAAATAAGTAACACTAGAATTGAATTTATTAAACAACAATAATCTTAAGACTTATCTGGTTGTTAGATTCAGCAAAAGTGAGTTAGATGACTTGATTTAGAAAAGTAAGGAATCTTTCTAAAAACTTGAATAGCTAAAAGGCCTTGTCCTCAAGGCTTTTTAATATTCTCTGCTATACCTTTTATTCCCAATAGCTTGCAATCATTTTTTTAAAATAGTATACTAGGGCTAGACTATGGAATCGTTTGCATAAAGTTGCGATGATTTTAAAAAGTGAAATCTAGGAGATGAAAAGTATGGAATTAACAGCCGTTTATCATAGACCGGAGTCGGAGTATGCCTACCTTTATAAAGAAGGGCAAGTGCATATCAGAATTAGGACTAAGAAAGATGATGTAGAGAAAATCGTTTTGCACTATGGCGATCCCTTTATTTTTCTTGAGGATTCTTATGAAGATGTAAAAGATATGGTCAAGGTGACCTCTGATGCCTTATTTGATTATTGGCAAGTAGCTGTTTCTGTGCGCTTTGCTAGGCTCCAGTATCTGTTTGAGCTTAAGGATAAAGAAGGTCAAAGCATCTTGTATGGAGATAAAGGTTTCGCTGACAATAGTCCAGAAAACCTTGCTTTAGAAGGCAATGGCTTTAAACTCCCTTATATTCACGAAATTGATGGCTGCCAGGTTCCTGACTGGGTTTCAAAAACAGTCTGGTATCAGATTTTCCCAGAACGATTTGCCAATGGAAATGCTGAACTTTCACCAGAAGGAGCTCTAGATTGGGATTCGTCTATCAGACCTAAAAGCAGTGATTTCTTTGGTGGGGATTTACAGGGGATTATTGAGCATCTGGATTATTTGCAAGACTTAGGGATTACAGGACTTTATCTTTGCCCTATCTTTGAATCTCCAAGTAATCACAAGTACAATACGACGGATTACTTTGAAGTTGATCGACACTTTGGGGACAAGGAGACTTTCTGTCAACTGGTGGAGCAGGCTCATCTGCGTGGCATGAAGGTTATGCTGGATGCGGTTTTCAATCATATGGGCGATCAATCCGCTCAATGGCAGGATGTTCTCAAGCATGGTGAAAATTCAGCTTACAAAGACTGGTTCCAAATTCAAGAGTTCCCAGTGACGAATGACAAACTTGTGAATCCCAAAGAACTGCCTTATCATACCTTTGCTTTTGCCAGCTATATGCCTAAGTTAAATACGGCAAATCCCGAGGTGAAAGACTATCTCTTAAGCGTTGCGACCTATTGGATTGAACATTTTGATATTGATGCTTGGCGGCTGGATGTGGCTAATGAGGTTGATCACCGATTCTGGCGAGATTTCCGCAAGGCTGTTTTGGCCAAAAAGCCAGACCTTTACATTCTTGGAGAGGTTTGGCATACCTCTCAGCCTTGGCTAAATGGCGATGAGTTTCACGCTGTCATGAATTATCCCCTATCCGATAGTATCAAGGACTACTTTTTGAGCAGGCGCAAGAAGACCAGTCAATTTATAGCTGAGATTAATTGCCAGTCCATGTACTACAAGCAGCAGATTTCTGAGGTCATGTTTAATCTCTTGGATTCCCATGATACGGAGCGCATCTTGACGACAGCTCAAGGTGATATCCAGCTTGTCAAATCTGCACTCGCCTTTCTCTTTTTACAAAGGGGGACGCCTTGTATCTATTATGGGACCGAGCTAGAATTGGGTGGAGCTATGGACCCGGATTGTAGACGGGTCATGCCTTGGGATAGGGTGTCTGATAGCAATGACATGCTCAATTTTATGAAGAACTTGATTCAGCTTCGCAAGGATGTTGTGGGCATTATTCAGCATGGGAAATTTACCTTAGAAGAAATCGCTCCTGATGTGCTGGCTTTAGAGTGGGAAGATGATCATCAAACAATCCGGGCTATTTTTAATAAGTCCAAAGAGAATTATCTGTTAGACAGAGATTCAGCTGATTTGGTGAGCCATTGCCAAACTGATGACCAGCAACTTGTCATCTTACCAAAGGGATTTGTAGTTTATTGTGATGAGTCTTGCATTTGAGATGTGTTTAGCGAATATCTTAATCCCATGATGTATTCTAAATAAGATAAGAGAAGTCGAAAGATTATTCTATTTTGTAATTACTGTAATTATCTGTTATAATATCCCTAAGGAGGAAGCAAGATGGCAGTAAAAACTAGAAAACAAGGGAATTCTATAACAATAACGATTCCAAGTGAATTTAATATTCCGAGTGGCGTGCATTACGATGCTAAATTGTTACCGAGTGGCGAAATTGTCTTTACTCCGGAAAAGACTGAAAATCAGGTTACTTATATTTCTGACGAATCTTTTGAATTGGATTTAGATAATATTTTTGATGAATACGATGATATTTTTAAAGCTTTGGTGGAAAAATGACAGTCTATTTAACAGAAATGCAAATTGAAAAGATTAATACTTTAGTTATTCAGCGCTATTCTCCGAAAGAACAAATCAAGACGATTAGTCCATCAGCACTAAATATGATTGTGAACTTACCTGAACAGTTTGTTTTTGGGAAACCTCTTTATCCATCAATCTTTGATAAGGCGACAATTTTATTTGTTCAATTGATAAAAAAGCATGTTTTTGCTAGTGCTAATAAACGAACGGCTTTTTATGTTTTAGTAAAATTTTTACGATTAAACGGTTATCATTTTTCTGTTACGCTTGAAGAAGCGGTTGAAATGTGTGTAAGAATAGCGGTTGAATCACTGTCGGAGCAAAATTTAAAAAGCTACTCAAAATGGGTTTCTGAACATTCGTTTCGTAATGATAACGATTAAGCTTTAATTACGTAAAGGAGTGCAATCTTATGCCTAGACCGAAAACTAAAGAAGATTTGATGCTAGCTGCCAAGGAAAACTATGAGAAGTTACATACAATCATCTCCAATATGTCTGATCAAGAGTTAAATACGCCTTTTGATTTTTCTCGGGATGAAAAGAAGAAAGAGGCCCATTGGAGGCGAGATAAAAATGTAAGAGATGTTTTGATTCACCTCTATGAATGGCATCAGCTCTTGTTGAATTGGGTGCATTCCAATCAAAAGGGTCAAGAGCAGCCCTTTCTTCCTGCGCCCTATAACTGGAAGACTTATGGAGAGCTGAATCTGGAATTTTGGAAGAAGCATCAAAAGACTTCTCTAAAAGAGGCAACTGAGATCTTTCGTCAGTCCCATCAAGATGTTTTGGACTTAGCTGACACATTTACAAATGAAGAATTATTTTCAAAAAATGTCTATAAATGGGTCGGAGGGACTGTACTAGGTTCCTATTTTGTAAGTGCTACTTCCAGCCATTATGACTGGGCCATGAAAAAATTGAAGGCTCATCAGAAAAATTGTAAGGCAAAATAGTCTGTAGAAGACAAGAATTAGAGAGAAATAAGAATGAAAAAATACAGCAAAATAATCATGTCCTGCGCCTGCCTGGCTTTGACTTTTGGGTTGGCGGCCTGTACTAGTTCGCAGAAAAATAATCAAACAAGTCAAAATACACCAACTTACTCAAATCTAAACAGTAAAAAGAGTGTCGAAGAAGTCAAGAATTTGTTGGCTGCTGACTTGGATAAAGACAGTGTCAATAACTTTGTAAATCTAGTCAATGACTACAATGGACTTGTTGGCTCTACTGGATTAAGGGGCGATTTCACTAAGTTTACCAAAACAGAATATGATGTAGAAAAAATCAATCCTCTGTGGCAGGCAAAGAAGGGCGATTTTATCGGGACAAATTGCCGGATTAATACTTACACTTTGCTGAAAAATAGCATCGACATCCCTCAAATAGAAAAAGATGACGAACTCTTGTTCATAGATAATGATTCGATTGACAAGGGGAAGCTCTTTGATGCCAAGGATAAGGAAGAGTTTAATATTCTATTCTCAAGAGTCAAGACTGAAGCGACTCAAGATGTAAAAGTCCATGCTAAGAAGATGGAGGAATACTTCAAGCAGTTCAAGTTTAGCGAAAAGGCAAGGATGCTTTCTGTCATTGTTCATGATAATCTTGATGGAGACTCCCTTTTTGTAGGGCATGTCGGCGTCTTGGTTCCAGATAAAGACGGATATTTATTTATCGAAAAGCTGACATTTGAAGAGCCTTATCAGGCAATCAAATTTGCCAGCAAAGAAGACTGCTATAAGTATTTGCAGACCAAATATAAGGACTACACAGGGGAAGGACTGGCCAAACCTTTTATCATGGACAATGATAAGTGGGTAGAGGGTAAGTAGTGTGCTTCAGTTAGCATTAAGAAAATAGAACTGGGAGATTTAGCGTATGGAATTAAAAGATTTTACAGAAAAAGAGCAAGAGCAGATAAATCAAGGGCTCAGCACTGCAGAAATTTCTGATAAGGAAGCTGCCAAAAAGATTCTGGCTCTTGTGCCCCAAGAGTGGATTAAGAGGATTCCTTTCTTTGTGAGAGGGCATGCGACGACCAAGACGGTTGAGAGAGTTGCTAAGCAATATCCTGAACTATTCGCTGTTGCTAAGCAGCAAGGCGAACTTCGTGACAAGGAAAGAGAGGAATTGCGCGTGATTATGACAAGCATTTTTGAAGAAAAGATGAATAAGCATAAGATTAAATGAGTTCTTACTTTGAAAGAAGTGAGAGCCTTAGGAAGTCACTGGAAGCAGTGGCTTTTTCGTTTTTTTATGGAAATGACGAGGCTAGTTATTAAAGCTCTATTTGGACGATGGGTTCTAATTGGGCTTTGGGGCTATTCTCCATGAGAATTATCGGCAAAAATGGTATAATAAACCTATATTTTCTAGAGGAAAAGGCAGGCTATGAAATTACTTTATACAGATATTCGCCATTCTTTGACCAAGGTTTTGGTGGCTGAGGCTGAGAGCTTGGTGGCGGCTGGTAAGCGAGTCTTTTATATTGCACCAAATTCGCTATCTTTTGAGAAGGAGCGGGCGGTTTTGGAGTGCCTGAAAACTCAGGCTTCCTTTGCCATTACGGTGACGCGCTTTGCCCAGATGGCTCGGTATTTTGTCCTCAATGATGTTCGGCAAGGGCATAGTTTGGACGATATTGGTCTGGGAATGCTGATTTATCGGACCTTGACAGAGCTGGATGATGGAGAGCTTAAGGTCTATGGCCGGATTAAGAAGGATGCCCAGTTTATCCAGCAATTGATGGATCTTTATCATGAACTGCAGACTGCCCAGATGTCCTTTGCGGATCTGGAATTTCTTGAGGAGCCTGAGAAGCGGGAGGATCTGGTCAAGATTTTTACAGCGGTGACTGCTGCTCTGAATAAGGGCGATTTTGATTCGTCTTCTCAGATTGCTGCTTTTGCCCAGCATATTCTGGCTGGTGATACGGATGAGGAGTTGGAGAATTTGGCCCTGGTCATTGATGGCTTTACTCGTTTTTCTGCCGAAGAGGAATACTTAGTCGGTCTTCTGCATCGGAAAGGTGTGGAGATTGTCATTGGGACCTATGCCAGCCAAAAAGCCTACCAAGCAGCCTTTCGTGAGGGCAATCTCTATCAGGCCAGCGTGGATTTTTTGAGAAAGCTGGCCGAGGACTATCAGGTCAAGCCTGACTATATCCCTCATGCGGAAGCAGAAGATGCCTTTGGGCGGATTTCTAAGATTTTGGAGAGTCGTTATGACTTTTCAGAATCAACGGTTAGTCTTAGTGAGTCAGACCGGTCACAGCTTCAGATTTGGGCTACTATGAACCAGAAAGAAGAGCTAGAGTATGTGGCTAAGTCCATCCGGCAGCGGGTTCATGAAGGTGTGCGCTATAAGGATATTCGTCTGCTTTTGGGAGATGTGGAAGCCTACCAGATTCAGCTCAAGACTATTTTTGACCAATATCAGATTCCCTACTATCTGGGGCGGAGCGAGTCAATGGCCCAGCATCCGCTGGTCCAGTTTGTCGAGTCCTTGGAGCGGCTCAAACGCTATAATTTTCAACTGGAAGACCTGCTCAATCTCTTAAAGACAGGGCTCTACGGCGATTTGACTCAGGAAGAGCTGGATTATTTTGAACAATATCTGCGCTTTGCGGACATTAAGGGGGCAGGCAAGCTAGCCAAGGATTTCACGGCCAATAGCCAAGGGAAATTTGACCTAGACAGTCTCAATCATATTCGTCGTCGGGTCATGACTCCGCTGCAAGACTTTTTCAAATCCCGCAGCCAGACGGCATCGGGGCTCTTAGCTAAGTTTACGGAGTTCGTCCAAGCAGCCCGTTTGTCGGATAATTTTACAGCTCTGTTGCAGGGAGAAAGTCAGCAGGAGCAGGAGCGTCATGAGGAAGTCTGGAAGGCTTTCAGCCATGTCTTAGAGCAGTTTGCTCAGGTTTTTGCAGATAGCAAGGTCAAACTAGACGACTTTCTGGCTTTGGTCTTATCAGGCATGCTTTTGTCCAACTATCGGACGGTGCCGGCGACAGTAGATGTGGTCAAGGTCCAGTCTTATGACCTGATAGAGCCTTTAGCAGCTCCTTACGTCTACGCAATTGGACTGACCCAGGAGCGTTTCCCGAAAATCGCGCAAAACAAGAGTTTGCTCAGTGATGAAGACCGGGCTCGGCTTAATGATGTGACAGATTCTCAGGCGGAACTGCAGATTGCCAGCTCAGAAAATCTCAAGAAGAATCGCTATACAGCTCTGTCGCTGATGAATTCTGCTACCAGAGATCTGGTCTTGTCTGCACCGGCCTTGGTAAATGAAGTAGAGGACAGCATGTCGACCTATCTGCTGGAATTGACTGCAGCTCCGCTTTCCTTGCCTATCATTGTCAAAAAGCCTCAGGCTTCCAGTGATGATATTGGCAGCTACCGAGCTCTGCTTTCTCAAATCATCGAGCTCCACCAAGAGGAGATTGACCGAGAGTGGACAGCAGAGGAGCAGACTTTTTGGGCAGTGGCTGTGCGGGTTATTCGCAAGAAGTTAGCAGCAGAAGGCATCAGCATTCCGCAAATCAGCAAGGAACTGAAAGCGGAGTCTCTGCAACCGGAAACACTGCAAGCCCTTTATCCAAAAAATCAGCCTCTCCGACTTTCAGCCTCTGCTTTAAACGAATATTTCCGGCATCAGTATGCTTATTTTCTCAAGTATGTTCTGCGCCTGCAGGAAGAGTGGACCATTCATCCAGATGCTCGCAGTCATGGAATTTTCCTCCATCGGATCTTTGAAAAGGTCCTGCAGGATGATTCGTCAGCTGATTTTGAACGGCGTTTAGCGCAGGCTATGGAAGAGACCAGCCGAGAGGCCGAGTTTGAGAGTATCTACAGTGAGTCAGGACAGACCCGTTTTGCGCGCCAGCTCTTGCTAGATACAGCGCGGGCGACCGGCCGGGTGCTGGCTCATCCAAGCGGGATCGAGACCATTGGTGAGGAGACAGGCTTTGGTTCTGCTTCTAAGCCTTTCCTAATCTTGGAAAATGGCAGAGCAGTGACCGTGAGAGGTAAGGTGGACCGAATTGACCGTTTGACCAAGACCGAGAGTTTGGGAGTGGTGGACTATAAGTCTGGCGATATTAAGTTCAGCTTTGAAAAGTTCTTTAATGGACTGAATTCTCAGCTGCCGACCTATCTGGCAGCGATTGAGGAGTTAGCAGACTATCAAGAGGATAAGGGAACTTTTGGCGCCATGTATTTGCAGATGACCGATCCGATTGTGGCGCTTAAAGATACCAAGACCTTGTCGGATGCAGTCAATCAGTCTATGAAGCCACTCCAGTACAAGGGGCTTTTTGTGGCTGATGCTGTCAAGGAGCTTGGTCCGCTCTATGAAAAAAATAAGACCAACTTGCTGAGCCAGGAAGACTTGGACTTGCTGCTGGCCTACAATGCTTATCTCTACAAAAAAGCTGCAGAAGGCATTCTATCAGGCCACTTTGCAGTCAATCCTTATACAGAGAATGGGCGCAGCATTGCTCCTTATGTAGAGCAGTTTAAGGCCATTACTGGCTTTGAAGCCAATCTACATCTGGGACAGGCACGCCAGCTAGAAAAGCTAGATGCAAGTAAATTTGATAGGCGGCCAACTGGTGAGAAGTTACGCCAGGCCTGGCTAGAAAAGATGAGGGAGGAGATGGAAAAATGAAGAGAATTCCTTTTTTAACTGTAGAAGAGATTGCTCTTAAGCAAGCCCAAGAAGCTGCTTCGGACAAGCCACAGAAAAAGACGGCAGAGCAGATTGAGGCCATCTACTCCTCTGGCCAGAATATTCTGGTCTCCGCTTCAGCCGGATCGGGTAAGACTTTTGTCATGGTCCAGCGGATTATAGACCAAATTCTTAGAGGTATTGCTGTCAGTCAGCTCTTTATCTCGACCTTTACTGTCAAGGCGGCAGGAGAGCTCAAAGAGAGACTGGAGAAGGAACTGGGTCAGGCCTTGAAAGAGGCTGAAAGTCCTGAACTCAAGCAACATCTAGCCCAGCAATTAGCTGACTTGCCCAATGCTGACATCGGTACCATGGACGCCTTTACCCAGAAAGTGCTGAGTCGCTATGGTTATCTGCTTGGGTTAGCACCAAATTTTCGGATTCTCCAGTCTGCCAGTGAGCAGCTGATTCTGCAAAATGAAGTTTTCAGCCAAGTGTTTGACCGTTACTATGACAGCGAGCGTCAGGCTTTGTTTAGCCGTTTGGTAAAGAACTTTACTGGTAAGCGCAAGGATTTATCAGGCTTCCGGGAGCAAGTTTATCGGATTTACAGTTTTCTGCAGTCAACTAGCAGCCCTCAGCGCTGGCTGGAAGAAACCTTCCTCTATGGCTATGAGCACAGTGATTTTGCGGCAGAGAGAGAGAGGATATTTGATCAAATCAAATCATCCCTTTGGGAGCTGGAAACCTTCTTTTCTGCCCATCTGGAGCATGAAGGAAGAGAATTTGCAGGTGCTAAATATCAGGAAAATGTCCAAGATGCTTTGACCGTCTTATCAGGCCTGAATGAACGGTCCTCAATAGAAGAAACAGCTCAGATTCTCAAACAGATTGTGGCACTATCCCAACTGTCCAATGGCCAGGCCTTTACAGCTCGGGTTGGCAAGAATGCAGACGAGCTCAAAAAAGAGATGGCCAAGGACTACAATGAGACCAGGAAGCCTATGATTGAGCGGCTGCGAAGCTTCGACCAGCAGCTTTATCAGCTGGACTTTATCGAGCAGCATCAGGATGAGTGCCTGCCTCTGGTTGAGCTTCTGCGGGATTTTGTGGCGGACTTTGCACAGGCTTATTTGGAGCGTAAGAAGGCGGAAAATGCCTTTGAATTTGGTGACATCAGCCATTTTGCTATTGAGATTTTAGAGACTTTTCCAGAGGTGCGTCGCTTTTATCAGGAACGCTACCACGAGGTCATGGTGGATGAGTATCAGGATACCAACCACACGCAGGAGCGCATGCTGGACTTGCTTTCCAGAGGGCAAAATCGCTTTATGGTGGGCGATATCAAACAGTCTATCTACCGTTTCCGTCAAGCCGATCCGCAGATTTTCAGTGATAAGTTTAAGGCCTATCAAGAGGATGGCAGTCAGGGCAAGCTGATTGTCTTCAAGGAAAATTTCCGTAGTCATCTTGAGGTGTTGGAAGCGACCAACGATGTTTTTAAACGCCTGATGGATGAAGAAGTTGGGGAAATTGACTACAATGAAACCCACTATCTGGTGGCTGGCAATCCAGCTAAACGTGAGCCTAATCCAGCCAACCGCGCTTCCTTCTTAATCTATGAAGGCTCTAAGGTGAGTCCGGAAGAGGAGGCTGATGAGGGCTTGCCACAGGCAGTATCAGCTGGGGAAGTGGACCTAGTCATCAAGGAAATCATTCGCCTGCACAATGAAGAAGGAGTGGCTTTTAAAGATATTACGCTGCTGACGGCTTCCAGAACCCGCAATGATTTGATTTTAGCTGCCTTTGAGCAGCACCAGATTCCGCTGGTACCAGATGATGGCGCCGCAAACTATCTGCAGTCAGTAGAGGTACTGGTTATGCTAGATACTCTGCGGACCATCAATAATCCGCTGAATGACTATGCCCTGACCGCCCTTCTCAAGTCTCCCATGTTTGACTTTGGTGAGGACGAGCTGGCTCGGCTGTCCCTGCAGGCCAGTCAAGAGCGTTCTCAGGAAAATCTCTATGAAAAATTGCTTAATGCCCTCCAAGAAAGAGGTTTGCAAACAGCTTTAGTCACTGAGGAACTGCAGAAAAAATTGCAGCATTTCCATGAGACCCTGCAAAGCTGGCGGACCTATTCCAAGACGCACTCCCTGTATGATTTGATTTGGAAGATCTACCAGGACCGTTTCTACTATGACATGGTGGGGACTCTGGCTAATGGTGCCCAGAGACAGGCCAATCTCTATGCCCTCTCTTTGCGGGCCAATGAGTATGAAAAGTCTAGCTTTAAAGGCCTGTCTCGCTTTATCGGGATGATAGACCGTATCTTGGAAAATCAGCATGATCTAGCTAGTGTGCCAGTGGCGGCGCCTAAGGACGCCGTTCGTCTCATGACCATTCACAAGAGTAAGGGGCTGGAGTTCAAGTATGTCTTCCTGCTCAATATGGATAAGGCCTTCAACCGTCAGGATAGCAGCTCTGCTATTATCCTTAGCCGGACCAAGGGAATCGGCATTAAGTATGTAGCGGATGTATCGGTGTCTGTGGAAGACCCCTATGCGCCGAATCAGCTGCGCATTTCTATGGATACGCTGCCTTATCAGCAGAATCTAGCGGAGCTGCAGTTGGCTAGTTTGTCTGAGCAGATGCGTTTGCTTTATGTGGCCATGACGCGGGCTGAAACCAAGCTCTATCTGGTCGGCAAGGGCAGTCAAGAGGCCTTGGATAAGCGTCAGTGGGGCAAGAGCCAACAAGGGCGTTTGTCTGCCAGTCTGCGCAGCCAACTCAACAATTTCCAAGACTGGCTCTATGCCATTCAGGCTGTTTTTTCTGATGAGAATCTCGCCTATGAGACCCGTTTTGTCACTGATGAGGAGTTAACTGCTGAAGAGATAGGGCGAATTAATGAGCCTGTGCTCTTTCCAGCGGATGATTTGACAGATAATCGTCAGTCGGACGACATCCGTCGGGCTCTGGATATTTTAGAAAGCGTGGACCGGCTGAATAGCCAGTACCGATCTGCCATTGAGCTGCCTAGTGTACGAACTCCAAGCCAGATTAAGAAGTTTTATGAGCCCATCATGGATACGGATGGTCTGGATATCATGGATGAGCGAGCAGCTTTTCGGCCTCAGCCTAGCTTTGAGTTGCCTGATTTTGGCAGAAAAGCCACGGTGACTGGGGCGCAAGTCGGCAGTGCCGTTCATGAACTCATGCAGCGAATTCCTTTGGATAGCAGGCCCAGCATGGCTGTACTTCGTTCTGCCTTGGCTCAGGTTCAGGCCGATGAAGCGGTCAAAAAGCAGATTCAACTGCCTAAGATTGCATCTTTCTTCGAGACGGATTTGGGGCGACTCTTGATTGAGAACAGTGATAGAGTTCGTCGAGAAGCACCATTTGCCATGCTCAAGCAAGATGAGGACAGCGGTCAGGAGTTTGTTTTGCGGGGGATTTTGGATGGCTATCTGCTCTTTGAGGACCGGATTATCCTCTTTGACTACAAGACGGATAAATACAAAGAGCCATCTGAGCTGATTGCTCGCTATCGAAGCCAGCTAGACTTATATGCTCAAGCTCTCAGCCGCTCTTATGGCATTTCGCAGATTGAAAAATATTTGATTCTGCTAGGCGGTGAGCAGCTGCAGGTGGTTAAGGTTGACTGATTCGTTTGTCGTGTTCGGAAAGGAAGGAAGCCTGTGGAACAGTTAGAACGGATTCAAAAAATGGAAAAGCACCTGAATAAATATTCTCAGGTATTGGCAAGAGCTCAGGAAGCTTTAGCTGAACTAGAGCGCTGCCAGTCAGATTATATCCAGCTGAGGGACTACTATACTGGTCAGGAATTTTTTGATGATTTAGAATTCTCGAATGGACCGGATTTCCCTGAAAATATAGCGTGCGGCGTCTTAAGTGAAGATGCTGTCTATGACCTGATGGGGGAGCATTTTGAAACAGCGATTAACCTGTTGGATTTGTCCAGCTCTATGCTGAAAGAGCGTTAATACATTTAGAAAGAAAAAAATATTCAATTTTTTTCAATTTTCCTCTTGCTTTTTAATAAAAATTCATGTAGAATATTCAACAATAAATTGAAAGCGATGAGAGAAAAAGTCTAAGACAAGAAACAGAGAGTGCCTAATGGTGAGACGGCATGCAATACTTAGACGACACATTCTTGAGTGCGGATGCGAAATCAGTCAGCAGTCTGAGACTAGTGTCCGACGGCTGATTGCCGTTATCAATCTGGAGTCTCGTACTCCCAGAGGGTCCTCAGGCGACTGAGGTCCGAATAAAGGTGGAACCGCGTGTCAACGTCCTTGCAAAGTTTTTTTGCGAGGGCTTTTTATTATATTTAAATCAGAAGATTCCCTATTTTCCTTTAGCAAAGCGGTAAATTTCGTCTTTCATTTATTAGAAGTTCTAAAAGATAATCAGAGTCAGATAATGGCTAGTGCGTGAAAGAGAGGTGGCAAGATGGTTAAGCTAAAAGGTCTCAGGCAGATCAATCCCTATGTAGCAGGGCAGCAGCCTAATGAGCCAGACATGATTAAGCTCAATACCAATGAAAATGCTTATGGACCAAGTCCTAAGGTGGCAGAGGCCCTGCAGAACTTTGATGTCCAGGAGTTGCGAAAGTATTCCAGTTTGGACCAGACGGAGCTTTGTCAGGCTTTGGCGGCCAACTTGGGTGTATCACCCGACCAGCTCATTATCGGAAACGGAAGTGACGACATCTTGTCCATGGCTTTTCTGGCCTTCTTTAACAGTGGCGAGTCGGTCTTATTTCCAGACTTGACCTATGGTTTTTACAAGGTCTGGGCTGACCTCTATCACGTGCCTTTTCGCGAAATCCCTCTGACAGATGATTTTGAGGTCCATCCGTCAGATTATTTTGGAGATAATGGCGGCATTATCCTAGCTAATCCTAATGCTCCGACGGGGATTTATCTGCCGCTGGAACAGTTGGAGGAAATTCTGGCGTCCAATCAAGATGTGGTCGTGGTGGTGGACGAGGCCTATATTCACTTTGGCGGTCAATCTGCCCTGCCTCTTCTAGAAACCTATCCCAACCTCTTTATCACACGGACCTTTTCCAAGGATGCGGCCTTGGCTGGTTTGCGGGTAGGTTACGGCATTGGCCATCCAGACTTAATAGCCGTCATGAAAGCTGTTAAGGACTCCATCAATCCTTACTCAGTGGATATGTTAGCAGAGCGTTTAGCCCTTGCGGCAGTGAAAGATTGGGATTATTATCTCGAGACCGGTAGAGCCATTCAAGAGACCCGAGATTGGTTTGCTGGGGAATTGGCTGCGCTGGATTTCCAAGTCCTGCCAAGTCAGACCAACTTTGTCTTAGCCCAGCCTACTAGAATCTCTGCAGCAGAGCTTTTTCAGCAGTTAGAGGAGCTTCAGATTTATGTGCGGTATTTTCCAAAAGCAGAACGAATCAAAGACTTTCTGCGTATCTCTATCGGACGGCGAGAGGAGATGGAAGCAGTCCTGGCAGCTATCAAGGAAATTTGCAGCGGCTGAGAGTTAGACTCAGAGCCAGTCAGTGTAAGAATAGAGCAAGAAAGGAAAGCAGCCTATGAATAAAATCACCCTTCCGATTGGCATGCATGACAAGCTTTTCAAGAGGGCGCGTGTAACCTACGAGATTGAGCGGGACATCAGTGATTTCCTGATGGCTCAGGGCTTCAATCGGATTGACACGCCGACTTTGGAGCACTTCGAGGTCTTCAGTGACCATGTGGAGCCCCATCATTATCATCTTTTCGATAAAAAAGGCGAGCTATTGGTGCTACGGCCTGATGTGACCAGCCAGATTGGTCGGGTCATTGCTTCGACCAGAGTGCATACGCCGACCAAGTTTTCCTATTCGGGCAAGGTTTTTCACTATCAAGAAGAGCTGCGCGGTCTTGCCAACGAGCTCAGCCAAGCTGGTATTGAGATTATCGGTCATCCAGCTCGCGAGGCGGTGCTTGAGGCGATCAAGACAGCCAAGCAGTCGCTGGATTTGGTGCAAGTTAAGTCTTATCAGTTTGAGTTTTCCCATGCAGCAATCCTGCAGACAATCCTAGAGAGTCTGGCCTTGGATTCGCAGGAGGAGGCCCAGCTGCTTGATTATATTCGCAAGAAAAATCGGACAGGACTCTTTGAATTCACCCAGACCAGAGCGAGTGAATTTGATGATTTTTTGCAGGAGTTGCCCTATTTGTTTGGTCCTAGCCAACAGGTTTTAGCTAGGGCTAGAGAGATAGTTGGCAACGAGCGGATATTGACGGCTCTAGATGATGTAGAGCAGGTTCTACAGAGCCTATCAGGCTTGCTGGAGCAGACAACGATGGACTTGGGACAGGTGGCGGCCATGCCTTACTATACCGGCCTGACCTTCAAGGTCTTTGGCGACCGAGTACCAGATGCCTTTCTATCTGGTGGTCGCTATGACCAGCTTTTCAAGCGCTTCGGGGCAGCAGAGCTGACAGCTATCGGCTGGTCCCTAGACATTGACAGTGTCTATCAGGCCATTCATGATGACCTGCCGGACGAGGGCGGAAAGGAAGGTGATGGCAGATGAGTCAGATTACCATTGCCCTGACCAAGGGGCGGATTGAGGAAGATACGGTCAAGCTCTTGACCAAGGCTGGCTTTGATATGTCCTTCATGGCAGACAAGGGCCGCAGCTTGATTTTTGAAAGCCCAGACGGTCGCTTTCGCTTTCTCTTGGTCAAAGGGCCTGATGTGACGACCTATGTGCGCCATGGAGTCGCTGATTTGGGAATTGTTGGTAAGGATATTCTCTTTGAGCATCCGACTGGCTATCTGGAGCTGCTGGATCTGAACTTTGGCCTTTGTAAATTCTCACTGGCCTCGGTGCCCAGCTATGACCCTCATGATCACAAGCGCAAGCGGATTGCGACCAAGTACCCAACGGTGGCGACTGACTATTTTAATCAAAAAGGGGAGGATGTGGAAATCATCTCCATCCAAGGCAGCGTGGAGATTTCACCGGTGCTGGGTCTGGCGGATGCCATTGTCGACATTGTTGAGACAGGGCATACCTTGTCAGCTAACGGCCTGCTGGTTTTTGAAGACATTTGTCGGGTGTCCGCCCGGCTCATTGCCAATCAGGCTTCCCTGAAAAATAACCCGGATATCATGCCTTTTGTGGCAAAGATTGAATCCCTAGTAGGAAGAAGAGAGGTGGCTTTTAAATGACAATTATCAAGCGTTTAAGCGGAAGTAACGAAGAAATTTCACGGATTTTATACGAAGAGCAGCTGCAGCTCAGCCAGCAGAACTTAGATGTGGAAGAAGCGGTGGCTGAGATTATTGAAACGGTCAAACAAGACGGTGACCAAGCTTTAAGAGACTATACCATGCTCTTTGACAAGGTTGAGGTGGCAGAATTTGAGATTGGGCAGGAGCTGATTGACCAGGCCTTTGAGGAGATTGATCCAGAGGTCTTGTCTGCCCTGAAAAATGCCCAAGCCAATATCGAATCCTACCACCGCCAGCAGTTGGAGACTGGTTTTGAGGATAGTCCCAGTGAGGGCGTTGTTCGTGGTCAGTTGATTCGGCCGATTGAGCGGGTTGGTACCTATGTACCTGGGGGCACTGCAGCATATCCGTCCTCCGTTCTCATGAATGTTATCCCAGCCAAGATTGCCGGTGTCAAAGAAATCATTATGATTACACCGCCCCAGGAGCACTTTACCCCAGCGATTTTGGTCGCTGCCAAGCTGGCTGGTGTGGATCAGATTTTCCAAATTGGCGGAGCCCAAGGTGTAGCTGCCCTGGCTTATGGAACTGAGAGCATTCCCAAGGTGGATAAGATAACTGGACCGGGCAATATCTTTGTGGCTACAGCCAAGAAGATGGTTTATGGTGTCGTGGGAATTGACATGATTGCCGGACCTTCGGAGATTGGAGTCATTGCAGATTGCTCAGCCAGTCCAGTCTATGTGGCAGCTGACCTCTTGTCGCAAGCTGAGCACGACAAGCTGGCTCGGGCTATTCTGGTGACCGACTCGGAGGAGCTGGCAGACCAAGTCGAAGCAGAACTGGACAGACAGCTGAAAGAGCTGCCGCGAGAGAAAATCGCGCGTGCTTCGATTGAGAACAACGGCCGTATCATCCTTGCGCCTTCTAAGGAAGCTATGTTCGAGCTCATGAATCAGGTGGCACCGGAGCATTTGGAAATTGCCATGGATGATGCTTATAGCTATCTGGATCAGGTTGAAAATGCTGGCTCTGTCTTTCTGGGGCATTATACTAGCGAGCCAATTGGTGACTACTATGCGGGAGCCAATCACGTTTTGCCGACCACCAGCACCAGCCGTTTTTCATCAGCTCTAGGTGTCTATGACTTCATCAAGCGCATCCAGTACACCCAGTATAGCCGTGCTGCTGTAGGGGCGGCTGACAAGGATATTACCAGTCTGGCCTATGCAGAAAGCCTGCAGGGACATGCCAAGGCCATCGAAGCCCGCAGACAGAAAAAATAGAAGGAGTTGCCATGAGACAAGCTGAAATCAAGCGTAAAACACAGGAGACCGATATTGAACTGGCTGTGAATCTCGACCAACAGGAGCCGGTAGCTATCGAGACTGGTGTCGGATTCTTTGACCATATGCTGACCCTTTTTGCCCGCCACAGTCGGATTTCTCTGACGGTTAAGGCTGAAGGTGACCTTTGGGTGGACAGCCACCATACGGTTGAGGATGTGGGTATCGTGTTAGGACAGGCTCTGCGTCAGGCTCTGGGAGACAAGGCAGGTATCAACCGCTACGGCACTAGCTTTGTGCCCATGGACGAAACCCTAGGCATGGCCAGTCTGGACTTATCCGGTCGCTCCTATCTGGTCTTTGAGGCTGATTTTGACAATCCCAAGCTTGGGAGTTTTGACACCGAGCTGGTAGAGGAATTTTTCCAAGCCCTAGCCTTTAATCTGCAGATGAATCTGCACCTGAAAATCCTTCATGGCAAGAACAGCCACCACAAGGCGGAAAGCCTCTTTAAAGCGACTGGCCGAGCTCTGCGGGAGGCTATTACGATAAATCCAGAGATTCATGGAGTCAACTCCACCAAGGGCTTGCTCTAGCTTGCCCTTCTGAGTGAAAGGAGTTGATGTAGAGATGATGATTGTTATTGATTATGACGCGGGAAATACTGCCAATGTTCTCCGCGCTCTGGCTCAGGTCGGAGTAGAAGCGCGTCTGTCAGCTGACCCGCAGGAAATTTTAGCTGCCGATGGTTTGATTTTACCAGGTGTCGGTGCTTTTCCTACTGCCATGCAGGAGTTGGAAAAGCGAGGGCTGGTGTCAGTTATTCAGGAGGCTGTGGCTGATGGCAAGCCTCTCTTGGGCATTTGCTTAGGCATGCAGCTCCTGCTGGAGGTTGGATTGGAGAATGGTCAAAGCTCTGGACTGGGTTTGATTCCCGGTGTTTGCCGCCGGATTCCGGACCAGGCTGGTCTGCCTGTGCCTCACATGGGCTGGAATGACTTACAAATCCAGCAGTCGTCTGCTTTGACAGCTGGTCTTGATGGCCAGTCAGTCTATTTCGTCCATAGCTACTATACGGATGTTCCGGAGGAGTACTTGGATGTGACGGCTGATTATGGGCTGCCTATCCCAGCCATGATTCACCAAGGGTCGGTCTTTGGCTGCCAGTTTCACCCAGAAAAGTCTGGTGCTGTTGGCCTCGGTATCCTAGAGAAGTTTAAGGAGTATGTCTATGAAAATACTGCCCGCTATTGATATCAAAGATGGCCAGGCCGTCCGCCTTTTTAAAGGGGATTTTAGCAAGAAGACGGTAGTCAATCCCGATGTCTTGGAGCAAGCTCGAGTTTTCAAAGAAGCCGGGGTTACTATGATTCATGTGGTTGACTTGGACGGAGCCTTAGAAGGTCGGGCGGCCAATCGGGATTTGATTGCCCAGATTAAAGCGGAAACTGGTCTAGCTATCCAAGTCGGGGGCGGCATCCGCAGTCTGGAGCAGATTGAAGATTACCTGGCGGTTGGCATTGACCGTGTCATTATTGGCTCTATGGCTGTTAAGAATCCTGAATTTGTTGAGGCTGCGCTGGAGCGCTTTGGAAGCAGCAAAATCGTAATTGGCATTGATGCGAAAGAGGGGCTGGTTGCGACTGAGGGCTGGCTGGAAACTAGCAATCAGGACTATGTCAGTCTGGCGCTGGCCATGGAAAAAATCGGTGTCCGACTCTTTGTCTATACAGATGTGGACCGAGACGGGACTCTGACTGGTCCCAATATCCAGCATTATCAAAAATTGCTGGCGTCCCTCAAGCATGCTCATGTCATTGCCTCTGGTGGCATCCAGTCAGCGGATGATTTAGAAGAGCTGAAAAAACTGGGTTTGGCTGGAGCCATTGTGGGCAAGGCCTATTACAGTGGACGAATTAGCCTAGATCAGATCAAGAAAGCAGAAAGGGGATAGACATGCTGAAAAAACGAATCATTCCCTGTCTGGATGTCAAGGACGGTCGGGTGGTCAAGGGCATCAACTTTGTCAATCTGACTGATGTGGGCGATCCAGTCGATGCGGCCAAGGCTTACTATGAAGCTGGCTGCGATGAGTTGATCTTTCTGGACATCACCGCCACCCATGAGGAGCGGGACACTACGGTCGAGATGGTCCGGCGCGTGGCGGAGCAGGTTTTCATTCCCTTTACCGTCGGGGGCGGCATTCGCACGGTTGAGGACATGAAGCGGATGCTGCAGGCTGGGGCGGATAAGGTTGCAGTTAATTCCTCAGCACTGGCAAATCCTCAGCTTTTGGCTGACTGCGCTGAGAAATTCGGCAGCCAATGCGTGGTACTGGCTGTGGATGCTAAGAAAGAAGCGGATGGCAGCTGGCATGTCTATCTAGCTGGTGGCCGCAAGGACAGCGGTCGTGACCTGTTAGACTGGGTTCAAGAAGCTGTCAGTCTTGGAGCGGGGGAAATTCTTTTGACCAGTATGGACAAGGACGGGACCAAGTCTGGTTTTGACTTGCCAATGCTGGAAGCCGTCTCCCAAGTGGTTTCCGTTCCTATCATCGCCTCTGGTGGTGCTGGCAGTAGCCAGCATATCCTAGAAGTTTTTGAAAAGACTGCAGCGACAGGTGCCTTGGCCGCTTCGATTTTCCATTATGGTCAGGTCTCCATCGCAGAGACCAAAAAAGCCATGCGGGAAGCTGGATTGGAGGTGCGCATCTGATGACAGAAGTAAAGATAGATTTTCAAAAGCAAGGCGGTCTCATACCTGCCATTATCCTAGACCACACCAGCAAAGAAGTCCTTATGCTGGCCTATCTCAATGAAGAAGCCTACCATCTGACCCGCACCAGCGGTCAGATGTGGTACTGGAGCCGGTCACGTCAGGAGCTTTGGCATAAGGGAGCCACCAGCGGCCACTACCAGACTGTCAAAAAAATCACAGCTGACTGCGACCTAGATACCCTGCTGATCGAGGTAGACCAGCTGGGAGCAGCCTGTCATACCGGTGCTAGATCCTGCTTTTTCCATTCAATCTGGGAAGAGGATGGCAGCAAAGCTGACTAAAAGCTCCCTTGCTTTACTTTTGTACTTGGTTAATGCAAAAATAAAACTAAGAAGTAAGTATCAAGACACCAACCTACCATTGGAAAGAATGGTTTTTTATAGTAAAATAAGGACAGTAACAAGGAGATACTATGCTAGAAACCCTCTATCAAGAAGCCCTCAAACGCAAAAAAGAGCCCAAGGAAGGCTCCTATACCAGCTATCTCTATGACAAGGGGCTGGACAAGATTCTCAAAAAAGTCGGTGAAGAAGCGACAGAAGTGGTCATTGCGGCTAAAAATGATGATAAGAACGAGATGGCCAATGAGACAGCTGATTTGCTCTACCATCTGGCGGTCGCTCTCGTCGAGACTGGCGTCAGTCTGGAAGAGGTAGAGGCTGTCCTCCAGGCCCGTCAGGGCAAGCAGAGCCGGATTCATGACCGACCTGAAATTGACCATTACTAAACGGATATAAGATTTGCAGAAAGGCGGTCCAGCATGCGCGACAACCATCTTCATACCTATTTTTCCTATGATTCTGAGACAGATTTCTGTGACTATCTGGACCATTACGAAGGCGAGATTGTCACCACCGAGCACTATGATTTGTCCAATCCCTACCCTTGCGAAGCCGCCTTGCCCCACGATGATGTGCCTGACTATGCGGCCTATTCAGCAAAAATAGCAGAGCTGAACCAGCAGTATGGCAACCGCATCAAAAAGGGAATTGAAATTGGCTATTACGCTCCGCGTAAAGACGATATTCTAGCTTTCCTAGCGGACAAGGATTATGACCTCAAGCTCCTGTCTGTCCACCACAATGGCAGCTTTGACTATCTGGAAGAGCCAGTCCTGCAGCTGGATAAGATGGAGCTGATTCCCTCCTACCTAAGAGAGCTGGAAGAGGCTATTGAGGCTGTACCGGCAGATGTGCTAGCTCACTTTGACTATGGTTTCCGAAAATTTGCGCTTACCGTAGAGGAGTTAAAATTTTTTGAACCAGAGCTGCGACAGCTTTTTCAAAAGATGATTGACCATGGTCTGGCTTTTGAGCTTAACTGCAAGTCCATGTACCTCTATGGACACGAAGAACTCTATATCTACGCTCTTTATCTAGTCAAAGAGCTGGGGGGACGACGCTTTTCAGTGGGCTCAGACGGACACAAGTTGGAGCATTTTAGATTGCAATTTGACCGAGTTGCCAAAATCTTAGCGGTGGCCGGCATAGGCGAAGAGCAGTTGATCTAGAAGGAGAAGTCATGACTGAGATTAGGCCCTTAAAACAAGAGGAAATCCCGCTCTTAGAGGAATTTCTTTACCAAGCTATTTTTATTCCCTCAGGTCTAGAGCCGCTGCCTAGAAGTATCTTGAAGGAGCCAGATTTAGATATATATATCAAGGACTTTGGCCAGCAGCCAGATGATTGGGCTTTAGCAGCAGAAGTGGACGGCCGGCTGGTCGGAGCTGTTTGGGTTCGCATCATGAAAGATTATGGCTATTATGATGACCAGACTCCCTCTTTATCCATTTCATTCCTGCCTGAGTTCAGAGGGCAAGGTCTAGGGCAGCAGTTGATGACGGCCATGCTGGACTTGCTCAAGGCCAAAGGCTATTCAAGTGTCTCCCTTTCCGTTTCCAAAGACAATCCTGCCGTTCGCTTTTATCAAAGACTGGGCATTGTCACGGTTGAAGAGAGGGAAGATGATTATTTGATGCTGTGCCGATTGTAAAAGTAAGACGAAAGGCCGCCAGAGGGCGACCTTTTTTATATACTTAAATTCTGTGAGGTGAGAGACTTAGTTTAGAAGCACTCTTTTGACTACTTTTCTTAAAACTAAAAAGCCTGGATTTTTCCAGGCTTTTTAGTGAAATGTGCAGGCTTAGTGCGCTACACGTTTGCGAGCTGCTTTTTTACGGTTTTCTTCGATGAAAGCCGCTTTTTGTTCTTCAGGTTCGATGACTTTTTTCTTGACTGCATATACTGCGCCTGCCACGGCAGCAACAGTAGCTGCAACTCCTGTAAGAACGCCTTTTCCAAATCCTTTAGCCATGTGATTTCTCCTTTTCTGAACTTTTATTATTTATGTTATAATTAATAGTAACGAAAAATCAAAATTTTTTCAAGGAAAAAAGATGAAAACCAAGATAATTGTGATAGTGGGGCCTACGGCGGTCGGAAAAACAGATCTGAGTATCGAGGTAGCCAAGCGCTTCAATGCCCAAATCATCAGCGGTGACAGTCAGCAGATCTATCGTGGCTTAGATATTGGTACGGCCAAGATTCGTCCTGAAGAGCAGGAGGGCATTCCCCATCATCTGCTGGATGTGCGGGAGGTTGGCGAGAGCTACTCTGCCTATGATTTTGTGACTGAGGCAGCTCAGGCTATTCGTGAGATTGCGGCTCAAGGTCAGCTTCCCATCATTTGCGGTGGCACAGGGCTCTACATCCAGAGTTTGCTCGAGGGCTATCATCTGGGCGGCTCCGTTCCTCACGAGGAGATTCTGGCCTATCGGGCGCAGCTGGACAGTTGGTCAGATGAGGATTTGTTTGAAAAAATAGCAGAGCTGGGTATCGAGATTCCCCAACTGAATCGACGCAGGGCTATGAGGGCGCTAGAGATTGCTCAGTTAGGCGGACAACTAGAAAATAATCAACCAGACTATGAAGCCCTGCTGATTTGTCTAGATGATGAGCGAGAGCGACTTTATGAGCGAATCAATCAGCGAGTAGATCTGATGCTAGAAGCCGGACTTTTAGAAGAAGCCCGCTGGTTGTATGAGCAGGCTCCGACCAGTCAAGCCAGCAAGGGTATCGGCTACAAGGAACTTTTCCCCTACTTTGAAGGTCAGATGAGCCTTGAAGAGGCCGTGGATAAGCTCAAGCAGAATACCCGCCGTTTCGCCAAGCGTCAGCTGACTTGGTTTCGCAACCGGATGTCCGTGACCTTTTATCAGGTGGGAAATCCAGACTATAAAAATCAGGTCATGGAAGACATCAAGAATTTTCTGGACAAGTAGCTGGCTGACCAAGTCTTAGTAAGGATATGAGATGATAGAAACAGAGAAAAAAACAGAGCGTGTCTTTCTGGTCGGTGTGGAACTGGCAGACACGGAGAATTTTGACCTATCTATGGAGGAGCTGCAAAGTCTAGCTAAGACTGCAGGAGCTGAGGTAGTCGGCTCCTATAGCCAGAAGCGGGAAAAGTATGACAGCAAGACCTTTGTCGGATCTGGCAAGTTAGAAGAAATCCGACAGATGGTTGATGCCGAAGAGATTTCGACTGTCATTGTCAATAATCGCCTGACACCTCGCCAAAATGTCAATCTGGAGGAAAGCTTGGGCGTTAAGGTCATTGACCGTATGCAGCTGATTTTGGATATTTTTGCCATGAGAGCTAGGAGTCATGAGGGCAAGCTGCAAGTTCATTTGGCCCAGCTCAAGTACCTCCTGCCTCGCTTGGTTGGCCAGGGAATTATGCTCAGCCGTCAGGCAGGTGGAATCGGCTCCCGCGGTCCTGGTGAAAGCCAGCTGGAGCTCAATCGACGCAGTGTACGCAATCAGATTCATGATATTGAGCGCCAGCTCAAGGCAGTGGAGAAAAATCGGGCGACCGTTCGTGAAAAACGGTTGGAATCCAGTCTTTTCAAAATCGGCCTCATCGGTTATAGCAATGCTGGCAAGTCTACGATCATGAACTGCTTGACTAGTAAGAGTCAGTATGAGGCTGACGAACTCTTTGCGACGCTAGACGCCACGACTAAGAACATCAACCTCAGTGGCCAGCTCAATGTCACTCTGACAGACACAGTTGGCTTCATTCAGGATTTGCCTACAGAGCTAGTATCTAGCTTTAAATCCACACTGGAAGAGAGCAAAAATGTCGATTTGCTGGTCCATGTTATTGACGCCAGCGACCCTCATCATGAGGAGCACGAAAAGACTGTCCTCGACATCATGAATGAGCTGGACATGCTGGATATTCCCCGGCTGACTCTTTATAACAAAGCAGACAAGACGGAGGATTTTACTCCGACCCTGACTCCTTATTCTTTGATTTCGGCTAAGGCGGACAATAGCAGAGCTCTTTTGCAGCAAGTCCTGCTGGAGCGGATGAAAGAGTTATTTTTGCCTTTTACAATCAAGGTAGCGCCTGCTAAAGCCTACAAGATTCATGATTTAGAGAAAGTCGCGATTATGGGGAATCGAGAATACATAGACGATGTCGAAGTCGTTTCAGGCTGGATTGCCGAGAAAAACAAATGGAAACTGGAAGAATTTTATGACTGATTATATTGACCTGGCCCTCAAATACGGCGGTTTTACAAGCCTAGACAGGGTCTACTTAGAGCAAGTGTTGGCTGGCCTGACAGAGGAGCAGAAGCGTAGCTTTATCACTCCGCCCCCCAGTGTTATCAATGCTTACTTTGCTGAGCTTTATCAAAAGAAAAGTCCGGAAGCCGCGACAGCCTATTTTCTAGAAATTACTCAAGCGCTGGACTTGTGGAATGCGGAGCCTAGCTTTGTAGAAAGCAAGCCTTTTGTACGAGTTAATCTTTCTGGCAAGTCCTTTGGATTTTGCTATGAGAGCGAGGAAGTTGGCTTGGTCTTCCCTGAAAAGCCAGAGCCAGTAACAGCCGATTTACTCTTTGAAATTGCCCAAGTCTTTCCACAGTACTTGGTCTATGAAGAAGCTGGGAGAATAAAAATGGTGCCTCTCAAATCTGAGTCGCAAGTCGTGGATAGTCAGGCGCTGACTGCTTTGACTGATTGGCAGCAGCTAGCTGATGGCAGCCAGAGAGTTCTGGGCTACAATCAAGATGAAGTCAGTCAGCTGGCTCAGTCCTATGCTGGTAGAAAATACTATCACTCGCAGAATCGTTCTGCCATGATTTATATCATTTAGAAAGAAAAACATGCAATTACAATTTTTAGGAACCGGAGCCGGTCAGCCATCCAAAGCTCGCAATGTGTCCAGCCTTGTCCTCAAGCTGTTAGAGGAGATCAATGAGGTCTGGATGTTTGACTGTGGTGAGGGGACCCAGCACCAGATCTTGGAGACGACAATTAAACCGCGCAAAATCAGCAAGATTTTTATCACGCATCTGCATGGCGACCATATTTTTGGCTTGCCGGGTTTTCTGTCCAGTCGTTCTTTTCAGGCTAATGAAGAGCAGACTGACTTGGAAATTTATGGTCCCAAAGGCATTAAAAACTTTGTCCTGTCTAGCCTGCGCGTGTCTGGCTCTCGTCTGCCTTATCGGATTGATTTTCATGAGTTTGATGAAAACAGTCTGGGCAAGATTCTTGAAACGGACAAGTTCACAGTTTATGCGGATAAGCTGGATCACACAATTTTCTGTGTGGGGTATCGGGTGATGCAGAAAGATTTGGAAGGAACGCTGGATGCAGACAAGCTAAGAGAGGCGGGCGTACCTTTTGGTCCTCTCTTTGGTAAGGTCAAGAACGGTCAGGATATCGTCCTAGAAGATGGGACCAAAATTATTGCAGCAGACTATATCTCAGCTCCTCGTCCAGGCAAGACCATTGCTATTCTGGGTGATACTCGGAAGACTGCTGCCAGCGTCCGTCTGGCAGTGGCAGCAGATGTGTTGGTCCATGAAGCGACCTATGGCAAGGGAGACGAAAAATTGGCCCGCAATCACGGTCATTCTACCAATATGCAAGCCGCAGAAGTAGCCAAGGAAGCAGGTGCCAAGCGCCTTCTCCTCAACCATATCAGTGCTCGCTTTCTAGCCAAGGACATCAGCCAAATGCGTCGCGATGCCAGTGCTGTCTTTGAAAAGGTCCATGTGGTCAAGGACTTGGAAGAGGTTGAGATATGAGAACCATCATCATCACAGGGGCTAGCGGTGGACTGGCTCAGGAAATGGTTAAGCTCTTGCCCCATGACCGACTGATTTTGGTCGGACGGAGCAAGGCTAAGCTGGAAAAACTATATGGAGAAAGAGAAAATCTTGACCTAGTGGAACTGGATATCACGGATAGCTCAGCTTTGGAAAGATTTGCGGAGCGGATTGACAGTCAGTACGGTCGTGTTGATGTTCTGGTCAATAACGCTGGCTATGGGATTTTTGAAGAATTTGACAAAATCAGATCAAGCGATATTAAGTCCATGTTTGAGGTCAATACCTTTGCCCTGATGAATCTGTCCCGTATCTTTGGAGCTCGCATGAAGCAGGCAGGTCAAGGACATATCGTCAATATCGTTAGTATGGCCGGCCTCATTGCAAGTAGTAAGTCCAGTCTTTACTCAGCGACCAAGTTTGCAGCTATTGGTTTTTCCAACGCCCTGCGTTTGGAGCTCCTGCCTTTTGGTGTTTATCTCACGACGGTGAACCCAGGTCCTATCAAAACTTCCTTTTTCGATCAAGCAGATCCTGACGGTTCCTATGTAAAAGCAGTCAACAAGTATATCCTTGAGCCTGACTTTGTAGCGAGCAAAATCGTTAGTTCCTTTGGCAAAAAGAAGCGGGAAATTAATCTACCTGGGATTCTCAATCTAGCTCATAAGCTTTATACTCTTTTTCCAAGAATTGCCGACAAGATGGCAGCCAATATGTTTAACTATAAGTGAGGTTTTATGACAGCTAATCTACAAGCTTACAAAGCTCATCTGCAGGCGCCTTGGGGCAAGCTTCAGTATGATATTGTTTTTGCCTTTCTAGAGTCACTGAAGGACAAGAAAATCCTGGATTTCGGCAGTGGTTTTGGAATTGTGGCTGATTTTCTAGCGGAAAAGAACCAAGTGACCGCCATCGAGCCGAACCCAGAAATGATTGCTGAGCGAAAGCAGAACTTTTCCTATGAGCAATTGCATGGCAGCTTGGACCTTCTGCAAACATTGCCAGACCAGTCTTTTGATGTCATCGTATGTCATAATGTCTTAGAGTATGTATCTGCCCCTGCTCTTTATTTAGCAGAATTTTCCCGCCTCTTAAAAAAGGACGGCAAAATTTCTCTGGTTAAGCATCACGAGGTTGGACGCATTATGCATACAGTGGTTTTTGAAAATGACCCAGAAAAGGCCCAGCAGCTTTTGGCGGGGCAGGAATATCAAACTCACAGTATGGGGACTGCTAAGGTTTATCAGGTTCAGGAAGTTATCTCAGGTCTTCCATTAGAAGTTGAGGATTATCAGGGAGTACGAATTTTTTACGGGCTGCAATCCAATGACTACAAAACTGCCCCTGACTGGGCTGAAAAGATGCTTGAGATGGAGCTAGCAGTCTGCAACCAATCTCCTTATCGGGACATCGCTGCCTTTCAGCATGTTTGGCTAGTCAAGTCCTAGGTCAAAGGAAAATAGTGTTCATTTACATCTTAAACAAACTTCGTAAGGAGAAATCTTGGTGCAAAGGAGAGAAGTCATAGAGCCAGAGCAACCTGTCAATTATGCCCTGCTCAGCCTTTTTCAATATATCGCTTCCGTTTTGGTAATTCTGGTTCACTGTCAGAGGCTTTTTGAACATGAAGCTCTACATTTTATTCAGAAGAGTATGTTTGGCCGCATGGCGGTCCCTTTCTTTTTAATTTCTTCAGCCTATTTTTTCCAAGTACGCTGGAAGCGAGAGCACGGTTCTACGAAACTGACTCTGTATATCAAAGGCATTTTAAAGGTCTATGGCTTTTGGAATTTGGTCTATCTTCCCTACGCTTTGACTTACTTCCAATCTCTGCACTTGCCTCTCTACCTAGCACCGCTGGCTATTCTAGCAGCGCTCTTCTACATCGGAATGAGCTACCAGCTCTGGTATATTCCTGCCTTTCTCTTAGGTTTGCTGCTGGTCCATTTTTTGTATAGGAAGTTGGGTCCCAAGAAAACATTTTCCCTTTTGTTAATTCTCTACGTCTTAGGTGCTATTGAGACATATCACGCCTATCTGGCGCCTAGTCTGCTGACGGACTGGTATGATGCTTATGCCAAGCTCTTTTTCACTAGCAGGAATGGCCTCTTCTATACGCCTATTTTTATCTATTTAGGCTACTTTCTAGCTGATTACGGGCAGATAGCCTTATTTCAGAAGAAACGCTGGCTGTTTCTTCTGTTGGCAAGTCTTTTCCTAGTAGGTGAAGGAGTTCTGGTTTACATGAGGCAGGGACTGGATAAAAATTTTTTCTTTGCTCTCATTCCCTTTACGCTTTTCTTATTCAATTGGCTGTTAAAAACACGGTGGAAGCGCGAAAAAACTGGCGACATTTAAAAGATCTAAGTATCCTTTATTTCTTCCTCCATCCTATCTTTATTGAGTTGTCTTTCTTTCTGCTCAAATCCCAGCAGCTGACCAAGTGGGAAAATGGCCGTTGGGCCTTCCTTCTGACGATTATCCTGACCCACCTGACATCAGAGTTGGTGATTCGATGGCAAGGAAAAAAAACAGAAAAGAAGTGAAAGTTTAGTTTTTTGAAGATGATCATATAGAGCGTTAAGAGCAACTATCAATTTTGAATAGAATTAACTATAAAATATTTCAAAGGAGTTCTACATGCTTGAACGTCTACAACAGCAGCTGGCTTTTACCAATGAGCTGGAAAAGCTGAAAGCCACTCATCGCAACAATCGAACCTTGGACGCCTATCGTTTTGAGAATTCTGCTGAGCATAGTTGGCAGGGGGCGCTCATGGCGCTAGTTTTTCGAGAATATATCCCCGAAGAGGTCAATCTGGAAAAGGTCATGTCTATGTTACTGATTCATGATTTGGGGGAAATATATGCTGGCGATACCTTTATCTTTGACGACTTGGGCAAGAGCGATTCTTACGATAGAGAGCTGGAGTCCTTGAAAATCAGTTTGGACAAACTACCATCAGATCAGCAGGATTCCTTTTTAGAGCTTTGGCAGGAATTTGAAACCGGCATTAGCATAGAGGCTAAATATGCCCGAGTGCTGGATGCTCTGGTTCCCCTGCTCAATCACTTGGAAGTTGCTCAGCCCCATGACAATCCTCATGACCTGACCAAGTCGCAGGTCATCGCTAAGAAATCCTTTATCCAAGAAACCTCTGAAAGTCTTTGGAAATTGGCTCAGGAAGTTATTGATAAAAGCGTTGCTAAGGGACTTTATCTAGATGAGTGAGGCTGAGAACCTTGCTCGAAGATAAGAAGTTTGAGACTGGTTGAACCAGTCTTTTCATGTTATAATATTCAGACAAGATTGAACGGAGAAAGTGTTTCACTTATCATGATTAGCTCAAAATACGACTGGCAGTTTGCCACTAATTTTACAGACGAAAAATTTCTAAAAAAGGCTAAAAAAGCTGGATTGGCCCCCGCCGCTGCCAGTCTTCTTTACCAAAGAGGTGTGCAGACTGAAGAAGCTTTACAGGAATTTTTGGAGCCTAGTTTAAACCAGCTTCATGACCCTTATGACCTGCATGATATGGAGCGGGCAGTGGAGCGCATTCGTGCAGCGATTGAGAATTACGAGCAGATTTTGATTTATGGCGATTATGATGCTGATGGGATGACCTCAGCATCTATTGTCAAGGAAGCCTTGGAGCAGTTGGGGGCTGAGTGTCAGGTCTACTTGCCTAATCGCTTTACGGATGGTTATGGTCCTAATAGCAGTGTTTATAAGTATTTTATTGAAAATCAAGGTATTTCGCTCATTATTACAGTGGACAATGGTGTTGCGGGACTTGAAGCTATCGATCTAGCCCAGTCTCTGGGCGTGGATGTGATCGTGACGGATCACCACTCCATGCCTGAGGAGCTGCCAAACGCCTATGCGATTGTCCATCCGGAACATAGCGGAGCGGATTATCCTTTCAAGCATCTGGCTGGTTGCGGGGTGGCATTTAAGCTGGCAACAGCCTTGTTGGAAGAAGTCCAAGTCGAACTTTTAGACTTAGTAGCCATCGGTACCATTGCCGATATGGTTAGTCTGACGGGAGAAAATCGGATTCTGGTTAAATATGGCCTTTCTGTTCTCAAAAATACCCAGCGAGTAGGTCTTCAGGAACTCTTCAAAATAGCTGGTATTCAGCCTGATGAACTGGATGAAGAAACGGTTGGCTTTCAGCTTGCCCCCCGACTCAATGCCTTGGGACGATTGGATGACCCCAATCCAGCGGTTGAGCTTTTGACTGGCTTTGATGATGAAGAAGCTCGTGACATTGCACTTATGATCAACCAGAAAAATGACGAGCGCAAGGAAATCGTCCAGCAGATTTATGAAGAAGCGCAAACCATGCTGGACCCTAAGAGACCAGTGCAGGTGTTGGCCAAGGAAGGTTGGAACCCTGGTGTGCTAGGGATTGTCGCTGGGCGCTTGCTGGAAAAGCTGCACCAGCCAGTCATAGTGCTTAATATTGAGGATGGCATCGCTAAGGGCAGCGCCCGCAGTATTGAAGCGGTCAATATCTTTGAGGCCTTGGACAGCCACCGTGACCTCTTTGTAGCCTTTGGTGGGCATGCTGGAGCGGCTGGAATGACCCTTGAAGCAGACAAACTAGCAGAGCTATCTGATATCCTGACAGCCTACATCTTAGACAATGATTTAGATTTGACTGGCAAAACAGTCCTGTATTTGGACGAGGAGCTGCACCTGCCAGAACTGACCCTGGATACACTCAAAAGCTTTGAAAGACTGGCTCCTTTTGGTATGGACAATAAGAAGCCGCTTTTTTACCTCAAGGATTTTAAAGTGGACAATACTCGGACTATGGGAGCTGGCAATAGCCATCTCAAGCTAAAAATTTCTCAGGGAGATGCTACTTTTGAAGTAGTAGCTTTTGGGCAAGGAAGCCTGGCGACAGAGTTTGCCCAAACCAAGAATCTGGAGCTGGCTGTCAGCCTCTCTGTCAATAAATGGAATGGACAGACCAGTCTCCAGCTCATGCTGGTAGATGCCCGTGTGGACGGTGTTCAGCTTTTCAATATCCGTAGCAAAAATGCGACGCTGCCTGACAAGGTTCCAGTCTTGCGTTTCACAGAGGAATTTCCAGATTTGACAAATAGCAGAGCAGTTGTAGTTTACGACTTTCCTGATGATTTGCAGGTCTTGAAGAAGATTCTTCAGTCTCAGGATTTTGAAGCGATTTACTTTAAAAATGAGATTGCCAAGCCATACTATCTGACTGGTTATGGCAACCGTGAGCAGTTTGCCAAACTCTACAAGACAATCTATCAGTTCCCCGAGTTTGATGTTCGCTATAAGCTAAAGGATCTGGCAGCTTATCTGAAAATTGATCCTATTCTCTTGATCAAAATGATTCAGATTTTTGAAGAACTGGGCTTTGTCAGCATCACAGAAGGCGTCATGAAGGTCAATAAGGAAGCTGAAAAGAAAGAAATTGAAAGCAGTCGTATTTACCAAGATCTCAAGCGCCTAGTCAAAGAGCAAGAACTCATGGCTCTGGGCACTGTGCAGGAGATTTATGATTATTTGATGGAAGCAGACTGAAAATTGTTCAGGTAATCACGTTAAAAAGTGAATGACTTGGACCTATGTCTCAGCATGTTAGGGAAAAGGAAGTTTCGCTCTTTGAGTTGACAGAAGAAATTATAAAGAATAACCAACTCTATATCAGCCTCAATATGGTGGTCTATGAGTGACTCAGACATGATTTTTTAGATTAAATAATAGATACCAATAAAAAGTAAGTTTTCTATTACCATTTGGAGGAAAAAGTGATATAATAGAGAGTAAAAAATTTTTTTGAAAGAAAGTATATCATGAATTTAAAAGATTACATTGCAACAATCGAAAATTATCCAAAGGAAGGCGTGACATTCCGTGATATCAGCCCATTGATGGCAGATGGAAATGCTTATAGCTACGCTGTTCGTGAGATTGTGCAATATGCGACAGACAAGAAGATTGACATGATCGTTGGACCGGAAGCTCGTGGCTTTATCGTGGGCTGTCCTGTTGCCTTTGAGTTAGGAATCGGCTTTGCTCCAGTCCGCAAGCCTGGCAAGCTTCCTCGTGAGGTTATCTCAGCTGACTATGAAAAAGAGTATGGTATGGATACCCTGACCATGCATGCGGATGCTATCAAGCCAGGTCAGCGCGTTCTGATTGTCGATGATCTTCTTGCGACTGGTGGAACAGTGAAGGCAACGATTGAGATGATTGAGCGTCTTGGCGGTGTAGTGGCTGGCTGCGCCTTTCTTATTGAGCTTGATGAACTCAAGGGTCGCGAAGTTATCGGCGATTACGACTACAAGGTTCTGATGCACTATTAATACATAGTTTCTAGCTATATCTAGTTAGAGAAAAAGTATAATTGAAAACTATATCTCCTTTCAGTATAATGAAAGTACATTGGATAAACAAAGAATAGGCTGGAAAAGTATTTCCAAGCCTTTCTAACGATTGAAGGAGATATTTTCATGCCAATTAAGATTGATAAGAAACTGCCAGCTGTTGACATTTTAAGTTCTGAGAATATCTTTGTCATGGATGACGATAGGGCGGACCATCAGGATATCCGCCCTCTGAATATTCTGGTACTCAATCTCATGCCCCAGAAAATGGTGACGGAAACTCAGATACTGCGCCACTTGGCTAATACTCCGCTGCAGTTGACTATTGACTTCCTCTACATGAGCTCTCATCAGTCTAAAACGACACGTGCAGAGCATATGGAGACTTTCTATAAGACTTTTGATGAGGTTAAAAATCGCTATTTTGATGGCTTGATTATCACTGGTGCACCGGTAGAGCATCTGCCTTTTGAAGCAGTGGACTACTGGGAAGAGTTCCAGCAGGTGATTGAATGGTCCAAGACCCATGTCTTTTCGACTCTGCATATCTGTTGGGGAGCTCAGGCTGGACTTTACGCTCGCTACGGCGTTGACAAGCATCAGATGACACGCAAATTATCAGGTGTTTATAGCCAGTTGGCTGACAGCAGTAATCTACTTTTTCGTGGCTTTGACGATGAGTTTTATGCGCCGCATTCCCGTCATACTGAAGTTCTGAAGGAAGATATTGTCAATCTGACCAATCTGGAAATTCTTTCGTATGGAGAGGATATGGGTCTCTCTGTGCTGGCTAGCCGGGACTTGCGAGAGGTGTATAGCTTCGGTCACATGGAATACGACCGCGATACTCTATCCAAGGAATATTTCCGCGATTTGAAGGCAGGGAAGAATCCACACATTCCAGAGAATTATTTCAAAAACGATGATGTCCATGCGACACCGGCCTTGTGCTGGAGTTCGGCCGCTGCACTCTTTTTCAGCAATTGGGTCAATTACGCTGTCTATCAGGAGACACCTTTCGACTGGGAGAGTCCTGAAAATGATGTATCGTTTTTTGCTTATCTATAAGAGGTGACATGACTTATTTATCAGCTTTTAAATCGGGCAATCTAGTAATCCCGAGTGCCCTTCTTTTACATTTTAAGGACATCTTTGATTCCAGCGATGATTTTTTGGTTTGGCAGTTTTTCTATCTGCAAAATACGACTTCCTTGGAAGAGCTGGCGCCTAGTCAGATTGCGGAGCATATTGGCAAGACTCTGTCAGAAGTCAATCGCTCTATGTCCCATCTGACGGAGAAAGGTCTCTTGCAGTATAAGACCATTGAGCTGAATGGAGAGACAGAGGTTATCTTCGATGCTTCACCGGCTTTGGAAAAGCTGGATGAACTGCTGGCAGCCAAAAGTGGTCCGCAGACTGTGGCAAAGGCGCCACAGAATGTTTTGAAAGACTTGGTGGAGACCTTCCAGCAGGAGCTGGGCCGTCTCTTGACCCCATTTGAAATTGAGGACTTGACCAAGACTGTTCAAGACGATAAAACCAATCCTGACTTGGTCAAGGCTGCTCTTCGTGAGGCTGTGTTTAATGGCAAGGCCAACTGGAAGTATATTCAGGCTATCTTGCGCAATTGGCGCAAGGAAGGCATCACTACACTTGCTCAGGTAGAAGCCAAACGGGAAGAACGTGAAGCAGCTAATCCTCAAAATGTGACAGTTTCAGATGATTTCCTCAATGCCATGAATTTGTGGAAGGACTGACTTTATTAGATTTATGGTGGCCTGTTAGATATGACAGGCCCTTGGTTTTATAAAAAAGGAGAAAAGTATGACCTATCAATTGCCAAAAGTCTGGTCTGCTGCGGACAGCGACCAAGGAAAATTTTCAGGTATCAATCAGCCTACTGCAGGCGCGCGCTTTGAGCAGAAGCTTCCTGTCGGTAAAGAGCCTTTTCAGCTTTATTCACTTGGGACTCCAAATGGCGTTAAGGTGACCATTATACTTGAGGAACTACTGGCAGCGGGTGTGACGGAGGCTGCCTATGACCTCTATAAGATCAGCATTATGGATGGCGACCAGTTTGGCTCAGATTTTGTGAAACTCAATCCCAACTCTAAGATTCCGGCCTTGTTGGATCAGTCAGGTCATAAGCCGATTCCTGTCTTTGAGTCAGCCAATATCCTGCTCTATCTGGCAGAGAAGTTTGGAAAGCTGATTCCATCAGACTTGGCTGGTCGGACTGAGGTGCTCAACTGGCTCTTCTGGCAGACAGGCGCGGCGCCCTTCTTGGGGGGTGGATTTGGTCATTTCTTTAACTATGCTCCAGAAAAGCTAGAATACCCCATCAACCGCTTTACCATGGAAGCCAAACGACAGCTGGATTTGTTGGACAAAGAATTGGCCAAGAAAGCTTATATCGCTGGAGATGACTACAGTATTGCTGATATTGCTATCTGGTCTTGGTATGGTCAGTTGGTCCAGGATAAGCTCTATCCAGGCGCAGCTGAGTTCTTGGATGCCACCTCCTACAAACATCTATCTGCTTGGGCGAAGAAGATTGCAGCTCGTCCGGCAGTCCAGCGTGGTTTAGCTGCTGAGTATCAGGAAATCAAATAAAAAAGTGATGAGCAGAACACCCATCATCAAGTGGCGAGAGAAAATCAGTTTATCGAAAGGCTGATTTTTCCTCCGCTGCTTTTTTTATACCCTTAAAAATGATATACTGAATAGAAGAATGTTTAGAAAAGAGTAAGCAATGCAAAAAAAGACTATTTCCCAACGCTTGGAGCGAGTAGCTGCTTTTGTGCCGGATGGTGCTAAGCTTCTGGATGTTGGGAGCGATCATGCCTATCTGCCTATTTATCTGATTCAGGAGGGGCGGATTGAGAAGGCTCTGGCTGGAGAAGTGGTAGAGGGGCCTTTTCAATCTGCCCAGAAAAATGTTGCAGAGCATGGGCTGACGAAGCAGATTGAGGTTCGTCTTGCCAATGGTCTGGCGGCTTTTGAAGCGGTAGATCAGATTGACACCATCGTTATGGCTGGCATGGGTGGTCGCTTGATTTCAGAGATTTTGGAAAATGGCAGAGCTAAGCTTGGGTCTATTTCCCGCTTGATTTTGCAGCCCAATAACCGAGAGGATGAGCTTCGCAGCTGGCTGGTATCTAACGGCTTTCGCTTGCTGGCTGAGGATGTCCTAGAAGAGGCGGGGAAGTTTTACGAAATCCTAGTAGCAGAAGCTGGGCAGCAAACTTTGACAGAGCAAGAAAAGCGTTTCGGACCTTTTCTGATGAAGCAACAGTCACCTGCTTTTCAGCTAAGATGGCAGAAAGAACTGAAAAAACTCGAAGAAGCACTGGCTCGTATCCCAGAAAAAAATGAGTTAGAACGCTTTGCTATGTCCCAAAAAATCGAAAGTATCAAGGAGGTGCTCCATGCTAGCAAGTAAAATCATCGCCCGTTATGAAGCTTACTGCCCGAAAGAGCTGTCCATGGAGGGCGACATTTCAGGCCTGCAAATCGGGACTTTGGATAAGGAAGTGGACAAGGTTCTAGTGGCGCTGGATATTCGTGAGCAGACGGTGGCGGAGGCTATTGAGGCAGGTGCTGGACTGATTATTGTTAAGCATGCGCCTATCTTTCGCCCGCTTAAGGACCTAGTGGCGGATAAGGCGCAAAATCAGATGATTTTAAGCCTCATCAAGCATGATATTGCTGTCTATGTCAGTCATACCAATATCGATGTTGTGGAAGACGGTCTTAATGACTGGTTCTGCCAGCTTCTTGAGATTGAGGAGACAAGTTATCTTAGTCAGACGGGGCCAGATTACGGTATTGGCCGCGTAGGGAAGATTGCTCCTCAGACCTTTGGGGACTTTGCGGCTAAGATCAAGGCAACTTTTGGACTAGATAGTTTGCGTCTGGTCGCTTATGAAGAAGCGGATCTCGAACGCGTGATTGAGCGTATAGCTATCTGCGGTGGCAGCAGTCAGTCCTTTTATCAAGAGGCCATTGCCAAGGGAGCGCAGGTCTACATAACAGGTGATATTTACTATCATACTGCCCAGGAAATGCTGACAGAAGGTCTTTTGGCGCTGGATCCTGGACACCATATTGAGGTTCTTTTTACGGAAAAATTGAAAGCAAAGCTTGATTCTTGGAAGGCAGAAGAGGGCTGGGAGATTGAGATTCTGGCTAGTCAGGCTTCGACCAATCCTTTCCGACATATTTGAGAGGAAGCGATATGAAAAGAGTAGCAGTGATTGGAGCTGGGATTGTCGGCTCAACAGCAGCTTATTATCTGTCCAAATCCCCAGATGTGGAGGTGACTGTCTTTGATGACGGCAAGGGGCAGGCAACCAAGGCAGCCGCTGGCATTATCAGTCCTTGGTTTTCCAAGCGGCGCAATAAGGCTTGGTACAGGATGGCGCGTTTGGGCGCTGATTTTTATCAGGACTTGATTGCGGAACTGAAAGATGCTGGAATCCAGACAGATTTTTACCAACAGACAGGTGTTTATCTGCTGAAAAAGGATGAGAGCAAGCTGCAGGAGCTTTATGATTTAGCTTCTAATCGCCGGGAAGAGTCGCCCTTAATAGGGGAATTGAGTCTTCTCAGTCGTCAGGAAGCGCAGGAGAATTTTCCAGACTTGCAAGGCTTCGAGCGACTTCTCTACGCTTCCGGCGCTGCCCGTGTGGAGGGAGCACTCTTGACGGAGACGCTTCTGAAAGCAAGCAAGGCAGAGTTGGTTGAGAAAAAGGCAAGCTTGACAGTAGATGGAGAGCAACTTCTTGTGGACGGTCGGAGCTTTGACTGTATTATCTTAGCTGTGGGTGCTTGGCTAGGAGAAATCTTGCAGCCACTGGGCTATGAGACGGATGTTCGGCCTCAAAAGGGACAGCTTCGTGATTTTAAGCTGGCTGAAAAGACGGATGACTACCCAGTTGTTATGCCTGAGGGCGAGCTGGATATCATTCCTTTTCTAGCAGGCAAGGTCAGTGTCGGTGCCAGTCATGAAAATGATCAGGGCTTTGATTTAACGGTAGATAAGAAAGTGCTGGATCAGTTGCAGCGAGAAGCGGAAACTTACTTGCCAAGGTTGTCTAATGCAGAGATTCTAGGTGAGCGCGTGGGAATACGGGCTTATACCAGTGACTTTGCGCCTTTCTTCGGAGCTGTACCAGATTTGCTAAATGTCTACGCTGCCAGCGGATTAGGCTCTTCTGGTCTGACAACTGGCCCGCTTATCGGACGCCAATTGGCCCAGATGGCTTTGGGAGAAGCGGGGCTGCTGAATCCAGCTGACTATCCTATTGAGCAGTATGTGAAGAAGGTTTGAAATGACAGAAACTATTTTGAATTGGGTCAATGTTTGTGTGAAAAAAGATGATGAAATTTTACTGCTTAATCGCCAGCATGATAACTTTAAAGGGTGGATACAACCAGGCGGCTTCACCAGTCTGGGGATAGACTGGTGAAGGTTGGTGATGGAAAAAGCTTAGCTTTTTACCTTCGTAAGAGTTTCCAGAATCTTTTTTCGAAGCTGCAAGGCGCGAGTTAAAAGAAGAAACGGGGCTGACTGCTCTAAACTTGGAATTGAAGGGGATTTCAGGCTTCACCAATCCAAGTAAAAAAGAACGGTATGTGTATTACGATTTTCTTTGTACTGCATTTGAAGGGCAAGTCAGGGGAAACGATCATGAAGGGGAGCCCAAATGGTGGAAGATTTCGGAACTTGACCAAATAGATATGCAGGACGACATACGTGAACGTCTGCCTCTCTACTGGCGGAAAGGCTCTTTCGAGCGGATTCATTACTGGAATGAGGAAAAGCACTGTATCGGGGAAACCAAGACGATTTTGTATGATTGATTTCAGAGGATAAGGAGAAATTATGGACTGGTTACGATCGCAGCCTGTGGTTATGCAGGCATTCTTGGCTGGGCTTTTTACATGGGGATGTACCATTGTAGGCTCGGCTGTTGTATTTTTCTTTAAACAAGTCAGTCGCAAGCTGCTGGATATTATGATGGGATTTGCGGCAGGCGTTATGATTGCGGCTTCTTTTTGGTCGCTTCTGGCGCCGTCGATTGAGTATGCCCAAAGTTCTTATGGCAAGCTGTCCTGGCTGCCCGCAGCGATTGGCTTTTTAGTAGGAGGTTTTTTCCTGCGGTTGATTGATGCAGTAGTGCCTCACTTGCACTTGAGCAAGGATATTTCGGAGGCAGAGAGTGTTCCTGAGCATAGCCGAAAGAAGCTGTCCAAGACAGCCCTACTCTTTTTAGCCATTACCATTCACAATTTCCCAGAAGGTTTGGCAGTAGGTGTAGCCTTTGGTGCTTTGGCCGCCAATCCTAGTCCAGAAGCCTTTGTCGGCGCGATTGGTCTAGCTTTGGGAATTGGCCTGCAAAACGTCCCAGAAGGAGCGGCTCTATCCATTCCGATTCGGACGGACGGCAAGTCTCGGCTTAAAGCCTTTTACTGGGGTTCTATGTCCGCGATTGTAGAGCCAATCGGGGCTGTTCTGGGGGCAGTTGCTGTTATGGCTATGACGGCTATTCTGCCTTATGCCCTTTCCTTTGCGGCGGGTGCTATGATTTTCGTGGTGGTAGAGGAGCTGATACCGGATTCGCAGACCAATGGCAATACTGATGTGGCGACTTTAGGTCTGATGGTGGGCTTTGTTCTCATGATGGTCTTGGATGTGGCTTTGGGGTGATACCAACTTGGAATCAAAGAGCGGAAGAAAGCGGAATTTCCGCTCTTTTTCTTTTATTTAAGGGTAGTGAAAAGGATGACATCCGCTTTCAAAAATGGTAGAATAAGGAGAATACATTAAGAGAGGAAACTCATATGAAAGGTATTATTCTTGCAGGTGGTTCTGGTACACGTTTGTATCCATTGACCCGCGCTGCGTCAAAACAGCTCATGCCGGTTTATGACAAACCCATGATTTATTATCCACTGTCAACTCTTATGCTGGCTGGTATCAAGGACATCTTGATTATCTCCACTCCGACGGATCTGCCTCGTTTTGAGGATCTGCTGGGTGATGGCTCTGAGTTTGGTATCAAGCTCTCTTATGCAGAGCAGCCAAGTCCGGACGGATTGGCACAAGCCTTTATCATTGGGGCTGATTTCATTGGAGATGACCGCGTGGCGCTGATTCTTGGGGATAATATTTACCATGGACCAGGTCTGAGTAAAATGCTCCAAAATGCTGCAGCTAAGGAAAAAGGAGCAACTGTTTTTGGCTATCATGTCAAGGACCCAGAACGTTTTGGTGTAGTAGAATTTGATGAGAATATGAATGCTATCTCCATCGAAGAAAAACCGGAACAGCCGCGCTCTAACTATGCAGTGACAGGACTGTATTTCTATGATAACGATGTTGTAGAAATTGCCAAGAACATCAAACCAAGTCCTCGCGGAGAACTGGAAATCACAGATGTCAACAAGGCATACTTGGATCGTGGTGATTTGTCTGTTGAGCTCATGGGACGTGGTTTTGCCTGGTTGGATACAGGAACTCACGAAAGTCTCTTAGAAGCCGCTCAATATATCGAAACAGTTCAGCGTATGCAGAACGTTCAGGTGGCAAATCTAGAAGAAATTGCCTATCGTATGGGCTATATCACTAAAGAGCAAGTGCATCAATTGGCGCAGCCATTGAAAAAGAATGAGTATGGCCACTATCTCTTGCGCTTGATTGGAGAAGAATAAGAAGATGACGGAACAATTTTTTGATAAGGAATTAGCAGCGCGTGAGGTTCCTGGAATTCCTGGAATGTTGGAGTTTGATATCCCTGTTCGTGGAGACAACCGAGGTTGGTTCAAGGAGAATTTCCAAAAGGAAAAAATGCTGCCGCTAGGCTTTCCTGAAAGCTTTTTTGCAGAAGGAAAACTGCAAAATAATGTCAGCTTTTCTCGTAAAAATGTCCTGCGTGGCCTTCATGCAGAGCCCTGGGACAAGTACATCTCAGTCGCAGATGATGGTAAGGTGCTGGGAACTTGGGTAGACCTGCGTGAAGGTGAGACTTTTGGCAATACCTACCAGACAGTAATTGATGCCAGCAAGGGGATTTTTGTGCCGCGTGGTGTAGCCAACGGCTTCCAAGTCCTTTCTGACACCGTTTCTTATAGCTATCTGGTGAATGATTATTGGGCTTTGGAGCTCAAACCGAAGTATGCCTTTGTCAACTATGCAGACCCAGCTCTAGGCATCCAGTGGGAAAACCTAGAAGCAGCAGAAGTCTCGGAAGCAGACAAGAACCATCCATTACTTAAGGATGTAAAACCACTAAGAAAGGAAGATTTGTAAAAAAATTTTTTTCTGATTCATCAATTGATACTAAAATATATGATTTAGCTCAGCTCCTATCCGAGCTCAGCGAGTTAAAGAAATGATTGCCGCTGTGGTGTAAGTCATGTAACAAATTATTTAGTTTGTTACATGACAGGAGATTTTTGAGACATTAGGCTCAAAAATAAGCAATGAAACCGGAGGTTTGCTTGCGTCCCTACCACTTAAGGCAATTATAAAAAAGTTAAGGAATAAAAATGACTGAATACAAAAAAATTATCGTGACAGGTGGAGCTGGTTTTATCGGTTCCAACTTTGTCCATTATGTTTATAATAACTTTCCAGATGTCCATGTGACAGTGCTGGACAAGCTGACTTACGCGGGTAATCGGGCTAATATTGAAGAAATTTTAGGCGACCGCGTTGAGTTGGTTGTTGGAGATATTGCTGATGCAGACTTGGTAGATAAGCTGGCTTCCGAAGCGGATGCTATAGTTCACTATGCGGCAGAAAGCCACAATGACAACTCACTCAATGACCCGAGTCCGTTTATCCACACCAACTTTATCGGAACTTACACACTCTTGGAAGCAGCTCGTAAATACGACATTCGTTTCCACCATGTGTCAACTGACGAAGTCTATGGGGACCTGCCTTTGCGTGAAGATCTGCCAGGTCATGGAGAAGGTCCAGGTGAGAAATTTACCGCTGAAACCAAGTACAATCCAAGCTCGCCTTACTCCTCAACCAAGGCAGCTTCAGATTTGATTGTCAAAGCTTGGGTGCGCTCATTTGGTGTCAAAGCGACGATTTCTAACTGTTCAAACAACTATGGTCCTTACCAGCACATCGAGAAGTTTATTCCGCGCCAAATCACCAATATCCTGAGCGGTATCAAGCCAAAACTCTACGGTGAAGGAAAAAACGTTCGTGACTGGATTCATACCAATGATCATTCATCAGGTGTTTGGACGATTTTGACCAAGGGTCAAATCGGTGAAACTTACTTGATTGGTGCTGATGGTGAGAAGAATAATAAGGAAGTTCTGGAGCTGATTCTCAAGGAAATGGGACAGCCAGCTGACGCTTATGACCATGTGACAGATCGTGCGGGTCATGACCTTCGCTATGCTATTGATGCCAGCAAGCTCCGAGATGAGCTAGGATGGAAGCCAGAGTTTACCAACTTTGAAGCAGGTCTCAAAGAGACAATCAAGTGGTACACGGACAACCAAGATTGGTGGAAATCAGAAAAAGAAGCAGTCGAGGCTAACTATGCTAAGACTCAAGAAGTGATTAAATAAGAATTGGCTATCTATGATGAGCCTTGTAAAACTAGCGCTATGTGATTGAGAGGCTGGGATTATCTGTCCCAGCCTTTTCTCACAGGATTGTTAGCTTTTTAATATGTTTGTTACAGAAAATTATGCAAAAATAGTGTAAAATAAGATAAATCCTTGCTGTGTTTTTGGCTAAAGGGATTTTCTCAAATTAAAGGAATACAAACATGAAAATGGTAAAAAGAGTAGTGGGAATTGCTTTGGTGCTGTTGCTTGCAGCGGTGCTGTTTCTGGTCCCTGCATCTGTTAATCAAAGTGAACAATTAAAAAATGTTCAAGGCAGTGCTTCTTGGATGAGTATTATTGAGCCAGCTTTGAGCAATGCCAATGTGACGGCTCAGGGAGTCAGCACGGAAGTTTCTCTCAATAGCCTCCAGCTTAATCAGGTGCTCAAGTCTTCTCTGACTGACTCTGAGAATCAGGAGTTGCTGAACAGTGTTTACAGTATTGAAGGCAATAAGCTGCGCATCCAGTATCCAGTCAAGCTGCTCTTCATTGACAGTAAGCTGGACCTAGAGGTGGATGTGACGGTGAGAGATAATGTCTTGCACATCACAATCGATAGTGCCAAGCTAGGCTCTCTTCCTATCCCTAAATCTTGGGTGACAGGCATGCTGAAGCAACAAATGCAGGCCTCTAATTCATCTATCACAACGGAGGGAGATAGTTTCCTTCTAGCTCTGCCGCAGAGTCAATTCAGCATTAACAAGATCAGCTTCCAGAACGGTGCTGCTAAAATCCAGTTCAGCATGGGTTATGGAATCTAAAAAAGAAAACTTCATTTGAGGAGGAGTCCTTCCGAATCAAATGGAGTTTTTATACTATTATTTGAGTAATGTCATTGTGAGGGGGAGAAGATGCCTATTCCTAATATCCAGCAAGAGGAGCTGATTGTTATTGATGACAATCTGCGTTTGCGGGCCTATGATGGCCAGTTTGAGTTAGCCTTAGATTGGTACCAAGATCCAGATACGATTTATATGATTGATGGCAGAAGAGACCCCTATCCGCCGGAGCGAGTTCAAAGGATGTATGAGTATTTGGCTTCGCGAGGTGAAGTGTATTTTATTGAGGTTTGGGAGACGGAGTGCTGGCTGGCCATTGGGGATGTGACCTTTTGGAAAGATGATTTGCCTATTATCATTGGAAATGCGGACTACCGTAGGAAAGGAGTTGGCAAGAAAGTTCTTTCTGCTTTGATACAGCGCGCACGCAATCTAGGCTATAAGAAACTAACAGTTCAAGAAATTTATGATTTCAATCAGCCCTCATGCGATACCGGCTGAATACCAGTTTGGCGAAATGGATTGGCTGATTGAGAACGGTGTCCAGCGAATTTTGACCCACGGAGGACCTGCTAATGAGCCGATTGAGGAGCATTTTGCTTGGCTGGACGAATTAATCGAGCATGCCGCTGATCGGATTGATATCATGCCGGGCGGTGGCATTCATCTGGGCAATCGTCAGCAAATTATAGACAGTCTGGCAGTTGACCAGCTGCATGGGACTAAAATTGTATTTTAAGGAGGAGAAGGGCTCTAGCGGCTCCTAATAAAATGTTGGAACTATTTGAAAAATACAAGTCTAATCCAAATAAGCTTCAGACTTACGGTTTTAAGGAGTCTGATGGAGTTTACCATTTCTCGCAGAAGATTATGAAGGGTGACTTTCGCTTGGAGGTGACTATCAGAGATGGGAAGCTGGACTATCAGGTCTTTGACTGTGATACTGATGACGTCTATCTGCAGGTCAAGATGGAGCAGGTGACGGGAGAGTTTGTCGGTCAGGTTCGTGAAGCTTGTCAGGCAGCACTGCTAGCTATCCGACAGCATTGTTTTGATGAAGTTGGTTTTCTCTATGAGCAGAGTAAGCGACTGCGGGATCATGCGGCTGAGGTTTATCAGGGGCAAATAGAGTACCTCTGGGAGAAGTCGTCCAGAAAGAGCTCGACCAAGGCTGGAGTTTTCCGTCACTATGATAGTAAAAAATGGTACGGAGCTTTTCTGACCACAGACTGGTCTAAGTTTGAAGCAGATCGAAGCGGCGCTATTGAGGTGCTGAATGTTAAGAATGACCATGTGGCAGAGCTGGTTCAGAAAAAGGGGATTTATCCGGCTTTTCACATGAATAAGAAATACTGGCTCAGTCTGCCCTTGGATGATACCTTGAGTGATCAGGAAATCTTTGATTTACTGGCTATTAGTTACCAGCTGACAAGTAAAAAATAAAATCGAAGCACAGCGCTCCAATCCGCTGTGTTTCATTTTTCCTCAAAAAACAGTATAATAAAAAGATTAGTAAGAATAGGAGAAATTATGAACCTCATTAGAAAATTAGCCTGGTTTTTTAAGTTGGAGAAGCGGCGCTATATCATCGGTATCTTGGCCTTGTCCTTGGTCAGTGTCTTCAATCTAATACCGCCCAGAATCATCGGTCAGGTTATTGACCGAATTTCTAGCAAACATCTGACTTCTCAAGAGCTACTCTTTAATTTGCTGTTGCTGATTGCTTCAGCTTTTATCATGTACGGCCTACGCTATGTCTGGCGCCTTTATATCTTAGGGACATCCAATAATCTGGGACGGATTCTGCGCTCTCGATTGTTCGAGCACTTTACTCACATGTCTCCCTCTTTTTATCAGAAATACCGAACAGGGGACTTGATGGCTCATGCGACTAACGATATCAATGCGGTTGTCAGTTTGGCTGGTGGTGGAGTCATGTCAGCTGTGGATGCTTCTATTACAGCTCTGGTGACCCTGCTGACTATGTTTTTTGTTTTGGACTGGAGGCTGACTTTGATTGCCATTGTGCCCATGCCTTTCTTGTCGTGGGGCACGGGCTTGATTGGCCGAAAAAATCATGAAAGTTTTAAGGCTGCTCAAGAGGCATTTTCGGATTTGAACAATAAGGTTCAGGAGAGTGTTTCAGGGATTCGAGTGACCAAGTCCTTTGGCTATCAGGAGGCAGAGACTCAGTCTTTTGCCAAGACCAATCAGGAGGTCTACGAAAAAAACGTTTTGGCTGCCAAGTACGATTCTCTTTTTGACCCCTTGGTTTTGCTTTTTATCGGTCTTTCTTATGTTTTGACCTTGATTTTCGGTGGAATTTTTATATCCCAAGGGCAGTTTACCATAGGAGAGTTGGTTACTTTTATCACTTATCTGGATATGCTGGTTTGGCCGCTGCAGGCTACAGGCTATCTTTTTAACATCGGCCAGCGAGGGGCTGTTTCTTATGAGCGGATTGAGAAACTGCTGGCTCAGGAGTCAGATGTCAAGGAAGCTGAACAACCCCTCTCTCATGCGGAAAATGGTCGATTGGATTATGACATTCAGAAGTTTTCTTATTCAGAAGAGGTTAGCCTATCAGATATTCATTTTTCTATCGAGCAGGGACAGACACTGGGAATTGTTGGTCAGACGGGCTCAGGGAAGACCACTCTTCTGCGCTTGCTGCTGCGGGAGCAGGATATTCAGGAGGGGGCTATCTATCTGAATGGCCATGATATCCGGGAGTACCGCCTCAAAGACTTGCGCCGTCTTATCGGCTATGTACCACAGGAACAGATGCTTTTTGCTCTGTCCATTCGGGACAATATCCGTTTTGCTAATCCCCAGCTGACAGATAGTCAAGTTTTAGCTGCCGCTCAACTATGCGGTGTGTATGAGGATATTCAGGCTATGCCAGAGGGGCTGGATACGGTTGTCGGTGAGCGGGGCTTGTCCTTATCTGGTGGGCAGAAGCAGCGTTTAGCGATGAGTCGGGCTATTATTACCAATCCTGAAATTCTGATTTTAGATGATTCCTTGTCGGCTGTTGATGCCAAGACGGAGCATCTGATTTTGGAAAATCTGAAGTCTGAGCGTGCTGGCAAGACAACCATCATCACAGCTCATCGGCTGTCAGCCTTGGTGCATGCAGACCTGATTTTGGTCATGGAAGAGGGACGAATCAAGGAGCGGGGCACCCACCAAGAGCTGTTGGAGCAAGAGGGCTGGTATGCCCAGACATACCATAATCAGCAGCTGGCAGAAAGCTTGAAGGAGGAAGATTAATATGAAAAAGAAAGCAACTTTTCATCGCCTCCTAGGCTACATGTGGCGTTACAGGATAGTGAGCAGTATGGCCTTGACCTTCATCCTGCTGACGACTCTGGTCACAACGGCATTGCCGCTTCTGGCTCGCTATTTTATTGATCAGTTTATTGGCCGCAATCAAGCCTGGGCTGGCCTGCCTTTGCTGGCTCTTTACTATGGCCTTTTCCTCTTGCGGGTGCTTTTTACTTTCTTGGGAAAGTATTTCTTTGCGCGTGTGGCTCAAAGTGTGGTTCGGGACTTGCGACAGGAAAGCTTTGCCAATATCCAGCGTCTGCAAATGGCTTATTTTGATCGAACGCCAGCTGGTGCTATCGTTTCCCGCCTGACCAATGATACTCAGGCAGTCGCAGATATGTTCAGTGAGATTTTTTCTAATTTTTTGAGCTCCTTGCTGATTTTAGTTGTTACTTTGAGCGCTATGTTTGCTCTCAACTGGCAATTGACCTTCATGATTGCTCTCTTTTTACCTTTGATGGCAGCCTCTATCTTGCTTTATCAGCATCTATCCAATCGTCAGCTGAAGCAGGTCCGGAATAAACTCAGCGATTTGAATGTCAAGCTCTCTGAGAGTATTGAAGGGATGCGGATTATCCAAGCTTTTGGGCAAGAGAAGCGCTTGCTGCGGGAATTTGAAGAAATCAACGGTCAGCATTTAGGTTTTACTAATCGCTATCTCAATATCAACAGTCTCTTTCTGAGACCGGCTATGTCCCTGCTGAAAATCCTGGCTTATGGAGTGATTCTGACTTACTTTGGCCTGACTTGGCAAGTGGTGGGAATTACGGCAGGTATTATGTATGCCTTTATCCAGTATGTCAATCAGCTTTTTAATCCTTTGATTGATGTTATGCAGAATTATTCTGTTTTACAGACATCTATGGTTGCTGCAGAGCGGGTTTTTGAAATCATGGACCGCACTGACTACGAGCCTGAGCAGGATAACCAAGACTTGCAAATCCAAGATGGCAGCATCGAATTTAAGCATATTTCCTTTTCTTATGATGGAAAGCGTGATGTTTTGCGAGATATCTCCTTTTCTGTCAAAAAAGGCCAGACGATTGCTTTTGTGGGTTCGACTGGCTCTGGCAAGTCCTCTATTATCAATCTTTTCCTGCGTTTTTATGAGTTTGAGCGGGGGCAGATTTTGATTGATGGCCGTGACATTAAAGACTTTAGTCAGGAGGAGCTGCGGCGAAAGATTGGTCTTGTTTTACAGGATCCCTTCCTTTATCACGGTACCGTTGCTTCCAATATTCAGCTTTACCAAGAGCAGCTGACGCGAGAAGAAATTATAGAAGCGGCTAAGTTTGTAGATGCTCATGGCTTTATCAGTCAGCTCCCTCAAGGCTATGATGCCCCTGTGACTGAGCGGGGAGCGACTTTTTCCAGCGGTCAACGGCAGCTTTTAGCCTTTGCCAGAACCATCGCTACTAAGCCTAAAATCTTGATTTTGGATGAGGCGACAGCCAATATTGATTCGGAGACAGAGGAGTTGATTCAAGCCTCACTGAGAAAAATGCGGCGGGGTCGGACAACCATTGCCATTGCCCACCGTCTGTCTACCATTCAGGATGCTGACTGCATCTATGTCTTAGATAAGGGGTGCATTATCGAATCCGGCAGCCACGAAGAATTGCTAGCTCAAGATGGAACCTACAAGAAAATGTACCAACTGCAGGCCGGAATGATGGAGTTTTGAAGAAAGCCTGATTATAAATAATAGGTGTAGAATTCATTTGGAATTCTACACCTATTTTAAATAGTCTTTTAATTTCTCTACATTTTCTTCTAAGTTATCGTAAGGCATCTTGGCATACTTATAAGGGCAGCTAGCAAGGTAGCTCTGTTCAAAGAAGTCAAGCGGCAAGCCGCTGTGTTTGAGAGCACTGACGGAAGGAAGTGACCTTAAGTCTAGTAGAATGCCGTCCTTGGTCAGATAGCTGGATAGCGGCAGCTGAGCTTGATCAAGCAGCTTTTGCGCATTTCTTGCTTCCTCTTCTTGTAGCTGCAGCAGCGCCAGCCTATTTTTTTCAAACATGAGACTGTCGATGTAGAGCGATAGGGCCTTCTGCATGATGAGGTTGCTGTCGTAGTCCACGGCGCTTTTGTAAGCGATGAAGGTCGTTTGAATCTGGAGTGGAAGGAGCAGGGCAGTAATCCTCAGTGCTGGGAAAAGGCTGGTTGAAAAGGACTTGATGTAGATGACCCGCTGGCTATTATCTAGATAGTGAAAAGTCAGCTCCCGTCGGCTGTCAAAGTCTGACAGGTAGTCATCTTCTACAATATAGACATCATAGAGCTGTGCCAGCCGAAGAATCTCTTCCTTTTCCTGCCGACTGTAAGAGTGACCCAAGGGATAGTGAAAACGCGGGATAGTGTAGAAAAACTTGATCTTTCCGCTTTGAAAAATCTTCTCAAGTTCTTGCAGATTAATACCTTGTGGAGTTCTTTCAATGGTTTCATAAGGAAGTTTTTGCGCTAGCAGAAGATCATTAATCCGATGGTAGGTCGGCTGCTCTACTAAGATACGCTCTTTTTGGTTGGGAAAGTCAATCTGTGAAAGTATATAGAGGGCCTGCTGGGTACCGGAAGTCAGAATCAGCTGATTCCTAGAAGCATAGACAGCAGAGTCTAGCATCAGTTTTTGCACAGAGCGGCGCAGATCCTCCAGTCCTTCCTGCTGAGAGTAATAGTTGAAGAGATAATTTTCCCGGCCAATCAGAGTTTCATTTACACAGAGTCGGAAATCCTCATAGGCTTGGTGGCGGTCATCCCTCACAGGCAGCTCCAAATCCTGCTTTTCTTCCTGAGCATTCTCCAGCACATAGTAGCCGCTTTTGGGAACGGCATAGATATACTTCTGATACTTGAGCTCAATCAGAGCCTTCTGCGCAGTATCCTTACTGCAGTGATAATGCTCTGCAAGCTTCCGGACAGAAGGAATTTTCTGACCAGTTGCCAGTTTTCCCTCTTTAATATCCTTAGTAATCTTATCAATTATGCGTTGGTATTTTGCTTTAACCATGAAACTGTCCCCATACAGATTTGATTTTTTCATATTGTAACTCATTTTCAGATATTTTACAATAGAGAGCAAGTAGGAGGAGTCATGAAAACAAAAACAGTCATTCTGGCCACAGATATTTCTGGCTTAGGTAAGGTTGCCGCAACAGCTGCCCTGCCACTCTTTGCAATTTGCCAGCTAGAGGTTGCCCTCTTGCCAACCATGATTTTATCGTCCCATACAGGCGGTTTTTCAAACATCTATATAGATGATTACACGCACGGGATGCTTGCTTTTTTGAAACAATGGCAGAGACTAGAGTTCGACTTTTCAGCTCTGATAACAGGGTATTTGAAGTCTGACATACAGGTGGAAAATTTGCTGCGCTTTAAAAAGGAAAAAAACTTGCCCCTTATCGTGGATCCTATCATGGGGGACAAGGGGACTTTTTATCAGGGATTTTCAGATGCCCATCTAGACCATATGCGTCGCCTCTGCCAACATGCCGATTTGGTTCTGCCCAATTTGACGGAAGCCTGTTTGTTGTTGGAAGAATCCTACGAAGAGAGTTTATCAGAAGATAGATGGGAGGACTACTGCAAGCGTTTGGCTGAGTTAGGACCGAGCAAGGTCTTGCTAACTGGCTTGCCTATGAAAGAGAAACAGATTGGTGTGGCCTATTTTGATGTGGTAACAGAAGAGTTTAACCTCTTTTCCAGTCCAGCTTTGCCCCAGCAATTTTTTGGAACGGGTGATATACTGACGACACTTGTAGCTGCGGCTTTTGTTCAGGGGATCGACATCAAGCAAGCCCTGTCTGTGATTTTGAAGTTTATTGAAAAGAGCTTGGCACTTAGCTTTAAAGAGCAAATAGATCCAAAGAAGGGCGTTTTTTACCAGCCCTATCTAGGAGAGCTTTTCGCTGATTTTCAAGCCCTAATGGAGGAAAAAGATGAAGAAACAAACACTTGATTTGCAAACCTTAACCATGATTAGTTTATTTGCTGCTTTGATTTTTTTGAGTATTCAGTTTTTTAAAATTCCTGTGGGAGCTCAATTTATTCACTTTGGGAATGCGCTGGTGGTAGTGGGTTGTCTGATTTTTGGCAGTAAACTCGGTTTTTTAGCGGCTGCTATTGGATTGGGAATATTTGACTTGCTAAATGGTTATGCAGCGGAAATCCCAGTTATCTTGCTAGAAGCTCTTGCGGTAGCCGTGGTGATTCATTTTCTGTATGAAGGACTCTTTCAGAGAAAGGATAAACTAAGAAATATTCTTATGACAGCAGTAGCAGCTGCTTTGGTGAAGATTGTGCTCAATATTTTCAAGTACACTCTGACAGGAACACTGTTTGGTGGGAGTAGTTTACCAGCAGCCTTTTTACTGGCAGTAGCTGAGATTACTGGTACATTTGGCTCCAGTCTAGCCACAGTCATCGCTGTCCCAATCTTATATCCAATCTTTAAGCAAGTCAGAAAAGCGCATAAGCAAAGAAGACCACTGAAAAGTAAGGATGAATCAATAATCAGCATAAACAAAGAAACCGTCTGAGAATTCTCAGACGGTTTCTTTGTTTTTTTCTATTACATAAAATAAACGATAGCAAGGTATTGCAGGGCAGAGGCCGCTAGAATGAAAAGGTGCCAAATCATGTGGAAGTAGGGCTTTTTTTGAGCATAGAAGCCAGCACCTACAGTATAGCAGAGGCCACCAGCCAGCATGAGTCCCCAGAAGACTGGTCCGGTCTGACCAATAATCTGCGGAATGATAAAGACCACCAGCCAGCCCATAATCAGATAGAGAGCCAAGCTGAATTTTTCATTGACCTTCTTAGCGAAAATCTTGTAGAGAATGCCAAAGATGGTCGTGCCCCACTGGATAGCAATGATGAGATAGCCAAACCAGTTATTCATCAGCGACAGCACGACTGGCGTGTAGCTTCCAGCGATGGCGATGTAAATCATAGAGTGGTCAATAATGCGTAAGATGTACTTGTGGGTCGAGCCATAGGACATAGAGTGATAGACGGTTGAAGAGAGGAACATGAGAAAGAGGCTGATGACAAAGATAGAAGTCCCGACAGCAGCCACCAACCCGTGTCCTTCATAGCTATAAATAGCTGAGATAGGCAGCAGAATCAGCATCAGGACGGCCCCTACCGCATGGGTAACAGCATTGGCAATTTCCTCTCCAAAGGATAGTTTTTTACTGAGTTTAAGCGCGTAGTTCAAGGTTTTCTTCCTCCTCATTTGGTACTTGGATTAGAGATAAGGTCTTTTGATAGAGTTTGACCGTCTGGCAGGCTGTGGAAATGATGGGTGCCACCTCCAGCTTGCTGCCGTTCATATAGTCTACAAAGTCGTCATAAAGTTCTCGCGAATCGGCTGATTTATGCAGCATATTTAAAGTAGTTGAAATTTCCTGGATAGAAAAGACCGTTTTTAAGGTCGTAATGGCAATCAAGCGTGCTACCTGACGACGTTGATATTTTTTTTTGACCGGTTTAGCAATATAGCCATGCTTGACATAGTTGTTAATCATAGAAGCGGTCAGTCCCTTGTCAGCAGCTGAAATGGAAGAGCCACAGACATTGTTTACATAGAGCAGAACTTGGTCCAAATATAGCTCCAGTTCTGGTAATTCGTCCCACTTGGGAAAAACTTGTTGAGCGTTCAAATCTTTATCACTTTCTTATCTAGTCTTTATAACTAGATGATAACATCTCTGTAAATCAAAGTCAAGCAAAAAATAGAATGTCCCATTGAAATTTGATATAATTTTAAAAAGAAGAAAGGGAGGTTTCAGATGAAAAAACAAACAATCTTTGATATGGCAGCCTTCCTAGGCAGTCTGATTTTTTGGTCTTGGCTCTATATACGCTTTTTTTATGCCTACGTAGCCGTCGTCTTTTACAAGAATCAGCCAGAGTGGAACCTGCTGATACCAGCTTCTATCATCCTAACATTGACAGCCATTAGCTCGCTTTTTATACGCGGCCTCTACAGTCGCCACATTCCTCGTTGGCTGGTGCTAGCCAGTTATGTGCTCTATTTTCTCATTTTATTCTATGCCCTCTTTTTGAAAAATATCGGCAGGCAGGGCTTTAGTCTGGACCTGCAGTCTTTTACCTATAATTGGATTTATGGAGATAAGCTGGTACCCACCATGAATATCATTATGTTCATCCCGCTGGGCTTTCTCTGCAAGTTGTCATGGAAACATGTGGCTTATTTTACCTTGGCTATCAGTCTGGTTGAGGGGAGCCAATATTTCTTTCATCTTGGCATTTTTGACTTGGGTGATATCTTGACCAATCTGCTAGGATTCATCATTGGCAGCTATCTACTAGAGACAGCCTTGGGTAAATGGGTTGTCCGCCATATTCACTAAATGAAAGAAGGAAACTATGAAAATTCTTATCCCAACTGCGAAAGAGTTGAATCTAACCGCACCATCTGCAATCCCGAATCCACCTTTAGCACAAACTCAGGCTGTGTTGGATGAGTTGGCAACCATGTCAGTAGCTGGCTTGGCATCGTTTTATAAAATTTCCCCAGAAAGAGCGGAGATAGAGTTGCAAGCTATTCAGGCTCTGCGAGAAGGAACTGCGCAGCATGCTCCAGCACTTTATCTTTTTGATGGCCTCATGTACCGCCATATCAAGAGGCAGGACTACACCAAGGAGGAAAGTCAGTATATCGAGAAGTATCTTGCCATCACATCAGCGCTTTACGGTGTTATCCCAGCCCTGGAGCCCATAGCGCCCCATCGCTTGGACTTTATGATGCCACTCAAGCTGGATGGGAAGAGTCTCAAGGCATTTTGGAAAGAAGCATATGACCAAGCTCTGGCAGAAGATGAGGTGATTTTCTCTCTCCTGTCCAGCGAGTTTGAAACAGTTTTTTCTAAGAAAATCCGCCAGCGCATGATAGGCTTCAAATTTCTGGAAGACCGAGGTGACAAGCTGAAAGTTCACTCGACCATTTCTAAAAAAGCGCGTGGTGAGTTTTTAACAGCTCTTATAACTAACCAAGTGACAGAAGTCGAACAAATGAAGAAATTAAACTTTGCAGGCTTCACCTACCGACCTGATCTATCTAGTGAACAAGAGATGGTTTATGTGAAGGAAGTGTGAAAAGAAAAATCAAGTCAAGTACTATCTATGCTCAGAATGCTATCAGTGAATTGGTTGGAGTAGATATAAGCGACAGGCAAAATCAGCAGGTAGAGTTTAGCTATACTACTGAGATTGCTGGGATGGAAGCAAGCCGTCAGGCATGCAATCAAATGCTGCAGGCTGTCAGTGACTTTAGCGCAGCTGTCCTGGCTCAGGCTAATAAATTTCCTGATATAGCTTATAAAATTGAAAAGCGTGATGTAGATCAAGCGCAACGTTGGAGCAACTGATGATAAAAGATAAAAATCAAGAAAAACGTGAGCAATTACATAAGCAAATCATTCAGCTTGAGAATCAAGAAGAAGATCTTTTAGTTCTCAAAAGGCGTTATGAAGAGAAGGTAATGGATTTTCGTACAGATATTTGGACTATGAATGCCCAAATAGAAAACTTGATAGATTCCGTATCAGAGACTAGTTCTACCAATCGTAAAATATGGGAAGAAAACCAAGCCTTGCAGCAAACAATAGATAGCTACGTAGAGCAGGAGTTGGATAATGTTTCCAAACAAACAAGGGAAGTTCAGCAAAAATTAGATGAAAATCGAGAAAAATTGACGAAAGAAAGGAACTCTTTACCATGGGAGTAAAGTACAGTGCGTCAGAGTCTTCACAGCTGATGGAGGCCATGTCTAGTAATATTCAAGTGGCTAATGAGGTGACAGACCGATTGTCTCAGGGCTGTGACCACCTGATAGCCACCCTAGACTCTGGAGAACTCATGGGAGCAGCCTATACAGCAGGTAAGGGCCTCTTTTCAGAGATTATCATTCCTGCCATTAAGAAGCTACAGGAAGCAGTGGACGACATTCAAACGGAGTTAAATTCATACAGGACTGCTGATGCTCAGGTAGCTGAGTACGGAAACCTCGACCTAGATCAGATGAAGAAGACAAAAGAATTGAGAGAGCAGCAGCTAGCCTCTGTCAAAAAGGCTATTGAAGCCAAAGAATCTTTCTTAGAGCGTATGAAGTCTATTGCTACATTTAATATCGTTTCTCACATGCAGTCTCTGGTGATTCTTTCTAGTGCAGAGTCTCAAATTGAATCACAAATCAAAGAATTGGAAGAGAAGATTGAAAAGCTGGAGTTCTTTGTCGCTCAGGTTTCTCAATATTTCAGCGATAGTCTAGAAGTCCTCCGTCTAGCTATCCAAGGAGCCAGCCAGCTAAGCCAAGTCCTAGTTGATAGTGATGGAAACTACTCAGTTGATGGTGTAGATATGAGTTGGGCTATTAAAATGAAGGGGCAGAAGATTGAGACATACATACCAATAACTAAAAAAGAGAAATTTATTCAAACTATTAGACAACAGTATGGATTTAGTCGAACTGAATCAGAGATATTACTAAATTTATATCAAAAGCTAGAAAAGGAATATGGATCCAAGAAAGCAAATATAGAATTCTTTAAAATAGTTGCATCTTACTCTTATGGTGATAAATCTTATGGAGCTTGGCAAGTGGTCGGTGGATTATATAGCCCGAATGGGGTAAACGGTATAAATGTTGGTATTAATTATAGAATGAAATCTGTTTTAAGAAAATATGGCTTAAAAGATGATGAAATTGATACGATTCAGAAAGCTATTCAGAATCAGCATAATTTTACTAACCTAAAAAAGATTCAGGAAACAGATTCAGAAGCAGAACTTACTCAAAAACTAGATGCTGGTGCTTCAAAGGCATATGGGAAAGATGTTAGATATGCCGATTTAGATGCCAATCAAAAATCTAGAATAAGAGAATTACTATCTCAATTTGGAGGAACCACAGACTATTCCCATATGGCCGCAACTATTTCCGCACATTATACAGGTAATCATTTTATTGAAAATGAAGATGATTTAGCGGGATGGCAAGGTGATGTAGCTGGTACTATGGGACTTCCGCCGAGTCTTGGTAACGATGACTATCGTTCAGATTTAGATGCTGTTAATATTTACAACAAAATGAAGAATGGAGATAGCGTAGTTGATGTTACAAACTCATATTACGATAGTGTTGAGAGAACATCTGGCTATAGAGCTTATGAATTTGTTCAAAATATTGGAGAAGGGGATTACACGAAAGGAATGAATAAATTAGAAGAAACTTATAAATTATACGTTTCTTCTCATTCTAGTGAACAATCATCAAACTTCGAAAAATTCATGAATGCTATCCAACATTTCCAAAAGGATTTAGACAAACCCAATCCCTCTATCGGAGAGTAAAATGTTAAAAAAAATGAAAAACTATTATAAAAACAAACCAACTCAAGCTTTCTTAATGCTCATAGTTCTTATTTGGTCAGTATACGAGATTGGTGCGACTAGTTTAGCTAACAACTCGGCCTTGACCAAGGAATTCATGCATAGTCGGTATGTTATGGTTTGGCCAATAGTAGATAGAAAGGCGAATCTATACCACTATGCGGAAGAATGGACTAGTAACATCTTGGATGGCATTATGCATCTAGACTATGAAAATATAAAAATGACCTGTTACCCTAGTAAATATGATGATCAGGTTTCCGCTGAATACAATCGGATTCCTAATAAGGAAAATTATGCGATTTCATTTCCTTTAGACGGGTCGTTGTCCAAATCAAATTTTTCGACATTAGACACTAGATACTATCTAATATCAAAGAATGCAGCTATTGTGGAGCAAAAGACAGGTAAGACTATTGAGGAATTAACCCATGAGATAGGGTATGCAAGGGAGGACTTCTTGTCTGCTCTTGGTAAGATGAAAATCCTTCGTTTGGTCTATTTGATTCTTCGTATGATAGTACTGTTGCTATGTATCAGGTTGTCGGGTCAGCGGAGAAAAAGGAAAGAAAACGAAATCTTACAGAATGGATAGAGCTCCAAGATGGTATGGATGACTATAAGGAGATTCACAAATGCCCTTGAAAAAAAATTGAATTGGAATTTAGGTTGTAGTTTATTGCTTGTTGGAGTTCTGGCATCTGCTTTTCTCTTTTATTTATGGGCACAAAATCTTGGTAAATATACCTTACAACCTGGTCAGTCTATTAGTCTGAAAGTCAAACCTCGGACACAAGATGTGGAATACTATTCTGTATTAATTTTGAAGAAAAATGATAATAATAAGCTTAAATTATCAGGTTCAGGAGTTTGGTTTGAGGTAAATGGTGAGATTTTTTATGGAGTTGAAGAGCAAAAACTCTTTAAACGAAACTATTCAGAAAATGATAATGAAGAGTTACCCAACAATCAAAAAGGTATTCATTTAGTAAAAGATGGGATTGTTGTTAATTATCAGGGAGAAAAAGTTTTGATGTCACGAATAACAAACCTTACACCATCACCAATGTGGACGACAAACCAGCACGCTTTGAAGCTCAAGTGGTGGATAGGTGAGGCAAAACATTGGCAACAACTTATAAATTAGCAATCAAGTAACAGATCGCCTGCCAAAAGAACGTGACTACCTAATAGCTACTCTAGCCTCTGGAGAACTCATGTAAGAAGCCTGTACAGCAGGTGGCCAATTTATTAAGCACGGGAAAAGATGGGATTTCTTATGGAAACCAGATACGGATGAGCATAAAAAATCAAAAGAAGATTTTTATGATTATTTGAAGCGAGGAGAAGATAAAAATGTCGGTACGTAAAAAAATAATAAGCATCCTACTTTTGATAATAACTGTTTTTGTCATTTGGTTGCTCTTTGGCCCTGATGATAAACCTGAACCAGATTTTTCTTCTGCCAATAAAATTGAATTACTGGCAAGTATTCTCGCAGGTAACAACGAGGATATTATCCGAGATGCAGGCTATGGAATTCCGGATGACCCGGTGATTCGCCGATGGGGGATAAATAAACTTAAAATATCTGGGAAATTAAACTTGGATGTACGCCCACCAACTAGTTTGGAAGACAGTGAGCTTCTAGTTCTTTTTTCTACTATGATTAATGGTAAAGAAACAGATGCAGGTTTTTTCGTGGATAAAGAATTAAAATTGACTTATTCAAGATATACTTATATAGATAAGGATGCTATTAGGAAAAAAATTGAGATAGATGAGACTCAAGAAAAAGAGCTACTACGTCAGGTTCAAACAGAATTGAATCAGTTTTTTGAAAAAATGAAACAGAAACTAGCTTCTAAATAAAGTGTGAGATATTACGGACAGGGAAGAGTGAAGCCTTTCTTGTAGATCATGGTAAAACTGTTGAAGAGGAAAAATCAGGAATACTTTTTGACTATTTTGAAAGAGGGGCTGATACAAATGTTCGTTAAATTCAAACGCTATAAATTCCTAGTTATTGTTTTGTCATTACTTCTGATTCTCATTTCTTCCTCTTTTGCTTATGAACAAAAATCAACTGGATATCTTGAGGTGATTGGATGAAGAAGAACCGATTATTCGTTTCGTTTAATTTACATAATTGGGGAGAAGTAAAATTTAAAGATGTTTGGAAAAGACAATAGGGAAACTGATACCAAGGTTAGGTTACTTCAGGAATATTTTAAAACAAAACCCGCTCAATCTTTTTTAATGCTCATTGCGCTTGTTTGGTCAGTATACGAGATTGGTGCGACCAGTCTGGCTAACAACTCGGCCTTGACCAAGGAATTCATGCATAGTCGGTATGTCATTGTTTGGCCAATGGTAGATAGAAAGGCAAAACTGTACCACTATGCAGAAGAATGGACTAGTAACATCTTGGATGGCATTATGCATCTAGACTATGAAAATATGAGAATAAGTAGTTTTCCTAAAAAATGGGAGAGTGAAGCTGAAATATACTATACTTTGTCTGAAGATAAGTATGCTGATAGAGTATATTTTTTCTTAGACGAGCCAATATCCAGAGCCTATACCACTAGTTTAGAGCAAAATTATTATTTGATTTCAAAGAATGCAGCTGTTATTAAAGAGGAAACAGGCAAAACGGTTGAACAGTTAGGTCAAGAAGTGGGACATGCAAGGGAGGAGTTTTTGTCTGCTCTGGGTAAGATGAAAATTCTTCGTTTGGTCTATTTGATTCTTCGTATGATAGTATTGTTGCTATGTATCAAATGGTCGGGTCAGCAGAGAAAACGGAAAGAAGATGAAATCTTGCAGAATGGATAGAGTCTTGAAACGATACGGAATCTATAAGGAAAATAAAGAATGATAACTTCAGTAATTTTTATTGCTTCTCTATTTTTACTTTTGCACCGCTTTAAAAGCCGGCGTTCAAGGATTATTATCGGCCTACTGAATAGTCTGTTTGTTGTCTGGTACGTTCAGGCAATTTTAAACTACGGCAAATACACTCTGCAAACAGGTCAAAGTGTTGAATTGAAAGTTTTTCTAAAACAGAGCAGCTGGAGTATAATTCGGAATTGATTTTAGATAAAAAAGATGATGCTAAATTAAAATTATCAGGTCGAAAAGGCTGGGGGATGAAAGGAAGTAATACGGTTTATAATGTTGAGAAGCAGTCAATAACTGAGATTATTATTTCTAAAGATGGAACAGAGCGCAAAGACTTACCGAATGATAAGAGTAAAAGTATCTATTTAGAGAGTGATGGAATAGTGGTTCAAGGGGAAATAAAGGAAGTATTTGGGGTGACGGAAGTAACCCCCTACACTATCACCATCACCAATGTAGACAACAAACCGGCTACATTTGAGGCTCAAGTGGTGGATAGGTAAAGTTTGGGAAGGATTTGATTCCTCTCAGTCCTAGTTTTTTATTAATATGATGGTATTGAAAAATGAAGAAAACGAAATCTATGGTTATCATAGGCGGCTTTCAAGGTCGAAACATCTTTTATGATGTGAAAAGAAAAAAAGTATATTCTAATAAAGTCAATGAGAGAGTTTTTCCTAATCTCAGGTGGTTAGTAATCTCCTTTGGAATTCTAGGAAATGCCTTTCTCGTTCAAGTAAACAATATAAAAATTGAATCCCCTATTTTAAGAGTAATTGTTTTGAGTGCGTGCCTTATTCTTATATCTTTGGTTTGTCACTTTGGATTTAAAGATGAGTATTTAGGGCAAAACGTTGAGGCCTTTAATCCCAAATTATATGAACATGTTGGTTGGTTGAATTTTTTAGAAGAAGAGAGAAACCGATTATACATTCTGCTTATTACATTTGCAGTGAGTTCTTTCTTAACTGTTTTTCAAATGAGAGAATATTTGAACGCTCCTAACATGACAAACTTAATAGAAGTTATTGCCTTTTATTTTATATTTTATATGGTAACAGCAAAAAGCAATTTTATGAAAAGAATGACGGCAATAAAGCAATTGATAAAAAATAAATAAAGAGCTTTAGCTTATAATCTATGGATCAAGGTAATGTATGACCAATTACTTACTGAATGGAAGTGCTATGATTATGAACCGTCGCCACTTGGAAGAAATCAATGAATAAGAATGTATTTTGGTTGGGTAATTTCAAAGATAAGAATATTTTTTATGATAGAAAAACTAGAGAACTATACTCTATAGATAAGAAAGAAGAGAAAGTTCCTAATCTCACTTGGGCTATTCTGCCTTCTTCCTTTCTTTTACGAAACATTTATTCAGAAGCAACTGCACCTCAGGTTGCCAGTGTGCCTATCAGAATATTTATTTTGTGTTCGACTGTTTTCTGCGTTTTAGTTTTGATAATATTTGTGCTAAGAAATATTAGAAAAGGAACTATGAAAAATTTTAATCAGAAACTTTATTTTGACTGGCCTAATTTTCTTTATAACCAACAAACACAATGTAAAGGAATATTGTTTTTTGGGACTCTACTATTTTTTACGTCAATTAAATTTATAATTGATTATTATTTTTCAGGAAGCTTTATTTCTTTTATAGCTATCATTGGTTTTCTCCCAGTATCTGGGCTCTTATTATTTGGAAATAGGCCATTAGAAAAATTGATTATTCTTAAAAGGTTGGAAAAGCAATTGAAATGAAGAAAAAAGAATATTTAACCGAACTCTTAGCTTTTCAGGGTAGAAACTATTATTTTGACCCAAAAACTAATAAAATCTATGTCAATGTAGATAGACCAACATTCCATCTGGATCTCACGAAATATGTTCCCGCAGCTAGCATTCTGCTGCTACATGGATTTACTTCTGTTTCGAATAGCCGCTTGTCCTTCCTATGGAAAATAATCTTGTTAGTTTTGGGTTATGTTATTGTTGGGTATCTAGTAGAATTGCTTGCAAGGACAAGGAAAGAGCCGTCATTTAAAGAGTTTCATTTTGAAACACTACCTATAAAAGATGAGTTTTTATATATTTTTATTCGAAATATATATGGGAAGTTTGGAATTGGCTTGATTTTTGCTGTTTTTGCCATCTATCAATCTGTTGAGTATTTAAGCAAAGGCAGCTATTTGTCTTATTTGCTAAGTGACATGGGCTTCTTTATTGCTTATTTTGGTCTCATAAGGTCCCATTTATTCAAACAGATAAAAGTTCTAAAAAGATTAAAAAAGAAAAATACTTAGAATTCGAGAAGATTTTTAAAGGAGGTTTCTAATGACTGAGCTACTACCGATAGGGAGTGTTGTCCAACTTAAAAATGGACAGGTAAAAATTATGATTATTAACCGTTATCCTCTTTATGATAACAAAGGTGAAATTGGTTATTTAGACTATTCCGGTTGTGTATATCCTTTTGGTATGACGGATAATCAAGCTTGCTTTTTTAACCAAGAAGATATTGAAAAAATTTGGTTTGAGGGGTATATAGATGAATCAGAAGAGAAAATGCTAGCAAAAATAGAAGATAAATTATCTCAAATTCCTTATCCTAAATATTCTTTAGCTGATTTATAATACCTGTTCCTGTTAGTAAAGTATTCTAAAACCCCTCGCAATTATTTGCGGGGGGTTAGTGTCTTATAAGTTTTCTTTTCTTTTTATAATCTTCTCTTTTTAGTTAAGGGCTGCTAAAAGAGCATCAGCTTGTGCTGAGAGTTCAGCAAGTTTGTCTTCTGCGACAGTCAGTTGACCAGTTCCCCATGCTTCTGGGTTGATAGCAACACCTGTGAATGGTTCTATCACATTCATACGGATGAAAGGCAGTAGGCTGCGGTAGTGCTTGAATACTTCATCTGGTGATGTGCCGTTAGCTACAGATGAAACAGTAACAACCTTAGCATTCAGAGCAGATGGGCCAGTTGGGTCTGACAGATCCAGAGCGCGTGAAGCCCAGTCCAAGAGGTTTTTCACTACTCCAGGGATAGCCCAGTTGTAGACAGGTGAGAAAATCCAGATGGCATCAGCGGCCAAAATTTCTTCACGAACCTTAGCAACAGCAGCTGGAGCAGGACTTTCGATGTCTTGGTTGAAGAATGGTACATCTTTGTAATCAAGATATGAAACTTCTGCCTTGCCAGCCAAAGCTTTTTCAGCTTGCTCAGCCAATTGGTGGTTGAAAGAACCTTGACGAAGCGAGCCGACGATGAATAATACTTTAGACATTGCATTGTCTCCTTTTTTATAAAATAAAGAGATATTTCTCTTGTTACAATATATGTTACAACATTAATTACTAGTTAGCAATTATTTAGCTCAATTTTTTGAAATTTTTTAGAATGCGAATCAAATCTTGTTTATCGTCTTCTTCGAGAATGGACAGAGCTTGCTGAATATTTTTAATATGATCAGGCAGGGCAGCTTCAATTTTAGCTTTGCCTCGTTTCGTCAGGCCAATCAAAAAAGCCCGGCGGTCATTTGGGTCGCAGGTGCGGACAATCCAGCCGTCGCGTTCCATATTTTTGATGACGACAGTCATGTTGCCAGAAGTAGCCAGTATACGGTCAATCAAGTCCTGAATACGCAGTTCTCCTTTGCTGTACAAGGTTTCTAAGACGGAAAACTGAGTAGGAGTCAAATCATGCTTTTTAAAAATCTGGGCTTCAATGGCACGGATAGTTCTTTCTGCCTTATGAAAGACAATCATGGTTTTCAAATCAAGCAGAGTTTCTTTGCTTAAATCGTCTGTAATCTTCATAACAATATTTTACCAATAAATAGTATCATATGCAAGGATATTGCTTTAGAATTTTGTGAATATTCTCATCAAAAAAAGATAGAAAAATAGGAGTATTTGTAGTATAATGACGGAGTGAAATATAAAAATAGAAATAAAGCCAGTTTTCCAATTTGGCAGTACCTGATAGGTATTTTTATCGTTCTCAGTGTTCTTGTCTTTTCATTTTTTGCAGTTTTGCAAGTATCTATGCAGCCGAGACAGTCGGTTAAGGAAACAAGCAGCCGCTTGGCCAAAGAATATGCAGATCTTGAAAAAGTGGATTCTTTTTCCATCTACAATGGGCAGGAATCCTACTACAGTCTGCTTGGCAAGACCAGTAAGGGTGTCGAAAAAGCTGTTTTGATTGCAAAAGATACCAATGAGATACGGGTCTATCGACTGGACCAAGGCGTCAGTCAGACAGAGGCTGAGAGCATTGCCAAGGAAAATGGAGCAGGAATTATTGATAAGGTGACCATGGGCTATTTTCAGGATCAGCCCATCTGGGAAGTCAAGTCGGGAGGTACCTACTACCTGATTGGTTTTGAAAGCGGACAGTTGGTCAGCAAGGAGGGACTATGAAATTATCAAATCGTGTCTTAAAAATGGAAGAAAGCGTGACTCTGGCAACAGCAGCGCGTGCTAAGGCCTTGAAAGCGCAGGGACGGGATATTCTGTCTCTGACTTTGGGAGAGCCTGATTTCCCGACGCCTAAGAACATCCGAGATGCTGCTGTAGCAGCTGTTGAGGATGGGCGTGCTAGCTTTTATACGGTGACTAGCGGTCTGCCAGAGCTAAAAGAAGCAGTGGTGGAGTATTTTGCCAACTATTACGGCTACACAATCCAGCCGAATCAAGTGACGGTGGCAACCGGAGCTAAGTTCTCCCTCTACACCTTCTTTATGAGTGTGCTTGACCCAGGTGATGAAGCTATCATTCCGACGCCTTGCTGGGTCAGCTACGGCGACCAGATTAAGATGGCCGAGGGGATTCCTGTTTTTGTCCAAGCCACTGAGGAAAATAATTTCAAGGTAACGGTGGAACAGCTGGAAGCTGCTCGTACTGATAAGACCAAGGTCTTGGTTTTGAACTCGCCGTCCAATCCGACTGGTATGATTTATACAGCGGATGAGCTAAGGGCGATTGGAAACTGGGCTGTGGAGCATGATATTCTGATTTTGGCAGATGACATTTATGGACGTCTGGTTTATAACGGTAATAAATTCACACCAATTTCCAGTCTATCTGAGGAGATTCGCAAGCAGACAGTGGTCATCAATGGTGTCTCTAAGAGCTACTCCATGACAGGCTGGCGGATTGGCTACGCAGTTGGTGAGCCAGAGATTATAGCAGCTATGAGTAAGGTTGCAGGTCAGACGACTTCTAACCCGACAGCAGCGGCTCAATATGCAGCAATCGAGGCCTTGACTGGCAGTCAGGAAACGGTTGAAACCATGCGCCAGGCCTTTGAAGAACGTCTTAATACCATCTATCCTCTCTTGGCTCAGGTGCCAGGATTTGAAGTGGTCAAGCCACAAGGGGCCTTCTATCTCTTTCCAAATGTCAAGAAAGCCATGGAAATGAAGGGATATACTGATGTGACCGAGTTTACGACAGCAATTTTAGAAGAAGTTGGCGTGGCTCTGGTGACCGGAGCAGGATTCGGTGCTCCAGAAAATGTCCGTCTTAGTTATGCGACGGATTTGGATACGCTCAAAGAAGCCGTTCAGCGCCTGAAGCAATTTATGGAGAGCAAATAGATCTCTCAATCTTACACTACTTTCGAAGATTTATAAACAATAGAGAAGGATGAACTCAGAGTTCGTCCTTTTCAATTTATTTTTGACTGTACTAGTAATGAGTTAAACAAAATGGTAAAATAATATAGAAAAACATGGGAGCGTTTTTACTTTAGTCAAAATTAGTAAGCTTTGGCATGGATAAATGTGAATTGGATTCGCTTAGAATTCAGCTGATGGCGGATTTAAACAATAGTGGAAGGAGAACAATATGAAGCGTCGTTTGATTTTTTTATTCTTGCTAGGCGGTCTAGTCTTGCTAGGAGCTTATGTTTTCTTTGATTCAGAGCAGGGGTGGACCACTATTTCCGAATCCAATGGCTATAGTCTGCAAGCCAAAGGTCATCGCTACCGTATCCAATATTATGAGAATGACTCGGCCCGAATAGACTGGTATTTGAACAATTACCAGCCAGAATTGAATTTAAATATGAGAATCTTAGAACGTCCAACTGCCCCCGGTTCTTACACTAAGGAGGAGATAGCCGGACAGGGCTCTGCAAGTTTTTTGATGGTTTGTAGAACTTGGGGTTCTGCAGAGAACAGTCAAAAGTTTTTAATTAAACGTGCCTATTATAAGGTTGATATTAGACTTAATAAAAAGATGGAGGTAGATACTGAGAAGAGCAGTATGACCTACTGGAAGACAGAAGAAGAGGTAAAGGATAATCCGCCTATTGATTAAATAGCAGCTATAAATGCTAGATTAACTATGTATAAGTCACTTTCCGATAGGAATCACCAGACGACTTAAAAATTTGAGGAGTATTTAGTTGAAGACGACGGTGTTTCGGTGTATAATAAAAGAAGTCCATTTGGTCTAGCCCTGCATTCTATTGACTTGCAGTGTGTTCCTCATGGTCTTTTTACTTAAGTAATAATAGGGATGAAGATTATTTTGTACAAAAGGAGATAAAATGGGTTTTATCAGAAAAGAAATAGGGGAAAGAGAGAAGAAGCTTCTCAAGAATTTTTCTATTGATGAAAAAGAACTGGCTCTACCATTTTTACTAGAGGATGAGAAGAGAGGAATTTTTCTCTGCGTCAAACAATTTCGTATTGGTGAAGGGAAATATCAAGTCTTAGCAATGATGCTCGGAGGGCACTTGCTTGAATTTCGCCTAGAAGAAGAGCGGGCCGATAGATATCCAGTTCGCAATGAGGAAGATCAAAGTGTAAAAGGTCTATCAACAGAAACAATCTCCCAGCTTGTGATTCCCAAGGTTTTAAAAGGACGAGAGGACAAGATCGTAACAGTGATTCAACATGCCCTGTCGCAGATTAACCCTTATTATGATACAAAGATAAGGGAAGTAAACCACGTGGAGTACAGATAAAGAGGAGATAGGATATGGGATTATTAGAAAAGTGTCTGGATTTTTTACCGACTAGGCGGGCTGTCAGTGACTTAGAAGAAGATATGACTTGGGAGGAAGAATTTACCCCTAAAAGAGTTCACCACAAAGAAGTCAGTAGTAGCCCTCAGAAGGAGACTGAGGGAACAGCAACTCTTCCCCAAGAAGGAAGTTGGAAGTTCGTACATGAGATGATTTCTGAAGAAGGGATTGAGCTTTTAAAGAAGGCTGGGATTGATGACGAGCTAGTTTTTGAGACGGGCGATTGGGTCGCAGACCATGATTTGGGGATTTACCTGGTCCTTTATCGCTTTGGTGGCAGAACCAACTGGAAGAAGACTTATAAGCTAAACTTGCAAGGACAGGTGATTGAATTTAAGACTAAGACCATTTTTCATCAGCAGGATTTTTCTTATGAAAACGGGGAATTCACTAAGGGAGTGATTGTTAAAAACGTCTCCGATATGCTCTTGCCTTTGGCTTTTGAAGGTCAACAGCAGCGGGTGCTCCATATCATTCAAGCGGCTCTGTCAGCAGCTAGCCCAAGCTATGATACGGTCATTTACAGGGCGAACTTTGATTTGGTTTAGGAGGGGAAGATGATATATATTACAAGAGATGATGTTTTGACGTGGCTGGACAAACATGAGCCAGTGGCCAATCGTCAGAAGGACATTACGGCTTTTCATAAAGAACTGTCGTTTCGTCTGCAAAGAATGGACTTTCGTCCATCAAGCAGTTCAAAAGATCCTCAGCGAGATGTTTGTGAAGACCCTGACCAAGAGCTGACTGTAGCCTTTACTCAGGATGGGGAGGGGAATTATGCGACGATTGACCAGAGTCCTGGAGGTCAGATTCTCAGTGATCAGCGCTTTAAGATGGCTTTGAAAAAAGTCTTGAACTATGATGATGACATGGTTGATCGACTGCTATATGGAACAAAAAATTAGTCCTCTTATTCAGAGAGAGTTATCCGCCAGCCTTTAGAAGGCTGGTTTTTTAATTTTTCTGAGATTTAGCCTCTTCAAGGATAGCTATTGCAATCGCTTTATGGTAAAATATAGAACAGATGTCCAAAAGATTTGTCTTGAAATAAAGTGACATTTAGCAACCAATCTAGGAGGCAGATATGATTGATCATTTTGGAATTACAGTCAAGGATTTGGAAGCCAGCAAGTTCTTTTATCAGAAAGCTTTAGAGCCATTGGGCTACAAGATTGCCTTTGAAATTCCTCAGGCAGTAAGTTTTGCAGAACCTCGGACGGCTCCAGCTGGAGATTTTTGGTTAAGTCAGGGACAATCAGATGCGTCTCATTTTGCCTTTCGTGCAGAGACTAGGGAGCAGGTGGATGCTTTTTATCAAGCAGGCCTTGCAGCGGGCGGCAAAGATAATGGCGCCCCTGGTATTCGTCCCCAATATCACCAGCCTTATTATGCAGCCTTTGTCTTGGATCCAGATGGTAATAATGTCGAGGCAGTCTGTCATAAAGAATAAAAAATAGAAAAGAGAAAAAACGTGTCAAAGAAAATCGTAACAATTATTGATGTGAAAAATTATGTTGGTCAAGAAGTGACCATTGGTGCTTGGGTTGCTAATAAGTCAGGTAAGGGTAAGATTGCTTTCTTGCAGCTGCGTGACGGAACAGCCTTCTTCCAAGGGGTGGCCTTCAAGCCTAACTTCATCGAGAAATTTGGCGAAGAAGAAGGATTGGCGAAGTTTGATACGATTAAAAAGCTTAGCCAAGAAACTTCTGTTTATGTGACAGGGATTGTCAAGGAAGACGAGCGTTCAAAATTTGGTTATGAGCTGGACATCACAGACATCGAAATCATCGGTGAGTCAAATGACTATCCAATTACGCCGAAAGAACATGGAACGGATTTCCTCATGGACAACCGTCACTTGTGGCTGCGTTCTCGTAAGCAAGTGGCTATGATGCAAATCCGTAATGCCATTATCTACGCTACCTATGAATTCTTTGACAAGAATGGCTTTATGAAGTTTGACAGCCCAATCTTGTCAGGAAATGCAGCAGAAGACTCAACTGAGCTCTTTGAAACAGACTACTTCGGAACTCCAGCATACTTGAGTCAGTCAGGTCAGCTTTATCTGGAAGCAGGTGCTATGGCCCTTGGTCGCGTCTTTGACTTTGGTCCTGTATTCCGTGCTGAAAAATCAAAAACCCGTCGTCATTTGACGGAGTTCTGGATGATGGATGCAGAGTATTCATACTTGACGCATGATGAGTCACTCGACTTGCAAGAAGCTTATGTTAAAGCTTTGATCCAAGGTGTTCTTGACCGTGCCCCTCAAGCTTTGGAAACCTTGGAACGTGATACTGAGCTTTTGAAACGCTATATTGCAGAGCCTTTCAAGCGTGTTACCTATGATGAAGCGATTGATCTTTTGCAAGCTCATGAAAATGATGAGGATGCGGACTATGAGCATCTGGAACATGGAGATGACTTTGGTTCACCGCATGAAACATGGATTTCAAACCACTTTGGTGTACCAACCTTTGTCGTGAACTACCCAGCAGCCATCAAGGCTTTCTACATGAAACCAGTTCCTGGAAATCCAGACCGTGTCCTCTGTGCAGACTTGCTTGCTCCAGAAGGCTATGGCGAAATCATTGGTGGTTCTATGCGTGAGGAAGACTACGATGCCCTTGTTGCTAAGATGGAAGAGCTTGGTATGGATACTTCAGAATATGAATTCTACCTGGATCTTCGTAAGTATGGAACAGTTCCGCACGGTGGCTTCGGTATCGGTATCGAGCGTATGGTAACCTTTGTAGCAGGAACCAAGCATATCCGTGAAGCCATTCCATTCCCACGTATGTTGCACCGTATTAAACCGTAAATCAATAAAAACGCCCATGTGGCGTTTTTTCAACAATGAACTATGAAATAATCCAAATATAGAATTTTAGAGAAAGAAGAGGTAGGAGTCATGTAAACAGCAGATTAACAAGTGATAAAGGATAGAAATTAAAAAACACTTGTTAAAGGAGAAAAAATGTTTAAAAGAAGTTATCGGAAAAATATCGGTCTTATGGCCGGAGTAGAATTTTTTGCCTTTCTAGGCATTACTAGTTTTTGGATTTTATTTCTAAGTCAAAATGGCATGTCCCTTTGGCAGATTGGCCTTTTGGAAAGTATTTTTCATGCTACCAGCGTCATTTGTGAAATTCCTTCTGGGATGTTGGCGGATCGCTTTTCCTACAAGACCAATCTTTATCTGAGCAGGATAGCTGGGATTGTGTCTTCGATTCTTATGTTGGCGGGGCAGGGGAACTTCTGGGTCTATGCACTGGCTATGGTGATTAGTGCTTGGTCCTATAATTTTGATTCGGGGACAAGCGCAGCCATGGTCTATGATTCATCTGTGGAGGCCGGACTCAAGGAACGTTACTTATCCATCTCCAGTTTTATGTCTGGGGTGGCTGAAGCGACTCGGTCTTTGGGAACGGTTTGGGCTGGATTTTTTGTCCATGGACAATTGCATCTGACCTACTATATCATGATTGGAACCTCTATTATCGTTCTTTTCTTGACCTGGATGCTGAAGGAGCCAAGTGTCAAAGCAGAGAAATCAGAACGTCTGACCATGAAAAAAATTATCTGGGCTGTCAAAGAGGAGTTGCAGAGAAATCCCAGCCTTTTTATCTGGATGATTCTGTCCCAAATCATCGGAACGCTGATGTGTATGTTTTATTTTTATTATCAAAATCAATTGCCTGATTTAAAAGATTGGCAGATTTCGGTAGTCATGCTGATTGGCAGTGCTTTGAATATCTTAGCGGTCTATCTGGCGAGTGTGATTGGAAAGAGATATTCTGCCCTAAAACTCTTTCCTACTGTAGTTCTTCTAACTGGAGCAAGCTACCTGCTGTCCTATTTTGGAACGCCAATCATCTATATTTTGATTTATCTAATCAGCAACGCCTTGTATGCTCTTTTCCAGCCGATTTTTGACAATGATTTACAAAAGCAGCTGCCAAGTGAAGTACGGGCGACCATGCTTAGTGTCTACTCTATGATGTTCAGCCTGAGTATGATTGTCTTTTTCCCTGTGACGGGCTGGTTGATTGATTACTTTGGTTTTGACTGGACGTTTATAGTTTTAGGCGGCTTCTTATTTGCTGTAACGCCATTTTTGCATATGGTTCTAAAGAAAATAAGCCAGAACTTACAAGAAGTCTAATATTAATGTTCTCTTTCTGCTGGTCAGAAGGAGAATATTTTTTAGCCTTTGAAAATTATGGTAAAATAAATACAGTTTAATGGAGAAGTAGGCAGTATGAAAGATTTATTGAAATATTTCAAGGGCTATATCAGAGAGTCTTTGTTGGGCCCCTTGTTCAAGCTTTTGGAAGCCAGTTTTGAACTGCTGGTTCCGATTTTGATTGCGGGGATTGTGGATGAGACCATTCCTAGACACGACAGCTCCCATCTCTACTGGATGGTTTTTCTTTTGATGAGCTTGGCTGCGCTGGGTGTGGTGGTAGCAGTGGTGGCCCAGTATTATTCGTCAAAGGCGGCAGTGGGCTTTACTCGTCAGATGACAAGCGACCTCTATCAAAAAATCCTGCGTTTGCCTAAGGCTAGTCGGGATGAGTTGACGATTTCTAGCTTGGTGACTCGGCTGACGAGCGACACCTATCAGATTCAGACGGGAATCAATCAATTTCTTCGTCTCTTTCTGCGGGCGCCTATCATCGTTTTTGGCTCCATCATCATGGCCTTTACTATCAGTCCGGTCATTACCTTGTGGTTCTTGCTCATGGTAGCAATTTTAACGGCTATTATCATTTTCATGTCTCGTTTGATGAATCCCCTCTATGCCAAGATTCGTCAGCTAACTGACCAGTTGGTCAACCTGACTCGCGAACAACTGCAGGGCATGCGGGTTATAAGAGCTTTCGGTCAGACCCAGCGCGAGGTTCAGACCTTTCGCAATCGCAACGAGCTCTATAAAACCTGGCAAATCAGGACGGGAGCTTTGGCTAGTCTGATTAGTCCTCTGACCTTTCTCACGGTCAATGGTACCCTAATTGCTGTGATTTGGCAGGGGAATACCTTTATCGGCAAGGGCTTACTGACCCAGGGGATGCTAGTGGCCTTGGTTAATTATTTATTGCAGATTTTGGTGGAATTGCTCAAGCTGGCTATGCTGGTCAACTCGCTCAATCAAAGCTATATCAGTGCAGGCCGCATCAGTCAAGTCTTCGAGCAAGCAGAAGAAGATGTCCTGCAGGAATTAGTGCAGGAAACAGCTCTGCCAAATCAAGCTATTAAAGTCCAGCAGGTCAGCTTTTCCTATCCAAATGCAGCTAGTCCAGCCTTGACTGGTCTGACTTTTGATTTGAAAAAAGGTCAGACTTTGGGGGTTATTGGTGGGACAGGTTCAGGTAAGTCTACCTTAGTCCAGCTGCTGGCTCATCTTTATCCTGTGGCTGCTGGTCAGTTGACCATCTTTTCCCAAGGACACAGTCCTAAAAATCTCAGAGAATGGCGGTCTTGGATTAGTCTGGTGCCTCAGAAGGCAGAGCTTTTCCAAGGAACCGTTCGCTCCAATCTGACCTTGGGTATGTCAAGCAAGCCAACAGACGCAGACTTGTGGCAGGCTTTAGAGATTGCTCAGGCAGCGGACTTTGTCTCTCAGAAGGAAGGTGGCTTGGATGCGACTGTAGAGGCCTTTGGTCGGAATTTTTCTGGCGGTCAGCGTCAGCGTTTAACCATCGCCAGAGCTGTCTTGCGGAGGGCGCCTTTCTTGGTTTTAGATGATGCAACCTCTGCTCTGGACTATCTGACAGAGGCTAGACTCTTGCAGGCTATTAAGAATGAATTGACTGAGACCAGCCTGGTCTTGATCTCTCAGCGGACCAATAGCTTGCGCTCAGCAGATCAAATCTTAGTCCTAGATAAGGGAGAGCAGGTGGCCCTTGGTCGCCATGAGGAACTCTTAGTCAGCTCTGCCATTTACCGAGAAATCCATCACTCACAGCATAGTCAAGGAGAGGAGGGCAAGCATGAAGCATAAGACATCACCTAGCAGCTTGAGGCGTTTGACTCGAGATTTGCTGCAGGCGCGCTGGCTCTTTCTCCTAGCTAGTCTGGGAACGGTGGCTCAAGTGGCTCTGACTGTTCTTCTTCCAGTTTTAATCGGGAATGCGGTTGATAGTGTTCTTCTTCCTCAAGCGAATCAACATTTGATGCCGGTTTTGGGTCAGATGCTGTTGGTCATCTTAGCCAATACGCTGATTCAGTGGCTCAATCCCTTGCTCTATAATCAGCTGGTCTATCGCTACAGCCAGCAGCTCCGTCAAGGCGTTATCAAGAAAATACACTATCTGCCTTTGGCCTATCTGGATCGGCAGGGAACTGGCGACTTGGTTAGTCGGGTGACGACCGATTTGGAACAGCTCAGCAATGGCTTACTTATGGTTTTCAATCAATTTTTTGTGGGTTTGCTAACAATTTTAGTGACCATCATTAGCATGGCCAGATTGGACTTTTTCCTCTTGCTTTTGGTTCTGCTTTTGACGCCCCTTTCTCTCTTCTTAGCTCGCTTTATTGCCAGAAAGAGTTTTAGCTTTTTCCAACGGCAGACACAGGCCAGAGGAGCGCAGACCCAGCTGATTGAGGAAAGTCTGACCCAGGAAAGTTTGATTCAGGCTTTTAATGCTCAGGATCAGTTTGATACAGCTTTTACTCGCAGTAATCAAACCTATGCAGACTATTCGCAGGCGGCTATTTTCTATTCTTCGACGGTCAATCCTTCGACTCGTTTTATCAATGCCCTGATCTATGCTTTGATTGTAGGCTTTGGGGCTGTCCGAATCATTCAGGGAACAGGTTTTACGGTTGGGCAGCTGGTAACTTTTCTCAACTACGTCAACCAGTACACCAAGCCTTTCAATGATATATCGTCTGTCATGTCAGAATTGCAGAGCGCTTTAGCTTGTGCAGAGCGGATTTACAGCGTTTTGGACCAAGAAGAAATAGCTGAGTCTGTTCAGGAAATTCTTCAGTCTGAAGATGTCAAAGGGCAGATTAGTTTTGAGCATGTGGCTTTTGGCTATGAGCCCGGCAAAGAGTTGATTCAGGATTTGAATATAAGGATTCCAGCAGCTAGCAAGGTAGCTATTGTCGGGCCGACCGGTGCTGGTAAGTCAACCCTGATCAATCTCCTCATGCGCTTTTACAATGTTGATAGTGGTCTTATTTCTTTAGACGGTATTCCCATCAGTCATTACACTAGAGCCTCTTATCGTCAGCAGTTTGGTATGGTACTGCAAGAGACTTGGCTCAAGACGGCGACCATTCACGACAACATAGCTTTTGGCCGGCCAGACGCCAGCCGAGAAGAGGTTATTGCAGCTGCCAAGGCGGCCAATGCTCATTTCTTTATCCAGCAGCTGCCTCAGGGGTACGACACCTACCTAGCGGATGCTGGGGACTCCCTTTCTCAAGGTCAGCGGCAGCTCTTGACCATTGCCCGTGTCTTCCTGGCTGTTCCTAAAATCCTAATCTTGGATGAGGCGACTTCCTCCATTGATACTCGGACAGAAGTCTTGATTCAGGAGGCTTTCAGCAAGCTCATGGTGGGACGAACTAGCTTTATCATCGCCCATCGCCTGTCTACTATTCAAAATGCTGACATCATCCTCGTCATGATAGATGGTGATATCGTCGAACAGGGTAATCATCAGGAACTCATGGCAGCCAGAGGTGTTTATTACCAAATGCAGACGGCGCAGGAGTAGAAGGTGAGCTTTATTAAAGCTCACAGGTTGATGCTAAACAAAACTAAAAGAGTTGGAAATTCCAACTCTTTTTGCTTATAATTCAACTTCTTCGAACCCTGTCTCTGTCAGTTTATAAATCTTCGTGCAGACTTCTTTGAGAAAAATCCGATCGTGGGAGACAGAGATAATGGCGCCAGGATAGGTCGCCAAAAGTTGGCGAACCTGAGGCTGAGAAGTGGGAGAGAAGTTGCGGGTTAGCTCGTCCAGCAGGAGGACGTTGGGGCGGTCTAGGACTAGTTTGAGCAGGAGGAGCTTGGCTTTTTGGCCACCAGAAAGCTGCTCAATCGGGTGGCGAGCCTCGTCGCGCGTGAACTGAAGACTAGCTAGATGCGTCAGGATTTTCTCTTCCTGAGACTTGTCGCCAGAGGGAGCCAGAAAATCCAAAGGGCTGCTCTCATCAGCCAGCAAGTCACCATAATGCTGGGGCATGTAGCCTACTCGCATGTCTGTCCGCTCACGCAGGATCTTCCATATTTCCTTAAGCAGAGTCGATTTTCCTGCACCATTAGCACCAATCAGTCCGATTTTTTCCTGGCCGCAGACCTCCAGAGTCAGGTTCTCCGCCAATTGTCGTTCGTCAGTTTCCAGTTTCATTCCTTCTAATTTGAGGATTCTTTTGGTCAATGGCAGAGCTTCTATGTCTGAGAAGTGAAGGCTGATGGCATCTTCCTGTGTCGGAATTTCTGTCATTTCAGCACCTGCCTTTTCGAATCGTTTGCCCTGTGAGAGGACGTTTTTCATTTTCTTAGCCACCAGTCGACCTGCAGTAGCATCATGGGTGTTTCGTAAAGTATGCTCCACACTCTGCTTAACCCGTAGGTGTTTTTCCATGGTCTTGGCGTGTTCTTCCCGCTCTTTCCGTGCCAATTGACCTTGTTTTTCAAAGGCCTCCTGACGTTTGTGGCGGTAATTTTCATAGTCCAGACTCTTGACATTGGTTCTAGCCTCCTGCTTCTTTTTGATTCGCTCCAGATGAACAATCTTGGTCGCAGCTTGAGCGAGGAAGTGCTCGTCGTGAGAGACGAAAAGAACTGTTCTCTGGCCGTGGCTGATAAAGTTTTCCAGCCAAGTCAGAGTTTCGAGATCGAGGTCATTAGAGGGCTCATCAAGAAAGAGAATGTCCCAATCACTGGCTAGTTTCTTGATGAGTTGGACCTTGAGCTTTTCTCCTCCAGATAGGCTGGCGAGCGGTTGCTGACTGGCAAAACGCTGGCTGTCAAAGTTGAGCTCTCCAGCATAGCGATAGAGCTTGGCATAGTCCAGCTCGGTCTCAAAATCAGCAAAGAAATAGTCATTGAGCGTCAGTTGGGCATCCTCTGAAGGTAGCTGCTGGGGCAGGTAGACAGCAGGAGTATAGGACTTATCAATCTGTCCGCTGTAGCTGACATAGGAGCTGACCAGTCGCTCGTCTAGCAGGAGCTTGAGTAGGGTGGACTTGCCATTGCCCTCCTCACCGATAATAGCGACCTTGTCTCCTTGATTGACTGTCAGTGACAAATCTTTGACTAACTCTTTCAGGTCTTTTAGGTGGGTGATTGTTAGATTTTTTATTTGAAGCATAGATGTCTCCTTCGTTTTATAACACAAAATACAGCCCTGCTTTATTTAGCAGAGCTGTTTTTAGTTGCACAAAGCAGACACAGGAGTGCCTAAGTAGGATTATTCGTTCATAGGCTTCCAGCTTACACTGTCATAGGAGCGACAGGATTAATCTAAAGATAAGCAAATAAAAGCTAGAAAGCACCAAAAACGAACATCCCGCGGATATGCAGAAACATGACAAAATCTACTAAATAAAGTTTCCTTTAAAAAATAGACTTAATTTTTCATGTCTCCGTGTACCTCCGAAATAGTTCTGCTTTAAGTCTAACAGAAGAAAGTAAATTCGTCAAGCGCTTTCAAATAAATAAAAATTTTTAAAAGATTTTTGGAGCAAATTTTTATAAACTCTTTAAGAATATTGATTTCAAGACTTTTAAGCTGATTTTGATATATAATTTTTTAATTATATAAAAATTTGACATATACCAGAAAATTATATATAATCGTCTTGTATATAAAATTTATATATATAAAATGATTATACAAATAGGCCTAAAATTTGTAAAAGATAAGAAGAGCTGGAATGGGATAGATTTCAGTCGTCATTTTAAATTGTATCTAAGGAGTAAGAAACCATGCCAAAAACGTTATTTCTCTGGCTTTTGACAGTCCTAAGCTTAGGACTGGTAAAAACGCCTCAAGCTAAGACGATGGAGCAATCTTTGAAGTCTAACACGGCGGCCATTGAGATTAGCCAAAAGATTCAGGACCATGTCAAGAAAGATGATGCGACAAGAGTGGCTGTAGAAGCAGTGACTTTTGATTAGATGATGCAAATCATTGCTTAAGAAAGGAGAAAGCTATGTTAAGAATTTTTATCCGAATGGTATACAGAAGTATTGCCTATGCGATTGTTGAAGCTAAATAGAAAGGAAATATCATGAAAAAATCATTTATTCTAATTCTTTTAACGATTATAACTCTAGGACTCTTCCGACCAATTACAGCCTTGGCTGAGGAGCAGAAGTTACCGTCTGGCACGGAGCGCAGCCAAATTGGTCAAAAAATCCAAGACTTTGTCAAGGAACATGAAAAGACAACAGCCGGTATGGCAACAACCGTTTTTGACAAGGACGGGACTATTTACCAAGGTAGTTTTGGCTATATGAACAAGGAAAAAGGCATTAAAGCCGACGACAACAGCGTCTTTGAATGGGGGTCAGTAGGGAAACTAACTATCTGGGTCTCCGTCATGCAGCTCTGGGAAGAGGGCAAGATTGACCTTGACGAAGACATTCGCACCTATCTGCCAGAGGGATTTATGAAGACTTTGCGCTACGACAAGCCCGTTACTATGACAGACCTCATGAACCATCAGGCCGGCTTTGGTGAGTCTACCCACGCCTACAAGGAAGATAAGGGCTTGTCTATTGAGGAGATTCTGGCAGTTAATCAGCCAGAACAGTCCTACGAGCCAGGCACCATGACAGCCTACTCAAACTTTTCAGCTAGTCTGGCAGCCTATATCGTTGAGAGAATCTCCGGTCAGGACTTCTCAGCCTATGTCCATGAACATATCTTTCAACCACTAGGGATGAAAGACACTGCTCTATCAGCCGACTTTAAGGAAAACCCAAAGATTTACCAGAAGCGGATGGAGCAGATCTCTTATCGGGCGGACGGCCAGACATCTATGGGAACTAGCTATTTCCATCTTGGGCTTTACCCAGCGGGGAATGCCGTCTCCACTTTGGCTGACTTCCAGAAGTTTGCCCAAGCGCTTTTGAAGAAAGAAAAGCTCTTCAAGCATGCTGAGACTTGGACAACTCTCTACACAGCAACCTCGAATTATCCGGGAACGGATATGCCGCTCAATATGCACGGATTTTGGACACGGGAGTACGGCACGACGCTTGTTGGCCATGGAGGAAACTCAACTGGCTACTCATCTTATATTCTGCTGGACTTGAAAAATGGTATAGGTATGACCGTTATGACGAATCAAGATCATGAGTTGGTTTATAACTATGAAATGCCAGCCTTGGTTTTTGGACCTAAGAAAAAGACGGACTCAGCCACCTTTGACAAATTCCAGTCTGGAAATTACCGATCTGCTCGCTACTTTGCCAGTGGTCCTATGTCTATCTCCAGAACCTTGCTTTACACTCAGTTTGTCAAGAAATCTAAGGACAATCCGCTTTTGACCCAGAATTTTTCAGTAGTCAGCGGTAGTGGAGACGAGACTAAGGTAACAGCTTCCTATGGCGATAACTTCAGAGTCAAGGATAGCGAGTTCTTTACAGACTGGGCTCTGCTTATTTCAGCGGCAGTCGGAATTGTTTTCAGTATCATTCTCTTTTTGGCACGGGGCGGACTGGATCTCTTCCACTTGATTTTCAAAAAAGGTCAATCTAAAATACCAAAATCTCTTCGTATCTGGACTTACCTAACTTCTTTAGCTGGAGTAGGTGTGGCTATAAACTTCCTCCTCCTCTTTAACACATTTGCTACCAGCGATCTGAGCTTTTTAGCTAGCTGGCGCTACATTATCTTTGCCGGTCTGGGATTGATTCTGGCTGGCTGTGCAGTCTTCCCACTTCTGACCAAGGCAAGAAAAGGACTGAGCAAGAGCCGACTCTACCTAACTGTCTTGACTAGTCTGTCAGCTCTAGCTATTGTTGTCAATATTCTCTACTGGTCACTTTATCAGTGGTGGGCATTGTGATTATTTTCTTGTCTTTTCTGGGGGAATGGACAATCTTGTGAAGGAATATCTCATGAGGTAAATCGTTTGATTAATTCTTTTTACAATCTTAAGGTTAGTGATTTTTCAACAGGAGCTGAAGTACAATAGCTGTCTTTTATACAGAGCGCGGCTAAATGAGGCAAAAAATCTAGGACCTTATCAGACTACAAAAAGCAAGCAGATAAAATCAAACCATTTAAAGGAGAAAATCCTATGACCAATGAAACAAGAATAGAACCACAACCAAAACTAGTCTGGCCATTTTTGGCCTGGAACTTCGGCTGGACTTGGGGATTTATGTTGCTAGCTATCATTCTCAAAAATCTCTGGCCGGAAAATCCACCCGTACTTTATCTGACTCTGGAAGGCCTCCTAACGAGTCTCAGTATGTTCGGACCGGTGATAGCAAGCCTAATAGTGCTGAAAATAAAAGGCTTCAAAGCCATCTGTTCCTTTATCTTCTCAAGCAAGAAAGGGACTTGGCTCTATCTCCTACTCTTCAGTGGAGGTCTGGCTGTGACTTTTGCATTAGCTTCCGGAGGCAAGCTGGTAGATGGGTCTCTGCTTTCATTTATTGGATCCTTTATCTACCTTATGACCTTGGCTGGTGGCATGGAAGAGCCTGGCTGGCGAGGCTTTCTGCAGCCGGCTTTGGAAAAGAAGTTCTCTATGCTTATCGCCTCCTCAATAACTGGACTAGCTTGGGCTTGCTGGCATATTCCTCTCTGGTTTTATGACCGCTTTTATGATCGAAGTCAGAATCCCTTTCTAGTCTTTATCATTGGATGTATCATCCAGTCCATCTGGTTTGCTGCACTGCATAAGAAGACGAAATCTGTCCTTGCCTGTATGATTTTCCATGCTCTGCTAGATATTCTGATAGAAACCTTTGTCGGCATCAACCTAGCTGATAAGTTTGATTTCTCTCAGGTTAACTCCCTCATTTACCTTGGCGGCTTGGGTATTCTGACCCTTTACAGTATTTATCTCTGGTATCGGGCGGATAAGCAGGCGAAAAATTCATGATTAAAAAACAAGAATAAGCTGATTCTAAAATTGAAAGAAGACTGCACAAATTATCTGAACTTAGCTCATGTGAATCTTTGAGTTGAACAGAAAGGAAATGCTATGAAAAAATCTATTCTAATCATTCTTTTAACCATTTTGACGTTAGGAATCTTCCGACCGACCGCTGCTTTAGCTGACTCGCAGAAGCTGCCGTCTGGCACGGACCGCAGCCAAATCGGTCAGAAAATCGAAAATTTTGTCAAGGAACATGAAAAGACAACGGCCGGCATGGCAACAGCAGTCTTTGATAAAAACGGAACCATCTACAAGGGAAATTTTGGCTATGTGGATAAGGAAAACAAAGTCAAAGTTGACGATGACAGTGTTTTTGAATGGGCTTCAATCACTAAACTGACGGTCTGGGTGTCGGTCATGCAGCTCTGGGAAGAGGGCAAAATCGACCTGGAAGCAGACATCAAAACTTATCTGCCAGAAGGCTTTCTCCGCAATCTTCGCTACGATAAGCCTATCACCATGCTGGATCTGATGAACCATCAGGCTGGCTTTGATGAAATGCCACTCTACAAAAAGGGAGACAAGAGCGACTTGGAAGAGCAGTTCCGCGATTACCAGCCTATTCAGTCCTTTGAGCCAGGTACGACGACATCATACTCTAACTTCAGCACGGCTTTGGCCTCTTATATCGTGGAGCGGATATCTGAGCAGAAGTATGCAGACTATGTCCATGAGCATGTTTTTGAGCCGCTGGACATGGATCGGACTGCTATCTTGCCTGACTTATCGGACAACGCTTATGTACAGGAAAAGCGCAAGGAGGATAAGGGCTATGATGACCAAGGTAAGCTCTTGGGAGATACACCATTTAAGCTCTGGATGTACCCAGTCGGAGGGGCTGTGGGGACTCTAGGAGACCTGCAGAAATTCGCCCAGGCCTTGCTGGAACGTAAGACGCTCTTTCATCATCCAGAAACTTGGACCGAGCTTTACTCAACAACCTCTACCCACCCTGGTACGGATATTGTTCGTAATGCTCATGGCTTTTGGGCCAGTCACTACGGTGTTACCTTGCTGGGACACAGTGGTAATGCTGATGGCTTTTCTAGCTATCTCTACTTGGATCTGAAAAATGGCATCGGCCAAGTCATCTTAACCAATCAACTGTATGAACAAGTTTACAATGTTCAAATGCCGGAGCTGATATTTGGCAAGATGCAGACTGTCAGCGAAGCTACTAAAAAGCAGTTCAAGCCTGGCTCTTACCACTATCTGAGAAGCTATAATAGGGGGCCACTGTCCTTCATGCTCATGATCCCTGGGGCCATCCAAAAGATCAACAAAGTATCAGATCAGCCAGATCTGTTGAGCACTTTCTGGACCATAGACAGAAGTCAAGGTGCTGATCGCCTCGAATTTGGTGTCCTTAATGCAGAAAGGATTTCCGATTCAGTTCTCTTTAGGCATTATCTAGTCGTGTTTCTCGGAGGTCTGGCACTCGTGTTTGCTTTGGGAAATATCTTGATTAGTTTTCTGATTGGCAGTTTCCGTCTCATCCTGCGTAAAGCAAGAAGTTCGGCACCTCGCTCTTGGAAGATCTGGAATTACCTGACTTCTCTAGGAATAATCCTTTTTGTAGGCAATCTCATTCTGCTTTTACTGGCTGCCATGAATCAGGATTACTCAATTGTTCAATCTTGGCGCTACATGGTCTTTGCCGGTCTGGGATTGATTCTGGCTGGCTGTGCAGTCTTCCCGCTTCTGACCAAGGCAAGAAAAGGATTGAGCAAGAGCCGACTTTTCCTGACTGTCTTGACTAGTCTGTCAGCTCTGGTCATCGTTGCCAATATTCTCTACTGGTCACTTTATCAGTTCTGGGCGCTGTGATAAGTTGCCTGCCTTTCTGAAGGGATGCGGGCTTTGTCTACGTGATTTTGTAAGGAGAATCGCATGAAAAAATCATTTATTCTAACGCTTCTAACGATTATAACTCTGGGACTCTTCCAGCCAGCTACTGCGCTGGCTGAGGAGTCTCAAAAGCTACCCTCTGGTATCAAACGTGACCAGATCGGCCAGAAAATCCAAGACTTTGTCAAGGAACATGAAAAGACAACATCCGGCATGGCGACGGCAGTCTTTGATAAGGACGGTACCATTTATCAAGGAAACTTTGGCTATATGAACAAGGAAAAGGGAGTCAAAGCTGATGACGGCAGCGTTTTTGAATGGGGTTCCGTGACTAAGCTGACCGTATGGGTCTCTGTTATGCAGCTCTGGGAGCAAGGTAAGATTGACTTAGAAGAAGATATTCGCACCTATCTGCCAGAGGGCTTTCTTAGAAATCTCCGCTATGACAAGCCCATCACTATGCTTGATCTGATGAATCATCAGCCTGGATTTGATGAAGCCCCTCTCTATATGCAAGGGGGCAAGAGTTTAGAGGATTTGCTGCTCCAATATCAGCCGGCTCAGTCCTTTGAGCCGGGTACAACGACAGCTTATTCCAACTACAGTACGGGGTTGGCTGCCTACATTGTGGAGCGAATTTCTGGGCAATCCTTTGTTGATTATGTTCATGAGCATATCTTCCAGCCACTGGGCATGGAGAGAACGGCCATAGCGCAAGACTTGTCTGACAATGCTTATGTCCAAGCCAAGCGCAAGAAAGTAAAAGGATATGCGACAGATGGCAGCCTGTTAGGCGATGCACTTTATGAAGTCGGTCTGTACCCAGTTGGTCGAGCCACAGGAACATTGAGTGATTTTCAAAAATTTGCTCAGGCTCTGCTGAGTCGTAAAACTCTCTTTACTCAGTCGGAGACTTGGACGACTCTTTATTCGACGACAGCAACCTATCCTAATACAGACATCGTTCGTAATGCTCATGGCTTCTGGGCCAGTAAATTTGGCGTTACAGTGCTAGGGCACGGAGGGAATACGAATGGTTTTTCCAGCTATCTCCTGCTGGATCTGAAGGATGGTATCGGCCAGGTGATCATGACCAATCAAGGTGTGGAAGAAATTTATAATGATGGCATGCCAGAATTGATTTTCGGAAAACGTCCGACAGCCAGTGCAGAGACTCAGAAAAAGTTCGAACCTGGCTACTATCAAATCCTTCGGAATTTTAACCAAGGTCCGCTTTCTTTGTATCAGCTCTTTCCAGGTAATTTGCTTCATATGAAGAAGCCGTCCTCGGAGCGAATGGATCGTTCGTTTTGGACTATTTATAAAAGTGGAAATGGCAAAACGCGAATCGCTACTCCGGTCAGTGATTTTGAGAGAGTTCCTGACTGGGAAATCTGGACTAAGTTTGGGTTGATTGCTTTGGCAGCTCTTAGTGTCGTTTATGCTTTGGGTAATCTACTTGTGCGGCTTGTGCTAGTCCTCTATCGACTGGTCTTTGGCAAGGTGAAAAGCAAGCAAAATCGAGCTTGGAAATGGTGGCACATCTTGACAGCTGCAGGAGTAGTGGTCTCAGCTGGAAATTTACTCTTGCTCCTGCTTAGCTCAAGCACTACGGATCTCAGTATCATCGCTCAGTGGCGTTATATGGCTTTTGCAGGTTTGGGATTGTTCTTAGCAGGATGTGCGGTTTATCCGCTCTTTAGCAAGGCTCAAAAGGGTCTCAGAAAAGGCCGCCTCTTCTTGACGGTTCTGACTAGTCTTTCCGCCCTCGCCATAGTAGCTAATATTCTTTACTGGTCACTTTACCAATGGTGGGTGATCTAGTTTAAAAATTTTGAAACAAGAAAAGAGCCGGCATATAAGCTGGCTCTTCGTTTGGTTTTATACATTCAGCACCTTGTCCAAGAAGTCTTTAAGACGTGGATGTTGTGGATTGTCAAAGATTTGGTCAGGCTTGCCATCTTCTAGGAATTCACCATCAGCGGTAAAGATAACGCGGTTGGCTACCTGACGGGCAAAGCCCATCTCATGGGTCACAATCAGCATAGTCATACCTTGCTGGGCCAGATCCTTCATAACGTTGAGAACGTCGCCGACCATTTCAGGGTCAAGGGCAGAAGTAGGCTCGTCAAAGAGCATGATGTCTGGATTCATAGCCAGACCGCGAGCAATTGCCACCCGCTGCTTTTGACCGCCGGACAGACTGTCTGGAGTGGCATCAGCCTTATCAGCCAAGCCCACCTTTTCTAAAAGCTCCATGCCCAGCTTATTTGCTTCGTCTTGGGTCAAGCGCTTGTGCTCAACAGGAGCAAAGGTAATGTTTTCCAGAACGGTCATGTGCGGGAAGAGGTTGAAGTGCTGGAAGACCATACCGATATTTTCTCGGACCAGATCCACGTCAGTCTTCTTGTCCGTCAGATCAAAGCCATCAACCGTGATGGTTCCGCTGGTCACTTCCTCTAGAAGGTTGAGACTGCGTAGGAAGGTTGACTTACCAGATCCAGAAGGACCGATGATGCAGACCACATCTCCCTCGTAGAATTTAGCGGTAATTCCCTTTAGGACTTCATTTTCTCCGTAATATTTATGAAGATCGTTCACATCGATTTTTAATTTTGCCATTACTTAATCCTCTTTTCTAAGCGTTTTGCCAAGCGGGTCAAGAGCGTGATAATGATGAGATAGAGCACGGCTAGGATAGCATACATGCGGAAACTCTGATAGTTGCGGGCGATGATGTCCTTACCCGTTTTGAATAGCTCGGCTAATCCAATCGCTGAGACAATCGTTGTATCCTTGAGTGCGATGACAAACTGATTGACAAAGTTTGGCAGCATAATCTTGGTTGCCTGTGGCAGGATAATCTTGCGCATGGTCTTGGAGTAGGAAATCCCCAAGCTGCGGCTGGCTTCCATCTGCCCAACTGGAACGGCCTGAATACCTCCACGGACAATTTCTGCGATATAGGCGCCGGCATTGAGAGAGAGGGCGATGGTTCCTGCAACGAAAGCATTGATTGGGCTTTGTTGTCCAGTCATGGATTCGATTAGGTTCGGAATACCCCAGAAGATAAAGGCTGCCACAATCATCAGTGGAATACCACGAATGACATCAACAAAGATTTCTGCAATCCAGCGCAGCGGTTTATAAGGGCTGACGCTGAACATACCAAAGATAATCCCAATGACCATAGCAATCGCAAATGAAATCAGGGCCAAAGCAATCGTCACTCCCAGACCTTTAAGAAGTTCTTGGTAATTATTTTGCAGCAAGCCCCAAATAGTAGACTCATCTACAGTGGATTCCTTTTCTTCGCTAGCCAGATACTTGTCTAAAATTTCTTGGTACTTGCCGCTTTCTTTGAGGTTGGCCAGTCCATTGTTAAACATCTCAATCAGCTCAGGATTGCTGCCTTTTTTAACTGCGAAAGCGACTTGGCCACTTGGTGTACCTTCAATAGGTGTTTTAAGTTTCTTGCCTTGTTTGATGGCGTATTTGACAACGGGCTCATCATCCATCACAGCTGCGACGGAGCCAGTATTAAGGCTGTCATACATGGAAGCTGCATCTGAGAATGTTTTGATAGAGTAGCCGTACTTGCTCTTGTTTTCCTCAAGGAAAGTCTGAGAAGCGGTACCTGTTTTGACACCGACTGTTTTGCCCTTGAGTTCCTCGTAGGACTTGATATTGTTGCTGTCCTTGACTGCCAAGATAGAGTTGGCTGTATAGTAAGGGTCAGAATAATCAAAAGTTTTCTTGCGGGCATCGGTGACAGACATGCCGGCGATAATTCCGTCAGCCTGACCGGTCTGAACGCTATTGATAGCTGCATCAAAGCCAGGGTTGGTTACTTCCACAGTAAAGCCTTGGTCTTTGGCAATAGCCTTAATCAGCTCCATGTCAATCCCAGTGTATTGGTTGCTGTCATCTTGGAAGACAAAAGGAGCAAAAGATGAGTCGCTGGCAATGATGTATTTGTCTTTTGTCGGACTAGCTTTTTGACCGGCAGGAGTAGAAGTCTCTGGAACAGCTGAGTCAGAACTGCCTTTAGAAGCCGTCCATTTATTGATGATTTCTTCCAGACTGCCGTCTTCCTTCATCTGTGCCAAAGCCTCGTTAAACTCAGTAACTAAGTGCTCGTGCTTGCTGCCTTTTTTGACACCGAAAGCAAAGCTTCCTACAGCCTCACCCTTCATAGAAATTTTCAGGTTTTGGCCTTGATTGATGGCGTACTCAATGACAGGCTGATCGTCCATCACTGCATCGACATCACCAGCAGAAAGGCTGTTATACATCAAGTCACCCGTGTCAAAGGTTTTGAGAGTGTAGCCATACTTATCCTTGTTCTTCTCAAGGAAGCGTTGGGCAGCGGTTCCTGTTTTGACACCGACTTTCTTCCCTTTCAGCTGTTCATATTTGCTGATGGTGTTTGCCTTGGTCGTCGCGATAACGACCTTAGTGTCATAGTAGGTATCAGACATGGTAAAGACTTTTTCGCGCTCGCTTGTCTTGGTCATACCAGCCATAATGGCATCCGCTTGGCCGGCTTGGACCGCATTGACTGCTGCATCGAAGCCCGGGAAGCTCATGTCAATGTCCCATCCCTTGATTTCTGCGACCTTGTTGATGATATCAACGTCAATCCCCTTGTAAGTCTGATCAGAATCTTTAAATTCAAATGGTGCGTAAGCAGTATCGGATACGATTTTGATCGTATCTGCCTGGGCTGTCGCCCCTAACGCAAAAAATGGAAATAATGTTAGCAAAACTGCTAAGAATTTTTTCTTCATTTTCTTCCTCCTTTTTAGCATTCTAGCATTATAGCAAAAAATCACTGATTAGGCAAATTTCTCCTGTTTTTATGTTAGGTTTTCTGACATATAAACTCTGAATTTCTCGCAAAAATAGCCGCAACTTTTCTTTGTTCTTAGAGCAAAGTCTGCTATACTGGAAATAAATGAAAGCAAGGATAGAATGAGGTTCTTATGAAAAAATCACGTATCTTGGACGGAGTCAATCAAGCTCGCTTTGTCCCTCCCTATCTGTTGTCGCTAGTGCTAGCAGTTGTTTTCGTGCAAGGAGGACAACAATTGGCCTATCTGGCTTTGGAGCCAATTTCAGCTGTCCTCAGTCTTATGCTAGGTTTCTTAGGGCAAGACGGATTCTTTGAAATCTTCTTCAATTTTGCCCTGCCTTTTCTCTTGTTCGGCTTTGTATTTATGATACTGGCTCTTTTTCTTTGGGTGCGCTGGGCTGAAGGACGACCGCTCGCGACTCTGGGCTTTGTCAAAAAAGGAAGCTTGGTGGAGTTAGTCAAAGGATTGACAGTAGGTTTTCTCCTCTTTAGTCTAGTCGCTCTGCTTATGCTGTTGAGCGGAGCTGTCTCTTTCGAATGGGGACAGCTGACGCTGGAACCTTTCCTCTATATCTTGATTTTGCTTCCGCTTTGGATGATTCAGGGCGGGGCAGAAGAGCTAGTGACAAGGGCTTGGCTTCTGCCAGTTTCAGTCAAAAAGACCAACTTGCCCATCGGTTTGCTGACTTCAAGCCTGCTCTTTGCCCTCTTGCACCTAGGCAATCCAGATATTGGTATTCTTTCCATTCTTAACATTGCCTTATTTGGGCTCTTTGCAAGTCTCTATCTGCTCCGGACGGACAATGTCTGGGGGATTATAGGACTTCATACTGCTTGGAACTTTACCCAAGGAAATATCTATGGTTTCAGCGTTAGTGGTACTGGCGTTGACGCGGCAGTCCTGAACTTTATTCCAAAGTCAGAATGGAGCTGGTTGACTGGTGGAGCTTTCGGCGCTGAAGCCTCTGTTTTCAGCTCGCTCATTCTCTTGTTAGCCGTGCTTTACTTGCTTTTCAAGATGAAAAAAGATGGCAGTTTGACAGGGTTAGTGGGAAAGACAGAATAACTATTCGAACGGCACTCTTTTGCTAATCCTAAAATAATATGCTATAATAAATAAAAATAAGGAAAGGGATGTGTATATGTTTAAATCTCGTATGTTGGATGCTATCAAGCAATCGCGTTATATTCCGCCGATTTGGTTAGCTATCTTGATTGCTATTGGCTTTGTTTATGGAGGAGGAATTTTAAGTTTTGTCGGAATGTTGCCAATCGGTATCATTGTCGGACTCTTATTTGGCTTTGCAGATCCGACGATTAATCGGACAGAAGCAATGGCAGCCATTAGTCACTATACGGTCTTTTTTCAGCTAGCTGGTTTCTTCTTTATCGCCCTAACAGTTTTCCTCTGGGTTCGGTATCGTGAGAAGCGTCCTTTTTCTAGTCTGGGATTTTATAAACAGGACTGGTTCAAAAATCTCCTAAAAGGCTTCCTTATTGGAGCCGTTCAGTTTTCACTGGTTGTTGTCTTGCTCTTGGTAACGGGGACAGGCAGTCTGAAATTAGGTCAGCTTAACTTGCAGTCTTTGATTTTCGTCCTAGCAATCATTCCTTTCTGGATTCTCCAAGGCGGAACAGAAGAACTAGTGACGCGTGGTTGGCTTTTTCCAGCAGTTAGTGCTAAGTCAAATATCTTCATTGGTATCTTGATTTCCAGTGCTCTATTCGGGGCACTGCACCTCTTTAACCCTGGTGTGACCGTTCTTTCTATTGTCAATATCATACTAGACGGTATCTTTGCTTGTTTCCTTATGCTCAAGTATGACAATATGTGGGTACTGGCTGGTATGCACGGCGCTTGGAATTTTGTGCAAGGAAATATCTACGGTATTCAGGTCAGTGGTCAAGGAGCATCTACCTCAATTTTGAACTATAACTCACAATCTTCTGTGGATTTGCTATCTGGTGGGGCTTTTGGTGCTGAAGGATCTATTTTTGCCAGTATCGTCCTGATTGGCTGCATTGCCTATCTTTACTGGTCATTAAAGAAAGAAAATCGCCTGCCTCAGGCGCTGATCTTTAAGAAATAACCATTTCGCCCAGTTTAGCTGGGCATTTTTTATGTCTTTTAACGAGAGGTGTGACAAGAGACAGACGATGGTAGAAGCGTGGCCATTCTACCTACACCCAAATCCAGAGAAAATAGGGCAAATATGGTAAAATGATAGAAGCACAATTTAAGGAATAAAAGATGATTAACAGAATAACAGATAATAAATTTGAATTGGTTTCCAAGTACGAGCCTTCTGGTGACCAGCCTCAGGCTATCGAGCAGCTGGTAGATAATATTGAGGGAGGCGAGAAGGCTCAGATTCTCATGGGAGCGACGGGTACTGGTAAGACCTATACCATGAGTCAGGTTATCGCTCAGGTCAACAAGCCGACTCTGGTTATCGCCCATAATAAGACCCTGGCCGGCCAACTTTATGGTGAGTTTAAGGAGTTCTTCCCCAATAACGCGGTGGAATACTTCGTTTCCTACTATGATTACTACCAACCAGAGGCTTATGTGCCTTCCAGTGATACTTATATCGAAAAGGATAGCTCGGTCAATGACGAGATTGACAAGCTCCGTCACTCAGCGACATCAGCCCTCTTGGAGCGTAATGATGTGATTGTCGTGGCTTCGGTCTCGTGTATCTATGGTCTGGGATCGCCTAAGGAATACTCTGACAGCGTGATAAGCCTGCGTCCTGGACTAGAGATTTCCCGTGACAAGCTGCTCAATGATTTGGTAGATATCCAGTTTGAGCGCAATGACATTGACTTTCAGCGGGGGAAATTCCGGGTTCGTGGTGATGTGGTGGAGATTTTCCCAGCTTCTCGTGATGAGCATGCTTTTCGGGTGGAGTTTTTCGGAGATGAGATTGACCGGATTCGTGAGGTCGAAGCCTTGACAGGGCGAGTTTTGGGTGAGGTGGACCATTTGGCCATCTTCCCAGCCACTCACTTCGTGACCAATGAAGACCACATGGAAGTAGCTATTGCTAAGATTCAGGCCGAGCTGGAGGAGCAGCTTGGTATCTTTGAGAAGGAAGGCAAGCTTCTGGAAGCTCAGCGCTTGAAGCAGCGCACAGAGTATGATATCGAAATGCTGCGCGAGATGGGCTATACGAATGGAGTTGAGAACTATTCTCGCCACATGGATGGTCGGAGCGAAGGAGAGCCGCCTTATACTCTTCTGGATTTTTTCCCTGATGACTTCTTGATTATGATTGACGAGAGTCACATGACCATGGGACAGATTCGGGGCATGTACAATGGCGACCGCTCTCGGAAGGAGATGCTGGTTAATTATGGTTTCCGCCTGCCATCTGCCTTGGACAACCGTCCGCTGCGCCGGGAGGAGTTTGAGAGCCATGTTCACCAGATTGTCTATGTATCGGCTACGCCGGGCGACTATGAAAATGAACAGACGGACACTGTTATTGAGCAGATTATCCGGCCGACAGGGCTTCTGGATCCAGAAGTGGAAGTCCGTCCAACCATGGGGCAAATTGATGATCTTTTGGGCGAAATCAATGCTCGTGTCGAAAAGAATGAGCGGACCTTTATCACAACCCTGACCAAGAAGATGGCGGAAGATTTGACAGACTACTTCAAGGAAATGGGTGTCAAGGTCAAGTACATGCACTCAGACATCAAGACTTTGGAACGGACCGAGATTATCCGAGACCTGCGCTTGGGTGTCTTTGACGTTCTGGTTGGGATTAACCTGCTGCGCGAGGGAATCGATGTTCCCGAGGTTAGTCTGGTGGCAATTCTTGATGCGGACAAGGAAGGTTTCCTCCGCAACGAACGCGGTCTTATCCAGACTATTGGCCGGGCAGCCCGCAACAGTGAGGGGCATGTGATTATGTATGCAGATACTATGACCCAGTCCATGCAGCGGGCTATTGATGAAACTGCCCGCCGTCGGGCAATCCAGATGGCATATAACGAAGAGCATGGCATTGTACCGCAGACCATTAAAAAAGAAATCCGCGACCTGATCAGTGTGACCAAGGCTGCCTTGCCAGACAAGGAAGAAACTGTCGAAATCGAAAGCCTCAACAAGCAAGAACGCAAGGACATGATTAAGAAACTGGAAGGACAGATGCAAGAAGCTGCTGGACTTCTGGACTTCGAACTGGCTGCACAGATTCGCGATATGATTCTGGAAATAAAGGCGATGGATTAAGGGATATCAAGGAGAAAAACAAATGGTCATCACTATCAAAGCAATGAAAACAGCTGAGGAGATAGAAGGGAAATCCCGAGTTCATTGGCAGACATGGCGTGAAGCTTATGATGGCATCTTGCCCGCGGAATTTCAAGAGCAGATGACTTTGGATAAGTGCCGATTTTATAGTCAAAAGTACCCTGAAAATACCTTGATTGCCTTGGATGATGCTAAAGTGGTTGGCTTTGTTAGCTACGGTGATTTTCGAGATTCAACTACGATAGCGGGTGAAATTTTCGCATTGTATGTCTTAAAAGATTATTATGGCAAGGGTGTAGGACGGCAGCTCATGCAGGCTGCTTTTGTTGCCTTGGATAGTTATCAAGAGATTATATTATGGGTTTTAGAAGATAACAAACGTGCCATCGCCTTTTATGAAAAAATGGGTTTTGTTTTTGACGGCGAGGAAAAGGTTATTGACCTCGGGAAAGCCGTGAAAGAAAAACGGATGATTTACATTAGAAACTCTAACAGTTAGTTTATAAGTAATAGATATATTTGTAAGGAGCACCACATGCGTTATGCACTTTTACTCCGCGGCATTAATGTCGGCGGAAAAAACAAGGTCGTTATGGCTGATTTGAAGAAGGATTTGGCTGGGTTGGGGTTTGAAAACACGGTTTCCTACATCAATAGTGGCAATCTTTTCTTTGATAGCGAGGAGCAAGAGGAGAGGATTCGGGAGATTTTGATGACTTATTTCAGGCGGTCTTATGATTTTCCTCTGCCTTTTGTCCTTGTCAGCTCTGTCATGCTTGAAAAAGAAACAGCCAATCTGCCTGCTTGGTGGCAGGATGAGACAGCCTTTCGGCGAGATGTTCTCTTTTATCTGCCGGAGACAGATAGGGAGAGTGTTCAAGAGCTGGCTGGCAGTTGGGCAAATGACAAGGAGCAGCTGCATTTTGGGCAGACAGCTTTCTTTTATAGCAACGCTGACCAAGCGGACTATCTCAAGTCCAACTACCATAAGAAACTGCTCAAGTCCAGTTTCTACAAACAACTAACCATCCGAAACGGCAAGACTTTTCAAAAGATTGTGGAGTTGGTGAATGAAAATTAAAACCAAAAAGAAAAATAAAAACAAAAGAAAAGTAAAAGTTCAGGGGAATAAGTTTAGTCTTTGGTTGGAAAAGCATTAGCTAGTAGAAGCTTTTTTAAATTTTTTAGTCTTAATAGTTGTTGCGATTGGTGTGGGATATTTAACTTTTGGTAATGAGAGCATTCCTGCTCCACTTCGTCATTTGAATTATATTACTCCTTTATATGTAAACTTGGTCCTCTTGGTGCTTATTCCTTATTATTCTCGATTTGGTAGCTTGAGAAAAGAAGGATTTACTTCTCTGAAGGTTTTAGCGGAAGGATTTCTTTATCTGAACGGGCCGGTTTTCTTAATCCATTATTTTATAGGAATTCGGTCAAAAGGTGGAAAACATTTTGCACCACCTCTAATCAGTTTGGATTCTCGCTATGTTTGGTTTCCGATTGTAACTTATATCCTATTTTTTTCAATAGCTGGGCTTGCAACTCTTATTGCTATTTATTTAGAAAGGAAGAAGTAATGTCACGTGCCCAAGAAACAATCCTAACAAACATCTGCCTTGTTGAAGATAAGACGCGAGGTAAGGTCTTGGTTCAGTATCGCTCTCCCGAGCGCAATCATTGGTCTGGTTATGCCTTTCCGGGTGGTCATATCGAGAAGGGGGAGTCCCTACATGATGCTGTAGTCCGAGAGATTTTTGAAGAAACAGGTTTGACTATTAGTCATCCAAAACTGGTCGGAGTTAAGAACTGGCATACGGATGAAGGGGTTCGCTACATCGTCTTTTGCTACAAAGCGACTGAATTCTCTGGTCAGATTCACTCGACAGAAGAGGGCGAGATCTCTTGGGTAGATAAGGATAACCTGCCACAGCTGGACTTGGCTTACGATATGCTGGAACTCCTTCGTATGATGGAAGATGAGGAATTATCCGAGTATTACTATCACGAGCGCATAGCAGGCGGTTGGCGCAAGAGTATGTATTAAAAAATGTTTCCTTTTGTGTCTGGAGTGAAAAAATAGAAAGGTAGATGGCTACCATGATTTCATTATGGATTGCTATTGTTGCATTTTTTCTTTTGGGCTTAAACCATTTTTTTCCTTCTAGAAATGCTGGATTCGGTTTGAGATTTCCATTTGCTTTTCATACTTTAAAAGGATGGAAGCAGAGCCAATCTAGGTTTTATATATTAGTGATTTTGCTTAATTTACTCATTTTTCTTTATTCTTTCTACATAGATTTAAACGAGATTAGGGTCTTGGGCTTGTCAATTATTAGTATTGTATTTTCTGGAATATTAATTTTTTTAATTTCTTTTAAAGAATAGTTTGATTGTTTTATCAGTGGTTTTTATAGCGACTATCTATCATTTGAAAGCCGGTTGGCGCAAGAGTATGTACTAAAAAGACTGATTAGGTTGGGGTCTAATCAGTCTTTTTCTTTCTTGCTATTCATTCCTGTAAAAATCCTAGGTCTCTCAGGGCGGCTTCAACATAGTCCAAATCCTGCTGGGAGTCGGCTTGTACTAGGTGATAGTGGACTCCATCTGTCAGCTCAGATAAGGGGCGAAAGGCACAGGATGCGACCTGTTGGAGAAAATGTTGAACATCTCGGCGGCAGGTTAGCTTCAGGTAAGTCTGGATTTCGCCGTAAACCGGATGCTCAATCAAAATAGTCTGTACGCGGCCGCCATTATCCACAATAGCCAGCAGCTCAGCTTCCATATCCTCAGCCCTATGCTGAACCTTGAAAAGCTGATGAACAGCAGTGCTTTCTTGGCGGTCTTTATAAAGATAGCCACGGTTGGTTGAGAGGATGGGTGCGCCATCAGCCCGTAAGAGGGCAATATCTTGCACGATAATCTGTCTGGTCACATGGAAATGCTCCGCCAGTGACTGGCCATTGAGGGCAGCAGATGATGTTTTCAAAAGGTCTAATAGTTCTTCTCGTCTTTGCTTGGTCATAGCTTCATTGTAAACCAAAAGTCAGGAATCTTCAAGCTCTAGCGAATCTTTTTCAGCGCTTGATAGATGAACTTAGCAATGACAAAGTCTACCATGCTATGAATGACCGTACCAAGTCCAACCAGACCAAATAAGATATAGAAAGCATTAGCAGGATAGGCAGACGTTGTGTAAAAGAGGATGCAGACGACCACTTCACCAAAGGCATGAATCAAGGCTAGTAGGAAATTAAATATCCAAGTCTTCTTCTGGCTGTCCAATGTGTCAGGGTGCTTTTGCAGATAAAGAGCGCCGATGCTAGCGAAGAGCAAGTGGGACAGGGCCCTAAGCGTGATGATAAAAGGAAGCCCAGACATTCCAAATCCAATAGCAGAGCCAATCACGACAATCACCGTCATGAGAGGGGATATAAACATAGCCAAAAAGATAGCGACATGACTGGCTAAGGTGAAGGAAGCGGGCGGAATGACAATTTTAATCGGCATAACCAGCGGGATAACAATAGCTAGTGCAGTCAAAAAAGCGGTCAGTGTCATAAACTGATTTTTAGATTTTGGTTTCATAGTGACTCCTTTTTATCTGTATATACACTAGTATAGTACACTGTTTTTGCAGAAAGGTCAAGACCTGTAGGAAATCCTAAAAGAGATTTGTCAAAATGCTTAAAATAGCTTATACTAGAATGGTGTGGAAATAGGAGCAAACTAGATTTTTAGGATTTAGTTGACCTTCACATTGATTAGTATTCTGCTGGACTTGAAAAATGAAAGAAGAGCTTAATCATATAGAGAAGGCTGGTATAGGAATTTAGCAGCCTTGACTAGAAATGGAGAAAAAATGAACAACTTACCAAACTGCCCCAAATGTAATTCAGAGTATGTTTACGAAGATGGAACGCTCTTGGTCTGCCCAGAGTGCGCCTATGAGTGGAATCCAGCTGAGGTCCAAGAAGCAGAAGAAGGACCAGTAGCGATTGATGCTAATGGCAATAAGCTGGCTGATGGTGACACAGTTACCTTGATTAAGGACCTGAAGGTCAAAGGAGCACCCAAGGATCTCAAGCAGGGAACGCGCGTGAAAAATATCCGCATCGTGGAAGGCGACCATAATATTGACTGTAAGATTGACGGCTTCGGTGCGATGAAGCTCAAGTCAGAGTTTGTTAAGAAAATTTGAGGTCTCTATGAATCGTCGTTTTATCTTAATTTATCGAATTATTCTTTTTATTCTCGCCTTTTTGGGTGTGTATCTGGAAATCACTAAGTATGGCATGGGCATGCTCATGTACTATACGGTTCTGTCCAATCTCTTGGTCCTGCTCTTTACGGGCTATCTGGTCTATCTGATGATGAGACCTGGCGATGCTTGGAAGGCTCCGAAAATCTTGAGAATCAAGGGCGGGGTGACCATGTCCATCATGATTACTTGTGTCGTTTATCACCTCTTGCTGGCTCCGATTGCGACAGATTTTTACCGTCTAGAGAATTTTTTATGTCATTATATAGTACCCTTGGCGTTTCTTCTGGATACAGTAATCTTTGACAAATCGCGCCAGTACCGTTGGTTTGATCCGATTTCTTGGACGAGTGTGCCTTTGGTCTACATGGCCTTTGCTCTCTTTAATGGCTTTTTCTTGAAAATAGATATTCCAAGATCCAAGGACAATCCATTTCCCTACTTTTTCCTCAATGTCTTTAAGAAAGGTTGGCCCTATGTCATCCAGATGTGTCTGATTATTTTTGCGGCCTACCTGATCTTTGGTTTTGTCTTTTACGGGATAAAATCCATCTCTTTCTCAAAGAAAAAGACTTCTTAGAGACATGTTACTGTAGATGAAAAAACAGATTTGCTCTGTTTTTTTATTTTGCTTCGATTTTTTCTTGCTAATATCAGATTTGTATGATATAGTTAACTAGTTAATGATTAACCGGTTAAACAAAAAGGAGGAAGAAATGAAGCACAATCAAAAACTATTAGGTTTAGCAGGAATCATCTTAGCTTGTAATTTTTGCTTGGCTGCTTGTCAATCTCAGACATCTCAACAGGAAAGCAGTCAAGAGAAGGTGAAGACCAAGCAAGAGGTGAAGAAGAAAAGTAAGGCGACCAAAAAAGGACAGGTTCCTGGAGTTGATAAGCCGACGGATGATGGTTTTCTCTTCAAAAGCGAGTCTCAAATTAAAGCTAGAACTAGTGAAGGTTTGATTTTAGAGCATGATGGCCATACACACTTTATTTTTTATTCTGATCTAAAGAATAGTAAATGGGCCTATCTAATACCAAAAGATGGGCAAGCGACTGCAGGCTCGGGTCAGCTGGCAAATCAAATGAGCACTGCTGATGATGGCTATGTCTTTAATCCTAGAGACATTGTTTCAGAAGACCAATACGGCTATGTTGTGCGTCACGGGGACCATTTTCATTACATTTTGAAACAGTCAGTAGGTAATCTTGCACAAGCACCGAGCTATCGTCCAACGCCGTCTAGCAATCCTACTGGACCTGTTTATCAGCCAACACCTACGCCATCTCTTCCCCCTCAGCAAGGGACAACTAAACGCCAGTTTGCTGGGATTGATTATCCTACAAGTGATGGATTCTTATTTAAAGGTACCGGAGTAACAGGCAAGTTGGCTACTGGCTTGCTGGCAGATCATAATGGTCATACTCATTTCATCCCATATGAGCAGCTGATTGCTTCACCTTGGGAGTCATTGATTCCAGCGGAACATAAGAAAGCTGCTGAAGATGCCTACTATGGCCGGCAAGGGCAAGCACAGCCTTCACCAGAACCGTCGCCAGCTCCAGCACCAGCTCCTACACCTGAGCCTGTGCCAAGTCCATCAGACGAGGAAGAAGAAATTGCCAAGAAAAAGGCCTATTTGGCTCAGCAATTAGGAATTGATGAAAGTCTTATTCAGGTGAGCGATACAGATAAAGGAAAGGTATTTATCTATCCGCATGGCGACCACAGCCATTCGACCTTGATTAGTGAGATTGATACGACCAAGCCTTTTGATCCTCATGGAAATCCACATGCTCATGACGCAGTCGGTATGGCAACCTTGAAAGCTCTAGGATTCGATGATGAAATCATTGAAGATATTTTACATGCTACGGCAGATACCCCATTCCCTTCAGATGAGACGGATACGGAAAAGATGAAAGCCTGGCTGGCAACTGTAAAGTATCTAAATATCGGCCAGCGCAAAGATCCGCTGGAAAGAAAAGGCTTGGAACTGATGCCAAATATTGAAGTTCTGGGAGTTGGCTTTACTCCGATAAAGGACATCAGACCAGTGCTGCAATTTAAACATTTAAAACAGCTGTGGATGACAAAGACAGGCGTTACCAACTATGATTTCTTAAAAGAAATTCCGACCTTGGAAGGCTTGGACATTTCCCAGAATGGTATCACTGATTTATCTTTCTTGAAGGATTACCCAAACCTCAAAACAGTCGCTGCAGCGGGGAATGACCTTACCGATATCTCACCCCTGGCTAAGCTGAAAAATCTGGAGTCATTGAACCTTGACTATAACAATATCTCTGATATTTCTGCTTTGACCAAGCTTTCAAAATTAAAAGCGGTAAGTTTAGAGCACAATCAGCTGCACGATGTTTCTGCTCTGAGCCAAAAAGAAGATTTAACAAGGCTTTTCTTATCCAATAATCCAAACTTAAATCTCAATACCCTCAAAGCTTCCAAACTTGAAGAATTAACAGCTGATAATTCCAATGTTGAGAGCTTGAACTTCCTGAAGGATAATCCAAATCTGACAACTCTAAGCCTAAATGAAAATCGTCTGACTTCGCTGGCAGGAGTTGAAGCTGCTAAGAATTTAGTAACTTTGTCCGCAAGTCAAAACAAGATTACATCTTTGGACATTCCAGCCGCTCAGTCTTCCTTGAAGAATTTAAACTTGGCTGAGAATGAGTTGAAAAACTTGGAAGGAATTAATCAGTTTAGGGCTTTAGACAATTTGGCTGTCAACAAGAATAAAATCACAACCTTGGCGCTGCAGGAACCAAATAAGACGGTGACTTATATCAATGTCAGCGACAATCACATCCCTAAAGAAGAGCTTGAATTGAATGAAAATAAAATTCCGAAAGCCTTGGCGCAGCATTTCCCAGATGTTCAGGGTGGCAGCATTGACAATAATAAGCCGGCTGATCCAAAAGAAGAAAATAAGGAAGCGCCTAAGGAAAGTGAGCCTATGAAGGCAGATGTCCAAGGGGAGCCATCATCCGATAAGCCAGCCTCAGCTCAAGCAAGCGGCCAAGGAGCTTCCAATGATAGCGAGCGTCCAGCTGGATCTCCTGAAGCAGAGTTAAACAGTCAAGCTGAGAATCTAGAAAACTCTTCTAAGCCATCATTAGAAGAAGTGCCAACTACTGAAAATCCTGCATTAAAATCTGAGTTAGCTCAAGCAGAAGATAAAGAAAATCAAATGGATTCAAAAGATAAGGAAAAGGCTGAGAAAGAAGCTAATCACTAATCCTTATCCAGTTGAGCAGAAAAAATACAATTTTTTCTTGAAATAGTTTTGAAATTGTGATATAGTATAAAAAATTAAATAATCCTTTAATTCTATCCAGAGAGATAGACAAGGAGCAAGTAAAAAGATGGGTGGAGTGTAAGCAAGTGCGTCTTGTTTTAGCTTGCCTGACTAGATTTTTCTGAAGTCTCCTTGTAATAAGGAGACTTTTTCTGTTGTTTGAGGAGGAAAGAATGAAAACAAAAGAAGTTGTCGATGACATTACCATGAACCGTGCGATTACGCGGATTACCTATGAAATCATCGAGCGCAACAAGGACTTGAACCAAGTAGTCTTGGCTGGCATTAAGACCCGCGGGGTTCACTTGGCAAACCGCATTCAGAAGCGACTGGCCCAGTTGGAGAATATCGATATTCCAGTCGCAGAAGTAGATACCAAGCCTTTTCGAGATGATATCAAGGTTGAGGAAGATACGACAGTGATTCCAGTAGATATTACCGACCGTCAAGTAATCCTGATTGACGATGTCCTCTACACAGGACGGACCATCCGAGCAGCTATCGACAATCTGGTCAGTCATGGACGTCCCTCTCGGGTTGGTCTGGCTGTCTTGGTAGACCGTGGTCACCGCGAACTGCCGATACGGGCGGACTATGTCGGCAAGAATATTCCGACTAGCCAAACTGAGGAGATTATCGTTGAGATGACCGAAACTGACGGTCAAGATCGCGTGTTGATTATGGGGGAGTAATAAACTAAATGAGTCAAGATGTTAAGTATGATGTGCATGATATGCCAAAGCCAGGTCTGCTTTTAGGACTATCCTTTCAGCACTTGTTCGCCATGTTTGGGGCGACAGTCTTGGTACCGATTCTGGTGGGAATTGACCCAGCGGTTGCCCTCTTTTCCAGCGGTCTGGGAACATTGGCCCATCTGACTGTTACCAAGTACAAGATTCCGGCCTACATGGGATCCAGCTTTGCTTATATCGCAGCCATGCAGATGCTGATGAAGACTGATGGTATCGGAGCGGTTGCACAGGGAGCCATCACCGGTGGTTTGGTTTATTTCATTGTAGCACTGATTGTCAGGTTTGCTGGCAATGCTTGGATTGACAAGGTGCTGCCGCCAGTAGTAGTTGGCCCCATCATCATGGTCATCGGTCTGAGCTTGGCTGGAACAGCTGTTAGCGATGTGATGAACAAGACTGCAGCTAATGGCGAAAAGGTTTATGATTTGACCTACTTCATTATCGGAATGGTCACTCTCTTGGCAGTCATCCTCTTTAATATCTATGGTAAGAAGATTGTGGGGATTATCCCAGTCTTGCTAGGTTTGATAGTCGGCTACATCTTTAGCTTGATTCTAGGTGCTATGACTGGTCAGGAAATTGTGTCTTTTGCCAAGGTTGGGCAAGCTTCTTGGTTCCACCTTCCGCCCATGAGTCTGCCTTTCTTGGACTACGATGTGAAATTTTATCCTAGTGCGATTTTAACCATGGCGCCTATCGCCTTTGTAACAATGACAGAACACTTCGGGCATGTCATGGTGCTGAATAGCTTGACAGGTAAGGACTTCTTCAAGGATCCAGGACTGGACAAGACCTTGACTGGTGATGGTCTGGCTCAGATTATTGCGGGGCTTTTCGGAGCACCACCAGTGACTAGCTACGGAGAGAATATCGGAGTCATGGCGCTCAATAAAATCTACAGCGTCTATGTCATTGCAGGTGCAGCAGTACTGGCTATTGTCATGAGCTTTGTTGGAAAGGTCTCAGCCCTGCTCCAATCCATCCCGAGTCCTGTGCTGGGTGGTATTTCCATCGCCCTCTTTGGGGTAATTGCTTCGAGCGGTCTCAAGATTCTGATCGAAGCACAGACCAACTTTGACAACAAAAAGAATCTCTTGATTGCCAGTGTCATCTTGGTATCTGGTATCGGTGGTCTGACCTTGCAGCTGTCGGGTCTGCAAATCTCAGGAGTTGCCTTGTCAACTATTCTGGGAATTGTCCTCTATCTTGTCCTGCCTGAGCCCAAGGATTGAGCTAGGCGCTAAATCATTAACTTTCGTTCAAAATAGCTTGCTCTCAGAGCGACTTTACTTGCAGCACTCTGGAAGCCCTTATTCTTTCATAAAGGAGAATTACATCATGTCATCCAATCAAATCGCTCTTAAGAATCTTGTTTCTATGGAAACTCTGTCAAATGAAGAAGTTATGGCCTTGATTAAACGCGGAATCGAATTTAAAAATGGCGCTAAAGTACATTATGATGAACAGCATATCGTGTCTAACCTCTTCTTTGAGCCTTCAACTCGGACCCACAAGGCCTTTGAGGTAGCGGAGTTGAAGTTAGGCTGCGATCTTCTGGACTTTGATGTCAAGACCAGCTCGGTCAACAAAGGAGAAACCTTGTATGACACTATCCTGACCATGTCTGCCCTTGGCGTCGATGTTTGTGTCATTCGCCACCCTGAAGTGGACTATTACAAAGAGCTTGTCGAAAGCCCAACCATTACGACTTCTATCGTAAACGGAGGAGACGGTTCTGGTCAGCATCCTAGCCAAAGCTTGCTGGATTTGATGACTATTTATCAAGAGTTTGGTCGCTTTGAAGGACTCAAGGTTGCGATTGCTGGTGACTTGGACCATTCGCGCGTGGCTAAGTCAAATATGCAGATTCTCAAGCGCTTGGGGGCAGAGCTCTACTTTGCAGGTCCGGAAGAATGGCGGAGCCAAGAGTTTGCGGACTATGGTAAGTTTGTCACTATTGATGAGGTGATTGATCAAGTAGATGTCATGATGTTCCTGCGCGTGCAGCATGAGCGCCATGACTACGAGTCCATCTTTTCTAAAGAAAATTACCACAGACTGCATGGGCTGACTCAAGAGCGGTATGACCGCATGAAAGATACAGCGATTCTGATGCATCCAGCTCCAGTTAACCGTGATGTAGAAATTGCGGATCATTTGGTCGAAGCACCAAAATCACGTATCGTTGAACAAATGACCAACGGCGTCTTTGTCAGAATGGCTATTATCGAAGCGGTTCTGAAAGGCCGTCAATAATCTCGGACAGTAGGCCGGGAGTGGGTGAAGCTATGTGAAGCAATCCCACTCCCTATTATTATATTTTGATGTGGAAGGTTGATAGGCAGTCTGCATCTTGGACAGGAGGGAACAATGGCAAAGAGACTTTTAATATTAGAAAATGGCATGATTTTCGAAGGGGAAGCTTTTGGAGCGGATCTTTTCGTAACAGGTGAAATCGTCTTTAACACAGGCATGACTGGCTATCAGGAATCGATTACGGACCAGTCTTATAACGGCCAGATTTTAACCTTTACCTATCCTTTGGTGGGAAATTATGGTGTCAATCGGGACGACTATGAGTCCATTTTACCGACCTGTAAGGGAGTGGTGGTCTATGAGTATGCTCGTCGTGCCAGTAACTGGCGACAGCAATTGTCTTTGGATGAGTTCCTCAAAGTCAAGAAAATACCAGGAATTTCGGGAATTGATACAAGGGCACTAACCAAGATTATCCGCCAGCATGGAACTATGCGGGCGACCATTGCCAATGCAGAGGATAGCATTGAGCATCTGCAAGACCAGCTGCAGGCGACAGTTCTGCCGACTGATAACATCAAGCAGGTTTCTACCAAGCAGGCCTATCCAGCTCCGGGAACGGGTCGCAGCGTGGTATTGGTGGACTTTGGCCTTAAACACTCTATCCTGCGGGAGTTAGCTAAGCGCAACTGCAGTGTGACGGTGGTACCTTATGATACCAGCGCTGAGGAAATTCTCCAGCTCAATCCTGACGGAGTTATGCTATCCAATGGACCGGGCAATCCGGAAGATGTGCCAGAGGCTCTGGACATGATTCGTGGTGTTCAGGGCAAGATTCCAATTTTCGGAATCTGTATGGGACACCAGCTCTTCTCCATGGCTAACGGTGCTAAGACGCATAAGATGAAGTTCGGCCACCGTGGTTTCAACCATGCGGTACGTGAGATTGCGACAGGCCGAGTTGACTTTACCAGTCAAAATCACGGCTATGCTGTCAGCCGTGAGGATTTGCCGGAATGCCTGATAGTGACTCATGAAGAAATCAATGATAAGTCTGTCGAAGGTGTGCGCCATCGGGACTATCCAGCTTTTTCTGTGCAGTTCCACCCGGATGCTGCGCCGGGACCGCATGATGCAGACTATCTCTTTGATGAGTTTATGGAAATGATGGATGCCCATCAGGCTTACTAGGAAGCAAGATTGAGAGGTACACTATGCCAAAACGTAAAGATATTCAGAAAATTATGGTCATCGGTTCTGGTCCTATCGTCATCGGTCAGGCAGCGGAATTTGACTATGCAGGGACTCAAGCTTGCCTGTCCTTGAAAGAAGAGGGCTACAGTGTTGTCTTGGTTAATTCTAACCCAGCAACCATCATGACGGACAAGGAAATTGCAGACCGAGTTTATATCGAGCCTATCACGCTGGAGTTTGTTGCGAGGATATTGCGTAAGGAGCGGCCGGATGCTCTTCTGCCTACTCTGGGCGGCCAGACCGGACTCAATATGGCCATGGAATTATCCAAGTCAGGGCTTTTAGAAGAGCTGGGAGTGGAACTCTTGGGAACTAAGTTATCAGCCATTGACCAAGCGGAAGACCGAGACCTCTTCAAGCAGCTGATGGAAGAGCTAGGCCAGCCCATCCCTGAGTCAGAGATTGTCAATACAGTGGATGAAGCGCTGGAATTTGCGGCTGGTATCGGCTATCCAGTCATTGTCCGTCCGGCATTTACACTGGGAGGAACTGGCGGCGGTATCTGTAGCAATGAAGAAGAGCTTCAGGAAATCGCAGAAAACGGCCTCAAACTCTCTCCAGTGACTCAGTGTCTGATTGAGCGCTCTATAGCAGGCTTTAAGGAAATTGAATATGAAGTCATGCGGGATGGCGCAGACAATGCGCTGGTCGTATGTAATATGGAAAACTTTGACCCAGTCGGTATCCATACAGGGGATTCAATCGTCTTTGCACCTAGTCAGACCATTTCAGACTATGAATACCAGATGCTGCGGGACGCCAGCCTAAAGATTATTCGAGCGCTGAAGATTGAGGGCGGCTGTAATGTACAGCTGGCTCTGGACCCGCATAGTTTCAAATACTATGTCATCGAGGTCAATCCGCGGGTTTCTCGCTCATCAGCCTTGGCCTCTAAGGCGACTGGCTATCCGATTGCCAAGCTGGCGGCTAAAATCGCGGTCGGGCTTACATTGGATGAGATCATCAATCCGGTAACAGGCTCTACCTATGCTATGTTTGAGCCGGCTCTGGACTATGTGGTCGCTAAGATTCCACGCTTTCCATTTGATAAGTTCGAGCAGGGTGAGCGCCGTCTGGGAACCCAGATGAAGGCGACAGGCGAAGTCATGGCTATCGGCCGCAATATTGAGGAGAGTTTACTCAAGGCCTGCCGCTCTTTGGAAGTTGGTGTGGACCACAACGAGTTGCCTGCTCTCAGTCAAGTAAGCGATGATGAGCTGATGAGGAAGATTGTCAAGGCGCAAGACGACCGGATTTTCTACATCTCAGAGGCTATTCGCCGTGGTTACAGTCCAGATGAAATTGCTGAGCTGACCAAGATTGATGTCTTTTTCCTGGATAAGCTGCTCCATATTTACGAAATTGAGCAGGAACTGGCCAGTCATATCGGAGATAACTATGTGCTTAAGAAAGCCAAGCAAAATGGCTTTGCGGATACTAAGATTGCAGCCTTGTGGGACATGACAGCCGAGCAGGTTCGTCGCATCCGGCAGGAGCAGAAGATTGTTCCGGTTTACAAGATGGTCGATACCTGTGCTGCTGAGTTCGAGTCTGCGACGCCTTATTTCTATTCCACCTATGGTTTTGAAAATGAATCTGTCAAATCCAGCAAGGAATCAGTTCTGGTACTGGGCTCTGGTCCTATCCGAATCGGGCAGGGAGTCGAGTTTGACTATGCGACCGTTCATTCTGTAAAGGCTATTCAGTCAGCTGGTTATGAAGCGATTATCATGAACAGCAATCCAGAGACTGTATCGACTGACTTTTCTGTCTCTGACAAGCTCTACTTTGAGCCGCTGACTTTTGAAGATGTCATGAATGTCATTGAGCTGGAACAGCCTAAAGGTGTTATCGTTCAATTTGGCGGGCAGACAGCCATTAATCTGGCAGAGCCTCTGTCCAAGGCTGGTGTTAAGATTTTAGGTACCCAAGTGGCGGACCTGGATCGAGCTGAGGACCGGGATCTCTTTGAGCAAGCTCTGAAGGAGCTGGATATTCCGCAGCCGCCGGGTCAGACGGCCACTAATGAAGAGGAAGCAGTAGAGGCTGCTCGTAAGATTGGCTTCCCCGTTCTGGTGCGACCTTCCTATGTCTTGGGTGGCCGTGCTATGGAAATCGTAGAAAACGAAGCGGATCTACGCTCTTATATGCGGACAGCGGTTAAGGCTAGTCCAGACCATCCGGTTTTGGTTGATTCTTACATTGTTGGTGATGAGTGCGAAGTGGATGCCATTTCTGATGGCCGTCAGGTCTTGATTCCTGGGATTATGGAGCATATCGAGCGGGCAGGGGTTCACTCAGGGGATTCCATGGCAGCCTATCCTCCACAAACCCTATCTCAGAAAGTCAAGGATACCATTGCAGACTATACTAAGCGCATGGCTCTGGGACTGAACTGTATCGGCATGATGAATATTCAATTCGTCATCAAAGATGAGCAAGTCTATGTCATTGAGGTCAATCCGCGTGCCAGCCGGACTGTTCCTTTCTTGTCCAAGGTGACTGATATTCCGATGGCGCAAGTAGCGACTCGTTTAATTCTTGGGGAAAGCTTGGCAGAGCTGGGCTATGAAGATGGTCTTCATCCAGAAAGTTTCATGGTTCATATCAAGGCGCCAGTCTTCTCCTTTACCAAGCTGGCCAAGGTTGACAGTCTTTTGGGACCAGAGATGAAGTCTACCGGCGAAGTCATGGGTAGTGACCGCACCTTAGAAAAAGCACTCTACAAGGCTTTTGAGGCTTCCTATCTCCATTTACCAAACTTTGGAAATGTCGTCTTTACTATTGCAGACGACAGCAAGGAAGAAGCCCTGCAGCTGGCTCAGCGTTTTGCCAATATTGGCTATGGTATTTGGGCAACCAAGGGAACAGCCTCCTATTTTGAAAATCACGGCCTACACGTCCGTCTGGTGGAAAAAATCGGCAGTGATGATGACAAGGACATCCCAGCCTATATCCGCAAGGGCAAGGTTCAGGCTATTATCAACACGGTCGGAACCAAGCGGACAGCTGACAAGCATGGTCAAATTATCCGTAGCTCAGCTATTGAGCATGGAGTGCCACTCTTCACAGCCTTGGACACAGCTGATGCCATGCTGAAAGTCCTGGAAAGCCGCAGTTTCACTACAGAGGCGATTTAAAGATGGAGTTTTCATTTTCAGATTGTCATTTGACAGTCTGAAAGTCTGAAAAGTAATCTCATACAGTTAAGCTTGAAAAATGCATCTGTCAAAGCTTATTCTGTACTTGAATAGTCATAATAAATAACCTTTCAAATATAATGAATTAAAAGCAAACAAAGGAAGTGGGAAAGAATCCTACTTCCTTTTTTCTTTATTTTCTTAAAAAACTTGACAAAGAAGTTGACAAAGTGTATGATATTAACCAGTTAATAAACCGGTTAACAATGAGTTAAGGAGATATTATGAAACGAACTTTAAAAATCTCAGCATGCCTTAGCCTGCTGGCCCTGGCCTCGTGTCTCTGGGCTTGTCAGTCTCAAAAGGAATCCAATCCATCCAGTCCGTCGCAAGGATTGAGGATTGTAACCAGCTTTTATCCTATTTACTCCATGGTTAAGGCTATATCGGGGGATCTGAATGATGTGCGCATGATTCAGTCTAGCAGCGGTATTCATGATTTTGAGCCTTCAGCCAATGATGTGGCAGCCATCTATGATGCAGATGTCTTTGTCTATCACTCACGGACTTTGGAGTCCTGGGCTGGAGAGCTGAATCCCAGTCTCAAGAATTCCAAGATTCAAGTCCTTGAGGCTTCTCAGGGAATGGAGCTGGATCGAGTCGCTGGCTTAGAAGATGTCCAAGCGGGAGAGGGAGTGGATGAGAAGACGCTCTATGACCCCCATACCTGGTTGGATCCTCAGAAGGCTGCGGAGGAAGCTCAGATTATCGCCGACAGGCTGTCGGAGTTGGATAGTGACCATCGGGATACTTATCAGGCCAATGCCCGAAAATTTCAAGAAGAGGCCAAGGAGCTGACAGAACGCTATCAGAAGATTTTTGATAAAGTGACCAACAAGACCTTTGTCACCCAGCACACTGCCTTTTCTTATCTGGCCAAGCGATTCGGGCTGACCCAGCTGGGTATTGCTGGTATTTCACCGGAGCAGGAGCCTAGTCCGCGCCAGCTGACAGAGATAGAAGACTTTGTCAAGGAGCACGAGGTGAAGACCATTTTTGTGGAAAGCAATGCTTCTTCCAAAGTGGCTCAAACCTTGGTCAAGGCGACCGGTGTAAAAATCAAGGAGCTGAATCCTCTGGAAGCAGACCCAGCTAACCAACTATCTTATTTAGAAAATTTAGAAAAGAATCTAGCTGTTTTAGCTAAAGATTTGAAAGGATAAAGGAAAACCATGAAAAAGAAATATTTCCTAGCTTCAGCAGCTGTATTAGCTCTCGGCGTCGGAACTTATGGGCTTATCCAATGGCAAGCTCAGCCTCGACCTCAGACCAAAGATAACAAAGTAGCCTATATTGAGGACAAGACTTCGGGTGAAAAGACAGATAAAAATAAAAATTTGACATCTGACCAAATCAATGATGAGGAAGGTATCGAAGCAGAGCAAATTGTCGTGAAAATCACAGATCAGGGCTATGTCACTTCCCATGGAGACCATTATCATTACTTTGACGGGAAGGTTCCTTTTGATGCCATTATCAGCGAAGAGCTGATTATCCGAGATCCCAACTACACGCTGCAGCAAGCAGATATTGTCAATGAGGTCAAGGATGGTTATATCATTAAGGTGGAAGGGAAGTATTATCTCTACCTCAAGGATGCCAAGCATACCAGCAATGTCCGCTCGGTGGATGAAATTGCGCGGCAGAAGAAGCTGCATAAGACCAAGGAAGAAGGCGATAGTGGCAAATCTTCCACTACAAAATCAAGCAGGACTCGCGATTTCAGCCAGCCCAGCAAGTCCCTAGCTGCGGGAAAGACGGCAGCAGACCTTGCAGGAGTTTCTTACCAAGGCCAAGGGGGATATAGGACGGATGATGGTTATACGTTTAGTCCGTCTGATATCATCGAGGATACTGGTGATGCATTTATCGTGCCGCATGGCGGGCATTTTCACTATATTCCTAAGAGCGACTTGTCGCCGGCAGAATTGGCTGCGGCTCAGAGCTACTGGAATAGCAGGCGGGCTGGCGGAAGGGTGAATCCGCCTAACTACGGCAGGACGATTGCTTCTTCCAATATTTGGAATCAGAATAGTGCTATCAATCAGGGTGGAGCCGTCTCAAATCCATCTCCACAGCTGCCAAATCATTCAAAGATTGAGCAGCCAAGTCCTAGCTTAGCGGTTACGCAGCCGAGTCCGTCCAATCCGCTCCAGCCGTTTCAACCGTCTCAACCATCCTTGCCAAGTTTGCTGCAGCAACTCTATGCCCTGCCTCAATCTCAGCGCTATCATGAAGGGGACGGCGTGGTGTTTGATCCGCTGAAAATCAGCCGTCGGACAGAAAATGGAGTCGTTATTCCCCACGGAAATCACCATCATTTCATTCCTTATGACAAGCTGTCAGACTTGGAAGCTAAGATTGCCCGCTTGATTCCTATTGGTTATACTTACCAGCCTCTGGGAGATCCACTGCAAGCTTTGAAGCCTCAGCTACCGTCACAGCCTGATCACGACCATGGTTTCCATGCGGAGGCTGTCATTGGCAAGGACGACCAAGGCTACATGGTATCGCATGGAGATCATGCTCATTACTTTTACAAGAAAGACTTGACTGCTGAACAGATTCAAGCAGCGGAGCAAGTCTTGGCCAAGCAGCAACCAGTAAAACCGTCTGCAGCAGTCAATGACGCTGAACGCTATTCACGCGATGCCAGCGATGAGGAGAAGATTGCTTATATCTCCCAAACTTATGGCGTTCCCAAGGAGGCGGTTCGCATCTCAAATGGCTTCTTTGTCTTTAATAACCCTGATCAAGCCTACGATCCGACTCATATCCACCCCTATGCTGTTCGCAAGGAGCATGTTCGCATTCCTCTGGTAACGGGCAATGCAGAGCTGGACTTCATGAATGAGCTCTACACAACAGCTCTGCGCTCAGGTCTTTCGCCTTACAGTCTGCAGGTGGAAGATGGGCAGTTTGTCATTCCTCATGGCGACCACAATCACTATATCAAGATCCAGTCCAAGGGCGCAGCAGAAGCCTTGAAAAATCGTCTGCCTCAGATTCAATCTAAATATGAGCAGGGCGATTATGATGAGGCTGCTGTTTTGCAAAAAGTAGAAAGTCTAAAATCGGACAGTCAGCGTCTCTATGCCGATGATCCTCTTATGCAGCGGCGGATTGAGCTTGTTTTGGGGCAGTTTGTAGAAACCATGAAGAAGCTGCCAAGCAACTCAACAGCTGGTTATTTGAACAGTCTGGATAACTTTGATAAGCAGTTTATCCATGTGGATCAGACGGTCAAGCCAATCCAAGAGACCGAGCTAGACAAGAGTTATCAAGGACTTTTGGAGAGAATGAACCGACTTGATACGGATAGCTATGGGCTGAAGAAAGCTGACTTGCTGCAGCGTCTGCAAAATGCTTATGCTGGCCAGAATCAAGCTGAAATGGCAGAGCTAGGACAATTACTATCTGCTTTAGAAGATTATCATGATCGGACAGGCGTCACAGCGGTTGATTATATCCGTTATTTCTACCAAGCATTAGAGGATGGGCGCTTGAGCCCTGAGCTGCGCAGAAAAGCAGCTGGGCTGACCTTGACTCTCTATAAGTCTCAAGCCTTTATAGAAGCGACCAATCTCCAGCAGCTTTTCCCTGCCCTCTATCAGACTAAGAAAGAGATTGCAGCAGCCCTTGCTGGCGGTCAGCCTTCTCCGTCCTCTGAAAAGACAGAGCTAGATCAGGGAGAGCCAAATCAGCCAACCTACAAAGCCATGATTTATGACTTTTTGAAGGGGATTTATGATGATTTTGGCACCTCGGATGAGAGTGAGAAGAGTGCTCAAGCCCTTGTCTTCCTTGGAAAAGCGCAGGAACTGCTTGGAGAAGTAAAGGACCAAAACAGCCGAGCAGACTATGCAGCTAGAATCTTAGAACTAGGCAAGGAATTAAAGAGCAGCAGCTCAGACAAGCAAGCTTTACTGGCAGCAAGTCAGAAGCTTTTAGATCAGATGAGCCGGACCATTGCTGGGCAAAAGGAAGAGCCGTCTAATACGGAAAATCAGGAAGTTTATCAACAGCTTTATAATCTGCTCATGTCTATCCATCAGTATTTGGAAAAGAATCAAGGAAGTGAGCAGCAATACCAGCAGCTGGACCAGCTTTTTGATAAGCTTGGACAGAGAGCTACAGACAAGAAAGAGCTACTCAAGGAAATCCTGGCCTTCCAGCAGTCACTCATCCATCCTGAGGGGGCAACCGACTCTGATTCTCAGCATAGGGACGATGACGGCTATCACTTTAATCTGCAGGATATGGTCGGAGCGGATGAGCAAGGCTATCGGGTAGCCCATCTGGACCACGAGCACTATATTTACAAGAAGGACTTGTCAGAAGCTGAGCGTCAAGCAGCAGATGCCTATGCGGTGCAAAAAGGCTTCCTCAAAGCACTAGCTGAACAACCTGCTTCTGGTCAGCCAGCCAGCAGCAGTGCTCCAGAAACTGTGCAAACTAGCAATCTACCTTCCGAATCTGCTACTGGTGAAACAACTCAAAACCAATCTGATAAGCAAGCAGAAGCTTCGACAGCAGCAAACCCAACTGGTCAATCAAGCTTAGCAGCGAGTTTTGGCATGACAGAGGAAGCATTCAACCAGAAATTGCAGGAGCTTTCTCAGCTCTACGGTGTCAGCCCAGATACTTTCAGCTATAATCCAGCAACCAGAAGCATCAGCTTTACAGGAGCTGACGGCCAGCTGAAAACTGTTCAGATTAGCTAAGCTTACATTTTGATGTAAAACAAGAATAAAACGAATGATGAAGACCAAGCCAAATCTAAGAGCATCATTCGTTTTTGATTTTCACAACCCTATACTTATTTGATTGATATTGTGTTAAAATAAACAGAGAAAATAATAAGGATTGGCAAGATATACTTGTTATTGGAATGATTTGACCATTGCTTGGAGAGGAATATTAAAATGAGATTATTCAATTATACATTTGAAGAAAGTCAATGTTTAGGAGTAAAGTGTTTAAATTATCCGAATATATTATTCTCTACAAATCACAAAAAACCACAGAAATTCCTCTTGAACTTCTGTGGTTTATTTTTTTACTCTTGATAGGAAACAATACCGATGATGGTATCGACAGCGCGTTCCATGGTTTCTAGGCTGACATATTCGAAGCGGCCGTGCATGTTTTCGCCACCGGCAAAGAGGTTAGGTGTCGGAATGCCCATAAAGGAAATTTTAGAGCCGTCAGTTCCGCCACGGATAGGCTCGATGACAGGTTGGATGTCCAGACTTTCCATGACTGCTTTGGCGATATGGATAGGCGTCATGTCCTTTTCAATGACCTGCTTCATGTTGTAATACTGGTCTTTGAGGGTCAGGATAACTCGCTCGCTGCCCAACTCTTGGTTCATCTTGTCAGCAATAGCCTGCATAGAAGCTTTGCGATTTTCAAAAGCCTCTGTCTCAAAGTCGCGGACAATGTAGCTAGCTTGAGCTTCTTCGACAGTACCGGTCAGGTTCATCAGGTGGTAAAATCCTTGGTAGCCCTCAGTCTTCTCTGGTCGGTCGGTTTCTGGCAGCTGGTTGTGAAAGTCAATAGCCAGCTGGAGAGCGTTAACCATCTGGTCTTTAGCAGTTCCCGGATGGACATTGCGGCCTTGGAAGGTCAGTTCTGCTCCAGCAGCGCTAAAGGTTTCGTACTGGAGTTCTCCTAGAGGGCCGCCGTCTACTGTGTAGGCAAAGTCCACATCGAAGTCTTCAGCGTCAAACTTATCAGCTCCGATACCGATTTCCTCATCTGGTCCAAAGCCCACTCGAATTTCTCCATGCTTGATTTCTGGATGTGCAGACAGGTATTCGATAGCAGTCATGATTTCAGCAATACCTGACTTGTCGTCTGCTCCCAAAAGAGTTGTTCCGTCAGTTGTAATCAGGGTTTGGCCCTTGTATTTATGGAGACTGGCGAAGTCCGCAGGATCTAAGTTAAAGCCAGATTGCCCCAGCGGAATCACACCGCCATCATAATTCTCAATGACCTGCGGCTGGATGTTTTCTGCGTTGAAGTCGGCCGTATCCATGTGGGAAATAAAGCCAATCTTGCGGATAAAGCTAGGGTCGTTGGCTGGTAGAGTCCCAATTGCAAATCCGTTGGGCAGGTAGTAGACATTTTCCAAGCCGACCCGCTTCATTTCAGGGATGAGAATATTTTTGGCAAAGTCCACCTGACTCTGGGTGCTGGGTGTAGTAGTAGATGTCTCGTCTGAGCGCGTGTTGACCTTGACATAGGTCAGGAAACGATCTAAAAGATTAGGATATTTCATGAGTGCTCCTTTTTCATTTCATTTAAGTCTATTTTAGCATATTCAGGAGAGAGTGAGAAATGTTTTTCGTTTCTTGAGGGCAAAGGCAAAATCTAGCAATTAGTTTTATATCTTGTCAAAATCTGGTAAACTATATCTATGCAAATGGAAAAAACAATCAGCAAAGCTGTGATTTTGGGGGCTTCGGGAGGTATAGGTCGTCAGTTGACTAGGGAACTGGCTACAAGGACAGACCAGCTGGTCTTGGTTGGCAGAGATGAAGCTAAGCTCACTCAGTTGCAAGAGGACTTGTCAGGAGCAAGGGCTCAGTTGTCCTGTAGGTTTTTGGATTTGCTGGATGCGGCTGCTGTGGACGATTTTGCTCAGCAGCTAGAGGCGGATCTACTGATTAATTGCTGCGGTCTGGCTAGTTTTGGCCCAGCGCTATCTCTTTCGGAAGCAGATGAAAATGCTCTCTGGCAGGTTAATTACCAAGCAGCGGTTCGACTGATGAAGCAAGTCGCAGAGCGCAATCGTAAGATAAGATGTGTCCAACTTTCCTCTCTGGCAGCGCTTTGTCCCCATCCTTATCTGGCGGCTTACAGCGCTAGCAAGATCGCTTTGCAGACCTACTGTTTAGCCTTGCAAGAAGAGCTGGGCCTCAAAGGCTCTGAAGTGACAGTTTGCCTTTACATACTGGGACCGATTCAGACCTCTATCTTTCCTCCAGAGCTGCAGGATGCTTTGGGTGGAAGTAAGTTGCAAATGAGCCCGGAGATAGCAGCACGACGCATCATCAGACTCTTTCAGCAAGGCCGTTCCTATGCTATAGTGGGCAAGAGATATCAACTACTGGTTTGGCTCATGAAGCTACTTCCGCAAAGATGGATTATCCGTTTGATTGGCGCTTATCTACGAAAGGGGCTTTAATCATGAAACTTATTTTTTTTCTGTTGACTGCTGCTTACCTGCTTCTCTTTATCTTGCGTTGGATCTTGTCTTTGGCTTATTTGAAAAAAGGGCAGAGCTCTTCATCAGACTTTCAAGAGGAGCTTTATACGGTGGTTCAGCCCATCCTATCTGGCGATCCTCGTTTGGAAAATGACTTGCTAGCCAATCTCCAGCAGACAGACAAAGTAGAGTTTTATTGGCTGATTGATCAGTCTGATCCAGAGGCTCAGAGAGTGGCTGACAAGATTTGTCAAAATCCCTCTTATGCCCAGCGCATTCGCGTTTTTCTCATGGAGGATGTTCCTCAAGGGATTAATCCTAAGAGCTATAAGATTGAGCAGATTATAGATGAGCTGACTCGACCATATATGATTGTTCTCGACGACGACAGCGTCATTGATTTTTCAAAAATGGGAGAATTGACAGATTATCTGGGCGAGAATGTTATTTTGACCGGCATTCCCTATAATCAGGAGCGAAGTAATTTCTGGTCCAAGCTAGTAGCAGCTTTTGTCAATAGCAATTCTTTTATTACCTATTTTACCATGGCAGAAGTCAAAGCCAACCACTCGATTAATGGAATGTTCTACATCCTGCCACTTGAACTGGCTAGGGAGCAGAAGCTCTTCAGTGCTATTAAAGACTATCTATGTGATGATTTGGCTGTAGCGGATTTTCTGCGCAGCAAGGGAGTTGAGATTATCCAGACGCGGGTGACCTGTAATGTTCGGACTACTATCAAGGATGCCAAGCAATATTTGCTGCAGATGAAGCGTTGGCTGCTTTTTAGCTCTATATATCTGAAAGAGCACTTGGACTGGAAGGTTATTATTTTAATTGCTCTGCCTAGTTTCCTGCCCCTTCCTGCCTTGCTCATTGCTTTCTTTCTTAGCTGGCCTTTTGTACTGCTGGCTTTGCTTTTGTTCTTGGTCAAGGCGGTTTGGATGCTGGCTTATCGTCGCCTTATCCTAACTACTCAACCGCATCCTGATGAGGTGTTTTACGAGGAGCTGAACGACCTAGTCTTGCCTTGGCTTTTCCTCTATGTCTTGCTCAGTCCGCGAGTGATTAACTGGCGGGGAAGGAAGATTCGAGTGACGGATGGGAAAATCCGCTATGAGTAAGATGAAGCAGTACTTGGCTAAGTTGGATGCTCTGTCGCCAGACCAAACCATGTTGAAATCTAGTAAGGTCTTGCTTTTTCTCAGTGGCAGCAGTCATTTGGAGAGCGCTAGTCTGACTGCAGGACAACTTAAGTTTCTTGAACAGATTTGTCCATCGGATTTCTCAGTAGTGCCTAGTAATTTCCCATTTAACCAGAGATTTGAGCATGAGCGACAAACCCAAGTTTCATTGCTGACAGCTTCCGTTTCCAATATCCGTTACTATTGGCATACTCTCTACAATTCTCGCTTTCAAAAGGCTTTGCAGCAGCACTTCTCTCCTTTGCTGGATGTTGAGGAGGCTGTCATTATCTGCAAAAGCTCGGGGCTCAATATGCTGACCCAGTGGCTGGAGGGCTTGGGTGAGGAAAATATTCCCTTCAGACTGAGAGTGATTGCGCTAGGGCCTGTTTCACGGAGACTCCTAAATCGCAAGGATATTGACTTGCTGGTCATCAAGGGCAGGAAGGATATTTACAGCAGATGTCTAGATGGTCATCTAGCTGATGTGATAGTGGATAGCAACCATTTTGATTATGAATACAGGGAAGATGTGAAAGGATTAGTTTATGACTGGATTAGAAAAAGTGATAAAGATTGATGTGATTAGTGTGCCGTTTAGTGGGCATCTGCTGCCTACTTTGACCTTAGTCAAGCCTCTGCTGACGGATCCGCGTTTTCAGATTCGGGTTATCACTGGCTGCCAAAAGAAAGAGTTAGTAGAGGAAATCGGTTTTGACTGTCTGGCTCTCTTTCCAGAGAGACCGACGGTGATGGAGGACATCGCCAATACCCCGCAACAAAGCAATCCTCTAATTACCTATCAGCAGTTTCGGGCCAATTCTAGGCTTATTCCAGAGGTTATAGACGAATTAAATCGAATTTGGCAAGAAGGTGGTAAACCGGATTTGGTCATAGCGGATTTTGTTGCTTCACCAGCAGGTCTGATTTCTGATCGCTTTGACATCCCCTGGATAACCACAATTCCGAGTCCGGTTGCGATTGAGTGCCGGACGACAACGCCGACCTATTTGGGGGGCTGGAAACCTCATCAGGGTGCCTTATACAAGTTCAGAGATGCATTGGGCAGGCAAGTTATTCGCTGTGGAAAGAAAATGGCCTTTGCTTTAGTTCGGAAGAGTTTGGGAGACTATCAAGATTTTAAACTCTATCGGGAAGACGGTACAGAAGCCATTTATTCGCCTTATTCTATCTTAGCTTTGGGCATGAAAGAGCTGGAGTTTAGAGATGATTTTCCTAAGCAGCTTCGCTGGGTTGGCTACAGATGCCTGTCCTTTGATCGCCTGCCTGCAGCCCAGGAGTCTTATTTTGAGACCGATAAGAAGCGGGTTTTAGTGACTTGCGGTACGCATTTGAAATGGGAGAAGGAGCGCATGGTGGAGCGAGCGAAAAAGCTGAGTCAGCTCTACCCAGATTACCTCTTTTACATCACCTTGGGAGAAGCTAGTGGCTTGGAGAATCCTCCGAAGAGACTTGCGGAAAACCTGTTGCTCTTTGACTATCTGCCTTATACAGATATTCTGGATAAGATAGATTTTGCCATTCATCACGCAGGGACGGGTATCATGATGGCCTGTATTGAGCACGAGATTCCCAGTCTTATTTTGCCTCAGGATTATGACCAGTTTGACAATGCCGTTCGTGCTGAGCTAGCTCAGGTGGGGCTAGTTGCTCGCAGAAAGACCGATGCAGAAGTGCAGCGCCTTTTTAAGGAATTGACGAATCGCCCGGACTGGTCTCAGTTGAAAACTCTTGCCCAGCAAAGCAAAGAATATCAGCCTACAGAAATTCTCTATCAAGAGCTGGGGCGGTTGCTTAAGGTTGATTTATAACTGGAGAATTCAACAAACTATTAAAGCATACTTCCAATATTAAAGTGTCTGAATTATTAAATTTCCCTATTCTTTTCAAGGAATAGGTTTTTTGGTCTATTCAAGTCTTTTTTAAGATGTTAAAATGAAAGTGATTACAAGAAAGTCGTTGGAAAGTCAACTTGGCTTTCTCGGAGTGACTGAAGAGGAAAGATGATGAAGAAAGCAATTCTAATGATGACTTTTGGCTCGCCAGAGGAGATTAGCTTTGAGGGAGTGGCTGAATTTTTTACCAACATTCGCCGCGGTGTCAGGCCGCAAGACCATGAGATTCAGACCCTCTATGATAACTATGTCCTCATCGGTGGAACGCCTCTGCAGCGTATCAGTCTAGAAGAGGTGGAAAAGGTCCGTCAGCGTTTGGCTGGCGAGTATGCGGTTTATTTTGCCAATAAATTCTCACGTCCTTTTATCCCAGACGTGATTGAGCAGATGGAAGAGGATGGTATTGAGGAATGTATCTGTTTGATTCTAGAGCCGCATTTTTCTTACTATTCTGTCATGGGCTATGAGAAGTTTATCCAGAGTGATTCCATCCGCTTTAATATCATTAAGGAATGGTATCAAGAAGAAGCTATTCTTGATTATTGGGCAGAGGAGCTGAGAAAGATTCTTACAGAAGAGGTGAGAGAAGAGACCTTCAAGATTTTCTTCTCAGCCCACAGTGTGCCTATTCTGGCCTTGGATTTCGGAGATCCTTACATTGATCAGATCTATGACAATGCCCGCTTGATTGCTGACAGGTTGGGTTTGACAGAGGAGGATTATCTCAATGTTTGGCAGAGTGAGAGTGACATCGGGCTCCCTTGGATCAAACCTGACGTGCTGGACTACATGCGCCAGCAAGAAACACATCCGCAGCATTATATTTTTGTGCCGATTAGCTTTATCAGTGAGCATATAGAGGTCCTTTTTGATAATGACGTGGAGTGCAAGGAACTTTGCGATGATCTGGGTGTTGCTTATCACAGACCGCCTATGCCCAATTCAGACGACCGTTTAATTGAGGCCCTGATTCAAACTATCCGCCGCCATGAGCATGAACCCTTCAAAGAATGTTTTCCAGAAGAAGAAACCTTCGATGAATTACAGCCGTCGGAGGAGAGCAGTCAGATTCTTGCAGAGGATGCAGAGCTGAAAATGCCAGATTTCGTCAAGAAGCTGATTGAGAAAAAGGGGCGCGAGAATGTTAAGATGCCGTATTTTGTCAAGAAAATGCTGGAGAAAGCTGGAAAACTGCCCAAGAGTTGATTGTTCATATTCGTTGATGACTTTATAAGATCATTTTAGAAGGAGAAAATGTGAGACTTTGGCACCAAGATTTGATTGAAAGACTTCCGCGCCAGCAGCTTTTAGGCCAGCACCGAGAATGCGCAGCCTTACGAGGACGAGGTTGGGGCAAGCCGCATGCAACGGTCAACTATGTTTTTGAGCACAGCCCTTATTGTCTCTATGCTTATCATCTCTTGATTATGGAGGAGATGCAAAAGCGGGGCTATCAGCCAGACAGCCTTTGGCTGGACAAGGAATACCGTGGCAAGACTTGTCCACCTTACCAGCAGTTGCCAGCTGAGGAGCTAGAACATCCCATTTATCCGGAGCATGACGCAGCCTATCTGCAAGAATGCTTGGAAAATCTGAAAGAGAAAGGAATAGAAATCTTCTGATTCCCAAGTGCCAAGACGGCATAGTATTAAGGTTATAGAACGAAAAAGGAAGAGACAGTGCTCTTCCTTTTTGACTTTTATGAGTTCAAAATAAACTTTTCAATAGCTGTAGCAACCCCATTTTCTTCACAGCTGTCTGTGACGGCATCGGCTAGGCTTTTGACATAGTCTGAAGCATTGCCCATGGCTACACCGAGGCCAGCGTATTCCAGCATCTCGATGTCGTTGTTGGCATCACCGATTGCCATGATTTCCTGAGGATTGACGTCCAATTGTTTAGCCAATCGCTTTAGGGCAAAGGCTTTAGTCACACCAGATGGCATGGCCTCGTAAATGACTGGCTGAGAGCGAACGCCACTGAAACGCTGGCAGATTTCTTGGCCAAAGTCGGCTTCAAAAGCATCTACCTGCTCTTGGCTACCTAAAAACATAGCTTGGAACATTCTGTGTTGACCACTGCAAGCCTCTTCTAGGCTAATCTCGGTTGGAGTGGTGAAGACTAAGCTAGCGTCATTCACAACATAGGAACTGGCTTTTTCTCCGACGACGAAATAATGCTCCTCATCAAAGAGAGTCAGCTGGACAGAGCTATTTTCAGACAGGCTGTAGAGATAGCGAATATCCTGACCGCTAAGCTCTTGCCAGTCCACCAAACTCCAGTCGCTGGTCTGGTGTGTGGCGCAGCCATTGTCTACGATGACATATTCGTTTTCTTGTGCAAGGCCCAGCTTGTCATAATAAGGCTTGACGCCAATCAAGGGACGGCCTGTGCAGAGAACTAATTTGACTCCTTTTTCAATAGCTCGGTGCAGAGCTTCGATGTGAGCCTGGGGAATTTCTTTTTTGCTATTGAGCAAGGTGCCGTCCATATCAAGTGCAAGAATTTTAATCATAAAGTGTCTCCAAAATTATTCTGTGATAAGTATAGCATAATTTACAGAGAAAGTCCGAGTCTATAGGAAAAATCACTGGTCTTGTGTTATAATAAATAGAATACCCTAAAAGGATGAGAAAAATGAATTTAGAAGATTTGAAAAAACGTCAGGAGAAGATTCGCAATTTCTCCATCATTGCCCACATTGACCACGGGAAATCAACCTTGGCCGACCGGATTTTGGAGGCGACGGAGACAGTTTCCAGCCGGGAAATGCAGGCCCAACTCTTGGACAGCATGGACTTGGAGCGGGAGCGCGGTATCACCATTAAGCTCAATGCCATCGAGCTCAATTATACTGCCAAGGACGGGGAGACCTATATCTTCCACTTGATTGACACGCCGGGACACGTGGACTTTACCTATGAGGTATCGCGGTCGCTAGCGGCCTGTGAAGGGGCGATTCTGGTCGTGGATGCGGCTCAGGGAATTGAAGCTCAGACCTTGGCGAATGTCTATCTAGCGCTGGACAATGACTTGGAAATCCTGCCTGTTATCAATAAGATTGACCTGCCAGCTGCGGATCCAGAGCGGGTGCGGGCAGAGATTGAAGATGTGATTGGACTGGATGCTAGCGAAGCCGTATTGGCTTCTGCCAAGGCTGGCATCGGAATTGAGGAAATTTTAGAGCAGATTGTGGAAAAAGTTCCAGCTCCGACTGGAAATGTAGAAGCACCGCTCAAGGCCTTGATTTTTGACTCAGTCTACGATGCCTATCGTGGGGTAATCCTGCAGGTGCGGGTGATGGACGGCGTGGTCAAGCCGGGAGATACCATTCAGCTCATGAGCAATGGCAAGACCTTTGATGTAACAGAGGTTGGCATTTTTACTCCCAAGGCCATTGGCCGCGATTTCCTAGCGACAGGGGATGTTGGCTATATCGCAGCCTCTATCAAGACGGTGCAGGATACTCGGGTCGGAGATACAGTGACCTTGGCGGATAATCCAGCCGCAGAACCTCTGCACGGCTACAAGCAGATGAACCCGATGGTTTTTGCTGGTCTCTATCCTATCGAGTCCAATAAATACAATGACCTGCGTGAGGCGCTTGAAAAGCTCCAGTTAAACGATGCCAGTCTGCAGTTTGAGCCAGAAACATCTCAAGCATTAGGATTTGGATTCCGCTGTGGTTTCTTAGGCTTGCTGCACATGGATGTCATTCAGGAGCGTTTAGAGCGGGAGTTTAATATTGATCTGATTATGACGGCACCATCCGTTATCTATAAGGTCAATATGACGGATGGTGCTTCAATTGATGTGTCCAATCCGAGCGAGTTTCCGGATCCGACCAAGATTGATTCCATTGAGGAGCCTTATGTCAAGGCGCAGATTATGGTGCCCCAGGAATTTGTCGGAGCGGTGATGGAGTTGGCTCAGCGTAAGCGCGGTGACTTTGTGACCATGGATTACATCGATGATAATCGGGTCAATGTCATCTATCAGATCCCACTTGCTGAAATCGTCTTTGACTTCTTTGACAAGCTCAAGTCCTCTACTCGTGGCTATGCTAGCTTTGACTATGAAATCTCTGAGTATCGCTCGTCCAAGTTGGTGAAGATGGATATTCTCCTTAATGGCGACAAGGTTGATGCTCTTAGCTTTATCGTTCACAAGGAATTTGCCTATGAGCGTGGTAAGCTGATTGTAGACAAGCTCAAGAAAATCATTCCTCGTCAGCAGTTTGAAGTACCCATTCAGGCAGCCATCGGACAGAAAATCGTGGCTCGTACAGACATCAAGGCCTTGCGTAAAAATGTTTTGGCCAAGTGTTATGGTGGTGACGTTTCCCGGAAGCGCAAACTCCTAGAAAAACAAAAAGCCGGTAAAAAACGGATGAAAGCTATCGGCTCTGTCGAAGTCCCACAAGAAGCCTTCCTCAGTGTCCTGAGTATGGATGAGGAATAAAACCTTATATCTCTAGGTAATATATCCCAAAAGGAGAAAAACATGAAACAATCGTATCTGCTTGGAGCAGTTCTAGTATTAACTTCACTTACTCTTGTATCGTGTGCCAAGTCTGGACAAAAGCCTGATCAATCTAGTTCTTCAACCAGTTCCAGTGCACAAGTGAAAAAGAATTCTTCAAATTCTTCTTCTAAAAGAAGCAAGAACAAAACCAATCAAGAAACAAAACGTGTTGGTTCTCCAGAGTTTGGTTATATCGATATCCCAAGTAAATGGATTAAATTTTTTGATGCAGAGGTTGAGGGGCTTATCCAATATACCGACGGTTCTGCTTATAATATCATTACCATGAATGCTGTTTCTAAGGCAGAAGCTGAAGTAGCAGATGGTGAGACTTTCAATGCAGAAACAATTGCTCAACATGTAGCCTATAATTGGAGTCAAAAAGATAATATTGAGAAGATGTGGGGCTCTAAAAGTACTGTCTCAGGAATAGAAGCCTTTCAAATAAACATCATTCTGAAATCAGGACAACTTGCTAATACATTGGTTTTCCAAAAAGATGACAAAGTCTATATACTATCCTTTGAAGGCGACGAAGAAACTCTTGATGATTTCATTACAAACATGAAAGATACTTGGAGTCTTGATAGCAAAGGAGCAGTCAGCGAATAATAGTTTAAAAAAACAAGAGGCCTATTTATTAAGTCTCTTGTTTTTTCAGTGTAGAAGCTAATTATGTTTCACAAAAAAAGATTGTATCTAATCAAAAAGTTCGACCACTACCAAATCCAAGCAAAAAGACTTACAAAAATCTGTAGGTCTTTTCTTGAAATCCGAACGTTAAGAAATCTTTTTTTGATTTTACTTGACATTTTCTGAAATAGGAATATGATAAAATATGAATACTGCATAAGACAAATCTTGTGCGTGTTCGAAAATAATAGAGCGTTGCATCCGTAAGTCAATTTGACACGGCTCTTAAAAAACAAAAGGAGAAAGAATGAATACTTATATCCAAAAGAAAATCGCAAACATGAAGCTGACGCTTTCTGAAATGTCTGGTGGCTACAAACGAATGGTGACCAGTATGAAGAAGCTCGGCTTTTCTGCTACCTTGAAGCTTATTTGGGACGATTTGTTTGCTCATCGCAGCTTAGGTCAATGGGTTTATCTCTTGATTCTAGGGAGTTTTCCGCTCTGGCTGGAGCTGATATATGAACATCGTATCGTGGATTGGACAGGGATGATTTGCAGTCTGACTGGGATTATCTGTGTAATTTTTGTTTCTGAAGGACGGGCTAGCAATTACCTCTTTGGTTTGATTAATTCTGTGATTTACTTGATTTTGGCTTTGCAGAAAGGCTTCTATGGCGAGGTCCTGACGACTCTTTACTTTACAATCATGCAGCCAATTGGACTCTTGGTGTGGATTTACCAAGGTCAGTTTAAAAAAGAAAAGCAAGAGTTTGTTGCTCGTAAGCTAGATGCCAAAGGATGGACAAAATATCTATCACTCAGTGTGCTTTGGTGGTTGGTCTTTGGCTTGATTTATCAGTCTGTAGGTGCCAATCGTCCTTATAGAGATTCAATCACAGATGCGACAAATGGAGTAGGGCAAATCTTGATGACGGCTGTTTATCGCGAACAGTGGATTTTCTGGGCAGCGACCAATATTTTTTCTATCTACCTCTGGTGGGGTGAAAGCCTTCAGATTCAAGGGAAATATTTGATCTATTTAATCAACAGTTTGGTAGGATGGTACCAGTGGAATAAGGCTGCTAAAAAAGCATAGTCCTATAAACGGAAAAAGAAATCGGTTGTGACAATGCCTCTCTTTCCTTTCGTCCTAAAAATATGGTAAACTAGTATTAGTAAAATTTATTAGATTTAGGAAGGAATGACCATGAAAAAGAAGTACTTTCTGCTCTCCCTGATAATCTTAGCCGGCCTCTCCCTGTCCTCTTGTAGCCTTATTAAGAGCTATAGCAGTCGGAAAGCATCTGATTCTTCCAGTCGGGTTTCCCTGAGAGATGACAGCGATACAAGTAGTAGCAGTCGTAGAGAAAAAGATTCGTCAAAGACTACTGGTACGCAGCGGGTTGGCTCTGATGATTATGGCTATATTAGTATTCCTGATAATTGGATTAAGTTTACAGACGTAGATGGTGGCGACAGCGTCCAGTATACGGATGGAAGTGGCTATAACATTGTCACGATGAACGCTTATACAAAAGAAAAAGCTAACATTGGAGAAGGTGAAGAATTCAACGCTGAAACCATTGCCCAACGTATTGCTTATCACTGGAAGGATAATAAGGAAGTCGATGATTTTTGGGGAGCAAAGAGTACCGTAGCTGGAAATGAAGCCTTTCAGATTAATGTTGTTTTAAAATCCACTCAAAACCTAACGGTTTGGGTCTTCAAACAAGGCGATAAGGTCTATATGATGTCCTTTGAAGGCGATGAAGACACTCTGTATGAATTTATCCCCTATATCGAAGAAACTTGGAGCGTCAGCAAGGACGGTGGAAAAAGCATTTAGCGACAGCATTTGATGAGTGCTCTCTAAGTTCATAAAAAGCAAATCTGGGACTCGTTCTCAGATTTTTTTGTTAGATGGGATATCTAATATTCTTTGAGTTTGATAAGATTTAAGAGGGCTCATTTTATGATATAATAAAAGCAATTTGAATACAGAAAGAAAAATATATGACCCAAGAAATCGACCTTGAAAAGTACCATCAGCTAGCTTTGCAGAAGCAGAAAGAGCATCGAAAATTTTTAGCCAGTCTCAAGAAAAAGCCACCAAAAAACCTAGATAAGATTGCCCAGCAAATCCATGATGAGGTCTTTGAGGAGATTGACTGTACAGCCTGCGCTAATTGCTGTAAGACTCTGGGACCAGACTTTAAGGAAGCAGACATTGTCCGTATTGCCAAGTATTTCAAGATGAAGCTGCCGGCTTTTGAAGAGGAATTTCTGCAGGTAGACGAAGACGGTGACAAGGTCTTCAAAGCCATGCCTTGTCCTTTTTTAGGTGGAGACAATCTCTGCTCGATCTACGATGTCCGTCCAAAGGCTTGTCGAGAGTTCCCTCATACAGACCGCAAGAAGATTCATCAGATTAATCATCTAACAATCAAAAACACCCTGACTTGCCCAGCGGCTTATCTTTTTGTGGAGAAGCTACGGGATAGGTTGTAGAATCCCCCTCTAAATCTTGTACAAAAATTCTAGGGCGGGAGTATCTTAGATCTGTTAGACTATAGTTAGAATTGAATACGGCCTAGAAGCTATGTGAAAAAGATAAAATTTCCTCGGAGCAGGAGCCTTTCCCTTAATTTTCCAATTTTCACTTTGCTTTTAACGGCCTTAGTATCTTTTATGAGGTGAAAAAGAATATGATGCATCAATTCAATCGAACCATGGAATATCTAGAAAGTAAGTTGGACGCAGAAGTGGATTTACAGCAATTTCAGCAACTTTCGGGCTATTCTTATGCTCTCTTCAGCAGGCTGTTTTCCATCCTGGCAGATATGACTCTAGCAGAATACTTACGCAATCGCAGGCTGTCAGAAGCTGTGACAGACTTGCGGGAAAGCTCTGAGAAAGTCATTGATATAGCACTGAAATACGGCTATGAATCTGCGGATGCTTTCAGCGCAGCTTTCAAGAAATTCCATGGTGCGAGCCCCTCAGAAATTCGAAATGGAAAACCTTATCGGGTCTTTCCTAGACTTCAATTATCCTTAAAGATTACAGGAGGAAAGAACATGGATATCAAGATTCAAAAGAAACCTGCTTTTACCGTAGCAGGCGTCCTATTGGAAGCTATTGACAATAGCCAGTGCCCGTCTGCATGGGAGCAGCTCTATGCAAATCACAGCTTTGAAAGCCTAGAAAGTCTGGGCAGTGGCCAATCCTTTGGTGTCTGCTCGGATGTCAAAGAAGGCGAAATCATCAACTATATGGCTGCCTATGATGTGAAGAATAAAGCTAAAGCAGAAGAACTAGGTCTGTCAATCAAAGAAATCGCAGAAGCTGAATATGCTATCATACCAGTCAAGGGGGCTATACCAGCCAGTATCCACCATGCTTGGAAATACGTCTTGGAAGTCTTTTTCCCAGAAACTGGCTATCGCCACTCAGGAGCACCAGATTTTGAAGTTTACACCGAGGGAGACATGTCCTCGCCAGACTATCAAATGGAACTCTGGATTCCTGTGGTGAAATAAAATGGTGATTGCAAGTCATTTTTTAGGTGTCGATTACAGAGGAGGAGATGCTATGCAGATATATTTTGGGGACGTTTCTCTTTGTTATACATATTCACTTGCGATGGCGTTGCGTTCGTATGGTTATGATGTTCGCCCTGAGTTTTTGGAAGCCATTATGGTGATGGGAAATGGTGCTAGTGTTATAAAGGAAGATGAAAAACACCCCTTAGTCTTCTTTGATAATGGGATGCCAGATAGTTCTATCAGCCATTCTTTAAACATTCTGGGCTTTACATACGACGAATACTATATAAGGGATTCAAATGCGGTGAATCATATCTCTATCAGAGAGATATTAAGTAAGTTCTTGCTGAGCGGACCAGTTGTTCTTGGCCCTTTGGACATGGGGTATCTGACTTATAACCCCAATCATATCCATTTGTATGGGGTGGACCATTTTGTTTCGGTTTATGATCTAGATGATGAGTTTATCTATTTCCATGATCCAGCAGGCTTTGCTTGTATGAAAATGACTTTCTCAGAATTTTCGAATGCCTGGGAAGCTAAAAATATCGACTATAAAAGAGGTTCTTTCTCCATGTGGGGAAACTTTAAAAAAATCAAATCTCCAACTTCCAAAGAGATTTATCAGAAAACATCTATGCTGATGAAGCAACGATATGAGCACGGCGAGGAGAATGTGATAACAAGATATGCTAAGTCGGTAGCGGACAATGGCTTGAATGAAGAACAAAAACATCTTCATCAATACTTTAGTTTCAAATTAGCTTCTATCAGAAATCTATACATGAGTAACTTCTTAAAAGACCACGATACGGTCAGATCTGAACTAAAAGAAAATTTAGCAAAGTTGTTCGGCCAAGCTCATCTATTTTGTATCAAGGAAGATTATCAGAAACTGTCAGAAGTCTTGTATGATATTGCAGCACTAGATAATAAATTTAGAGATTTGTGCATTCACTATAAAGTAGAGTAGAAGAAGTGAGAAAAACGAAGATGCTGTTTGGTAATGCAGCAGAGTCAAAACAAGAGCCACCAAACTATCAAATGAAAGTCTGGATTCCAGTAGTGGAATAGATCAGAAACCAGCCGTTCGTTTTTGAGCGGCTGTTTTTTTTATGCATTGTGGTATAATGAAGCTACTACAGTTACAGAAAGGACTTCTACCTTGTCATACAAATTTCTACTTTTCGACCTTGACCATACGTTACTGGATTTTGATACAGCAGAAGATATTGCCTTGACTCATTTTTTGGAGGAGCAGGGCGTGACGGAGATTCAGATCTACAAAGACTATTATATTCCCATGAACAAGGGGCTTTGGCGGGAACTGGAGCAGGGTAAAATTACCAAGTCAGAGCTGGTCAACACTCGCTTTTCTCGTCTTTTTGCCCATTTTGGCATTGAGAAGGATGGCGCCGAGTTAGCCTTCCTTTATCAGCAGCATATTGCTCAGCAGGGTCAGACCTACGTTGGTGCTAGCGAGCTTTTGGACAGTCTGACAGCAGCTGATTATGAGATTTACGGAGCGACCAATGGTATCACGGCTATTCAGACCGGCCGCATGGCCCATTCCGACATTTCTCCTTATTTTAATCATATTTTTATATCGGAGCAGTTGGGGACACAGAAGCCCGAAACTTTGTTTTATGAAAAAATAGCAGAGCAGATACCAGATTTTGACCTGTCCCAGACTTTGATGATTGGAGACTCCTTGACAGCTGATATTGCTGGCGCTAATAATGCCGGATTGGACTCTATCTGGTACAATCCCAAACAGCTAGAAAATAAAAGTCTTTTTCAGCCGACCTATACCGCTTATTCTTATGACGACATTATCAGACTATTGGTTCCATAAGGAGACTGCAAATGAAAAAAATCCTTGTCTTGTTTTCTCTTAAATATATTTTTATCAAGCAAGCTAGTAAAAACGCATTGTGCTTTTAAGTAAAAAAGACTAATCTAAAGAAATTTTAACTCTGTCAAGAAAAAAACTTGACAGCTGTTTTTAATCTGCTATAATAGAACATGTGCTTAATAGCTCTGCTATTTCACCAAAAGAAAAAAATAAAGAAAAGAGACCTTAATAATGGCAGTAAAAATCCGTTTGACTCGCATGGGTTCTAAGAAAAAACCTTTCTACCGTATCAATGTTGCAGACTCACGTTCACCTCGTGACGGACGTTTCATCGAAACAGTTGGTACTTATAACCCACTTGTAGCTGAAAACCAAGTGACTTTGAAGGAAGACCGTATCCTTGAGTGGTTGGGTAATGGTGCACAACCTTCTGATACTGTACGCAACATCCTTTCAAAAGAAGGCGTATTGAAGAAATTCCACGATTCAAAATACTCTAAATAATAGAAGCGTAGGTTGACATATGGACACGATTGAAAATCTAATTATTGCGATAGTGAAACCTCTGATTTCACAGCCAGATGCCTTAACTATCAAGATTGAGGATACACCTGAATTTTTAGAATATCACCTGGATCTTGATCAGAGTGATGTTGGACGTGTAATCGGTCGTAAAGGTCGTACTATCTCCGCTATAAGGACGATTGTTTACTCTGTCCCAACCGAGTACAAAAAAGTTCGCATCGTCATTGATGAGAAATAAGAAGCAGCGGGGCTATGTGTCCCGTTTTTTTCTATTTCTCTTAGCGAACTGAGTGCGCAGCTCTCAAGTGAGCTTAGGGAAATTGATGCCCAGCAAAGCGTGGGTACAAAGCCCTTAATGAAATAAGCCGTTAGGCGCAGTTGAATTTAGGGGAATTGATGCAGTTCGAGCGTATGTGAGAACTAGACACTTCATTTAAGAGAAGAACGAAATGCAGGGGCGAGTTTAGAAAAATTCGAAACTGGAGGGCATATGAAGCCAGAAGATTATGCTTGGAACGCTCATGAGCGCAAGTGTTATGAGAATAGACAAGTGATTTTACCGAGCCCATACAAGCTGAAAATCCTGGATGATGGTGAGAAGAGATTGGAATTGGAGCTTGTTTTGGAGGAACTTCCTCAAGGGAAACTGGCTCGATGGGCTATGAAAATAGCGTCAAGCTTTATAGCTCTGATAGATGCGGAAGATGAGTCTGAAAAGCAGAAGATTTTGACTCAGGTAAGAGCGATTTTTCAGGCTCGACTTGATGGTAGGGCATCTGCCTATGAACTAAGGCAGGCTGGTTTCTTGGCTAACAAACTGTCGCAGCAAGCCCAATCACAAATCGGTAAATATGCTGCGCGTGTTTTTGCCCAAGGAGTCGCATCAGGCCACATGCGGGGCCATGCTATTGTCGCAGCGGATTATGCCATCAAAGTCAGAAATTTGCAGAGTCCAGATGATATGCAGCGGGCTGTCAAGGAAAGAGAAAGACAGATAGAGCTGGCCTCTGCTTTTATTAGATCAGGAAAGGAAACTTTATGAAGCATTTATTTTCACGCTTGTCACCAGCGCAAAAGATTATCTTGTCTTTTCTTCTGGTGATATTCTGTGGCTCCTTGCTACTCAGTCTGCCTTGGGTGCAGACGGCAAGTTCCCAAGCGAGCTATCTGGATCATCTTTTTACAGCTGTCTCGATGGTCTGTGTGACAGGGCTTTTTACTCAATCGGTTGTGGATACATACAATGTCTGGGGACAGCTCCTTTGTATGTTGCTGATTCAGATTGGTGGTTTGGGAATCCTGACTTTTATCGGATTTTTCACCATGGAAAGTCGGAAAAAGCTCAGCCTCAAGGATCGCCGTATTCTGCGGGATAGTTTTAGTTATGGTCACAATCGTACCTTAGGTCAATTTGTCCGTTCGATTTTTATCACGACTTTTAGTATCGAAGGACTGGGTGCGCTCCTTCTCATGATTCGCTTCATTCCCAAGTTTGGTCTGAGAAAAGGGATTTTTAATTCTATCTTTTTAGCCGTTTCTGCATTTTGTAATGCGGGCTTTGATAATTTTGGCAATGATAGCCTACTAGGCTTGCAGACAGATGTTTTGGTCAATATCACCTTGGCTCTCCTCATCATTACTGGAGGACTGGGCTTTATGGTCTGGTTTGACTTGGCGACTAAATTGGGAGGAAAACAGAAGGGGCTGCACTTTCATACTAAGGTAGTCTTGCTGCTGACTGCTGGTCTCCTCGTTTTTGGGACGGTCACGAGTCTCTGGACGGAGTACAATAATCCTGGAACGATTGGCAATCTTTCCTTTGGCGATAAGCTACTGGTCAGCTTTTTTCAGACAGTCAGTATGAGGACAGCTGGCTTTGCTTCCATTGATTATACAGCTGCTCGTCCAGTAACCCTGTTTATCTATCTGCTCCAGATGTTTCTGGGAGGGGCTCCGGGTGGTACAGCGGGCGGTCTGAAAATTACGACCTTCCTAGTTCTTTTGCTTTTTGCTCGAAAGGAAATCCTGGGCTTGCCTCATACCAATATGGGACGGAGAACGCTGTCTCCTCAGCTAGTGCAGAAGGCTTTTGGTGTGACAGTGATTTTTCAGCTGACATTTCTGCTTGGTCTTTTGGCTCTTGGGCTAGTGACCGATAGCAGTCATCGTTTTATTTACCTGATATTTGAGACTGTGTCGGCATTGGCTACAGTTGGTGTCACGGCCAATATCACTACCAGCCTCAATACAGCTGGTATGATTGTGATTATGTTGCTAATGTTTATTGGACGGGTGGGGCCGCTGACTCTTATGGTCAGTCTCAACCATTATCAACCGAAGAAGGCTGCAACCTTGCATTACAGCAAGGCGGACATTATGATTGGATAGGAGAAAAGAAATGGCAAATCAAACAGTTGGAATCCTCGGCTTGGGGATTTTTGGACAGAGTATCATTGAGGCCTTGATTTCTCAAGATGTAGAAATCATTGCGATTGATAATCACGAAGAGACAATCAATCAGTATGAAGACATGATTGCCGTTGGTGTGATCGGGGACATTACTGATATGGAGCTTTTAGAGGCGGCAGACGTTGGGTCCTGTGATACGGTCATCGTAGCGACGGGAGAAAGTCTGGAATCCAGCGTCCTAGCGGTCATGCACTGCAAGGCATTGGGCGTTAAAAATGTCATTGCCAAGGTCAAAGATGAAGTAACTCAGCAGGTGCTGGAAAAGGTGGGAGCTGATCTGGTTATTCTGCCTGAAGTGGAGGCTGGTATTTCATTGGCTAAGACTATTCTCTTGAACCATTCGATTGAGGTCTTCCAGCTGGATGACGATGTAGTAGTGGCTGAGTTTGAACTGCCTGCTAGCTGGGTCGGGAAAACGGTCCGTGAAGTAGATGCTCGCAGGCTTTATCATCTTAATATTATCGGATACCGTCTGACAAAAAATCAGCCTTTGGAAAGCAAGTTTACTCCAGACTTTGTTTGGCCAGAAGGCGTCAGCATTATGGCTGTGACTGATAACCAGCATTTGGATAATTTACGTGAAATAGTGAGTAGCAGCTAGGATAATTCCTCTTCGGTGGGGGCCAACCGATTCTATCTAGGCATTCGGCACCTTTCTATTATATGAAGAAAAATATATGAAGAAAAAATGGATACATAGGAGCTCTTTCAGGGCTCTTTTTTGAAACCAGTTGCAAAATTTATTATACTATCACTAGAAAAGGAGTGATTTTATGAGCTTAACCAGCCAGATCATTACAGCAGATTTTCCAGATTTGGATAAGGTAGAAGCCTTGAATAATGAAGGTTTCCCAGAAGAGGAAAGGATACCGCTCAGTGAATTTTTACGATATGAGGAACAGGAGGATGCTAATTTTTTCGCCTTTTATCATGAAAAGGAATTTGTTGGTTTTGCCTTTGCCATCTCCAACGCGCAAGCCTTTTATGTTAGTTTCTTTGCTATTATGCCCCACTTGCGCAGCCATGGCTATGGCGGTGAAATCATCGAAAAGCTGGTCAATTTCTATCAGCGAACCATGCTTTTAGAAATCGAGCGCCTAGATGAGCCGTGTGATAATCTTGAACAGCGTCAGGCTCGCTGGGAATTTTATAAAAGCAAGGGTTTCCGCTCGTCGAATGCATTTCTGGAATATGAGGATCTTAGCTTTGAAATTCTTTATCGAGGTGATTCTTTTGACGAAGAATCTTTTTCGATACAAAGTCCTTGCCAGCCTTCCTCGCACTCATCCCAGTAGAAAAAGCGCTCCAGATTTTTAGGTCTGCCAAATAGTTTAGCTATGATTTTGGCTATTACAGGAATGCCCGTATTTTCCAGTAGCTCAATATAGGGGCCTTGACTAAAGTATATTAAGGCATTGTTGGGTTTTTTCCTTCTGCCGTATTCGACGACAAAACCCTTTTCTTCCCATTCCTTGACCGCCTGCCGTAAGCCTTTTACCTTGTAAATCAGATGGCCGCTTCTTATCATAGTAGCCCCTCCTTTTCGTATTCTGCCTTTACCTTAGCATAGATTTTTAGGAAAAACAAGCCTTGAGATTAGCCTTCATTCACAGTGCAAGCAACTGCCTCTTCTAACACGAATCTTGGTTGAATATGAAAAAATTTTGGTATATAATTTTGGGTATTGGGGTGTCCTTATTCTACTAGTAAAATAGCTAGCTCTCAGATAGTAGTGTGTGCCCGGATAATATTTGTAAGAATCGATTGGAAACATTATGAAAGAAAAAATAATCAAAACGAAAGTAGGACAGCTATTTGTATATTATCAACCTGCGGAAAAGATTGCTGTATTTTTAAGCGGTGCAGGGAGTCTGCCGACCTATGAAAATTTTTTGCCAGTCATTCGGAAGTTACCTAAAAATTGGGGCTATTTAACAATAGATTACCCTAATGCTGGCCAAAGCCCACTGGAAAATCAAGAAAATTTTGTTTTGGACGATTTGGTTCAGTCTATTTTGGAGGTTTTATCAGATTTTAAAGTCCTCCAGTATGCTGTTTGCGCGCACAGTATTAGTGGTCTTGTAGCAGTTAAAGTTGCTGAATCAGAGCCGTTTTGTCAGGGACTAATCTTAATTGAGCCGACCACTTATTCTGTTCTATATGGCGAATTAGCTCAGAATCCTTATCCCGAATTTTTATCCTTACAGGAGAAAGTTCAGACGCTCGGTGGAGGATATGAATATCTGAAAAAAATAGGACAAGAGAGTTTTTCAGTAGCTGATTTTAAAATCTTATGGGTGAAGGCAGAAAGGAGTTCTGATAGATTAAAATCTGTACAAGAAGGATTTCAACATTATTGCAGTATCGCAAAAAGCGATTTTCAAAACTTAGATATCTCTTTTCAATTCCCGATTTTTATCTTGAGTCAGGCCTATCGAGAACAAGAATATAAAGATTCCGAATTTGCTTCACAAAATGCCCAGATTATTTTAGGAGGCAACCATCATTATTTACATTGGAGTCAGTCAGAAAAGATAGTTGAGTTTCTTTTAGAAATGTGATAGGCAAGATATATACAAACTTTAATTGGTACATTGAAAGCGGGAGAGAAGATACATGCAAAATAGCTGAGATTTTAATCTCAGCTATTTTGAACATATTTATGAGAGTTTTATCCTAGTATTTCAGCAATAGCATCTCGAATCTCCTGAACGGTTGCGGATTTGCTATGGTCACTTGTATCAAATTCAATGTATTGGCCATCAGCATCAATAGTTCCACCGACAGGCCCCTCGGATCCATCAACAGATGCACCGATTGCTGGTGGTTGGCTTGTATCTGCATAGTCTATCTCAATAACGATGATGCGCGTATTGGACTCCAAATCATCTATCATTGGAAGAGACGATGCAGAGGTCATGTCCTGACTAGCATAGTATTCTAGGAAAGCCTTGATGGTTGGGTTATCAATTTGAGCAATTTTTTCGTCAATGGCTGAGACATTTCTAGTTCCCCTCGTTTCGTTTTCCATTGCTTGGCTTTTTTTGACCTGTGTCAAAGCAGTCAGACTGGCAGCTGTTGTGGCTAGAAGAGCAGTAGAGAGCAAGAGTTTGCTTAATTTTTTTCCCATAGGTATCACCACCTTCTTTCTGGTTTTGCATAAATACACTGGGGTATTTATAGTACTGAGGTTCTATATGTATAATTATACGTTAAGTAGCAACATTAATCAAATAAATATAGGCAAGAGAATTCCCCCTTATCTCCCTTGTACATTCCCCTATATCATGATAAAATACTAGGCAGAGTATAATATGTTGGAGTCGAGATGAATTATTTTAATGTTGGAAAAATTGTCAATACGCAAGGTTTGCAAGGTGAGATGCGGGTTTTGTCAGTGACGGATTTTGCTGAAGAGCGTTTTAAAAAAGGCAATACCCTTTCCCTGTTTGACAAGAAAGATCAGTTTGTCATGGATGTGGAGATTGCCAGCCATCGTAAGGTCAAGAACTTTGATATTATCAAGTTTAAAGGGATGTACCACATCAATGACATTGAGAAATTCCGTGATTTCACTCTGAAGGTCCGAGAGGAAGATTTGACGGACTTGGAAGACGGGGAATTTTACTACCATGAAATCATCGGCCTTGAAGTCTATGAAAATGACGTTCTTCTTGGTACGATTAAGGAAATTCTGCAGCCAGGAGCCAATGATGTCTGGGTAGTCAAGCGCAAAGGCAAGCGCGACTTGCTGCTGCCTTATATTCCGCCAGTGGTTCTGGGGGTTGACATTGAGCAAGGTCGGGTTGATGTAGAGATACCGGAAGGATTGGACGATGAAAATTGATATTTTGACTCTCTTTCCGGAGATGTTTGCGCCCCTGGAGCACTCTATCGTCGGAAAAGCGCGAGAAAAAGGCCTCTTGGAAATCAATTATCACAATTTCCGAGAAAAGGCTGAAAAATCCCGGCATGTAGATGACGAGCCATACGGCGGAGGCCAGGGTATGCTGCTACGGGCCCAACCTATTTTTGATGCCTATGATGCCATTGAAAAAAAGCAACCGCGTGTGATTTTGCTGGATCCTGCTGGTCGGACTTTTGACCAAGCCTATGCTGAGGAACTGTCTAAGGAAGAGGAGCTCATTTTCATTTGTGGCCATTACGAAGGCTATGATGAGCGGATTAAGACCTTAGTGACAGACGAAATCTCGCTTGGGGACTATGTTCTTACTGGGGGAGAATTGGCAGCTATGACTATGATTGATGCTACAGTTCGCCTGATTCCAGAGGTTATTGGAAAGGAAGCCAGTCATACAGATGACAGTTTTTCGTCTGGACTATTGGAATATCCTCAGTACACTCGGCCTTATGACTATCGGGGTATGGTTGTTCCTGAAGTCCTTATGAGCGGCCATCATGAAAATATCCGCAAGTGGCGTCTCTATGAAAGTCTGAAAAAGACCTATCTAAGACGTCCAGACTTGCTGGAACGCTATCAAATGACGGCCGAAGAAGAAGCAATGTTAGAAGAAATTCGACAAGCTCAATCTGACTGACAAGCAAGGTTAACTCTTAGAAAGTATCTAGGAGTTTTTGCTTTATTTGATACAGAAATGCTCATTTTTGTTGGAAAAACCAGCTTATTTTTCTAACAAAACATTTTTGTAACTAAAATGTAATAAAAAAACTATTAAAACTATACGTTTGCTACTAGTTAATACTAGCGTTTTGTGATAGTATATTACTATGCGGGCTACTATACCCAGGTTAATTATAGTATGTGAGATTATAAAAAGGAGATTGATTATGGAAAAGAAAATAGGCAAGTCTGTTGTAGCGACTGGTATCGCGGCTACAACTATTATTTCTGGTGGACTGACCCATCAAGTGCACGCGGATGAGTTGGTTGAATCAACTGTAACAGCTCCAAAAGCGACTGAAGTAACTGAGAAACCAGTGACAGCAGCAGATGTAGCTGTTGCCCAAGAAAATGCTGAAGCAGCCAAAGCTAAACTTGATGAGCAAAGATCGATAGTAGATACTGCGAAAACAGAAGCTGAAGATGCAAAAACTAGCGTGAAAGTGGCTGAAGCTGCTGTTGAGACTGCTAAAGAAGTGCAGGCAGAAGCAACAGAAGAAAATGTTGCTAAGGCGGAGACGGAAGCAAAAACAGCAGAGCAAGAGGTTGGCGCAAAAGACACTGCTGTTCGAGAAGCAGCGGCTAAAGCTGCCAAGGCAGACCAAGCCGTTAAAGATCAAGCGAATACTATTAAGGCGAGCCAATCTCTGGTAGACGTTGCCGAGACTGAATTGAAACAAGCTAAAACACCAGTTAACTCAGAGGAGCAAGCTGTAGCAACTGCTAAGAGCCAGCAAAGTCAAGCACAGACCGCTTTAGACAATGCAAAGACTGAGTTGACAAAGGCGGAACAAGCAGCGTCTTCTGTTCCACAAGTGCAGGCTGAAATCCAGAATAAAATCAACCAGGCAAAGGCATCTTTGAGCCAAACCAATCAAGCTATCAGCTCTCTTGAAGGACAAATTCCTGCTGCCGAGAAAGCAGCAGCAACAGCTCCTGTTGACCTTCGTAATACGACTTATTCTCAATTTTTAGAAAATGTTCGTAACAATGCGGCTAATCAAGAAATTCGTGATGCTGCTAACAATGCTCTTGCAGTTTACCAACGCGGACAAAATGAATTTGGTATTTCAGTTAATTCTGACCCAACAAGTCCAGCTAGTCTAGAAAATAACCTTCATGCTTTGGAGTTGGTGAAGGCGATTAATGCTTACCGTCGTAATGCTGGCTTACAAGAGTTGTTGGTTGATCCGTATGCTAATGTAGCCAGCCAGATTCAGACTATCTACTTTGAGCGTAATAACTGGCACATGGGTAAGCTGATTGGTAATGAAAATGTAGCCATTAGCTTTGACCCGCAAGGTGCTGTGAATTTCTGGCACAAAGAAAAAGAAAAGTATCAAGAGATTGCAGCGCAATATGGACTGCCTACTGATGAAACTCAGCTTGATGCTAATGCTATCTATATGCGGGTTGGTGCTGGCGTATTTGCTCAGATTGGACACTATGTTCAGATGATGGATAATAAAGCCAATGCTATCTCAGCAGCTTATGATAAGCATCCAAACCAATGGGGCACACCTCATGGTACATCCGAAGTTGGTTTCCATCATATTAGCAACTTTGACCAACGTGTTAATAATGGTACTTTGCTGACTGTTGCGGCTATGGAGCAGTTATTACGTGCTGGTGGTGGTCGTTCTGCAGGTTCTAACGCTAATGTTACAGCACTTAAGAATCAATTGGCTGAACTCAAGGCTCAAAAAGTTGGTCAGGAATCAGCTATCAATATCCTCAATGCTCGATTAGTTGATGCTCAAAAAGCAGCGGCAGTTCAAATTGCAGCAGTTGATGCAGCTCGTCAGAAGGTAGCTACTGCTGAAAATAATCTAGCTTTGACCAAGCAAAATGTTGCCCTTAAGCAGGAAGCTCTTGACAGAGCGACAGCTAAGATTGCAGCAAACCTAGCACCTTATCAGACTAACTTGAGCAACGCTCAGGCAGTTCTAGCAGCAGCTAAGGATAAGTTGGCAGAACTTCAGTCAGATCAAGAAGCTGCGAAAGCTAGTTTGACAACTGCTCAAGAGGACTTCATGGCTGCTCAAAAAACATTAGCAGCAGCTAAAAAGAAAGTTATTGATCTAAAAAATGCTCCTCAGTTACTTGCAGAAGCAGAGCGGGAGTTGGCAGAAGCGCAGCTTGATTATGAAGCTAAACAAGCAATCTTAAATCAAGAGACTGCAACTTTAGCTGTCCTTGAGGAATCCTACAACAGTCTTCAAGCCAATTATGAAACTCTCTTGAATATCTTGAATCAAGCATCTCTCCTGTATGGAAATGCTCTGAATAGTAACTATCGCTCAGGTGAAGATAAACAGACTCTAACAGCTGTAAAAGGTGGAGCAGCTGGTCCAGGTACAGAGGATGAATCTAAGAAAGATTCAGATGCTAAGACTGCAGAAGTTCATGCGAACACTCGCGAAGTAAAAGGAGCAACTACAGGCGCTGTTCAAGCGGCAGGTGGTGGTGCATTCACTGATTTTGTTGTAAATCCTGCAGCTCAGCTTGCTAGCGTGGCTACGACAGCTGATAAGGCTCCAACAGTTCCTGCTATTCTGCCAAATACTGGTTCAGAAGCAGAACGCCTTGCAATTTTTGGTATGGCACTTGGTGCAGCTGCCTTTTTGGGAACCAACAAGCGCCGTCGTAGAGACGAAGATTATAATTAAAGAAATACAAAATGAGGCTGGCAATTATTCCAGCCTCATTTTTTTGTGTCTACAGCAATTAAACAATCTAATATAAAAAGAAAGATAAAAACTTCCGATATTAACTGTCGGAAGTTTTCAATATACATATTAGTTTCTATTTGACTGCTCCGCCTGTTACACCTTCTACGTAGTATTTCTGCATGAAGATGAAGAGAAGAGTGATTGGGATAGCGATGATAATCGCTCCAGATGTGAAAGGCAAGAACCATTTATTGATGGCATCCTTATTAAGCATTTGGAAAAGTCCTAAAGCAACTGTGTATTTTTCCTTGACATCGCCTAGGATGACAGAGGCAAAGATGAAGTCAACCCAAGGTCCCATGAAAGCCATAAGCGCTGTATAAACGATAATCGGTTTTGAAAGCGGCAATGTAATAGTCCGGAAGATTTGGAAGCGGGTCGCTCCGTCGATCATAGCGGATTCGTCCAAAGAATATGGGATAGTATCAAAGAAACCTTTAGCAATATAGAAGCCTAGAGCTGCTCCAGCTGAATAAACCAGAATCAGTGACGTCAGCGTTTGTGTCAAATTGAGTGCTTTCAAGATGTAGTAAACCGCAATCATAGACATGAAGCCTGGGAACATATTAAGAACCAAAGCCAGCTTGAGGAAACGGTTTTTATGCTTGAATTTGATACGGCTGAGTGAGTAAGCCATACCCACAGTAATCAAAGTAGACAGGATACAAGTCGCTGTCGCAACAATCAGGGTATTGATAAACCACTGAACAAAAGGATATGTGTTGTTATTAAACAGTCTGATATAGTTGTCAAAAGTATAAGTCTTAGGGAAGAAGTAAGGGACCGCATTAGAACCTTCACCACGGAAGCTGGTCAGAAAAATCCAGATAATCGGCGTTAGCCAGATGAGTGCTAAAACAGTCAGCAAGACATAAATCCCTAATAAACTGAGTTTTTTTCTATTTTTCATTATTTAGCAGTTCCTTCCTTGAATGATGCGGATCTAGTATAGGCTAAGAGACTGAAGGCTGCAGAGATTGCAAAGATCAGGATACCGATAACAGATGCCAGATTGTAGTCCTTGGCAGAAACGGTCAGTTTATAGAGCCAGGTAACCAAAAGGTCAGTTGAGCCTGCCTGATAGTAGGAAGAGTTAGTAGGTCCCCCGCCTGTCAGGAAGTAGATCACATTGAAGTTGTTGATGTTCCCGATAAACTGTTGGATGAGTGATGGTGCCATAATCAAGAGAATTTGAGGGAAAGTAATGCTCTTGAAGATTTGAAGCTTGCTAGCTCCATCAATCTCAGCAGCTTCGATTTGCTCACTAGGCAGGTTCATGATAATCCCAGTCGCTACCAGCATGGTAAATGGAATACCAATCCACATATTGACAAGGATGATTGAGAACTTAGCCCAAACAGGGTCACTCAAGAATGGAATTGGATGCTGAATGAGATGGAGGCTTTGCAATAATCCGTTCAAAGGTCCATTATCGTTTAGGAAATTACGCATCAAGAGCAGAGATACGAATTGTGGAACTGCGATAGTGATAACGAAGAGTGTGCGCCAAACTTTCTTGTACTTGAGGCCTTTTGTATTGAGCAAGAGAGCTAAAACAATACCGAAGAAGAAAGTAGTAGCTGTCGCAGCTACCGCCCAAATCAAGGTCCAGCCTAAAAGTGGGAAGAAGGTGCTAGCCATACGACCTGAGAAGACATCACCGAAACTTGAGAAGCCAACCCAGTCAAAAAGTGACTTAGGAGCTGGATGCTTATGGTCAAAGTTAGTAAAGGCCAAGCAGATCATGTAGATCAGAGGTAGGATGGTAAAAAGCAGTACTCCGATAAGAGGAATGCTCATTAAGCCCATGTGGAAACGGCCGTCTGCAAGCGTCTTGAAGTCCTCAACGAAGTTAGGAATCTTCTGACCAGACTGTTTAAGAGCCATTAAGTGGCGAGCACTTTTCAGGTTGCACCAGTAGATGTAGGCGAAGACTGCACAGAAGATAAGAGAAGCAAGTCCAAAAATCAGCATCAGCATAGAGTTGTCACCCGCTACTTGAACGGTGATTTCCAAGCCGTTAACTTTTTTGATAGCCTCTCCTTGCTCTTGAGTTCCCAGAGTAATCATACCGCCAATAGCTGGTATGATTTGAACTGCAAAAGCAATCAGGAAAGCAATTTCTGAGAAGAGGAAGAGCAGCCCCTTGATAAATTGTTTGTTTACAAGGTTGCTCAGTCCCATTACCAGAAAAGAGAGTTTGACATCCCATGTTCCCTCTTTAAAAACCTGAACCATGGATGCATTGTCATAAGATGACTGAGTCATAGTATTCTCCTTATATTTACAAAGAAAGAAGTGAGAAGGCTGCCCCCCTCACTTCAATGCTTATTTAAATTTGCTTGAGTATTATTTAGCTGCTGCTAAATCTTTATCAAACTGTTGTAATTTTGCGAGGTATTGATCTTCACCAAATTTACCGTTGTAAGCATCGCTGAGGATTGCAGCACTTTCAGTCCAGAAGACAGACATTTGGCTAAGTTTAGGCATAACTGTTGTGTAGGTATCAGAAGATCCCATTGTGATAACAGCTTGTGCCAATGCATCTTTCTTCACATCTTCAGATTCTTGTACTTCTTTGTTAGCTGGGATGATGTGACGTCCTTCAAACTTGAATTGGTTTTCTTGGCTTTCTTTGCTAGTAAGAGCTTGAGCTAGTTTGTAGCTTGCTGCGATACGCTCAGTGTCGCCGTTTGAAGGTGTTTGGTTAACTGCGTAAAGTTTTACACCAAGGAAGGCTTTTTGTTGAACGTCTTGTCCACCGATGTTAACAGTTGGGTAAACAGAGATACCAAGGTTGTCTTTGCCGACAGCTTTTTCAGCAGCTGCGTAGTCCCATGGACCAGATTGGAAAGCGTCAACTGAACCATCTTCAAATTTAGCAAGAAGGTTAGCAGCATCTACGTTTACAAAACCGCTGTTATTCTTTTGAGCTGCGATGAACTTCAGAACGTTCACACCGGCTTCGTTACCCCAGTTTGTTCCGTCTACTTGCTCACCGTCTTTACCAAAGAGAGTGTCGCCAACAGAAAGGAAGAGTGGAGCAGTAGCGTAAGCATTAACTTCTTTCAAGTTTCCGCCGAATTTAGCTTTAGATGTAATTGTTTCGTATGATTTAACATCGTCAGCAGAAAGTTTTGACTTGTTATAGTAGGTTACTTGTGACTCGATACCAAATGGGAAAGCATAAGTTTTACCTTTATACTGAGCACCAAGAGTTGCTTGTTCTGTATCGTTCTTCTTGATTTCTTCTGCCATATTAGAAGGAACCTCTTGAATAGCTCCAGCTTCAACTAATTTACCAAGTTGGTCGTGTGGCAGAGAGAAAACATCGGCAGCAGTACTAGCATCTTTTGTCAGATTTTCCTGAGCGTTTGGATCTTCCATTTCGACTACGTCAACCTTGTAGCCTGATTCTTTCTCGAACTTGCTAACTGTATCAGAGTAAGAATCTTTAGCACCAGTTGGTACCCAAAGTTTCAAGGTCTTGCTATCAGCTTTAGAAGAAGAGCTCTCCTTGCTGCTATTCGAGCTACAAGCTGCTAACAGCGTTCCTGCAGCCAGCAAGCTGACACTGCCCAATACTACTTTTTTCCATGTTTTCATTCCTATTTCCTCCCGGAATTTTTATTTACAATTCTATTATGCAACCGTTTGCAATTTTTGTCAAGTCTTTTTTTCAAATTTTTTTAAAAATATATTAATTTTTCTAAAATTTTTCTATTTTATTTCTGTTTATTTAATCAAAGCCTATTAAAATAGCTGTGCAATCGCTTGCTTGATTTTTACTTAGAAAACGCATTATTATGAAGAGAATCATGTTTATTTTGAAATTGATTTTTGGCACTTGAAAGAAGATTTAAAAACAGGTTATAGTTCATTATTATCTATGAAAGGAATCAAACTTATGATTTTCTAATAATCTAGTGTCTACCTGTTGAATACTTCCCTTTTCTGCTATAATAGACCTATGAACAAGCTAATCCAATCAAAGCTGGAACTGTTGCCGACCAGTCCTGGCTGTTACATTCACAAAGACAAAAACGGTAGCATTATCTATGTCGGAAAAGCCAAGAATCTTCGCAATCGGGTTCGCTCTTATTTCCGCGGTAGTCATGACACCAAGACGGAGGCCTTGGTTTCTGAGATTGAGGATTTTGAGTTTATTGTCACCGAGTCCAACATTGAGGCATTACTGCTGGAAATCAATCTAATCAAGGAAAACAAGCCTAAGTACAATATCATGCTCAAGGACGATAAGTCCTATCCTTTTATAAAGATTACCAACGAAACCTATCCGCGCCTAATCATCACGCGCCAAGTCAAAAAAGACGGCGGACTTTATTTTGGTCCTTACCCCGATGTCGGTGCGGCCAATGAAATCAAGCGTCTCTTAGATCGGCTCTTTCCTTTTCGTAAGTGTACCAATCCACCTGAAAAGGTCTGCTTTTACTACCATCTAGGGCAGTGCAAGGCCCACACTATTTGTCAGGTAGACAGCCAGTATTTCAAGGAGCTGGCCCAGGAGGTAGCAGCCTTTCTCAAGGGTCAGGATGACCAGATTATTGAGGATTTACGGGGGAAAATGGCTGGCGCAGCACAAGCTATGGAGTTTGAAAAAGCAGCAGAGTACCGCGACTTGATTCAGTCCATTGGCACCCTGCGGACCAAGCAGCGGGTCATGGCCAAGGATTTGCAGAATCGTGATGTCTTTGGCTACCATGTGGATAAGGGCTGGATGTGTGTGCAGGTCTTCTTTGTCCGTCAGGGCAAGTTAATTGAGCGCGATGTCAATCTTTTTCCCTATTACAATGATCCTGACGAAGATTTTCTGACCTATATTGGCCAGTTCTATCAGGAAAAATCCCACCTCAAGCCCAATGAAATTTTGATTCCGGCAGATATTGACGAAGAAGCTGTCCGGGCCATGGTGGATACCAAGGTGCTTAAGCCCCAGCGAGGCGAAAAGAAGCAGTTGGTCAATCTGGCTATCAAAAACGCCCGAGTCAGTCTCCAGCAGAAATTTGACCTTTTGGAGAAATCTATTGAAAAGACTCAAGGTGCTATTGAGAATCTAGGGCAGCTCCTTAACATTCCGACACCTGTTCGTATTGAGTCTTTTGATAACTCCAACATCATGGGGACCAGTCCTGTATCGGCTATGGTGGTCTTTGTCAATGGTAAACCAAGCAAGAAGGATTATCGCAAATATAAGATCAAGACTGTCGTAGGACCTGATGACTACGCCAGTATGCGTGAGGTCATCAAGCGGCGCTATAGTCGGGTGATTCGGGATGGACTGACTCCGCCTGATCTGATTGTCATTGACGGTGGACAGGGCCAGGTCAATGTCGCTAAAGAAGTGATTCAGGAGCAGTTGGGATTGGATATTCCCATCGCTGGACTGCAAAAAAATGACAAGCACCAGACTCATGAATTGCTCTTTGGTGACCCTCTTCAGGTTGTAGAATTATCTCGCAATTCGCAGGAGTTTTTCCTACTCCAGCGTATCCAAGATGAGGTCCACCGCTTTGCAATTACCTTCCACCGCCAGCTCCGGTCTAAGAATTCCTTCTCATCGCAGCTAGATGGCATTGAAGGTTTGGGACCAAAACGCAAGCAGAATCTTATGAAACACTTCAAATCTCTAACCAAGATTAAAGAAGCCAGTGTCGACCAAATCGTCGAAGTCGGCGTACCACGAGCAGTGGCAGAGGCAGTGCGGGAGAAGTTGAATCCAGTAGACCAGCAGAAAACATCCTTGTCAGAAGTAGCAGAGCCACAGGTGGATTTAGAATAGACAAATCTCATATGAGGACTGTGTATGCAGAATTTCTTTAATAATTAGGAAAAAATTAACAGAAATGGATGGACTATTATAATGCCTATAATGTTTGACAATAAAATAATTTTATATTATAATATGTCTATTCTTTATTAATAGGAGACAGTAATGAGAAAAATTATTACAGCTAGTGTAGCGCTTTTATCAGTTATAACTTTAGCAGCATGTTCTGGAAAAACAACATCAGATTCTTCTGAAAAAGCTTCAAGTTCTGTAGAAAAAACATCTACTTCAAAGAGTAAATCAAGTAGCTCTGAAACTTCATCAAAAACAGCTAGTTCAGATGCAGAAATCCCAGAAATTGTTCTTTTGACAGATGAAGAAATCGACAATGCTAAAACAATTGGTGACATGAAAGCCCTCTTTAGTAAGTTGATTGATAATTATAAAAAGTACATAAATGAAATCGGGGCTAAAGTACCTGAGGCTGGGAAAGAAGCATACAATCAACAAGTAGAACCAGCAATTCAGTCTATGGAAACTTCAAGAGAGACATTTAATGAAACCCTTTCAAGTGTTGGTTCAGATGATACAGAAGTTCCAGAACAAAATCGTGCTTTATTTGCTCAGCAATTGAAAACAGGACGTGATGCCATGAAGAAGGCGATTGAGGGCGCTTATAAAGCTCTTGCTCCACTTACGTCAGCTCAGTAATATCTACAAAGTAGGTGACTATCACCTACTTTTTTTATTCCTAAAATTTAAAATCAATCGAAGAAAGAGTATTTGAGAGAAAGCCTAAAATATTCATAACAGTTACGGTGTAAAGTTTCTCCCAGTGAAAAAACTCCTGCAAACTCTTACAAAATATGATAAAATGAAGCTAGTATATTAAGAAAAGGATGCGACTTATGAAATTTCTAGAACTCAATAAAAAGCGTCATGCGACCAAACATTTCAACGACAAACCTGTGGATCCAAAGGATGTTCGCACAGCCATTGAAATTGCAACTTTGGCACCCAGTGCTCACAATAGCCAGCCATGGAAGTTCGTTGTGGTGCGGGAGCGGAATCAGGCTCTAGCAGAGACAGCTTTTGGTGGAAATGTGGACCAGATTAAGGAAGCGCCAGTGACCATTGCCCTCTTTACTGATACTGATTTGACCAAGCGGGCTCGCAAGATTGCACGTGTTGCTGGAGTTAAGAATTTCTCTGATGAGCAGCTCCAATTCTATATGCAAAATCTGCCAGCTGAGTTTGCTCGCTATAGTGAACAGCAAAAGAGCGATTATTTAGCTCTCAATGCTGGTCTGGTGGCCATGAATCTTGTTCTGGCTCTGACTGACCAAGGTATCGGATCTAACATCATCTTAGGCTTCGATAAATCTAAGGTTAATGAGGTTTTGGAAATTGATGAGCGTTTCCGTCCGGAACTCTTGATTACTGTTGGTTATACCGATGAAAAACTAGAACCTAGTTATCGTTTGCCAGTTGATGAAATCATTGAGAAACGTTGATATAGTTATATTTACGATTTAATCCATAGTTTTATCGATTTAAATCGAATTGGAAATTGGGGGTAAAATAATGACAATTGATTTTAAAGCAGAAGTTGAAAAACGAAGAGAAGATCTCTTAGCTGACCTGTTCAGTCTTTTGGAAATCAACTCAGAACGAGATGATTCCAAGGCTGATAATGAACATCCTTTTGGACCTGGTCCTGTTCAAGCTCTGCATAAGTTTTTAGAAATCGCTGAACGCGATGGCTATGAAACCAAGAATGTTGACAATTATGCTGGTCACTTTACTTTTGGTGAGGGTGAGGAAGAACTTGGGATTTTTGCCCACATGGATGTAGTTCCTGCCGGGAGTGGCTGGAATACAGATCCTTACAAACCTGAAATTATTGATGGTAAGCTTTATGCGCGTGGTTCATCTGATGATAAAGGACCAACCATGGCTTGTTACTATGGTTTGAAAATCATCAAAGACTTGGGATTGCCAGTGTCTAAGCGCGTTCGCTTTGTGGTGGGGACAGACGAGGAATCCGGTTGGCAAGACATGGACTATTATTTCAAGCATGTTGGCCTACCTGAGCCAGACTTTGGTTTCTCACCAGACGCAGAATTTCCAATCATAAACGGTGAAAAAGGGAATATCACAGAATATCTCCACTTTGCTAACAGTAATGATGGCAGCTTTAAACTCAAGAGCTTCACTGGCGGACTTCGTGAGAATATGGTGCCAGAATCAGCGACAGCTATTTTTACAGCAGCAGTTGATGCAGCGGAATTGGATAAGAAATTACAAGACTTTGCTGCTGCCCACAAGGTTTCAGCTAGTCTGAAAGAAAATGGCGACGCTCTTGAAGTGACAGTCATCGGGAAATCAGCTCATGGTTCTACGCCAGAGGATGGTATCAACGGAGCAACTTATTTAGCTCTCTTCCTCAACCAATTTGATTTTGCTGGTGACGCCAAGGCTTATCTGGAAGTGGCAGCTCAAGTTCTGCACGAGGACTTTACAGGTGAGAAGTTAGGAATTGCTTATACAGATGCTAAAATGGGTGCTCTCAGCATGAATGCTGGTGTCTTCCATTTTGACAGTGACAAGGCTGACAATACCATTGCTCTGAACATCCGTTACCCTCAAGGTACTGATCCGAAAAAGATTCAGACCGGTCTTGAAAAAGTTGCTGGTGTTGTGTCAGTAAGCCTATCTGAGCATGGACACACTCCGCACTATGTTCCAGCAGATGATGAGTTGGTAGCAACTCTTTTGAGTGTTTACGAAAAACAAACGGGTCTCAAAGGACACGAGCAAGTTATTGGTGGTGGAACCTTTGGCCGTCTTTTGAAGCGCGGTGTGGCTTTTGGGGCTATGTTCCCAGACTATGTCAACACTATGCACCAAGCCAATGAATTTACAGATGTAGAAGACCTTTTCCGTGCTGCGGCCATTTACGCGGAGGCTATCTACGAGCTAATCAAATAAAAAAAGAAGAACTCGTTTGGCCTTGCTGGATGAGTTTCTTTGCAAGGAGTTGTCATGCAAACAATAGAGGATATTGCCAAAGCCATCATGACCGATCCAGAAAATCAAGAATTTACGGAGCAGGGAATCAAGCCACTTTTTGCGGCACCAAAAAATGCTCGGATTAACATTATTGGTCAAGCGCCGGGGCTGAAAACTCAGCAGGCAGGGCTTTACTGGAAGGACAAGAGTGGTGACCGGCTGAGAGAATGGCTGGGTGTCGATGAAGAGATTTTTTATCATTCTGGCTATTTTGCGGTTTTGCCCATGGATTTTTATTTTCCGGGGCATGGGAAGTCTGGAGATTTACCACCTCGTAAGGGCTTTGCCGAAAAGTGGCATCAGCCGATTTTAGAGCTTTTGCCAGATATTGAGCTGACCATTTTGATTGGTCAGTATGCACAGAAATACTATCTGCATCAAACAGGAAATATCAAGCTGACCGAGACGGTTCAGCATTATCAAGATTACCTGCCTGACTTTTTTCCTTTGGTTCACCCATCGCCCCGCAACCAAATCTGGATGGCTAAAAATCCTTGGTTTGCAGAGCAGGTTGTGCCAGACTTGCAAAAATTGGTGAAAAATATCATGGAGAAATGAGGTAAGAAGCATGGATGCATATCAACAAGTAGCTAACAAGTTGCAAGAGTTGGGGATCACCTTTGATGTGGTGGAGCACCCTCCTGCATTTACGACAGAGCAGGCAGATAGGTATATTGAAGGCATGGAAGGTGTTCGGACCAAGTCCATGTTCTTGACCAATAAGAAGAAAACTCAGTATTATCTTCTAATTATGGATGACAAGAAGAGTCTGGACATGGATTTGTTTAAAGAGCTGGTTTCAGCCAACCGTATTCGCATGGCTTCAGCAGATTCTCTCTTTGAAAAAATGCAGCTGCCACCAGGAACTGTATCACCTTTTGGTCTGCTTAACAATGAGGAGAAGGACATCCATGTTTATTTCGATAAAGAGATCATCGACGAAGAACGCATGACTTTTCATCCTAATACCAATGAAAAGACCATCTTTGTCTCTACAACAGATTTGTTTAAATTCTTGCAAGATTTAGGTTATTCTTACCAAGTTCTTGAGCTTTAACTAACTGTTTTGCTGTGATAGAGGAGCAATATCTAGCTGCTCTTTCGGGTGGTCGAACCTAGCGAATTGGTATCACTCGTTTTCTAGAGTCTTGTCCCTCTATCCTGAACTTGGATGAAGGACGTATTCAACAACTTGTTTCCTATCAGGAGATTCTCCAACAGCCGGCTGATGGATTTTGTAAAAGAACTATTAGAACTTGCAGGAGTAGCTGACTGATTTTTTGATAAGTCTAAGCTTAGAATGCTAAACTTTGTAGAAAGCGAGGTGATTCTATGGAAACGATGAAAGCTATAGTCATTTACGAAGCGGGTGGCCCAGAAAAGCTTCTGCTGGAAGAAAGACCGATTCCAGAACTTCAAGAAGGCTGGACCTTGGTCAAGGTCAGAGGGTTTGGGATTAACCGATCGGAGATTTTTACTCGTGAGGGTTTATCGCCTAGTGTCACTTTCCCTCGGATTTTAGGCATTGAGTGTGTTGGCCAAGTTGCCGAGACGACTCGAGCAGATTTAAAGATTGGCCAGAAAGTGGTTTCCATCATGGGAGAAATGGGGCGAGCTTTTGATGGTTCTTATGCTGAGTACGTTCTCCTACCGAACGACCAAATTTATACAGTTGAGACCAATCTGACCTGGACTGAGCTGGCAGCAGTGCCAGAGACTTATTATACTGCTCTAGGTTCTATGAAAAATCTGCGCATTGAGCCTAATGATAAGATTTTGGTTCGGGCTGCCACTAGCGGTGTCGGTTTGGCCTTTGCTCGTCTGGTCAAGGCACAGTTTCCAGACACACATATCGTGGGCTCGGTCAATAGCGGTTCCAAACAGTTTCTACTCAAGCACCAAGCCTACGACGATATCATCATAGATCAGGATGGCCGACTGGAAACAGAGGAGAAGTTTGATAAAATTCTGGAGTTGGTCGGCCCAGCAACTGTCAAGAATTCTTTTGACCATATCGCAGAGGGCGGGATTATCTGCGTGACTGGCCTCTTGGGTGGCCAGTGGGAGTTGAATGGTTTCAACCCAATTGAGGAAATTAGAAATAACAGTTTTCTGACAAGTTTCCACTCAGCTCATGTGAGTCAAGACTTGATGGATGAATTATTTGACTATATTGACCGCTATCAGGTCAATGTTACACCAAGGCGTGTCTTTTCCCTAGAGCAAGTGCCCAAAGCTCATTCTTTTATAGAGGGAACGGCAGGTTTTGGAAAAATTGTGATTATGAATGAAGTAGGAGAAAAAGAATGCAAAAAATTAGCGCGAAAGATTTATATGACAAATTGCAGGGAGAAGAACTGCAGTTGATTGATGTCCGCGAGGTGGACGAATTTACAGCTGGACATGTCTCTGGAGCTCTGAATCTGCCTCTCAGCAGCTTGGCGGAGAATTATGGGCAATTAGATAAACAAATCCCCTACCATATCATCTGCCAAAGAGGCGGCCGCTCAGCGCGTGCCTGCGAATTTTTGGAAGCCAAGGGTTACCAAGTAACTAATGTCGAAGGAGGAGTGGAAGCTTTTCCTGCTAAATTGACGATATGACAAGCGATTAAGAAGAGCAAATGCCGGAATAGATTGAATTTCCGGCCCTTTTTTTGTATACTATAGTAGTATAATAAATTGAGGATAGGAGAATATCTATGTCAAAAGAAGATTGGCTTGAATATTTTGAGGCCGTTAATGGACGCTCGGCTACAGAGGAAGAAATTGCTCAAGCTTTAGCTGCTGGAGAATTTGTTGAGGCTGAACAGGTAAGTGCGGAGCAAGCTCCTAGTGACGCTAGCTCAGCTTCATCAAGTTTTGAACAGCCTCAACAAGAAGCTCAAACAGTTGAAACACAAGGTCAACCACAAAACTTTGCTCAGCCGCAAAACTTCCAACAACCTTTTGCTCAACAGTACCAGGAAGTTCCACAGCAACAAGCGAATCAAAATCAATTTGCTAATCAGGGACAACCATATCAGCAACAAGGATTTCAGCAAGCGAGCCCTTTTGCTGGACAGCCTCAGTCTTCTGGACCGCAAACTTATCAGAACAACCCGCAGCAAGGACAGTTCAATTCACAAGTACCTCAACAAGGACCGCAGGCTTATTACAGTCAGCAGCCTTCTCAGCCCAACGAGTTTTCTAAAACAATGAAAGGTTTCTGGACTTGGCTTGTTTCAGCTTGGAAATCACCGACATCTGAAGTTGAGAGCAGTAAGGTGAATGGCTACCTATCTTTAGGTTTGACAGTGTTCTTTTTTGCTATTGTTGCAAACTACAACATTTTCAGTACCATTGGTATCATGAGTTTTGGTATGTATAATGGGCCGACTTTTAATTTCAAAGTCTTCTTTGTTTCACTGATAGCTGCAGCTCTCTTCCTTTTTTCTATTATTTTAGGTGGTTTTGTTGTGAAGCGTTTGGTCTACCAGGATAGAAGTTTTACCTTTAATAAGGCTTTTGATTGGTACGGTCGACTTTATGCCATTGTTCTTCCATTTATTGCTGTTTCAGCTCTGTTTGCTCTGTTGGGTATTATTCATTTATCTCTGTTCTTCACATGGATTGGTCTTTTGTTAGTCGGAGTTGGAGCGACCTTTGCTTTGATTTATTCCAAGACAAACAACTCTATGGATCCTTTTTATAAATATCTATTGGCCATTATTGTCAATGGTGTGATTACACTTTTCTTCTCTTTCATCGCTTTTTCTCTACTAACTAGTATCGCAATGATGTAATAATTGGAGGAGATTTATGGCAACAAAAGAAAAATGGGTTGATCTCTTTGAAAAAGTAATTGGTCGAAAACCAACTGCAAGTGAGTTCCAAGCCGGCAAACAATCTAACTTTGATCCAAAAAAGATTAAGGAGATTGCAGGCGAAGCGGGGGAAGCAACCACAGATACTTCATCAGTAGAAAATACTACTGATGAAGCTTCTGATAATCAAGATATTGTTCAGGAGACACCTTCTGAAGATTCTGTCACAGAAGAATCGGTTCAACCCTCTTCTCAAGATGAGAAGCAAGGCGCGTTTGAATCTAGTCAATATGAAGAACTTCGTAAGAATTGGCTGCAAGCTTTTGAAAATAATATTGGTCGAAAACCTACCAAAGAAGAATTTGCAGGGGCTAAGAGTCAAGGATTCTCTAACTTGCCTATTCGGTCTGAATTGCTCGACTCACAATTACCACAGAAACCAGTAAAAAAGGCTAAAAAGAGAATATCAAAGAAGCAAGCAATCATGATTGGAGGGCCAACTCTTCTAGTTGCCGCTTTGATTGGAGCATTCTTCTATCTAAACTCTATAACTGGAGTAAAAGTGGTCACAGACCATTTTGCAAAAGCCGTCTCTAGTAAAGACTTCGATGAAGTTGCAAGTCTTCTTTCTACTCAATCCGATAAGTGGACGCGTGCTGAAGCAAGAGCACTGGTTGAGCACCTAGAGAGCCAGGAGATTAATCTCGAAACTGAGCTAGATAACATTGTTGAGTCAAATGGCAAATCTGCTTATATCGATGATAACAATAATAAGATTTTAGGTGTTACTGAAAAGAGTAAGAAATTTGGTATTTTCCAGGAATATCAGATGGTTTCCTATCCAGTCAAAGTTAAAGTCAATACCAATTTGGATAATGCTACCATTAAACCTGGTGAGAAAAAAACTATTACTCTTAAGAAAAACACTGACACTGAATTGGGTGAATATCACTTTATCAAACAAGACTTTACTCTCAAAGGTAAGACGGATGTTGGAGATGTAGAGAGTAAGGTTCAGCTTGATTTAGCTACGGCTAAGGATAATGAAATCAAACTCGATCTCAAGTCTGAAAAGAAACAGCTAAAAATTACTATGCCTTCTGAAACTTCAAAAGCAACAGATATTAAAATCGTTGTTAATGGTAAAGAAAGTGGTAGCAGTTTGACCCCTGAGTTGCAGCTTGTTCCTTATCAAGAACTTGAAATTTATGCCAAGTTTACTATCTCTGATACTACCTTTACTACTAATAAAGAGACAGTAATTGTGGAAGATGATACTACTAATGTGAAATTATCGCTTCCTAAGGAAGTAGCTTCTAAGATTAGAGAAAAGAACGAAGAAGCGAAAAAGGTTGAGGCTCAAAAAGCAAAAGTCTCTACTTTCCTTAATGACTACCGCAGTGCTGTTTTCAGCTCAGTTTCTAACAGGAGCAACAACTATTCTCAATACTACGATACCTCTAGTGCAGTATATCGAGAAATGGTTGAGTGGACCACTGGCGGTGGTGTTAAGAAAGCGAAAATTAACTATTATGAGCCAGGAGCTTTGGATATCCGCGAAATCAAGGAAGAAAATGGTTCCTATATCGTGACAACATATGAGGACTATACGGTCCACTATACCGATAACACTCAAAATAGTGTAAATCGTAAAAATAAGACTTATTACTTGAAACCTAGCGGTGATTCTTTTGTAATCTATAATCTTGAAGTTTCAGAAGGTTGATATTATGACAATGAAATACAGTAAACTAATTTTTCTTGCAGCATCTGTTCTTGTTCTAGGCGCGTGTTCGTCAGGTAAAGACACTACTGGAGATAGCTCTGATAAACAAGCGGCTAGCTCAACCAGTACGGTTAAGAAACAAGATGCTGAAAATGGCAAAAACTCTAGCCAATATACGACAACATCTTCAGATAGTGCTGATACTAAAAAGGAGCAAAATCACGAGGCCAAAACTCTTGATCAAAATGTTTCTTATAACGGCAGCTACTACAGTGTCAAAGGGAAATATGATGAGATTCTCGTAGTCAACAAGCACTATCCTTTGTCAGCTTCCTATAACCCAGGTGAGAATGCGACTGCTAAAGCAGAATTGCTCAAACTGATTGCAGATATGCAGGCACAAGGCTATGCCATTAGCGACCAATACAGTGGTTTCCGTAGCTATGACACTCAGACCGAGCTCTATCAAAACTATGTCAATCAGGATGGTAAGGCAGCTGCAGACCGCTATTCGGCTCGACCAGGCTACAGCGAGCACCAGACTGGTTTGGCATTTGACTTGATTGACAAGAATGGTAATCTCGTACAAGAAGCTGGAGCAAGTCAGTGGCTTCTAGATAACGCCTATAAGTACGGTTTTATCGTTCGCTATCTAGAGGGTAAGGAAGGTTCAACTGGCTATATGCCTGAAAGTTGGCATCTGCGCTATATTGGTCAAGAAGCCAGGGAAATTGCTCAATCAGGAAAGTCTTTAGAAGAATATTTCGGCATTACTGGTGGAGACTATGAAAAGCAGTAGTCACATCATCCATTAGAAGGAGGAAGAAAATGAAATTTTTTGTTACCAATCCCAATAATGATTTTGCAGAAACACCTGTGCAAGAAGAAGGCAGAATCATCCATCATCTGCATCTTGCCAAAGGAAAAGAAGTACCAGAACACAGTGCTGATGCACTGGTAATAGTTGTTTGTTTGTCGGGAGATGTAAGCTTTTCTGCTGGAGAACAAACCGTGCGGTTAGTGGCAGGTTCCTTTTTGACGATGGAGCCCAATGAGCCACACAGTTTGTTTGGGGAGGAAGATAGCCACCTCTTGGTTATCAAACAACTAAAATATTAATAAATTCAAAATACTAGAAGCTGGAATAAATGCTTCTAGTATTTTTTACTACTTTTTAAAGCTTATTCATTTCTGTAAATAAAAACCCATAATGAAGAAATGCATGAACAGATTTTTTGATTCTTAAAACAAACTTAAGATAAGCTTAAAAAAGGCTTAAGATAAGCTTAAAATAAACTTAAATAAAAAATCGAAATGAGAGGGTGAGAAGTTTTTATAAATAAACAATAAAAATAATTTACACAATGTAAACCAAATTATAAACATTTTTCTATTATTTTAGTTCGTTAAAAAGAAGATTTTATAGATTTTTAAAGCTAAAAAACAGAAAAATAAACAAAAAGACGAACTATAAAAAATTACCCATAAAAATAATTTACACCCTGTTAACTAAAATGCTTGCATTCAAAAATTTCTTGTGCTATAATTCGTCTTGAGGGTGAGATATGCATAAAAAAGTATTTTCAAGCATATTGACTTCTTTGTTTCTAAATCAAATGTTATAAAAACATTTATGTGCAACCTTTAATCAGGTGGATTCACTAACTAGTGATTCGTTTTTTGCGTTTGATAATGATGGAGCAGTCAACTGTCAGCTGGCAGTATTTTCGTGAAAGTCTTTTTTATGAAGTTGTGCACAAAAAATAAATTCCCCCCACAAAAAAATAAAGTGATGTTGGTCACTTTGGAGGTTTAATTAATATGAACAATCGTTTCAGACTCTTATCAAGATCTGTTGTAGCGGCTGCGGCTATTATTCCAGCATTTGCTCTTGCGAATAATGCTCAGGCTCAAGATTATGGTTATAACTACTATCAACCAGGTTATAATTACTGGAATGGTGGTTACAACAATTATAACTATGGTTATAACAACTATAATTACCGTAACAACCGCAACTACCGTTACAACAATTACAACTATGGTTACAATAACTATAATTATGGCTATAACAACTATAACTACGGATATAACTACGGTTACAATGTCTATAATTACGACTATGGTTATAATAACTATTATCCAGGCTATAACAACTGGAATTATAACTATAGCAACAACTACGGATATAATGGTTGGAATAACTACAACAATCTGGCAAATGATGAGAACTATATTTACTGGAATGGTAACCATTACTACCGTATGACAGATGGTTCTTACCGTATCTATCGTGATGGTGAGTGGAAGCCACTGACAAATACTAACAATAACAGCACATCCAGTAACAACCTGGAAAACGATCCACATTATCGTTATGAAAATGGTTATCATTACTATGTGTTGGATAATGGCGACTATTACTACTATCAAAATGGCAAGTGGGTGTTTGTTAAGGATTCTACTGATAACTCAACTAATCCAACAACTCCAAGCCAGCCGGAAGAACCAAAACCAGAAGTTCCAACTCCGACTCCAGCGGAACCAGAACAACCAACGCCAGCTCCTACTGATAAACCAGATGAGCCTACTACACCAGCAGAACCAAAACCAGAGGTACCAAGTGTTGATTTGCCAGAAAATCCTCCAATTAACGGTGCAGAAGGCGACCTCAATCCATTTGCTCCGAAACCAGAGCAACCAGCAGAACCAAAACCAGAAACTCCAACAAGACCTGCTGTACCAGAGACTCCTGGTTTGGTAACAACTGATAAACCAAGCGAAGATCAAATTCCGCCATATGTTGAAAAACCAGCAGAAGGTCTTGAACACTTGACATGGGCACCAAATGGACGAGCTCCGAAAATTATCTACCCAACTGGAAAACCAGGTGACAAGGCTCTTGAGTCAGATCCTAACTATTACTTTGATGGTTCTACACATTATTACCGTATACCATCTGACTCAGAAGCAAATGGATACTCTCCATATTGGAAATGGTTTGGTGACAAATGGAAACTTCAAGGTATGACTGATCCAAACGATCCAGCTCTTGATCCAAAACTTCACGAAAACACTGCTGATGATGAATACATGTACAGTGATAAAGACTCTAGCGTGAAATTGTACTCAACTAACCTAGTGACAACGGCTAAAGCTGGTCAGCCGCTGCCATTCAAGAACGTTGAAGAGTTCAAGAACTACGTTATCGAAAAGATGAATCCTAAGTTCCTTGATAATGCAGGATGGGATGCCAAAGTTGAATGGGAAATCGAAGATCCAGAAATCTTTGAAAAAACCAAAGAAAACCCATATGCTAAGGATTATGTCTTGATTGCAAACCTTAAGAGTGGCGTTGAGGACAAGAAATACAGTGATGTAGAATTTGGTTATGTTAAGTTTGTTTACCGTGTTGAAGCAACAAACGATACAAACTATGACTATGTTTCAAAAGCTAAAGAAGCTTTCGCTAAAATCAATGAAGAGCGTAAAGCTCAAGGCTTGAAAGAGTTGACATGGTCAGAAGACATTTATCAAAATCAAGCACTTCCAAAAGTAAATGAAATCTCACGTCAATACGATAGCTCAGGCTTTGTTGGACGTCGTGATGAAGATGCCTCTGTTGTCGTTAAGAAATGGGCTAACAGCGGTCTGAGAGAATTGCTTCTTGATCCTAACGTAACTGAAGGGGCAGTAGCGACAGTTGTAGACGGAAATGGTGTTTACTACTGGGCTTACAGCTATAAATAATAAGGAATTGTATTCTTAAATATCTGTGCTCTTAATCTTTGGTTGCATATAAACCACACTCCAAAAGTTAGATTTTAATCGACTGACTTTTGGAGTTTTTTTGTTGAATTAACTAGGAAGCAAAAGTAGCGGTTGTGGATAGATTTTAAAGTTTAAAAAGGCGAAAAGAAATTTTGAGTACAAAAAAAGCACCGATTGGTGCTTATGATTATTTGAGACCGTATTTTTTGTTGAAACGATCCACACGCCCATCTGCTTGAGTGAACTTTTGACGTCCAGTGTAGAATGGGTGTGAGTCTGATGAAATTTCTACACGGATCAATGGGTAAGTTTCCCCTTCGAATTCAACTGTTTCGTTTGAACGCTTAGTTGAACCACTAAGGAACTGGTAGCCGGTAGAAGTGTCCATGAAGACAACTGGGCGGTATTCTGGATGAATATCTTTTCTCATTTTACAAAAATTTCCTTTCTGCCATGGTCTCTTTGCGAGCCATAGATTAGTTACTTTGATAGTTTATCAAATTCTGATTGATTTGACAAGACTTTTAGACTAATTTCTTACTTTTTTACCAATTCTTTCATCTCGGTGTAGATTTGCTCTATTTCTTCTTTTGAAAATGCATTGGCTCCGCTGGCTAAGGGGTGTCCTCCGCCATGATGATTTTTAGCAATACCGTTGATAGGAATAACCTTGCTGCGCATGCGGACACGGTAGTGACCTTCAGGCTGCTCAACAAAGATAGCCCACAGACCGACTTCTTCGATTCGTCCAGGTGCTCCGACAATGGCCGCAGTATCAGCATCGGTTAGTTGATAGGCTTGTAAAACTTTCTGAGGCAGAATGACCCGCGCAGTTCCATTTTCATCTATTTCCAACTGCTCATATACATAGCCCTGCAGTTTAGCGACTTGGCGGCTGATAGAGTCCATTTTGCGAGACAAGGCTGATAGGTCGAAATCGTATTGACGCAGCTTGGCAGCTACTTCGAATGTGCGGGCGCTCGTAGAAGGATAAAGGAAGCGGCCAGTGTCGCCGATGATACCAGCATAGAGGAGTTCTGCAGCTTCCTTGCTCAAGCCTAAGTCATTTTCAAAGGCAAAGAGAGCAATCATTTCACTGGCACTGCTGGAACTTGTATCTACCAGAGAAATATCTCCGTAAACCTCATCATCAGGATGATGATCGATTTTGATCAGGAAATCGCCTGTCGTGTAGCGTTGGTCGTCAATGCGAGCTGTATTAGCGGTGTCACAGACGATAACTAAGGCCTCTTGGTATTCTTCGTCTGTAACTTGGTCCATTTGCACCAACCACATGAGATTGGGCTCATCGTAGCCTGTTGTTTTGATTGTTTTTTCTGGAAAATGGTACTGAAGGAGCTTTTGCAGTCCGACCTGACTGCCAAGAGCATCAGGATCTGGCCGCATATGGCGATGGATAATAATAGTATCGTATTCTTTGATCTTACTTAAAATATCATGATAAAGAGTCATAAATAACCTCGTCAACTTTCTTTACCCATTGTAGCATAAGAGTTTTTATTTTTAAAATAAAAAAGATATGATATAATGAGAGCAGATTAGAATTTGGAGGAAACTATGACCTTAGCGAAAATTGTATTTGCCAGCATGACTGGAAACACCGAGGAGATTGCTGATATTGTGGCGGATAAGCTAAGAGATTTGGATGTAGAAGTTGAAGTGGACGAGTGCACCACTGTCGATGCAGAAGATTTCTTGGAAGCAGATATTGCGATTGTGGCGACCTATACCTATGGTGATGGTGAGCTGCCGGATGAAATGATGGACTTCTACGAAGACTTGTCTGGTTTGGATTTGTCTGGCAAGGTCTACGGAGTGGTCGGTTCGGGCGATACTTTCTATGATGAATTCTGCAAGGCTGTTGATGACTTCGATGCTGCCTTTGCTGCTATAGGAGCGGTGAAGGGTGCAGAAAGCGTTAAAGTGGATCTATCTGCGGAAGATGATGATATTGCACGTTTAGAAGCTTTTGCGGAAGGCTTGGTTAATAAAGTTTAAAGTGATAAATAGAGAAAACGGCTACGGCCGTTTTTTTGTGCGAAAGTGTTATTTTCTGACAATTCTCATGATTAGGAGTATAATGTAGGTAAGCGCTATCCATCAGAAAAAGGAGGAGCCCTATGAAAGAACGTGACTATGCTTTTGGCTTTCATGATGATGTCAAGCCACTCTTTTCGACTGGGAAGGGTTTGACCGAAGAAGTAGTTCGAGAAATCTCAGAAATCAAGAATGAGCCCCAGTGGATGCTGGACTATCGTCTGCGCTCCTTGGAACTCTTCCATAAGTTACCTATGCCCGACTTTGGCCCTGATTTGTCAGGGATTCGCTTTGATGATGTTATCTATTATCAGAAGTTAAGCGGAGATCGGGCTCGCAGTTGGGATGAAGTTCCAGAAGAGATTAAGAAAACCTTTGACCGCTTGGGAATTCCAGAAGCTGAGAAGCAGTTCCTATCTGGAGCTGTGGTTCAGTATGAGTCTGAAGTGGTTTACCACAATATGAAGGAAGAGTTTGCCAAGCTGGGTATTATTTTCACTGATACGGATACGGCTGTCCAGGAATATCCCGACTTGGTCAAGCAGTATTTTGGTACTGTGATTTCAAACGCTGAGCATAAATTTTCTGCGCTTAATAGCGCAGTTTGGTCTGGCGGAACCTTTATCTATGTGCCCAAGAACGTCCAGTGCCAAGTTCCTGTTCAGACCTATTTTCGAATCAATGGCGAAAATGCCGGCCAGTTTGAGCGCTCCTTGATGATTATCGAGGAGGGCGGTTCTATCCAGTACATCGAGGGCTGTACAGCACCGACTTACACAAGCAATAGTCTTCATGCGGCAAATGTCGAAATCATTGTCAAAAAGGATGCCTTTTTCCGATATACGACCATTCAAAATTGGTCGGACAATGTCTATAACCTCGTAACGGAGCGGGGGATTGTTGATGAAGGCGGCACCTTAGAGTGGATTGATGGGAACTTAGGCAGCAAGGTCAATATGAAATATCCCTGCAGTATTCTCAACGGCCGCAACGCAAGGACTTCTGTTTTATCCATGTCTTTTGCCAACTATGGTCAGCACTTGGATGCAGGCTGCAAGGTTTTTCATAATGCGCCCAAGACTTCCAGTACTCTGATTTCTAAATCAGTTGCCAAGGATGGTGGAAAGACAGACTATCGTGGTCAGGTTCGCTTTGGGAAGAATAGCGCTGGCTCCAAATCTCATATCGAGTGCGATACCATTCTGATGGATGGTGAGTCCAGTTCGGACACCATTCCTTTTAATGAAATCCATAATTCCAATGTCGCGTTAGAGCATGAAGCCAAGGTTTCCAAAGTATCTGAGGACCAGCTCTACTATCTCATGAGCCGAGGTATCAGCGAAGAAGAAGCCACAGCTATGATTATCAATGGATTTATGGAACCCATTACCAAAGAACTACCAATGGAATACGCCGTCGAACTCAACCAACTCATCAACATGAGTATGGAAGGCTCAGTTGGTTAAAAAGGTTCGGGGAACCTTTTTAATCTGCGGATAAAAACTCGCTTTTGCGAGTTCTCATTAATAGGTTCGGGGAACCTTATTAATCTGTAGATAGGGGCTCGCTTCTGCGAGTTCCTTTTAATCTGAGGTCCGGAGGACTGTTTTAGGTTGCGGATAAAAACTCGCTTTTGCGAGTTCTCCTTAATCCAAGGTTCGGTGGACTTTTTTAATCTGCGGATGAGAACCGACGGTAGTCGGTTTACCCTGAGACAAGCCTAACGGGTATTTTTAGGTTGTGGCTAAGCACTCGGTTAAGCGAGTTCCCTTTAATCAAGGTCCAGTGGACCTTTTTATTTAGAATTAAACTAGAAAATTTTACTATTTTTTGATATGATAGATAGAATATAAGGAGGAATGAGATGACGTTAGAAGAAATCAGACAGGAAATTGATCAAGTGGATGATGCAATCGTTGCCCTGCTGGAGCAACGCATGAATCTGGTTGGCCAAGTCGTGGCTTTAAAAAAATTAACAGGCACAGCTGTCTTGGATAGTAAAAGAGAAGATGTGATTTTTGCCAGAGTGGCGGATAAGGTTGAAAACAAAGACTACAAGGAAACTGTTATTGCGACCTTTTCTGACATTTTAAAACGTTCGCGTGAATTTCAGAATAAAAATATCTAATGAAAGAAGTACAGAACTCAATAGCTGTGGTTTTATCTGCGATGGCAGGAGGCTGGCTACGTTACCAAGTAGCGCTCTTATCAGTTTTTGCTGATTCATTTCCGCTGGCTACCTTACTGATCAATTATTTGGGGACGTTTTTGCTAGTCTATATTATCAAGGGCTATCTTAGCAGTAAAGTTAAGTCCCAGCGCCTAATTCTAGCACTTTCGACCGGTTTTTGCGGAGGTTTGACGACCTTTTCTGGTCTTCTGCTAGACGGCATCAAGTTAGCAGATTCAGGGCGCTATATGGAGCTTCTTATCTATCTAGTCTTAAGTGTAGGTGGTGGCCTTGCAATCGCCCTATGGGCTGGAAAGCAGGTGAAGGCATGATGTGGGCGATGTTAATCTGCTGCGGCGCTGGTGCTCTTGTGCGTTATGTTTTCTCCAAGGTCAATAGCAGAGCATCTCTTCCGATTGGGACTTTGGCGGCAAACCTTCTAGGTGCTTTTCTCATTGGATATTTTTATAATCATATAGAAGACAAGCAGGTTTATGTCATTTTAGCAACAGGCTTCTGTGGTGGCCTGACGACTTTTTCCACCTTGAATGATGAGCTGGCAGAGCTCTTTTCGGAGCGAAAGAAATTTGTTTTCTATTTGGCTCTGACCTACATACTTGGTTTTTTAGCGATTCTTTTGGGAATTTTCATTTAAATATCTTTACATTTTTAGAAATTTTGATATAATATACTTTGTGCCTAATGGAAGCACAAAAAACGGCTAATCCGCTGCGGTCTTGAACCTTAAGATTAGTAAGATAGGAGTAGAAAAAATGAATCCATTAATCCAAAGCTTGACTGAAGGTCAACTTCGTACTGACATCCCTGCATTCCGTCCTGGTGACACTGTCCGCGTTCACGCGAAAGTTGTCGAAGGAAGTCGCGAACGTATCCAGATCTTTGAAGGTGTGGTTATCGCTCGTAAAGGTGCTGGTATTTCAGAAACTTACACCGTTCGTAAAATCTCTAATGGTATCGGTGTTGAACGTACTTTTCCAATCCACACTCCACGTGTTGACAAGATTGAAGTCGTTCGTTACGGTAAAGTCCGTCGTGCTAAATTGTACTACCTTCGTGCATTGCAAGGTAAGGCAGCGCGTATCAAAGAAATTCGCCGTTAATCTTAGAAAGACTCTGTCGTTGGGCAGAGTTTTTCTCTAAGTCCCCTTAGTTCAATGGATATAACAACTCCCTCCTAAGGAGTAGTTGCTGGTTCAATTCCGGCAGGGGACATAAAATCCTAACAATAACCCTCGATTTACAGGGGTTTTTGTTATAGTCGGCCCTAATCTGCCCCAAAAGTTTCAAAAGTCTTTCTTATCTGATTATGATTTTTTCTTTTTGTTGTTCTAAATGGTGGGTGTAGACTTCTGAAAACTCAAAACAGATGGTTTGTCGCCATTCCCAAGTTACGAGAGTAATATCATTCTTCATAGCTGCAGATATGGAGATATTGAAGAATGAAAAATGAGCGCTACAGCAAAAGCTGTAGCGTTTTTTTAGTAAAAAGTGACAAAAATACTCATTATCTATTGAATTTTTGAGTTTTTAAGTTTACAATGATATTAATATAATGTGTAATGAGGTGGAGTTATGAATGGAAAAATTTTAGGGCTAGATATCGGTGTAGCTTCTGTGGGTGTGGGAATTATAGACAAAGAATCTGGTGAAATTATTCATGCCAGTTCACGAATTTTCCCAGCGGCTACTGCTGACAGCAATGTTGAGAGACGAGGATTTCGCCAAGGTCGGAGATTAGGACGCAGAAAGAAACATCGAAAAGTTCGTCTAGCTGATTTATTTAGGGATGCTGAGCTTGTAACAGATTTTTCAAAAGTATCTATCAATTTAAATCCTTATGAATTACGAGTTAAGGGACTAATTGAGAAATTAACTAATGAAGAATTATTCATTGCGTTGAAAAATATTGTCAAAAGGAGAGGGATTAGTTATCTTGACGACGCTAATGAAGACGGTGAGTCTTCTTCCTCAGAATATGGCAAGGCTGTTGAAGAAAATAGAAAGCTGCTCGCAGATAAAACACCAGGACAGATTCAGCTGGAACGTTTTGAGAAATACGGACAGGTTCGAGGTGATTTTACCATTGAAGAAAATGGAGAAAAACACCGTCTGCTTAACGTGTTTTCGACCTCGGCTTATAAAAAAGAAGCAGAGCGAATCTTGACAAAGCAGCAAGACTATAATCAAGATATCACTGATGAATTTATTCAGGCTTATTTAAGGATTTTAACTGGAAAACGTAAGTATTACCATGGACCAGGGAATGAAAAGTCTCGTACGGATTATGGACGCTTCAGAACAGATGGAACAACTTTGGATAATATTTTTGGTATTTTGATTGGGAAATGTACCTTTTATCCAGAGGAATACAGAGCTGCTAAAGCTTCTTACACGGCACAGGAATTTAATTTACTCAATGATTTGAACAATCTGACTGTTCCAACAGAAACTAAGAAGCTCAGTGAGGAGCAGAAGAGACAGATTATTGAGTATGCAAAAGGGGCTAAAACTTTAGGTGCCGCTACTTTATTGAAGTATATAGCAAAATTGATTGACGCGTCAGTGGACGATATTAAGGGCTATCGGATTGATAAAAGTGAAAAACCAGAAATGCATACTTTTGATATTTATCGAAAAATGCAAACATTGGAAACGGTTGACGTTGAGCAACTATCTAGAGAAGTTTTAGATAAGCTGGCTCATATTCTCACACTCAATACGGAACGTGAAGGAATCGAAGAAGCGATTAAAGTATCATTTACTAAAGGAGAATTTGAACAAAATCAGATTGCTGAATTAGTCTCATTTAGAAAGTCTAATAGTTCTTTGTTTGGAAAAGGCTGGCATAATTTTTCAATCAAATTGATGATGGAGTTGATTCCAGAGCTTTATGAAACATCTGAAGAGCAAATGACAATCCTTACACGATTGGGCAAACAAAAAACAAAGGCAAGATCTGAACGAACCAAGTATATTGATGAGAAGGAATTGACCGAAGAAATTTACAATCCAGTAGTTGCTAAGTCAGTCAGACAAGCAATTAAAATCATAAATCTTGCTACAAAGAAATATGGCATCTTTGATAATATCGTTATTGAAATGGCGCGCGAAAATAATGAAGAGGATGCAAAGAAAGATTATGTGAAGCGTCAAAAAGCCAATGAAGATGAGAAAAATGCTGCAATGGAAAAAGCTGCTCATCAATATAATGGAAAAAAGGAACTACCAGATAGTATTTTTCACGGGCATAAAGAATTGGCTACGAAAATTCGTCTTTGGCATCAGCAGGGAGAAAAATGTCTTTATACTGGGAAGAATATAACAATAGCAGATTTGATTGAAAATCAGTATAGATATGAGATTGATCATATTTTGCCTCTTTCTCTTTCATTTGATGATAGTTTAGCAAATAAGGTACTAGTTTTAGCAACAGCCAATCAAGAGAAAGGACAGCGTACACCATTTCAAGCACTGGATGGTATGGATGATTCTTGGTCATATAGAAAATTTAAATCTTATGTCAAAGTCTCTAAGGCACTCAGTAATAAAAAGAAAGATTACTTGCTGAATGAGGAAGACATTAACAAAATTGAAGTCAAACAAAAATTTATTGAGCGCAATCTAGTTGATACTCGCTATTCTTCTCGAGTAGTTCTAAATGCTCTTCAGGATTTTTATAAATTAAATGATTTTGATACCAAGATTTCAGTGGTGCGCGGACAATTTACTTCTCAACTTAGAAGAAAGTGGCGGATTGACAAATCGCGTGAAACTTATCACCATCATGCAGTCGATGCATTAATTATCGCGGCCTCCAGTCAATTAAGACTTTGGAAAAAGTGGAATAATCCTCTGATTTCTTACAAGGATAACCAATTTGTGGATTCTGAAACAGGAGAGATTATTACATTGACTGACGATGAGTACAAAGAATTAGTATTTAGAGCCCCTTATGATCATTTTGTTGATATGCTAGGCAGTAAAAAATTCGAAGATAGTATTTTATTTTCCTATCAAGTGGATTCAAAGTATAATCGTAAGATTTCTGATGCAACGATTTATGCAACTAGAAAAGCGAAATTAGGTAAAGATAAGTCGGAAGAAACTTATGTATTAGGTAAGATTAAGGATATATATTCTCAAACGGGTTATGATGCTTTCATAAAGCTTTATAAAAAGGATAAAAGTAAATTTCTGATGTACTGTAAGGATCCGCTAACTTTTGAAAAGGTCATTGAGGAGATTTTAAAAACATATCCTGATAAGGAACAAAATGAAAATGGAAAAGAAGTTGCTTGTAATCCCTTCGAGAAATATAGACAGGAAAATGGTCCTATTCGAAAATATAGTAAAAAAGGAAAAGGTCCAGAAATTAAGAGTCTGAAATACTATGATAACAAATTAGGGAATCATATAGATATTACCCCAGCTAATAGTGAGAATCAGGTTATATTACAATCTTTATCTCCATGGCGTACAGATGTCTATTTTAATCCAGAGACTGAAAAATATGAATTATTAGGCTTGAAATATGCTGATTTACAGTTTGAAAAGGGAACTGGGAACTATTCTATAACTCTAGATAAATATTACGAAATCAAAGAAAAAGAAGGAGTAAGCGAACAATCAGAATTCAAATTTACCTTATATAAAAATGATTTACTTTTAATTAAGGATACAAAGACTAAGGAACAACAAATGTTTAGGTTTTTATCTAGAACTATGCCAAACCAAAAACACTATGTTGAATTGAAACCCTATGATAAAGGAAACTTTGAAGGTAAGGAGAAAATTAAAGTATTTGTTACAACATCTAATGGTCGCTGTTTAAAAGGATTGGGAAAAGCGGACCTCTCCATCTACAAAGTTCAAACAGATGTTTTAGGGAATAAACGTTTCATCAAAAAAGAGGGTGATGCTCCAAAACTCGAATTTTAAAATAATCTTTAAAAAGAGTTGCAATTAGCTCTGCAATATATTATAATGATGATTGTAAGGGACGCCTTACACAGTTACTTAAATCTTGCAGAAGCTACAAAGATAAGGCTTCATGCCGAAATCAACACCCTGTCTATTGGCGGGGTGTTTTCGTATTTTAAAGGGGAAATTGATGACTTGGAGAATTGTACATGTATGTCAAAGTGAAAAAATGAGATTAAAACTAGATAATCTCTTAATTAAAAAGATGGGAGAAGAATATACCATTCCTTTGAGTGATATTTCTATCATAGTAGCAGAGGGTGGAGACACAGTTGTTACACTTCGTTTACTGAGTGCTCTAAGTAAATACAATATTGCTTTGGTCGTTTGTGACAATGAGCATCTGCCAACCGGTATCTATCATTCTCAAAATGGGCATTTCAGAGCTTATAAGAGATTACAAGAACAATTGCTTTGGACGCAGGAGCAAAAAGACAAACTCTGGCAAATTATTACTTATTTCAAGATTAATAATCAGCAGGATGTGTTAGCCATGTTTGAGAAAGATTTAGCTTGTATTCAATTGTTGGCTGACTATAAAGATCATATTGAACTAGGTGATAAAACTAATCGAGAAGGACATGCAGCTAAAGTTTATTTTAATGAATTATTTGGTAAAAAATTTGTTCGCGTAACCCAGCAGGAAGCTGATGTTATTAATGCAGGTTTAAATTATGGTTATGCAATTATGAGAGCTCAAATGGCAAGGATTGTGGCTGGTTATGGCTTAAATCCCTTGATTGGAATCTTTCACAAAAATGAATACAATCAATTTAATCTGGTAGATGATCTGATGGAACCTTTTAGGCAGATTATTGATGTATGGGTTTATCAACATTTAAGGGAAGAAGACTATTTAAAATATGAATTCCGATTAGCTTTAACGGATTTATTAAATGCAAAGATTCGTTATGGTAAGGAAAATTGCACTGTAACTGGAGCTATGGATAAATATGTAAAAGGATTTATTAAATGTATTGCGGACAAAGATACAACAAAGTTTTATTGTCCGATTGTCTCAAGTTTGGAATCGAGTAAATAAAATGAGGTATGAAGCAATGAGATTGATTTGTTTTTTTGACCTTCCTATGGAAACTAATCAGGAAAAGCGAAGCTACCGTAATTTCCGTAAAGAATTGATTGCAAATGGTTTTGAAATGCTACAGTTTTCCGTATATTATCGAACTTGTCCTAATCGTAGTTTTGCTAGTAAATTTTACAAAAAACTAAAACAAAGTAATCTACCTAGCGGTAATGTTCGTTTACTAGCTGTAACAGAAAAACAGTTTTCTGAAATGGTTCTAATCATTGGTGGCAAAACTAAACAAGAAGAAGTAGTTAGTGATAAAAAAATGGTGGTTATATGAAATGGAAATTCACACATCCTTATCGAGAAGATTTATCAATAAACTTTGGAAAGTTTACTCAAATAATAGGAGAAAATAAACAGTTAAAATATTATATTTGGCAAATACTAATCTGGTATTTTGATGGAAAAAAATATAGTATGGAAGACCTAAGTCTTTTTGAGCAAAATGAGCCAGTAATTTTTTCTGACGAAAGTGTTTTGAAAAGAACAGATTATAAGATTATCTCAATTTCAGATATACAAGATTTAATCGAACAAATGGCTTATAAGAAAGGTACAGTTTCCTTTGATTATTTAAAAAGTAAGCTAAATGATTTTGAAATAATGGGACTAATTGATGTGATTAATGACAAATTGGATCTCATTTCAAGTAGTGTGAATCAAAGACTTAATCTTCACATTGGAGAAGTTGAATATCACACTGAAAGCCAGTATTTCAACCCAGAGCAACTAATTATTAAAAATTTTCTACCTTATTTCGGTCTAGGTGATAAAAACATCTCCTTTGAATTTTTAGAGAATGAAACAAAATTTTTCTTCTTTTTAGACATGATATCAGAAGTTGCGTGTCAAAGCAGTAGTAAGATAATTCTTATCACTCATAACATGGATAGTTATTTAAACTATAGTGAGTTTATAAATTGTTGTAAAAAGATGAATGAGATGACTATGGATTTACAAAATTTTCACGTTATTAACTTTCTATCAAGCGAGGGATATATTTATATAAATAAAGAAAACATAATGAATGTTAATATTGTTGCGGATTTAGTAGAACACTTTTACGAATTTTCATTTATGTATGAAAGATTTTTTGGTCAATATCCTGCTAATGAGGTACCGGATGAAAAGGTTTTTTTAGAGTCGTTACAAAAAGTTTCATCATATCTTTTTAGTAAGGATATTGCTCATATTAGTTTATCTATTCCAGATATAGTTACTTTGAAAATTATAAATCATTTGTACCAATACGATAAAAAGCCAAGAATTTGTTCTACGATGTCTAATCCGCTATTAATTAAGTTTTTGAATACCTATAATTGACAGGAATCGCAATAGGCATTATAATCAATATATGAGTATAAAAATCACAATTTTTCCATTTGAGGTTTTTGTACTCTCAAGATTTAAGTAACTGTACAACAAATTTTACAAAATTTATATTTACGCTGGGTTTTTGTACTCTCAAGATTTAAGTAACTGTACAACAAGAACGGGAAAGAGCCTAACAATCCATCCGTTTTTGTACTCTCAAGATTTAAGTAACTGTACAACTCTTGGTCGAGGTTGTCGCTACGGCAGCGGGTTTTTGTACTCTCAAGATTTAAGTAACTGTACAACGCGCCAGCATGTTTTGACAAGGAGGAACCAGTTTTTGTACTCTCAAGATTTAAGTAACTGTACAACAGAGTCGAAAAGCATAGCTTTTTAATTTCCGTTTTTGTACTCTCAAGATTTAAGTAACTGTACAACGTGCTAGAGGTTTTACAGCTTTTGGTGCGTGTTTTTGTACTCTCAAGATTTAAGTAACTGTACAACCTAGGGAAGCGTTGAGTATTCTGTCTGATAGTTTTTGTACTCTCAAGATTTAAGTAACTGTACAACAATCCTCGGGCACATCAGAACGCAACTTACGTTTTTGTACTCTCAAGATTTAAGTAACTGTACAACTTTTCTTCTAAACTAAATTCAAGTTCTAATGTTTTTGTACTCTCAAGATTTAAGTAACTGTACAACAGAAAGGCCTCTTATAAGACTAAGAAAATGGTTTTTGTACTCTCAAGATTTAAGTAACTGTACAACAGCGGTTCATTTTTAGGGGCATTGTTGTCAGTTTTTGTACTCTCAAGATTTAAGTAACTGTACAACCTTTCAGGCGAGACACTTTTTCCGCAATGTGTTTTTGTACTCTCAAGATTTAAGTAACTGTACAACATACATTTTCAAATATTCTCGGTCAAATTCGTTTTTGTACTCTCAAGATTTAAGTAACTGTACAACGTTTATCGCAGAGCCAAAAGCGTGTGATATGTTTTTGTACTCTCAAGATTTAAGTAACTGTACAACTTAAACGAGCCAAAATCTCGATCAAGGTACGTTTTTGTACTCTCAAGATTTAAGTAACTGTACAACAATTTTCAATATATGTCCATTTCCTTTCATGTTTTTGTACTCTCAAGATTTAAGTAACTGTACAACGTAATTCCCGCACGAACGATAAGAATCGTTGTTTTTGTACTCTCAAGATTTAAGTAACTGTACAACGTTGGGAAGATATAGCAGACTATGTACCTTGTTTTTGTACTCTCAAGATTTAAGTAACTGTACAACCCTTAGAATTATCCACCGATTACAATTTTAGTTTTTGTACTCTCAAGATTTAAGTAACTGTACAACAAGTCCGCTTGTGGATCTGCCTTTAACCATGTTTTTGTACTCTCAAGATTTAAGTAACTGTACAACATTATACACCAAGTTTACTTGTTTTGTTTAGTTTTTGTACTCTCAAGATTTAAGTAACTGTACAACTTACTTACAAGTTAAGTATAACATATTACAGTTTTTGTACTCTCAAGATTTAAGTAACTGTACAACTGGACTCTAGATAAAATGATGGCAAGTGCGGTTTTTGTACTCTCAAGATTTAAGTAACTGTACAACCGATGCCAGACCTTACTGTACTCCGTTTCTGTTTTTGTACTCTCAAGATTTAAGTAACTGTACAACCTTTAAACATTTAAAGATCAACGAAGAAGAGTTTTTGTACTCTCAAGATTTAAGTAACTGTACAACATGGATATTCGAACCTACCTCAATCAAGGTGTTTTTGTACTCTCAAGATTTAAGTAACTGTACAACGCAAAAATGCTAGCCTATGCCGTGTTAATCGTTTTTGTACTCTCAAGATTTAAGTAACTGTACAACCTAATCCGGAAATTAAAGTCCATGGATTTGGTTTTTGTACTCTCAAGATTTAAGTAACTGTACAACTTGAGATGGATCATTTGAGAAATCTCCCTTGTTTTTGTACTCTCAAGATTTAAGTAACTGTACAACGATGTTTAATGGAAAATAAGAAAAGATACAGTTTTTGTACTCTCAAGATTTAAGTAACTGTACAACATTGCCGTTGTAAGTTATAATTTATTTGAAGTTTTTGTACTCTCAAGATTTAAGTAACTGTACAACAAATTCCTTCAAACTATGTCCGTGATTCTGGTTTTTGTACTCTCAAGATTTAAGTAACTGTACAACATAAGGATAAGGTTAAACATCTTTCTGAAGGTTTTTGTACTCTCAAGATTTAAGTAACTGTACAACCAATAAGCATTGCTTTAAACTCAGCTTCTTGTTTTTGTACTCTCAAGATTTAAGTAACTGTACAACAAATTAAACCAAAGGTTGATAATATTAATCGTTTTTGTACTCTCAAGATTTAAGTAACTGTACAACGATTGGGATGTCGGCTAGGACTAGTTCCTTGTTTTTGTACTCTCAAGATTTAAGTAACTGTACAACTTCGAATATGCAATTCTCTTGCCCTTTTCAGTTTTTGTACTCTCAAGATTTAAGTAACTGTACAACGGTACATTTCTATGGCTGAGGGAGCTGCAGGTTTTTGTACTCTCAAGATTTAAGTAACTGTACAACAAAAAACGTGGAGCGAGTTGGAACATGCCTGTTTTTGTACTCTCAAGATTTAAGTAACTGTACAACTCTATCATCAGGATTTTCCGCATTAGCACGTTTTTGTACTCTCAAGATTTAAGTAACTGTACAACCTTCCATTCCAAGACGGAAACCGCCGATACGTTTTTGTACTCTCAAGATTTAAGTAACTGTACAACTCCAAATGTAAGCCAGTCATAGGCTGGAAGGTTTTTGTACTCTCAAGATTTAAGTAACTGTACAACAAACAAACACACCTGAAACAGTTGCGCAAAGTTTTTGTACTCTCAAGATTTAAGTAACTGTACAACTTTTGACGGTTTGCGTTTGTGTTGGTATGTGTTTTTGTACTCTCAAGATTTAAGTAACTGTACAACTGAGAGTTATTTTGCCCTCTTGTCTCTGCTGTTTTTGTACTCTCAAGATTTAAGTAACTGTACAACCTAATAACGTTCCCTTGACTGTGGGGCTGGTTTTTGTACTCTCAAGATTTAAGTAACTGTACAACAGCTTACTATAGACCAGATAGCGTTGTTCTGTTTTTATTATAGTTTAGGATAGAGGGGAATCTGTAATGTTTTATCATAAAAAGGGCTGAGTAAATCAGTCCTTTTGTTCTCTATTTCCCCAAGCAGAATTGGCTGAAGAGTTGGGTGATGAGTTCGTCTGGTGCGGCGTCACCAGTGATTTCGCCGAGGATTTCCCAAGTGCGAGTCATATCGACTTGGAGAAGATCTACCGGCATACCCATTTCCAAGCCTTGGTTGACGGCTTGCAGGCTTTCTAGGGCTTTTTCAATTAAGGAGATATGGCGGGCGTTGGATAGGTAGGTGGCGTCTTGCTCGACGATACCAGCATTTTCAAAGAAGAGCTGATTGATGCGTTCTTCAATTTTATTGATATTTTGATTGTGGAGGACAGAAATCTTGATGACATCAGTTGGCAGCTGATCCAGCTCAATCTTTTCCTCAAGGTCAGTCTTGTTAAGCAGGACGATACGATTACTATCTTGACTGATTTCGAGCAATTGTCTGTCTTGGTCTGTCAGAGGCTCGCTGGCATTGAGAACTAAGAGGACCAAGTCGGCTTCCTGCAGGGCTTTTTTAGAGCGCTCAACTCCAATCTGTTCTACAAGGTCATCGGTTTCTCGAATCCCTGCGGTATCGATGAGCTTGAGCGGCACACCCTTGATATTGACATACTCCTCGATCACATCACGGGTCGTACCCTCGATATCAGTCACAATGGCCTTGTCCTCGCGCAGGAGATTGTTGAGCAGGCTGGACTTGCCAACATTAGGCCGGCCGATGATAGCAGTGGAAATGCCTTCGCGTAAAATCTTACCTCGTCGTGCAGTATCGAGAAGATTGCTCAACAGAGCCTCGAACTCAGCTGTTTTTTCTCGCATAAGCTGGGTTGTCATTTCTTCCACATCGTCGTACTCGGGATAGTCAATATTGACCTCGACCTGAGCCAGTGTGTTGAGGATTTCCTGACGAGTATTGTTGATAAGGTTGGAGAGGGAGCCATCCAGCTGCTTGACAGCGTTGTTCATAGCTTTATCGGTCTTGGCGCGGATGATGTCCATGACAGCCTCAGCCTGAGTCAAATCAACGCGCCCATTGAGAAAGGCCCGCTTGGTAAACTCACCAGGCTCAGCCATTCTAGCGCCCTCGCGGATAGCCAGCTGCAAAATTTCATTAGTAACCGCAATTCCACCGTGAGTGTTAATCTCGATGATATCCTCGCGCGTGAAGGTCTTGGGAGAGCGCATAGCACCAAGCATAACCTCATCCAGAATTTCCTTATTTTGAGGGTCAACGATATGGCCGTAGTTGAGCGTGTGGCTATCCACTTTGCTTAGATTCTTCCCTTTAAAGATTTTTTGGGCAATAGCAAAGCTGTCAGTCCCGCTTAGTCTGACAATGCCGATAGCCCCTTCGCCGAGAGGAGTAGAAATCGCAGCAATTGTATCAAATTCTCTGGTAATCATACTGTATTTTTCCTTGTGTTTTAAAATCAATTACCCTAATTGTAACGTAAAAATCAAGGAGGAGCAAGGCTTTCGATTATCAAGCGGAAGGAATGAAATTTAGGTATGGTAAAGAAAACACTTTCATAACAGGGAGAATCATGATATAATGAAAGTAGTGTGATTTGAGGAGGTGCTATGGAGAATCTAAAGAAGATGGCAGGTATTAAGGCTGCTGAGTTCGTGACAGATGGTATGGTAGTTGGACTTGGAACGGGTTCGACCGCTTATTATTTTGTCGAAGAGATTGGTCGGCGTATCAAGGAAGAAGGATTGCAGATTACAGCTGTTACGACTTCCAGTGTCACTAGCAAACAGGCTGAAGGGCTAGGCATTCCGCTCAAGTCTATCGACGATGTGGATCAGGTGGATGTCACTGTTGATGGTACTGATGAGGTTGATTCAGCTTTTAACGGTATCAAGGGCGGTGGCGGCGCACTTCTCATGGAGAAAGTCGTGGCGGTTCCTACTAAGCACTATATCTGGGTGGTCGATGAGAGCAAGATGGTAGAGAAGCTAGGTGCCTTCAAGCTGCCAGTAGAAGTTGTTCAGTACGGTGCTGAGCAGCTCTTTCGTCGCTTTGAGCGTGCAGGCTATAAGCCTGCCTTTCGTCAGAAGGATGGTCAGCGATTTGTTACGGACATGCAGAATTTCATTATCGACCTAGACCTTGGAGTGATTGAAGATCCAGTTGAGTTTGCGCAAGAACTAGATCATGTAGTGGGCGTAGTGGAGCATGGACTGTTTAATCAAATGGTAGATAAGGTCATTGTTGCTGGAAAATCAGGTCTTCAAGTTTTAGAGGCCAATAAATAGAAAGAGGTGTTTTATGCCAAAATTTAATCGTATTCACTTGGTAGTCATGGACTCAGTTGGTATCGGTGCTGCTCCGGATGCTAATAATTTTGTCAATGCAGGGGTACCAGATGGTGCTTCAGATACTCTGGGACATATTTCCAAAACGGTAGGACTGAATGTTCCGAATATGGCTAAGATTGGTCTGGGAAATATCGAGCGTCCTGCTCCTTTAAAGACAGTTCCTCAAGAAGAAAATCCTAGCGGTTACTATACCAAGCTGGAAGAAGTATCGCTTGGAAAAGACACGATGACAGGCCACTGGGAAATCATGGGTCTCAATATTACTGAGCCTTTTGATACTTTCTGGAATGGCTTCCCAGAAGAAATCCTGACTCAGATTGAAGAGTTTTCTGGTCGCAAGGTCATTCGTGAGGCTAACAAGCCATACTCTGGTACAGCAGTTATTGATGACTTTGGTCCTCGTCAGATGGAAACAGGCGAGCTGATTATCTATACCTCTGCTGATCCAGTATTGCAAATTGCAGCACACGAAGAAGTGATTCCTTTGGAAGAGCTCTATCGTATATGTGAATTCGCCCGCTCTATTACCTTGGAACGCCCTGCGCTTCTAGGACGTATTATCGCTCGTCCTTATGTAGGTGAGCCAGGCAACTTCACTCGTACAGCCAACCGTCACGACTATGCCGTTTCTCCGTTTGAGCCAACTGTACTTGACAAGCTCAATGAAGCTGGAATTGCTACCTATTCTGTTGGTAAGATTAACGACATCTTCAATGGCGCTGGAATCAACCATGATATGGGACACAATAAGTCTAACAATCATGGTGTAGATACTTTGGTCAAAGCCCTGAAAGACGACAACTTCAAAGAAGGTTTCTCATTCACTAACCTAGTAGACTTTGATGCTCTTTATGGTCACCGCCGTGATCCACATGGCTATCGTGACTGCCTGGAAGAGTTTGATGCGCGTATCCCAGAAATCATTGAAAACATGCGTGAAGATGATCTACTTATGATTACTGCTGACCATGGTAATGATCCGACCTATGCCGGAACTGACCACACTCGTGAGTACATTCCGCTCTTAGTCTTCGGAAAATCGCTGAACGGTCAAGGTCATATTCCTGTTGGACACTTTGCGGACATATCAGCTACCATTGCTGAAAACTTCGGAGTGGACAAGGCGATGATTGGAGAAAGCTTCTTGGACAAATTGGTATAAGCATTATAAGAGAGTGAGGAAAATATTTTATGACAAGCTTATCAGAAAAAATCAAAGCAACAGCAGCCTTCTTGAAAGAAAAAGGTATGACAGAACCTGAATTTGGTCTGATTTTGGGATCTGGTTTGGGAGAATTGGCTTCTGAAATCGAAAATGCCCTTAGTCTTGACTATGCGGATATTCCAAACTGGGGCCGCTCAACCGTTGTTGGGCACGCTGGTAAATTAGTCTATGGAGACTTGGCAGGACGGAAAGTCTTGGCGCTGCAAGGCCGTTTCCACTTCTATGAAGGAAATCCTTTAGACATCGTTACCTTCCCAGTGCGTGTGATGAAGGCTCTTGGTGCGACAGGTGTCATTGTGACCAATGCTGCTGGCGGTATTGGCTATGGCCCTGGTACACTGATGGCCATCACTGACCACATCAATATGACTGGTCAAAATCCTTTGATTGGTGAAAACTTGGATGAATTTGGTCCACGTTTCCCTGATATGTCTAAATCTTACACTCCAGAATACCGTACCGTCGCTCACAAAGTTGCGGATAAGCTTGGTATCAAGCTGGATGAGGGTGTCTATATCGGTGTAACTGGACCGACTTATGAAACACCAGCAGAAATCCGCGCTTATAAGACGCTTGGGGCGGATGCAGTCGGCATGTCTACTGTTCCTGAAGTGATTGTAGCAGCACATTCTGGATTGAAAGTCCTTGGAATTTCATGCATTACAAACTTTGCTGCTGGGTTCCAAGAAGAGCTTAATCATGAGGAAGTGGTTGAAGTAACAGAACGTGTCAAGGGTGATTTCAAACGACTGCTTAAAGAAACACTTGCTGAATTGTAAAAAAATACTGAAAGGCGGAGTGTCTGGGTTGGTAATTAAACCCGAGCCAGCCTTTCTATCTAGCTGATAAAATCATTAAACTAAAGAAAGGTAGAGTGTGTTCAGATTTGAACACGAGCGAAAAACTATCTTTCAAATAAATACAGAAAGGAAGGGCGTCTGAGTTTGAATTGAACTCGGGCTAGTCTTTCTATGAAATATTAAAAATAAGAAAGAAAGGAATTGAACCCACCCTAAAAGCGGTGGGAAAAAGATAGTTGGTCTTGCGAGCATCGCTCACTGCGGCCATCTCCTATTTTCCCTTTGCTTTTGACGGGTTTGGTATCTTAACTATGTCTATTCATATTTCTGCTAAGCCAGGTGAAATTGCTGATAAAATTCTTCTTCCAGGGGATCCGCTTCGGGCGAAATTTATTGCGGAGAATTTTTTAGAAGGCGCTGTTTGCTTCAATGAAGTCCGCAATATGTTCGGCTACACTGGTACTTATAAAGGCGAGCGTGTTTCTGTTATGGGGACAGGGATGGGAATGCCATCAATCTCAATCTATGCGCGTGAGCTGATTGTTGACTACGGTGTGAAAAAGCTGATACGTGTGGGAACTGCTGGATCACTGAATGCGGATGTTCATGTCCGTGAATTGGTTTTGGCGCAGGCGGCTGCAACCAACTCCAACATTATCCGCAACGACTGGCCACAGTATGATTTTCCACAAATCGCTAGCTTTGATTTGTTAGATAAGGCTTACCATATCGCCAAAGAACTTGGTATGACTACGCACGTTGGAAACGTCTTGTCGTCTGATGTCTTTTATTCAAACTACTTTGAAAAGAACATCGAGCTTGGTAAATGGGGCGTTAAGGCTGTGGAAATGGAAGCAGCTGCTCTTTACTACTTGGCAGCTCAGCACCATGTGGACGCTCTTGCTATCATGACCATTTCTGACAGCTTGGTCAATCCTGAAGAGGATACGACAGCAGAAGAACGCCAAAATACCTTCACCGATATGATGAAGGTTGGTTTGGAAACCTTGATTGCAGAAGCATGAAAGTAGATGTCAAAGAAGCCATTCTCTTTGCTATTTCCCGCTATGACTATGCTTATGCCCATAAACTAGCTGAGCGAGCAGGAAGCGGTGTCCAGTCTGACTTGGTCCTTCTTCTTGAGGCTTTAGCGGAGCGAAGAGAGCTCAACATCCAATCTATGATGAATCTAAAGTTGGAAATCACTGGGTCTAACCTAGCTGATTTTCAGCTTTTTTGCCATGAAGATGAAGCGGATGAGCAGCTGGTCAATTACCTTTATGATCTGGAAGCCAAGTTGAGAAATGAGCAGCTGATTGACTTTATCCGAGCTGTTAGTCCAGCTATTTATCGGATTTTTATGCGGCTGATTCGCATGCAAATACCAGATATTGAGAGCTATATTCATAATTCGCGAGGGGCTAGTTACGACCGTTGGAAGTTTGAAAAGATGCGAAATTCTGATAATCCTGACCTGCAAAATTTTCATGCAGAAAGCACGGTCAATTCTTCTAGTTTGACGGAGCTGATTTTGCAGTTGCATTTTCCTGAATCTGTCAAAGAATCAGCACAGCAGCTAAGAGAGTTAGAAAAGTCAGTCCGCAATCCGTTGGCACATCTTATCAAGCCTTTCGATGAGGAAGAATTGCACAGGACGACAGGTTTTTCGTCTCAGCACTTTATGGAGCTTCTGGTTGATTTGGCGCAGGAGACAGGCATTGTCTACCAGAGGGAACCTTTTTACTTCGACCGAGCGAATGAGCTCATAGAAAGTCTCTTATAAGGAGTAGCAGGATGGATAAAATTACAAGGCTGCAAGAATTGATAGATCAAAGCCGGGATATCGTCTTTTTCGGTGGGGCGGGTGTTTCGACGGAGTCCAATATTCCGGACTTCCGCAGTTCAGATGGGATATACAGTGTCAAGCTGGGACGGCATTTTACAGCGGAGCAGCTGGTTTCTCACACTATGTTTGAGCGCTATCCGCAGGAGTTTTTTGACTTTTACAAGAAGTACCTGCTCTATCCGGATGCCAAGCCCAATGCTGCTCATGTCTACTTGGCAGACTTGGAGAAGACGGGCAAGCTCAAGGCTGTAGTGACTCAAAATATCGATAGTTTGCATGAAATGGCCGGTTCAAAGAAGGTTCTCAAGCTACATGGCAGTGCGGATAGAAATTACTGTCTGAATTGTCAGCGATTCTATGATTTGGACAGCTTTCTGGCTCTGCACGGTACCATTCCTCGCTGCCTTGACTGTGGCGGTATTGTCAAGCCAGATGTGACTCTCTATGAAGAACCTCTAGATATAGAAGTTTTCCAGCAGGCTGCCCAAGCAATCCAGCAAGCAGACCTGCTGATAATCGGCGGCACTTCCTTAGTCGTCTATCCCGCAGCCAGCCTTATCCAGTACTTTGCAGGTAAGCATCTGGTTGTCATCAACAAGACCAGCATCCCTCAAGACAGCCAGGCAGACTTAGTGATTGAGGGCAAGATTGGAGAAGTGTTGGGGAAGTTGAAACAATAGAAAAAACACCTGAGATAGCTTTTTCAGGTGTTTTTTGCAGTTTATTTATCAAATTGTACTTCCTCAATCAGATACTCAATAAAGCGTTCTCCCATTTTGGATAGGCTAGCTTTTTCGTGCTGGATGTAAACCAGTTCAATCGGATCATCAATGTCCAGTGGGATTGACACGATATTATCTCCGTTGAGGTTGCTGTTGAGGATACCGGTTGCAATCGTGTAGCCATCCAGACCGATCAAAAGGTTAAAGAGGGTCGCACGGTCGCTGACCACGATAGATTTTTTATGGTGTTCCTGAGAGAGAATTTCCTCAGAAAAGTAGAAGGAGTTGTGAGTCCCTTGGTCATAGCTGAGGTAGGGGAAGTTTTCTAAGTCGGATAATTGGACCAGCTTTTTCTTGGCCAGCGGATTGGACTTGCTGACAAAGATATGGGGCTGCGCTGTGAAGAGATGAGTGGCAATCAAGTGATTGTCATCCAGCATCTTGGATAGGACATCGCGGTTGTAGCTATTGAGAAAGAGGACGCCAATTTCGCTGCGGAAGTTTTTTACGTCGTCAATGATCTCCCAAGTCCTAGTTTCACGCAGGAAGAGCTCGTATTTCTCCATATCGCTTTTTTTAAGCAGGGAAACAAAAGCATTGACCACAAAGGCATAGTGCTGGGCAGACACGCTAAAAAGCTCACGGTGGGCGACAGGGTTTTTGTATCGCTCCTCTAGAAGCTGAGTCTGCTCAACTACCTGCCGTGCATAGGAAAGAAACTCCATGCCGTCCTTGGTCAAGGTAATTCCTTTGGGATTGCGAATGAAAATCTCGATACCCATTTCATTTTCCAAGTCCCGCACAGCATTGGACAAACTAGGCTGAGTAATGAAAAGCTGCTTGGCAGCTTCGTTCATACTGCCAGTCTCGACAATTTTGATGATATAGTGTAACTGTTGAATTCTCATAGGACTATTTTATCACAAACTGGGGATTTTTTCCCGGTAAATCAATGAAAGGTAGTAAGGTTTTATGATTGAATTTATTAAAATGGACAGATGGTAAACGAAATTCTATTGGATATAGTGATATTTTTGAAGTTTTTCATAGAAGGATTTTATTCATTTTATTGTAATGAAGCAGATTTTGCAATTTCAAGTTATTCGTGATATGATGATTTTTAGACTATAAAAGGAGTAGTTATGAAGAAAAAAGAGGATTCTTTTGAAGATATTGCTTTTGAGTTAGAGAAAGAGACTTCTAAGTCTAAGTTCTTACCATTCGTTTTATTAGCCATTATTGGCTTTTCCGTCATTGGAGCAGTTTTTTAATGCTTTCTATACCGGAAAAAGCTAAATCTAAGCAACCGGTGAGCCAGTCAAGTCAGATTATTTCACCATCAGAAAAATTAGAGGATAAGAAGACTGAAGTAAAAAAATTCGCTGAAAGTCTTACAGTTTCTCCAGAAAAAAGTGGTCCCTTTCTTTGGACGGTTGACAAGGCAGTTTCTCTACACATGGACAAAGATAAAGGCGGAGTCGTCTTGGAAGATGTTTTAAAAGAATTTGGAAGACCTGTTGAAGCTGGTTCATGGATCCACTTATTACCAAATCATGAAGTCCGAAACTATATTAGTCTTTTCTGGAAAGATAAAAACGGTAATATAGGCAATATATCTTTAATATTTGCTGAATTTGATGGTGTCTATAAGCTCACCTCAAAGTTCTTTAATCTTTCAAGTAATGCAATTAAAGTTGATAAAAAACCTGATCGAGATTTTTTATGGACGCAAGAATATATAGATAGTCTTGTTATTGGTGCTAGAGAAGGTACTGACAAAGGTACGGCTTATGATGAGATTGTTTCAAATGTTGGTTTGCCTTTTTATCAAATAATTTCAGGAGAAAACAATCAACTTAAGTTAAGGATTACTTATAATAATCCAAAGGGTTGGAAAGAACGTAATAAATTACAGACTGTTATTCTAGAATTCTACAACCAAGAAGATGAAACATGGCGTTTAGTTTCTAAACAAAGCCAGTAAACTAAATAAGAAAGAGGAGACAAACTTGAGAAAGAATAGCAAGAAAAAACATGATTCCAATTCATTTAGAGATATAAAAAAGGAACTTTATAGACAACAAAAGATAAAAAGAGAAGAACTCAGCATGATGGCCATACAAGAGAAGAAAAAAAGGACTAACTTGGCCTTTATTCTTCTTTGTTTAACCATATCATTTACTTTATTCTTTGGCTTCTATTATTTATCACTAAAGGTTCCTAACAAAGACAATGCTAAACACAAAGAAGATAAGACAGTCTCGTCAGTTAGTAAAGAAAGCTCTACTACTCAGCAAGATGAACCTGAGTTAGAAATGGACAAGAAACAGAAGGAACTTAAAAATAAACTTGTGGTAGAAGATGAAAAAAAGTTTGCTTTTAAATGGACATTAGACAATTTTGTAGAACTCAAAATAGCAAAAATTGGGGGGTGGAAGAATAATCCGACTTTGGAAGAAGTTATTACGAAATACGGTAAGGGTTCAAATGTGAGTTTTACCGAAAATGGATTGACACTAACTTATAAGACAAGGGTGATGGACATAGAAAAAAACAGCTTATCTGATCATCCTCAGGAGATAAGACTAGGTTTTTTTGATCCCGATTCCAATGGCAAGGAGTACTATTTGATAACTAAATCGGCATTGTTCTTGGACGATAGTCGCTATCCAGTGGCTGCCAAAGAGGATTTTGTCTTTAACTGGAAGCCAGAAGATATCGATACATTGATATTGGGCGATAGGCAGCGAGGTAAAGGTGGTATGACTTATCAAGAAGTTGTTGAACGTTTTGGATTACCCTCTTACAGTAATATTCATGGGAATGATACGGATTTTGACCCCTTATCATTGAGCATACAGTATATTAATATACGTAAATCAGATACTGAACGAAAAAGTGATAGAGTAGCCTTGATTTTCAGAAGACAGGAGGATGGAAGCTTTTGTCTAGCAGATGTAAGTAGCGAATTTGACAAGGACTGGTAAAGCTGTGGTAAGTCGGAGATGTGAAAATTCTGATATTTTATGCCTTGACATTTCTCATCTCTAACGATATAATGTTTACAATTTAACCTTTAATCAAGTCCAGTGAGGCTGCAAGGTGGGAAAACGATATAAGAGGCAATTGGCTGCCTTGTTTTTTGCGAAACCTTGCTGTGGCGAGGTTTTTTATTGTAGAAAGTGAGGTTGTCATGGTTAGTGACAGTTGCAAAAAGAGATTTGGCAAGATCATGCTGGAGCAGATGGAGCTTCTGAATCAAGTAGAGATTGCGCCTAATATTTTTTCTATGATTCTAAAGGGCCGAATGGTCAGCCAGATGCAGGCTGGGCAGTTTTTACATATTCGGGTACCAGATGACAGCAAGCTTTTGCGCCGGCCGATCTCAATTGCTGAGATTGACCGAGATAATCTGACTTGTCGTATCATCTATCGGATAGAAGGCGGCGGGACGGCTATTTTTTCTCAACTGCCAGTCGGCTCGTTTCTTGATGTTATGGGGCCTCAGGGCAATGGCTTTGATTTGAGCCCTGTAAGGGCAGGTGACCACGCTTTGATTATCGGTGGTGGGATTGGTGTCCCTCCCCTGCTTGAGGTTGCAAAAGAATTGCATGCCAAGGGAGCTCAAGTGACAGCTGTACTGGGATTTGCTGACAAATCTGCTGTCATTTTAGAAGAAGAAATGAAAAAATATGCTGATGTCATTGTCACGACGGATAACGGTTCTTATGGTCGTCAAGGCTATGTATCAGCTGTCGTTGATGAGTTGTCCCAAGACTATTCGGCTGTTTATTCCTGTGGAGCGCCAGCCATGCTACAGTACGTGGATAGAAAGTTTCAGGACCATCCGCATGCTTATCTTTCCATGGAATCTCGTATGGCATGTGGTATGGGCGCCTGCTATGCCTGCGTCGTTCATGTGGCAGGTCAGGACGAGTCAGTCAATAAGCGCGTTTGTGAAGACGGTCCGGTCTTTGAGACGGGCACGATTGTTGTCTAGGAGGGGAAAGAATGAGTGACCAACGTTTAAGGATTTCCTTGCCAGGCTTGGACCTAAAAAATCCTATTATTCCTGCTTCTGGCTGCTTTGGTTTCGGTCAAGAATATGCCAAGTACTATGACCTAGACTTGCTAGGCTCCATCATGATAAAGGCTACGACTTTGGAGCCCCGCTTTGGCAATCCCACTCCGCGTGTGGCAGAAACGCCAGCTGGTATGCTTAATGCTATAGGCCTGCAAAATCCAGGTGTTGAAGTTGTATTGACTGAAAAGCTGCCCTGGCTGGAAGAGCATTATCCTGACCTTCCAATCATCGCCAATGTAGCGGGTTTTTCCAATCAAGAGTATGCCAAAGTGGCCGAGAAAATTTCCCAAGCTCCTAATGTTAAGGCTATCGAGCTCAATATCTCCTGCCCTAATGTTGACCATGGAAATGCTGGCCTTTTGATTGGTCAAGTTCCAGAGTTGGCTTACGGAGCAACCAAAGCAGCAGTAGAGACTTCTGCTGTACCAGTCTATGTCAAATTGACTCCGAGCGTAGCAGACATCACTCAGGTAGCTAAGGCTGTTGAAGACGCTGGTGCTGCTGGTTTTACCATGATTAACACCTTAGTAGGTATGCGATTTGACTTGAAGACGCGCAAGCCTATTATCGCCAATGGCACTGGTGGCATGTCTGGCCCTGCTGTCTTTCCTGTAGCGCTCAAGCTGATCCGTCAAGTGGCGCAAGCAAGCAAACTTCCCATCATTGGTATGGGGGGAGTTGATTCGGCGGAGGCTGCTCTGGAGATGTTTATAGCGGGCGCTTCAGCTATTGGAGTGGGAACTGCCAATTTTACGGATCCATATGCCTGCCCGACCATCATTGAAGATCTGTCTAAGGCTATGGATAAATATGGCATCGAAAGTCTTGAAAGCTTACGAAAAGATGTTCAAGAGAATTTGCTTTAAAGTTACATTTTTACTTGACAATCCTGCTGTGAAATTATAGAATGAACTAAATACAACCTTTAAAGAAGTCCAGAGAGGCTACTAAGGTACATACGTTTGAATGGCAGATACTGCCACATTTTCGTGTAACCTTGCTCTCGTGCAAGGTTTTTCTATGTCTCTGAACCTAGCGTGAAGGTCAATTTGAATATAGGAGTGCCTAGCAGAGTTCTTTAAAGTTAAAAATTAAAAGGAGATTTTTCCCTCATGCGTGAAGAACGGCCTATTATCGCCCTCGACTTTCCATCTTTTGATGATGTCAAAGATTTCTTGGAGCATTTTCCGGAAGATGAAAAACTCTATGTCAAAATCGGTATGGAATTCTTCTATGCCATTGGTCCAGAAATCGTTCATTATCTGAAAGGTCTTGGACACAGCATTTTCTTGGATCTGAAACTGCACGATATACCCAATACGGTGCGCTCAGCCATGTCTGTCTTAGGAACTTTTGGTATCGACATGGTGACGGTTCATGCAGCAGGCGGTGTGGAGATGATGAGCGAAGCCAAGAAGGTCTTGGGTGATAAGGCTAAGTTAGTTGCGGTGACCCAGCTGACCTCGACCAGCGAGGAAGATATGCGTGATTGCCAAAATATCCAGACTACGGTTCAGGAGTCTGTTGTCAACTACGCTCGGAAGGCCAAAGAAGCCGGTCTGGATGGCGTAGTTTGCTCAGCTCAAGAAGTTGAACTGATTAAGGCGACAACTGCGGATGATTTCCTCTGTGTGACGCCGGGTATTCGGCCAGCTGGATCAGAAATCGGTGACCAAAAACGGGTCATGACTCCGCAGGAAGCCCATCAAATCGGCAGTGATTATATTGTAGTCGGCCGTCCGATTATCCAAGCTGAAAATCCTTGGGATGCTTACCACGAGATTAAAAAGCAGTGGAATAGCTAAGCAAAACAAGAAATTCGAATTAAATCGTTATATGTAATTGACAGCATCATAAACATTCAAATTTATAAGGAGCAACAAATGACTTTAGCAAAAGAGATTGCGCGTGATTTATTGAAAATCAAAGCTGTGTATTTGAAGCCAGAAGAGCCTTTTACATGGGCGTCGGGCATCAAGTCACCTATATATACGGACAACCGTGTGACCTTGGCTTATCCAGAAACTCGGACCTTGATTGAAGATGGTTTCGTTGAAAAGATTCGGGCGGAATTTCCAGATGTAGAAGTCATTGCTGGAACTGCGACAGCAGGCATTCCTCATGGAGCCATTATCGCTGATAAGATGAACCTGCCATTTGCCTACATTCGCAGCAAACCAAAAGATCACGGAGCAGGCAATCAAATTGAAGGACGCGTAGTACCTGGGCAGAAGATGGTTGTTATTGAGGACTTAATCTCGACAGGCGGTTCTGTTTTAGATGCTATTGCTGCTGCCAAACGTGAAGGTGCGGATGTGATTGGAGCAGCAGCCATCTTTACCTATGAGCTGCCAAAAGCAGAAAAGAACTTCAATGAAGCGGATGTAAAATTGGTGACTTTATCAAACTATACAGAGTTGATTCACTTAGCTGAGCAAGAAGGTTATATCAATGCTGAAGGATTAGCTTTGTTGAAACGATTTAAGGAAGACCAAGAAAATTGGCAGGCTTAGACCGAATAGAAATAAAATGATCTGACCTTTATTCAGGTCATTTTTCAGTAAAGCGTCCTTGTTCTTGCCTTTAAAAATGGCTTAAAGTCTCGGTATTTGGTATAATAGAGCTATGTCTAAGATTTATCATCTATCCTTTTCGATATTACAGAAAGTTATGCTGATTACGGCTGTTCACTGGTTTCTGATTGCCATCTGGCATGTTGCAGAGCTGAATAGTATAGCTATAATTGCCTTTGCTGGCTTGGCTTATCTGGCCTATCGCTATCGGCATTTGCTAGAAAAAGCTTATCATTGGCTGATGAAGCATAAACTTCTTATTATGCTAGCTGCCTTTATTTTTCAGCTGATTATGCTCTTTTCAGCAGAACTTTTGATTAGGCGGGATGCAGCAGTTGTCTTTACAGGGGCTTTCAAAACTCTGAAAGAAAGCTCCATTTCCAGCTATCTGACCCGCAACCCTAACAATGTCTCACTCTTTCTCTACGAGCGCTTTTTCTTTAATGTATTTGGGGAATCCGGTCTATGGGTCATGCAGGCTTTGAATATTTTTTATACTAACGTGACGGCCTTGATTCTCTATAAGGGCTGCCAAAAGTATTTTTCCCAAAAGGCTGCAGATGCTGTCTTTAGTCTTTATGTGCTTTTACTGGGCTTTTCTCCTTATTTCTTTTCAATGTATACCGATATTCCGCCCCTTCCTTTCATCAGTCTGCAGATTTTCCTAGTTTTGGGATTGCTGAAGGGAGAGGAATCAAGCCGACAGCTGGTTTGGCGCAGTATTTTGCTTGGGCTAATGACTAGTCTGGCTTTCTTCTTTAGACCGACAGTAATGATTCTGCTGATAGCCGTCTTTGGAGTCCTCTTTTTTAAAAAGAATTGGAAGAAGTTCTTTCTGACACTAGTCGTTTTTGCTTGCAGTTTTGCGATTAGCTATGCTCCGCTGCATTACTGGTCCAAGCATCAGAAGGAAGTGCCGATTATGGAGGGAGAGGGACTAGCAAAAGGTCCTCTGCTCTTTATCAATCTAGGTCTGACCTTCAATGGCCACAATCAGGAAGATATGAAAGAAGGGCTCTTGCAGTATATTGAGCCCGACAATCAGTATGACTATAACAATGGCATGTTTGCCAAGGAATATGTTATCAAGGAAATCAAGCGGCGCTTAAGTGAATATAATCCTTTGACTTTAGCTCATCATCTCTTCCACAAGCAGTCTCTGACTGTAGCAGAAGGAGATTTGGGCTGGCTTTACCGCAGTGTTGAAAATGAAAAGACGCCTTATATATCGCCTTTTTACCAAGATACGAAAGATAATCCTTTAACTCAGTTTGTCCGTGACTTCTTCCTGAACACTGACAAGTCAGAATTTGTCTATTTCTCGCTGTCCAAGCAGGTGGTTTGGATTGTCATGGCGGCAGGACTTGTCTTTGGCCTTTGGAAATATCGCTCCAGTGATGAACTGAATTTTCTAACCTTAGCTGTTTTTGGTGGCCTGCTTTTTCTGCAGATTTTCGAAGGAGGAAAGACGCGTTATCTGATTCAGTTTTTGCCACAGATTTTGATTCTGTCTGCTGTGGGCTTATCTCAGTACCCACAATCCCTAGGAAAGTGTCGTTTTTGGACTAGAAAGAAGGAGTCTTTAGAATGAAAAGACCTGTTCCTATCTATGAACCGCTTTATAGCTTGAAGCCTATTGCTGAGAATATTTGGATTGTCAACGGTGATTTGATTGAGATGGATGCGGTAGTGACAAAGTTGCCCTTTTCTACTCGCATGACTGTTATCAAGTTAGCAAATGGTCAGCTCTGGTGTCATTCACCAATCCAGCCAAATCAAGCCTTGTTTGACCAGTTAGACGTTTTGGGACCAGTCGCACATCTCATTTCACCTAATAAGATTCACTATGCCTATATAGTTGACTGGAAGAAGCGTTATCCTGAGGCAATTGCTTGGTCTAGCCCAGGAGTTGAAGAGAGAGCGGCCAAGCAGAAAATCCCAGTCTTTTTTAATGAAAGGCTGACCGATGAGGCTCCTGAAGCTTGGGCAGGTCAGATAGATCAGTTGGTTTTCAAGGGAAGTGCTTATATTGAGGAAGTTGTCTTTTTTCATAAGGACAGTCAAACCTTGATTTTGACAGATTTGATTGAGAATTTTGAAACAGAGCGTTTTCCGAGTTCGCTTCGCAGCAAGTTTTATAAATTGGTTCGTGTTGCAGCTCCGGACGGCCAGACGCCTATTGACTACCGTATGACCTTTATCGGTCATCAAAAAGAAGCCAAAGAATGTCTAGAGCAGATGCTGGCTTGGCAACCAGAAAAAATCATCCTAGCTCATGGTCGTTGTTTTCTGGAAAATGGTACAGCAGAACTAAGAAGAGCGCTTAGGTGGATTAGGTAAGAGAATTTTATCGAAGGAAATGAGAGGAGACATATATGCAGCATTCAGCTTGGCACGCTTTGATTAAGGAGCAGCTGCCGGAAGGTTATTTTGCAAAAATCAATCATTTTTTAGACGAAGTGTATGCTTCGGGGACCATTTACCCACCTCGGGAAAAGGTGTTTAATGCGATTCAGACGACAGATTTAGCAGATGTTAAGGTGGTTATTTTGGGGCAGGACCCCTACCACGGACCGAGACAGGCACAAGGCTTGAGTTTTTCGGTACCTGATGACATTCCAGCTCCGCCTTCTTTGCAGAATATTCTCAAAGAACTGGCTGATGATATCGGAGTGAAAGAGTCGCATGATTTGACTTCCTGGGCTCAGCAGGGTGTTCTCTTGCTCAATGCTGGTCTGACAGTGCCTGCTGGCCAGGCCAATGCGCATGCCGGCTTAATCTGGGAGCCTTTTACAGATGCTATTATCAAGGTAGTCAATGAAAAGTCTGATCCTGTTGTCTTTATCCTCTGGGGTTCATACGCCCGCAAGAAAAAAGCCTTGATAAGCAATCCTCAACATTTGATAATCGAGTCGGCTCACCCAAGTCCGCTGTCTGCTTATCGTGGTTTCTTTGGTAGCAAACCTTTTTCTCGTACCAATGATTTCTTAGTGGCTAAGGGCTTAGAACCTATCAATTGGTTATCTTAGGAGGTAATATGGTTCAGTTAGCAACGATTTGTTATATCGATAATGGCCGGGAGTTTCTCATGCTACACCGCAACAAAAAGCCCAATGATGTCCATGCTGGGAAGTGGATTGGTGTTGGTGGCAAGCTAGAGCGAGGAGAAACCCCGCAGGAATGCGCAGCTCGCGAAATTTTAGAGGAAACAGGTCTAAAGGCTAAACCTGTTCTCAAAGGCGTTATCACTTTTCCAGAGTTTACTCCCGACTTGGACTGGTACACCTATGTCTTCAAGGTGACTGAGTTTGAGGGGGAACTGATTGACTGCAACGAAGGGACTTTGGAATGGGTGCCCTATGATCAGGTTTTGTCTAAACCAACTTGGGAAGGCGATCATACTTTTGTTGAATGGCTTTTAGAAGACAAGCCTTTCTTTTCTGCAAAGTTTGTTTATGATGGGGATAAGCTCTTGGACACGCAGGTGGACTTTTACGAATAAGGAGATGAGACGATGCTATTAATCAAAAACGGACGAGTTATGGATCCTAAGACTGGTTTTGACCAAATTACTGACCTCTTGGTTGAGGGGAAGAAAATCGTTAAAATCGGTCAAGATTTGCAGGCAGAAGGAGCAAAAGTTATTGATGCCAGTGGTTTGGTTGTGGCTCCAGGTTTGGTGGATATACATGTGCATTTCCGGGAGCCGGGCCAGACTCATAAGGAAGACATTCACACGGGAGCCTTGGCAGCAGCAGCAGGTGGCTTTACGACTGTTGTTATGATGGCAAATACCAATCCGACCATCTCTACAGTTGAAACCCTGCAGGAAGTCCTGGAGTCGGCTAGTCGTGAAAATATCCATATCAAGTCGGTCGCGACGATTACAGAGAATTTTGATGGTCAGCATCTGACAGATTTCCAAGATCTCTTGGCAGCTGGTGCAGTAGGTTTTTCTGATGACGGTATTCCGCTGACCAATGCCGGCATTGTCCGTCAAGCGCTCGTAGAAGCGCGTAAAAACGACACCTTTATCAGCTTGCACGAGGAAGATCCTAATCTCAACGGCATACTTGGTTTCAATGAGCATATCGCTAAAGAGCATTTTCATATCTGTGGCGCGACAGGTGTGGCAGAATACAGCATGGTTGCCCGCGATGTCATGATTGCTTATGATGCAAAGGCTCATGTACATATCCAGCATTTGTCCAAGGCTGAGAGTGTAAAGGTGGTCGAATTCGCTCAGAAGCTAGGCGCACACGTTACTGCTGAAGCAGCACCTCAGCACTTCTCTAAAACAGAAGCTCTGCTATTGACTAAGGGCAGCAATGCTAAGATGAATCCACCTCTGCGATTAGAATCGGACCGTCTGGCGGTTATTGAGGGGCTCAAGTCTGGTGTCATTTCTGTCATTGCGACGGACCATGCTCCACATCATGCTGACGAAAAAAATGTAGCGGATATCACGCAGGCGCCTTCTGGTATGACTGGTCTTGAGACTTCGCTTTCTCTAGGTCTGACCTACCTTGTTGAGGCTGGTCATCTGAGTTTGATGGAACTTTTGGAAAAAATGACTCTTAATCCGGCTCAATTGTATGGTTTTGATGTTGGCTTCATCGCTCAGGATGGTCCTGCTGATTTGACAATATTTGACCCAGAAGCAGATAGACTTGTGACTGACCATTTTGCCTCCAAGGCAGCCAATTCACCTTTCGTTGGTGAAAAGCTTAAAGGCCAAGTGAAGTTTACCATCTGTGATGGGGAAGTTGTCTTTGAGGGATAATATAGTTCAGACTCTGATGAATTTCAGAGTCTTTTTTAACACAGAAAATTTTCTAGTAATTTTCTGAAAAAACGAATGTTTATTGAAATAATAGTGGTTTAGTTCCTTTTTAAGCAAAAAAGATGTATAATATAACAAAATACTAAAGAGGAGTGTTCGTTATATGAAGAAGAAATTTTTCATCTTACCTGTTCTATCGACAGTGCTTTTGGCACCTGCTTTTTTGGCTCATCAAGTCTCTGCAGAAGAGGCTCAGGCTAGTCCAGAGCCAGCAACGAGTGAGTTGACCAATCAGCCAGCTGCTGAGGAAGCATCTGCAGCGCAATCAACTGCTCCAGCAGCTTCAGCAGATGAAAAGCCAGCAGATAGTCAGAATGCAGCTGCTCCGGCTGGTCCAGCTGCGACAGAAGCCGCTGCAGCTGCAGCACCAGCCCAGTCAGAAAATCTGCCAGAGGCTACGATTCTTCATACCAATGATGTGCATGGTCGCATCGTAGAGGAAAAAGGCGTTATCGGTGATGCCAAGCTAGCTACTGTTATCAAGGAAGAGCGCGCTAAAAATCCTAAAGTGCTTGTTGTGGATGCGGGTGATGCCTTCCAGGGGCTGCCAATTTCCAATAGCTCAAAAGGGGAAGAACGTGCGAAAATCCTCAATGAAATTGGCTACGATGCTATGGCAGTCGGTAATCATGAGTTTGACTTTGGTCTAGATGAGGCGAAAAAATACAAGGAAATTCTTAAATTCCCACTCCTCAGTTCTAACACCTATGCCAACAATGCTCGAGTTTTCCAAGCCTCAACCATTGTGGACAAGGATCCAGCGGTTGAGGGTGATGAGTTTGTGGTAATCGGTGTAACAACACCAGAAACTGCTACAAAAACTCACCCTAAAAACATCCAAGGTGTGACCTTCACTGATCCAATCACAGAAGTTAATCGCGTTATTGACGAAATCGAAGCACGCGCAGCGGCAGAAGGAAAGAACTACAAAAACTACGTTGTTTTAGCTCACTTGGGTGTTGACACGACCACGCCGACTGAGTGGCGCGGTTCAACCTTGGCTGAAGCTCTTTCGAAAAATCCTAAGCTCAAAGGTAAGCGCGTAACTGTTATTGACGGCCACTCCCACACAGTAGAGTCTACCACTTATGGCGATAATGTCACCTACAACCAGACCGGTAGCTACCTTCACAATATCGGTAAAGTGACTTTCAAGGCCGATCAACTTCTGGGAAATCCTCAGCAAATCCCTGCTGAAACAGCTAAAAAAGTTACTCCAGACCCAGTTGTAGCAGATATGGTCAGCAAGATTAAAGCTAGGTACGACGCAGATAATGCAAAGGTTATCGTTGCAAACAGTCCTGTAGAGCTTAATGGTGACCGTGAAAATGTCCGCGTTCGGGAAACCAATCTGGGTAATGTTGTAGCCGATGCTCTCTACGATTATGGTCAAACTGGCTTTGCCAATAAAACAGACTTGGCTGTTACTAATGGCGGCGGCCTGCGTGAAACTATTGCCAAAGACAAGCCAATCACCAAGGGAAATGTTATCGCCGTATTGCCTTTTGGGAACACTATTTCTCAAATCAAGGTAACTGGTCAAAATATCGCAGATATGTTTGCCAAATCTCTGGGCTCTATTCTTCAGGAAAAAGATGGCAAGCCTGTGCTGGATGAGAACGGACAACCCTTGCTGGAACCAAGCGGTGGTTACCTGCAAATCTCTGGAGCTAAAGTTTACTACGACACCACTCTGCCAGCTAATCAGCGTGTTCTCCACATCGAGATTAAGAACAAAGAAACGGGTGTTTACGAGCCTCTTGATCCAAATAAGACCTACTATCTGACGACCAATGACTTCTTGGCTGCTGGTGGTGACGGTTATACCATGCTGGGTGGCCCTCGTGAGGAAGGACCATCTATGGATGTGGCCTTTGCAGACTATCTGGCAAAAGCTGATTTGACAGCCTATGCGGTTATCAATCCAAACTCACGCGCTATCTCTATTTCATCCACTAAGGATACAGACGGCGATGGCTACACAGATATTGAGGAAATCAAGCAAGGAACAGATCCGGCTAATGCAGCTTCCTACCCAGCTGGTGCTAAAGCAGCTGATCCTGCAAAACAGTCAGCTCCACTGGTCAACACGCCAAATCAAACCAAGCAAGTAGCAGTTCATGTTGCCAAGACCTTCACTAAGGATCCTGCGGCTAAAGAACTGCCACAGACAGGCAGCGAATCAACAGTTGCCCTGAGCCTAGTTGGTATTGTTTTAGGATTCTTTGGATTGGCAGGAATCAAGAAAAGTCACAAAGAAGACTAGTTAGAAGACACAATAAAACGGAAGTTGTTCACTTCCGTTTTATTTCTTAGCCTCAGGATTTTGATGGGTGATATTCAAGCCCCAAGGGATTAAGTTTTCTTTTTTCTGTTTGATACGTTGGATATTGTCCTTGTGTCGGAGGATAATAATCAAAGCCAGTGCAATGATAATCAGAGTGAAGAAGAGGTCATAGGCGGGCAGGATAAAGCCAACTAGAGGAAAGAGCAGCGCTGACAGGATAGCGATGACTGCTGAGAGCACACTTGCCAGAGAAATCATACTTCCCAGATAAAGGATGCTGGCAAAGATGACAATCAGATAGACAAAGAAGGCTGGTGAGAAGCCCAGAACAACCCCTGCACTGGTTGCCACTGCCTTACCACCCTTAAAGCCAGCAAAGATAGGAAAAGTATGGCCAATCACAGCCAAGAGGCCAAAGACAAGCGGCGAAACTCCCTCAATATGCAAAAAGAAAGGCAGCAGGGTCGCTGCAGTTCCTTTGAGAAAGTCGATAGCAAAAGTAGCCGTCCCCGCTGTCTTTCCCAAAATTCGGAAAGTATTGGTCGTTCCGGTATTGCCACTGCCGTATTCTCTCAGGTTCTTTTTAAAGAAAATTTGCCCAATCCAAAGCCCAGTCGGAATAGAGCCCAGTAAATATGCTAGTATTAATCCAATTATCGTGTTCATCATGATTTTATTATACCATTATTTCGCTTTCTTACAATAGAAAAGGATAGAATTTATAGCAGGAAATGTCTACTCGGATATTGGATTGTTCTTCGTGTAAAATCCGCTCTCATCAGCATTATTTTCAAAAAAATCTTTGCAATATTTGCCAAAAACTTGTAAGATAGAAAAGATGAATCATTAGGAGGTTCTTGTGGCAAAAAAGGAAATCAATATTAACAATTACAATGACGATGCCATTCAGGTATTAGAAGGGTTGGATGCGGTCCGCAAACGTCCGGGGATGTATATCGGATCGACTGACGGAGCTGGACTCCACCATTTGGTCTGGGAGATTGTGGACAATGCTGTCGATGAAGCCCTGTCAGGCTTTGGTGACCGAATCGATGTGACGATAAACAAAGACGGCAGTCTGACGGTCGCAGACCACGGACGTGGGATGCCAGTCGGCAAGCACGCTATGGGCATTCCCACGGTTGAGGTCATCTTCACCGTTCTCCACGCAGGCGGTAAGTTCGGCCAAGGTGGCTATAAGACCTCGGGCGGTCTCCACGGTGTAGGTTCCTCTGTTGTCAATGCCCTGTCTAGCTGGCTGGAAGTGGAAATCACGCGGGATGGGACTGTTTACAAGCAGCGCTTTGAAAATGGCGGAAAACCAGTCACTACGCTCAAGAAAATCGGCACTGCACCTAAGTCCAAGTCTGGAACCAAAGTGACCTTCATGCCGGACGATACGATTTTTTCAACGACGGACTTCAAGTACAACACCATTGCGGAGCGGCTGAAGGAATCAGCCTTCCTGCTCAAGAATGTCCGCCTGTCGCTAACCGATGCTCGCACAGGCGAAGAAGTAGAGTTCCACTATGAGAATGGTGTTGAAGACTTTGTCAGCTATCTCAATGAAGACAAGGAAACCCTGACTCCTGTCCTCTATTTCGAGGGCGAGGAGAGTGGTTTCCAAGTCCAGGTAGCTCTCCAGTACAACGACGGCTACGCCGATAATATCCTGTCCTTTGTCAATAACGTCCGCACCAAGGACGGCGGTACCCATGAGACGGGGCTCAAGACCGCTATTACTAAGGCTATGAACGACTATGCCAGAAAGACCGGCCTGCTCAAGGAAAAGGACAAGAATCTGGAAGGCTCGGACTACCGCGAAGGTTTGGCAGCTGTTCTGTCCATCCTGGTCCCTGAGGCGCACCTGCAGTTTGAAGGCCAGACCAAGGACAAGCTGGGCAGTCCTTTGGCTCGTCCGGCCGTGGACTCCATCGTCTCTGACAAGCTGACCTTCTTCCTCTTGGAAAATGGCGAGCTGGCTTCCAATCTCATCCGCAAGGCTATCAAGGCCAGAGATGCCAGAGAAGCGGCCCGCAAGGCGCGTGACGAAAGCCGGAACGGCAAGAAGAATAAGAAAGACAAGGGCTTGCTCTCTGGTAAGCTGACTCCGGCCCAGTCCAAGAATCCAGCCAAGAACGAACTCTATCTGGTTGAGGGAGACTCTGCCGGTGGCTCTGCTAAGCAAGGTCGTGACCGTAAGTTCCAAGCCATCCTGCCTCTACGCGGTAAGGTTATCAATACTGCCAAGGCTAAGATGTCCGATATTCTCAAAAACGAAGAAATCAACACCATGATCTACACGATTGGAGCGGGTGTTGGGACAGACTTTACCCTTGAGGATGCCAACTACGACAAGATCATCATCATGACTGATGCGGACACCGACGGTGCCCATATCCAGACCTTGCTGCTGACCTTTTTCTATCGCTATATGCGCCCGCTGGTCGAGGCTGGCCGCGTCTATATTGCCCTGCCGCCTCTCTACAAGATGTCCAAGGGCAAGGGCAAGAGCGAAGTTGTTGAGTATGCCTGGACCGATGGCGAGCTGGATGACCTGCGCCGCAAGTTTGGTAAGGGAGCCATGCTTCAGCGCTACAAGGGTCTCGGCGAAATGAACGCCGACCAGCTCTGGGAGACGACCATGAATCCTGACACCCGCACCCTCATCCGTGTCACCATCGAAGACCTGGCCCGCGCCGAACGCCGCGTCAATGTCCTCATGGGTGACAAGGTCGAACCGCGCCGTAAGTGGATTGAGGATAATGTCAAGTTTACGCTTGAGGAGAGTGGAGTGTTTTGATAAGAAGTATAAAATTAATAAAAAAGAAAATTAACACCTTGTATGCTAAGTACAAAACAAAAAAACTAGAAGACCTTTTAATACTAGATGATAATCAAGACAATCCTCCATTAAATGGAAACAAATATCTGATTATATCTCTTGTTTTATTATTTGTAGGTACCTTCTTACTTGACCTGTACAGGTGTTCAAGATGGAATATACCATATGCTGTGGCTTTTATTTTGGCAATTATCTTATTTGGATTTCTAGGAACTATGATTGTATTAATTCGGATAGAAACATCTAAGCCTGGTTTTACTACAATATCATCTATAATATCTATTTCGACATTAATTTATAGTACTGATTGGAAGAACTCTCCAGAGTGGACTTTCATTGTTTTGATTTTAATGATTGGAATATTGCTTTGGGAATGTTGTTATGCTCATGATGTAAAAATTAATCATCAGAAAGCTCAGAAAATTTTCCAAGTTCAGTTACTTTTAGATGAGCCGGTCTACAAAGAACTAAAGAAATGTTATTATCATGGCGGCGAAAAGTATAAAGAAAAGTTGCTGAGCACAGAGAAATTTTTAATAGAAATTTTACAAAACGAGTTACAGTTCTTAAAAATTTTAGACTCTTATGAAAATTATCTTTTATACAAAACGTTTTATTCAAAAACATTAGTTATTTCGTCAAAAAACAATAACCCTCCACGTCTCAGAAAATCTAGCAAACTCGCTAGCAGAAGAATGAAATCATAAGATTTTCTGTCAAGCTCACCAGTTCTAAAGTGAGGTCGTCAGATTTTCTGACAGAGTGTTTTAGAGCAAATTCTGTTTGGCAGAAAATCTGGCGAGTATTTTTTGAGCAAAAGACGAACGTTTGTTTTTCTGGCAAGCAGTTTTAAAGCAAAAAACTTTTTCAGAAAATCAGAAAAGGTAAAAAGGGAATTAAAGTTAAAATAAAAAATTTAGGAGATTATAAAAATGAAAAAAATTTATGGAATTACTAGTGTAGATGTTCAGACTTTGGAAAACAACGAATTTTTCCAGCTCATGTCCGAGAGTCGGAGCGAGGTTACGGCATTTATCAAGGAAAATAAGGTGGATGGCATTTACACGACCAAGCTGGATGAGATGGACAAACTCCTGGAACAGCTGCAGAGCGGGCTTCATCAGACCAAGTCCAGCAAGCTGGTGGCTAGTCTGGATCAGGCTGACCGCGAGCGCGATGATGCCTTGGGCACACTCCAGTCTTTGGTTCGGGCCTTTGCAAGGGTCAAGGATGCAGCGACCAAGGAAGCTTACGAGACCCTGTCTCAGCTCCTGAAAAACTACACCGGCCTAGCTGCAACTAGCTTGGAAAAGGAGACCGAGGGCATCAACCACCTACTCCAGGAGCTGAAAAAACCAGCCTACCAGACAGCGCTGGCTAAGCTTCATCTGGAAGCCCATGTCGACAGTCTGGCTGCCGCTCAGAAGGCCTTTGAAAAGGTCTACAAGGAGCGATTGACTGAGCTCAAGGGTAAGACACCGAGCCAGAATAAGAACGTCCGCCTCAAGCTGCAAGAAATCTATGATTTTCTAGTGGATTTCACTGCAATCATTGCCTACGCTTATCCTGAAAGAACTCACGTGGTCAATCTCCGCGACCACCTCAACACTATCCGCACTCGCTACAAAAAACGCAAACCTGCTAAGAAGGTGAAAGAAGAAGCGACGGAGAGCAACTAGAATATAACTAAATTTGAGTTGAAAAATTGTTAGTGGTCGCATCGGATTTGAAAGGATTAGAAAATGATAATCAGACCTGCAAGCACAAAAGATTTTCAAGCTATTTATTCCCTTTATCAAAATGAAAAATGGATGTCTTTTACAGAGGAAAAAGTGACATCACTATTTTCAACAAATCTGTCCCATTATGTGGTAGTTGAAGAGAACCAGAAAATCCTTGGTTTTGCCCGCTACTTGACAGATGAAGTCATGACGACCTTTTTAGCTGAGATTATCATTGATAAAGCCTATCGCGGAAAAGGATTGGGACGGAGATTAATCGCTGAAATTCATCAAAAACATCCTTTGACTCGCATTGAATTAATATCAGAAGCGGATGGATTTTATCAGACAGTAGGTTTTAAACCTGTGGGAACAGGGCTTAGAAAATCTATCTAAATGAAAGGAGCTGTATTTATGACGCTTGACAATAAACTGGGTCTGACGGATTCGCTTGAACTAGCCAAAATGGAAGAAAAAATCAGTAAGACCCGAGCTAAAGAGCTTTTTGAAAAGCAGCTTCTGGACGATAAAGCAGCTGGCACCTATGCTACTCTGGCCTTTATTCATGGGTTCTTGTTTGAAGAAATCTATGACTTCGCTGGCCAGATTCGGACAGTCAATCTCTCCAAAGGGAATTTTCGATTTGCTCCTGTCATGTATCTGGCAGCTTCCTTGGAAAATATCGACCGTATGCCTCAGCAGACCTTTGATCAGATTGCCGAAAAGTATGTGGAGCTAAATATTGCCCACCCTTTCCGTGAGGGGAATGGTAGAAGCATGAGGCTTTGGCTGGACCACCTACTCAAGGCTGAGCTGGGGCAAGTTGTGAACTGGTCTCAAGTGGACAAGGAAGATTACCTCCTAGCCATGGAGCGCAGCCCCATTCGAGACACAGAAATCAAGCATGTCCTCAAGCAAGCCCTCACCAAGGATGTTGATAACCGTGACCTCTACATGAAAGGTGTAGACCATAGTTACTCCTATGAAGGCTATAGCCTATATAAAGCTGAGGAGTTGTGAGGTAAGATAGTTTGCAGAGGAGTGATTGGATGACTATTCTTGAAACAGACAGTCTCATCTTACGAGACTTGCAGGAATCAGATTTGCCGGCTTTGATTGCTATGAATCAGGATCCGGAGGTCATGCAGTATTTTCCAAAGCCATATAGTCAAGCGGAGTCCTTGCGGCTTTATCAGGGCATTCAAGATGAAGTTAAGGCTTATGGATACAGTCTTTGGGCTGTTGAAGAAAAGACCAGCCAGAAGTTCATCGGCTTGGTAGGTCTGCACCATTCGGATTTACGGATTTTTGCTGGAAAAGAAGCAGTAGAAATCGGCTGGCGTCTGCGAAAAGAGTTTTGGAATCGTGGTTATGCGACGGAGGCTGCCCAAGCCTGTCTAGACTACGCTTTCAAGCAAGCTGGCTTGTCAGAAGTTTACTCTTTTACATCCTTGCTCAATCTCCCTTCGCAAAAAGTCATGCAAAAGCTAGGCATGGAATTTGTCAAAGAATTTGATAACGAAAAAGTTCCAGCAGACAGTCCGCTTTATAGACATGTCCTCTACAGAATCAAGAGTTTCTCCTAAAAAGGCAGGTATTCCCATGAGAACTGAACCCGAAATGCTAGATTTAATTTTGCAAACCGCAAAAGTGCTACAAGTTGATGCAGTCGCCATGTCCGGCTCGCGGACAAACCCAAAGGCTCCCAAGGACGAGTTCCAAGACTATGATGTGGTCTATATTGTGGAGGATTTTGATGGTCTGGTGGCTGACCTTGCTTGGTTGGACCAGTTTGGCAAGCGCATGATCGAGCAGCATGTCCTACTAGACCATCGCCGCCTCTATCTCATGCTTTTTGAAGATGGTAATCGGATAGATTTGACCCTTTGCCCAAAGGAACACATCAAAGAGTGGATAGATAGCGAAGCAGATTTCACGGTGCTGGATGACCCACAGGGGCTGTTTGCTCCTTATGCACCGACACCCAAGCGCTATTGGACGGCACCAGCTAGTGCGACTGACTTTGATAAATCCTGCAATGAATTCTGGTGGGTATCAGCTTATGTAGTCAAGGGAATTCATCGAAACCACCTTGTCTATGCGACGGATCATCTGTATGGAATCTGCCAACAAGAATTGCTCAAGCTTTTAGCTTGGCAAGTAGCAGCAGATAAGGGGACGGTTGATGTTGGCAAGAACTACAAGTACCTCTTTCAGCATTTGCCTGCTGAGAAAGAGAAAGAATTTACAGCCTTGCTTGACTTTTCTGACCAGAAAAGCCTCACCAAGTCTCTCTTAGCTACCATGGACTTTTTCCACAAAGAAGCACAAGCCTTCTCTCTCAAAACCGGCTTTCACTATGACAAAGCAACTGCAGAGAAGATACTTGAGTATGCTAAAGAGAGGCTTAGCTTCTAGTTATTATTAAAAAGAAAAATATAAAGAGAATTATTATGTCCAATATTCAAAACATGTCCCTTGAGGACATCATGGGAGAGCGCTTTGGTCGCTACTCCAAATATATTATTCAAGAGCGGGCCTTGCCGGACATTCGCGATGGCTTGAAGCCTGTTCAGCGTCGTATTCTTTATTCGATGAACAAGGACGGCAACACCTTTGACAAGGGCTACCGCAAGTCTGCCAAGTCAGTCGGGAACATCATGGGGAATTTCCACCCCCACGGCGACAGCTCCATCTACGATGCCATGGTCCGTATGTCTCAGGACTGGAAAAACCGCGAGATTCTCGTTGAGATGCACGGGAACAATGGCTCAATGGACGGTGATCCACCGGCGGCTATGCGTTATACTGAGGCACGGCTGTCTGAGATGGCTGGCTATCTTTTGCAGGATATCGAGAAAGATACCGTTCCTTTTGCTTGGAACTTCGACGATACTGAGAAGGAGCCGACCGTTCTGCCGGCAGCCTTTCCTAATCTCTTGGTCAATGGAGCAACTGGGATTTCCGCTGGTTATGCGACTGATATTCCACCTCATAATCTTGCCGAAGTCATTGACGCGGTCATCTATATGATTGACCATCCATCTGCCAAGGTGGACAAACTCATGGAGTTTCTGCCAGGTCCAGACTTCCCAACAGGAGCTATTGTCCAAGGCCGTGATGAGATCAAGAAAGCCTACGAGACTGGTAAAGGTCGCGTCGTAGTTCGCTCCAGAACTGAGATTGAAAAGCTGAAGGGCGGAAAAGAGCAAATCGTCATCACCGAGATTCCTTACGAGATTAATAAGGCGGTCTTGGTCAAAAAGATTGACGATGTGCGGGTCAATAATAAGGTGGCCGGCATTGCTGAGGTACGGGACGAATCCGACCGGGACGGTCTTCGCATTGCTATCGAGCTAAAGAAAGACGCAAATACTGAGCTGATTCTTAACTACCTCTTCAAGTACACTGATTTACAAGTTAATTACAACTTCAACATGGTGGCTATTGACAATTTCACGCCACGTTTGGTGGGGATTGTGCCAATCTTAACCAGTTATATTGCCCACCGCAAGGAGATTATTCTGGCTCGCAGCCGCTTTGACAAGGCTAAGGCTGAGAAACGGCTCCATATCGTGGAAGGACTGATTCGGGTTATTTCCATCTTGGACGAGGTGATTGCCCTGATTCGTGCTTCCGAAAACAAAGCAGATGCCAAGGAAAATCTTAAAGTTAGCTATGATTTCACCGAGGAGCAGGCTGAGGCTATCGTCACTCTCCAACTCTACCGTTTGACCAATACAGACGTAGTGGTTCTGGAAGAGGAGGAAGCAGAGCTGCGCGAGAAGATTGCCATGCTGGCAGCCATTATCGGCGATGAGCGCACCATGTATAATCTTATGAAGCGAGAGCTCCGCGATGTCAAGAAGAAGTTTGGCAATCCGCGTCTCAGCGAGCTGCAGGATACAGCAAACACCATTGAAATTGATACAGCTAGTCTGATTGTTGAGGAAGAGACCTATGTCAGCGTGACACGTTCTGGCTATATCAAGCGAACCAGTCCGCGTTCTTTCTCGGCTTCGACCCTAGAGGAGATGGGCAAGCGTGACGATGACAGACTGATTTTCGTTAGCTCGGCCAAGACGACTCAGCATTTATTGATTTTCACTAGCCTGGGAAATGTCATTTACCGGCCTGTTCATGAGCTGTCAGACATCCGCTGGAAAGAAATCGGAGAACACCTCAGCCAGACCATCAGCAACTTTGATACCAATGAAGAAGTGATCTACACGGAATTGCTGGACAGTTTTGAGGAGGGAACCTACTTTGCAGCGACCAAGTTAGGTCAAATCAAGCGTGTAGAGCGCAAGGAATTTAGTCCTTGGCGGACCTACAAGTCTAAGTCGCTCAAGTTTGCTAAACTAAAAAATGAAGACGACCAGGTCATTGCTCTGGCGCCGATTAAGCTGGATGATGTTATGCTCGTGACCAAGAATGGCTATGCTCTCCGCTTCAATATCGAGGAAGTACCAGTCATCGGAGCTAAGGCAGCTGGGGTTAAAGCCATCAATCTCAAGAAAGACGATGTCCTAGCGGCAGCCTTTATCGCCAATACAGACTCACTTTACCTCTTGACTCAGCGTGGTTCGCTCAAGCGTATGGCAGTCGCAGATATTCCTGTTACCAGTCGGGCAAATCGCGGTCTTCAAGTTCTGAGAGAGCTTAAGACCAAGCCGCATCGTGTCTTTGCAGCCGGACCAGTCTTTGGTGAAGCAGTGGACTTTGACCTCTTCACTACTGAAGCAGAAGCCAGTGAAAAGCAGATTTTGCAGGTGCTTTCCAATAAAGGAACTGCCTATGAAATTAATCTTGCTGATCTCAGCTTGTCTGAGCGCACTAGCAATGGAAGCTTCATTTCTGATACCATTTCAGATGAAGAAGTCTTCTCAGCTTACATCAAGTAGTCATCAAACCAGCTCACACGAGCTGGTTTTTTCCAATTTCTATGAGTTTGATAGCGGAACAAAAGACTGAATAACAAAATTTTCTGAAAATTGAAAATAATACTTGAAAATATCTCAAAAAGGTGTAAAATAGGGAGTATCTAAAAATGAAGTTTGGAAGAAGAGGAAAAAGACCATGACTGTAAATCTTGACTGGGAAAATCTAGGATTCTCATATATGAAACTGCCTTATCGCTACATAGCATACTATCGCAATGGCCAGTGGGAAGAAGGAACGTTAACGGAGGACGCTACGCTCCATATCTCTGAGTCGTCTCCCAGCCTTCACTACGGACAGCAAGCTTTTGAAGGTCTGAAGGCTTATCGAACTAAGGATGGCAGTATTCATCTTTTCCGTCCGGATAAAAATGCGGAGCGTTTACAGCGGACAGCTGATCGCTTGCTCATGCCGCAAGTTCCTACAGAAATGTTTGTGGATGCAGTTAAGCAGGTTGTCCAAGCTAATGAAGAATATGTGCCACCTTATGGAACGGGCGGAACTCTTTATATTCGTCCGCTCTTGATTGGAGTCGGCGATATTATCGGCGTGAAACCAGCCGAAGAATACATTTTCACTATCTTTGTAATGCCGGTTGGCAATTACTTCAAAGGCGGTCTGACTCCGACTAACTTCATTGTGTCAGATGACTATGATCGCGCTGCACCGCACGGAACAGGTGCAGCAAAAGTGGGAGGCAATTATGCTGCTAGCTTATTACCAGGAAAGATTGCTAAGGATAAGCATTTTTCAGATGTGATTTATCTGGATCCGGCAACCCATACCAAGATTGAAGAAGTGGGTTCTGCCAATTTCTTTGGTATCACCAAGGATAATGAGTTTGTAACACCGCTCAGTCCGTCTATCTTGCCATCCATCACCAAGTATTCTTTGCTTTATCTGGCAGAGCATAGACTAGGGCTCAAACCGATTGAAGGAGACGTTCCTCTGGCAGACTTGGGTAAATTTACTGAAGCTGGCGCTTGTGGAACAGCTGCAGTCATCTCTCCTATCGGTGGTATCCAGCATGGAGATGATTTCCATGTCTTTTATAGCGAGACTGAAGTCGGTCCAGTCACTCGCAAGTTGTATGACGAATTGACTGGTATCCAATTCGGCGATGTTGAAGCACCAGAAGGTTGGATTGTTAAAGTATAATCTAAAAACTGTCCTTGATTGGGCAGTTTTTTTCTGCAATTCTAGCCTAAGATAGCTTGCGAAGTCAGCCTTTTTCGTGTACAATAGAAATTTGAAAGAGGTAAGTTATGAGTAAAAAAGATAAAAAAATTGAAATTCAAATCACAGATAGCAAAGTGAAAGTCGGAGCAGACCAATTTGACGGTTACAGTCTTGCTATTGGCAAGAAGGTTATTGGAGAGATTGCCGAATTAGATGGCCAGTTTGCAATTATCAAAAATGGAAATGCTGAAAGTTTTTATAAAAAACTTGAAAGAGCCGTGGAAACTTTGATTGAAACCTATAATTTAAGCAAATAGGGCTTGCATTTTCATTGTATCAATGTTATAATAGATAGCGTTGATTGTCGGAGAGATAGCGAAGAGGCTAAACGCGGCGGACTGTAAATCCGCTCCTTCGGGTTCGGGGGTTCGAATCCCTCTCTCTCCATTCTTTATATTAATGGGGTATAGCCAAGCGGTAAGGCAAGGGACTTTGACTCCCTCATGCGTTGGTTCGAATCCAGCTACCCCAGTTCTTAGGTAATAGATCTGATAAAATAATAAAATGTCTTTAGGTGTTTTATTTCTTTATAGGATGGAAATCGTTAACGATAGATCAATGTCATTTGCGGGTGCTTAGGAAAATAAATAAGTAGTATGTCAAGCGAAAGCTTGATTGTTGGAGGATTTTTTTAGATGAATGAATTTGAAGATTTGCTAAACAGTGTTAGCCAAGTTGAGCCAGGTGACGTCGTTACTGCTGAAGTATTGACTGTTGACGCTAACCAAGCTAATGTTGCAATCGCTGGAACTGGTGTTGAAGGTGTTTTAACTCTTCGTGAGTTGACAAACGACCGCGACGCTGATATCAACGACCTTGTAAAACCAGGTGAAACACTTGAATTGCTTGTTCTTCGTCAAGTAGTAGGTAAAGATACAGACACCGTAACTTACCTGGTATCTAAAAAACGTTTGGAAGCTCGCAAAGCTTGGGACAAATTGGTTGGTCGTGAAGAAGAAGTTGTCACTGTTAAGGGCACTCGTGCTGTTAAAGGTGGACTTTCAGTTGAGTTTGAAGGACTTCGTGGATTTATCCCTGCTTCAATGCTTGATACTCGTTTCGTTCGCAACACTGAGCGTTTTGTAGGTCAAGAGTTTGATGCTAAGATCAAAGAAGTAGATCCAAAAGAAAACCGCTTCATCCTTTCACGTCGTGAAGTTGTAGAAGCTGAAGCTGCAGCAGCGCGTGCTGAAGTCTTTGGTAAGTTGAATGTTGGCGATGTTGTAACTGGTAAGGTTGCTCGCATCACTAGCTTCGGTGCTTTCATCGACCTTGGCGGAGTTGACGGATTGGTTCACTTGACTGAATTGTCACATGAACGCAACGTATCACCTAAGTCTGTTGTATCAGTTGGTGATGAAATTGAAGTGAAAGTTCTTGACTTGAACGAAGAAGAAGGACGCGTATCCCTCTCTCTTAAAGCAACAACACCTGGACCATGGGATGGCGTTGAGCAAAAACTTGCTGAAGGTGATGTGATTGAAGGAACTGTAAAACGTTTGACTGATTTCGGTGCTTTCGTTGAAGTATTGCCAGGTATCGATGGATTGGTTCATATCTCACAAATTTCACACAAACGTGTTGAAAGCCCTAAAGATGCCCTTAAAGTTGGTCAAGAAGTAACTGTTAAGGTTCTTGAAGTGAATGCTGCTGATGAGCGTGTATCACTTTCTATCAAGGCTCTTGAAGAGCGTCCAGCTCAAGAAGAAGGACAAAAAGATGAGAAACGTCAATCTCGTCCTCGTCGTCCGAAACGTCAAGAAAAACGTGACTTTGAACTTCCAGAAACTCAAACTGGATTCTCAATGGCTGATTTGTTTGGCGATATTGAATTGTAATTAGGTAAAAGAAGTTGAGAAATCTTAACTTCTTTTTCTGATTTTCACTTGTATTTTCAGAGAAAATCAGTTATAATGAATTAGTTACCACCCTTAGTGTAATGGATATCACGTAAGATTCCGGTTCTTGAGATGGGAGTTCGATTCTCTCAGGGTGGATGACTTAAAATTGGACTCTTCGGAGTCTTTTTTGCTCTTTCTTGGAGGAATATGCAATGACAGTAAAATTAATCGCTCATACCTTAATCGAGAAAGAGGGGAAGTATTTGCTTATCAAACGGTCTAAGATAAAGCGAGGCCTTCCTAATGTCTATCCATCTTATTGGGATATTCCAGGCGGAAGTGTAGAAGAGAATGAACTGCCTAGAGAGGCAGCTCTACGTGAGGCTATGGAGGAGGTTAATCAAAAAATTCGGATTGATAAGATTATCCATGAAGATAGTCAGTTTGATGCTAGCAAAGATAGTGTTTTCACACGCTTAGTTTATGCGGGTAGAATTTTGGAAGAGCGTGATATTATATTAGATCCAGAAGAGCACACAGACTTTGTCTGGATTTCTTCTTTGAAAGACATAGAGAGCGAGCTCATCGTACCTTATTTGATTGATATTTTTGCTGTTAAATCCATATAAAACAACTAAAAAACATCCCCTTTTATTAGGAGATGTTTTTTTATAATTAGTTTTTAGATGCTTCTTGGAATTCTGGATTCTTCCATGCTTCATCAATAATTGCTTGTAATTCTTTAGCAGATGCTTGCATTTTTTGTGTTTCAGCATCGTTCAATGGGATGTTTACTGGACGTACGATACCGTGAGCACCAACGATAGCAGGCTGACCAATGAAGACATTTTCAACGCCATACTGGCCTTCTTGGAAGACTGACAAAGGCAATACAGCATTTTCATCGTCAAGGATAGCTTTTGTGATACGAGCCAAAGCAACTGCGATACCGTAGTAAGTTGCGCCTTTTTTGTTGATGATTGAGTATGCTGCGTCACGAACGGAGATAAAAAGATCAACCAAGTCTTGTTCATTCAAGTCACGGTTAGCTTGCAACCATTGCTCCAATTTGACACCTGCAACGTTAGCATGTGACCAAACCGCAAACTCAGAGTCACCATGCTCACCCATGATGTAGGCATGGACAGAACGAGCATCGATGCCAATCTTTTCAGCAAGAGCTTGGCGGAAGCGAGCTGAGTCAAGTGAAGTACCTGAACCGATAACGCGCTCTTTAGGGAAACCAGAGAATTTCCATGTAGAGTATGTCAAAACATCCACTGGGTTAGCAGCAACGAGGAAGATACCGTTAAAGCCTGATTCTACGACTTGAGTAACGATAGATTTGTTGATAGCCAAGTTTTTGCCAACAAGGTCAAGACGAGTTTCACCTGGTTTTTGAGGTGCACCTGCAGTGATAACAACGAGGTCAGCATCCGCACAGTCTGCATAAGTAGCTGCATAGATTTTTTTAGGTGAAGTGAAAGCAAGGGCGTGGCTAAGGTCTTCAGCATCACCGACAGCCTTTTCAAATAATTGAGGAATTTCAATGATACCAAGTTCTTGAGCAATACCTTGGTTTACAAGAGCAAATGCGTAAGATGAACCTACAGCACCGTCACCAACAAGGATGACTTTTTTATGTTGTTTAGTAGCAGTCATTTCTAAACATCTCCTTATTTTTTTAGGGAATATTTCCCGTACACATTCATTCTACCACTTTTGACATATTTTGTCACGGTCAACTTGTATATCTAGTGATGTAAACGTTTTTACAAACGGTTCAAAATACTGAAAAATTAAAGAAAATGTGGTATAATAAAGGGTAGTTTAATATGAAAGAAAGGCATTTTTTAATGCAAGACAGAAACTTAGTAAATGTTAATCTGACTAGTGAAATGAAGACTAGTTTCATTGATTACGCGATGAGCGTTATCGTGGCTCGGGCACTTCCAGATGTTCGTGATGGTCTAAAGCCAGTTCACCGTCGGATTCTCTATGGTATGAATGAGCTGGGCGTGACACCTGAGAAGCCTCACAAGAAATCAGCTCGTATCACAGGGGATGTCATGGGTAAGTATCACCCGCACGGAGACTCCTCTATTTATGAAGCGATGGTGCGGATGGCTCAATGGTGGAGCTATCGCTATATGCTTGTAGATGGCCATGGAAACTTCGGTTCTATGGACGGAGACGGGGCTGCTGCTCAACGTTATACAGAAGCACGTATGAGCAAGATTGCTCTTGAGATGCTTCGCGATATTAATAAAAACACTGTTGATTATATTGACAACTATGATGCCAGCGAGAGAGAGCCTGTAGTTCTTCCTGCTCGCTTCCCTAACTTGCTTGTAAACGGTGCGACAGGGATTGCAGTTGGGATGGCGACAAATATCCCACCGCATAATCTTGGTGAGTCTATTGATGCGGTTAAGCTTGTCATGGACAATCCGGAAGCAACCACTCGCGATATCATGGAAGTCCTGCCTGGACCAGATTTTCCGACAGGAGCACTGGTTATGGGCAAGTCCGGTATTCACCGGGCTTATGAAACAGGGAAGGGTTCGATTGTTCTTCGTTCTCGCACTGAAATCGAAGAGATGAAAAATGGCCGTGAGCGAATTGTCGTAACTGAGTTTCCATACATGGTTAATAAGACTAAGGTTCATGAGCACATCGTTCGTCTTGTGCAGGAAAAACGCATTGACGGTATCACAGCTGTTCGTGATGAGTCCAATCGTGAAGGGGTCCGTTTTGTCATTGAGGTTCGCCGTGATGCCTCTGCTCATGTCATTCTAAATAACCTTTTCAAGCTGACTCAGATGCAGACCAATTTCAGCTTCAATATGCTGGCTATTCAAAATGGCGTGCCGAAGATTCTATCTCTACGTGAGATTTTGTTGGCCTACATTGAGCACCAAAAAGAAGTAGTGATTCGACGGACGGCTTTCGATAAAGAAAAGGCGGAAGCTCGAGCGCACATCTTGGCTGGTTTGCTGATTGCGCTGGATCACATTGATGAAGTGATTCGCATTATCCGTAATAGCGAGACGGACGCAGAAGCCCAGGCTGAATTGATGGCTAAGTTTGAACTGTCTGAGCGCCAGAGTCAGGCTATCCTTGATATGCGTCTGCGTCGTCTGACTGGTTTAGAACGTGATAAGATTCAGTCAGAGTACGACGAGCTGATTGCTTTGATTGCGGATTTGGCTGATATTTTGGCTAAGCCAGAGCGCGTTATCGCTATTATCAAGGAAGAGTTAGATGAGGTCAAGCGTAAATTTGCGGATGACCGCCGTACTGAGCTGATGGTGGGAGAAGTTCTTTCTCTTGAAGATGAAGATTTGATTGAGGAAGCGGATGTTTTGATTACCCTGTCCAATAAAGGCTATATCAAGCGTCTGAATCAGGCTGAATTTACCGCTCAGAAACGCGGAGGCCGTGGTGTTCAAGGGACTGGTGTCAAAGATGATGACTTCGTCAAAGAGCTGGTTTCAACGAGTACCCACGATAGACTGCTCTTCTTTACCAATAAAGGCCGAGTCTATCGTCTCAAAGGATATGAAATTCCTGAGTACGGTCGGACAGCCAAGGGCTTGCCAGTAGTCAATCTCTTGAAACTGGATGAAGGAGAGACTATTCAGACCATTATTAATGTCCAGCAAGACCGCAGTGATGATTCTTATCTCTTCTTTACTACTCGTCATGGAGTTGTCAAACGGACCAGTGTGACAGAATTTGCTAATATTCGTCAGAACGGTCTTAAGGCTTTGAATTTGAAGGATGAAGACGAGTTAATCAATGTTTTTCTGACGGACGGTGCTGCAGACGTTATCATTGGTACTAAGTTTGGTTATTCTGTCCGCTTCAATGAGACAGCTGTCCGGAGCATGAGCCGTATAGCGACTGGTGTTCGCGGAGTCAATCTTCGAGAGGGTGACCAGGTCGTTGGAGCCGGTGTGATTGCTGAGGGAGACGAAGTGCTTGTCATCACTGAAAAAGGCTATGGTAAGCGTACTCTTGCCAGCGAGTATCCAACCAAGGGCCGTGGTGGTAAAGGGATTAAAACAGCCAATATCACTGATAAGAACGGACCTCTTGCTGGTCTGATGACAGTTACTGGCGAGGAAGATTTGATGATTATCACTAATACAGGTGTCATCATTCGGACAAGTGTGGCGAATATTTCTCAGACTGGCCGCTCAACCATGGGAGTTAAGGTCATGCGTCTGGACCAAAATGCACAGATTGTCACCTTTACAAGCGTCGAATCAGATGATAAAGAAGATGTAGCAGAGGAAGAAAACGAATCGTAAAAGAGGACCTCTATATGGTACAAGGAAAAAGAAGTCGAAAAAGAAAACAAAAAAGCAAAAGAAATATTTTTATCAATATTGTTGCGTCATTATTAATTATTGTGGCTCTTGGCTTAATCTTTAATGCGCAAATTCGAAACATGATTATGGTTTGGCATACCAACCAATATCAGGTCAGCAAGGTTTCCAAAGACTCTATTAATAAAAATAAAAATGCTGAGACTAGCTTTGATTTTAATAAGGTAGAGTCGCTTTCTACAGAAGCAGTTATCAATGCTCAGTGGAAAGCTCAGCAACTGCCTGTTATCGGAGGCATCTCTATTCCAGAAGTATCCATGAATTTGCCAATCTTCAAAGGACTGGATAATGCTGGATTGTATTATGGTGCTGGTACGATGAAAGAGACCCAGCAGATGGGGCAGGGGAATTATGCCTTGGCTAGCCACCATGTCTTTGGCATCACAGGGGCTAGCAACATGCTCTTTTCCCCACTGGATCGTGCTAAGGCTGGCATGAAGATCTATATCACTGATAAAGAGCATGTCTATACTTATGTAATCACTAGTGTTGAAACGGTAACTCCAGATCGAACGGATTTGATTGAGGATACCGAAGGCGTTACAGAGATTACTTTGGTTACTTGTGAGGATGCTGCGGCAACCAATCGAACGATTGTCAAGGGAACCTTAGAAGGCTCTGTCGAGTATGACAAGGCTCCTAAGGAAGTTCTTGAATCTTTCAGTAAGTCCTATAATCAAATGCAGATTTAAAGGCGAAAACTAAAAAAATTCACTCCAAAGGTTAGGAAGAACTCTAATTTTTGGAGTTTTTTTATATCAATTCTTGCTGATTTTGACTCTTTTTCCGAATAATAAGGTAAGGAGGTTTCTATGTATAGCATTTCATTTCAAGATGATATTAGCATGATGCCACGGGAGCGTTTGATGAGAGAAGGGGCTGAAAAACTCAGTAACCAAGAGCTTCTATCAATTTTCCTCAGGACAGGTAACAAAAAAGAAACTGTTTTTCAAGTTTCTCAAAGAATTTTATCATCAATTTCCAGTTTGAACGATCTCAAGTATTTAACTTTGCAGGAATTGCAGACTATTTCTGGAATCGGTCCGATTAAGGCTGTGGAGCTACAGGCCATTATCGAATTAGGTCGTCGGATTAATCGAGCAGAGGTTCTGCAGAAAGAACAGATTATGGGCAGTCAAAAATTAGCCCAGAAGATGCAGCAGGAATTGGGAGATATGAGGCAGGAGTGCTTGGTTGCTATTTATCTTAATAGTCAAAATCAAATTCTGCACCAGCAGACTATTTTTATGGGGACTGTCAGCAGAAGCATTGCTGAGCCGAGAGAAATTCTCCACTACGCTCTTAAGCATCTGGCGACATCTATCATACTGGTACACAATCATCCATCAGGTTCAGTCGTTCCTAGTAGAAACGACGATGAGGTGACCCAGCATATGAAAGAAGCATGTGAGATGATGGGCTTGGTCCTTTTGGATCATTTGATTGTGTCCAAGTCCAACTACTATAGCTATCGAGAGGAGACAGATATGATATAATTTGGTTTACTTGAATATAAAAAAACTTCTATTCGTGTAGAACAGAAGTTTATCTAGGAATAGAGGTTTTTAAAGAATATTGACAACATAATCAAACAGAGCTAGGTCTCCTTCTCTGGAGCCAAACAAGAACTCTGGGTGCCATTGGACACCAAGGAATGGACTGCCGTCAGTAGAAGTTATTGCTTCAATAATTTTATCTCTAGGATCATAGGCAATGACTTCTAGGCCAGCCGCTAAATCCTTGATACTCTGATGGTGGAAGGAGTTGATTTCAGATGCTGGTCCATAGATTTCGTGCAGAATAGAACCGTTCTTGGTCACCATGCTTTGAGTCGTGTACTCAGCAGAGCTATCTTGCCAATGATCTTCAATATCTTGATGAAGAGTACCTCCTAGGGCTACATTATAAAGTTGGGTTCCGCGGCAGACGGTGAAAATTGGTTTATTTTGACGGCGAGCTTCTTTGATTAAAGCTAATTCAAAAATATCCCGTTTGAGTAGATAATCATCGCTGTCAATGGTTTTCTCTTCACCATAGAATTGAGGGCATACATTCTGACCGCCTGTGATGATTAATTTGTCGACAATGGAAACATACTGTTTAGCCATTTCTTCATCACCGATTGGCAAAATCATTGGAATTCCGCCAACTTCTTTAACTCCCTCAACGAATCCTGTCGCCGTATAGCTCATATGGATGAAGTGATCGTCTGGAATTTCTCTTTCATTTCCGGTTATTCCAATGATAGGTTTACTCATAGAGTGTTTAATACCTCTTTCAAATTAATAATCATTTTTTCTCATGAAGTAGAGCAGAGTCTGCAGTTCGCTAGTCAGGTCAACATACTGAACGACCACATCCTTAGGCAGGGATAGGTTTACAGGTGAGAAACAGAGAATGCCCTTGACACCAGCCTGAACTAAGATAGATGCGACTTCTTGAGCTTTCACGCTAGGTACAGTTAGGATGGCAGTTTGCACATTTCCTGACTGTATTTTTTCTTTAATTTGGGAAATTCCATAGATAGGAATCCCATCGCTGGTTGTGCTGCCAACTTCCGGATGGTCATCTATGTCAAAAGCCATTACAACCTTCATTTTATTTCGCTCATGAAAACGATAGTGCAGCAGAGCCCGCCCCATATTACCAACCCCCACAATCATGACATTGGTAATAGCATTGTCGTTCAAGAGGTCAGCAAAAAAGTTCATTAATTTCTTGACATCGTAACCAAATCCTCTGCGGCCGAGTTCACCGAAATAAGAAAAATCTCGTCTGACAGTAGCAGAGTCAATACCAATGGCTTCTGCAATTTGCTTGGAGTTTGCTTTTTCGATCTTCTCAGCATTAAAACGTTTAAAAATACGATAGTAGAGCGATAGCCTTTTAGCAGTTGCTCGAGGAATTGTAGTATTTTTTTCAGTTTTCACAAAATCACAACCTTTCTAATTCTATTTTATAGGAAGTTTGTGAAAAAATCAACTAATTAAGAGTGTTTGATTCACTAAAAAAGAAAAGAGTGAAAGTTTAAGTTATGTTGTAACTGCGAAGGATTAGTTCTGGTAGGGAGTTAAGTCTAACTGGTACATCTGGCGGTACAAGTCTCCAATTAGCCCTGCAAAAGGCAGCTGGTGTCCCTTATACGTAACAGAAAGCACCTTGAGCGAGTCAGGAACCGTAACGCAGCCAGAGAAGGCTAGAAGAAATTCATCGAAATCTTCATAGGTAAGTGTTCGTTTTACCTTATATGAGTCCAAATAGGTCAGTTCAACCATCGTTAATCCTTTCCTTTGGTTCGATTAGTCATTTGATATTTTCAAGAGTTCTAAGTAGAAGTCAAGCTTGTTTGGTCTTTTAAAGAGTCTAAACCAAAAAAGCAAAATTGCGAGAATCTTGCTTATTGTGGTGTCTTTTCAAAAATATTTCTTTCAACCAGGCTGTCCATCAAGAAATAAAATTTTTGCTGGATAATGTGATGGTCTTCTGATTTGAAAATATTGACCAAGCGCAGGCCGGATTTGTCAGTGATGTTGATTTTGAAACCATTTAAATCTTTATTGACGATGATTTTCAGCAGAAAACCATTTCCGCTGTTGGGAACAGATTCCAGCAGACGAGAGAGTTCATAGTTGCCAACCTTGCTTTCAGCGAATGTATTGTCGCGCAAGGTAAATTTCTTGACATTTGGGTGAAGTGAATAGGTATATTCGCAGTTTGCTAAGCTAACAGATGTTTGAAAGGCCATCTTATCCTCCTAAAATTTCTTTTAATTTCTTTGTAAATGATTGAATCTCTTGCAGAGTCGTTTGGTCCGAAATACTGATCCGAATGGACTCATACAAGCGGTTGGAATCCTTGCCATACATAGCCTGCAAGACATGACTGGGTTGTATAGCTCCGGCTGTGCAGGCTGACCCTGTTGAAATGGAAAAGCCATTTAAATCCATTTGAAGCAGAAGCAGGTCATTCTTTTGATTGGGAAATCCCAAATTGATGACATAAGGCAAGCTTGGCTGACTTTCATTTAAGTAAAAGTCAATGTCCGATAAGTCAGCAAGTAAGCTGTCTTTTAAGTCTTGCGCATGCGCTAGATTTTCCTCAAGATGTTCCATGCTCTCTGACAGAGCCGCCGCCATGCCTGTGATAGAGATTAGATTTTCAGTTCCGGCCCGGTGTTTTTCTTCCTGGTCACCACCGTGCATGAAATTGTCAAAATCCATTTTCTTGGCATAAAGGAAGCCAACACCTTTGGGACCGTGAAACTTATGTGCTGAGGCAGAGAGGAAGTCAATTCCTAGCTCGTCAGGGTAGATGGGAAGTTTACCAATTGCTTGGACAGCATCAACGTGAAAAGCAGCAGGATGTTCTTGCAGTAATTCACCAATTTCCTTAATGGGAAGGATAGCACCAGTTTCGTTATTGACTGCCATGACGGACACAAGAATAGTATCAGGCCTAAGAGCCTTCTTAATATCCTCCGCTCGAATCTGACCATCCACCGGCTGAACAAAAGTAGCTTCGAAGCCGAATTTATCTACTAGGTATTCTACCACTTCTAAGACAGCATGGTGTTCAATGGCAGTGGTAACAATATGTTTTCCTTGTTTCTGGTAGCGAAGGGCATAGCCTTTGATAGCAGTATTGTTGCTTTCAGTGCCACCTGAAGTAAAAAGAATCTTATTACTTTGAGTATGCAGAGCTTGAGCAATATCTTCACGCGCCTGTCTGAGCAGTTTACTAGCTTCTCTACCATGGCTGTGCGTACTGGAAGGATTTCCAAAGACAGTCATCGTCTTGGTCATTGCTTGGATTGCAGCGGGCGACAAAGCAGTTGTAGCGGCATTATCTAAATAAATCACTCCGGTTACCTTATTTCTTTTGATAGGCAAAGAGTGGGCTGACTGGTTTCCTCTCTTGAATGCGGACAATAGCATCACCAATCAGTTCACTAGCTGTAATGTAGTGGAGATTCTTAGGTGTTTCTTCTTTGGTATCAACAGAGTCTGTCACAAGAATTTCCCTGATAGGAGAATTATCTAGTAATTCCGCAGCTTTATCTGCAAAGAGTCCATGACTAGATACGGCATAAATTTCTACTGCGCCTTCGCGACAGACAATTTTAGCTGCTTCAGAGAAAGTCCGACCGGTATTTAAAATGTCGTCAATCAGAATAGCTTTCTTACCCTCGACATCTCCGATAATATATCCCTCAGAGCGACCCGCCTCATCTTCGCCATAATCAATGATAGCGATAGGGGCATCCAGATATTCAGCTAGATTGCGAGCGCGTTTTACACCAGAGTTTTTAGGGCTGACGACAACGACATCATCACCAGTAAGGCCCATGTTGCAGTAGTGTTTGGCAAAGAGTGGGATAGTGAAGAGGTTATCAACTGGGATATCAAAGAAACCTTGGACCTGCACGGCATGAAGATCCAGAGAAATCACACGATCTACTCCAGCTCCGACGAGCATGTTGGCAACCAGTTTAGCTGTGATTGGCTCGCGAGGAGCAGCAGTCCGATCCTGACGGGCATAACCAAAATAAGGCATCACAACATTAATCGTATTAGCACTGGCACGCTTGCAGGCATCCACCATAATCAAGAGCTCCATCAAGTGATTATTGACAGGGAAGCTAGTGGACTGAATGATGTAAATATCATAGCCGCGGACACTTTCTTCGATATTAATCTGAATCTCGCCGTCCGAGAATTGGCGGGAGGAAAGTTTCCCCAATGGAACCCCAGCCGCCTCAGCGATTTTTTCAGCTATGGAATGATTGGAGTTGAGGGAAAAAAGCTTCATATTTTTTTTATCTGACATGAGTTGGACCGTCCTCTTTTTGTCTCATTTCTATATCTAATGCTCCATGAAATTTATTTTTCAATAGGCTTTAGATTGCTACCTTTTATTTTACCAAAAAAATTAGATTATTTCAGCTATTTTGTGGTTGTTGATTTACAAGTTTTCAGAAAATCTTGCTATCTTGCTCTTACCAGGTTTGTAGTCAATCTTGTGCTGTTTTAGGAAGTTGAGGAAATTTTCTTTTCCTTTTTCGAAATCTTCAACTTCGACTTCGAGTTCGAAGTCTGTTTTGCCCAAGTAGTGACTCTCATCCAAAGCAAGCAGGCCAATTTCGTCTTCTTTTTCATAGCGGATAGTCTCTAGAGAGCCAAGAATCTTCAAGTCTTGGATGGGAATTTCTTTCTGAAGCAGCGTCTCTAAAATCTCTCCCGTAGGAAATTTATTGTTCTGTAAAATATTTTCAGTTTCTTCTGGTGTCAAGTTCTGATTGAGTTCCAAGGCTCCGACTTCTTGAGGAATCTTGAGCGTCAGCTCAGCTTCGCGATGCTTAAAAGTTCGTACTCGAAAAGCCATGTGAGCATGACGAATACTTTTCTGGTCTGACTCGATGTAGTAGTTGATCTGGCTAACGGGAGTGATGTCTGCAAACAACTGGAGCAAACGCTCGTGCTCTTCTTTTGTCAGCATGGTTTTGAATTCAATTTCTAAGTGGGTCATTTTCAAGTCCTTTTCTTTGCTTTTGTTTGAAAGCGATTTATGTTATAATAACAGTTGTGTTTATTTTATACAAAAAATAATGATATGACAAGGTATGTGTATGACAATAGAATGGGAAGATTTTCTAGACCCCTATATTCAAGCGGTTGGAGAGCTGAAAATTAAGTTGCGTGGAGTGCGAAAGCAATACCGCAAGCAGCAGCGTCATTCTCCGATTGAGTTTGTGACTGGGCGTGTTAAGCCGATTGAGAGCATTAAAGAAAAGATGGTTCTGCGAGGCATTCGCGAGGAAAATATCGAGCAGGAGATGCAGGATATCGCTGGATTACGTGTCATGGTTCAGTTTGTCGATGATGTGGATGAGGTTTTAGAAGTCCTGCGAAACCGGGCCGATATGCGTATCGTCCAGGAGAGGGATTACATCAAAAACAAAAAAGCCAGTGGCTATCGGAGCTACCATGTGATTATAGAGTATCCAGTTGATACGATTAATGGTCATAGGCTTATTCTGGCTGAAATTCAGATTCGCACCCTTTCGATGAATTTTTGGGCAACGATTGAGCATTCTTTGAATTACAAGTATAAAGGAGAATTTCCCGAGGAAATCAAATGTCGCTTGGAAACCACAGCTAATCTTGCTTATCAGCTGGATGAGGAGATGGGTGCTATCCGTGACGCTATCCAGGAGGCGCAGGCCCTCTTTGACCCTCTTCACCGCAAGTTAAATGACGGAGTGGGAAATAGTGATGATACAGATGAAGAATACAGATAAAAAAATAGCGATTATCCGCAATCGGAAAAGACAGAGTGAACAAGTTTATCAGGATTTGAAGCAGAAGCTGAAACAGAACGGCTTTATTTTAACTCCTAAGAATCCCGACATCGTGATTTCGGTGGGCGGTGACGGCATGTTGCTATCGGCTTTTCATATGTATGAAGAACAGCTGGATCGGGTTCGCTTTGTTGGCGTGCATACAGGCCATCTCGGCTTCTATACGGACTACCGTGATTTTGAACTAGATAAGTTGGTAGAAAATCTCAAATTAGACTCCGGTGCTCAGGTTTCTTATCCAATTTTAAATGTCAAAATTACTTTTGAAAATGGTGATACACGCATCATTCGTGCTTTGAACGAAGCAACAATCAAGCGCTCGGATCGAACCATGGTAGCCGATGTCATTATCAATCGGGTTCATTTCGAGCGTTTCCGAGGAGATGGGATTTCCGTTTCTACTCCGACGGGAAGTACAGCCTATAATAAATCTTTGGGTGGAGCGGTATTGCATCCGACCATTGAAGCCTTGCAAGTAACAGAAATTGCCAGTCTCAACAATCGGGTTTATCGGACGTTGGGCTCGTCGGTCATTGTTCCCAAAAAGGATAAGATTGAGTTAGTGCCGACCCGCAGTGACTATCACACTATCGCGGTTGATAATCAGACTTTCTCTTTCAAAAATATTGTCCGTATTGAGTATCAGATTGACAATCATAAGATACATTTTGTGGCATCGCCAAGTCATACCAGCTTTTGGAATCGTGTCAGAGACTCCTTTATTGGAGAGTGCAAGGAATGAGGTTTGAGTTTATTGCTGACGAACATGTCAAGGTAAAGACTTTTTTGAAGCGGCATGAGATTTCCAAAAGCCTCTTGGCTAAGATAAAATTTTCCGGCGGAAACATTCTCGTCAACCATCAACCTCAGAACGCTATTTATCTCTTGGATATTGGCGATAGGGTGACGATTGATATCCCGTCTGAAAAGGGATTTGAGAGTCTGATGGCTGTTGATAAGGACTTGTCTGTCATCTATGAAGATGAGCATTTCTTGGTTTTGGATAAGCCGGCAGGGGTGGCTAGTATTCCCAGTGTTAACCATTCCAATACTATGGCTAATTTCGTCAAGGCTTACTATATTCGTCAGGGCTATGAAAACCAGCAGGTGCATATCGTGACACGTCTGGATAAGGATACAAGTGGGCTCATGCTCTTTGCCAAGCATAGCTATGCTCATGCCAGATTGGACAAGCAGCTGCAGAAGAAGCTGATAGAAAAGCGCTATTACGCTCTGGTTAGGGGTAGTGGACTCTTAGAAGAACAAGGCGAGATTATTGCTCCGATTGGGCGCAACCCTGAGAGTATCATTACAAGGCTCGTGACAAAGGATGGCAAGTATGCTCATACCAGTTACAAGGTCATAGAGCAGTTCGGAGATGTCTATCTGGTGGATATCCATCTTCATACTGGGCGGACTCATCAAATCCGCGTTCATTTTTCACATATTGGCTTTCCGCTTTTGGGTGACGACCTTTATGGTGGGAGTTTGGAACACGGAATAGAGCGCCAGGCTTTACATTGTCATTCTTTGAAATTCTATAATCCTTTTAGCGGACAGGAAGTTGATCGTGCCAGTCCTTTGCCAGAAGATTTTAAACAAGTTATCGAGAAATTAAAAGCTAAATAGATAAAGGAGTGTTAAGAACCATGAAAATTTTTGACTCAATTCGTGAAGCCTTGAAGGATAAGGAAGTAAAGATTGTCTTGCCAGAGGGGGAAGAACCACGTATTCTGCAGGCGACTAAGCTATTGGTGAAAGAAACCAGTATTACACCAGTTCTTTTGGGTAATCCTGATAAAATCCGTATTTATCTAGAAATTGAAGGAATAAAAGAAGGGTATCAGGTTATTGATCCTTCAAACTGTTCCTGCTTTGAGGAAATGGTAGAAGCTTTCGTTGAGCGTCGCAAAGGGAAAATCACAGCAGACGAAGCACGCCAGTTGCTCAAAGAAGACGTCAACTACTTTGGTGTTATGTTGGTTTACCTTGGTAAGGTTCAAGGGATGGTTTCAGGTGCGATTCACTCCACTGCAGCTACGGTTCGGCCGGCTCTTCAAATCATCAAGACCTTGCCTTGGGTTTCTCGCACTTCAGGAGCCTTCCTCATGGTGCGTGATGATGAACGCTATATTTTCAGTGACTGTGCCATCAATATAGATCCAGATGCCAATGTTTTGGCGGAGATTGCTGTTAACTCAGCTTTGACAGCACAAATTTTCGGTATCGATCCCAAAGTTGCCATGCTCAGCTATTCGACCAAGGGCTCTGGTTTCGGAGAGAAGGTTGATAAGGTAGTAGAGGCAACTAAGCTAGCTCGGGAAATGCGTCCAGACTTGGTTATCGATGGTGAATTGCAGTTTGATGCAGCTTTTGTTCCTGCAACAGCGGAGCTGAAAGCGCCTGGCAGCCCGGTGGCTGGTCAAGCAACTGTCTTTGTCTTCCCAAGTATTGAAGCTGGTAATATCAGCTACAAGATGGCAGAGCGTTTGGGTGGCTTTTCAGCAGTAGGACCTATCCTGCAGGGACTTAACCACCCAGTTAATGACCTTTCTCGAGGATGTAATGCGGATGACGTATACAAGTTGACTTTGATTACAGCCAGTCAAGCAGTAGGTCATTATTAAACGATAGGAAATGATTGGAGGGCGTAAGCTCTCCTATTTTTCTTGCCTTATGCTATACTAGATTTATGTTAGATTTGAAAGAATACGGAATTGAGATGTGGGAGGCAGATAAAATTGCCTCTTTTCGTGAGAAATTATTGACTTGGTATGATAAAAATAAACGTGACCTACCTTGGCGCAGAACTAATAACCCGTATCATATCTGGGTTTCTGAGATTATGCTGCAACAGACTCGGGTGGATACGGTGATTCCTTACTATGAACGTTTTCTTGACTGGTTTCCGACAGTAGCTGACTTAGCGCAGGCGCCAGAAGATAGACTGCTTAAGGCATGGGAAGGGCTGGGCTATTATTCGCGGGTGCGAAATATGCAAAAAGCAGCCCAGCAGATAATGACGGATTTTGCTGGAAAATTTCCTGATAGCTATGAGGGAATTGCTAGCCTTAAAGGAATTGGGCCTTATACGGCTGGTGCCATTGCTAGTATTGCCTTTGGCCTAGCTGAGCCTGCGGTGGATGGCAATGTCATGCGGGTCCTGAGTCGCTTGTTTGAAGTTGATTTAGATATTGGCCAACCTAGCAATCGTAAGGTTTTTCAAGCGATGATGCAGATTCTGATTGATCCTGATAGACCTGGAGATTTCAATCAGGCGCTGATGGATCTGGGGTCAGATATCGAAGCCCCTGTTAATCCTCATCCAGAAGACAGTCCTGTAAAAGAGTTCAGCGCAGCTTATTTGCACGGAACTATGTATAAATATCCAATCAAAGCACCTAAAAAGAAGCCAGTTCCAGTCTATCTGCAAGGTTTGATTATCGAAAACGAACAGGGACAGTTCTTACTTGAAAAGAATGAGGCTGCTGGCTTGTTATCAGGTTTTTGGCATTTTCCATTGATTGAAATCGAGGAATTTCAAACTGAAAATCAGATGTCCCTCTTTGAGGTGGCAGAAAATCAGCCAAGTCTGTATTTGTCTCCTCAAGAAAGCTTTGAGCAAGATTATGATTTGATTGTTGATTGGCAGCAGCAGTCCTTTTCAAATGTACAGCATGTTTTCAGTCATCGTAAGTGGCATATCCAGCTGACTTATGGCCGAGTTAAAGATAGTCAGCACGCAGCTGAGGGAGAGTTCTTGTGGCTTGATCCAGAAGACTTTGACAAATACCCCTTTGCCAAACCCCAGCAGAAGATGTGGGAGGCTTTTAGGAACGTAAAAGATGGAAACTAAAGTTAAATAGTCTGTTGAACTTGATTAAATTTACGAAGAATAGGAAATCATTAAAATATGTCCCATACCCCTAGTCCTCCAGATAAAACTTTTATTGGACGTCGTAGCAGACTTGCTGGTGTCATTTATTTTATATTAGGAGCTTTGAATTTCTTACATTGCCTTCTTTATTTTCAGTGGATATTTTCCCCAACTGCGAGAACTGACTTCATCATTATTCTAATTTTTATAGGTTTAAATATTTATTTTTTGACTCGCGAGTTCATCTATAAATGCTTCCATTGGTGTGGCTATCATGCCTTACCTGAGTTAGCTAAGTTCGGGAGCGGACGCTATTCCTTTCACTTGCCTGTCTTCGAAAGACATACCGAAAACTATAAAGTCTATTACAGTAAAAGATCAAAGAAACATCAATTTCTTTTCTTTGTGAGCTATATTTTATATGTGAATTTAATTTTAGTAGTTCTTTTGCTCTTCTCATGTGCATACTGGGATATGTTCATTGAGAGTTCCTCGAAATTTCAAGATTGGCATGCTTTTCTATTTATCTTTTTAATAATCATCCTGTATATCTGTATTGAAGCTTTATTTAAAAAATATAAACATTGGTTTAAAAATTATTTTAAACTAGATGATAGAATAGTAGAACACGGCTTTCCGATATATACTTTGAAAGAAAAATAAAAGACAAACAATATAGTTTGTCTTTTTCGCTTTTAAAATAACTTATAGTCCTTCTCGCTCTGTAAGGAGAGAGGCTAATAAACTAGCCTTTAGATGGATATTCGTGCTTAAATCCCGGCAAAAGCTTTAATCTCATCTGCAGTCATAGAAGAATCACAACGAACAGATACTTGGCCGTCTTGCACATGAACAAAACCAGGAACCGTCGGAATGCTGTATTCAGAGCGGAAGGCTTGCAGTTTCTCTAATTCGCTGGCTTCTTCACTGTTAATGAAGTAGATGTGTGCTTTAGTTTCAGCTACGACACCAGCTAATGTTCCAGCAAACTTACGGCAGTAAGGGCAAGTTTTACGACCAACGAAGAAAGTTGCTGTCTCTTTGTCAGCAATCGCTTGACGGGCACGGTCAACAGTTGTGACTTCAAAGTCTTTAATATTTTGAGCAAATTGTTCCATAAATAATCCTCATTTCTTTTGATAAAACTAGTATGCCATAAAAAACAGAAAAATGCTTGATTTGGAAACGAAAAACCAGAGAATGTGAAATTCATCCTCTGGTTGATTGGTTGATAGTGTTGTTTTACTTGATAAAGGCATTAATCTCTGCTTCAATAGCAGTAATTTTTGCTTGAGCGTCTTCATTACTGTCACCGACAACGGCAATGTAGAACTTGATTTTTGGTTCGGTTCCGGATGGCCGAACAGCAATCCATGAACCGTCAGCCAAGGTGTATTTCAGCACATCGCTTGGAGGAGTTGTCAGAGCTGTAACTGTACCATCTATAGCGGTAGAAGTCTGAGCCTTAAAGTCTTCTGTGACAGAAATAGCAGTAGCGTTGAAATCTTTCGGACCATTGTCACGGAACTTAGCCATGATAGACTTGATTTGCTCAGCTCCATCAACACCAGACAGGGTTACAGAAATAGTCTTTTCAGCAAAGTAACCATACTCTTTGTAGATTTCTTCAATACCGTCAGCCAGAGTCAAGCCTCGTGAGCGATAGTAAGCAGCAAGCTCAGCCACAACCAAAACAGCTTGGATAGCATCTTTATCACGTACAAACGGTTTAATCAGATAGCCGAAGCTTTCTTCAAATCCCATCATGTAGGTGTGGTTGTGTTTTTCTTCGAATTCTTGAATCTTTTCAGCGATAAATTTGAAACCAGTCAAGACATTGAACATGGTTGCGCCATAACTTTCAGCAATCTTAGTCACCAAGTCAGTGGAAACGATAGACTTGCAGAGAGCTGCGTTAGCTGGCAGAGTTCCAGCACTCTTATGAGCTTCTAAGATGTACTTAGCCATGATAGCCCCGATTTGGTTACCTGAAAGGTTGAGGTAGCTGCCGTCTTTTTGAAGAACTTCAACACCGACACGGTCAGCATCTGGGTCAGTTGCAACCAAGACATCTGCACCAACCTTGCGGCCTAATTCTTCAGCTAAGGCAAAGGCTGCTTGGCTTTCAGGGTTTGGAGACTTAACAGTAGAGAAGTCTGGATCAGCTACAGCCTGAGCTTCGACAACTTCAACAGAATCAAATCCTGCTTGAGCCAAAGCGCGACGAGCCAACATTTCACCAGTACCGTGCAGAGGAGTATAGACAATCTTCATGTCCTTGCCGTATTCATCAATCAGTTTTTGGTTGATATTTACATCTTTAACTTCCTTGAGGTATTCAGCATCAATAGCATCGCCAATCACTTCAATCAAGCCAGAAACTTTTTCAGCTTCAACATCAGCGACCTCAATAGCAAAAGGATTTTCAATCGCACGGATGTAGTCTGTCAATGCATCTGCATCATGCGGAGGCATTTGTCCACCGTCTTCACCATATACCTTGTAGCCGTTGAATGGAGCAGGGTTGTGGCTGGCTGTAATCATGATACCAGCGAAAGTTCCCAGATGGCGCACTGCGAATGAAAGTTCTGGAGTTGGGCGCAGACTTTCAAAAACATAGGACTTGATGCCGTGTTTAGCTAAAACAGCAGCAGATTCAAAGGCAAATTCTGGTGAGAAATGACGGGAGTCGTAAGCAATCGCTACACCGCGTTTTTTGAACTCATCACCTTTTTCTTCAATCAAGCGAGCCAAACCTTCGGTTGCCTGACGGACAACATAAATATTAATACGGTTGGTACCAGCGCCAATCAAACCACGCATACCAGCAGTACCAAACTCAAGATTGGTGTAAAAAGCATCTTCCTTAGTTTTTTCGTCCATACTGTTCAAGTCTTGGCGAAGATAGTCAGGAAGTTCAGCATAATCAAGCCATTTTTTGAAGTTATCTTGATAAGTCATAGGTGGAGTCTCCTTTATTTTTGAAATGAAGAGATGGAAATTTTAGTAAAAAATCCTGCTCTTAAATTTTCTTAATCGCTTACATTGTAGCATATTTTCATTAATTTTGAAAGAGGTTACCTAGAAAACGATGAAATACTTTTCAAGGTATTGTTTCAAGGATTTCAGAATGGTATAGCGGAATTGTGGGATTAAAAAAAGACCAAAGCAAGGCTTGGTCCAGAAAACTAAATCATCATCATTTTTTGGCTTTTTCAAGCGCAGGAATGATAGTTGCTGTCAAAATCGCAGAAATGATTAACTCGGCAATGGAATTCGCTGATAGAATCACAGCCAGAAGTGCTTTGATATCACCTTGGTATACATTTGCAAAGAGAAAGAAGATACCGCCCAAGACAAAAATGGTATTGGTGGCAGAACCGACAGAACCTGCTACAATCAAGCCGACCTTATTTTTCATTGCTTTATATACGAAATAAGGAGTGATACCGATGAGAATGCGAGGCACCATGGCAACAAGAAGCGAAGAAAAGCTTCCATTTGGTACAAAAGGGCTAAAGAGATAACTGGTTGGCAGCAGCACCAAGGTATTAGTGATAACACTGATACATCCCATGAGGCCACCTAGAACAGCTCCGACTTTAGGGCCATAGAGGATACTGGCGATAATCACTGGGATGTGAATAATCGTAGGTTTAATCGGTACTGGAAGTAAGTTGAAAATAACCGAGCTGAGCAGGTGCAGTACCAACATAATGGCAAAGAAAATAGCAATTTGAGCAATTTTAGACTGTTTTTTCATAAATAAGTTCCTTTACTGTATCAATAATTGTATCAACTTCGGCTAGAGCACCTGTCCCCTGATCACCACAGGCTAGAACAGCTTCGCGTGGTTGGATAATTTTCCATCCAAAACGCTGCAGACGCTCCAAATTGTGCTGAGTTAGTGGATTTTCAAACATCTTAGTGTTCATAGCTGGAGCTAAAACTTTCTTCGTATGAGGCTGCAGAGCCAGTGCAGTAGCTGTCACCATATTGTCAGCTAAACCGTTGGCTAGTTTAGCGATGGTATTGGCTGTAGCGGGAGCTAGCAAAAAGAGGTCAGACTTTTTAGCAATGTCAATGTGATTGACCTTGCTAGGGTCAGGTTCTTGCATAATATCAATTGCAACTGGTCTTTGTGACAAGACTTGCAGGGTCAGCGGTGTGATAAATTCTGTCGCTGCCTCTGTCATGAGGACAGCAACTTCAAAATTCTCTTTCTTTAAACGGCTGGTGATGTCAGCAGCCTTGTAAGCTGATATGCTGCCGCTGACGGCTAAGGTAATCTTTGTCATCATTTACCTCCTTATGGACTATGGATATGCAGGTAGAGGAGTTGAGCAATTTCTTCTTTTGACTGAGCTTGACTAACTGTATCTTTTCCAACCAGATAGGCTACATGCCCCTGGTTAGAAATCTCGGTCAAATCATTGGCGACAATGATTTCTGCCTGATTTTTTATGAGACTGGCTCGTGCGGTCTTGAGTAATTCTTCGTTAGAAACATCGACCAAGAGTTTGAAGCCAATCAGACGAATCGCTGGATTCCATTTCTTTACTAGGCTGATGATTTTCGGTGTCTTTTTGAGAAAAAGAACTTGAACATCATCCTGAGAAGAAATCTTACTTTCTGAGTTAGTTTTATTCAGAAATTCAGTCATATCAGAGCTAGCTGCTACAGCTTCCAAACCAGTCATGTAGACGGGAGTATAGTCAGAAACAGCCATTGCATGAATCAGTACATCATGTGTGTGAACGAGCGGCTTCAAGCTTTCAAGCAGTTCTGCAACGTTTTCAATCTGGACAATGGTAAGATTGGGATGAGCTGCCGGGCGGACAGCCTTGGGAGTCGTCACCAGAGTCACCTGATCGCCCTTGTCTAGGAATGTTTCAGCTATGATTTTCCCTAGCCTGCCCGTCGAATGATTGGTAATAGAGCGGACACGGTCGATTTTCTCGCTGGTCCCGCCAGAAGTAATCAATATGTTCATAGCACTATTTTACAAGAAAAAAGAAATTTAGTAAAATAATTCTAATTGTAGAGTGTCACAGCGGAGAAGTGACTCTAAAATCTTATAGTTTAGAGAACAAAAATTTCCAAGTTTTTTTGTTTTTCCCGAACATTAAAATCTATTTAGAGTTTAATCGTGTAGATTTTGCTCTTTTTTGTTATAATCTTTATATTAAATGTTAGAGGAGTTCTTGATGAAAACGGATATTGAAATTGCTCAAAATGTTGAATTGCAGCCAATTGTTGATGTGGTGAAAAAAGTTGGCATCGACTATGATGACTTGGAACTATATGGTAAGTATAAGGCCAAGCTTAGCTTTGATAAGATTCGTGAGGTTGAAAAAAATCCTGTTGGCAAACTGATTTTGGTAACGGCGATCAATCCGACACCTGCTGGAGAAGGCAAGTCAACTATTACCATTGGACTAGCTGATGCGCTCAACAAAATTGGTAAGAAAACTATGATTGCCATCCGCGAACCATCTCTGGGGCCGGTAATGGGGATTAAAGGAGGAGCTGCTGGTGGCGGTCACGCGCAGGTTCTACCGATGGAAGATATCAACTTACATTTTACTGGTGATATGCACGCCATTACGACTGCTAATAATGCTCTGTCAGCTCTTATTGATAATCATTTACATCAAGGAAATGCCCTGGGAATCGATCAGCGCCGCATTATCTGGAAGCGGGTTGTTGACCTGAATGACCGAGCTCTGCGCCATGTGACTGTTGGCTTAGGAAGTCCAGTTAACGGTATTCCACGCGAAGATGGTTTTGATATTACGGTTGCTTCTGAAATTATGGCGATTCTTTGCCTAGCCACTGATATTGAAGATTTGAAAAATCGCTTGGCAAACATTGTTATCGGTTATCGTTATGACCGCACACCAGTCTATGTTCGTGACCTTGAGGTAGAAGGAGCCTTGGCTTTGGTCTTAAAAGATGCGATTAAGCCAAATCTGGTTCAGACTATTTACGGTACACCAGCCTTTGTTCATGGCGGGCCTTTTGCCAATATCGCCCATGGCTGTAACTCTGTTTTAGCCACTAGTACAGCGCTTCGCTTGGCTGATTATACAGTGACAGAAGCAGGATTTGGTGCGGATCTTGGTGCTGAGAAATTCTTGGATATTAAGACTCCAAACTTGCCAACCTCTCCGGATGCAGTCGTAATTGTTGCAACCTTACGTGCCCTCAAGATGAATGGTGGTATTGCTAAGGATGCTCTGACAGAAGAAAATGTTGAGGCAGTACGAGCTGGCTTTGCCAATCTCAAACGTCACGTTGAAAATATCCGCAAGTTCGGTATTCCAGTGGTAGTAGCCCTCAATGAATTTGTATCAGACACGGAAGCTGAAATCGCTGCTCTTAAGGAACTTTGTGCAGAAATTAAGGTGTCCGTTGAGTTAGCTAGCGTCTGGGCTGATGGCGCTCAAGGTGGTGTAGCTCTAGCTGAAACTGTTGTCAAAACTATTGACGAAAAACCAGCGCATTACACTCGCCTCTATGACAATGATCTCTCTATTGAAGAAAAAATCGAAAAAATTGTCACAGAAATCTATCGTGGTTCGAAGGTGAACTTTGAGAAAAAAGCGCAGACTCAGATTCGCGAAATTGTCAAAAACGGCTGGGACAAGCTACCAATCTGTATGGCCAAAACACAGTATAGCTTCTCTGACAATCCTGCTGCTCTGGGGGCGCCAGAAAACTTTGAAATTACCATTCGTGAACTGGTACCAAAACTGGGAGCAGGCTTTATCGTGGCTTTGACAGGAGATGTCATGACCATGCCAGGATTACCAAAACGTCCTGCAGCACTCAATATGGATGTTGCAGCAGACGGCACAGCGATTGGTCTATTTTGATCTTGGTTTAAAAGGCTCTTTACGAGTCTTTTTTGGTATAATAGTGAAAATAATGAGAATAGAATATGGAGTCAACATGAACATTAGATTAGCAACTCCATCAGACGCTGCAACCTTGCTTGCTATTTATGCGCCTTATGTGGAAAATACAGCCATCACTTTTGAATATGAAGTACCGACCATTGAGGATTTTGCAACTAGGATTGAGAAAACATTGGGAAAATATCCTTATCTGGTAGCGGAAGAAGACGGTGCTATCTTAGGTTATGCTTATGCTTCGACTTATTATGCGCGTGCCGCCTATGATTGGGCGGTGGAATTGTCCGTCTATGTCAGTCAAGATGCTAGAGGAAAAGGAGTCGGCAGTAAGCTTTATGATGAACTTGAAGATCTGTTAGATCAGATGGGATATATGCATTTTCTAGCCTGTATTTCTCTGCCAAATGAAGCTAGCCTGGCTTTGCATCGAAAAAGAGGATACCAACAAGTAGCGCATTTCCCTAAAATCGGCTATAAATTCGAGTGTTGGCATGACATTGTTTGGCTGCAAAAGTCCTTAGACAAGCAGGCTGGACCCATCAAACTTTTAAAAGAAATGGAGTGGAAATGATGAAAAAGAAACATTTATTAATAACTCTTCTAAGTATTGCCCTTTTGACTTTGAGCGGCTGTCAGGCAGTTGAAAATTGGTTCAAAAATGCCAAAGAGGAATGGTTGGGGTTGGAGATGACGGTTCGCACCTATGATGAGAATTCCCAACTCATAGACCAGATGTCGGGCAAGTCACTATCCATCTCACGTAATGAGGAATTCGACTCAGTTGATGAGGAAGGAAATTCTAAAGAAGATTCTTCTGTGCTCAAAATCACCTTGGGTAAGTATGAGATTGACCATGTGGGCTCTTCCTTGATTGCAGAAGAAAAAGGCTTGAAAGATGTGTTTACCCAGTATCAAAAGACTGCAGATGTTGAGGAGAACAGTCATTCTGTCCCTGTTTTAAATCGTATGATTTCAGCCTTTAAAAACGACTTTACCGGAAAGAAAAAAGTCATTTTGATTCGCTCTCAAAACGGTACTCCGCTAGCTGCTTATGCTGGCGATCGTGTCTCTCTTGATAAATCTGATGCTCCCAAAACCTCTGAATTGCTGATTGACGGCAAGCGCCTCGTGATTTATCGCTGTGACTACACTATTTATGACCGTGAATTGCTGGAGTAAGCTATGAATGTAGAGGAATTGGTAAAAGAGTTAAAAGCTGTAGGCATACCTAAAGATGCGGTGGCTATGAAAGCCTATATGAAAAATAAATTTGAGTTTCTAGGAGTCAAGACTCCGGCCAGGCGGAAACTCGCAAAGGCTTTTTTCAAACAGCATACTGATTCCGTCATTGACTGGAATTTTATAAATGAAGCTTGGAATAATCCCTATCGAGAACTGCAGTACACTGCGCTAGATTATCTGGAGATTCGCAAGAAACTATTGACACCATCTGACTTTTCACGTTTGAAAAAGCTGGCCCAAACAAAATCTTGGTGGGATACTATTGACTTTTTGGACCGCTTAGTAGGAACAATCATTGCCCGATTTCCAGAAACAAAAGAGATTATTTTAGCTTGGAGTCGTGATGAGGATATCTGGCTGCGGCGCTTGGCTATTGATCATCAGCTGTTGCGAAAAGAGGAAACAGACACAGAGTTGCTAGAGAAAATTTTAGTGAATAATCTAGGCCAAACAGAATTTTTTATTAACAAAGCTATCGGCTGGGCGCTGAGAGATTATTCCAAAACCAATCCAGACTGGGTCAGAGATTTTATAGAACGGCATCGAGCAGAAATGGCTACCCTTAGTATTCGAGAGGGAAGTAAGTATTTATGAAACATATTTATTTAAAATATCTGGAAGAGGAAGATTACTTAGTTTGGATGGAAGGATTTTCCGATAGACTTCCTTCTCAATCACCATTTGATGATGGGCTTTTAGATATGACAATTTGTACAGAAAGTTGGTTTGCGGACTTGGTGGCTAAGCACCGCGATTTCCGAGAGAAAGACCAGCAGTATATTTGGGGAATTTATGACGCAAAAATCGGAAAACATGTTGGTATGGTTAATTTATTTGTGCTAGCTAGAGATGACTTTCAATGGGCGGAAATAGGTTATACGATACATAATCAATTTTGGCGTCAGGGCTACGCCAGAGCTATGCTAGAAGAACTCAAGAAAGTCAGTCGCGAACTAGGATTTCATCGTTTAGAAGCACATGTTGATTTACAGAATATCCCTTCGCAAAAATTACTAGAGCAATCTGATTTCTATCTTGAAGGAGTACGGAAACAATTCCAAAAAGAAGGTCAGGAGTGGAAGGATAGACAAGTTTTTGTTTATATTTTAGATTAAACACCTTGACAAAACGGAAAAAGATAAGGTAAACTATATTTCGTGCGATGAGTCGATATGCAGATTTTCTGCAAATTGAAGCATGGGAGGTCATAACGCAGGAGCGGACCTTGATCAGTTGTGTGAACCTGCTGATCACACAAAAGTGCCCTTATCCCCAGTCTACGGATTGGGGATTTTTCTATGTCTCTTAGAGTGGCAAGACCATTAGTCGCAGCCGAGCTTAGAGACATTGATACTGAGACGGTCGACGTCGTGAGTGCTATTGCTCTTGACGAAACGAGTCCACAGGAAGAAGTTGAGCTGTAGAGCAATGGAATGCAGTTTTGTTCGTGAGAACAAAAGCTGTAAACCTTGAAAACTCTCATAGAGAGGCATGAGAGTTGGTGTATTTTATCAAAAGAACGCACTTATATTCTTCAGAAATATTTGCATTTTTCCTTAAAAATAGTATAATACTAACAATACAAAATTTTTTGAAAATTCAGAGAGGTTATCGCATGGGATATACAGTTGCTGTAGTAGGTGCCACTGGTGCCGTTGGATCTCAAATGATTAAAATGCTGGAAGAATCTAGCCTTCCAATTGATAAAATACGCTATCTGGCGTCAGCTCGTTCAGCTGGTAAAGTTCTCCAATTCAAGGGACAAGATATTACTATCGAAGAGACGACCGAGACTGCTTTTGAAGGTGTAGATATTGCTCTCTTCTCAGCTGGAGGTTCTACCTCAGCAAAATTCGCTCCTTACGCAGTCAAAGCTGGAGCAGTAGTGGTTGATAACACCTCTTATTTCCGTCAAAATCCTGATGTTCCTCTGGTTGTTCCAGAAGTCAATGCCCATGCCTTAGATCAGCACAAGGGAATTATCGCTTGCCCTAACTGCTCGACAATTCAGATGATGGTGGCTTTAGAGCCTGTTCGTCAGCAATGGGGTCTGGAGCGTATCATCGTGTCTACCTATCAAGCAGTTTCTGGTGCAGGTATGGGAGCCATTCTTGAAACCCAAGCACAATTACGCTCTGTTCTCAATGATGGTGTAAATCCTAAGGATGCGGAAGCCAATATCCTGCCATGCGGCGGCGATAAAAAACATTATCCTATTGCCTTTAATGCCTTACCTCAGATTGATGTCTTTACAGATAACGACTACACTTATGAAGAGATGAAGATGACCAAGGAAACTAAGAAAATCATGGAAGATGATTCTATTGCTGTTTCTGCGACTTGTGTCCGTCTTCCAATTTTGTCTGCCCACTCGGAGTCTGTTTACATCGAGACTAAGGAAGTAGCACCTATTGATCAGGTAAAAGCAGCAATCGCAGCTTTTCCAGGTGCTGTTCTGGAAGATGATGTAGCTCATCAGGTTTATCCGCAAGCAATCAATGCGGTTGGTAAGAAAGAAACCTTTGTCGGACGGATTCGTAAAGATCTAGATGCAGAAAAAGGAATCCATATGTGGGTGGTTTCAGACAATCTTCTTAAAGGAGCAGCTTGGAATTCTGTTCAAATCGCAGAGACATTGCATGATCGTGGTTTAGTTCATCCGACAGCAGAAGTTGTTTTTGAATTAAAATAAAGTGACCAAGGAAACTTGACAACACAGGGTTGAATAATCGTTCTTTCAACCCTCTTTTCGTATAAAGAGAGGTAAGTTTATGGCGCATGCGGATCTGAAAAACTGTAAAATCATCACAGCTTTTATCACACCTTTTCATGAAGATGGTTCCATCAATTTCGAAGCTATTCCAGACTTGATTGAGCACCTTTTGGCGCATCATACAGATGGGATTTTGTTAGCTGGAACAACTGCTGAAAGTCCAACTTTAACTCACGATGAAGAGTTGGAATTATTTGCGGCAGTTCAAAAAGTTGTCAAGGGGCGTGTCCCTTTGATTGCGGGTGTTGGTACCAATGAAACACGCGACTCTATCGAATTCGTCAAAGAAGTAGATGAATTTGGTGGTTTTGCAGCTGGTTTGGCCATCGTTCCCTATTACAATAAACCTTCTCAGGAAGGGATGTATCAGCACTTTAAAGCTATTGCGGATGCTTCAAACCTGCCTATCATTATCTACAATATACCAGGACGGGTAGTAGTTGAGATGACACCTGAGACTATGCTGAGGTTGGCTGAACATCCAAATATTATCGGCGTTAAAGAATGTACCAGTCTGGCGAATATGGCCTATCTGATCGAACATCGTCCAGAGGAGTTTCTGATTTATACCGGTGAGGATGGCGATGCCTTTCATGCTATGAATCTGGGGGCTGATGGAGTTATTTCTGTTGCTTCTCACACAAACGGTGATGAAATGTTTGAAATGCTTGATGCTATTGAGCACAATGACATCAAAAAAGCAGCAGCTATCCAACGGAAATTCATCCCTAAAGTCAATGCACTCTTCTCTTACCCAAGCCCTGCCCCAGTCAAAGCTGTACTTAATTACTTGGGCTTTGCAGCTGGTCCAACTCGCTTACCGCTTGTGCCTGCACCCGAAGAAGATGCCAAACGAATTATTAAGGTCGTGGTTGATGGTGACTATCAAGCGACCAAAGAGACTGTTAAAGGTGTCCTGAGACCGGATTATTGATTGATAAAATTGAAAAAAATATTTCTAAAAAGGATTGCCCAGAGTAGTCCTTTTTTATATTGACTTTTAAGGCTAAAGAAAAAAGGAAGCTTCCTTTGAAAAATATTGGAAAAAATTATATAATGTTAAGGTATGGTCTGACTTTGAGAACTCTTTTTGAGCAGACTATAGATAACTGGATTGGCAGCAATCATGTTAGAGACTTACATTAGATTAGAAATATATAATATAAAAGGAGTTTTTTATGCAAGTTATTAAACGGAGCGGTGAGGTCGTAGAATTCGATCCAGATAAAATCTATCAAGCAGTTTTAAAGGCAGCTCAGACTGTCTATGTATTGACAGATGATTTACGTCAGAATTTAGCGCAGGTTACAAAGAAAGTGGTTCTTGATTTGGAAGAAGCTAAGGTTGAGCGTGCGACGATTAGTATGATTCAGTCCATGGTTGAAAGCCGCCTCTTGGGTGCAGGTTATATTACTATTGCCGAGCATTATATTTCCTATCGCTTGCAGCGCGATTTAGAGCGAAACGGCTATGGAGATCATATAGCTGTGCATCTGCATTTTGAGCAAGTGAGATAAAATCAGAAAGCCCGCTGGGGCTTTTTTTGCTCTTGAGGTAGAGAGTATCACTTTAGAATTCATCCGCTTAAATCCTAGAAATATGTTAAAATAGTTAAAGATATAAAATTTTATCAATGATATTCGTTGAAAGGATAAATTATGGCAACGATTCAATGGTTTCCAGGGCATATGTCTAAGGCTCGGAGACAGGTACAGGAAAATATTAAGTTTATTGATTTTGTGACGATACTGGTTGATGCGCGACTTCCTTTATCCAGTCAAAATCCTATGCTAACTAAGATTGTGGGTGACAAGCCCAAGCTTTTGATTTTAAACAAGGCTGATTTAGCAGACCCTGTTCGTATTAAGGAATGGCAGAGCTATTTTGAAAGCCAAGGGATTCCGACCTTATCTATTAATTCCAAAGAGCAATCTGCTGTAAAAAAAGTGACAGATGCAGCTAAAAAGCTTATGGCTGACAAATTGGAACGTCTGAAAGAGAGAGGAATTCGCATCGAAACCCTGCGTACCATGATAATCGGTATTCCCAATGCTGGCAAATCAACCCTCATGAATCGATTAGCTGGTAAGAAAATTGCCGTTGTAGGGAATAAGCCAGGTGTGACCAAGGGGCAGCAATGGCTCAAGTCAAATAAAGACTTGGAAATCTTGGATACACCAGGGATTCTCTGGCCTAAGTTTGAAGATGAGATGGTTGCTCTCAAGCTTGCCCTGACTGGTGCTATTAAGGATAATCTGCTGCCTATGGATGAGGTGACGATTTTCGGCCTTAATTATTTTAAGGAGCATTATCCTGAGGAGCTTACAGCACGCTTCAAGCAGCTGGATCTAAGCCAGGAAGCGCCTGACATGATTATGGATATGACCCAAAAACTTGGCTTCCGCGACGACTATGACCGTTTTTACAGCCTTTTTGTCAAAGAAGTCCGCGATGGCAAGTTAGGTCGTTATTGCTTGGACACGGTTGGAGAACTAGATGGCAACGATTAAAGAAATCCAGCAACGTTTAGAGTTAGTGACTGATTTGGCTGATCCTTTTCTTGCAGAAGCAGCTAATGACCAGCGGAGCGGAGTTCAAAAGGCGATTGAAAAGCGTAAAAGAGCCATTCAGGCGGAGTTAGATGAGGATTGTCGTCTGGAGCAGATGTTACGATATGAAAAAGAGCTTTATCAAGCCGGCTATCGGGCGATCGCTGGGATTGATGAGGTCGGTCGTGGTCCTCTAGCTGGACCAGTTGTCGCTGCAGCTGTTATCTTACCTCCAGGATGTAAGATTAAGGGGCTCAACGACAGTAAAAAAATTCCCAAGAAAAAACATCAAGAAATCTATCAGGCAGTTCTAGATAAAGCTTTGGCGGTCGGTATTGGCTTGATAGACAATGAGATTATAGACCAAGTCAATATCTATGAAGCGACCAAGCTTGCTATGAAAGAGGCTTTGTCTAAGCTTTCTCTCAAGCCAGATTATCTGCTGATTGATGCTATGAAGTTAGATATTGATATCCCGCAAGAGTCCATCATCAAAGGAGATGCCAATTCGCTATCTATCGCGGCAGCCAGTATTGTGGCTAAGGTCACTCGGGATAAGCTGATGGCAGACTACGACAAGGAATATCCTGGTTATGATTTTGCGCAAAATGCCGGTTATGGGACTAAGAGCCATTTGCAGGGCTTGGAGAGACACGGCGTAACTCCTATTCATCGCAAGACATTTGAACCCGTAAAATCAATGTGTGAATAAGCACGAAGAGGTGAGGCATGCTAATCAGTAAAATCTTAAACAATAATGTGGTGATTTCTGAAGAAAACCAAGAAGAAGTTATTCTCATGGGACGAGGACTGGCCTTTGGTCGAAAAGTTGGCCAGGAGATTCCAGATGAGCTGATTGAGAAAAAGTATGTCTTGTCAGAAAATAGACGCCAGCTTCTGATAGAGTTGCCAGCAGAGGTCATGGAAATGTCGGATAAGATTATTTCTTTCGCAAAGGAGAAACTGCAGAAGAAGCTCAAAGACAGTGCTTTTCTGGCGATGGCAGATCATATCCACGGAGTCTTGCTGCGCTTGGAAGATGATATTTATCTCAAGAATTTCCTCATGTGGGATATTAAACGCTTTTTTCCTATCGAGTTTGAGGTTGGTCAGTATGCAAAACAGCTTTTGAGTACTTATGTCAGCAAGGAGCTTCCAGATGATGAAGCAGCATTTATGGCGCTGACCTTGGTCAATGCAGAGCTGGAAAATGGCGACGGAACTGCGCGTGATTTGACTATGATGATGGAGGAAATCATGACCATTGTCAAATACAGTTTGGAAATTTCTTTAGATGAAGAAGATATCTACCTAGAGCGCTTCATGACCCATCTGAAATTTTTCTGCGAGCGAGTCCTGACTGATAATGGCCACCGTGACTTGGAGGACAATGAAATGTTTGACTTACTTAAATGTAAGTATTCCTTGGCTTATGAAACCACTAGGAAGATTGCTGAATTTTTAAAGCAAACCAGAAATTACCAAACATCAGAGGATGAACAACTTTACCTGACCATCCATTTGTCACGCATGAAAAGGAGGATGACATGCAAAGCGAATACGAAAAAATGATTGCTGGAGAGATTTACCGACCACAAGACGAAGATTTAAGAAAAATTAGAGCCCGATCCAAAGAATTTCAATATCGTTTTAACCAAGAGCAAGACAGCGACAAGAGAAGTGCTATTATCAAAGAATGGTTTGGCTGCACAGGAGAGAATCTTGCTATGAAGCCTGATTTGGTCTGTGATTATGGAATCAATATTCATCTAGGCGAGAATTTTTATTCTAACTGGAATCTGACTATGTTGGACGTTTGCCCGATTCGCATCGGAGATAATGCTTTGCTTGGTCCAAATTGCCAGCTTCTGACACCTCTTCATCCGTTTGATCCAGTGGAAAGAAATTCCGGTATTGAGTACGGAGCACCAATCACTATTGGTGATAACTTTTGGGCTGGCGGAGGTGTGACGATTCTGCCAGGCGTGACGCTAGGAGATAATGTGGTAGTCGGAGCAGGAGCGGTTGTGACCAAGTCTTTTGGTGACAATGTAGTCTTGGCTGGTAATCCTGCTAAGATTATTAAGGAAATCCCTGTTCATAAAGAATAAAAGATGTGTTAAAGGCAATAGGCAAGGAGACCGGCTAATGACAACATCAAATTTAATAGAATCGTAAAGAAGGAACTGTATTGCAGTTCTTTTTTTGAACTTTTTTACGAATAAGAAAGTGAGGTGAAAAAATGAATAATTTTGAAATTTATAAAATGAAAAAAGCTGGCTTGACCAATCATCAGGTTTTAAATGTTTTGAGATACGCTGAGCGCAGAGATGGCAAGCTTTCTTTGCGAGATAAGGCTGTCGTATCTGAGTGCCGCAATCCTGCACTCTTTATAGAGAAATACAAGAGGCTTGATTTACCGGCTTTGAAAGAAGAATTTGAACTTTTTCCATCCTTTTCTATCTTGGATGATATTTACCCTTGGGATTTATGCGAGATTTATGATGCCCCGACTTTGTTATTTTATCAGGGAAATCTAAATCTACTAGAATTGCCCAAGACTGCAGTCGTTGGCAGTCGAGACAGCAGTAAGCAAGGAAATGCCTCTGTACAAAAGATTATCAAAGAGCTAAACAATGAATTGGTTATCGTCAGTGGCCTGGCTCGAGGGATTGATACAGCGGCTCATATGGCTGCCCTGCAAAACGGAGGTCAGACGATTGCTGTCATTGGTACTGGATTAGACGTCTTTTATCCCAAGGCCAACAAAAAATTACAAGCTTACATTGGCAAAAATCATTTATTGCTGACAGAGTATGGTCCGGGTGAACAGCCTTTGAAATTTCACTTTCCAGAGCGGAATCGTATCATCGCAGGTCTCTGTCGAGGCGTCATTGTAGCAGAAGCCAAGATGCGCTCAGGCAGCCTGATTACCTGTGAGCGAGCCATGGAAGAAGGGCGGGATGTCTTTGCTATTCCGGGGTCAATTTTAGATGGAAAATCTGACGGTTGCCATCATTTGATTCAAGAGGGCGCAAAGTGCATCACATCAGGCTCTGACGTTCTTTCTGAGTTTGATTTTTAAAACAAGTTTTCCTATAAGAAAAGTTAGCAGTTGACATCTATCAAAAAATAGTTTAAACTCTATGAGATTTATTTCTTATAGAAGGTGTCTAAATTGGTAACAAAAACAAAGAAAAAGTCTACGACCAAGAAAAATCTTGTTATCGTAGAGTCGCCTGCCAAGGCAAAAACAATAGAAAAATATCTGGGACGAAACTACAAGGTTCTGGCCAGTGTTGGGCATATTCGTGACCTGAAAAAGTCTACTATGTCCATTGATTTTGAGAACAACTATGAGCCGCAATATATCAATATTCGTGGTAAAGGTCCGTTAATTAATGACTTGAAAAAAGAAGCGAAGAAAGCTAAGCAAGTCTTTCTGGCAAGTGACCCGGACCGCGAAGGAGAAGCTATTTCTTGGCATCTGGCTCACATTCTGAATCTGGATGAGAAAGAGAAAAACCGCGTTGTCTTTAATGAAATCACCAAAGATGCAGTCAAGAATGCTTTTAAAGAGCCGCGCCAGATTGATATGGATCTGGTCGATGCCCAGCAGGCTCGTCGAGTTTTGGACCGCTTGGTTGGTTATTCCATTTCTCCGATTCTCTGGAAGAAAGTCAAAAAAGGCCTTTCAGCTGGTCGGGTGCAGTCTGTCGCCCTCAAGCTGATTATCGACCGAGAAAATGAAATCAATACCTTCAAACCAGAAGAATACTGGACAATTGACGGAACTTTCAAGAAAGGAACCCGTCAGTTCCAGGCCAGCTTCTATGGTATGAATGGCAAAAAGATGAAGCTGTCTAACAACGACGAGGTCAAAGAAGTTCTGTCTCACCTCAAGGGTGATGACTTTACAGTCGACAGTGTCGAAAAGAAAGAGCGTCGACGCAATGCTCCGCTGCCCTACACGACTTCCTCAATGCAGCAGGATGCCGCTAATAAGATTAATTTCCGGACTCGTAAGACCATGATGGTGGCTCAGCAGCTCTATGAGGGGATTAATATCGGTTCTGGCGTACAAGGTCTTATTACCTATATGCGTACCGACTCGACTCGTATCAGTCCAGTAGCGCAAAATGAAGCAGCAAGCTTTATCACGGATAAATTTGGCGCCAAATATTCCAAACATGGCAGCAAGGCTAAGAACGCTTCTGGCGCTCAAGATGCCCACGAGGCCATTCGTCCTTCCAGCGTTTTCAATACTCCAGAAAGCATCGCAAAGTATTTGGACAAGGATCAGCTTAAGCTCTATACGCTAATCTGGAACCGTTTTGTAGCCAGTCAAATGACAGCAGCAGTCTTTGATACTATGAATGTCAAGCTGGGGCAAAATGGTGTCCAATTTGCTGCCAACGGCAGTCAGGTCAAGTTTGATGGCTATCTAGCTATTTACAATGACTCTGACAAGAATAAAATGCTGCCGGATATGGAAAAGGGGGATACCGTCAAACGTGTCAATACCAATCCAGAACAGCACTTTACCCAGCCACCTGCTCGTTATTCTGAAGCGACTCTCATCAAGACTTTAGAAGAAAATGGTGTTGGTCGTCCGTCTACCTATGCACCGACCATTGAAACCATTCAGAAACGATATTACGTTAAGCTGGTTTCCAAGCGCTTTGAGCCGACGGAACTAGGTGAGATTGTCAATTCACTAATTGTCGAATTCTTCCCAGGCATTGTGAATGTGAAATTCACAGCCGAAATGGAAGCAAAACTGGATGATGTTGAAGTTGGGAAAGAGCAGTGGCAGAAAGTTATTGACGAGTTTTATCAACCTTTTGAAAAGGAAGTAGCTAAAGCTGAGTCTGAAATGGAGAAAATCCAAATCAAGGATGAACCAGCTGGTTTTGACTGTGAGGTCTGTGGCAGTCCAATGGTCATCAAGTTGGGCAGATTTGGCAAGTTCTACGCCTGCAGTAACTTCCCAGACTGTCGTCACACCCAGGCTATTGTCAAGGAGATCGGCGTGGCCTGTCCACAGTGCCAAAAAGGTCAAGTTATCGAGCGTAAGACTAAGCGAAATCGCATTTTCTATGGCTGTGATCGTTATCCAGACTGTGATTTCACATCTTGGGACAAGCCGGTCGGACGTAACTGTCCAAAATGCGACCATTATCTGATTGAAAAGAAAGTACGCGGTGGTGGTAAGCAAGTGGTCTGCAGCAATGGCGATTATGAAGAAGAAAAAGTGAAATAGTTTTTACATAATTTATATTATGCAAATATTTTTTTCTGAAGAAAAGGTGCAGTTTTATGACAGATAAATTTGGAGAATTTCTAAAAATCGCGTCTCAACTGAATAAGATAGGAATTATTCCACTGCTGATGGGCTCCTTGGGGCTTGAGCAGGTTACTGGTCAGGACTGGCAGGCGCGGGATATTGATATTCATGTTCACGGTGATGAGCGTGGCTGGGAAGTACCAGATGAAGAGCGCATTTATGATATGGACAAGATTGAACCTATGATGGAGCGCTTGGGCTATCGCTTAGTCGATCTGCACGAACATGAATTTCAAAAAGAAAGCTTATCTATTGAATTTGGGGTCATGGAAACCTTGGAGGCATTTTCAGGTGTGCCGCTAGAGAAGTTGACTCGAAAAGAAGTAGAAGGTGTTGAGTTTCTACTGCCGACAGCAGAGCAATTTTTAGCTATCTACCGCGCTTCCTCTCAGGATTCCTACCGAAATGAAAATAACAATCATAAGGATTTTGCTAAGATTGCTTATTTGGAAAAAATGACAAAATGACGGACATTCAGGAATCCTCCTGTCTGTCTTTTTTACTATCTTTTTGTTATAATGGTCAGAGTGAAAATCTAGAAATATCCAAGGGAGAGTATCATGTCATCATCCTATATCAATGTTATCGGTGCTGGTTTGGCTGGCAGTGAAGCAGCTTACCAGATTGCCAAGCGTGGAATCCCAGTCAAACTCTATGAAATGCGGGGTGTTAAGTCGACGCCTCAACACAAAACTGCGGACTTTGCAGAACTGGTCTGCTCTAACTCTCTGCGAGGAGATGCGCTGACCAATGCAGTCGGTCTGCTCAAGGAAGAAATGCGGCGGTTGGACTCGGTCATCTTAAAGTCAGCAGAAGCGACTTGGGTGCCAGCAGGTGGTGCTCTAGCGGTTGATAGAGAAGGTTTTTCTCAGATGGTAACAGAGCTAGTGACCAATCATCCACTGATCGAAGTCATTCGCGAAGAAATCACTGAAATTCCTGAAGATGCCATCACAGTCATTGCGACAGGGCCCTTGACTAGTGATGCTCTGGCCGAGAAAATCCACGTACTCAATGGAGGTGACGGTTTTTATTTCTACGACGCAGCAGCGCCAATCATTGATGTCAATACCATTGATATGACCAAGGTCTATCTCAAATCCCGCTATGATAAGGGCGAAGCTGCCTATCTCAACGCACCCATGACCAAGCAAGAATTTATGGATTTCCATGATGCTTTGGTCAATGCCGAAGAAGCACCGCTTAATTCCTTTGAAAAAGAAAAATACTTTGAAGGCTGCATGCCTATTGAAGTTATGGCCAAGCGAGGAATTAAAACCATGCTTTATGGACCGATGAAGCCGGTTGGTTTAGAATATCCAGATGACTACCAAGGGCCTCGATATGGTGAATATAAGACGCCATACGCTGTGGTGCAGCTTCGTCAGGATAACGCAGCAGGCAGTCTTTACAATATCGTCGGCTTCCAAACTCATCTCAAGTGGGGCGAGCAAAAGAGGGTCTTTCGGATGATTCCTGGTCTTGAGAATGCAGAATTTGTCCGTTATGGCGTTATGCACCGAAACTCCTATATGGACTCTCCAAATCTGCTGGAACAGACTTTCCGCTCTAAAAAGCAGCCAAATCTTTTCTTTGCAGGGCAAATGACTGGAGTTGAAGGCTATGTTGAGTCAGCAGCTTCTGGTCTGGTTGCTGGTATCAATGCGGCACGACTCTTCAAGGGAGAAGAAGCACTTGTCTTTCCAGAAACAACTGCAATCGGCAGCCTGCCGCATTATGTTACCCATGCTGACAGTAAGCATTTCCAACCTATTAATGTCAATTTTGGCATTATCAAAGAACTGGACGGCCCTCGGATTCGTGACAAGAAAGAACGTTATGAGAAAATTGCTGAGCGCGCCCTTCAGGATTTACAGCCTTATTTGGATAAATAATCTATTTTCTATCATTATCTAATAAAAATCATCAAAAAGTTAGGAATTTCCTAACTTTTTTGTTTAATTTGTGATATAATAAATAAAAATTTTGAAAATAGAAAGTTTTCTGAAAATGAATAAATCCTATTTTTACCTTGAAATGAAAACACATGAGTTGGTCGTTCCTTATACCAAGCAGAAACGCCGTGTTCGCGTCTTGCTTCCAAAGAACTATAGCCAGGACACAAATAAGACGTATCCGGTCGTTTATTTTCACGACGGTCAAAATGTTCTCTATAGCAAGGAGTCTTTCAGTGGCCATTCGTGGAAAGTTATTCCGACAATCAAGCGTAATCCAGATATTGAAAAAATGATTGTCGTGGCTATTGATAACGATGGTCAACGGCGGATGAATGAGTATTCAGCTTGGAAGTTCCAAGAGTCCAATATTCCCGGTATTCAGTTTGGCGGCAAGGGAACGGAGTATGCGGAGTTTGTTATGGAAGTCGTCAAGCCTTTCATTGACCAGCATTATCGGACAAAGTCGGATCGGCTGCATACGGCTATGATTGGCTCCTCTCTTGGGGGAAATATCAGCCAGTTTATCGGTGTTGAATACCAAGATCAGATTGGCTGTCTGGGCATCTTTTCATCAGCAAATTGGCTGCATCAGGAAGCCTTTGACCGTTATATTGAGAGAAAGACACTTCAGGCTGACCAGCGAGTTTTCATTTATGTTGGGACAGAAGAGGCTGATGATACAGATAAGACATTGATGGCTGGCAACATCAAGCAGGCCTATATTGATTCATCGCTCAGCTATTTCCGGCAGTTGCTTGTATCTGGAGTCGATTTGTCCAATATTCAGATTAAGATCCAGTCTGGAGCTATTCACAATGAAATCGCTTGGGCGGAGCACTTGCCAGACTGTTTCCGTTTTATCAGCGAGAAATGGTAATCTAGTCAAACAGTGAGAAAGAGGTAGAAACTATGCATGTAGAATTTTTAAGTCATTGGAGCGGCAATCTAGGCCGAGAAATGTATATCAATCGCTATGGCCATGCTGGGCTCCCGATTATAGTCTTCGCATCATCAGGCGGCAGCCATAATGAGTATGCTGACTTTGGGATGATTGAAGCCTGCGCTGGCTTTATTGAGGCCGGCAAGGTCCAATTTTTCACTCTCAGCAGCGTTGATAGCGAGAGTTGGCTGGCTGACTGGAAGCATCCTCACGACCGAGCAGAAATGCATCGTGCCTATGAGCGTTATGTCATTGAAGAGGCGATTCCTTTCGTAAAGCATAAGACGGGCTGGTTTGACCCTATGATGACGACAGGCTGCTCCATGGGAGCTTATCATGCTGTTAATTTCTTCCTGCAGCATCCAGATGTTTTCAATAAAGTGATTGCCCTCAGTGGTGTCTATGATGCACGTTTCTTTGTCGGTGACAATTTGAATGACGAAGTCATTTATCAAAACTCGCCAGCTGACTATATCTGGAACCAAAATGATGGCTGGTTTATTGATCGCTATCGACAGGCGGATATTATCGTTTGTACTGGCTTGGGCGACTGGGAGCAGGATGGCCTGCCTTCCTTCTACACGCTGAAAGAAGCTTTTGATCATAAGAATATTCCAGCTTGGTTTGCTGAATGGGGCCACGATGTTTCCCATGACTGGATTTGGTGGCGTAAGCAAATGCCTTATTTCCTCAATGAACTCAATCTTTAAAGGAGGTTTCCTATGAATTATATCGTTATTTCTCCCTACTATCCGCAAAATTTTCAGCAGTTTACGGTTGAACTGGCTAACAAAGGAATCACTGTTCTGGGAATCGGTCAGGAGCCTTATGACCAGCTAGACCAGCCTTTGAAGGATTCATTGACTGAATATTTCAGAGTAGAAAATCTTGAAAATCTTGACGAAGTAAAAAGAGCTGTGGCCTTTCTTTTCTACAAGCATGGATCTATCGATCGGATTGAGTCTCATAACGAATACTGGCTGGAACTGGACGCTGAGTTGCGTGAGCAATTCAATGTTTTTGGAGCAAAACCCAAAGACTTGAAAAAGACCAAGTTCAAATCTGAGATGAAGAAACTCTTTAAAAAAGCAGGTGTTCCAGTCGTACCCGGTCAGATTGTCAATACAGAAGCTGGAGCTGATTTGGCTGTCAAGAAACTTGGCCTGCCTTTGATTGCCAAGCCTGATAATGGAGTGGGAGCAGCTGCAACCTTTAAATTGGAAACAGCAGATGATGTCGAACGATTCAAGCAAGAATGGGATCATCAGACAGCTTATTTCTTTGAAAAGTTTGTCCAGTCTGGCGAAATCTGTACTTTTGATGGTTTGGTAGATAAGGACGGTCAGATCGTCTTTGCAACCACCTTTGACTATGCGCATACACCGCTGGATTTGATGATGTATAAGATGGATAATTCCTACTACGTTCTCAAGGATATGGATCCAAAACTGCATGCTTATGGAGAAGCGATTGTCAAAATCTTCGGCATGAAAGAACGCTTTTTCCATATTGAGTTCTTCCGCGAGGGTGATGATTATGTGGCCATTGAGTACAATAACCGTCCAGCAGGCGGCTTTACCATTGATGTCTATAATTTCGCCCACTCAATCGATCTTTACAGAGGCTATGCAGCGATTGTAGCAGGAGAGCCTTTCCCAGCTGCTCACATGGAGCCACTGTATTGTTTGGCAACCTCGCGCCGTGCATCGACAAACTATGCTTGCCCTGATGCTGACTTGCTGGAGAAATACAGAGATAATTTCAAGGTGAAAAAAGACATGCCAGCTGCATTTGCGGAGTTGCAAGGTGACTACCTCTATATGCTGACAACACCAAGCCGCGAGCAAATGGAGCAGATGATTGCAGATTTTGCTAAACAGGCAGATTAATCAGAAGCATGCTCTGCTATTATTTTCGTATAACAGTTTCAAAATAGTAAAAACTACTCTAGCATAAAAAGTTTGTGAAATTTCTATTTTGGCATCTAAAACCAGTTTATCCAATGGATTGACTGGTTTTTCTTTGTGAAATATAAGTGAGCAAAAGTTTTGACAGTGCTTACAGCTTTAGATAGAATTAAATAGAAGAATTATGTTTAGAAAGGCAAAAAAATGGCAACTTTAGATAAAAATCTTTTGTTAGAGATGTTCCGTAAGATGGAAGAAATCCGTCGAATGGACTTAAAAATTGCTCAACTTGTAAAAAAAGGAAAGGTTCCTGGAATGACTCACTTCTCAGTAGGTGAGGAAGCAGCCAATGTTGGTGCTATGCTGGCTTTGAACAAGGATGATTTGTTGACTTCTAATCACCGGGGACACGGTCAAGCTATCGCAAAAGGAATCAACCTCAACGAAATGATGGCGGAAATCCTAGGGAAATACACCGGTACCTGTAAAGGAAAAGGCGGCTCTATGCACATTGCTGACCTAGATGCCGGAAACCTTGGTGCCAATGGTATTGTGGGCGGCGGTATGGGAATTGCTGTTGGAGCAGCTCTGACCCAGCAAATGCATAAGACAGGTAAGATTGTTGTCTGCTTCTTTGGTGACGGTGCTACCAACGAAGGTGTCTTCCACGAAGCAGTCAACATGGCTTCTATCTGGAACCTTCCAGTAATTTTCTATTGTATCAATAACGGCTATGGCATTTCTGCCGACATCAAGAAAATGACCAATGTAGAGCACATCCACGAGCGCAGCGCAGCTTATGGCATTCCAGGTATGTTCATCGAAGATGGCAATAATGTTTTGGATGTCTATGAAGGCTTCCAAAAGGCTGTAGAGCATGTTCGCAGTGGTAAAGGACCTGTCTTAATCGAGAGTGTGACCTATCGTTGGTTGGGACATTCATCTTCTGACCCAGGTAAATACCGTACTCGTGAAGAAGTGGAAGAATGGAAGAAAAAAGATCCAATTGAAAATCTTCGTAAATACTTGCTGGAAAACAAGATTGCAAGCGAGGCAGAGCTGGAAGCTGTCCAAGCTGGAGTCAAAGAAGCAGTAGAAGCGTCTGTGAAGTTCGCAGAAGAAAGCCCATTCCCGCCGCTTGAATCTGCCTTTGAAGATATTTACGCAGACTAAAGAGAGGAGAAAAAGAAAATGGAAACTAAAACTAAAACTATGTCTTTCCGTGACACCATTATCCTCGCTATGTCTGAGGAAATGCGTCGTGATGAAAATGTACTCTTGATGGGAGAAGATGTCGGAGTCTTTGGTGGAGATTTCGGAACATCTGTTGGTATGCTAGAAGAGTTCGGGCCAGAGCGTGTACGTGACTGTCCGATTTCTGAAGCAGCTATTTCTGGGGCAGCAGCTGGAGCAGCTATGACAGGGCTGCGTCCAATCGTAGACATGACCTTTATGGACTTCTCTGTAATCGCCATGGATGCTATTGTTAACCAAGCCGCTAAAACGCGCTATATGTTTGGTGGAAAAGGACAAGTACCAATGACTGTCCGCTGTGCAGCAGGTAATGGAGTTGGTTCTGCCGCTCAGCACTCGCAGTCTTTGGAATCTTGGTTTACCCACATTCCAGGTCTTAAGGTAGTCGCTCCAGGAACTCCGGCTGATATGAAGGGGCTTCTCAAGGCTTCTATCCGAGACAACAACCCGGTCATTATTCTGGAATACAAGTCTGAATTTAACCAAAAAGGCGAAGTACCACTAGATCCTGAGTATGTAATCCCACTTGGTGTTGGTGAAATCAAAAAAGAAGGTACCGATGTAACAGTTGTTACTTACGGAAAAATGCTTCGCCGTGTCATGCAGGCAGCGGAAGAATTGGCAGAAGAAGGCATCTCTGTAGAAGTGGTCGACCCACGTACATTGGTGCCACTTGATAAGGATATTATCATCAATTCTGTTAAGAAGACTGGTAAGGTTGTTCTGGTTAATGATGCCCACAAAACAAGTGGCTATATCGGAGAGATTTCAGCGATTATTTCTGAGTCTGAAGCATTTGACTATCTAGATGCTCCAATCCGCCGTTGTGCAGGTGAAGATGTGCCGATGCCTTATGCACAAAACTTGGAAAATGCGATGATTCCGACCGTTGAGAGCATCAAAGACGCTATTCGGAAGACATATCATAAAGAATAAGGTATAATAAAGAAAAGGCTTTCTTATGAATTAGATTACATAAATTATTTTATGTAATCTAATCTTGTGTAGAGGGTCAAAGTATCTAAAATTTTACTAATTACAGACAATCGTTATTCGGACCGGTTTTATCCGATGAGTGAATTAGTAAGTCTACAAGGTTGATCGCCGATAGCGGCAACCGTAGTAACTTGAGATACGTTTCGTATCCAAGTTACTTGTAGAGTTGAACACGGGCTAAAGTCTGTGTGAAAAAGATAAACTTTTCTAGAAACTAAAGTTTCTTAGTCAAGTTTCCTATTTTCACTTTGACTTTTTTACGCCCTTAGTATCATAATTAGAATTGGAGAGGTCATGGCTGATGATAAGCTAAGAGCGACTCCTGCAGCTAGAAAGTTAGCGGATGATTTGGGAATCAACCTCTATGATGTTTCTGGCTCAGGCGCAAACGGTCGTGTCCACAAAGAAGACGTGGAAACTTATAAAGATACAAACGTGGTGCGCATTTCACCACTGGCAAAACGAATTGCCCAAGAACACAATATTGCTTGGCAAGAGATTCAAGGAACTGGCCATCGTGGCAAGATTATGAAGAAAGATGTTCTTGCTTTCTTGCCTGAGAATGTTGAGAGCGATACAATCAAATCTCCTGCTCAAATTGAAAAAGTGGAAGAAGTGCCTGATAATGTCACTCCTTACGGTGAAATTGAGCGTATTCCAATGACGCCGATGCGGAAAGTTATCGCTCAGCGGATGGTAGAATCTTACCTGACGGCGCCAACATTCACCCTCAACTATGATGTTGATATGACAGAAATGCTGGCCTTGCGTAAAAAAGTGCTGGATCCAATCATGGAAGCAACTGGCAAGAAAGTAACTGTCACAGACCTGCTTTCGCTGGCGGTTGTGAAGATATTGATGAAGCATCCTTACCTCAACTCAACTTTGACAGAGGACGGCAAGACCATTATCACTCACAACTATGTCAACCTTTCAATGGCAGTCGGTATGGATAATGGCCTGATGACACCAGTTGTCTATAATGCAGAAAAAATGAGCCTATCAGAGCTTGTAGTAGCCTTTAAAGATGTAATCGGACGTACCTTGGAAGGCAAGTTATCTCCGAGCGAGCTGCAAAACTCAACTTTCACAATCAGTAACTTAGGTATGTTTGGCGTTCAGTCCTTTGGGCCAATCATCAACCAGCCAAACTCTGCTATCTTGGGTGTGAGCTCGACAGTAGAAAAACCTGTCGTTGTTAATGGTGAAATTGTTATTCGTCCAATTATGAGTCTTGGCTTGACCATTGACCACCGTGTAGTTGACGGAATGGCTGGAGCTAAGTTTATGAAAGACTTGAAGGCTTTGATTGAAGATCCAATTTCAATGTTGGTATAAGATTTTCTTTGCTAGTTTAAAAAGTAAAGAAACACTCAGCAAGTGAAAAACTAAATTAGAAAAGGAAAGAAAAATGGCTTTAGAAGTAATTATGCCAAAAGCCGGCGTGGATATGACCGAAGGGCAAATTGTCCAATGGAATAAGAAAGTCGGCGAATTTGTCAAAGAAGGGGAAATCCTTCTGGAAATCATGACTGACAAGGTCAGCATGGAATTGGAAGCTGAAGAAGACGGCTACCTGATTGCCATTCTCAAAGGTGACGGAGAAACTGTTCCGGTAACGGAAGTCATCGGTTACTTGGGAGAAGAAGGAGAAAACATCCCAACCGCTGGCGGCTCTGCTCCTGCGGAAGCACCAGCTCCTACAACAGCGGCAGTAAGTACAGATGATGATAAGAGTGATGATGCTTACGATATCGTTGTTATCGGTGGCGGACCTGCTGGTTATGTAGCGGCTATCAAAGCAGCCCAGCTGGGTGGCAAGATTGCCTTGGTTGAGAAGTCTGAGCTCGGCGGAACCTGCCTGAACCGTGGCTGTATCCCTACTAAGACTTACCTGCACAATGCTGAAATCATTGAAAGCCTTGGCCACGCTGCTAACCGCGGTATCATCATTGAAAATCCAAGCTTCACAGTAGACATGGACAAGGTTCTGGAAACCAAAAACAAGGTTGTCAATACGCTTGTTGGCGGTGTTGCTGGACTTCTTCGCAGCTATGGCGTAGATGTTCATAAGGGAATTGGTACCATTACTAAAGACAAGAATGTTCTTGTAAACGGCAGCGAGCTGCTAGAAACGAAGAAGATTATTTTGGCTGGTGGTTCAAAAGTCAGCAAGATCAATGTTCCTGGTATGGAATCATCTCTCGTTATGACTAGTGATGATATTCTGGAAATGAACGAAGTGCCTGAAAATCTTGTAATTATCGGCGGTGGTGTTGTCGGTATTGAGCTCGGCCAAGCCTTCATGACATTTGGCTCAAAAGTTACTGTTATCGAAATGATGGACCGCATCGTACCAGCTATGGATGCGGAAGTTTCTAAAAACCTTCGCCTCATCTTGGAGCGCAAGGGCATGACAATTCTAACTGAAACCAAGTTGGAAGAAATCATCGAAGAAAATGGCAAACTCCGTATCAAGGTTGAAGGAAAAGAAGATGTCCTCGCAGATAAGGCCCTGCTTTCTATCGGACGCGTGCCAGACCTAGAAGGCATCGGTGAGGTTGAGTTCGAACTGGATCGTGGTCGTATCAAGGTCAATGAGTATATAGAAACTTCTGTTTCAGGTATTTACGCACCAGGTGATATCAATGGTACTAAGATGCTGGCCCATGCAGCCTTCCGTATGGGTGAAGTAGCTGCTGAAAATGCTCTGAAAGGTAACCACCACGTTGCCAAACTCAATCTGACTCCTGCAGCTATCTACACTCTGCCAGAAGTAGCGGCAGTTGGTTTAACAGAAGAGCAAGCTCGTGAGAAATACGATGTAGCGATTGGTAAGTTTAACTTCGCTGCTAACGGCCGTGCTATTGCTTCAGATGCAGCTCAAGGCTTCGTTAAAGTCATTGCTGACAAGAAGTACGGTGAAGTCCTTGGTGTGCATATCATCGGCCCTGCAGCCGCAGAATTGATCAACGAAGCATCAACCATCATTGAAATGGAAATCACCGTAGAAGAAATGCTTAAGACCATTCACGGTCATCCAACCTTCTCAGAAGTTATGTACGAAGCATTTGCGGACGTACTGGGATTGGCAGTTCACTCACCTAAGAAAAAATAATTTAAAAGATAGATTAGACTGGGTATAAATCATCGTTCCAGTCTCTATCGTATAAAGAGGTAGCTTATGAAATACATTGTTAACTACTCAAATGATACAGCTTTTAATATTGCTCTGGAAGAATATGCTTTCAAACACCTCTTAGATGAGGATGAAATTTTCCTGCTCTGGATTAACAAACCCTCTATCATTGTGGGGCGCCACCAAAACACTATCGAAGAAATAAACCGTGATTATGTTCGTGAGCATGGCATTGAAGTCGTGCGTCGTATCAGCGGCGGTGGAGCTGTTTATCACGATTTAAACAACCTCAACTACACCATCATCTCCAAGGAAAGCGAAGATAGAGCTTTTGACTTCAAGAGTTTTTCTACGCCAGTAATCAATACCCTGGCAGAGCTTGGTGTAAAGGCTGAATTCACTGGTCGTAATGACCTAGAGATTGATGGCAAGAAGTTTTGTGGTAATGCACAAGCCTATATCAACGGTCGTATCATGCACCATGGCTGCCTACTCTTTGATGTTGATTTGTCTGTCTTAGCCAATGCTCTTAAGGTTTCTAAAGACAAGTTCGAATCAAAAGGGGTTAAATCCGTCCGTGCTCGCGTGACAAATATCGTCGATGAATTGCCGGAAAAGATTACTGTCGAAGAATTCCGTGACCTGCTTCTGGACTACATGAAGAAAGAATATCCAGAAATGACAGAATATGTCTTCTCTGAGAAAGAACTAGAAGAAATCAAGCAAATCAGAGATAGCAAGTTTGGAACTTGGGACTGGAACTACGGTAAATCGCCTGAATACAATGTGCGCCGTGGCACCAAGTTTACCAGCGGTAAGGTAGAAATCTTTGCCAATGTTGTTGAATCCAAGATTCAGGATATTAAAATCTATGGAGACTTCTTTGGTATTGAGGACGTAGCAGCAGTAGAAGATGTGTTGCGCGGCGTTAAATACGAACGCGAAGATGTTCTGAAAGCTCTTGAAACGATTGATATTAGCCGTTACTTTGCTGGAATCAGCAGAGAAGAGATTGCTGAAGCTATCGTCGGTTAAAATATGACATAAAGAAAACCAAACTCACGAAGAGTTTGGTTTTTCATGTAAACAGTATATTTCAAATCAACAACATTCTTACGTTTCCTTGACCAGCTAGTTTTCTCTAGGATTTATCTGCCAGATATGATAAAATGATAGGGAATCAGAGAAAGAGGTATCTTGATGCAGAAAGTCCCAGTAGAAAGCCTTGGTCTGTTTGAGCAGTTGGACCGCACAGTTGTAGCTTTTCTGAAGAAAAAACCATCTCCTAATCCAGACAATTTTTATGTTAGCATATCTGAAGAAGATTATGAGAAAAAGAAAGAAAAATTTGAAAAATCAGGCTATCAAGCCGTGAAATTACCACTTGGCATGGCGTTAGATAATGTTATTCAGCAACCTTCTTTCCAAAACCTAGTCATTGGCGGGTTATACATGGTAGATGTCTTCGTTTCCAAGGAAGATCTGATGCCCTTGAAGGATCTTGTTGATAGCTTTTGCATCATGTTTGCAGCAGCTAACAATCGAATAGAGAATATCAAGGCTTACGATCTGATGAAGAGTAAAACGGTCTATTTTATCGGAAAACTATTCACGGATAATCCTCAGCCAGGCGATGAAATTAGCTTCGAAGGATTGAATAGAGAGACAGCAGAAGGCTCCTACGAAGCGGTCAAATGCTTCCTAACCAGAGAAAGCGCTGAAAAGTACAACTCTAAAAATCGACCAGTCACAGCAGCAAACCTAGAACATCTCAAGCATTTCTGGGGGAAACCGCTGATTGTCGAGCCGCACCGGAATTATTGGATTGAGTTTTTATAAGAAAAAGAGCGAAGCATCTAAACTAGATTTTCGCTCTTTTGTTTTTATTGTCATTTTTTGAATTACATACTTTAAATTATGTAATATTATAATTTGTCCAAAGCATTCTTTTGCTCGTCATTGACAATGTGGGTGTAGAGGTCCGTTACCTGAGTGCTAGCATGCCCTAGCTGATGACTGACGAGAACTTGAGATTTGGTTGCATCGTATAAACGTGTAGCAAGCGTGTGGCGGAGTTTGTGAGGCGTTACTCGCACCTTGAAGTTCTCGGAATACTTGGCCACCATTTTTTCGACACTGGAAGCATCGATTCGATTAGGAGTGCCGCGGTATTCAGTCAAAAAGAAGGCTGTATCAGTCTTTTCGGCCTTGTATCGCTTGATCCGAATGCTCAGATACTCTTCTAAATAGGGCTTGGCAAAAGCGGCAACATTGACAGAGTCCCTTTTTCCGCCTTTTCTTGTTACTTCAATGACCATCATTTTGAGATTGATATCTTTCAGGTCCAGATTGACAGCTTCAGACAGACGAACACCAGAGGCTAGCAGCAAGGCAATGATGGCTAAATCTCGTTCCTTGTTCTTGTTAAAAGAGGACAGGGCGCGATTAGAGAGTTTCTTGGGGTACTCCGTATCAATATACTGAAGAAATTCTTCCGTCTCATCCCCTAAAAAGAGCTTCTGCTTAATATTCTCTGCACGAGCAGCCAGAGTTTCCTTTTTCTTCTTAGTAGCAACCTTTTTCATCACATTTCGATAGAAGTAGGGCTCACCCTGTTCGTTTTCAACTTCCTCAGTCAAATATTTGTAGAGGCTAGACAAAGCCGAAAGAGTCCGGTTGATGGTTGTCTGGGAAACACCGTTTTGAGTCGTATTGGCATTGAGAAGCGGCCGCTCTCGCAGATACAGAATGAAGGCTTCCATGTCTTTCTTGCTCATATTTTCCAAGACTGAAAGAGGAATCTCAGCAATATGAGAAGCATCCGTGATACCAGATTCTAGCAGCCAGTTAAAAAATCGATCATATTCTTTGAGATATTCGTATAAGGTTGTAAAACTATAAGGCACCGCCAGTTTTGATTGGTAATATTCCAGAATGTACCAGGGCATGGTAGCCTTAAGTTTATCAATTCTTTCTAATAACAGTTCACGTCTCATTATATTTCTCCGTTTTTCTATAATAGTAGTATAGCATATCTAGATATATTTTTCAAGAAAATTATAGTTTTTCGGAAAGATGACAGAGGGAAGTAAGCAATCTAACTTTAATACAAAAAAGATAATAAAAACAAGACAGAGTTTAGTTTCTCAACTCTATCTTGTTTTACCTAAAACTTATTCTTCTAATTTGATTTTTTTAAAATAATCCAGTTGCCATTTTTGTGTTGCCTGAGCTGTTTTATTTAAATTTGTGCACCAGGACGGATAAAACCGCATAGCCATCTTTCCTTTACAATCCTTTGTAGAAAGAATTTTTTTACTAATAGCCACCCCTTTGGGAATTATAAATATACCGCAATGACAGTCGTCAATAACGACAATAACTAGTTCATCACCCAAGTCTCTATCAGTATAAGGAATATTCTTGTTGTTTTGGTCTTTTTTCCAAAAGACTGTAAAGTAGTTTTCTTTTTTGGGTGTTTTCTTTGCCAAACGGCATCTTTTATATTCTTGATTATCCTTTGGCTTAATTAAAATGCTTTCATAGTCTTCGTTCCATTTTTCATTTATCAGATCAAAGTCACCATAATACCTATGAAGAATGTCTGTCATTTTCATTGTTTTATTACCTTTCTAATTTTTACTAAAATTAAATTATGTAAAGTATTTACTAGAATAAAAACTCCCTAATCAAATCAACTACCTGCTCATTTTGCGGCAAGGAAGAATGGTGAGCATCCTTACCTACGATGACAACCTCTCTGTGTGAAGCTATTTTTCCTTTGTAAATCAAGCTCCCGGCCTCTACACTGCTTTTATGGACAATTCCGTCACCATCTCGGAAAAAGATTCCCAAAATTGACAAATGCTGCAGTTTCTTAGGAAGTTTTCCTTTGTTAGATACAAAGTCATCTAGCATCGGGACTCGATGATTAAGATTTTTCTTGTTTAGATTATAAGGACTGCCAATAGTCAGGAGCTTTTCCATCTCCACCCCAGAATGGTTTGCAAGGTATTGCTGCAGGAATACTGTATAAATTAGACCACCGTTAGAGTGCCCCAGCGCCTTAAAACTGTTAAAAGAATACTTATCTAGCAAGACAGTCAAGGCAGCATCAAACATGGCCGCCTGCTGCTTGATGTTTTCATAACCATCGCGATTATTTTAAAAGCCAACCACAAAAATAGGATTTCTGTCCTTGCGCTTCAAATGCCCTCTGTAGGTCATGTGTCCGTCATTCCAGACTTTAATACGGACCAGACTATGACGCGGATGCTGATTCCGATTGAGCTTTTTAACCATTCGATTAAATCTATTTTCTGTTGCCGAACTACCTGGAATCATGATAATAGGCTCAATTGATTGTTTGCTGGCAGGCAGCTGTTTGATTGATCGCGCAACTAAATTATTAATCAGAGTATTAATTTTTAGAAATAAAGCTGTAAAGTAATTCATCTTATTAATAAGTCTTTGTATATTCTGTTTCGTCTATATTTAAAAACTTTTTGGATTTTGATGACCTCATTATTATTAAACCTTATAAAATAATTAAAAAAATTATTATTCCATTGAGCATATTTGTAGTTTATTTTAGACTTTACCTTTACAATTTCGCTATTTGGAAAACCAATTAGGTCAATAATTTTAGGAAGATCAAGATTCCTCTTTATAATTCTCCTAATTTTTCTTTGATTGACTTTCATTTTAACAGGTAAATTGCTGTTAGATATTTTTTTCTTTATTAATAATTTTTTTCTGAAATATAAGACTAACTTTGTTTTATAATCAAAATCTACTCCATAAATTATCCATTTGCGTTTGGAGCGTTTATCAATACTAGCTAAATTAAGTCTATTGTCCTTACTATAAAACTCAAGCGCCTCATAGTCTTGTCGTGTAAAAGGAAATTTATTTTTATACTTTATATATTCTAAAGAAAATGACAATTGAAAGGATAGAAGAATAAGAATTATAGTGTACATCCACGCATCATTGTAGGTTAAAGCTCTTTCCGTATTTTGCTTGTTGGCAACAATCATACTAGCTAAAAATATTGCAATTTCTATACCAAGTCCTAAAAACTTTTTATATTCAATCCAATTAAAAGCTGTTTTTTGAAAGAAATCATCATGCAACTCTGGTTTTAAATATAAAAAACTTGTTATAAATTTTCTATATAGAACCAAAGATATTAATGAGTATAAAACTGAAATGCCAATTATATTCTCCCAAACAAGTCCTCCCCATTTTGTCTGAGATTCTAAACTCATATTTTTATCATAAGCAAAACTATAATCTCTTGTGAGGAATCCTAAACATCCTAATAAAAAGAAAGAAATAAAAAGCATACTAAGAATTCTAAGAAAAGTATTATCAAAACATTTCTTTCTATTCAATCTAAAAATAAGAAAAATAAATATACAGTTCACAATAAAGAAGTAAGATAAATAGCTATTGTGACCATCATACTGTTGTGTATTGAATATAATGGAATACCAAGTATAATAAAAATAATCTTTTATTAGATTCACTCATCTTACTCCTGATTCTGTTTTAAAAGTTTAATTGCACAATAATGAGGGAAAACATAGTAAATAACTGTGTCTCCGTGAGTGGCAATATTTTTACCACTAAATATAGCTAGAGCACACCAAGCTACAACAACTGTTAAAAAAATATTATAAAACACTTCTGCTGCTTCAACATTAAAGTAATTTTTTGTATTTTTAGAATATCTAAAATCAGAAGTGTTTCTTATATAATGGAAATCAAATGTTGTAGAAAAAACTATAAACATAAAATATATCCAGTATTCACTAATGCATCCTATTATGTTAATGAAACTTAAAAAATGTACTAGAAAAATATATAGTAGAATATTCAAAAATACTAAATACAAGCTTTTTGGTACAGTTCGATTGATTATAGAAAATTTTATCAACAGTTTATCAGCACATCTTTGAAAAAATCTCAATAAAAAATATAAGAGTAAGTAGAATATAAAGCTAAAAATAAGCATATAATAAACCAAATATACCTTTACAAATAAACACAATTAAAACTAGTAAGAGAATAGTCAAGCCTCACTACTTCCGCTTCTTCTTGTTTTTCTTCATTTGCTTGGCCATTTTGTTCATGCTGCGGCGCATCAGAAACTCCCCGGCCTTGCCCTTGAGGCCGCCGCCAAACATTTGGCTCATATCCGGCATGCCGGCTCCTCCTAAGCCTGACATATCTGGCATACCGCCTTGGCCCATCATGCCTTCCAGAGCTGACATGTCGGGGATTCCTCCGCCACCAGGCATGTTCTTAGGCATATTGTTTGGATTAAGACCCATTTGCTTCATCATCTTGCTCATATCGCCTGACAGAACACCCTGCATCATCTGCTTAGCTTGATTGAAGTCTTTGATAAATTTATTAACATCGACGAAACTGTTACCTGAACCATTGGCAATCCGACGGCGACGGCTAGGACTCAGCAAGTCAGGATTTTCCCGCTCAGCCGGTGTCATAGAGGATACAATGGCACGCTTGCGAGCAATTTCTTTCTCATCAACTTTGATATTCTTGAGGGCAGGATTATTGGCCATGCCTGGAATCAGCTTGAGCAAATCCTCCATAGGTCCCATGCCTTGGACTTGATCCAGCTGATCAATAAAATCATTGAAATCAAAGGTGTTTTCCCGCATCTTTTCAGCCATTTCAAGCGATTTTTTCTCATCGTATTCCTGAGAGGCTTTTTCGATCAGAGTCAGCATGTCCCCCATGCCCAAAATCCGGCTGGACATGCGGTCTGGGTGGAAGGTTTCGATATCAGTGATCTTTTCACCGGTACCAGTAAATTTAATAGGCTTACCAGTAATCTGACGGACAGACAGGGCTGCACCGCCACGGGTATCACCATCAATCTTAGTCAGGATAACCCCGGTCACTTCCAGTTGGCTGTTAAATTCACGAGCGACATTAGCTGCTTCCTGACCAATCATGGCATCGACAACCAAGAGGATTTCATTCGGATTAGCCAGCGCTTTGACATCAGACAGCTCCTGCATGAGCTTTTCGTCAATCTGGAGACGCCCAGCCGTATCAATCAGGACATAGTCATTGTGGTTGGCTTTTGCCTGATCTAAACCTTGACGGACAATCTCAACAGCTGGAACTTCAGTGCCTAAAGCAAAGACAGGAACATCAATTTGCTGTCCAAGTGTTTTCAGCTGATCGATAGCCGCCGGACGGTAAATATCCGCCGCAATCATGAGCGGACGAGCATTTTCTTCTTTCTTGAGCTTATTAGCAAGCTTACCGGCAAAGGTAGTCTTACCAGCACCTTGCAGACCAACCATCATGATAATAGTCGGAATTTTTGGTGACTTGATAATCTCAGCAGTATCAGAGCCCAGGATAGTTGTCAGCTCTTCGTCAACAATCTTGATGATTTGTTGCGCTGGATTGAGGGTATCGATAACCTCATGGCCGACAGCCCGCTCACGGACTTTCTTGATAAAGTCTTTGACAACCGGCAGGGCAACATCGGCTTCTAAAAGGGCCAGACGAATCTCTTTGGTTGCTTCCTGAACATCGCTCTCTGAGATTTTTCCTTTTCTGCGCAGATTTTTAAAGACGTTCTGCAAACGTTCCGTTAAACTTTCAAATGCCATATTTTATTTCTCCTAGTTTCTATGTTTCTATTTCAATCAATTCGGTGGAAATTTTCCAAAACGTGTTAAACAAGCATATTCCTCAGCAGAGACTTCTTTCATAATCTCATTTGGGTACCCCCAGCAACTGAAACCTTCTTGCATTGCCTTAGAAAGATCGTCAGGGGAGATGAGTTGTACCCTGGCAGGAAAAGATTCTTCCAACTCCAACAACCAGCAGGACATTCCCTTGTAGATAACTTGTTTAGCCATGGTCATTCTCGATTGTCAATACCAGACAGAATCCCGATCTGCTCCTGCAGATAGCTGTCGTCAGGGTATTTCTCTGTAATCTGGTCAAATATCTGACTTCTGACAATGTAGTCCGAGTACATGTGCAGCTTTTTCTCATAGTCTTCCAGAATCTTCTCTGTCCGTTTGATATTATCATAAACGGCCTGACGGCTAACACCAAACTCCTCAGCAATCTCAGCCAGACTGTAGTCGTCTGCATAGTAGAGCTCGATGTAGTTCATCTGCTTGTCAGTCAAAAGCGCTGCATAAAACTCAAAGAGAGCATTCATTCGGTTTGTTTTTTCAATTTCCATAAGAAACATTATACCAGAAAAGCGTGATAAACTCTAGTCTGACAAGGGAAATAAACACTCGAAATATGAGATTGCAAAACGTCAATCAGCTTTTTCTGCTGAGTAAAAGACAAGTTAAAAACTCTTAGTGATAACCAAGAGTTTTGCAAAGAATTAATTGTTTTCCAAATAAAATTCAAAACGATCGCCAACATACTGACTTTTTACATATTCAAAAGCTGTACCATCGTCAAAGTAAGAAATCTGAGTCAGTCCTAAGATGGCATGGCCGCGGGGAATATCGAGGTAATTGGCGATTTTTTCCTTAGCCAGCCGAGCATAAATAGTCTGCTGGGACTTGCCGATCTTATAGCCATGTTCCTGCAAGGTCTGGAAGAAATGACTGGTCACCTCTTCTTTTTTAAAATTCTTAATGAACTTCTCTGGAATTGAAGCCACCTCGTAGACCACCGGCAAATCGTCAGCGTAGCGAACCCGCTCCATCCGAATGACATTTTCTGTCTTATGGATGCCTAGCTTTTCCACTTCCTGCTCACTCGGCAGAGTGCGTCGATAAGAAATGAGCTGACTGGATGGCGTTTTGCCTTGCGCCTTCATGATTTCCGTGAAGCTGGTGGTGCCACGCATTTTCTCCTGAACACGTGTGCTGGCTACAAAGGTTCCACTACCGACCCGACGCTCCAGCACCCCCTCCTCAACCAAGAGTGTGATGGCCTGACGCAGGGTCATACGGCTGACTTTAAAGGTTTCGGCTAGATCACGCTCGCTGGGCAGGCGCTCCCCAATCTCCCAAACGGCATCGTCAATGTCTTTCTTAATCTGATCATGAATTTTGATATATGCGGGCAACATGTTGGCTCTTCTTTCTTATTTGGTACCTTCCTTTATTTTAGTACCAAATACTTCAAATGTCAAACTAAATATTGAAGAGCGGAGTCTTTTCTCACGAAATCAGTTATTTTTTCAAAAAAGATCAACATTTTAAGAGCTGGTTTATTTGATTTTAGTCAGAAATAGCACTGGCGTCCATGGCAAGTCGGTCTAAACAAACAATAATAGCAAACTAAAGTTTCATATTCGTTTTTTCATCTCTCTTACTCCTTATTACCTTGGAAAAATTCCTTTTTTGTGATAAAATGAGGGGAAAAGATTACTTCTTTTAAGAAAGGGAACAGATGACAACTAGAACTGAATTGCAAGATGTCGAAAAGATCATCGTGCTTGATTACGGCAGCCAGTACAACCAGCTGATTTCACGTCGCATTCGTGAAATCGGTGTTTTTTCTGAGCTCAAGAGCCACAAGATTACCGCTGACGAGGTCCGTGCTATCCAGCCTGTCGGGATTATCCTTTCCGGTGGTCCGAATTCTGTATATGAAGACGGCTCTTTTGATATTGACCCGGAAATCTTTGAGTTGGGAATCCCGATTTTGGGAATCTGCTATGGTATGCAGCTGTTGACTCACAAGCTGGGGGGCAAGGTTGTCCCTGCTGGTCATGCTGGAAATCGTGAATATGGTCAGTCAACTCTGTCACATACTGCTAACTCCAGCCTTTTCAACGGAACACCTGAAAGCCAGCTAGTTCTTATGAGCCACGGAGATGCAGTAACAGAAATTCCCACTGACTTTGTCCGTACTGGTACTTCTGCTGACTGTCCTTTTGCAGCTATTGAAAATCCAACTAAGAAAATCTACGGCATTCAGTTCCACCCTGAGGTTCGTCATTCAGAATTTGGTTATGATATCCTGCGCAACTTTGCTCTGAATATTTGTGGAGCCAAAGGCGACTGGTCTATGGATAACTTCATTGACATGGAAATTCAAAAAATCCGCCAAACCGTTGGTGACAAGAAGGTGCTGTTGGGACTTTCTGGCGGCGTAGACTCTTCTGTTGTCGGTGTTCTCTTGCAGAAAGCAATCGGCGATCAACTAATCTGTATCTTTGTGGATCATGGTCTTTTGCGTAAAGGCGAAGCAGATCAGGTCATGGATATGCTGGGCGGCAAATTTGGTTTAAATATCATTAAAGCTGACGCAGCTAAACGTTTCCTTGATAAACTAGCTGGTGTCTCAGATCCAGAGCAAAAACGTAAAATCATCGGAAACGAGTTTGTCTATGTCTTTGACGACGAAGCCAGCAAACTAAAAGATGTAAAATTCTTGGCTCAAGGAACGCTCTATACAGACGTTATCGAATCTGGTACCGACACTGCTCAGACTATTAAATCTCACCATAACGTTGGTGGTCTTCCGGAGGACATGCAGTTTGAGCTGATTGAGCCGTTGAACACACTTTATAAGGATGAAGTTCGTGCTTTGGGTACAGAGCTTGGTATGCCTGATGAAATTGTCTGGCGCCAGCCATTCCCAGGACCAGGACTTGCTATTCGTGTCATGGGAGAAATCACTGAGGAAAAATTAGAAACCGTCCGCGAATCTGATGCTATTCTCCGTGAAGAAATTGCAAAAGCTGGTCTTGACCGCGACATCTGGCAATACTTTACTGTTAATACTGGCGTCCGATCTGTTGGGGTCATGGGCGACGGCCGGACCTACGACTACACAATTGCGATTCGCGCTATCACTTCTATTGATGGCATGACAGCTGACTTTGCCAAGATTCCTTGGGATGTTCTGCAAAAAATCTCTGTTCGTATCGTCAACGAGGTGGATCATGTCAACCGCATCGTCTACGATATTACCAGCAAACCACCTGCAACTGTAGAGTGGGAGTAACAAACAAATCTTATTTTAAATGATAACTGTAAAAATAAACAAGGCTAGGACTAAAATGTCCTAGCCTTGTTTTATATAGTCTTGAGATTAACCGCCGAACAATCCTTTAAAGAAGTTGACAATGGCATTCCAGATATTAGAAAAGAAATTACCGCCTTCTTGAAGGAGTCCGTTTGCATCAAAGTTGAGGTTAATATTGTTAAAGGTATCCCCTGCCTTTGAAACGATGCTGTCTTTCAAGTCACTAAGTGTCTTTGTAAAGTCAGAATCTGTAATGACTCCACTGTTTGAAAGATTGATAGCGAAATTCACGATGAGGTTGATTTGGTCACTGGTCACTGACTGAGTCAGACCGTAGTTTTTCAAGGTTTCTTCAACAATCTTACGGATATCATCTGCTGTCAGATTGCTGTTATTCTTCTTAGCGTTGGCGACAGCCGCTTTGATATCAGCCAGAGCTACATTGAGCTTATCTGCGTCATAGCCTTCCTTACCTGTATTTTCAGCATTGATACCAGAAAGGGCAGCCAGTTCTTCCTGCGCTAGGTTTTTATTTTCCTGAGGAATGGTCGCACCGTTATCTTCTAGAGAGTAGTAAATCCCTGCCAAGGCGCTCTCGCCAGTTACTGGAATTGGTGCTGCAACGGTAATCTGCGCGTGCTGAACACCCAGAGTAACAGCTGCATTGCGATACATATCTTCTGTAACCTTAGTGATGTTTTGCGGAGTAACAATTTTGACCTCTAATGCCTTATTGCTGCCTAACTTCTGGATTTTTACAGAAGAATAAAGCTGCAGACTAGGGTCGTTGGCAACATCCATGATTTTAGAGTAGACTTCCGGTGTCATGGTCTTAAGTGGCTTGCTGTCACTGGATGAATTGTAGCCAAGCATCTGCAAGGTCTGCTGTTTTTGGCTCTCATCTAAGGAGTAACCCAGCACATACTCGGGCTGCACGTATGTCTCATCAATGACTTTCTGAACATTTGAATCGGCAGCTGCGGTCGATACAGTAAACAGAGTAGCCAGCAAGGCTCCTGCTGTCATTAAAGTTTTTTTGAATTTCATATTTTTTTCCTCTTTTCCTCCCGCTATAGTTTCCCAAATTCTATAGCTTTTTTCGCAGCAAACTTTCTATCTGACTGACTCGAATTTCTGTTTCTTGAGCTTGTGATTTTCGCTCCTTTTGATGTTCAGAGTGCTTCAGGTAAGTTGCTGCAATGATGGAGTTATTATTATCTCATCCATTGAGGGCTTGAGATAATAGATACATTTTACAACATTTCTCAAAGAAGTTCAAAGAAAAAACAGTCACTGGATTTGCTTGCCAGTAACTGCTCTTTTCTACTTTTTCCAAAGGAAGTCAATCAGTAATTCGTCTACTTCTGGATTCTCATGCAATTGGCTGTGCTGAGCCAACTGACCTGTGATTTTCTTTTCCTGGTAAGATTTGGCATTCTCAACCAGGAGATATTTAAGGCTGCGAGAAGAAATATTGAGTACAGAACCGTCGGATTCATTTTTGAAATCGCCGTAGATATTAAGGACATCTACCTGCTCTTGTGGATATACTTCTCGTAATCCCAGTAGTTTTTGATAAGTCTGGCTCATAGCACTAGGCTGGCCAGTTTGGTCGTCTAGGATTCTCAAATCTTCAGGCAAGTCCCTTCCTTGCAGACCATTAACATGGTTGGCAATATTGACCTGCTTTTGCAGCTCGGGCAGCTTTTCATCCTGACCGTTCTCCAGCATATAAAAGAGGATGGACATATTTCCCATCGAATGGCCTACCAGATTCATCTTCTTAAAACCATAAGTTTCTTCTAGCTTGCGAATCACAGCTGCTGCATATTTGCCATCTTGAGCGTAGTCGGCATTGCGGTTATCTTCATAGTTTACCTTGATAATAGGATTGATAGCACCTTTTGGTATCTCGCCTAATAAGCTTACTTGCCCGTTTTTACTGACATTTGCTGTGATAATTGTCTGAGTGACTCCAGCCTTTTTGGCTGCCTCTGTCATATGATTTTCAGCATTAGAGCTGGATCCAAAACCGTGGAAAAACAAGGTCGGCGTTGTTGACTGAACATATTGTTTTGTATTGAGTGCCGTGGCTTCTTTATGGTTGTAAAAAGCTGTTAGACCGGCAATTGTCACTAAAACCAGAATGAGGAGCTTAAAACCAAGTTTTTTGTTCATTTTTCATTCCTTTTTATGATAGATGTACAAAATTATATCATGTATCCATCGTGGTTACAAATATCTGGATTATTACTTCACCATCAAAAAAGAAAGAAGGCTGAAAACTTCTTTCTAAAACCATTTTAAGAGGCGCATAATGTGCATGTTCATCTTGACCTGACGGGAATAATAATAATTACCGCCGTTGATATAGAGCTCTGGGCCGTGGAAAATAGAAATCAGGTTATAGTAGCCGTAGGTCTTGCCAGTTACATTCCCTAAGCTTGGCGCCACCACATCTTTTGAATATTTCTTAGCCAGCTCCAGCGTATTTTCGCCACCGTTTTTAGCGACGTAGTCGATATAGGCCTGACCGAAATTATAGGCTTGTACTGCTGTCCAAACATCTACCTTTTTCTCGCTGGCTAACTCTAGGTTATCAGACAGGGTCTGGACGCCCTGGCGAATACTTTCTTTGTTGTCCGTGATGGCATTGGTCTGACCAGTCGCGCTTTCACTGGACTGCATGACATCAGTGTCTTTTCCCTTGGTCTCTGTATAAATCATGGCCAGTACCAATTCTTCATTGGCTGCTGTGTCCTGCTCATCAAGCACTTCTCTGACCAAAGCCTGATACTTCATAACCTGCTTGACATCATGATGAACCTGATAAATCTTATAGCCAGCAAAGAGCACGAAAAGGACTAAAATCAGTCTTCTTAGAAATTTAAACATTATTTATTTTGGATATCCTCGATGTTCTTAATCAAAATAGAATAGGTCCCGTTGTCGTTCTGGATAAATTCTACAGACTCTGCGTCCTGATAGATATTATTGGGAACGATGAGCTCAATTCCGTTTGAAAGGGAGAGTTTCTGATTTTCGAACTTTTTCTTCTGGCGGCTGCTGTCAATCTCATCAAACTTGACTGGCTCAGGAATAGCTTCCTTGACTTGGTCAATAAAGGTAAGTCGGGCAGTCAAATTACTGTCAAAAAGATCATCGGCCAACTTCTCAGGCGACAGTTCGTCATTTTCTTCCAAATTTTTGAAAATACTGGATTTGACCTTGGACTGAAACTGAAAATCGTCTTTATTAAAGCTTTCGGCAACCTTCTGAGCCGTCTTCTCAAGCGCTTTAATTGATTTCTTGGCTGAGATTGTCGGATTGACCTGCAAGAGATTGTCTGACATATAATTGAGAAAGGCTCCGTTATACTTGATGCGTTTTTCAATCAGATGGTACTTGCGAGACTTGAGATTAATGACCAAAGCCTCGTCTGCCCCCGTACCAAAGCCAGGCAGATTGTTCTGCGTCAGCTTGATAGGATTGTCCACCTCTCCACCCAAATGGGTCAGAGTTTCCCGTAGAGCAATCCGCAAAAAAGCGAAGTGCTCCACACCTTCTTTGTCAAACTGGACAAAAATCAGATCGTTGGTTTTCTGGTTTTCACTGACAGAAAACTCCTCCTGCCAAAGCTTGGCCACTGTCACTGATGTTTCCAGTAAGTCGTCTGAAAGCTGGGCTAAAAAGACGTTTTCGGGATCGAAAACACCTGTTTTAGCATCGTCAGAATAGACCCGTTCAATCTTCTTGCGCAGGTATTCTTCAATCTTAGGAGTAATGTTGAGAAACTTATCCGCCAGCAGCAGTTCGGTATCAGCTGGGCTGAATTGATGAATAATCGCTTTTTTTACGTAAATATCCATCTTAGTTTAAGCCCTCATAGAGTGGAAAAGCGTCCGTTAGTTCGCGAACTTCCGCCCGCACCTGATTCAGCACCGCTTCGTTTTCAGCATTTTCCAGAGCCTTGATAATAAGCTCGGCCACCTTGATACTTTCTGTTACACCAAAGCCTCGAGCTGCAATAGCTGCTGTACCGATACGAATTCCGCTAGTCTTAAATGGTGACAAAGTCTCGTAAGGGATGGAGTTTTTATTAAGGGTAATATTAACCTCATCCAAGAGATTTTGCGCTACTTTCCCATTTTCTACAACCTTAGTAACATCCACCAAGAAAAGGTGATTTTCAGTACCGTCAGAAATCACGCGGAACTTGTCGTGCTGACGGAAGACTTGGGCCATAGCTTGGGCATTATCCAAAATCTGCTGGGCATAAACCTTGAAAGCTGGATCAAGCACTTCTTTAAAGGCAACAGCTTTGGCTGCGATGACATGCTCCAGTGGTCCACCTTGAATGCCTGGGAAGATAGCTGAGTTGATTTTCTTAGCCAGGTCTTCGTCATTTGTCAAAATCAAGCCGCCACGAGGGCCACGCAAGGTCTTGTGGGTCGTTGTTGTTGTGATGTCTGCATAAGGTACAGGGCTAGGATGGAGGCCTGCAGCAACCAAGCCAGCAATGTGAGCCATATCTACCATCAGCTTGGCACCTACCGCATCAGCAATTTCACGGAATTTTGAAAAATCAATGATATGAGAGTAGGCTGAAGCCCCCGCCACAATCAGCTTAGGCTGAACCTCTTTGGCTTGCTGGAGGATAGCATCAAAGTCCAGTAATTCTGTTTCAGGATTAACACTATAGGATACAAAATTATAGGTTTGACCAGAGAAGCTGACTGATGCACCGTGAGTCAAGTGGCCGCCAGCAGACAGATCCATGCCCATAACTGTATCACCTGGCTCAATCAAAGCCATATAAGCTGCACAATTAGCCTGGCTGCCTGAGTGAGGCTGAACATTAGCAAACTTGGCACCAAAGATTTCCTTGGCGCGTTCAATTGCCAGACTCTCAATCACATCCACTACATCTGTCCCACCATAGTAACGGCGACCTGGATAACCTTCGGCATATTTATTGGTCAAAATAGAACCTTGAGCAGCCATGATAGCTTTAGAAACGACATTTTCTGAAGCAATCAGCTCAATATTATGCTGCTGACGTTCTTCTTCTTTAGCAATTGCTTCCCAAATCTCTGGGTCAAATGCTTTGTAGTCTTCTTGATCAAAAATCATAAGGTGTCTCCCTTCTTTTGCGAAAATAGGACCTTAGGTCCTAAAAGTTAAAATTTTATATCATTTACTTGGGCGAGAATATCCTCGCGAGTAATCGCTCCCTGGCGTAGAATAAAAGCCTTTTCTCCAGACAAGTCCAGAATAGTTGAATCCTGACCTGTCAAAGCAGCATCATCTTCTACACCTGAGACCTCCTCTTGAAAATCCATCATAATCTGCTGGAAAGAAGTTCCACTAGCTTTTCCGGAAAGATTGGCGGATGGACCAATCAAGGGACCGTACTTGCGAATCAAGTCCAGCGTAACTGGATGCTTAGGAATCCGAAAACCCACGGTTTCCATACCTGAGTTTATCCAAGCTGGCACTCGGTCATTGGCTTGGAGGATAATAGTCAGCGGCCCAGGTAGAAAGGCTTGATAGAGTTGTTCCAGATAGCAGGGCTGGTTCTTGGAAAAGGCATAAATCTCTTCCAAGCTAGCCACATTGAGATTAAGAGCCTTGTCACGAGGTCTTCGTTTTAATTCGTAGACACGTTCAACCGCCTCTTGATTCAAAGCCTGGGCAAAGAGGCCGTAAACAGTTTCTGTCGGCAGGACAACTGCTCCGCCTGCAGCCAGAGTCTTTTCTATCTTATCCATTGTCAACCGCCACCATTCTATCTTTGCCGAATTGATCTTTCAGAACTCGGATTCGTTTTTGGGGAAAAGATTTTTTCAATAACTCCCTGACACCGTCTCCTTGCTTGTAACCAATTTCCAGATAGATTTTTCCTTTATCTGTCAGATAGTCTTCTGCCTGCTCGGCTATTTTCCGATAGACGGCATAGCCATCCTCTTCCGCGAAGAGGGCCATGTGAGGTTCTGAGGTCAAAACGTTAAGTCCAACTTCGTCCTTATCTGCTTCTGAAATATAGGGCGGGTTGGAGACGATAATGTCAAAGTTCCCACTGATTGCGTCCAAGCAATCAGATTGGACAAAAGTGAGGCTGAGTCCGCAGGATTGAGCATTTTCTGTTGCCAAGGAAAGAGCATCGCTTGACAAATCAGAAGCAGTAATCTGCCAGTCTGGACGGCTGTTCGCCAGTGCAAGAGCAATGGCTCCGCTACCCGTACCGATATCTAAGACAGACAGAGAACTTTCAGGATTTTCTGACAAAATCAGCTCCACCAGCTCCTCCGTCTCAGGCCTTGGAATCAACACTCGTTCATCAACTTTGAGAGTCAGGCCGTGAAAGTCACTGCTGCCAATGATATACTGGGCTGGCTTGTGAGCAAGCAGCTGCTCTTGAATTGCTTTTAGCTGCTCACGGTCTTCCTGGCTGACTTCTGTCCGAAGCTTGAGAACAAAGTCGGTAAAGGAGAGCTCGTTGAGAGCCCGATAAACGAAAGATAGGCTTTCTGCTTCTTCTCCCGCTGCTACAAGCTCCTGCTCTAACTCAGTCAAATATTGAGCCAATGTCATTATTTATTCAGCTCTTCTAGTTTTTGCGTTTGGTCATAGAGAACCAAGGCATCAACAACTTCATCCAGTTTGCCAGCTAAAATTGTGTCCAGTTTTTGCAAGGTCAAGCCAATACGATGGTCTGTCACTCGATTTTGCGGGAAATTATAGGTACGAATCCGCTCTGAGCGATCACCTGTACCAATTGTGGACTTGCGCTCTGCATCTTGCTCATCTTGAGCGATTTGAGCAAAGTGGTCTGCTACGCGAGCTCTGATGATTTTCATAGCCTTATCTCGGTTCTTCTGCTGAGTACGCTCTTCCTGCATTTCAACCTTGATATTGGTAGGCAGATGGACAATACGAACCGCAGTTGCAACCTTATTGACGTTCTGTCCGCCGGCACCTGAAGCGTGGTAGATGTCAACACGAAGATCTTTAGGATCAATGTCGTATTCGACTTCTTCGATTTCTGGCATCACCAAGACAGTTGCCGTCGAGGTGTGAACGCGACCTTGGCTTTCGGTCACAGGAACCCGCTGTACGCGGTGAGCGCCAGATTCATACTTAAGCTTTGAATAGACCGACTGCCCCGAAACCATAGCGACCACTTCCTTTATCCCACCTACACCATTGTAAGAAGCTTCCATAACTTCGAAGCGCCAACCTTGGCTTTCAGCATATTTTTGATACATCTGCAAGAGATCTCCTGCAAACAACTGCGCCTCGTCTCCTCCTGCTGCACCTCGGATTTCAAGGATAATATTCTTATCATCGTTTGGATCTTTTGGTAAAAGAAGGATTTTTAGTTTTTCCTCGTATTCTTCTTTTTCAGCCTTGGCATCCTTGAGCTCCTGCTTGGCCATTTCTTCCAAGTCGGCATCACCAGAAGCGTCTTTTATCATTTCTTCAGCGTCTGTGATGTTTTGCAAGACTTTCTTATACTCCCGATAAGCCGTCACTGTATCTCGGGTGCTGGCTTCTTCCTTAGAAAGCTCCATAAAACGCTTGGTATCGCTGACCACATCAGGGTCACTGAGAAGTTCACCAAGCTCTTCGTAGCGATCTTCCACCGCTTGTAACTGTTCATAGATATTCATAGATTTTTCATCATCTCCTTTGATTCTATCGATAAATTACTTAATGTCTGGATTAAAATAGTGCTTGCGGCAGACTGAGATATAGGTCTCGTGGCCGCCAATTTTAATCTGCTCTCCGTCATAAACCGGCTTTCCGTTATCAGTCCGTAAAACCATGGTGGCCTTACGAGAGCAATATTGGCAAATGGTTTTAATCTCCTCAATCTTATCAGCCAAGAGTAAGAGATGTTTGGAGCCTTCAAAGAGTTCATTGCGAAAATCGTTCTTCAGACCAAAAGCCATAACTGGAACACCCAACTCATCCACCACTCTAGCCAAATCATAGACATGATGGCGTTTCAAGAACTGAGCTTCATCAATTAAAACACAGTATGGCTTCTCAGGCAGCTGCTGGATATAGCCAAAAATATCCGTCTGATCTTCAATAGCCATAGCATTCCGCTTCATACCGATACGACTAGAAACGACACCAAAACCGTCGCGGGTATCAACAGCCGAGGTCATGATAACTACGCTCTTGCCTTGTTCTTCATAATTGTGGGCCACTTTCAAAATTTCAATGGTCTTGCCCGAATTCATCGTGCCATATTTGTAGTATAACTGAGCCATAATTTAAATCTTTGCTAATTCACTATCTCCATTTTTACTTCACATTATTTTACCATAATTCACTACTCTTTAAAACCTCATTTGTGATAAAATAATGATAAAGAAATAAAGGAGGCAAAAAATATGCCATTTGTTAGAATTGATTTATTTGAAGGTCGTACTCTGGAGCAGAAAAAAGCTCTTGCCAAGGAAGTAACTGAAGCCGTTGTCAGAAATACAGGCGCACCTCAGTCTGCTGTCCATGTCATTATTAACGACATGCCAGAAGGAACCTACTTCCCACAAGGAGAAATGAGGGAAAAATAAAAAAGAAAAGCCGGCAGTGTATAGGGATACAAACTGCTGGCTTTTTTCTATGAATGGCTTCTACTGTTTTATCTTTTGCTCTCAAATTCTTTAATTAATTTTTGATACCAGTAAAAACTATCTTTTCGAATCCGCTCTAGACTACCCCCTTCTTCCTCATCACGGTCTACATAAACGAATCCATAGCGCTTGCCATAACCGTTGAGCCATGAAAGTAGATCTGTGAAAGACCACGTACAATAGCCGATGACTTGGCAACCATCTTCTATGGCATTTTGTACAGCTGTAATATGATTATCAAGATATTCAATCCGATATGGGTCATGGATCTTTCTATCTTCTGTCAAGGTGTCATACTCTCCTAGCCCATTTTCAGTTATCATAATCGGGATGTCATATCTGCTGGTAATCCGCCGTAAAGCAATTCGCAAACCAATTGGATCTATTTCCCACTCCCAGCTAGTACGCTCTAAGTGTTCGTTTGGCACATGCTTAAACTGGTCCGGCTCTCCAGCCTCAGCATTCGGTACATTAGCAGCAAAAGTATGAGATTGGTAATAGTTGACACCAACGAAATCTGGACGACCAGCTTTTAAAATCTCTAAATCCCCTTCTCGGATATCCAATTCTATACCGAATTGATTTTTCAGATAAGCTAAGGCTGTCTTTGGATAACGTCCCAATAGATAAGCATCCATCCAGTACCAAACATTAACATCCAAGGATTTCTCCATTGCTAGAACATTTTCTGGTCGATTATCCAGAGCATAGAGAACAGGAAAGGCAAAGCTTGGACCGATTTGACCTTTTATTTTTAAATCATGGAATCGCTTGATAATTGTCGCATTAGCCAAGTTGACAATGTGATTGACTTGATGCATTCGCTTGATGTCTTTAATTCCTGGTGGGAAATAGCCATCTCTGTAGCCGAGTCCAACAAAGACATTTTGCTCGTTAAGTCCTATCCAATATTTCACTCGATCTCCAAAGTTTTTGAAGAGAATCTCTGCATAATACAGGAAATCGTCGATTATCTTTCTGGATTCCCAGCCTCCATACTCATCTTGAAGCGTCTGAGGCAGATCCCAGTGATAGATCGTGATAATGGGTTCGATATTATATTTGAGAAGTTCATCAATCAGATTTGAATAAAACTCAATCCCTTTCTGGTTAACCTCTCCTCGTCCCTCAGGTAAAATACGGGTCCAGGCAATAGAAAATCGATAAGCTTTTAGGCCCATTTCGGCCATCAGTTTCACATCTTCTTTATAGTGATGATAATGGTCCACTGCCACATCGCCTGTCGTGTTTTTAAAGGTCCTATTAGGCTGGCGGACAAAGGTGTCCCAGATAGACAGACTCTTACCATCTTCATCCCAAGCTCCTTCAACTTGATAGGCTGCTGAAGCCGATCCCCAGAGAAAGTCTCTGGAAAATTTTGTCACATCAATCAAGCTGCTGCACCTCCTTTGGCTTCTAGAGTTTCCATTTCAGCTTCTTGCTTAACCAATTGCTCTTCGTATTTTTTGAAGAATGGATAGTAGATTAACATAGCTGGTAAAATCAAGATATAGTCCCAAACAAAGTTTTGCCAACGAAGGGTGGTCAGATAGTTACTAAAGCCCATTGGCAACTGAGCGCTGACAACAATCCAAGCTGGAATGATAAAGCCTGTTTTGTAAGCAAAATAAGTCAAAATCATCATAATAGGCACATTGAGTACATAAGGGATACAAAGAATTGGGTTGAACATAATTGGCATACCAAATGTTACTGGCTCGTTGATACCAAACCACCCAGGAATGAGCGAAATCTTTGATACGGCACTGATTTGTTTAGATTTTGAACGTAAGCCCATCAGGACTAGTGCCCAGGTATTCCCTGTACCACCAACTAAAGCCATGGAAGTGTAGAGTAAGACTGGGAAGAATTGCATTGGCTGACCGTTCGCATGAAGAGCAGCATTGGTTGTTGCCGCTTGAATCCCAAGCGGAGAAATGATTGGAATAATGATGAGGGTACCATGAATACCGAAACACCAAAGAATCAGCGCTAACATACAAAGCATCACAATACCTGGAACAGATGATACAGCGCCAAGCGGTGCACGCAAGAGAGCCATAAAACCAGACGGAACATTATAAGCTCCTGCTGTCAAGGCTCCAATTCCAACATTCAGCAAGAGGAAGAGAGTGATGGAGAAGAATACCGGCAGAATAGAGCCGAAACTATCTTGCAGGAACTGCGGCACAACATCTGGCATCTTTATTTTAATATCTTTTTCATAACAGAATTTTTCAATCTGAACGACGACAAAGACAATGAAGAAGCTGATAAACATACCTTGTGAGCCGAGATAGTCTAATTGCAGACCGGAGAATTCTTCAGTATCAACAAAAGCTCCTGCCACAAGCATGAAAGTAACTGCTGTATCAACAGCTGCCATAATAGGGGATTTCAATTTCAAATTCTTAGCATAATGATAAGCAAAGAAGATGGCAACCCAGATAGAAATAAAATCCATTGAAAAACGGAAAGGCAAGGTCAATGTATTATACACTGCATCCCCTGTTTTGAACCAACCTAGAGCAGTTTCATTTCCAATTGCAGCTAAGACTTGAAATAAGGAACCTACGGTAATCAATCCCAAGAGAGAGCCTAATCCAGCTTGTAAAGACTGTATAAACACATTGTTGGCCAGTTTATAACCAATTTCCTGAAGTTTGGTCATGAATTTACTGTTAAAGAATTTTTCCATCAGAAAAACCTCCTTAAGATATTGCTTTAATTAATTGAAAGATATTCTTACAATCTCCCATTGCATAATCCATAGCTGGAATGGTGGCAACAGGTTTTGAAACTGTCTCTTTGACAGAATCAAGTTTATAAGAAACCTGAGGACCTAATAAAATTACGTCATAGTCCTGAGCATAATCTTGATAGTCCATCAATCCGACCGCTTTTATATCGAGGTCAATACCTTGGTCATTTGCATATTGCTCCATTTTTTTCATCAGGATGCTCGTGGACATTCCGGCTGCACATATTAATAAGATTTTCATTGTCTTTCTCCTTCTCTATTGGAATACAGTTCAATCATCTCAGTGATAAGGTCAATAGCCAAGAGACTCGTCATAAAATGATCTTGTGCATGAACAAGCAATATACTCAACTGATGACCGTTTCCTTGTGCTTCTTCCTGCAATAATTCCGTTTGAGAATGATGGGCTTTTAAAATAACACTATTTGCCCCATCCATTAATTCCTTAGCTGCATCAAATTCGGCTAATTTTGCTTTTTTAAGTGCTTCAAAAGCTAAGGATCGGGCCGCACCAGAATTGGCAATTAAGGACATGGCAATAATCTCCGCTGAACTATTCCATTCTTCCATACAAACTCCTCCTTTCAATTTGACTTCTTACCCAAAGTTTACTATAGCTTTATTTTACTGTCAAAAGCGTTTATATTTTCTTAATATACAGTTTTCTAGCTTAGTGTATCCATTTTCAAATGCCATTCATACTCAATTTATTATAAAAAATTTAAAGCAACACTTTCTTACGTGCTTTACCTCTGGTACTCTGTTATTTTTAAATAGTTCCTTTAATATATTTTAGAACCTATCGTAAAATTAGTGTATAAAAATTAATCGTTTTTTATGATAATGTATAACACAAAGCTAAAGAGTATAAAAATTCATTAAAATAAGTCTCTTTTTCCTCAGGGGGTTACTTTCCACAAGGGCTTATTATATACTTAATTTATGAAAATTATTAGAGAACTCCAAGTCACTTCAGATGAATTTTATGACTTCTTGGAAAGCGAGTTTCTGAATCAAATCAATCAAGCTGGCAATCAAACAACAAAAAAGATAGATAGGTTAAAGAAAGGACTTCGTTACTCAAAATTGTCAGACAATGTCTATACCAAGACTGATTATGAGATTCTGGACTATCGTCGCCATGAAACCTACGTTATTCAAATCTCGTCCCACAGTGAAAAAACGATTACTTCCTACAAGACCAAGCCTTGCTCAAAAGGGCTTGAGGTTACGCTAGAACAAGAACAAAATAAATTGACAAAAAATTCAAAAAGCAAGCTCATCAAGTGGATGGGAGAGCTTCTCTACTTTGGTCGCCTTTCGGAAAATCTTTATAAGATTCAAGGGGAAATCGAGAAGGCTAGAAAAGTGAAAACTCAGTAAAAAGCAAATCCAATCCATACCTTCTTTTCTGCACCCAGATTTTTTATGACTCGCAGATATTCAGATAGTTCAAGGAGTAGATTATGAAACAAGGCATCACACCTCAATATTGGAAACAAGAAAACAGCGGTCGCTATTTCACTAAAGAAACTCAAATATTCAGCCCTCTTCCTATTTTGACCGAAACTTTACGGGCTCATCCAATAGCAAGAAATAATAGACAACTAGCTTTCCCTGCCATTCATTTCATAGAAGGGATTTCTCGAGAAGTCGGACAAGAGGTCATGCAGTCCTTTTCACTTCCCTATCCATCCAATCCTGAAGCGCACATCGTAAAGATTACTGAGGACGGCATTTTCGTTCATGCCTTGTCCCAACGCGGCTTATTTTATGGGTCAATTTCAATTATCCAAATGTTACAGGATGGCTACTTGCCTTATGGCTTGGCCTACGACGAACCTGTCTGTTCTGAGCGTGGACTCAAGGTCTTTTTACCGTCTCGTAAGAATATGGATTTCTTCAAGCAATTTGTGGATATGCTTGCTTTCTTCAAGTACAATACCCTCATGATTGAAATCGGCGGTGCTATGGAGTATAAAAAACACCCTGAAATTAATCAGGAGTGGATTAAATATTGTGCTGATATGGCTGAATACTCTGGTAAGACCAAAGAAATCCAAGACTATACCTTCCCTTGGTACAAGAATGCCATTCACATGGAAAATGGTGACGGGGAGTTTCTAAGTCAAAATGATGTTAAAGATCTGGTCCTCTACTGTAAGGAACGATTTTTTGAAGTGATTCCTGAGGTACCCTCTCTTGGCCATTGTGACTACCTGATGCTTGGCCACCCTGAAATCGCAGAAATCCCTGAAGATCCTTATCCGGACACTTACTGCCCATCAAATCCTGCCTCTTATGAACTCCTCTTTGATGTTCTGGATGAAATCATTGAGGTCTTTGAACCTGAAGTCATCAATATCGGGCATGATGAATACTATTCAATTGCTATGTGTGGGCGCTGCAAAGGAAAAGCTGGATCAGACATCTTTGCAGAGGACGTTATCAAAATTTATGACTATCTCAAGCAGAAAAATGTCCGAACCATGATTTGGGGAGACAAGTTACTGAAAAACGCTATCGTTCCTGATGCAGGGCCTTTTGGTGGAGCAGAAATCGTCATGTACACTCCCCAGTTCAAAAAAGATACAGGCAAAAAAGTTGGCATCATGCCAGCAACCTGGCAGGCTATTCATCAGATTCCCAAAGATGTCGAAATTCTCCATTGGCTCTGGAGTTTGGATGAAAAACTGGAAGATGAAGTTTTAGAAGAAGGATTTACCATCCGTTATGGTAATTTTGAAGGCTACCTCTTTCCGCATTGGGCTGAGCATTTGAAGAAGGGGAGCAAGGGAGCTATCATCTCCAACTGGAGCACTTTAAATGAGGTAATCCTGCAGAGAAATGTCATTTTCTTCGGCTTGGCCTATGCATACGAGATGTTTTGGAACCATGACTATCGTGATGAAGACTATGCGACAATCCGTGATAAAACCTTATCATATCTCTTCCATTACCACTATCCTGACCTACAGAACCACTCGCGCAGCCTTGAAAAACTAGCGCATCCCAGCTGGATTGAAATCGGCTATGCTACTGACTATTTTGTGGAATACCAATGGTTTGTGGACGGTGTCTTCCCTGAAATGGAAACCTATCAAATCGGAAATATTCTACTAACCTATACTGATCAAACCGAGTTTACTCTTCCCATTATCTTTGGAGAAAACATTGGCAAAACAAGTGTTGACTGGAATCGGTCTACCAATACCAACCCTTTACCTGGTGAACCTATCTATAAAGTAGATGAGCAATTATTTGAAGTTTCTCTTAGCACCAAGCCTTATCAAAAAGAGCAGCAAACTTTCTTTGCATTTCCTATTCAAAACCCTTATCCTGAAAAGAAATTGAAGAATGTAGAAGTTCAAACAAAAGCTGACAAAGATTGTCAAATTTTTGTTGATCAAATTGTCTATTATCACTAAACTTGAGGCTTAGTTCAAGCTATCATGTAGAAAGAGCGAAGTTTATGAGGAATCAGAATCATCCAATTCAAAAAGAACATCAAATTTCTAGACATCAGGTTATTGGACATACTGATTGCTTATCCTATTTGAAACGAAGGGAGGTGAGACAGTGACTGAAAAGAAAACATTTCTGAAACAATTCTTACGTCTCAGCCTACCGTTTTCTCTTCAATTTCTACTGGCCAGCGCTGTCAACCTAGCTGATGTTGTCATGATTGGCCAGCTAGGGGAAAAACAAATCGCAGCTGCTGGCGCTGCCAACCAGATTTTCTTCCTCTTGACTATTGTACAGTTTGGTATTGGTAGCGGAGCTTCTGTCTTCATGGCCCAATACTGGGGAGCCCAGCGAATTGCTGATATGAGAAAAACCTTGGGATTAGTCTATATGCTGAGCGGGCTCATCTCCGCTTCCTTTACTTTAGTCGCTTTACTTTTTCCCAAGCAACTGATTGGTTTTTATATTCATGATACCGAAGCTATTGAGTTAGGCGCCCAATACCTATCTATCGTCTCCTGGACCTACCTGATGACAGCTATTACAACTTCTCTGGCTACTATGTGTCGCTGCAGTAATGAAGTTTTCTTACCAACTCTTGCTAGTCTCCTATCTATGGCAACCAATATCATTGGCAATGCCGTCCTTATTTTTGGGCTGATTGGGTTTCCTAAACTTGGACTGGTTGGTGCCGCTATTGCTACCTTTATGGCTCGATTGCTAGAGCTTTGCTGGTTAGTCTTTGGTGTCTATCGAACAAGGTTGGCTGGAGCCGCTAGCATAGCTGAACTCTTTGATTTCCACAAAGACTTCGTTTATCAATTTTTGAAAAAAACCTTGCCAGTCGTCTTCAATGAAGGCGCTTGGTCGCTCGGAACATCGATTGGCTTGGCCATTATCGGACTATTAGGTACTGAAGTTGTGGCCTCTACCCAGATTGCTAGCGCCATTGCCCAAATTGGTTTTGTCTTCGTACGTGGTGCAGGAAATGCCGTAGCTGTTATGCTAGGCAATACCATCGGAGAGAATCAAGCAGAAAAAGCCTTACAGGATGCCAAGCGCTTCTTACTTTTATTACCTCTCATCGGGCTCATCGTCAGCATCCTACTCATCTGGGCCATGCCCTTAGCCCTGAAACTCTACAACTTAAGCAATCAAACAGAGCAGCTAACCATCTTGATGATTCAGTTAAATGCCCTGTTGTTTATCCCAAAAGCTTTTAGTGTTGTTTTAATCGTTGGGATTTTACGTAGCGGAGGCGATACCAACTATGCCTGCCTGCTAGATATTTTACCTGTCTGGCTCTTCAGCATTCCACTTGGCTATGTCCTAGTTAGTCTGCAGGCTCCCATTTGGCTAATCTTTCTTGTGATAAATGGCGAAGACATTCTCAAGCCAATCTGGGGCATCCCTCGTGTCTTCTCAGGGAAATGGGTGCATAATCTTGTGCAAGAGCACATGTAAAAAAGCATCTAAATCACAACATTACCACAGAAATCGGAAATGTAAATCCCGACTAAAAAGGTAATGAGAGTTAGGTGCTTTTTTATTGGTTTGCGACTCCAACTTACAATTTTATAATTTGCGCAGCATCTGAATTAAAACACTGACCTCTGCGTCATCTACAAGAATCTTAAAGCTTCGCTCCACCGTTCGGATGATTTTCCTAACGTGCTTATAGTCATCAGGGAATTTTTCGATAACACCAGCAATTTCTTTACTGCTCTTCTTCAGGCATTCTCCTGAAAGGGTCCGCTCCACTAGACACGCAATATGAACAAACAAACCTATTGTTTGCTCCTCTGTCAGCTGATAATAAAAATCAAATTCATCTAAAATAGCAGGAAGAATCTTTTTAATCTTAGCTAAGGAAGTATAGACAAATTGCTCTTCTAAAAATTGGTAAACTTTCTCATAATCGTAGCTATTGACAGAGGTCGGTACAAACATCAATAATTTATCTAGGTGCTCCTTGGGCTGCTCAAAAACATCTTTAATGGAAATGAAAGGGATACCCATAATTTGAGGGTCGAAAGTTCCAACAAAAGCATGAACTTGATAGGTCTTTCTTAAGGCCATCACTTCCTCAATCAACATCTCCTTATTAGCAACTGACAAAGCAATGACACGGTAACCCAGCTTTGAATACTGATCAAGATAGTGCTTGAGCTGAAGAGAACCGCCTTCGCTGGTATAACAGAGTGTAATGATGATTTTTTCTTGGTCCCGATTTTTATAAAGCTGATTCATTTCCATATGAAAGGCGTGAAAGACACTGTCAATATCATTTTCTATCAAACAGCGCCGTGCAATCCCCATGCCAATCATAGTAATGGGAATTTCAAATTCTCTGATTTTAATCAGAGTTTCTTCTCGAATTTTATCCAGCATTTCTTTAATCGATCCCATATCATAGAGAACGATGACACCTAAACCTTGGTCTAGTCCCTCAATTCTCTCTTTTAATTTGCGATAGCTTTCCTCTAGAGATTCTTCTAATAGAATATCAAAGCCATACACTTGGCTATTTTTGGTTAGCATCTTGGTTGACTCAGCCAAGGACTTGGCAACCCCTTTACCGTGCAGGACGTAGAGCAAGATAGGTCGTAGACTATCTTGTTTCTTTTCGGATTCAATAATAAACATAGTTAGGATGACAATTTCATCTATTGGAACAGCTAGTTGAAATCTTGTTTCTAGTTGCCTGGCAAATTTAGAACATTGTGCATACTCTATTGGATAATCCCGAATCACTTTCACAATAGCATCATTATCCAACTGCCGATTCAACGAGCCTTTCTGCTTAATCATCGCATTGACATGAAGACTGATGCCGTAATATGCCGTCGAATTAAGCTCTAGATTGAGTTCTTTTTGAACAGATAGAACAAAGGCTTGTACCAACTGAATCACTTCAGCAGAAACAATCGTCTCAAGCTGATTAAGATTTTCCAACTCATCTTCTTTCTCGACAAAAGGTTTGTATTCAATATAGCTTTGAATATAGTTTCTCACTGCCTCAAAAACATCATCCTGCTCAATGCCTCTTTCTGATAACTGAGTATATTCTGATTTAATTTTGTTATATAAATCATCTGACTCTTGCTCTGGAAAATCCAGCAATCCCAACTCCTTATCATAAATTAGCACCTTACGTTTGCCAATCAATTCATCGATTTTAACTACATTATGACTTCCTAAATGCCGAATCCCTTGATAAGGAATGGGCAAATCGTCATTACTAAGTGTTAAATCTTTTAGCTCTGACCTCAGGCTTCTTACAAAAGCATTGGCGCAAGCTGTTCGAACTGCATATTCTAATTCTTTTATATTGCTAATATTCGCTGATAGGATGAAGGAATGAATGACATCACGCGGCACTTGTATATCATGCGCAGAATTCTTTGATTCGATAGCTAAAAAGTAATTTAGTAACTCTAGCTTTTCACTAATCGGTCTATTCGGATAAGAAGGCAGCTGGATTACAACAGGAAGTTTATTGGATAAATGTTCAGATAGCTTAGCATTACTTCCGATAATTACCAAACCTTTCTTCTGACGTCTCTTTTGTTCTCCTTCTCTGTGATTCAGCCAGGAAATCAATCTATTTTGATCCGCCGAAGATAGAACTTGTATGTTATCTATAAATAAAATTCCTTCTGCCACTTTCTCAAATACAGACTTCGTCGCTTCTGAGCCAAATAACAACTTCAGCAAATCATCCAGAACATCAATATAGTCTAAGCAGTTAATTTTTTCAAACAACTGAGGTTTACTAATCGCTTGATTTTTAATGGCAAACTCCATCATTTTATTAACGAAGTGAGTTCTACCAGCACCGACCTCGGATAAAATGAGAACTGGAAGGGCATAATTTGGGTATAGAATAGCTGCTTGTGCTAACTGGATGGCTGTTCGCAAACTGCCATTTTCACCTATAATGCTTGGAAAATCCAAGGGATTTTCTACAAATACCTCTTTTAACTTGTATTGAACTGGCCGTGTATTTCCTTTAACGAGTATCCCTTCTTTTACCAATTGATTCAAAATAGTGCTCACATTTGAACGTTGCATTCCTAAAGCAGCAGCAATTACTTTCGTTTCAAGTCCTTGCTTATTATTCTTTAGTAATTCTTGCTCTAGATATTCTAAGACTAGTGTTTTGGCAACCTTCATGTTCTACCTCACTGATATTTTTCTCCCATTATCGTCATTCAATTTATCTTATACTGCAGCTTTATTCACCTACTTAGAGCCTTAGAACTTACTCCCTATCATCCTGTCATTTCCTTATCTAAACATTATAAATTTGAAGCAAGAGGATGATAGAATACATAAAGGCCAACTGTTAATGAGTGATATAAACAGCTGGCCTTTTTCTTTATCATTCAGGAATGAAATTCATTATTCATTCATTTATCAGAAAACCAAGTCGTAAGGAGACTCCAACTTGTCCGCTAGACTGGCTAAGAATTCCGCTGCGGGCTGACCATCTACGACTTGATGGTCAAAAGTCAAGCTGAGCGGCAGGAATTTCTGCTCGTAGACCTGTCCTTGGCTGTCAAGAGCCAGCGCCGTTTGCAGGGCACCAACTCCTAAAATCGCCACTTCTGGTGTATTTAGGATAGGAGTGAAATACTCAATCCCTGCTGCCCCGAGATTGGTAATACTGAAAGTTGAACCTGAGTAAAGAGCTGGATCTAAAGTGCCTTTACGAGCTTGATTGGCTTCCGTTTTGATAGCTAAGCCCAAGTCGGCCAGTGTTAGCTTATCCACGTGACGAATGACCGGAACCACCAAACCATCACTAAGTGCCGTCGCGATACCAATATGAATATCTTCTACTTCCTGATATTGACCATTGAAATACCAAGCATTGAGCTGAGGGTGATCTTTCAACGCCTTGGCAACAGCCTTTGTAAGCAGAGTTGTGATGCTGATTTCGCCATTTTCTAGTGGAGAAGCGACCTTATCCTTCATATCCTGTCTAAAGGCTATCAGCCGACTGATATCCACCTTACGATGCAAGGTCACCTGAGCAGATGCCTGGAGACTATTCATCATCCGCTCTGCAATAGTCTTGCGCATACCTGTCAATCCTGCACCATAGTCAACTTGACCAGCATGCTGAAGGACTGCTGAGCTACTTTCAGGTGTTTGGTTTGGAAGTGCCTCTGGTTTATAATTTTCCACATCTCGTCGGGTAATACGGCCATTGCCTCCCGTTCCTGAAATCAAGGAAATATCATATCCTTTTTCCTTAGCAATCTTGCGGGCAAGAGGAGTGATAAAAATACGTCCATGTTCACTGTTTCCGACAGAGTTGGAACTTGCTGCCACAGTTTTTTCTGCTAGTCCAACCCCTGCATCAGCTGTCTCTTGCTCACTTTCTGACTGGTTCGTAGAGGCTCCTTCTGCTTCCATACCTGGAATAGATTCCCCTACTTCACCAATCCATGCAATTACTTTCTTGCACGGGACAGTATCGCCCGCTTGACTGATAATTTTTAAAATCACTCCTGAGCTTGGTGCTTCTACATCGCTGGTCAATTTTTCAGAACTGATTTCCAAGACAGGCTGACCAGCAGCTACGGTGTCTCCTTCCTTGACCAGCCAGTTATTTATCAAACCTTCGGTCATTGTTAAGCCTAGCTTAGGCATTACAATTTCTGTAGCCATACTTGCCTCCCTTCTATCTCTTCAGATCGTCAATCAATTCTGCAGCAACAGTCAGAACCTTATCAGCATTAGGGATATAGAGCTGCTCCAGATTCACAGCAAATGGCACTGGCACATTTGGCGCGCAGACGCATTTTACCGGACCATCAAGATAATCAAAGCATTTATCAGTCACTAAAGCTGCAATATCCGTCGCTGTGTTATTGTGAGGGTTGGATTCATCAACGATAATCAGTCGTCCAGTTTTCTTGACTGATTCAAAGACAGTCTCCTCATCCCAAGGAGCTACTGTTCTCAGGTCAATTACTTCAACCGAAATACCATCTTTTTCCAAGCGATCCGCCACCTCATAAGCGACGTAAAGCATTTTACCGATAGTAACGATAGTGAGGTCTGTTCCTTCACGGCGGACAGCAGCCTTTCCAATTGGAACTGTATAATATTCTTCTGGTACCTCTCCCTTGATACCATAGAGGGTCTTATCTTCTGAATAAATCACGATATTATCATCTTCAATGGAAGCCAGCAGTAACCCTTTAGCATCATACGGAGTTGCTGGAACAACTACCTTAATACCAGGAATGGAACCAAAGAGACCGTAATAAGAACCCGAGTGCTGAGCTGCAGCCGAAGCTCCTGCCCCATGCATGGTCCGCATTGTCATCGGAACCTTGGCCTTACCGCCAAACATATAGCGCATTTTTGAGCCTTGCCCCAGAATGGCGTCAAAGCAGAAACCGATAAAGTCATTGAACATCAGCTCCGGTACTGGCCGCAAGCCAGTCAGAGCCATTCCAACAGAAGCTGACACGTATCCGTGCTCAGAAATCGGAGTATCAATCACCCGCTCTCGGCCGTATTTTGGCATGAGCCCCTTGGTCACACCCATTACACCGCCCCAAGCATCTTCGTTTTCTTCTTCCAAGTGCTTGACTGTTACACCGCCAGCAATATCTTCTCCCAGAAGGATTACGGTGTCATCTTTTGCCATTGCCTGATCCAGCGCTTCATTGATTGCTTTCATAAATAACAGTTGTCTAGCCATTTGATCAACCTCCTTCTATCAATCAGCAAATACATCTTCCAGCAGAGACTCGGAACGAGGAATCGGACTGTCTTGAGCAAATTTGATAGCTTCTTCCACATCCTTTCGAGACTCCTCTAATATGGCATCAAGTTCCTCTTCAGTCAAGAGGCCATGCTCGATAGCGTAGTCACGGAAGACATCTAGAGCATCCACATCAGCCCAGTCTTTTTCTTCACCTTCCAAAGCCTTATACTTCTGCTCATCCCCTTCAAAGTGACCATGATCGCGATATGTTACAGCTTCAATCAAGGTAGGTCCTTCCCCTCTACGAGCCCGCTCTACAGCTTCCTTGGCTACTTGATAGACAGCGAATAAATCCTTACCATTAACCCGAACGCCGGGCATATTATAAGCAGCAGCTCTTTCAGCAATGGTGCCAGACGCTGAAGAATACCATTGCGGTGTCGATTCTGCAAAGAGGTTGTTTTCATTGACAAAGATAACTGGCAGTTTCCAAATTGATGCCATATTGAGACATTCGTGGAAATTCCCTTCATTGGCTGCGCCGTCACCGAAGAAGCAGACAGCCACACTATCGGTTTTCAAGTACTTGTTTCGCATAGCAGCACCGGTAGCTAGACCAAAGCCTCCACCAACCATACCATTGGCACCGAGAATTCCCTTATCTAAATCGGCGATGTGCATAGATCCGCCTTTTCCTTTTCCAAGCCCAGTCTCCTTGCCAAAAATTTCTGACATCATTCCCTTTAAATCACCGCCCTTAGCAACACAGTGACCGTGTCCCCGGTGAGTACTGGTAATATAGTCCTGGTCTGTCAGATTGGCACAGACGCCGGTAGCAATCGCTTCCTCTCCAGCATAAAGGTGAACAAATCCAGGAATCTGACCTGCAGCAAAGAAACGCCGAGTATTTTCCTCAAAATTACGGATATCCCACATGGTTTTATACATGGTCTTGGCTTTTTCTTTGGAAACCTGCTCTACTTCAACTTCAGTAGCATCATAGACTTTTAAATCTACTAGCTCTGATACAGCACTTTGGTTTCTTGTTTTGCTTAATTGTTGTGGTAAATCTTTATAATTTGACATATTTTTACCTCCTCATTAATCGTCCTGAACGAGTCTTTTAGCGACCTCTTGTATTAGTTCTGATGTGGTAGGATGGGCAAAAACTGTTTCAAGAACTTGATCCAGTGTTGCTTCAGCCTGCCTCAGCAAAATCAAATTCTGCAGAAGATCTGTACCGTTCGGACCAACGATGACTGCACCTAGTAGAAGATGGTATTTCTTTTCTGAGATTAGCTTGACATAGCCCTCTGTCTCACCTATAGCAATTGCCCGCCCATTATAAGAGAAAGGCAGCTGTTGGACCAGAACATCATAGCCCGCCTGCTCAGCCTCTTCCTTGCTGAGACCAAAAGAAGCCAATTCAGGACTGGTATAGAGCGAGCGGGGAACACCGAGCGGATCAACTGCTTCTTCAGCTCTCCGGCAGATAGCTCTCACAGCTTTTATCCCTTCTGCACTAGCTACGTGGGCCAGCATATAAGATTCTAAGAGATCACCAATAGCATACACATGCTCTTTTGATGTCTCGTAGTATTGATCTACCTTGACAAAATTTCGCTCTGTCAAAGCTAAACCCATATCCTGTGCTAGCTCTAGATTTGGTTTGCGGCCAGTAGCGACCAAAAGATGGTCGAAAGCAACCTGCTCGTTCTCAAGCAAGACAGAATCAGCAGTTACTTCCTTTATCTGCGCTCCCTGATAAATCACCACCCCCATTTTCTTTAGTTTCTTTTGAATCACATGTCGCGCTTCTTCTTCTTCAGTCAAAAGAATTTCTGGCGCAACCTCGATAACAGTAACAGCAACCCCCAGAGGAGCCATAGCAAAAGCTAGCTCAATTGCGATAACGCCACCTCCGATAATGACCAACTTCTCAGGAAGCTCTCTCAAGTCAAAAAACGTATCCGTCGTTAGATAGTCAACCTGTTTCAACCCCTTAATAGGAGGCACAAAAGGATAACCGCCAGTAGCCAAAATAACATCTTTACCACTGATTTCTTTACCATTGACGGAGAAAGTTCGGTCTTTGACAAACTTGGCCTGACCTTCTATATACTCAATGCCTAAAGACTTAAAGCTAGCATGAATTCCAGATTGCAAACTGGCAACAACCTGATTCTTTCGGTCTACCAATTTCTCAAAATCAATCCTTTCAAGCTTGCTCTCAATGCCATAACGTCTAGCTTCTTCCATTGTCAGCAGCCAATGACCGTGCTGGAGATAAGCCTTAGACGGTATACATCCCACATTCAGGCAGGTTCCGCCGATAGACTTCTTTTCTACCACAGCCACTTTCTTGCCCGAACGAGCTGCTTCTTCAGCAGCCACATAACCACCCGGTCCAGCACCGATAATCAAAACATCATAAACAGACAAAACAGGCCTCCTTTCATAAAATGCAAAGAGTGCTCCAACAATCAAATTGATTGCTGTCGGCTATAGATACAAAAAGTATCTCATTATTTATTCATATACCTAAGACTCATCTCGAAATCTTAAGATACAGTCTGCTCTGAAAAAGATAAACCTCCTTTCTTCATTTTTCTTTGTCTATATATAGTAAGCGCTTACTTTTCGAAAGAAGCTTATTCCAAATAATTAAAATCCAGTTGCCCATCTTTCAAACTGACATGGACTGTCATTTCAGTTGTTTCCTTATTTTCGACCAAATAACGAGCCAAAGGCGTTTCTAGATAGCGCATAATGCTTCTTTGAATAGGGCGAGCACCAAATTCTGGTTGGTAGCCCTGCTGGGCTAAAAAAGCATAGACTTCTTCGTTCAGATGAAGCTGAATCTTCTGTTGTTTCAACCTTTCCTGAAGTTGCCGAACCATAATCTTTACGATATTGACCATATCTTCTGCCCTCAGAGGATTGAAAATAACCGTTTCGTCAATCCGATTTAAAAACTCTGGTCTAAAGCTATGTTGCAGCAGGGACAGAACTTCTTCCTGCGTTTCAGCAGTCAGTCCCTGTTTACTTTTGAGACTTTCCAAAATCTGCTGGGAGCCAATATTGCTTGTCATAATCAAAATAGTATTTTTAAAGTCAATAGTACGGCCTTTAGAGTCTGTCAAGCGTCCTTCGTCCAAGACTTGCAGCAGTGTATTGAATACATCCGGATGGGCTTTTTCAATCTCATCCAGCAAGACAATCGAATAAAGCCTCCTACGAACAGCTTCTGTCAGCTGTCCTCCCTCTTCAAATCCTACGTAACCTGGTGGCGGACCAACTAAACGAGCTACGGCATGTTTTTCCATGTACTCAGACATATCCAGCCGGACCATTTCCAGCTCATTACCAAACAGCCGCTCAGCAAGGGATTTTGCCAGAGCAGTCTTCCCGACTCCAGTCGGCCCCAGAAATAGAAAGGACCCAATAGGACGCTTTGGATTTTGAATTCCTGCTCTCGAGCGCAAAATCGCCTCCGAAACCTTTTGAACAGCTTGGTCTTGCCCTACAATTCTCTGGCGCAGGAGCTTGTCTAGTTTTAGCAAGTGTTCGCGCTCATTGTCCATGATTCCCTGCACTTTGATTCCCGTTATACGCTCTACGATACTAGCTATATCCTCACGACTGACATCTGGCTGCTCAGTTTGCACTTGGCCTAGGTAGATTTTCTTAACAGAACACGCCTCATCAATCAAGTCCAGTGCCTTATCGGGCAAATAACGATCTGACAGATAACGAATTGAAAGACTGATTGCTGCCTGCAAGGCTTCGTCCGTCAGCCTAACTCCGTGAAAGTCCTGATAATTCTCCCGCAGTCCTTGCAGAATTGTCAATGCCTTATCTTGGTCAGGCTCCTCAATGCGAATCCGCTGGAAACGCCCCTCCAAAGCTTGATCCAGCTCGAAGCTTTCTCGATAAGCAGCAAAAGTCGTTGTGCCAATGATATTAATCTGTCCCTGAGCCAAGAGTGGCTTTAAAAGATTGCCTGCATCAAGAGAACCCTCTGTCCGTCCTGCCGTCACGATTTGGTGGATATCCTCAATATAAAGAATAATCTTCCCCTTAGCAGCCAGCACCTCATCCAAAACAGCCTTGAAGCGCTCTTCAAACTCTCCTCTATACTTAGTCCCGGCAATCAGTCCGCCTAGATTTAACTTAAAAACTTCCTTGCCCAGTAAATGTTCTGGAACGTCATCTGTAAGTAATCTTCTAACAAACCCCTCTATCACTTTGGATTTTCCAACGCCTGGAAAACCTAGGAGAATGGCATTGCTTTTCTCTTTCCTACACAGCACACGGATAATATCGTCAATTTCGTCTTTTCGACCAATTACTTGTCTACCGGTCTGGTCTGCCAACCACTGATTAAAGTTGGTTGCATATTTGCTCAAGGCTTGATAGCGACTCTCCTGACTGGAAGAGACAGCTCGTTTGCCTTGACGAACCTTATTCAACTTTTTCGCAACTAGCTCTTTATCAATCCCTGCCTGTTTCAAAAAGACAGTTATCGGATTTCGCTGCTGATGAAATAGACTGAGAATCAGGTGCTCTACTGTTACCACCTCGTCCCTCAGTTCCGCCCTTTCAGCCTCTGCATCATCCAAAAGATTCTTGAGACGTTGACTATACTGACGTCCGTAGCGGTTCGTATCCGTATGTGAAAATACAGGAATCTTGGCTAGTTCCTGATTGATGACGCTGATAAATTCATTAATATCAAGGTCCAGACCGGCATAGAATTCCAAAGAAAAAGCCTGAGGCTGGGTCAGCACTGTCCAAACATGCGGAATGTCCACTTGATAATTGTGTTTTTGAATAGCTAATTCCTTTGCAGCATTTAGTACTTCTTGCAAAAGATGGGTATAGTGTTCGGTCATATAGTTTCCTCGCTTTTCTACTGAAAACCAAAGTCAACTGCAAACAATATTTTAAAAATTAACCTATTTTAACAAAAACTTAACTTGATAATCTTATGTTTATTATATCATTTTCACAATCAATATACTAGAAAAAATGTAAGCGTTTTTCATGTTTTAATCTAATTTTAACAAAAGATTGTGAAAAAAAGAGCACTAATTTATCCTAAAGGGACAAACCAACACTCTTTAATTTGTAATATTTTTAGCCAAACGATTAAGCCGCCACTGAAAGAGAATGCCACTCGTCACCAAGCTGGCAATGAGACCAATCCAGTATCCATAAGGGCCTAAACTAGTATTGTGATCTAAGAAGAGTCCCAGGGGCAGCGAAACTCCCCAATAAGCAATCAAACCTAAGTAAAATGGCACCTGAGTATCCTTGTATCCCCGAAGAATGCCCTGCAAAGGAGCCGCAAAAGTATCTGCTAACTGGAAAAAGAGGCTGTAGGTCAGAAAAACAGATGTCATACGGATAAACTCGGTATCCGAACCATAGAGTGCAGCCACTCGGTCGCGGAAGATATAGAGAAATAGAAAAGTAAATCCAGCAATTCCCAAGGCCGTCAGCCGCCCGAGTTTACAGAATTCCTTAACATCATCAGGACGGTTGGCTCCAATTTCATAAGAAACGATGATGGACATTGAGGTTGAAATACTCATAGGAAAGGCATACATTAAGTTTGAAAAATTCATGGCCGCCTGATGGCTAGCAATGATTAGTGACGAAAACTTAGCCATGACTAGGCCAACAACCGAGAAAATCACAACTTCTGCAAAAAAGGTTCCTCCGATAGGCAGACCGAGACGAATGCCTTCGATTAAGCCCTTTTTATCTAGCGGTCGAATCTTCCATAGTTCATAGACTCGGACTTTTGGATGTTTGACTGCTACTAACAAGGATATGAGAAGCAAAACCCAATAAGCCAAAGAAGTCCCAAGTCCGGCTCCAGCTCCGCCCATTTCTGGAAAACCAAATGCTCCGTAGATTAGGGCATAATTAAAAGTGCCATTCAAAGGTAAAAGTAAGAGCATGAGATACATGGAAAGCTTGGTCAACCCCAGAGCATCAAACAGAGAACGAATGGTGCTAAAGAGCAAAAGAGGGATAATGCCGAGCGCTAGATACCAAAGATAGTTCTTTGCCACTTCTTCTACCAAAGGCTCTAGGCCAAGGTGAGACAAAACTAGAGGAGCGCCCACAAATACCAAGGTAAATAAAATTAGCGATAGCCCCAAAGAAAGATAAATAAACTGATAAAAATCAGAAGCAATCTTTTCTTTTTTCCCCTGCCCTAAATGGTGCCCGATTATGGGTACCAAGGCAGACACAATCCCTATCAACAGGTCGAAAAATGGAATCCAAAGACTAGTTGCCATAGAAACACTAGCCAGATGCAAGGTGTCATACTGACCAGTCATGGTCGTATCAACAAATGAAGCAGAAAAATTGGCCAGTTGGTAGATCAAAATTGGCAAAAAAATAGAAATAAAGAGCCGCATCCGCTGATTTAAATTATGAGTTTGGTGCATAGAAATCCCTCAAAAACTTTTCCTACCCAAGTAAAATCAATGAGCTTAAATTTTTAAAATATCAACTATCTTTACTATACTATAAGCCAGACAGATAGTCAAAAGGAAAAGGAAATCATATATCTGCCTCAGTAAAGACAACCTGCCCCTTCTCAAAACCTGCGATTCGCGCCAAAGAAAGGACACGATAACCGGATGTTTCCAAAAGTTGACGGCCATTCTGAAAGGATTTTTTAATGACAATGCCAACTGCCTCAACCTGCGCTCCTGCTTGCTCGATAATGGTAATCAAGCCCTTGGCTGCCTGACCATTAGCCAAAAAATCGTCGATAATCAGCACCTTATCATCAGAGTTGAGAAATTTCCCAGCAATCGAAACGGTCGAAGTCACTTGCTTGGTAAAAGAATAAACTTCGGCCGTCAAAATCCCTTCTGTCATCGTGATGTTTTTGGCCTTCTTAGCGAAAATCATTGGTAGACCCAGTGCCTCTGCTACGTAGACAGCCGGAGCAATTCCAGAAGCCTCAATGGTCACTACCTTGGTAACTCCTGCATCCTTTACCGCCTCCGCAAAGACCTGACCAATCTCTTTCATCAATGAAAAATCAACCTGATGGGTCAGAAAAGAGTCAACTTTCAAGATATTTTCACCTAAGACTTGTCCATCTCTGAGAATTCGTTCTTCTAATGTTTTCATTTGTACTCCTTCCTTTCCAAAATCCATCTTGATTCTAGCAGAAAAAGCACAGATATCCGTGCTTTTCCTTTACTCTTTTTCGTTTTTATTCTCGGTCTTTTCTTCTTCTCCAGCATGATTAACTGCTTTTTTGAATTCTGAAAACATTTTACCGATAGATTGCCCCAGTTCGGGCAGGCGTTTTGGTCCGAAAATAAGCAGGGCTCCCAGAACAATAATGATTACCCCAGGTACTCCGATGTCTTTTAAAAGTCCCATTAGTTTCTCCTCATTGATTTTCTTTGATAAATGATGCGACTGAGCAAGATGCTGACTTCATAGAGCAAAATCAAAGGCACTGTCATAGACAGATCGCTGATAAAGTCGGCCGGTGTCAGGACAACAGCTAAAACTAGCAAAATGAAGTAAGCGTATCGTCTATATTTTACCAAAAATTTCGGATTGAGCAAACCAATAGAAGTCAGAAAGGACACAAGAACAGGCAGCTCAAAAAGGCAGGCAATCGGAATAGTGGTATGAAAGACGAAACTAAGATAATTCTGCGCTGTCAGTCGTGTCTCAAAGAGGCCCTCACCCAACGACAGCAAAACCTGCAAAATAGCTGGAGTTACAAAGTAAAAGCCGAAAGCCAGTCCCAGAACAAAACAGAGAAAGGTAGCTGGGATATAAGCGAAAACAGCCCGAGCTTCATTGGCCCGTAAAGCTGGTCGAATAAACTCCCAGACCTGATAAACAAGAAATGGCAAGGTTAGGGAAAAAGCGACCAGACTAGCCAGACTGATATAAATCCAAAGGATATCATCCGGCCCCAGCACCAGCAGCTTCTGCTCAAAATTACTAGTCAACCATCGATAAATATCAGCCGAAAAAAGCAAGTTGGCCAGAAAAACTACGAAGAAGCAAGCCAATACCGCTAGAAAACGCCGTCTGAACTCAATCAAATGCTCAATAATAGTCTGCTCTTTTTTATCCATGCTGCTGCTCGCTTTTCTGATTTTTAAAGCTAACATAAACGACTAGCAGGATAAAGAGGGCCTGACTGACAACTACTTCCAGGCTTGGATAAATCCCCATCCAGTCTACGGTCACAAAGCCATTGATTAGGTGAGTCGGTAGGATATTGGTCAGCTGAAGGGCATGGATGCTGACGCCCAGCATTTTAAAGGCCAAGGCATAGATTAGCCAAGTCAGCCAGAAGAAAATGCTGTGTGGTTTGAGAAGACCAGACGCCTTGCTCATGATAAAGGCTAGCAAGACCAAGACTAGAACGGCCAAGCCGATTCCCAAAAGAAAATCAGTCATAGTGATGCGCGGCAGAATTCCTGCATAAAAGAGGATAGTCTCAGCCCCTTCACGGAAAACTGCCAGAAAGCTAAGAGCAAACATGGAAAGAAAACTGCCTGTGACTGTTACAGCCTTCATTTGGCTTTCCATAAAGTCATTCCATTTCTCAATAGAGGCCTTGCTGTGCAGCCAGATACCAACTAATATCATCATGGCGACAGCGAAAATTCCCACTGCACCTTCAATAATTTCACGATTTGATCCAGAAGCAACTGCCGGGAATAGAAACTGTAGTAAAGCTGCAATCACAGCGCTGGCTAGAACTCCACTCGCTGCACCTGCATAAACCCATTTGAGTCCTTTTTTCATCTTTGAGGCCTTTAGAGTCGTTATTAAAGCCATGACAATCAAGAGCGCTTCTACACCCTCACGTAGCAAAATCAGCATAGCATCAAAGAAATGATAGGAAGCTGTCGTATCAATCTGTGACAGCTCACCAATCAAGGATTCTAGCTGCTTTTGATACTTCTCTTCGCTCCCCTTGACCATAATTACTGGTGTTTGGCTCTCAACCTTGGTATAAAGCGAAGGGTTATTGACACTGACATCTCCTTCTATCGTTGGCCAAATGGTGATGAACTCTTTCATCTTGGCAGCAGCCTTTTTATCATCTCCGCTTTGAAAGAGACTCAAGGACTCCTCTAGCAGCTTAATTCCATCTTTCAGCGTCAGATTGCCAGCAGCTTCTTGGACTTTCTCGCCTTTGACAAAATTATCAATGGCGGTTTTTAAATCATCAAAAGAAGACTGAATCATATCAAAGTCAGTAGGCTCCGTCTCAATGGCACTGCGCAGAAATGAAATGGCTGTTTCTACCTTGCCGTAATGGGCTGTGCTGTTGTCTCGCACCACGCTTTCATTGGTAGTCCAGGTGCTATTCATCTTCTTGTATGCTTCTCTTGTCGCTTCTAAATCCTTAGCGCTAATGGCTTTTTGTAGATTTTCAAATTTGGGGTCTAGCTTACTGAGAAGCTTCTTTTTCTCAGCCTCTAAGTCGACTGGATTCTGCTCTTTCTCAAATTTCAAGAGGGCCGAAGAAATCTTTGTCAGTTTCTCCTCAGTCACCTGGCCCGATAAGTCTAGTGCCTTGCTTACCTCTTGTCCCGCTGCAGAGTCGTGATTAGCTACCCTTTCAAAGTCAGTCTTGATTTCTCCGACTAGCTGCTTGGCTTTTTCCTGGTCTTTCTGTTTGACCGCAGTGCTGGCATCAGTGATTTTGACAAATAAACTGCTGTAACTCTCGTACGCTAAAACCGGCTTAGCCAAAAAGATCAGCAAAAGGCCCAAAATCACCAGGCTTTTATTCAAATAATTTTTGACCAAGGTATTCTCCTTTTTTCACTCCGCCAAAGCAGGCAAACAAGCCACTGCCAATATGCGTGACGTATTCATTCATCTTATCTTGAGCGCCTAGATTAGTCAGAACTTTGACAAAGCTGTCAGGATCTTTCTGGAAGGAAAGAAAGAGTAAGCCTGTGTCGAACTGACCAGTACTTTCATCAATCCCATCCGAGTAAGAATAAGACCGGCGGTATATAGGCTTATCAACCTCCTTAGCCAGACGAACGTGTGAATCCTCTGGTAGCAATTTCAAGTCAACCTCGTCAAACTCGTCTTTCTTGCCAAAAGGCGCTCCGCTTTCTTTATAGCGACCGAAAGTGTTTTCCTGCTCCTGCAGATTGGTCCGGTCCCAGGTCTCAAGGAACATCTGTATTCGGCGGACAGCCATGTAAGAGCCGCCCTGCATCCAGTCCTTGCTATCGCACCAAATGACATTGTCGAAGTCTTTTTCTTTGGTTACATTGGCTGTACCGTCCTTAAATCCAAAGAGATTACGAGGTGTTGACATCCGGTCTCCGATAGCAGCAAATCCTGACTGACTCCACCTCATAGTGATGGCATTTCTCCCCTTACGGACCAGATTGCGGACCGCATGAAAGGCCACCTGCTCATCATCTGCACAGGCTTGGATGACAATATCGCCACCAGTATATTTTTCTTTAAGCTGCTCCTTTGGAAAAGGCGGCAAATCCCGAAAAGCCTTAGGTCGTTTGTCTGATAAGCCCATTTTTTTCAGAAAAGAGGCTGAGACCCCAAAGGTCAAAGTCAGTCGATAAGGGTTGAGACCAACAGTTTCTCCAGTATCCGTGGGTGGCAAAAGAGCATTGGAATTATCTTTTTTGACCAATTCTCCATCTACCAGCTTCTCGCTATAGGCTGTCCAGTCCTTGAAGAGCTGGACAATGGTCTCCCTATCTGTCGTATGCAAATCCAGAATAACAAAGTAGATATTCTTCTGCATCGGAGTTGTAATACCAGCCTGATGTTCTCCATAGAAGCTGATTTCTTCCTCACCGTCAGCGAATTTCTTATCTTCCTTGGCCTGATTAGCGAAAAAAGCAGATGCACCAGAGACACCCAGTGCAAGACCAGCGCCTCCAATCCCTGCTTTTTTAAGAAATTCACGACGATCCATCTTTTTATTAAACCATTTTTCGTCGTTTGTCATATGATTACTCCCCGTTTAGAATGACTCCCATTTGTGAAAGAGGCTCACCCAGTTTGGTCACTGCTTCTGCCAGTTCCTTGGTGTCTTCTTTTGTCAATTCTGTATAGAGCTTGTAGTTTTCAGAGTCGGTCATGTGCTTATCTAGGAGACTGTTTACATTTTTAAACTCAAGTTCCAAGGTCTTAACAAGCTTCTCATCCTTGTCCTTAATCAATGGCTTAAAGAGCTCAAAAATCTTTTCTGCTCCTTCAATATTCGCACGGAAATCATAGAGATCTGTATGAGAGAAAACTTCTTCCTCACCTGTAATCTTGCTGGTCGCCACTTCATTGAGCAAGTCAACAGCGCCCGTCAACATCATATCCGGCGTCACTTCAACCGTTGCGATTTTAGCTTTTAGCTCCTTTATATCGTTGACCAACTGATCAGCATAGCTTTCAGTTCCCTTGGTTGTGTTTTGCTCCCACATGATTTTTTCGATGCGGTGGAAACCAGACCAGCCTTCTTCGGTCTTGTTTTCATCCACATAGTCGACTAAGCGGAAGTCAATTTTAACGTCTGATTCACCAAAGCTCTCAGCAATCGGCTCCGAGCGCTCGTAGGCCATCCGGATAAGCGGATATTGCTTTTTAGCCTCATCAAGCTTGCCTTCTTTAAGGGTATCACGAAACTTCTCCGTATCTGTCAGGAGCTGATCGATTTGTCCTTGGACAAAAGATTTGTAATCCGCTGTCGCCTTGTCCAATTCTTTCTGATTGACAGCCGTTTGGCTGCTGGATGCTTGACTGCTTGAGCCAGTCTTGTTTGAAGTGTTGTTGGCTGCACAGCCAGTCAGTAAAATTGCCGTTGAAAATAGGACGATGCCAAGTTTTTTCATGGTGACTCCTTTGTTTTCTCTCCTAGATAGAGATTATTTCCTGTAAATTATACCAGTTTTTTTCTCATATTTCAAGAAATTGTCTGACAATTTAATCAAAAACTGTATATTAAGACCATTAAAGCAGCTCTTCTTTAACTTTCCCGATTTCCGTCTTTTTCAGCACTAAGTAAATCGTATCTCCCAGATAGAGGCGCGTGCTGCCATTGACCGTTTGAGTCTTTCCCTTGTGGACATTCATGGTAATCAAGACTCCATCTGGCAAGTTTAGCTCATGCACTTGACGACCGGCAATCTTTTCAGAAACAGGGATTTCAATTAAAGTTGTATCTCCCTGATCCTCGATACTGTCTGGCAACATTTTTTCCAGCATGGCTTCATAAACTGGCGCTCCTTTTAGCAGATCCATGATAATGTAAGCAGTCAGAGTGACCAGTCCCAGCGGCATGAGATTACGGATGTCGCCGACCATCTCTGTGACCAGAATCATAGCTGTCAGAGGAGCCTTGGAAATGGCGCCAAAATAACCACTCATGCCTAGGATAATGAAAATCGGAAATTGCTCCTGAGAAATCAAACCTAGCTGCAGACAGAATGTCCCCATTGCTCCGCCCAGAAGTGAACCCAGAATTAGAATTGGGAGGAAAATACCACCTGGCAAGCCGCTTCCATAACTTAACATACTCCAGACAAAACGCAGAATAAAGAATAAGAGCAAGGTTCCCACTGTGTAATGACTAGCGGTCAAAGATAAAATCAACTGATTGCCCCCGCCCAGTAAGTGAGGGAGGAAATAACCAATCGGAAGAATCAAGGCAAAGGCCAGAATAGGATAATAGGCTTCTGAAATCCTAAACAAGCGCCCCAAAAACTGATAAACCAGCTGAATATTCAAAATGACTTTCTCATAAATATAACCTGACAAGCCTAGCAGCAAGCCCATGACTAGGTAGATCCAGTACTGCTCCAGCTTCATGACCGGGATATTATCCGGCATGTCCAGCACTGGCGTCAGTCCAAACATGGAGAGTGAGACAAAGTTCGCAACTAGACTGGCCGCTAGCGTAGAAACCCAGAAAAAGCGTGAAAAATGACGGTAAACTTCTTCTACCACGAATAGCAAACCTGCGATTGGTGCATTAAAAGCTGCTGCTAAGCCTGCCGCCGCACCGCTAGCAATGAGCGCTCTCTCCTCAGCGGCACTCAAATTCAGAAATTTAGAAACGCCCTTGCCGCTCATAGCACCCAGCTGAATGCTTGGTCCTTCTCGACCCAACATCAGACCGCTAGCAATGGCTAAAATCCCCAATACAAACTTCTTCCAGAGAACACTCCACCAAGAAAGCGACATCAGGCCCTTCAGCTCTGCTTCGACCTGGGGAATACCTGACCCCTTGATATTTTTCTCCGACTTTACCCAGCGAGCGTTGAGCAAGACGATAAAAGCATAAAGGAACACCAAGGCCAGTAACCAAAGCAAAGACTGCTGACTCTTTTGGTAGACATCCTGCACTAAATGAAAGATTTTTTCAATCAGAAAGCGGAAAATCCCGACTACCAGTCCAGCAAAAATCCCGACTAAGACACCACGCAAAACCTGGGAAATAATCGAATGAGTTGCGAAATTAAATTCTCTCTTGATATCGTCCTCTTGCGAGATAGGCTCTTTTGCCATTCCCAATCTCCTCTAAATTGTTACTTTACCAATATTCTAGCACAAAGCAGGCCTGATAAACAGATGAAATATAAATTTCTTATTTCAGTATTCTTTTTAAAGGCTCTATACAAAAAAGTCTGGAAATTTATTCCAGACTCATTTTCTTATTTTGCTTTCAAAGCTGCTTGAGTAATGTAGTTGTATGGTTTGTTGAAGTGTGGCAGGAAGAAAAGATCCAGCAAGGCTAATTTATCAATTGTAACCTTTTCCTGAATGGCCAATGAGAACATGTGAATACCCATAGACATATCTTCTCTAGAAACCATCTGAGCTCCAAGAACTACACGCGTGTCCTTATCATAGACAATCTTAATTGTAACATCATGATGCTCAACCTTTTCAAGGAAGGTTGGTTTTTGAGTATCTTTAAACTCAACCACAGCTGGGCTGTAACCAAAGCGTTTAGCTTTTTCTTCGGTCAGACCAGTTGAAACCATCTTCAGACCAAAGATTTCGATACCATTAGAACCTTGAACACCGTTAGATTCCAATTCATGACCACAAGCATTATGAGCTGCTACGATACCAGAGCGCAGGGCGTTAGAAGCCAAGGCAATGTAGTTTGTATCATTGATAGAATTATCGTAGACAGTCGCACAGTCACCGATTGCATAAACATCATTGATGCTAGTTTCTTGCTTCTTATCCACCAAGAAAGCACCATTGCGGAATGTTTCCAACTTGCCAGCACCAAGACCAGTGTTTGGACGGAAGCCAACTGCTAAGACAACCATATCTACATCATAGCTAGCCTTATCTGTTACAATGCGTTCTACTTTACTTTCACCCTCAATAGCCTGAACAGTTTGACCGAAGGCTAATTGAACACCATTGTCTTCAAGGTTTTGGCGCATCATATCAGACAAGTCGTGGTCATAATAACCAGCCAAGCAAGTATCCACAACATCAATCAGAATCACTTCTTTACCAAGGCGTTTGAAGGCTTCTGCTAACTCAACCCCAATGTAACCAGCTCCTACTACTGCCACACGTTCGATATGTTTGCTCTTGTCTTGCAATTTCTCGATAACATCTGCAGCATTTTGATACAGTTTTACGAACTGCAGATTTTCTAAGGTTGACTTAAATTCGCGGCTGTTAGGATCCATCTCAGCACCTTTAATCGGAGGCAAAATCGGCTGAGAACCTGTTGCCAAAATCAATTTGTCATATGACTCTACATGCTCTTTGCCATCAACGATAGCTGTAACTGTTTTTGCATCATAATCAATTGACTCAACTGGTGAATTCATATAAACTTTTGCGCCTTTTGCTTCAAAAGTTTCTTTGTCTGCATAAAAAAGTCCATCTGGCTTGCTGATTTGCTGTCCAATCCAAAGGGCCATTCCGCATGCCAAGAATGAAATGTTTGAGTTTTGGTCAAAAATAACTACTTCATTTTCTGCACCATAATTATCCAACATTGTATTAATACACGCTGTACCTGCGTGGTTTGCACCAACTACAACGATTTTACTCATAAGAATAGTCCTACCTTAATTTATAATTTACTAAACAAGTATATCATCTCCTGTGAGCGTTTACAAGAAATTTGCTCGAAATTTTCAAAAATTCTTAGGCTACCTAAAAAGTTGTACCACTGTAGTCTAAATGCTTCAGAAAAACTACCTTTTGCAATGTTTCATTTTCTGAAAATATAACAAATTTAAGATTGTGAAACCGGTATCTTTTTGATATAATAAGGTCAGAGAGGTTAATTTTAGAAAGGTTGTGATAATGTGGACTTTGCTTCTCGCTCGCTCCATTTGATGGGGAGTACGATTTGCATCTCTCTCTATCATGAGCGAGCGGAAATACTCTTAGATGAGGCGGTCCAACTGCTTCATGTCTATAAAAATCGCTTCAGTGCCAATGATGAAGACTCTGAACTTATGACTATCAACCATCTAGCAGGAATTAAAAGTGTCTCAGTTCATCCAGAGCTTTTTGAGCTGATTGAGCTGGGAAAATATCACAGCCTAGCAGAAGGCAGCCACTTAAATATCACAATCGGCCCTCTAGTCCAGACCTGGCGGATAGGATTTTCAGACGCCCGTCTCCCAAGTACAGAGGAGATTCAGCAAGCTCTGAGCCTGACTGACCCAAACTTGCTTGAGCTGAATCCAGAAGACCGTAGTGTCTTTTTGGCTAAGAAAGGCATGAAACTGGATCTAGGCGCCTTGGCTAAAGGCTATATCGCTGATAAGATTAAGGACTATTTGCTGAGTCAGGGAGTGACTTCTGCTCTTATCAATCTTGGTGGCAATGTACTAACCATTGGGCAAAATGCAGTCAGCCAGCGCGCCTGGCGGATTGGCATCCAAAATCCCAAGCTGTTACGCGGCAATCACTCAGCTATACTTGCTATCACCAATCAGTCAGTGGTCACATCAGGAATCTACGAGCGAACCCTTACAGTGGATGGGCGGAACTACCATCACATTCTGGATCGTAAAACAGGTTATCCTATCGAAAATCGATTAGCTAGTCTGACCATTGTTTCAGACAAGTCGGTAGATGGCGAAATCTGGACGACTCGCCTATTTGGTGAAAGTCCGACATCAATTCTGTCCCAGATTGAACAGCAAACAGGGATTGAAGCCTTGATTATCACCCAGGATAGTCAGCTCTTCTGTAGCTCAGGCCTTTTAGAGCAGATAATTCCTGCTTCTTAATTTTCAAAAGTGATAATTTTACTGCCACAAAAGCGGTACCTCTATCGCTCTAGCTTTTATAAACATGCCCATTTAAAAACACCCTCTTTTTCTTCAGGTTTTTACTTGCCTTAAGAAAAATAAATGCACCTACGAGGGATTTGTATCTTCATTTCAGAAAGGAAATTTTATGTTAAAACTTATTGCAATTGTTGGAACAAATTCTAACCGTTCTACAAACCGGCAACTTCTTCAATATATGTCTAAGCACTTCGCTGACAAGGCTGAAATCGAGCTGGTTGAGATTAAAGATATCCCAATGTTTAATAAACCTGCTGATAGAAACGTGCCTGAATTGGTATCAGAAATTGCCGAAAAAATCGATGCTGCGGATGGCGTACTTATCGGCACACCTGAATACGACCATTCTATCCCAGCTGTGCTCATGAATGCTCTGGCTTGGCTTTCTTATGGTATCTATCCACTGCTGAACAAGCCGGTCATGATCACTGGTGCTTCTTATGGTACACTTGGCTCCTCTCGTGCCCAGCTGCAGCTCCGTCAAATTTTGAACGCTCCAGAAATCAAGGCAACTGTTCTTCCAGATGAGTTCTTGCTTTCACATTCTCTTCAAGCTTTTGACCAAAGCGGAGACTTGGTAGATCTTGACGTTGTCAAAAAATTGGATGCTATCTTTGATGACTTCCGTATCTTTGTCAAAATCACTGAAAAATTGCGCAACGCACAAGAATTGCTTCGCAAAGATGCTGAAGAATTTAATTGGGAAAAATTGTAAGATAGGAGACTGAAAGAATGAAATTTGTTGGAATTGTAGGATCAAACTACGAACAATCATATAACCGAAAATTATTGGAATTCATCCGTCGTCAGTTCAAAATTAAATTTGAATTGGAAGTCTTAGAAATCGATGAAGTCCCAATGTTTAACCAGGATGAAAAATGGGATGAAAGCTTCCAATTGCGTTATTTGTATAACAAAATCACACGTGCAGACGGTGTCATCATCGCAACCCCTGAGCACAATCATACTATCAGCGCTCCTTTGAAGAGTGTCTTAGAATGGCTCTCTTACGAGGTTCATCCTTTCGAAAACAAGCCTGTCATGATTGTCGGTGCTTCTTACTACGACCAAGGAACTTCTCGTGCTCAAGTTCACCTACGTAAAATCCTAGATGCTCCTGGCGTCAATGCTTACACCCTCCCAGGCAATGAGTTCTTGCTGGGCAAAGCCAAGGAAGCTTTTGACAATGATGGTAATATTACAAACGAAGGAACTGTGAATTTCCTTGAAACATGCTTAGATAACTTTATCAAATATGTAGAGGTCGTTTCAAAATTGAAAAAACCAAAACCAATCGAACCTGAAGACCTGGACTGCGGAAAGCCAATCGCTACGACAATTACAGAAGTTGATCCAGATGATCCAGAATGGGTGGAAAAAGTCGCAGCAATCACTGGCGCTGTTTCAGGTGATACTTATGTCAAACTTGACCATGGTATCTTGACTGTTAATCAAATTGATATGTTCTTAAAAGCTATGCCATTTGAATTGACATACGCTGACGATAACAACCAATTCCTCTACTACAATAACGCCCACCAAGACCCAGACACCATGTTTGCCAAACGTGTGCCACCTCAATCAGGTAGCCGCATGTCAACCGTTCATGGTTCTCTTCCACCAGCTCGGATGAAAAATGTAGAGTGGGTTATCGGAACACTTCGCAACGGAAACCAAGAATACGTACGTACAATCGTCCCAGGTTCACCTGCAGGCGTTATCAATACTCACAACTACCAAGCTATGTACTATCCTGACGGATCATACGCTGGTATCAATGAAATCGTCTTTAATTTCCAACCATGGCTCGACTGGTACTTAAAAGAAACTGGTCAACGTTTGGTTGGAGGCAGCGGACCATTTGCTCCTGCCGGAGGTCATGGAGACGCAGACGCTACTTCTGGTGCTTCTGATGCTGGAGGCGATGGAGGTCATGGAGACGGAGGAGCTGATGCAACATCAGGCGCTAGCGCTTAATTACCTTACAAACTAAAAAGAATGGATTCATAAGTCCATTCTTTTTTCGCTTTATTTCATTTCCTTGAAAGCTGCTTCTGCATCAGCATTACTGATAGCTCCAAACTGGATTTTACCGATTTTCCCTTGACTGTCAATGAGGAATTCAGTCGGGATACTGCGGATCTGATAGACTTGGAAAATTTCTCCTGAAGTATCAAATAGAACTGGTACATCTTTATAACCTTGTTCTTGAAACCATTTTGGAAATTCCTCGACAGATTTCTCTCCTTGGAGACCTGGTGCTACAACTGTCAAGATTTCAAAATCACGATCTGTTTTACCAGCCAATTCGACCAATTCCGGCATACTCTTCTTACAAGGTCCACACCAAGAAGCCCAGAATTTTAGATAAACTTTCTTGCCTTTGTAGTCAGAAAGTTTGACTGTTTTTCCATCCATAGACTGCAGAGTAAAGTCAGGTGCCTCTTGACCGACAGCTGCTTGGGTGACTGTACTTGTCTGAGGGGCCTCACTAGATGAACTACTGCTTGTAGGCATAGTCATAGGCTTCTCTTCCTTTTCCGAGCAGGCTGCCAAAAAGGCTACAGCTGACACAGTTGCTAATAATGTAACGATTTTCTTCATATTTCTTTCTCCTTTTATCCAAAAAGTCCAGACAGGGCATTAAGCTGTCCTAACATCAGCAGAATTCCCATCAGAATAATCAGGGCTCCGCCAATTTTCTTCATCAGGCTCATATAAGGCTTGATTTTATTAAAATACTGCATAACAAAGCTAGATGCTAAAGCCAAGATTAGGAAAGGCAGGGCCATTCCCAAAGTGTAAATCAAGGTCAAAATCGCTCCCTGGAATGCACCATTCCCACCAGAAGCTGCTAAAGCCAAGACTGAGCTGAGAATCGGACCAATGCAAGGAGTCCAACCAAAGCTAAAGGTAATCCCCAGTAAAAATGCAGACCAAAAATGATGTTTCTGACCGTTCTTTTTGAAAGTCAAGCTCTTTTGAATCTGTAACTGGCGAATATTAATAAGCTCCATCTGGTGCAGACCTAGCAGAATGATGAGGCCGCCCATCACATAACGAAAGGTAGGACTGTAAATAATTGTTCCTAGAAAGCCTGCTCCAAAGCCTAGCAAAAAGAAGACTGTTGAGATGCCTGCAATGAAAAACAGTGTTCTAACCATGCCTTGCCAAGCAAGCTCCCGGCCAAATACTTTTAGAGTCTTGACCTCCTTGTCATCCAATAAAATGCCAATATAAACCGGCAATAAGGGAAAAATACAAGGGGAAAAGAAGGACAAAATACCCGCTAAAAAAACTGAAACAAAAAATAAAGGTGATTCCATTTACTCTCCTCTAACTACTTACGTAGAATATACATTCACTTATCATTATAAATGAATCTTATAGATTTTTCACAAATCTGCTACGGTAATTTTCTTGCAAACTCATGAGACTAGGAAAAGAGAAAATTTCGCTTGATGAACAGCAAAACCAGTGCATTTTGTCCCAAACAGTAAAAAGCCGGAGAAAATCCTACCGGCTTGAATATTTTAAAACTTAATAGACCTAATCATCTGTAACTAGCGGCAAATAAAGACTAATCTGGGTAAATTTATCTGGTTCGGACTGGATTTCCATATGGTAGTCTTCTCCGAACTGCAATCTTAAGCGTTGATCGACATTTTTTAGACCAACACCACCTAAGCGAAGGAGAGTCGCATCCATAGAGGCGTTGACATCAAAGCCACGGCCGTTGTCATAGATAGATAATATCAGCTGCCCCTCTTCCGCTTCCGCTGTAACGCGAATCATGCCCTGTCTGTCAATTTCCTTGATGCCATGGTAGATGGCATTTTCAACCAAAGGCTGGAGTACCAGCTTGGGCAGTTTATAATCAGCTATGGATTCATCCTCTTCAATCTCATATTGGAGCTTGTCGCCATAGCGTTGCTTCTGGATAAAAAGATACTGACGAACGTGGTCAATCTCATCTTTGAGAGAAATCTGTTCATGCCCTTGATTGAGTGCCAAGCGGAAATACTGAGCGAGTGATTTTGTTACCTCAACAACACGCTTGCTGTCGTTAAATTCAGCCATCCAGACAATCGTATCCAAGGTATTATAAAGGAAATGGGGGTTGATTTGAGCTGAAAGAGCTCGGAGCTCATAGCGTCGGACATTTTGTTCTTCTGTCTTGACAGCTTCCATCAGTTGTTCAATTTGGTCCAGCATTTTATTGAACTGCTGAGCCAAGTCAACCAACTCTGGAGAACCCTTAGCTTCCGCTCGCAGATTTGAGTCGCCTGCCCCAATCTTCAGAATAACAGCTTGTAGATTCTGAAGAGGCTTAATCCACAAACGCAGGACAAACCAAATACCAGTCAAGCACATCAGGAGTGCTAAAACGCCCATCCCTATAAAAGAATAAAGCATCTGTGACTGAAGCATCTGTAATTGCTCTAAAGAGGCAACGCCAATTAAAGTCCAGTCGCTGTCTGCGATATCAATCTGGTAGACAAAAGCCTCTTTCTGGTCTGCGTAACCATCCTTGACCGAGATATAGGACTGCATAGCTTTCATTTCCTGACTGGAGGAGTAAACACTTTTCTTAGGATGATAGACAAATTCATGCTGGCTATTGACAATAAAACTAAAGCCTTTCTTCCCTAGCTGAAGCCGATCCAGATAGGCTTTGAGACTCTTATAGCCAATATCCAGACGCAAAACACCGAGATTCTGCCCTGCTTCATCCACCACTTCCTGAGTGACAGAAACAACCCACTTCTCCTTCTCTGATGACAGAGATTCCTTGCGAGCAGGGGTCAAGACAGGCATGGCTTTGGTATGAACAGCTTCCTGATACCATTTTTCATTCATCATATCAGAAGATGTCTGCATGCTAATTTGAGAATCTGTTGAGACCACGCGCCCGTCCTTGGTAACCAATACTGCCGACACCAAATCCGGATCTGTCTCAATAATGGTTTTCATCAAAGCCTGTACTGACGTTTCGCTGCTTTCATGATTCTGAGCAAACTTCCGAATCGTTTCTTCCTTGCTCAGTGTGGAGGTGGTTTGTTTTAATTTTTGCAAATAAGAAGCAATGAACTGCCCGCTTTGCTCCATACTATTGCGCGTCGTCCGCTCTGTCAGCCGCCGAATAGTCCCCGAGCTAGTCTGATAGTAAAGACTCCCAACAAATCCCAAGAGGAAAAGAACCAGCAGAAAAATATAGACAATCAACTGGATAAGAAGCGGATATCGTTTCATTTCCCCTCCCCTTTTTTAAACTGCCGAGGTGTCAGCCCAACCACCTGCTTGAAGCGCTGAGAAAAATAGTTCATATCTTCAAAACCTACCTGCTCTGCTATTTCATAAATCTTCAAATCTGTAGTCAGGAGTAAGAGTTTTGCTTTTTTCATCCGCTCTTGGATCAGATAATCTTGAAAGGGCAAGCCTAGTTCTTTTTTGATAAGAACGCTAAGATAGGACGGACTAAACCCCAATTGGAAAGCTAAACTTTTCAGACTTAATTCTGAATCAGCTAGACGCGCGTGAATAGCCTCTTCCAACTCAGAGCGCTGTCCCTGATCAACCAAGTTTTGAATCTGGGCTTTTTTTCGTTCCTTATCAAGCTTAGTCTGCACCTTGGCCAACATTTCCTCAACATCATCTTTGGAAAATGGCTTGAGAAGATAGTCATCGGCGCCTAGTTTAATGGCGGTCCGAGCATAGTCAAAATCATCATAGCCCGTCAGAAAAACGATATGGCACTTAGGAGCCTGGTCCCTGACTAGCTTGGCCAGTTCGAGGCCGTTCATCTGTGGCATGTTGATATCGGTCAGCAGGATATCAGCAGGATTTTCCTGAAATTTCTGCCAAGCTTCTCTTCCATTTTCAGCCTGGGCAATGACTTGCATGCCAAACTGTTCATAGTCTACCAAGGATGCAATCCCCTGTCTTACCAGATACTCATCCTCTACAATTATAATTGAATACACAAGATTCAACTCCTTATTTATACTGGATTTATTATAGCAAATTTTCGATCAAAATGCTCTTAAACATAATCCAAAAGATAACCGTAGCCCTTCTCCTCCATCTCGGCTTTTGGAATGAACTTAATGGACAGACTATTGATGCAATAGCGCAAGCCGCCCTTGTCCTTAGGACCGTCTGTGAAAACATGGCCCAGATGGGAATTTCCAACCCGGCTACGAACTTCTGTCCGTGTCATGTTGAAACTCTTGTCTTCTTTGTAAGTCGCAACATCTGGACTGATAGGGCGTGTGAAACTCGGCCAACCGCAGCCTGAGTCAAACTTATCTTTTGATGAAAAGAGAGGCTCGCCTGTCACCACATCCACATAGATACCAGCATCGAACTTATCCCAATAGCGATTAGAAAAGGCCCGCTCTGTGTCATTCTTTTGTGTGACTGCGTATTCTTCTGGCGTGAGCTTAGCCTTAATCTCTTCATCACTAGGCTTAGGATAGCGACTGGCTTCGATAACTGGGTAAGCAGCTTGATTGACATCGATATGGCAATATCCATTAGGATTCTTTTTTAGGTAATCCTGGTGATAATCTTCTGCCTTGATAAAGTTTTTTAGAGCTTCTTTTTCGACGGCCAAAGGCTTATCATATTTCTTTGCAACTTCATCAAAAACCTGATTAATAGTATCAAGATCAGCTTCGTCCTTATAATAAACACCTGTCCGGTACTGGGTACCCTGATCATTTCCCTGCTTGTTTTTAGAAGTTGGATCAATAATGCGGAAATAGTGAAGCAGAATTTCTTTTAGCGAAATTTTCTTGGCATTGTAAGTGATGTGAACAGTCTCAGCGTGACCAGTTTGAGAGACCAATTCATACTTGGTCGTGTCTCCCTTACCATTTGCATAGCCTGATACTGCATCAAGTACACCTGGCACGCGAGAAAAGTACTCTTCTACTCCCCAGAAACAGCCGCCAGCCAGATAAATCTCCCGCTTGTCCTCTTCCTTGACATCTTCTGTCTTTTGTTTGGCTACCGCTTCTGTCTTGCTCATTGAAGCTTTCTTAATCTGTTCAGGTGACGATTGCTTACCATTCCCTGCAATCACATAGACCAGTCCAAAGCAGACAAGCAAACCAAGAAGAACCAGAAGAATTTTCCATTTTCCTTCCATGTTTATTGCTCCTTTTTACTTGATTTCTTTCAGTGTTTTCTCAATATCTTCCTTGCTCATGTAGCCAATATGTGTCTTGGCAAGAGAGCCGTCGCTGCCTACGAAAAGTGCAGATGGATAAGAGCGAATCCCGTATTCTTTCAGCAATTCTCCCTTAGTATCCATGAGAACTGGGAAGTCTTTGTAATCCAAAGACTTGTACCATTCCTTGAAATCATCAGCAGACTTTTCTCCATTAAAAGTCGGAGACACCACCGACAGGACAACATAATCTTTTCCTGACTGCTCCTTAGCCAAATCATTGGTATCTCCAAGTGTGGATAGACAGATAGAGCACCAAGAAGCCCAAAACTTAAGGTATACTTTCTTGCCTTTAAAATCAGACAGTTTGTAGGTCTTGCCGTCCACACCTTGCAGGCTAAAGTCTTTTGCCATCTTGGTAGATTGCCCAGAATCCGCTTTTGTTTGCATATTGCTTTTATCACTTTTAGAAACTTCCGAGTTCATTTTCTGATTTGAACAGGCTCCCAAAAAGCCGACACAAAGCAGACTGATAGTCAATATTGATAACTTCTTCATCGTTTTCTTTCCTTTCAAAATAAGGAGAAAGCCGACAAAACTGACGACTTTCTTTCCTATGGTGGAATTCTTATTTGTCAGATGACATTTCGGATGAATCTTTCATGTCATCCTTCATGCTTGAATCGCTTGATTTCATATCATCTTTCATATCGGACTTACTGTCGGTCATCATAGAAGAGTCCTTCATGTCATCCTTTTTCATTTTATCATCAGACATGCTGGAGTCTTTCATATCCTCTTTCTTCATATCCTCTTTCTTCATGTCGTCTTTTTTCATGTCGTCTTTCTTCATCATACTGCTGTCATCCGTCTTCTTCATATCAGAATCTGATTTTTGATTAGAGCAGGCAGCTAGGACAAAGATACTAAGTGCAGCGATTGTAAGTGTAGTGATTTTTTTCATGATGTGTCTCCTTTAATTATATAATTTTTATCCAAATAATGATGCTAAAACGTTTAGATTTCCAAGCATTAGCAAAATTCCCATGAGAATGATGAGTGCTCCGCCGATTTTCTTAAGCGTTCCCATATAAGGTTTGAGTTTTGCAAAGCGCTGTACTACCCAGCCGGAAGCTAAAGCCATTGCTAGAAAAGGAAGCGCTAATCCAAGTGTATAAACCAACATAAGCAAGCCTCCCTGAAGAGCGCCGTTACCTCCAGAAGCTGCAATTGCTAAGACAGAGCTCAGAACAGGTCCCACACAGGGCGTCCAACCAAAGCTAAAGGTGATACCCAAGAGAAAAGCGTTAAGAAAATCACTTCTTTTACTATTCTTTTTAAGTTGGATGCTCTTTTGCTTTTGCAGTTGCTGGATATTAATGATTCCCATCTGGTGGATTCCCAGTAGAATGACAATCCCGCCCAGAACATAGCGAAACCAAGGGGCATAGAGGACTTGCCCTAGAGCGCCAGCTCCGTAGCCCAAAACCAAGAATACAGTTGATAATCCAGCAATAAAGCAGAGCGTCTTAGCTAGACCATACCAGGAAATATCTTTTCCCATAAACCGAACCGTTTTTGGCTGATCCGAATCCAGCAAAATTCCCACATAAACCGGCATCAGCGGTAAGATACAGGGCGAGAAAAAAGATAGAATACCCGCCAGAAAAACAGAAATAAAGAACAAAAAACTTGTTGCCATTTCAAAAACCTCACTATCAATTTCTGACTCTAGTATAAAATAAAAATCCCCCTAAAAATAGGGAGATAGATTTGAAAAAACTTGAATTTGATGTTATATTGCTTGAGATTTCTGGATTTTGCAAAAACATCCACCACATTGTGACAGATGTTATCTATTAGCTTTCCATCTCGAAACGCTCACTCTTTAGCCTATTTGGCAAAAAGAGAGAAAGCAGGATTCCAACTAGAGCCGGCACCAACCAAGGCAGGGAAGCCCGAGCAAACGGAAGGGCATTTACCATATCACTTACCTTTGTAATATGGAACTGCTGCCCAAGAATACCCGCAAAGGAAATCAGAGTCACTGCTGCCACCGTCAATTGCATACCGATTTTGGACAGTGGCAAGAATTTATTGACAATGACAATCAGAACGATAACAATGGTAATTGGATAGAGAATTTGCAAGACTGGAACAGAATATTGAATAATAGCATTAAGCCCAAGATTAGCAATCGCAAACCCAATCAAAGTAAAGACCGTTGCGTACACTTTATAAGATACCTTAGAGAAAGTTTTATGGAAGAATTCCCCAGTTGATACAATAAGTCCCGCTGTTGTGGTGAAGCAAGTCACAGTGACCATAGCTGCAAGGAAAATCTGTGCTGTAGGTCCAAAGATAGCCTGTGTCGCTTGCGACAGGACATAAACACCAGGATTGCCTTTGGCAATAATCTCAGCTGGAACTGGGAAATGATTGCCCAAATAAGCCAAACCAATGTACATGGCACTAAAAGCTAGTGCCACCACTATGCCAACGACCCAAATAGTTGAAACATACTCCTTTTTATTCTTGAAACCAAGCTGGTTAAGAGTTGTTACAGCAATTACGCTGAAAGCCACGGAAGCCAAGGCATCCAAAGTATTATAACCCTCCAAGAAGCCCTGTCCAAAAGCTGACGCTAAATAAGCTTCCGAAGCCTGCTGAGGTGTCGTTGTTCCGTATTTCAAAGCTCCTAGAATGACTAAGATAATAATCAAAACTGCAAAGACAGGCGTCAGAATACGTCCAATCCGATCCAAAATCTTAGATGGATTCAAAGAAATCAGATAAGCCGCCGCAAAGTAAAGGGTCGTGAAAACAATCAATCCGATACTGGTCATATTTTTAGACAGCATAGGAGCAATACCAACTTCATATGCCACCGTCGCAGTCCGCGGGATAGCAAAGAAGGGCCCGATTGACAGATACAAGGCTACAAGATAGACAATAGCAAACCAAGGCGCAATCTTCTGAGAAATCTCGTGAATATAGCCCTTGGGATTGAGCGTTCCTATAATCAGAGTCAGCACAGCAAGCCCAACCCCAGATAGGACAAATCCTGCAATAGCTGGCCAAAAATGCTGACCAGATAATGTTCCAAGCGAAGGCGGGAAAATCAAATTCCCAGCACCGAAAAATATTCCAAATAAGAGCAAGCCTGTTAAGGCACCTTTTTTAATCACGGGAAACTCCTTTAAATTTTTTCATGCTTTATCATTATATACGTAAATAGCCACCTCCGCAAGATTTTTAACTTTTTCAGAATATTGATTCGAATCAAAAGAGAAAATATGATTTAAATCAAATCATATATCAATAGGTTTTAGAAAAATCCTTACTTATCTACAGATTTAAGGCTTATTTTAAAGTGATATAAATAAGTTTGTTTTAAATCGTATACTTCACCAACCTATCTCTATCTTTTTTTGATGGTTTACTTTCTTTAAACAGACATGCTCTACTGTTGCTGAATGCGAGAAAAATACAATATTATACATCCTGATTCAAAACAAAATAAAAGAGATTTTTCAAAGTGAAAAGGTTGAGACATCTTATCTCAACCTTTTAAAAATGGCTATAAATCATTTAGCAAACTTTACACATCGCTAAATCTTCTGTACTTAATTTCGAATTCAAAGAAGTTCTTCTCTTGCAGCGTATGGAAAATATCTCGATAAGCCTCCTCATCAAAATGATGTCCCAAATACAAGATTTCAAAGCTTAACCCTTCATATTCCAGAAAGGCATTGGTCGTTCGAAAGCCATTACGCTTATAGAAGTCCATACGTGCTTGACGTTGCTCTAAATTATCACATTCTTCATCGACACGTTCTACCTCTAGAACCATGGTCTTTTGATAAAACTCTGTCAGTTTATGAATGATTTCTCCCCCATAGCCATGGCTGCGAAGGTGCGGCATAATCGCAAAGAAGCTGACATAGAACATTTTTTCGTTATAAACTGCAAAAGCAAAACCAATAAATTCTTCCTCATTATAGAAGGCAAAGAAATGAGATCGTTCATCATTGGTATAGAGGAGAAATTCATTAATAGGAACTCTCTCTTCTTCTGGAAAGGCTTCTCGATTAAGAGCTTCTACCTTATCTAAATCAGGAAATTCTGCTGTAATAATTTGACTCGTTAAAGACATTGCTACCTCACTTTGCTTATATTCTAGCAGTTGTCAAAAAATTTAGCAAGCATTATCAAGCTTCTTCCGCCTTTTTAGAAAATTGGCTCTGATAAAGGTCATAATAAAATCCTTTATCAGCCAAGAGACTCTCGTGATTGCCTTGCTCGATAATCTGACCATCCTTGAGCACCAAAATCTTATCCGCTTCTTGAATGGTCGACAGTCGGTGAGCAATGACAAAACTGGTCCGCCCCTGCATGAGAGTCTTCATAGCTTTCTGAATCAAGAGCTCCAGCCGTGTATCGACAGATGAGGTCGCTTCATCCAAAATCAGAATCTTAGGATTGGCCAAAAGAGCCCTCGCAATCGTAAGCAACTGCTTCTGCCCCAGCGAGATATTGCTGGATTCTTGATTCATTTCCATATTGTAGCCACCTGGCAAAGTCCGGATAAAGTGATCCACATTAGCCGCCTTGGCTGCCTCTACAATTTCTTCATCAGTGGCTTGCAGATTGCCAAAACGAAGATTTTCCTTGATAGTCCCCTCATAAAGCCAAGCATCCTGCAGCACCATACCGAACTGTTTACGGTAGTCCTGACGGGACAGATGTCGTATATCATGCCCATCCACAGTAATCGCACCTTTGGTCACATCGTAGAAACGCATGAGCAAATTAATCAGCGTGGTCTTACCAGCACCAGTTGGACCAACAATGGCGACCATTTCTCCAGGTTTGACTTCCAGATTGAAATTCCGAATGAGCGGTTTGTCTGCCACATACTGGAAGTCCACACCCTTGAAGCTAACCTGACCTGTCAAATCTTGCTCTAGCTTTTCTGTCTCATCATTGACCTCGTCTGCTTCGTCCAGCACTTGGAAAATTCGGTCCAAAGAAGACTTGGCACTCTGAAGCTGACCTGCCAGCTGAGTCAGGTTTTGAATAGGCTGGTTAATCTGCCAGACATATTGAACAAAAGCCTGCATATTCCCGACTGTCAAGCGCCCAGCAATAACCTGAAGGCCGCCCAGCAGAGCCAGCAAGAGGTAGGTCAGATCTGAAATAACATTCAAAACAGGCATCATCAAACCGGAGATAAAGCTGGCTTTAAAACCTACTTTCTGCAGTTTATGCGTAATTTGTCGAAAATCCTCTTGGGAGCTTTCTTCTCTGACATAGAGCTTCAAGATATTAAAGCCTGTCAAATTTTCCTGAACAAAGCCATTCATAGCCCCCAGTACATCTGCCTGCTGTTTAAAGTAAGGCTGGGATTTCTTCACGATAAAGCGAGCACTAAGGTAGGTAATCGGAATTGAGATTACCACAATGATACCTAACTGCAGATTGAGTACCAATACCATGACGATAACCAAGATCAGAGTGAAGACTGCATTGATAACCTGCAGAAAGGACTGCTGCAAGGCATTTGAAACAGTTTCGACATCGCTGGTAAAACGCCCCAGCAAGTCACCAAACTGATGCTTGTCAAAGTAAGAAACGGGGATGCGATTAATCTTATGACTAAGTTCATCGCGTAAGTCACGAATGGTAGCCTGCACTGCATTGGTCATAAAGTAATTAGAATAGTAAGAACCGATTTCATAAATAATCGCCCGCACAAAATACAAAACCATGACCCAGCCAACATAGGACACATTAATCTGGGCGTCAGCCACACCTTTAGCCATATCCAGCAGATTATTTGTCAATTCTGTAATGGCTAGACCTAAGACAAAGGGCTCGACGACACTCATGACGACACTGAGGATTTTGAGGAAGATGGCAAAGGCGACTGCAAATTTATAAACTTTTAGGTAGCTCCATAGACGAGCAAAACTTGATGTGTTTTTCATGTCAGTCTCCTTTCTATTCCTCTGTCAAAGCTTGATTCTTCAGCTGAGAATCTGCAATTTCACGATAAATATCATTGGTTTCCATCAGCTCTTCGTGCTTGCCGCGTCCGACGATTTCGCCTTGATCCAGAACGATAATCTGGTCAGCATCCATGATAGTTCCCACCCGCTGGGCTACAATCAGCACCGTAGCCTGACCTGTCACTTCTTTGAGACGACGACGCAGCACCGCATCCGTCTTATAATCCAGGGCAGAAAAAGAGTCGTCGAAGATATAAATCTCCGGCTTTTTGACCACCGCGCGGGCGATAGAGAGTCGCTGCTTCTGCCCACCGGATAGATTGCTGCCTCCCTCGGCCAGATGAGTCTCAAAACGCTCTTCCCGACTTTCGATAAAGTCCTTGGCTTGAGCCACCTCAGCTGCCTGACTCAGCTCTTCCTGACTGGCCTCTTCCTTTCCATAGCGTAGGTTTTCTGCGATAGTTCCAGTAAATAACAGAGCCTTCTGCGGGATAAAGCCAATCTTCTGACGCAGTGCCTTCAGATTGTATTCACGGACGTCCACACCGTCCACTAAAATCTTACCAAGTGTTACATCGTAAAAGCGCGGAATCAGCTGCACCAGTGTAGACTTACCAGAACCAGTTGAACCGATAAAGGCAATAGTCTCACCCGGCTTAGCCTTGAAGGAAATATTATGCAGTACAGGACTCTCTGTCTCACCTGGATAAGCGAAGGTTACATTGTCGAACTCCAGATAACCCTTCGTCTCTGTCTCGGTTATACCATCTTCATTAGGATTGATTGAAATGGGCATATCCATAACTTCCTTGAGCCGCTGGCTCGATACCGCTGTCCGTGGATACATGGTAAAGAGATTGGCCAAGAAGAGGAAGGACAGTAGGGCGTGAAAGCTGTATTCGATAAAGGCAACGAGATTTCCGATTTCAAGACTGCCGTCCCGCAAGGGGGCTAGGGCAAACCAGACAATGGCCACAATCATGGCAATAATAATCTGCACAAAGAGCGGCTCTGTCAGACCAGTCAGCTTAAAGAGCTTATTGGAGTTTTGCGCATAGACTTCATTTTCATCAGCAAAACGCTTCTCTTGAAACTCCTCTCTTGCAAAAGCTCGAATAACGCGTAGACCAGTCAGATTTTCCCTTACGTACTGATTAATCTTATCAAGGGTCTTCTGCTGCTTTTCAGACAGGGGCTTGGTTTTAACCGCCACATAAATGACCACGACTGCCAAGAAAGGCACTGAAACAGCTACAATCCAGGCCAGAGACGGACTGGTCAGAAAAATCATGAGAATACTGGACAGCATCATCATAGGAGTAATGACACCCATTTTAAGGGTTTGCTCCGCAAACTGCATGAGTACAAAAGCATCCGAAGTCAAGCGCGTGACCAAAGAGGATACACCGATTTGCTCATACTCATGATGAGAATACTCTTGCAGCTTGGCATAGAGATCATTGCGCATGTCCTGCACCATGGTCGTCGTTAGCTTCCCAGCCGCATAAGCCAAAACAATTCGCCCCAGTACCCCTAAGATAATAACGCCAAACATCACCCAAGCCCAGAAAAAGAGCCGGTCTGTCTGCTTAGGATTGATTCCCTCATCAATCATCCGAGCCAGCACCGTTGGCAGACCTAGATTGACAATCACAAAAAAGATTGCCGCGACAAAGTCCAAGACCAGCCACTTAGGATATCTCTTCAAATAAGACCAAATGTATAACATAAGTCCTCCTTCACCATCTATTCAAAAATAACTCACTCTAAAGTACTCAGTACCTTTAAAACACAGAAAAGAGCGCGCAAATGCACGCTTTAATACAAATATTATAACAAAAATATGAAGTAGGGTAAAGGTCATTTCAGACTTTTCTCCGCTTATTATCAGCCTCATAAATGACTGTCAGCAGTAAACTGCCTGAAAGCAGACTGGTTACAGTTTTAATTGCATGACTTATATAGAAAAACAAACCTAGTTTTCACTAGGTTCGTCATTTCTTATCTGCAAGAAGGTCTGAATTTAAGAGTAATTCAAGCTCTGCCCTAACATTTCAGACTTGCAACTTTGCAGACCATTTGACAACTCAAACCAATCACTTCTGGTTTTCAAAGATTGATGTTCTGAAATCTTTAGTCTGATCAAGGTAAGCTTTGAAGACTGCTTTTTTGAGCTTATGGACAGCACTGTTATATTCTGGTTTATAGCCGCTCCAAGAATACCAATTATCGTTTGCATCTTTGAGAACTGCTTCATCCATCAAGGTTTGCAACTCTTCTACAGTGCTTATAGTCTTAGTAGCATAACTTGTCCATGGTTGTCTTGTATCATCAAATGTGACCTTGTTCAGGCTGTCGAACTTGTTTTTACGTTCTTCATACATAGCCTTCTTAAACTCAGTCCAATTATTAAACTGACCATTGAAGACCTTGCGTAAAACCAAGTCATCTGTTACCAGACCTCTGGTCTTACCATAGATACTGATGGTTTTTCCGTTTTGCTTAGCATCATCTTCATACTGATTAGAGATATAAGGGACCATGCCTTCTTTGAAGCCCTTGGCTGCCAGAAGTTCATAAGCCATACGCCGTCCCATAAGATCTCCAGGCGTTCCTTTTTCACTGCTTAATGCCGAATAAATAGGAGAAAAAAGCTTAATCGTATGGTAGCCATTTCTTTCTACGTCACCATTTTTGTACTCACGCGCTGAAAGAATGTCATTTTCAATGAGACTGTCGAATGAATTTAATTTTTGCGCATCCGCCATTGTAATATTTTTTATCACATTGGTTGCGTAAACATCATTTCCATCCGCATCTCGGACATATTTATTATCGATTTTTCTTAGCGCGTTCACTTTCTGCACATCGGACAGACGGTTCACGATTGACATCCCTTCTAGGTACTCCAACATATAAATGACATCAAACATGTTATGAACGTAGTTTTTCAGATCATCCGCATTTTGGAAACGTTCAGTTGGATCCAGGACTTGCAAACGAGATTTTTCCGTTGCATCATTCTTGTCATATTTGAGAATTGAGTTGACCGTGATTGTCGCATCATCTGGATGATCCGGTGCTTGCAACAAGCCCTTAGCGAAGAATTCTGGACCAAGACCGCTTCTTCTTCCATATCCACCTAAATAGATCTCATTATCAGAATCATGTGTCATTTCATGGGTATAGGTAATGGCTCCGTCCTTGTCCAGCATCCGATAGCCCATGTAGTAAACACCGTCACCTGTAGCGTAAGCTCCGTGCTTATTGTGCACGACCTTGTTTCCAACCGGTCCGAAGAAATACTTCATAGCTGGATTAGAACTGTCAAATTGTGCCTCCGCTGTAGCCTTGCCGACAGTAGCATCATCACCAAACTTATAGGCATCATAGAGCAAGATGTTTCGATAGAGCTTTTCACGGCTCTGCTCGTCTAATATTCTATACCAATAATCATAATGGTCGCGTTGACGTTTTGCGGTTTCTTGGGCATTATCCTCAACAAACTTATTGAGTTCTGCTCCTGCTCTATGCTCATTATTTCTATATCTGTCATAGGCACCAAAACCCAGACTGGATATAGTCGAGATGACAAAGACCGATCTTTCAGGCATTGTCAGCAAAGGTAGAACCATATTCCGGTACTTCCAAGTGTCGCTGGTAATTCTGTCATACACCCCGATAGAATATTTGCTGCCAGCCTGCTCTTGTTTGACCCTCACTTCATCAATAGCTGATTTTTCTTCAACGATATAAGCCTTGGTTTGCTCTTTGAACCATTGATTATTTGTTTTGTTTGGTAAAAATACTTCCCGGTAATTGGCAAGCGTGCTAAACAAATCTTTTGTTACATTATTGTTTGCAAGGCTGATGCTATAAGCATCAACATTGTTCTTGGCCAGAAGATTGTTAAAGCCTGATTTACCTAATTCAATGATCGTGTCTAACGGTGATACGTTGCCCTTACCAAAGAAATCCATGTGATACATGACGAAGTCTTTGACATTCACGTCACCATAGTTAAAGTTGTACCAGCGCTCTAAATAGGTCAAACCTAGAAGTAAGGCTTCCTTGTTGCGTTTGATTTTATCTACGACGTAACCATTAATCGTTTGATTTTCGCTGGCAATGACTGCATCAGAAGACAACAGTTTTTCCAGTGTATTTGCTAGATTTTCCTTCGTTTTGGCAAACTGCTCTTCTAAGTATAATTCCGTTAATGAAACTCCTGAAGAAATACCTAGGGTGTTTCTGATAGCCTCTGACTGATAATCGACCGCTCTCAAATCAGACAAAACTTCATTGATGATCGAACTATGACTATGTAAGAATTGATTTGGTGTATAGATGAGACCTGTATCGCCCACACGGTATTCTGCTAACTTACTAAAGTCAGATTGGTAGGTGATATCTAGTATTTCAGATGAATGATCCTGATAGTGCAGCAAGAGCTTATTAGCCGCATCTTTATGCGAAGCAATATCTGTAATTACTTCATTATCCTTCATTATGACTGCAGACAGGACTTCTTTTTCATACAAGGCGCTATCTTCTTTTACCAGATTACCGTACTTGACAATGGTTGCCTTATTATAAAACGGCAGTAATTTTTCGATATTCTTATATGCTAATGCTCGACTGGCTCGATAGTCTTCAACCTTAGAAAAATCACTTTCTTTATTGCTGCTAGTCAGCAAATTTTCGACAGTCGGTACATTAAGAGAGTTGATTTCAGATTTCTTACTTGCGATTTGAGAAGCATCAAGGATTGTTCCTCTCTCTTCGAGCGATTCCTTGGTGACAACCTCATCCTTTTCAAGAGTCACTTTGTAGACTCTGTTGTCCTTATTGCTATATGAGTCAGTTATCCTCATTCCTTTATAGTGATAGCCACTAATCGCATTCCCGTTCATAACATTGACATCGCTAAGAACATTATGCAATCTTCCAGCGTGTCTCTCTTCGCTAGAATCTCTATCCCATAAGTAGCCAGCCACACCAGCAACACTTCCAAAGCGCTTCACATTATTAATGTTGCCCTCTGCATAACTATTACTGATAAGCGCATCTTTCTCGACAAGACCTGCAAGGCCACCGACAGTTTGGTTGGTACTATCCGCATTTGATGAGATGGTAATCGTAGCTTTTGACTTATCAACTACTGCATTGATGCCAGTCAGTTGACCTACTAATCCTCCGATATTGTATGGTGACCTCGTTTCATAGGAATTAACAATTCTTCCATTGAAACTGCTGTTCGTAATCTTGGAATTATCAGCCTTCCACACCAAGCCACCAATACCACGTTCGCCAGCCAGAACACCGTCTACATGGACATTGTTAACCCTTGTTGCATTATTCGCTTCATTTGCAAGGGCTCCAATATCAGTTTTCCCTGAGATATTTACATCTTTAAGAGCCAGATTTTCTACAGTAGCAGCACTCAAAATGTCAAATAAAGGCTTCTTCAAATTATAAATAGCATAATGTTTTCCGTCTTTGCTGCCAAAGAGCTTACCAGTAAATCTGCCCTTTATATAACTGCTAGTGCCATTTTCTAGTTCGACCTCATTGGCATTCAGACTAGCACCTAAATAATAGGTTCCACCGAGATCATTATTTATAGCTTGAACTAAGTTACTAAAGGAAGTGAAGTTTGTGACTTCTCTCTCAGCCTTTTTAGCTAGATAGAAAGTAAAATTGTCCTCGTACTTATTATTGATATCCTGTTTTAATTTTTCAGCACTTGCAGTAATTTTATAAACTGGCTGACCATCTTTTGTACTATCTACTATTGAAGAAATCGGCAAGAAAACATCTTTAAATTTAGATGATTTAACTTTCACGAAATAATTCTCTTGATTGCTTGGAATGGCATCCAGAGAAACGTGTTGCTTGTATTTTCCATCAGCTAGACTATACAGCTCCACATCAGATACATTTCTTAACTCGATATTCTTTTCTGGTTCTTGCTTCTGTTCTTTCGGCTCTTGAGCTTTTTCAGCAGGATTTTCTGCTTCTGACGCCGCTGGTTCGATGTTGCCAGTATACTCTTGCGGAGGTTCTACCTGCTCGGGCTCTACTATGGCTCCAGCTTGAGTTCCTGTGTATTCAGGTAAGGAAGACGCTTGTTCGGGTTCAACGATTGCTCCTGCTTGAACGCCTGTGTACTCCGGCAATGGAGTAACTTGCTCGGGTGCCACTACCGCACCTGATTGAGTTCCTGTGTATTCAGGCGACGGGGTGACTTGTTCAGGTTCTACTACTGCACCTGATTGAGTCCCTGTATACTCTGGTAAGGGTGTAGCTTGTTCAGGTGACACTACTGAACCTGCTTGAACACCAGTGTATTCAGGCAATGGAGTAACTTGTTCGGGGGCTACTATTGCACCCGATTGAGTTCCTGTATATTCTGGTAATGGTGTCACTTGTTCGGGTTCTACTATTGCTCCTGCTTGAACACCAGTGTATTCAGGTAGCGGAGTCACTTGTTCAGACTCAACTATTGCCCCTGATTGTACACCTCCAATCTCTGGTTCAATTTGTTCAGGCTCAACGATGGCTCCAGATAGTGCACCTGAATACTCAGGCAAAGAAGCCACCTGCTCGGGCTCAACGATTGCACCGGATTGGACGCCTGTGTATTCCGGTAAGGGAGCGACTTGCTCGGGTTCCACCAAGTTAGCACCCACTGGCTTTTCACTTGGCGTTTCAAGCTTTTTAGTCCCTTTTTCCACTATTTTAGGAGTTGCTTCCTCAATTTTAGTAGAAAGAACTTCTCTTGAAACTTCCGCATTATCTACAGTAAAAATTCGGACGACTTCGATTTTATGGCCTGGTTTGCCTTCTTGTTTTACTCTTACAGTACCTTCAGCTAAATCCGGACTCTCTTGTATTTGTTCTCCAAAGGCTATCTCAGTTTCAACGGTCTCTTCTTTGTATAATAATTCTGACTTAGCTACTCGGCCAGACAAAACTTCATCTTGAGGCTCAATTGTATTGACGCCAACCGTTTGATTTTTCAGCCCATTCTTATCAAAAGAAACAGAATAATCTAGCTTCTTATTTTGGTTTAAAACTTCTTTATCTTCATTAGCATTCTGCTGATTATCAAGAATCTTATTGTCTAATAATTTTTTAATTGATTCGTTTTTTATGTAGCCAACATAGGTATAACCCGAGATTTCACCTGGTGACGGCAGACTTTCCCCAGCTGACACTTGATATTCCGCATTATACTGTAGCAAGATTCCATTTTCCAGCGCATCGACGGATAGTATCAAACCACCTCCGACACCAGCCCCCACCAAAACAGTTAATAGGAACTTGCTTTTAACTTTTCCTTTTGACACAACAAAAACAACCAATCCTATCGTCGTTAACAGACCAACCGTCATCTTAGTATTGGAATTGTTACTGTCGCCTGTATTCGGTAACGTTTTTGCTCCAGTATTTGAGTTTAACCTGTAGACAAGATAGTAAGTTTCCTCGTTGCCTTCTGACATTTTAGGAACTCCACTTACAATCAACTCCTTTTCTTGCGGAGTTATTTCAGTATCTGTCACGTATTTATAGTGTACATTCAACTTTTCCTGTGCTTGAACAGAGTCAACCCCAACGATAGAACCCAAAAACAAACTAGAAATAGCAGCCGAAACAAGCCCGACAGCTAATTTCCTAAAAGCAAACCGAGTTTGCTTCTCCCCAAAAAACTTTTTCATTAAAATCCCTTTCAAATTATTCTAAAAAGAATAACAAATCCTTTAACCAGAGAATGAGCAACAATATCAATTGCATTCATTCATCTGAATCCCCCTAATAATACAAACTAGAGCTTCTATATAACATATAAAGATAACGTATGTTTTTAATTTAAAATATAGCGCCTTTATCCCTCTAAATAATTGAAGTATCAAAAAAATCTACTCTTTTCTTGCAACACACTCCTTTAAGTATTCAGACATATTGGAATAAAGCTTTTTACATGAGCCATATTGCCATTCAAAGACAGAACCGTTAGTATCCAACAAAATTAATATTCCATCAAATCCCAAATCTTCCAAAATATACATATTTACTGGAAAATCCGGATATGTTTCACGTGCCTCAAGCGTTGATTTTACAACATTAAGATATTCTGGTCCGTTCAAACCCTGCCATTCTGTCCCAAAGAAATTTACTACTCCGAACTCTCTTAAATAATCAATATAGTCTGTAGAAAATTTTATTGTAAGCTCGTTTTGAGCCTTTAAAATTTGTTCATCGTTCGCACCTTTGGTAGCTTCTAGTCCTGAGACCAGTTTCAATTCATCGCTAATTTTTGACATTATATTTCCTCTCCTCTCATTTTCCAATAATTTGCTTTTTCTTTTGCAAAGGCACTTCTATCAATCTGTGATGTTTGTGGAGGTACTTCGTGTAATAGTCTGTAATTCCCCTTATGCTCATTATGAGTTAATTCAGCTAAAGGTGAATCTTGTTTCTGTCCTATGTGGTGAAGCTCAACTGGCTTACCATTCATTAGTGGAGCTTTTCCTTCAAGCATACGCTCTTTATTAGTTTTTCCGAATTCATCCTTTATCTTATAGTCAATATCAGTCCTTTGAAAACAGGCTCGGCCATTTACATCTTTTTCGATTACATTTAATCCTTTATAAACAGCCGCCTCTTCTTTCCAGCGGATATTATCAACAATACTCTCTGACCACCCTGTCTCAGTTTTTAGCTCTTGCTTATCGTGCTGGTTAAGCGGAGTTTTTTCGTGAAGAGCTGACTCTTCACCTTTTAATTCAGATTCCCTACTTACTTCCAACCTTTGATTAGGATTAAAAGAAGAGGGCTCATTTTCTATTTTCGTCATACTCTCTTTTAAATCAGATTGATTCATTTTTTCGATACTCACAATAAACCTCCCTTTTGTTTCCACTCTTCTAAACTAGCATTATTATTTAGCTCATGAACATATAGCTGTGTCAAAATTGCTTGAATAATATTTAATCGCTCTTGCTGAGTAATTGGTCCATCTACCAGCCTATTAAACTCATTAACGACTTCATAGGTAATAGTTCTTTTATCCTTACACTTTTGATTTACTTCTCGCGCCTTTTCTAAAAGACTCGGATAAAACTCCGAAATAATTGGAGCAACCTGAAGCATCTTCACCTCGTAAATCTGCTCATCAAGATACCCTAAAATTTTATGAATAGATTTACCACTGATAGGAGCTCCAAACAAATCATCTCTTAGTTTTTCAATATCTATATTCTCTATCTTTTCATTTCCAGTCAAAAATTTACTGATTTTCAAATAAACATCTGAATAAGATTTTGATTCATTTAGTGATTCTTGACTATATTGATAACTTTCGAGACTATTATCATATTTCTCTACCTTGCACAAGACCGGCTGAATCCATTCATTTTGATAAACAGCTGCAACACCTTTGGGTAATTTCGCTAATTCCAAAATTTGGTCATCATTTAGATTTGCAGATCTACCAACCAGCTCTCGGTCAGAGAAATCAGGAAGACGCATTATAATTTTAGTATTGGTATTACGAATAACAGATAAATCTAGAAGTCCTGGTGCTTGATCAGCTATAATAAACCCTTCTCCATAAGTACGCATTTCTGCAATAGCATTAGCGAGCATTTCAACACTTTTTCCAAGAAGATTGCTTGATTCTGAAGACTGTTCAGTTGAAGTTCTTTTCAATAGATTATGAGCTTCTTCCAAGACGGTTAGGTGACGAAGCGAAGAATTCATCTCTGCTTGAGACATTCTATATTCTTGCAATTTCAAGACTAATATTCCCATTAATAATGATTTAGTCTCACTAGAACCAATCCGACTTAGGTCTATAATCACATTTGAATCAAATAATTGCTGCTCAGATAGTTCATCTTGAGAAAAAATGATTCCATTTATACCATTTGTTAAAGATTCAATTCTAGTCAATAAAGAACCTTTATAAGCGCCTTTATTTTCGCTATCGTACTCACTTGAGTCAATAATTTCTTTTATATTTTCAGCAACATCTCCAAATGTTGGATAAATTGTACCATAAGAATTTCTTGATTGAATTAAGTCCCATCCACAATCTATGTACGACTTTTCAACTGCTTTTTTTAAGACCGCTGGCATAGCAGCATACATAGGCCAACATACATTGAAAATTTCAATTAAACGATCCAGATGTTCTAAAATATGAATTTCCTTAGAAAAACTAAAAGGGTTCAATCTGAGCAAAGGTGTTAATTTCGGATTCGTGCCATATATTGCTACATCCTTTTCCTGGCCAAAGACATGTTTATATTCCCCTTTTGCAGGCTCTACAACAAGAAATTTGACATTATTTTCCCTTGCTTCGCTTAAAAGCTGGTAAATAGTATTACTCTTACCAGATCCTGTGCTTCCTGTTATAAAAGCATGGGACGTTAAAGAATTCAAAGATAAATCTACCGAAACTCTTTCCTCGCGGTTCATATGAAAAATATTTCCTAATCGGATGTTTTGCTCAGATTTATCATCCAAATCATAAGAAACAATATTTCGACCAAATTCTGTACATTCTATAATAGGCAGACCTGGAATAGATTTTTGAGGAAAATTCAAAGAATAAGCTAATTCTTGACCGGACAGAGGAACTGTCGGAGTAATCAAAGATGGATAGACATAATAAGTTTCATCGTTTTCTAAAACACTAGGATTCAATGCAAATATTGGATGTCGCAAATCCCTCAAATAGTGAACAATTTCTCGAGTATCGGCACTACTCTCTCCCATATCACCACGCCACAGATTAACGGATGATTTACTCATATAGGACTCTTCTCCCTGAGTCAGAGCTAGGTAAGTATGAGCGACATTATTAGCGATATTTTGGTCTTCGCTAAGTACATAAGCAGCAAACTCCCACATGCCTAGAGCAGTTCCTTTTTCAAATCGTTTCATCTGCTCATCCAAAACCGATAATGCATGATGAATATTGTGGTTCATAAAGAACTGATTAATTCCTTCATTCTTACCAACCGTAGCTGTTACATTTGAGGCACGAGCAAAATTTGCTCCGATGTTGGAACCAAAATTGACCGCTCGAGAAACTCCCGCAGTCTTTCCCAAAGTTTCGGAGATAGCTCTACCAGCAGTTTTAGTAACAGCTTTTACTACTGTCTTAGCGAAGGTTTTACCAGTTGAATCGGAAACAGAAGTACCTCTATTCCAAGAACGGTTATATTGAGTAGAGACTCCTATATTATTCCCAAAGCTTGCACTGGCTACATTGGATGAACCAACAGTAACTCCAGAGTTTTGACTATAATTTACTCCTGCTCCAACAGTATCTGATGAACCTTTGTTGCTACCACTAGTATGACTACTGTTAGTTCCGTCAGTCTGACCACTTGAATCTGTCGTTGAATCTCCGCTAGATTGTGTCTTCCCTTGGGATTGATTAGTCGATTGACTTTGGCCATGCTGAATCCCAGCACTAGCTCCAATATTAACTCCGAAAGTTGCCATGGAAGTCGTTGCGTCAGATTCAGTGAAAGTGTAGCTAGTCTGCCATTTCTCGAAAGGAGCTAAAGCAGAATATAATTCAGAAAGCCGCAACTTGCGATTTTCTACATCCTGAATCGGACTCGCCAAAAGAATCAAGCTATAATCTTGACTAGGTCCTTCAGGAATGATACCATCAATCAATTTTTCAATTGTTTGGCTAATAAATTTTTCAGATTTCGCAGTTGGAAGGTTAGATACTGTTGCTACAGAGTATGATTTTTGATTATTCAAGCAAGGTATACGCCCGCGACCAATCTCTTCTTTGACTGTTGAACCAGGAAAATTTCCTTTTATAGCTTCTAGAAGTCGCTTTTTATAATTCTCAACATTGACATTATCATTGGCATTCTCAGTGTTAATTACTGCTAGATAGACTTTCGTATCATTCTCTGTACGATGAAAGACTAGAGCAATATTGCAGCGTTCATTAGAAAGTACTTCATAGACATTTACTAATTTTTCTAGACTGTTTTCTCGCTTATCTGTAACCCATTTCGTTATATTAAAATAGCGGATATTGTAAGACGGATTAAAATCATCGTTAAATTCAGCTGTATTTTCCAAAGGAACATACAGTTCCTTTATTTGTTCCAAATAGGAGTTGAACACCTCAACACCACACGATGCCAATAGCCTGCTAGTCAATTCCTCATCACTAATATCTGGTTGATCTGCAAGATATTTTTCCTTTTGCTCCTCGACAGCCTTTAGCTGCTCTGGACTCAAGGCAGATAATTTTGCTAATTTGTCTGCAGCTTTAGCTCCAGCCTTATTGATTAAATTTTTTATTCCCATAACTTTTCCCTCGAACTACATCTCCACTTATTTCCAAGATATCATCTGCTTGATTTCATTTACATAAGTTTTAATCTGCTTTTGCTGTTCTTCAAGACTGTAAATTTCTTTAATAACCTTTTGAATTCTCTGATCCAGTTCCTTCAGTTCCGGACTAAATTCAATAATATTGCTTTTGATAAGACTTCCCAAATCCTGCATCCAATTGTTAAACTTCCGTTCGTGTTCTGAGCGAATACTCTCACTAAATTCAGTCAATTTAGCTTTAAACTCTTTATTATAAGTATTAGTAAGACCTGAAATATTAATCTTATTTGATTTTAGTCGATAGTCACCAATTCTAAAAATGTAACTTAATTCATCTCTATTAAATTTGCCTAAATCAAATTGATTAAAATCAATTTCTTCGTAAGAAATAATGATTTCCGAAATAGCTTTTCTTTTCTCTGGCTGAAGATCCAAATCACCTGAAATAACCTTCTCCAATTCTTTTCGAACATCAGATGTGGCATTAAGCCAAAATTCTTTTGAAAATAGGTTGAAATGCTCCTTTGCCATAACCAAATTTTCACTGAACTCTTGCTTGATAACATTAAGAACTTCTGTTGAAGCCTGTTCTTCAAGCTTTCTTCGTCTATCTTCACCTAACATATAATTATCTATATGTCCTTTCAATTTTGAAAAGGCATCTGATCCTGAATGAATATCATCAACAATCACTTCAGGATATTCAAGATCTATACGTTCATAGGAATCCTTATACAGAGATTCTGCTCTTTCCTTTTTCAAATTCTGGGTCAAACTTTGTAAATAACTCAGCATTTCCTCAGGATATCGGCTAGTATAGTCTTCCCTTTCATGAGATATGCTTTTATCAATTGTTTCAAGAATTTCAGATTTTTGAGAATCAAGTTTATTCTGTAACTCTACCTTGCGACTACCCAATTCCTGATTTTTCTCTTCGATTTCTTTATCAGTAATACCAATCAATTGATTCAAAGTATCCCTAGCTTGCTGACACTTATCATAATGCGAATATTTATTTACAAAACTCTTGATTGTATCTTCAATTGTTAATAATCCACTATTAGCATAGATTATATTAGAATTTGATTCTGCAGTCTCAACCATTGAAGAAATCATCTGCCTAGGGAGAATATTAAAATCAAATAATCTCTTGTAATAATCGTTTTCTGGATCTGAATACTTAGCTTTGTAGGTATCGAATAATTCCGAGTAGAATTCTCCCTTAAGATTCCCATCCAGTTTAGCCCCTAAACCAAGTATGGATGAAACATAAAATATCCCTTGACCATACAGTTCGCGCGGTATTGATTGATTCATAATTTTTTGTTTAAAAGATTCTTTTTTAAATCTTCTCAAGCTAATATCTGCAGTTTCTGCTTTATTCACTACAATCATAGTAAAACGACTGTCTAAACCTGCAACTTTCTTTAACTTATCTTTTAAATTATCGTTATCTGTACTGTCCATCGAACTGCTATCTGTCACAAAAATAGGAAGACCGTTAGACATCCCTTTCATGGCCTTATCCAGAACATCCGAATGTTGGAGATTAGTAGAAGAATTTGAACCTGGAGTATCAAAAATAGCAATTTTATAATTTATATCATCTAGAGCACTTCTGCTAAAAGGAATCTCAATTTCAATTAGATCACCTAATTCAGAATCAGAAACATCATTTAATTCTTCCAAAACAAAACGTACTTTTTCAATAATTGAAGTTGGTTTCTCTTCATCCAAAACCTCATTAATTGAAGCTAATAATTCTTCTCCATCTTCTAGGCCATGCACAACTAGTTCATTATCTCGAAATAAGATTCTAGCTTCTTTTTCTTTAAAAGAAATTCGAATACTTGCTCTATCCTTATGAGGAGTAGAAGATAATTTGTAGACTTTCGCCGTAACAGGTGTTTCTGCACTAGGTAGTAGTTCGCAACCAATTAATGAATTAATAAAAGTTGATTTACCAGCACTATAAGTCCCTAGAACACATATAGGGACAATGTCATTAGAAGCATCTGAAAACCTCTTTAATTGTTGCTGTATCTCACCACTCTCATCCTCAATGTTTTTTGTTATTAAAGGATCTAATTTTTGAAAAATCCGATTTATTTCAGGCAAAACATCTCTAGCATTTTCTAGATAATTTTCTGATTTTTCGAGTTGAATATTCTCAAACTTAATATCCGTAATCAAACGTTCTAGTTCTTGATACTCATCGTCACTACCTGAAAAACAGATAGACAATACATCATCGGGATTAGAATATTCAGTAATTATTTGATTTATAATCTCATAAACTTTAAAAGGAAAAAATCCAATTTGATACTCACTACTAATCAGTTTGCTATTAGAATTACTATCTTCGTCAATAAATGTCCATGAATTCAGCTGATTATTCCAACGCTCAAATAAAACCCTTTTTTCATAAGGATTGCTGATGATTTTTATCTTATTCATAATATCTCCTAAATCGCAATAATCTGTCTAAATTATATCATACAATCCTATTTTTTGTTAGCGTTTTAACATAAAAATGATTTTGGGATACAAAAAAACCAAGTCTTTCGACTTGGTTGATTTCTATGATTGGAAACTCTATTATTTAAGAGTAACTGAAGCGCCTGCTTCTTCCAATTTAGCTTTAAGTTCTTCAGCTTCTGCTGCAGCAACGCCTTCTTTGATAACGTTTGGTGCACCATCAACAAGTTCTTTAGCTTCTTTAAGGCCAAGACCAGTGATTTCGCGTACAACTTTGATAACGCCGACTTTCTTGTCGCCAGCTGCAGTCAATTCAACGTCAAACGAATCTTTAGCAGCGGCAGCTTCACCAGCACCAGCAGCAGCTACAGCTACAGGAGCAGCTGCAGTTACACCAAATTCTTCTTCGATAGCTTTTACAAGGTCGTTCAATTCAAGGATTGAAGCTTCTTTAATTTCAGCAATAATGTTTTCAATGTTCAATGCCATTGTTATTTCCTCCAAATAATTTTTAAATTTATAATATTTTTTTCGTAGCTAGGCTACGCTGCGTAGCTTAAGATTAAGCTGCGTCTTCTTTGTTTTCTGCAACTGCTTTGACAGCAAGTGCAACGTTGCGAACTGGCGCTTGAAGTACAGAAAGGAGCATAGAAAGAAGTCCTTCGCGGTTTGGAAGAGTTGCAAGTGCAAGAATCTCTTCTTTTGATGCGACAGCGCCTTCAATTGCACCACCTTTGATTTCAAGTGCATCAGCGTTCTTAGCAAAGTCGTTCAAGATTTTCGCTGGAGCAACAACATCTTCGTTAGAAAATGCTACTGCAGATGGTCCAACAAAAACAGATGCCAAGTCTTCAAGTCCAGCTTTTTCAGCTGCACGACGCAAGATTGAGTTTTTGATAACTTTGTACTCAACTTCGCTTCCACGAAGCTCACGACGAAGAACGGTATCTTGCTCAACAGTCAAACCACGAGCGTCAACAACGACGATAGATGCAGCAGCTTTCATTTTTTCAGCAACTGCGTCAACCAGTTCCGCTTTTTTAGCAATAATAGCTTCACTCATTTAGTGTTTCACCTCCGTAATTATTTTGCTTGGGGAATTTTCCAAAAGAAAAACGCGCCCAAACCTAGACACGAAAGTACAATACGCTTCTTTTTACATGATACGTTTTGTCCTCGGTAGGATCTTTATGAGTCAAGCTCCCCTACTGTCTTAGGCAGTTTTTTCAAACCATTGATAATTATAGCAAAAGAAAAAAAAGATTGCAAGTCTTTTAAGCAATCTTTTTGAATTTAATATTTCTATCCCGCAAATCTCTTACTTGACTGATATCTACTTCTTTCCCTTAGTCGAAAGTTTCGAGTTCAATATAATCAAAGTTCTCTCTTAAATAATCAAATAAGGCATCTTTACGAGCTTTCTGATTCATTCCAATAAACTTTCGCAACTCATTTGTACGGAGTTCAAATTCACTGCCATCAAGATACCATGCAGAAAAATGAACTCGTCTCACCTTATAACGACTACCTAAACGATACATCTTCATAAATGCATCTATCTTAGAACATTCTGGCAGGTAGGCAATATCAAATGTCCTGTAACAAATGAGATGATCGCCATAAACCAAAACTTGCAAATCTTTGTCAAGGTAGTCCGCATCATTAAGATTTTGCCAGTCCTCCTCAAGCTCAGGATAACAATCTCTCAATTCCTGAATATTACTGTTTAACAAAAGATTATTTTTTATCATTCTATAGATAGACTTGACTAAACTCATATTGAACCAAATAAAGGAAAGAACCAACATAAAATCTTCACGAATCATATCTAGCCAAAATGATAATCCTACTTTTAATGTATGATCAATAAAACTACACGAACCCAAACCAAAGAAGATAGCGCAAAACATTGGACTGACCATCATCAAAATTCTAGCTTTTAGCGGAGAAATCTTAATCCTTTTTCCCATTTCCCCCAGCTCCTCCTAAACTCAATTCTTTATCGCCTTTTATATCGCATTCCTCCTCTTGAGTATGTAACTTTGTTTATCATAGAAAAAATTTATTCCAGTAGTTTTATGGCATATTAGGAAAAGTCTTTTTAAGTAGATTTCTGCTTTCTTCATCGGCAGGCAGCCATCCATCATTGAAAACACGATCTTTTATCCAAAAACGATTATAGAAAAAAGTCCAAAAGAAATTAAAGGCTGTTCCAGTTGGCTTTAACAAATCTTCTGGAATGAAAAGCACAGCAATAACTAGCAAAGCGCAGAAAGAACCTAAAATAATACCAAAGTATTTCCAGTCCTTTCGAAAAAGTGGGACAAAAAAACTAAAAAGTAACGTTGTAATAGAGTAGGATGGTGACAAGGTTTTAACTTTGGTTCCATCTGGTGACTGAATACTAATCTCATTCATAACATCTCCTTTTGATTGCATAATATACCAAATTAATTTAACAAACTTCGATAGTTCTGTCAACTGTTTTGCTTAGATATTAGAGAACGATAGCCAATGAATACATTGAAGAAGAGACTAGAAAGTTATTCAAAGGAGTATTAGAGAACTGAATGGAATTGACTTCTTTGTTTGAATTAGACCTTTAAAGTGTGAAATTTAAATGTTTTTTCAAAAAAATACAGCCCTAAGGCTGCATTACTAAAATTGATCAAATGGTTTCTGAAACTATTTTTCCTTCAGACTACCATTTAAGCCATCCCGAATAGGGTCTAGAAAATAATCCAATACGCTCCTGCTACTAGTTTTAATTTCAATAGTGCCAGATAAGCCTGAAATCAAGCTCACTCCTTTATGAAGTTTCTTTTTATCAACTGAGATTCTGACTATGTATACCATTCCTTTCCCTTTTACTTGAAAAGCTGTCGGACTTATATAAGTCACTTTGCCAGGTATCGTCCCATAATCAGAATAAGGATAAGCTTGTAGTTTTACAACTGCTTCCATATCTTTTTGAATATCTGCACGATCCTTATCAGATACTTGTGCTTCAAATATCAACTCTGATTTACTAGGTAGAATTGTTACTATTGGATTTTCTGAACTAACATTCTGTCCAATATAACTAACAGATAGACTAGCAATTTGACCTGTTGAAGGAGCTTTAATTGCTAGATGTTCTAAAATATAATGTTGCTGAGCTAGATCCGTCTCGGTTTGTCGTTTATTTTCCGTCAAAGTTGCCATTTTTTGAGCAAGACTAGTATCATACTGTGCAGTTACTAAGTTAGCATCAGCTTGTGATAATTGCTGACGATAAAGATTGTTTTCAGATATCAAACTCTGAACAGCATTCTGAGCCGAAGAATCATAATCTGATAATTGAATAGAGACATTTTTATCAGCCTGATATTTTTGAATTACTGCAATGGAAGCGTTGATTTCGGTGAGGCTGTTTTCTAATTGTCCGACATTTTGTTTGGTTACTGCATCATCTAGTTCTAATATGGTTGTTCCCTTTTCAACTTGGTCACCCTCCTTGACGTTCATAGACTTAACTATGCCATTAGTTAAACTAGAAACTGACTGCACCCGTTCCGCAGGCACTATTTCTCCCGTTCCAACAACAACCACATCAATTCTTGATAAAGAAACCCAAAGCAAGACTACGAGCAATAAAAGACTAATTAAAATTATAATCCATTTCCCCGCAATATGCGCAGGTCGCTCAACAATCTCTAACAACGATGGCATAAAGTCATATTTTAGTGTCCTATCTTTTTGCTGCCTATATTTTCGTAAATAGTCGGTTAAGGGAGCATTTTTATTCATATCCATATTATCCCACCCTTTCCTGTTGGCGATAGAGATGTGCGTATAGCCCATCTTCTTCAAGAAGTCGTTCATGGCTATCATAAGACACCACATTTCCTTCATCAACTACTAATATTTTTTCAGCTTCAGCCAATGTAGAAAGCCTATGAGCAATAATAAGCACCGTACGTCCTTGACAAATAGTCTTTAGATTATCTTGGATAATTCGTTCTGACTCATAATCCAGAGCTGAGGTCGCTTCATCAAAAATCAAAATTTTAGGATTACCTAAAATAGCGCGAGCAATGGCAACGCGTTGTTTCTGCCCCCCAGACAAACCCAGGCCTTTCTCACCAATAACGGTATCATATCCTTGAGGAAGAGCTAGAATAAAGTCATGCGCTCCTGCTGTCTTAGCGGCAGCTACAACCTCATCCATAGTTGCCAGAGGCAAATGAATAGATATATTTTCCCGCACTGTACCGTTAAACATAAAGTTTTCCTGCAAAACAATGCCAATCTGCCGTCTCAACTGCTCTGGATTAACCAAAGACAGGTCTAAACCGTCAATAGAGATTTTCCCAGCCTCTGGGATATAAAGTCGTTGAATGAGCTTGGATAAGGTACTTTTACCTGAACCGCTCCGACCAACTACTCCAACAATGCTACCAGCCGGAATAGTAAAGCTCATATCTTTAATAACATCCGAAGCATCTGAACGGTATCGAAAACGAACGTGATCAAAAACTATCTTCCCTTCTAAAGTTGGCAATTCAACCAAGCCATTTGGGCGTAGTTCAGTTGGAGAGTTAAAAATATCACCAATACGAGTTACTGATAAGGATGCTTGTTGATACTCTTGCCAAAGCTGAACTAAACGAAGTACAGGACCACTGATATGGCTAGATAACATTCTAAAAGCAACTAATTGCCCAATGGTAAATTTACCATCAATTACAGCTAAAGCACCAAAAACAAGAATCAAAAGATCAAACGCTTTCTGAATAAATTGTCCAACCGCTCCTGAATTGGAGGCAATCATGGCTGTTCGATAGTTGGCCTTGACATAATCCGCCTGAAGGTCTCCCCACTTCTGCTCAAATTTCGATTCCAAAGCAAAGGACTTGACTGTCTGTACCCCCTGAATAGACTCCACCAAAAAGGAACTGGTCTCTGCACCTGCTTGGAATTGCTCATCCAAACTTTTTTTAAAGAGGGGGGTCACAATGGCTGACAGAAGTGCAAAACAGGGAATAGATGCCAACACCAGCCATGTCAGAGGAACGCTATAGAAAAATAGAACCGCTACATAGACTAGGATGAAAAACGCATCAATCAGAGATGATAGAGGTGTTCCTGTCAAAAATTGCCGAATATGGTGTAGCTCCTGAACTCTTGCAACCGTCTCTCCTGCTCTTCTGGCCTCAAAATAGCGCAGTGGCAGAGCAAATAAATGTTTAAACAAGCGTGCATTTAATAGTACATCAATACGGTTGGTCGTATGGGTAAATAAATAGTTCTTAGCCAAAGACAGAATCAGCTCAAAAATATATACTAGACCAATCCCAATGGCGATGACGGTCAAAGTGGACAAGCTATGATGAGACAGAACCTTGTCAATAATGACCTGAACCATAATGGGGGTTGAAATTCCCAAAATCTGAATAACAAAAATCCCCAGCAATACTTGGATAAAGGCTGTCTTAAAACGCAATACCGTCGGAATAAACCACTTAAAACTAAAAAGTGAATCGCTTCTTCTTAAGGATCCTTTTTTAGTCAGGAGAATAGCAGAGCCATCCCATTTTTCTTTCAACTTTTCTAGCGATAGTAAATGAGGACTGGACTCTCCTGGATAGAGAAGCAAAACTTCCTCTTCCTGAAATCTTGCAATAATAAAGTAACTCCCCTCCCTGTCTTGAGCTATAAAGGGAACCATACTTCCTGCTTTTTTGACCAAATCTTTCATCGGTAAGACAACATATTTCCCTTTAAGTTGGTAGTGTTTTGCTGCTTCCAACATAAAAGGAATTGACTCATTAAAGGAACTATTGGCAGCTATTTGTTTTAAATCTTCCTCACTTGCCTGCACTCCTAAAAATTGTGACATAATCAAAAAACATTCCACTGCCGAATAAGTAGACAGGTGTTCATAATTCATTTCTTTTTCTTAATCCTCTCTCATTTTCTATCTTCTAAAAAACAAGAAACTAGGGAACAAAATCGTCCCTAATTTCTCTTGTTGTACTATTGTACTGTTAGTTGCTCTGTAAATAGATTCGTATTTGTATTAACAGCTGAATTAACAGCCGATACAGTATTTTCGCTTGGCAGAGCAGATACTTCCTGAACTAGTAGTTGAGATTGAGTCACTGCCCGTATTTCCGTTGTACTTGCTTGGGGTAACCGACTCGTATCCGTGACTGGATTGCTTGAAGCCACATCGTTTACAAGAGTTTCTAGTGTCTGCGCTTGAACAGCAGGCGTAACAACTGATTCACTAACTGGTGCAGCCTTCACATCAAGAGTCATTAACTGATCGTTAACGGTTGCCGTACGTTTATCCGAGAATTCCAAGTGAACATTTCTATAAGAGCTGCTATAAAAATAGTTGTTCAAAATAAGCTGATCATCACCCTGTGTCAGAGATAAATTCCAGTTATCGCTTTTAGCAAGCTTCAGATTCTCTGGACTAATCCCTTCCCCAAAGCGAATGGTGCTTAGGCCTTCGGAATCGCTAATGGTATCCTGGCCATGACCTAAATCGAAGATATAGGTATCATCACCAGCACCTCCATAGAGCTTATCATTGCCAGAACCGCCCTCTAGAAGATCATTGCCAGAACCGCCCTCTAGAAGATCATTACCTTCGTCACCATAGAGCTTATCTGAACCTGATGATCCATTGAGTGTATCATTACCAGCACCAGCATAAATAGTCAAGTTGTTAATCGGAGAACTCAAATACTCGCTCTCAGATGTACCATAGAGTGTACGGAACGGACTGCCTTCATCACTCACACCTAGCTCTGTACCGTCCGAAAAGACCAGTTTCAGATTGCGGTAAGATGCTGAGTAACGGAAGTCACTAAATGTGATACTGTCGCCAGTCTTGGTATTGGTCAATACGGCCGTCCAATTATCATTAACGGGATGACTTACCTGCAAGTCTGCCAATGAAATTCCAGCTCCAAAGCGAATGGTGCTTAGGCCTTCGGAATCGCTAATGGTATCCTGGCCATGACCTAAATCGAAGATATAGGTATC